>CAYTNW010000078.1:0-2798 GCA_964439325.1 uncultured Leptospirales bacterium | reverse complement strand
ACCACTTCCGCCAGGGGCTTGTCCATGAACGTGGCGATCTTGGTGTGGTCGCCGCGGTTGACCGCCTCCAGGCAGCCGACTTCCTGGAGGTCGATGCAGGTGCGGACGCAGCGGCGGCACAGCACGCACTTGTTCATGTCGCGGTACACGGAGTGGCTGGACAGGTCCTTCTCGTGGCGCGGCGTCTCGGCGTGCCCGAAGCGGAAGAAGTCGACGCCGTACTCCTTGGCCAGGGACTGCAGCTCGCAGTTGTTGTTGCGGGCGCAAGCGTAGCACTCGCCCACGTGGTTGCTGAGCAGCAGGTCGATGACGTGGCGCCGGGCCTGCCGGACTTTTCTTGTGTGAGTGTGAACTTTTATGGGTGCGGTGATCGGGTAGGCGCAGGACGCCTGCAGGGTGCGCTGGTTCTCCACTTCCACCACGCAGACGCGGCATACGCCGGCGACGCAGAGGTCGGGGTGGTGGCAGAGGGTGGGGATCCGGATTCCGACACGTCGGGCTGCGTCCAGGATGGTGGTGCCGAGCGGCACCTTGACTTCCTGGCCGTCGATAAAGGCGGTTACGGTTCCGCCGATGGCCTGGGTGTCGGAAACGACGGGGACGCTCTGACTCCGCTGGCTGACCGGGGCGCGGGAGTCGCTTTCGAAAATCTTCTTATCGACCATGTTGGTTTTTCACCTCGTGCGCCGGAGCATGGGCCTTGGCAGTGCGCCCCATGATCTCGGATTGAAAGTGCTTGACGATGGACAGGAAGGCGTTCGGGCTCGACTGGCCCAGGCCGCACTTGGAGGCCAGCTGCATGGTTTCGCCCAGCGAGCACAGCTCCCGCAGGTACTGCATGGAGCAACGCCCCGCCTCGAGCTTCTCGACGCCTTCCAGCAGCTTGACGTTTCCGTCGCGGCAGGGGGTGCACTGCCCGCAGGACTCCTCGACGAAAAACTCGAGGAAGTTCCGGGCGATGTGCAGCATGTCGCGCTGGGGCCCGAAGACGATGACCGAACCGCCGGTGGAGATGTCCTCGTAGGCGATCCGCCGGCCGAATTCGGAAGCGGGGATGCAGTTGCCGGACGCGCCGCCGATCTGCACGGCCTTGGCGTCCTGGCCGCCGACCTTCTCCAGCAGTTCGCTGACGGTGATTCCCAGGGGGAACTCGTAGACGCCGGGGGCGGTGCAGTCGCCGGAGACGCTGAACAGCTTGAGGCCCGTCGACTTCTCGGTCCCGAAAGCCTTGAACCAGGTCGCGCCCTTGGCGAAGATGCAGGACACCCAGGCCAGGGTCTCCACGTTGTTCACCGTGGTCGGGCGCCGCTGGAAGCCAGTGTCCACGGGGAAGGGCGGACGGTTGCGCGGTTCGCCCCGGTTTCCCTCGAGGGACTCGATGAGGGCGGTTTCCTCGCCGCAGACGTACGCGCCGGCGCCCATCTGGATGCGGATGTCGAAGTCGAAGCCGCTCTTGCCCAGCACGTTCCGGCCGAGCAGGCCGTCGGCCCGGCGCTTGGCCAGGGTCCTCTCGAGGCCCTTGACCATGTAGGTGTACTCGGCGCGCAGGTAGAGGATGCCTTCCGCGGCCCCGATGGCCAGGCCGGCGATGGTCATGCCCTCGAACACCAGGTCCGGGTGCTCCATGAGGATCACGCGGTCCTTGAAGGTGCCGGGTTCGCCCTCGTCGGCGTTGCAGACGACGTACTTCTTGTCGCTCCTGGCGGCGGCGCACAGGTTCCACTTCACGCCGACCGGGAAGCCGGCGCCCCCGCGCCCCTTGATGCCGGAGGCGTTGATCTCCGCGATGATGTCGGCGCGGCTCTTGCCGATGGCGGCCCTGAGACCGGCGCCGTCTCCGAATTCGTTGAACGTCAGCCTGGTGCTCATGAGTGGTGTCCCTCCTGCTGTTCCAGCGCATAGATTCCGAAGGTCTTCCGGCATCCCTCCAGGATCTCGTGGACCTTTTCGGGGGTGACGCGGCTGTAAACCTCGTCGTTCACCAGCAGCGCCGGACCCTGGTCGCAGAGGCCGATGCAATTGGCGTACTCGAGCGTGAATTTCCCGTCCTTGGTGGTTTCGCCGAACTTGATGCCGAGGTCGTTCTCGAGTTGGCGGGCCACCGCTGCCTTGCCGGCCAGGTCGCAAGAGATGGTCTGGCACAGCTTGATGATGAATCTCCCCTGCTGCGCGGTGCCGAGAAAAGAGTAGAAGGAGACGACGCTGTACACTTCTACGGGGTGGATGTCGAGCGCGTCGGCGACGACCTGCATGGCGAATTCGGAGATCTGCTGATGCTTCCGCTGGATCTCCTGCAAAATCGGGATGAGAGCGCTGCGGTCGTTGCCGTGTTTGCCGGCAAGCGCGACGATGTCATCCCTGAGTCGCTCACGTTCCGTGACCAGCATGGGTTCAGCTCCTCCTTAAGGTTTCGCGATGAATTTGTTGACCTTCTCGATCAGGACGGCGGGAAGGACAGGTTTTTCCAGGAATTCGTCAACCGGCACGAGTTCGTCGTCGCGGCCGTAGGACATGCCCAAAGCCTTGCTGACGCTCGTCAGCATGATGATCGGCTTGCTGAAGCCGGAACGGCGCAGTTCCTGCGCCATGGCGATGCCGTCGTCCGGTTGCTCCATCATGACGTCGAGGATCAGCAGGTCCGGTGTCGACTCTTGCAGGCGCGACATGCCTTCGTTGCGGTTGAAAGCGCTGGCCACGTCGTGGCCGGCCTTCTGCAGGAAAAGCGTGACTGCTTCGACGATGTCGGGATCGTCGTCAACAATGAGGATCTTCGCCATCCAGTACTCCTTTTATTGCTG
>CAYTNW010000077.1:0-2932 GCA_964439325.1 uncultured Leptospirales bacterium | reverse complement strand
TACCTTCGGCCGGATTGCCGGAGCAGAGGCGTCGAAGAGGGCACTGAAGCGATAGGCAGAAGGCTTCTCTACCCTGTCCGCAAAGTTCTCTTGCAGCAAGAATTCAAGCGCCCTCAAAAAGGAGCTTTTTTATGATTCAGCCGGTCTTGCGTAGTTCTTTTGTTTTCTTTCTACTCGTGGTTGCCCCAATGTTCTGCGGTGACTATGCGTCGGCCTCCGGGCAAGCACGATGGTCGGCGGGTACAACCCCCCAACTGGTCTTCTCCTCCTATCTCGGTGGATCGACCCCCTGCGCCTCCTGCACGAGTGCCGATACCTTCTCCCAGAACACTGCTACCGATGCATCAGGGAACATTTACGTTACAGGGGCCACCACCGTCTCCGACCTTCCCGTACTCAACGCCTCGCAACAAACACCCGCCGAGGGGAGCACAATGTCTACCTTTGTGGCAAAGTACGACCCTGCAGGCAACCTGATCTGGTGCACCTATCTGGGCGGAAATAACAACAGCATGGGAGTGGGAATCGCTGCCATGCCTGACGGCGGGGTAGCCGTCGCGGGTCTGACAACCTCAGCCAAACCGGCGTCATTTCCGACCATGAATGCTTACCAGTCCCAGGTCGCCGGCAAGTCAGATTACTTTGTCGCTGTCTTTGCTCCGGGCGGTCCAATGGTTTACTCGACTTATCTGGGGGGCAGCGAGGCTGAGGGGACGCCGGAACCCAACACCTTTGCCTATGACTCCAACAACGGTAACAACGTAGCCGTCGACGAACAGGGCCTCGTTTATGTCACCGGGACAACCGCTTCCAGTGACTTTCCGGTAACCTCCAAGAATGCTGTCCAGCCCTCGTTGAGCGGAGGCAAAGACGCCTTCCTCGCTATTATCGATCCGACCAAAAGCGGCGCTGAGTCGCTCGTCTACTCCAGCTTTCTCGGGGGCACCGGCGACGACAAGGGGCACGGCGTTGCGGTAAACAGCACCGGTGGCATCATTGTCCTGGTCGGATTTACCAGCTCCACGGACTTCCCCGTCACAGGGAACGGGTACCGTAACACTCCCGCGGCTACAAACTACACGAGCAACGGGTACGTGGCCCAATTCACCTCGAGCCGTCCCGGCGAACAGTCCTCTCAGTATACGAACAGTTATTGCACGTACCTCGGGGGACAGACCGTCCTGGCCCGCGACGATGCCTATGGGGTGACCCTGGACCCCCAGGGACTCATTCTGGTCACAGGCAGGACGCAGTCGGCTGACTTTCCCATGAACGGCTCGACCGTACCCAGCATCTACAACTCCGCACCCTATCTCGCCCAAGGCTCATCCAATGATGAGCCCTACCTGGTCAAGATAGATTCCACCCTCCCCGGCGCGGCGTCACTCGTCTATGCCACCTTTCTGGGGGCTGGTTCGACAAATGGGACGGGGGGCGCCTTTTGCACCAGCGTGGCGGTGGACTCAAAAGGCACCGCCTACGTCGGCGGAGAGACCAATAATGCGGCAGGGATCCAGTATGCTTACTCCTCAACCCCTATAGAGGCCCCAACCCAGTTCCCATACACTGCCGACGCACTCTTCACCGCCCTCCAGGGGGACTTTGATGCAATCCTCATGAAGATCAGCCCCGACGGCACCACCCTGGCCTATTCCACGTATATCGGCGGGACCGACGGTGATCGGACCTATGGACTTGCTATCGATCCAACGGACAACATCGTTCAGACCGGCCCTACTTACTCTTCCGATTTTCCACTAAAGAATGCCGCCCAGTCCTGGCCCGGCAACACGGGTGGACTTAACGCCTTCGTACTGAAGTTCTCCCTTTATCCCACGCTCACTGTCACCAAATCGGGCTCTGGGACCGGCAAGATCGCCTCACCTCTCTTTGACATAGACTGCGGGCCGAAATGTCGGGCAGGTTTCGACAGAAACGAAAGGGTTACCCTCACGCCTATCCCTGATAACGGCTCGGTCTTTACAAGCTGGACCGGCGCATGTAAAGGCCAAGGACAATGTTCCGTCCTCATGAAAGAAGACATCACCGTAGGCGCCGTTTTCGAGACCGGCTCATGCAGGTACAGCATTGTTCCAAAAAGAAGAACCCTTTTATCCAGGGGCGGTGAGGTCACCGTGTGGGTGGCGGCGAGGGATTTTTCCTATTGCCCAGCCCCTGGGGTCCTCAACCATACGGACTGGGTTACCTATACCGAGACGCCCTTTACCGGGAACCGGGGCTCGATCAAACTCGCCATACCCCGATGTGACGATCCCGGTGGAAGGTCCGGTACCCTCACCATTGGAGGAAACACCTTGAGCATAACCCAACGAGGGAAACCCTGAACGTTCAGTCTCCATCCAGGTATCATACCGGTTAACAAAAGGCCCGCCCCCGCCACCTTGTTCACCTCCCTGCCCGACCTGCTCCCGCCGTATGACAGGATGTCATGGTGGTGTTGCTCAAGATGACCGACCTGTTCTCCACATGGTGGCACCCAGGTTTCTTCAAGGTCTTCTGCAAAAACCCTATTTCTCGGCACAACGATACGGCCATGGAAAACCTGGCGCTGCCATGTCATCGGGACCTCTTTCTCTCAGGAGAGCATGTACTGTCTGGATCAGATGGAAAGGGAGCCTATACGTCCAAAGACGGGAAAACCGCAAAGGTCTTTCCCGAGCTGTAATGGCTGACCGCCATGGTTCCCCATCCCGAACAGAAGGTCAGATACTGCGGCCATTACAACGATGAGTTGCAGGGAAAAAGAAAGGAAGCGCGCATGGAGTACGATGTCCCTGCGTCCTCGATGGACGGGGAACGGAAATTCTTATCAACCAGCCTCAACCCGGATTGCCGGAGCAGAGGCGTCGAAGAGGTCACTGAAGCGATAGACAGAAGGCTTCTCTATCCCTTTCCGAGAGACCGGGCAAAG
>CAYTNW010000076.1:0-3081 GCA_964439325.1 uncultured Leptospirales bacterium | reverse complement strand
CTCTCGTTTACCCTGGTGTTTGCATTGAGCTGTTCACCTGTATAGGCTGTCAGCTCCCCTATGCGGGTGTTTATTGAATTGACCCCGGTGATGATTGTGCTGATGGTAGAAACAGCTGAATTGACGTCTGTTATGCTCCGGTGTATCCCCTCGTCGTTTCTTTTTATCAGGGACTCAATATCCTTGAGGCTGGACGAAGTACGGTCGGCAAGCTTTGATATTTCGTCTGCCACAACGGCGAATCCGCGCCCCGCGTCACCGGCACGCGCAGCTTCTATGGCGGCATTGAGAGAGAGCAGGTTTATCTGGTCGGATATATCATGAATTATACCCAGAATATCGGTCATCTCCCTGGAACTCTCCCCAATCTGCCTTATGCCGTTACTCATTGCAACCAGAGACTTCTCACCCTCCCTGGCCCTGGCAGAAACCGCGCCTGTTTCGCTGAGTGTTGCAGAGATAATACCGTTCATGGCAGAGACCGAATCAGACAGCCTGTCCAGAACACCCTTGAGGCCCGCCTGCCCCTCGCTCTGGCTCCTTGATATCCCTGCAACGCTCTCTATGCCGCCTGCCAGCTCCTCGACTGTTGCTGTCATCTCCTCGATAGCAGCGGACTCACGGCTCGTATTTTCAGTGAGGCCGTTGATCGTCATGACCATGTTTTCAACCTGGCCCACCAGCGCGGTTGAATTTTCGCGTAGCGTTTTCCTTATGAACATTGTCTGCCTTGTACTCTTCCCTGCCTCAGCGTCGGCTATCTCCGTACTGCGCCTGAAAATCTTTATAACAAGCAGCGAAATGACGTACGTGAAGAGTATGGCAAATGTGGAATCTATGAGCGCAAGGATTACAACCCTTCTGTAATCTCCGGCCGCATTGCCTATCTGTGAAAAGAAAACCGCAAGGTTCACGCAAAAGAAGAACAGGGCCATGACAGCCAGGTACGCCCGCGTGCTGAATATGACACAGAGCACAAGACAGGGATAGATGAAATAATTATACGTGCTGTAAAGAAGTTCGGGCTGGACGAATATATGCATAAGGCATCCCGCAGATACCGTAAGAGACGATAGCATGATAAACAGGTTGGCAGAGAAAAGGTACCTTCCTTTGCGCAGGAGGTACATGCAGAGAATTATTCCCGCAAGGAAAGTGCCGGTCAGCCTCAGGGTCCTGAGGAATACATCGAACCCTGTGACCATGAGTGCCAGCGTGATAATGCTTATTATAAGGGCCGTGCTTGCCAGAAAAGTGAGCAGCAGCCTTGCCCGTGCAACCGACAGGTAATCGGTTTTAGCATATCCCGACAGAAAATTATTATAATAACGCCTGATATTCATGAATCACTCCAGATTTCAAGGTTTACCCGGTTTTGCCTTCAGGAAAGATACATTAATTTTTTATATTTTCAACAGGGAAACCGGTTCAGGCAAAGCCGGGCAGAAATTATTATGACGAAATAAAAAACGGCCCGGAAGATAGCGGGCCGCCAATACATTAAACACATGTTGTATGAATCAATCCGCGCTAAACCTTGTTATTCAGTCTCAGGGCCAGCACTACAATCTTCCTCTCTATTTTCTCTTTGAAATGAGCGGGCTTGTCCAGTTTGAGGTACTCAAGGTGCTTCACGGCCTTCTCTGGAATGCCCCTGAACATCTCTGCAACAAGCCCCTTTATCATCTTTGAAGGATGGTTTGCCGAGAGCGCCTTCAGGGCCTTTAGTGAACCGCCGAGAGCAATCTCATCATCAGTCAGGTCTGTGCCGAAAGGGAAGGTCTTGAAGTATCCCTGGGCCTGGAAGGGCTTGATGATTTGCTCGAGTTTTTCAGGGTAGTTATTCCTGAACTGCTCAGGAATTTCATAATCCATGGCAATCTTGCCTGCTTTCTTTGCTTTTTCAAGCAGATCATTCTGGAACCTGGAATCCGCAACATTAATCATCTGCGCTATGACCTCTTTGTCAGGCCTGCCGCGCAGGTCCGCAATGCCGTATTCAGTAACAATGATGTCCCGGAGGTGTTTTGGAATGGAACAGTGCCCGTAGTTGAATACTATGTTCGACTTGAGCGTTTTGCCCGCGCCCCTGGTGCTCCTTATCATCACGATAAGCCTTGCGTCGGGGAGAGCATGAGCCATGGCCACGAAATTGTACTGCCCCCCTATACCGCTTATGACCCTTCCGTCCTCAAGCTGGTCTGATGCCACGGCGCCCAGAATATTTGCGATCATGCCCGCGTTTATGAACCTGCCGTCTTTACGCTGCAGGGCGCGCAGCTCCTCGCCTCCATAAAGCTGGTTTACCTTGTTAACGCCCGACATGCCGAACTGCGAGCGCTCCTCCTCGGTCATACTGTTGAGAGCGTTATAGAAAGCACGCGGGCCTATGAAAAATGCGCCGCATATGACCTGGCCGTTGTGCAGTTCACTTCCCAGGAGCTTTTTGAGCGCAGCAAGTTTTGTAGCTGTGGTCAGGTCAGCCGCGTATTTCTTTTTACCATCAGTTATGATCCCCTTGCTGTACTTCAGGCCGGATTTAAGTATGCCGAACTTCGTCAGGAAGTCAAAGTCCTTCTGCGTCAGCCTGGGGCTTATGGCCTCCATTCCCAGAAGCAGCTCAAGTATATTTGCGGGGATTTTGTCCTGTGACAGTTTCCCTGAATTTATCAGCTTCATGATGGGCACACTTTCAAAAACATGCCGCTTCAGTATGCCGCTCTTGTACATCTGCATAAAGGCATCAACAAACATCTCCGAGGAGCCATACAATCCCTTTTTGAAAGTTCCGGTACCTCCGATTTTTTCGATCAGGCGGCTGTAATTATCAATTATACCGGCGTTTTTTATCGTCTCAGTATAGACCTCGTTATGGTCATTCCGCATTATGAGGCCAGAGGCTATGGCATCACCAAGCGCGCCTATGCCCACCTGTATGGTCCCGCCATCCTTCACAAGGACGCTCACGTTGAGCCCTATAAAGTGGTCTTTGATGGCAACAGCGTCTTTGGGCGGGCCGAACAGCTTGTAGTTGTACTGGGAGCCTTCGAGTATTATGTCAAAGCTTTCAGGAGGAACAAC
>CAYTNW010000075.1:1375-3304 GCA_964439325.1 uncultured Leptospirales bacterium | reverse complement strand
GGCTTCAGGGGATCTTCTCGTACATGTCCGGCAGGAGTTTTGATGAACCGATCCCTTATGTCACGTTCATCGAAGACGAGTTGAAGGATGCCGATGATTGACGACGATTGCCGGAGCCGGGCTATGGTGAAGAACCGGAAAGCCCCTGATAGGCGATAGGGCGATGAATCATACAGAAAAGAAAAGAGTATGGATCAGGTGAAATAGAAAGATGACCAGCCAGGAGCGGGAGAAAGTATTCAGTCATACGGGCTATGGACGGGAGGATTTTTCCGTCTGTCTGGGATGCAAGATATGTGCGTCCGTCTGCACAGCCAATGACCTTGGCCTCGAAGTCAATCCTCAGGAACTCCTGGTGAGGCTTTTTATGGGGGAGGAGATAGGCAGTGATCACAGTTTGCTCGGTCATTGCACCAACTGCTACCGGTGCACCTATGCCTGTCCCTGGGGTATCCGGATACCGGAGGTGATCAGGGCACTCAGAGAGAGTCTGGGCCTTGAAAGCACCTTTGAAAAAGCATTCAAAGGGTCATTGAAGATCTGGGGAAGGGTCTATGAACCGTATGTTTTTTTCAAGGCCGGACGGTTTCTGATGAAAGAGGGTTATCTCTCATATCTCCCGAAATGGATAGAGTACGTCAGTTTCCATCTTCCTCATAAAGTGAAGGATCTCTGACATGAATTACGCCTACTACCCAGGATGTTCCCTGACAGGATCAGCACGAAAATTCGACAAAGGTATCAGGAGACTCTTCGCAAAGCTGGGCCATACACTTGCCGAGATACCGGACTGGAACTGCTGCGGTGCCTTTGAGTTTGGAGACAGGAATGAGTTGATCCGGCTATCCCGTGAGAATCTGAGAAAAGCGGAACCTGTGGGAACAGATATCATCGCACCCTGTCCCGCCTGTTCGAGGAATCTCAAGGAGGCGAACAGCAGCGGCAATCTAACGGTCTACAATCCCCTCGATCTCTTTAACCGGGCATTTCTGTCCGGCCTTCCGGTAAAGAGGGACCTGAAGGGCCATGTCTTCACACCGTACTATGGGTGTGTCCTTCTCCGTCCGAAAGAAACGGCTATTCCCGACAGTATGGTGATGGAAGATTTTATCCTTCCCCTCGGCGGGGATGTGGAGGGGGAGAAGGTAAAGGACCGGTGTTGCGGCGGCAATCAGTTCTTTATTAACAGGCGGACGACAGAGAAGCTGTCCCGTATGATTCTCGACAAATCGAAAGGCACGATCGTCCTTTTCTGCCCCCTCTGTCAGATGGCCCTCACGACCTTTGCCGAACGGCGGAAAATCATCTACTTTACGGACCTAATTCTCTATGTGGCAGGTGAAGAGGGCACATTATGAAGATTCTCGTTGTCGGAGGCGGTATAAGCGGCATCTCTGCTGCCAAGGTTGCTCTGGGAAAGAAACAGGAGGTGACGATCCTCGAATCATCCCCTGAACCGGGAGGACTGATGGCCCGTATTGCCAATTGCAGGGTGGGGTTCTCAACGTTCTTTGACGAGATTCGAAACAGTGACCGTCTTACGGTGATCAAAAACGGAGAGATTGCAGCGGTTACAAAAGAAGGGAACCGCTTTGCCGTGACCCTTCAGGATCAGACCGTTGTCGATGCCGACAGGGTTGTCATTGCGGCAGGCCTGACGCCCTATGACCCTGTCGAATATAGAGGAAAAAGGGTTCTGACGAGTCTTGAATATGATGCCCTGATCGATCAGAGACAGGGAGAACTTCCGAGTGATTTCACTAAGATCGGATTCTTCCTCTGTGTCGGTTCACGGTCGAGGGAGTATCCTCTCTGCTCGTCCGTCTGTTGTTCTTATACGCTCAGGGAGATAAAATGGACGCTCCAGCGGGCAACACCGGAGATCACCGTTTTTTATAACGATCTGCGATTCTTCGGCCAGGAATTCTC
>CAYTNW010000075.1:0-1275 GCA_964439325.1 uncultured Leptospirales bacterium | reverse complement strand
GCAGAAGGGGTCTATGTTTCCGGTGGAGCCCTTGAACCTATGAACATCAAGGATTCGATCCTCACAGGTTTTGGGGCAGGTCTCCTTGCATCTGGCGGTGACAATGGTAAACGGGAAACGGGCTCTGATGATGATCGGCTCTTTCGTCAGGACGAACCGCCCTTTGACTGGGGCGACAGGGATGAGAAGAGGTGGCTCTTCTATCTCGGAACAGAGGACAGAAACCACCGTGTCTTTTATGAGTATTTCTCCTCCCGGTTCATTGGTGTGGCGAGAGCTTTGAGAGCCGCAGGAAAGGAAGTCTCCATCATCACCCGCAATATGGTCAGCCCGTCGTATGGCGAGATTGTCTACGAACAGGCACGACGTGAGGGTGTCCTCTTCATTCATCTCGAGGAAGGGGAGGCCCTGACGCTGGGGGACAATCGTGCCGTCATTCACCGGCAAGGGCGGGAGTTCATTATAGAAACCGATAGAATTGTCCGTCTCGATGATTTCCGGGGAATGATGGAAGGGCGGGAATTCCTCTCCCTGTCCCGGTCCGAGCCTCAACTGAGGTGGTCACCGACAAAATGGGGGAGAAAGCGGTATCACATCGGCTTTATCCGCCATCCGAGAGATGAGCGATGGGAGGGCAGGGAACTTCTCGGTGCCATCGGCGAGATGGTCCTCGACCAGGAGGAGGATCGCATTCTTCCTGATATGAACGAGGAACGGTGCAGCGGCTGCGGCTCGTGTAAAGATGCCTGTCCTGCCCAGGCAATCGAGATGGTGATTCAGGAAAGGCAAATCGCTGTTTTTGGCCCCATGACCTCATCTGCTGTTCCCATAGCCCACATAAAGGACGACACCTGCATCGGGTGCGGTCTCTGCGCGTCAACCTGTCCGTCCGATGTCATCAGCCACAAGGCAGACCGGACATATCCCTTTCCCCACGATGGCTGCGACTCCATTCCCCTGAAAGAGAGTACATAGCGTTTCTATAGCTTTCCGATCATCCCCGGTAAATCATCGCTTTGTTATTGGTCCTCTGTCGATCTTTGCCGGTTTGACGGAGAACAGGCCTGCCCTTGGTATCCGTTCTCGTTCAGGTAAAATGAAGAGTAATAAGGTATATGGTATTCAAACAGTCTGTAATTGATCTCATCAGTTAGTTGCATGTATAATAAGTCTCCGTGAGGGATGCCCCTGTGACCATGAGTGGATACTGGCCTCTCATTGGTCCGAACCCACCAACATGGGGGTTACGGGATTCCTGAAAACACTGAGGAGGCC
>CAYTNW010000074.1:0-3356 GCA_964439325.1 uncultured Leptospirales bacterium | reverse complement strand
ACGCAGACATTCACGGCCATCAAAGAGATAAAACCGGGCGATTTTCTGACAATGGATTACGAAACAACAGAGGATGAACTCTTCCGTTCTTTCGAATGCGGTTGCGGTGCGCCCAACTGTAAAAAACTGATAAAGGGGAAAATGTTCCGCTTACAGCATATGCAGGAAGCTTCTGAACTTCAATATGCTGCAGCGGGCACCTGACAGTTTTTTCAAAGATGATTCACTAAAATAAAAAAACGGCGTTTTAAAGAACGCCGTTTTTTTATTATTGACGATACATCATTTTTGATGTATCGTGACTTTATGAAAAGTAAATAGAAAGTCATTTATTATACAACAGAAAACAATGAATGTCCGATTGAAGATTTTATAAATAAAAGAAGCATCAGCAATCAGGCAAAAATATTCAACTGGCTCGAACAACTTGAGATAAAATATGAAAACATTTAGAGAACATTTAGAGGAAAAGAAAAAAGACCCAAAATTTTTGAAAGAATTTAATGCTGAAAAAGAACTGATTGAGCTCGCAGTTAAAATTGCCAAAGCTCGCAATAAAAAGGGGATAACCCAGCAGGAACTAGCCCGAAAAGCTAATATAACTCAGCAACAGCTTTCGAAAGTAGAAAATGGTGTAAGTTTTAATATAACAACATTTTTAAAAATCTGTAATGCCCTTGATATAAAGATTAAACTTACAAAATCAATGCATAAAGTGTAACCCCTACCCCGGCATATAAGCAAACATAAGCTTAATCCCTATACGCGCAAGTATTGCCTGTAGCCCGAGCGCAAAAACTGAAAGAAAAGTAATCGGCAGCAGCATGGCCTCAACTCCCCCGGCAATCTGTATATAGAGCATTGCAGCAGTCACAACAAAGAGGGCCGCGCCGAGAATCATCTTCTTTTTAAGAGCAGGAGTTGAAATCTTTTTAAACCTCACCTTCCCGTCAAAGACACCTGAAATAAAAGCTCCGAAAACACTTAAAGGGAGCAGATAAACCAGCATCTCAACTGCTGCAGTAAGCCTTACAGCATAATGCAGAGGGAGCAGCATACTTAGAAGAGCAAAAAACGGAATAATTGCCGAAACCCCCTGCGGAATATGAAGAATTATGGGATGAATATCAATGGACATGATTATCCGTCTCTTTTCAGAAATATTATACTTATAATCCTCAAAGGCCTTTTTACCTACACCGCAGGCAGGGCAGATATCGGGAGCGCCCTCTTTATCCATTATATAACCGCAGGCACGGCATTTAAGATATTCCTTCATGAAAAAACCTCCGGGAGATTATTGTAGCAATTATCTATACCCTTTAGTATATTATAAATACTAAACAGCAAGTCAAAATGTTTAGCATATAAAAAAGGTAAGCAAAAATGAAGACAAAGATAATAATTATACTTTTCACGGGCCTCCTCACGTCCTGTACAACAACAGGAACAAAAGGGACACCTGATAAGATCGATTTCAGCCTATACCAGGGGACATGGTACGAGATTGCAAGGCTTCCGAATCAATTCGAAGAGGGGCTGAAATGTATCACTGCCACCTACAGCTATAATGAAGACGGAATGCTTCTGCTTACAAATAAAGGTGTGAATAAAAACAATCCCGATGATGTAAAAACACTTGCAGGGAGAGCATGGATCCCTGACGCCGAACATCCTGAAAACCTGAAGGTGCAGTTTGTCTGGCCGGTAGTGACAGATTACCGCCTTATCCATATAGACCGTGAAAAAGGATATGCCTTAATCGGGACGCCATCGCACAAATACCTCTGGTTCCTAAGCAGAACTGATTCAATACCTGAAACGGAGATGGAAGACCTTAAAAGAATTGCATCAAAGAATGAATACAATACAGAGGGGCTTGTTTATGTTGAGCATGGATGCGGCAAGCCTGTTCAGCCATGATTGTTATCCGGATTATACCTGCTGATACCGGAGGTGACTAATGAAAGTACTGATCACAGGAGCAACAGGTTATATCGGCAGACGGCTGCTTATGAGCCTGCTGAACTCTGAAAATAAAATCTCCATACGTCTTCTTGTATCGGACAGCAGACAGCTGAGCCCCGATATAGCAGATAAAGTTGAAATCATTGAAGGAAACACCTTTAACAATGAAGCCCTTCAAAAATCACTTAAGGGGATCCATACTGCATATTACCTTATACACTCCATGAGCTCT
This sequence comes from uncultured Leptospirales bacterium, assembly GCA_964439325.1. Taxonomy (GTDB): domain Bacteria; phylum Spirochaetota; class UBA4802; order UBA4802; family UBA5550; genus WRGT01. Next base: position 1,156 of record CAYTNW010000074.1, on the reverse strand, counting down.
TCAAAAGGTGACTTCGAGAATCTTGACCGTAAAAGCGCAACAGCATTTATCAATGAAGCAGCTGCCGCAGGAGTGAAGAGAGTAATCTACCTCGGAGGACTGGGGGAGAGAGATTCAGCAAGCCGGCACCTGGCGAGCAGACAGGAGACAGGCGAGATACTCTCCTCATATCCTGACAAAATCGAAACAATCTGGTTCAGGGCGGCAATTATAATAGGTGCAGGGGGGGCAAGCTTTGAGATAATCCGAAACCTTGTGGAGAAAATCCCTGTGATGATTGCCCCTGCATGGGTGAATACGCTAACACAGCCCGTTGCTGTTGATGATGTTATACTATATCTTAAAGCTGCATTAAAACTGAAAAAAACAGGGAGCAGAATTATAGACATAGGCGGGGAGAGGATGAGTTTTCTTCAGATGCTTAAAAAGGCCGCTGACGTATCAGGATTAAAAAGATTCATCATACCGGTACCGTTCTTTTCACCGAAACTCTCCTCCTACTGGCTGATACTGCTCACACCTGTGCCGTTTAAACTGGCATCAGCCCTGGTCGCGGGCCTCAAAAGTGAATCAATTGTAAAAAACAGCAACGCAGCATCGCTCTTCCCGGAGATAAAGCCGATTCAATACGAAGAGTCGCTAAGGAGGGCCCTGGCTGAAGAGGAGCATGAGATCCTGAGCAGCTGGCGGGACGGCAGCGGCGCATGGTTCAATTCAGGCAAAAAAGCCGGAGAACTTGCAAAAGCAACACTGAGGATATCCTCAAACCGCTCCATCGAAGGTGTAGACCGCAAAAAAATCTGGGAATCTGTTATATCAATGGGGGGTGAAAATGGATGGCTCAGCATGAATACACTCTGGAGAATAAGGGGGCACGTTGATAAAATTACCGGGGGCCCGGGGATCAATCGCGGGAGAAGATCATCCAGGACTCTCCGCATCGGCGACTCGCTGGACTTCTGGAAAGTAGTGGATATTATACCCGGCAGGCGTCTTCTGCTCTTTTCGCAGATGAAGCTCCCTGGTAAAGGGTGGCTTGAATTTATACTGGACAACTCACTGATAATAACAGCTCACTTCATACCATCGGGGCTCTATGGACGCCTTTACTGGTTTCTGCTTTACCCTTTCCATCTGCTGATATTCAGAATTATGA
>CAYTNW010000073.1:0-3584 GCA_964439325.1 uncultured Leptospirales bacterium | reverse complement strand
TCAAAGAATGCCTGGAAGAATTTCTGCGCCAGCACCTCGTGCTCTTCACGGTACTGCACAGGCCCGAATATGTTGGCGAAGTATGAATGTATAAGCCCCGTTGATGTTGTTGTCCCCTTGCTCATTACAGTGCCGTCCCTGAACACTCCAATGGCCTTTTCAACAGAGTTGAACCTTTCTATGATGGGGTGGTCTGCATCCACGGAGTCATAGTTGTTGGCATATAGTACCATGTCGATTTTAAATCCCTTCACAGTTGTTTCATAGGTTGTAACAGGGATTATTATGCGCGCGTTCACCTGCGTTGCGCTCATGAGTATTGACCTGTCTATCTGGCCGAATGCGTATCCCGGTTTAAGGTCATCAATGCGCAGGAACGCCCCTGTCTCTGTTCCGTAACCGATTATTCCCTGGTCGTTCAGTTCAAGTGAGCCCATGTCGTCTGCAATGATTATCATGTCGCGCAGGTGCTCGCGCCCCAGGTTGCGGAACGCTTCGAGTGTTTCTGACTTGCCCGCTCCTGAATCGCCCATAAGAAGAATGGTCTTCTCCTTACCGCCTTTAAGCAGCACCTTGACCAGTGCCCCGTGGTATGGCATCATGCCGTTCTTTATCATGACCGCGTTGTGCAGCGTGAGCACCATTTTTTTCAGGTAGCCGAAGTACCCGAACATGGGCCGCCGGGGGCATGCAGCCACAAGCATGTTGTTATCCGTGTCGTCGTAGAATACTGCGGGCACCTCATCGAACCTGTCCAGCTCATTGCCCGGCACACCGAAGAGATAAACTGCGTCCGGCCTGCGTTCAAGCTCCGCATCGCTTGCTATGTCAAAGAGGTTGCACAGCGAGAATCCCAGCTCGTAGAAGGATTCATGAAAGTAGATGTTTATCACCAGCCTGCCAACGCGGGCAGGGTAGCATATCCACTGTGCCGGGTCTATGTTCACTATGTCCATGGGGTTTTCGTTTATCTTCACAAAGGTTCCGGTGCGCTTGTTGCTCTGCGGTTCGAGTATGACCGGCGGGTTCAGGAGCATCTGGCGCACCATAAGTATATCCTTCAGCCTGTTAAACGAAGCAGTAGGGTATGGGATATTTTTGGGGATGCCGATTGCTGCTATGCCCGCGCCTGCAGGGAGCTGCCTGTATATGCGGGGGTGTGTTCCTGTAATGTTCTCCTGGATGTCGCGGTATGTTCCCATTACCAGGTCTGCGAGCTTTTCAACTGTCTGGTTGAATGTGCGGTATGGCCGCTTGTCCAGGGTGTCCCCCTCTGAGTCGCATATGACGTATCGTTCGAAGCTGCGCCAGTAGTTGTACAGGTGCTCAACGAATTCATTGAAGAGCTCCACGTCCCTGAAGAACTGCGCCGAATCAGGGAGTATCTTCGGTATGTACGAACCGTCCAGGCGCACCAGGTTTTTCAGCGTCATGTGCAGCATGTGTATGGTGTCATCGTTTATATCCCCGCTGAAAACATCCAGCAGCCTTGACTCCTGCCTCTGAAGGGACTCTATGAACCTGGCCAGTATGCGCGCAAAGAGCTCGCTCTGCAGCATCTCCTCCTGTGTCTCGCAAAGCCTCCCCTTTGTATATATGATGATCTTGTTGTCGATCTCCCTGAAACCTGTTATTGCCATAAATGTTCTCCTCTGTTGATAAAATTTTACTGTTGCCGCCCCCTCTGCCGCCCCCTCTGCCCTGCCGGGCATCTCCCCCTTGAATGGGGGAGGGGTGAAACCGGAAGTTTTTGCCATAAACAAAAAAAGCCGGCATTCATGTACCCCTCTCCTCTGGAGAAAGTAACATAAAGGCCGGCTTACTTCCAGCTTCCACATGGTGGCCCCTGGTGAGTCTTCCGTATCTGATATGGCCATAAAATACCTGGCTGCGTGATGGTCAATATTTTTTTGTGGATAAACCTTTATTGTAAATCTGAAGTTTATCAGAGGTCCCCATGTATTTATACCATTATAAAATGGATATAAATAATTATATCTTCTCAGCCAGCATGGGGCAGGAAGAACAATACAAATTGTGGGATACCAATTTCTTATGGGTATAAACATTTTATTGACATACCTGCATGGTTATTATTAAATTAAATGTGCAGTTTTGAATATCATCACTGCTCTATTAAGACTAAATAAACCGGTGATAAAAATGGCAGCCAATCCCCATGTGAAATCCCTGAAGGGATTTGACCCTAAAACAGCACTTGCAGTTGATGAATCCTTCGTGAACCTCATAAATCAGGGAGGGGAGATGCTTGATTCCGGCGGAGATGAAATGCTGGCCGCTCCGGGAAGTGAGAGGTCGGGAAAGGAAAGCGGTTCGCTGCGTACAGGCGGGGCCATACATGCTTCCTGTTCGAGGATGGAACTGAATGACGGCAGGGTTATTTTTTCTGCGGCCAATATAAAAGGGCAGATCGTTTTTTTTGAGCCTGATGGCGATGGACTCAGGGAGTGCGGAGGGGCAGCAGTCCAGGGGTCTTTGTACACTCAGCCTGCATACAGCAGCGGAATACTTTACTGTGTTGCACGCGAGGGCGCGGCTTATGCCATTGAGTTATCCACAGGTGAACTGAAGGCCGGTGACGGTTCGGTCAGCGGTGAGATTATATGGCAGAAGAAGATGAACAAGGGGATCTTTACCGGGCCTGTGGCCACTGGCAAGGTGCTCATCGTGACCCCTGCTGACGGCATTTACGCATTTGACGCGTTTAACGGCCCGGAGCGCAGGATCGGCGCTATCCTCTGGGGCGAGTCCATAAACGGGGTCGTGTCAACGCCGGTGATAAACTCCGGTATGCTGTTTATCGGTACCGAGGAGAAGAAGCTCCTGGCCTTTGACTACAGCGGCACAAAGCTGAAAAAGACCTGGGAGTATATCATGGGCGGTGCATGCAGGACAAAGCCCTTTGTCTCGGAGAAATCGGGGCAGGTGGTTGCTGGCGCAACAGACGGCATTGTCTATTCCGTGGCAAGGGAGAAGGGGGAGTACAGGTGGAACTTTATTGTTAATGCGCCTGTGCTGTCGCCGGTGGTTTCGGCCCAGACCGGCAATGGCGAATGCCTGCTTTTCGGGGCAGACAACGGCATGTTTTATTCCCTGGACCAGCAGGGCAGAAAGGTATGGGAGTTCAGGGCAAAAGGAAAGATCAGGACCGAGGCCCTTGTTCATGAGGGGAGGGTTTATTTCGGATCGGAGGACAATTCCCTCTACGCCCTTGACGTGGCGAGCGGCAGGCAGGTCTTCAGGTTTCAGGCTGACGGCAATGTCTATGCGACACCGGTTGTTCATGAGGGCAGGCTTTATTTCGGGTCAACCGACGGTTTCATACATTCGGTGTTTATTTAGGATAAGCAGGATGCAGCGGAGTTTTTCATGATAATACGTCGTAACAGTTTATGAAACGGGAAGTTTAAATTACATATATCACTGCTGCCAGAATGCAGCGGGTATGCCGGAGGAATGATGTTAAAGATTATTTACAGCCTTACATTTTTTCAGCAGGTCGATCCCAGGATAATTGAATTACAGAACGAGATAGGTTTATACAGGGGGATTCTCTGGGCCTT
>CAYTNW010000072.1:0-3832 GCA_964439325.1 uncultured Leptospirales bacterium | reverse complement strand
TTAGCCATATTGAAAACTCTCCGTTACACTCTTCTTCTTTTCTTTGGTCTGCATCCATTGTGAGGCACTGGTGTTATATCTTTGATTTTTGAAATGTTCAAACCAGTCTGAAAAAGAGAACGAACAGCAGCCTCTCTTCCAATTCCAGGACCTTTAACATAAACCTCTATTGACTGAAGCCCGGTCTGTTCCATTGCATTTTCAGCAGCTGTTTTTGCAGCCATCTGTGCAGCAAAAGGGGTAGACTTTCTGGAACCTTTAAATCCCTCACCCCCGGAAGTCGCCCAGGATATTACATTTCCCTGCATGTCAGTTAAAGTAACAATCGTATTATTATATGTTGCCTGGATAAAAGCTTTGCCAACAGGAATATTTTTCTTTTCTTTTTTCTTAACTTTTTTCTGTTTCACTTCAGATACCTCTTATTTCTTTTTCTTGCTACCCACAGATACCCTGCGATTACCTTTCCTTGTCCTGGCATTGTTCTTTGTGTTCTGCCCTCTTACAGGTAATCCTCTACGATGCCTTATCCCTCTGTAGCAGCCTATATCCATAAGCCTTTTTATATTCATGGCAATCTCTGTTCTAAGATCACCTTCAACTTTCAATTTCTGGTCTATATATTTTCTGATGTTCGCTATCTCGTCGTCTGTAAGATCCCTTACTCTTGTATCAGGATTCAAGCCAGCCTCAACTATTATTTTCTGCGCCGTGGTCGGTCCAATCCCATATATATAGGTTAATCCAACTTCCACTCTTTTATCACTTGGTAAATCTACACCTGCTATCCTTGCCATAAAGTCCTCTTAAATAAGATTAATGTTTTTTTACAGTTCTAACCTTCTGTCTTTGTTTATGTCTCGGATTTGTGCATATTACCCGGACAACACCATGTCTCTTTATTACTTTGCACTCGCTGCAAACTTTTTTCACTGAAACTTTAACTTTCATAAATATTTCCCCTCATCAAACAAAAAGCCATTTACAGTTCACATTCTTTTTATGTCAACTTTATTATGCTAATTACCTGTTATTTTGATCTATATGTGATTCTGCCGCGATTAAGATCATAGGGTGATAATTCTACAGTCACTTTATCACCCGTAAGTATCTTGATGTAATGCATTCTCATCTTACCTGAAATATGTGCTAAAACAACATGACCATTATTCAGTTTTACCCTGAACATAGCGTTAGGAAGCGGTTCAGTAACGACTCCTTCAACCTCTATCGGTTCTTCTTTAGCCATAAACTCTCTCTAAACATTTATTAAAATCTCCCCTGAATCCTTTTCTTGCTCCCCAGAAAACCATCATAGTGACGCATCAACAATTGTGATTCTATCTGCTTCAATGTATCAAGGGCAACCCCTACTATGATAAGAAGTGATGTACCTCCAAACAGATAAGCCATATCTCTGGGAACCTGTTCCGGCCATATTCTTATTATAAAGTCAGGAATAATTGAAATCAGCGCAAGAAAAATCGAACCTGAAAGAGTTAGCCTGTTTAAAATTCCCAACAGATGATCTGCAGTATTTTTTCCCGGTCTTATTCCAGGAATGAAACCGCCATATTTTTTTAAATTATCAGCAATCTCAACCGGATTAAATTTCAAAGATGTGTAAAAGAAACAGAAAAATATAACCAGTGCGCTGTACAGAATTATATATGGTATCTGACCCGGTGTCAGCCAGAACTGTACCTTATTGATATAAACATTGCTCTTAACGCCCATCATTCTGACCATCTGAGTAGGAAAAACTATAATTGCTGAAGCAAAGATGATCGGAATAACTCCTGCAGCATTTACCTTTAACGGTATAAACTGTGACGATCTTCCAACGGAAGTGCTGCCTACAGATCTTTTCCCGTATTGTACAGGGATTCTTCTCATTCCAAGAGTTAATAAAATACATGCTGCAACTACGAGAAAGAACAGACCAAGAAGTATAAAACCGACAATCGGCTCGCCAGTATCAGCGATTTTTTTACCTGTTTCCACAATTGACTGAGGCAGACGAACAACAATACCAGCCATGATTATCAGGGATATTCCGTTTCCGATTCCCCTTTCAGTAATTATTTCACCCAGCCACATCAGCACCATGGTACCGGTTACAATCGATATAACGGCCGTTATAACAAATCCTATACCGCCGTCAGCCGGGACAACAGTCGCTCCTGAAGAGGTTCGCATTGACTGCATCCAGAATGTAAGACCGATACCCTGTATTGTACAAAGCAGAACAGTTCCGTACTTTGTATATTGACTCAGCTTTTTCTGCCCTTCGGCGCCCTCTTTACCTAACTCAGCCAGATAGGGAAATACTACTTTAAGAAGGTCTATAATAATAGATGATGAAATGTAAGGCATGATACCAAGTGCAAATATCGTAAACCTCTTTAAAGCACCCCCTGCAAACAGGTCAAAGAAGTCCAGGACCCCGGCGCTTTCAGCTTCCAAAAAATAGTTTTTAAGAGCTTCAACGTTAATACCCGGAATCGGGATATGAGCACCAATTCTATAAACTATCAGAACAAAAATAGTGAAAAAAATTCTTTTTCGAAGATCCGGTATTTTAAAGATATTAGTTACTGCACTTGACATTAATTCACCCTGATGTTTTAAAAACTTTTATTTTTGTCTAACTATGGCTTCTCCGCCTGCACTCTTAATTTTTTCAGATGCACTCGCGGAAAACGAATCGGCAATAACTTTTACAGATTTTTTAAATTCACCATTTCCAAGAACTTTTATCAGCAATGAGGAATCCTCTATTAAACCTTTTTTGAAAAGAAGTTCAGGATTAATCTCGGCAGCATCAAGTTTGTTTAGCTGTTCAACATTTACAATCTGATAGAACTTCTTGAATACATTGTTGAATCCTCTTTTAGGAAGACGTCTCTGCAGAGGCATCTGACCGCCTTCAAACCATGCACGATGCTTGCTTCCAGATCTAGCCATCTGGCCTTTGTGACCTCTACCGGCAGTTTTACCGCCCCCTGCAGATGGTCCCGTACCAACTCTCTTTCTTCTCTTTAAAGAATCAGGTCTTTTTACTGTATATTGTTCCATTGCTGTTACTCTCTATAATTAGTTATGAATTGATCTCTTTAACTTCTACAAGATGATGCACTTTTGTTATCATCCCGCGAATAACAGGATTGTCATCATGTTCCCTGGTATCGCTTATCTTTCTTAAACCAAGAGCAACCAAGGTAGCTCTCTGTTTTGGTTTAGTGCAGATACTGCTTCTTATCTGTTTTACTAATAATTTCTTAGCCATTGTGTTACTCCCAAAGTTTCGAAATAGGAACTTCTCTGATTGCGGCCGCTTCTTTCAGGCTTCTCAGCTGTAATAATCCGTCAAGGGTTGCCTTGACAATGTTTATAGGGTTTCTAGAGCCCTGTGCTTTTGTTAATATATCAGAAATTCCCGCTTTTTCAATAACTGCACGAACAGATGCACCTGCGATTATACCAGTACCGGGAGCAGCCGGTTTCATAATTACTTTAGCCGATTTAAATTTTCCAATTACCTGGTGAGGAATTGTATTTTTACTTAAATTGACTTTATACAAATTCTTCTTTGCATCTTCTTTACTCTTATCTATAGCATCCGGCACATCGTTTGCTTTTCCAAAACCGACGCCGACATGACCATCACCATCTCCGATTACAGATAAAGCGCTGAATGAAAATCTTCTACCACCCTTTACAACTTTTGCTACCCTGTTTATAACAACGACTTTATCAGAAACTTCTACGCCTTCGACTTTACTTCTTTTCCTTTTAATCTTCATATTAAACTCCTAGAACTCTAGCCCAT
>CAYTNW010000071.1:0-4090 GCA_964439325.1 uncultured Leptospirales bacterium | reverse complement strand
GTAATACAGGGATGCGGCCCCACTGAAGAGGGCACCATACTCCAGGTCATAGTTGACGGCCTCATGGACAGGAAGGAGACTGTCCGCATAAACGCAATCAGGGCCGCGGGATCTACTAAAAGCAGGCACCTTGTGCCGTATCTCGGAGATAAACTCCATGCAAAACATCACAAGGAGAGACTTGCAGCTGCCAGCGCGCTCTTTGAAATCGGAGGCGATGAAAGCATAGATTACCTCATTGGGCTTCTTGCCGACAACCATCCGGAGGTACATGCGGCAGCCAGGATGTATCTTGAAAAAGTGGATAACGAAATTGTAAAGAAAGCACTTAATGAAGCATCATTCATGCAGCTTATCAGAGACATGGGTGACAGGGAACCGGTTCGTCAGAAGACAGCGCAATTTATAGGGTCAGAGAGGATCCGGGAGGCGCTCCCCCTTCTCCACAGGTCATGCCGCGACAAATACAAGGGAGTTCGCATACAGGCACTGAAATCAATCGCACTCTTCAAATACTATCCGTCAGTGGATGTTGTCGAGAAACTTCTTGCTGACAAGTTCTACGATGTAAGGATTGAAGCCATCAATACCCTGGAAAAAATCGGAGGGCAGAAAGCGTTAAGGGCCATAGAAACAGCTCTGACGGATAAGAGCGTCGTGGTGCGGAAAAGGGCTGAACAGGCCCTGGACATAAAACATGACAGTTAGCATAAATGGGAACCGTGGATTTATTTACATGAATCGCAGAGTATTTCAGCCTGTTCCCTGTTAAATGTCGTCCCGCATGAATGGCATCGTGTCCCGGAATCTCCATCCCGCGCTTTGCCTGAACACATGCCGCAGAAGGGTTTTGAAGAATTAAACGATACTGGGATTCCGCAGTATACACAGAATCCCTGGTACCTCTTTTCTGTTTTGAGTGAATACTCAGCGCTGCCCGGTTCAAACATAAACGTTGCAGATATATCGATCATTAATTTAATCCAGAGATCTGTTTTGACGAACACTTCACCCTCCTCCGTTTTTTTGACAAGGAGCCCGTAATCAAGGGTACGGCCGGCATGCAGATCTTCCAGCGACATTGATGTTATCAGCATCACTTTCTCATTATATATAATCCTGGCATTGAAACCATCTATGCAGTGAACCGAAGTGTTTCTGAGCACTGAAAGCAATTGGGCGGCAACAGGATCAGGTTCAGATCCTGTTACAATAGTTAACCTTATACCACGTGTCGCGGCTTCCGCGAGTTTAACAAAGAGTTCTTTTCTGAAGCTTAATACGGGAGATGCAACGATGATCCACTCCTCGGCGCCTGTAATAATGGATTCAAAATTTTCAACAATTGCTTGATGTTCAACTAATTCAGGCATGGACTTCTCCGGATAGAACTGATTACATAATTTATAAAGCTTTTAAGCAATAATTCCTGAATATACTTTTCAGAATAAAATTATGAATTATATAACCCGCCGCCAAAGGCGGCGGGTGTAATAGAGCATTTTTTTACCAGAAATAAGTTAAGGAATAAATACTGAAAACTTTTACAATTGTTTCATCATATATTATATCGCGCAATTGATATTTTACCATGTTTAACCTTATAGAATACGCAAACACACTCATTTATATCATCCATAAAATGAATAGACCTGCTTCCAGACTGACGTTTGAAACCTTCAAAAAAACAGAAGAGGAATTTTTAAGAAGCCAAACACTTCATCCGTAAAAACAAGAAAGAAAACAAATCAGATATACATGCCCTCCCCCTGCGGCGGACCGTGAACAATAGTTAGTGTTGGCAACCAGTTTCTGACAGGTATAAAAACATACAGATAAAACTTGCTTGATTTTTATTTAAATCTGATTAAATTTATTATAGTTCCAAACTTCCTTAATTTAAAATCAAAGAGGTATAATATCATGAAAAAAGCATTACTAATGATACTGCTTGTGGCAATAGCATCGGTATCATGCAAAAAGAGTGTTGAATCCGAAAAGAAAGCCTGGGAGGCAAATCTTAAAAGGGTAAGCCAGCTCACCTTTGAATTTCCGCAATTCACCAATGTACTCAAAGAGCAGACAGCACTGGCACAGAAACTCATGGACGAAGCAGCAACAATTGCAGATGAGAAGTCAAAAATCCAGAAGATGGCAGACGCAAATTCCATGATACTTGCGACTTTCGTACGCAACCTTGAAGAGATTAAGTCCCTTAAAACCAAGATCCGCAATAAAATAATAGACGTCAGGGGACTTAAAACTGTTCAGCAGAATGAAATAATGATGGCAAACCAGGCCATGTCAGATGGTGAAAGGATTATTTATAACTGCGAAATGAAACTCAATACAGTAATAAGCACACGCAACGATGCTGACGCAGTAACGAGCCTTGTCCTTTCAGACCTCAGGATGGCTGAATCCACCCTGGACCGTGTTATTGCCATGGTAAAAGACCGTGAAGACAAAGAGAAGGCCGCGCAGCAGCAGCAGATTGATAAGGCTAACGCTGATAAGGCAGCCAAGGAGAAGTCCGAATCACCAATCACATGCAAATACTGCGGAGCCGTTAACCTTCCAACTGCAACAATATGCAAGGGATGCGGGGCATCTTTAAAATGATTTTATTTTTTATTCAGTAAAAAAAGGCTGTCCCGGAGGACAGCCTTTTTTTTATCTATGCAGCAAAGCTGCGTTGATATGTTAAAAATGAATTACTCGGCAAGCGCACCTGTAAATACGTTCTGGTTAGCCTTAACAACAGCGCCTTCATTGAACAGTATAGCCTGTGCTTTCCCGAAGAATTGCGGGAGTTCTGTTCCAAGATAGAACTGTGATGAAAGAACTTTACCTGTATAGAATGCGGCTTCATCGTTATCAGCAATAAGCTTGTCCCTGTCAGCGCCTTTTGCGTCTCCTACAATCGCCTGCATTTTAGGTTGTGCAACAGTCAGCATCCATATATGAGCCCACGCCATAACAACAACATACATTGCATTAAGTAATGGTGTTGCCTGTGCGAAAAGATTGAGGAACTTGCCTGTAGCCATGAGGCCTTTGAGGAATTCGACAATCTCGTCAAGTTTAGCAGATGCAGAACTGAAGAGTTCAAGATATTTGTCATCAACGATCCCTTTAGCTTTGGCAACGGTTTCGTCCATTCTCTTCCTGAGAACTTTGTAGTTCTTCTGCTCTTTATTCATGAGAATTTTTCTCATCGTAAGGTCCATAGCCTGGATACCGTTTGTTCCTTCCCATATTGCAAGGATCTTGGAATCACTCATGTAGCGTACAATTGGATAATCTTTGCAGTATCCATAACCACCGTATGTCTGCATTGCAGTTGATGTTATCTCAACACCTTTATCAGTACAACCTGCCTTTAATATCGGAATCATTATTTCCATGATGGAGTTTGCTTCACTCTTATCATCCTCGTTTGATGAACCTCTGAGAACGTCAAACTGGTTGTACATCAATGAAATAAGAGCCCTCTGTCCCTCAAGGTGAGATTTCATGAACAGGAGCATCCTTTTAACGTCAGGGTGATTAACGATTGTTGTACCAGGAGCATCGGGATTGAGCATCTGTGTAACATCAGCTCCCTGTATCCTGTTTTTTGCATATGTTACTGCGTGCATATATGCACCGGATGCGTTCGCCTGACCCATGAGAGCTGTACCCATACGTGCCATGTTCATCATTTTGAACATGATTTTCATACCCTGGCGCTCTTCACCAAGCAGGTATCCTATACATTTTCCGTTGTCGCCGAAAGCAAGCTGTGATGTAGCCTGGCCGTGTATACCCATTTTATGTTCAATACCTGTACATGTTACATCGTTGAATTCTCCCATTGACCCGTCTGGATTAACACGGAATTTAGGTACGATAAATATTGATATACCTTTTGTACCTTTGGGGTCACCTTCGATCCTTGCGAGAACAGGGTGAATCATATTTTTGAAATAATTATTTTCTCCGCCGGAAATAAAAATTTTCTGACCTGAAATTTTATATGAACCGTCAGCCTGTTTAACAGCTTTGGTTTTAAGAGCTCCAACATCTGAACCTGCATCAGGCTCGGTAA
>CAYTNW010000070.1:0-4099 GCA_964439325.1 uncultured Leptospirales bacterium | reverse complement strand
GTCACCTCGCCACAGGGCGGAACACCCTGTACATGAAGCACCAGACACACGCAACCTGCATCGATGTCGGCCTGGCTGGGCACATACACGGGGTTAAGGATATGTATGTCGGAGAAGGTTCCTGTTCCGGTAGTTTCCCAGTAGAATCCGGTGTAATTGTATGCATGCGCATTGCAGACATACGAGCTGGAAGTTTCACAGATCACGGCATCCTCACCGGCGTCCGCAACAGGTCCGGGGACAAAGGTGAGTATCAGTGCGGAGATGTCATCGTCACAGAATCCGTTGCCATAAGCTGTAAGGGTCAGTGTAACGTTGCCTGCAAGGATATCAGCCTGGCTGGGGATGTAAACCGGTCGGAGTGTATTGATATTGTTGAAATATCCTGTTCCGGAGGTCGTCCACAGCAGACTGCTGTAGTTGGTGGCATTCGCCTGCGAAAGGGCAAAACCACTGATCAGGGAGCAAACCGTACTGTCAGATCCTGCATGGGCAGTGGCAGCTGAAGTGATGGTCAGCGTTGCCTGATCGATGGCAGCAACGCAGCGGTTTCCTGTTGGATAAGCAGTAAGGACGAAATGTATCTGCCCAAATTCACCCGGTCCGAAGGTATAGACTGGATTTATCGTGTTGGCACCTGTGAGTACCCCTGTACCTGTTGTCACCCACTTCAGGCTGTCGTAATCCGAGGCGAAGGCCCCTGTGATGGCGACAGTACCATCCAGCGAACATCTGGAGAGATCGGGTCCGGCATTGGCCTGTGGCTGTTGTTCAATCACGAGCGACATGGTACTTGCAGTATCCGCGCAGGCGCTTCCTCCGAATACTGTCAGTGTGAGGTCAACATATCCATTGCTGATATCCGACTGGCTGGGCGTGTATGTGGCATAGAGTTCCGATGCATTGCTGAAGAATCCGGATCCGTTTGTTGTCCAAAGCAACCCGTTTTCTCCTTCAGCTATTGCACTGAATAACGAATAAGACCCGAAGGTTTCACAGATTGTATCGTTCCCGCCGGCATCTGCAATCGGTGAAGGTGCAATAAAAATGGTCATCTGGTCTGATGCTGGAATACAGAAGGAACCCACACCAGGACTTGCTGTGAGAGTGAAGGTTATGACCCCTGTTTCTCCAGGTCCGAAGCTATATACTGGTGTAAGTGAATTTTCGCCAGAGATTGCACCAGTACCGGTAGTTGTCCATGAAAGAGCTGCATAATTCACGGCCGTTGCGCCTGCAATCGTCACGGATCCGGCAGATGAGCAGGTATTCAGATCATTTCCGGCATTGACAACAGGTTGACGGTAGATAGTCAGGGTCATATCACTGATGGCATCCGAGCATGAACCGAATCCTGAAGCAACAAGTGTAAGGGTAACCTGACCAGCGCTGATATCGGCCTGACTGGGCGTATAAACCGGGCGCAGGCTGTGGATATTGTTGAAATACCCTGTTCCGGAGGTGACCCACAACAAGCTTGAATAGTTGGAAGCCGTTGACTGGTTCAGGGTATAATTTCCTGCGGTTTCACAGATGGCAGCAGAAGGTCCGGCATAGGCGGTTGCTTCTGAGGTTATCGTCAATACCATATGATCAATTGCAGGGACACATCTGTTTCCATCAGGATATCCTGTCAGGATAAAATGAACGTTGCCAAACTCACCCGGCCCGAAAGTATAGGTTGGGGTCAGCGTGTTGGCATTCCCCAGCGACCCGGTTCCCGTTGTGATCCATTTCAGACTATCGTAGTTCGCTGCGAATGCTCCATCTAATGTCACAGAGCCATCCAGGGCACATTTCACAAGATCGGGTCCGGCATTTACCAGCGGCTGTCTGATGATGACAAGATTCATACTGCTTACTGCGGCCGGACAAGGCGCTACACCAGAAACAGTAAGTGTCAGTGTTACGACTCCGTTGTTGATGTCGCCCTGGCTTGGAGTATAATCGGCATATAGTTCTCCTGCATTACTGAAGTACCCGGTGCCGGTTGTCGTCCACAACAATCCTGTTCCTCCTTCTGCATAAGCATTGAACATCGAATAAACCCCCGAAGTTTCACAGATGGTATCGTTTCCACCGGCGTCTGCAAAAGCAGCAGATGAAATATTGAGCGTCATCTGATCAATAGCTTCCGCACAGGATGAACCTAACGAAGGCGTCCCCGTTAAAGTTAGCACCACAGGGCCGTTCTCGCCAATGCCAAAAGTGTAAGTCGGTGAAAGGGATGTTTCGCCCGTGAGTGTGCCACTGCCTGAAGAGGTCCACATCAACTCCGAATAATTCGTAGCAGATGCGCCCGAAACTGTATAGGATATTGCAGATGAGCAGACAGATGCGTCGTTTCCTGCATTGACAACCGGCTGGCGATCAATGGAGATTTCGACCGTATCGGTCAGGCTTACACATGGCGCTGTCCCGCTTACATGAAGCACAAGCGATACAACTCCCAGTACCCGGTCACTGTTGCTGAAAGTATAGATCGGGTTGAGAATCCCGTTGTTGCTGAATGTTCCTGTGCCGCTTGTTGTCCAGTAAATGCCGGAATAGTTGCTGGCGACTCCGTTCAGATTGTAGTGGCTGACGGTTTCACAAACTGTTGAATCGTTTCCTGCATTAACCGATGCTGCCGGCAGAATGGTGATGTTCATTGAATCCAGAACGGTCGGACACTGCGAAGCGCCAGTTGCTGTCAATGTAAGGGTGACAGTACCGGTTTCACCGGAAGCCGGCCAATAGGTTGGCATAATAGTAGATGAACCCGTCAGGGCTCCTATCCCATTTGTGGTCCATTCCAGGTTGGTGTAGTTTGTTGCTGCAGCGCCTGTAACGGTGAAGGAGCCAGTACCCTGACATATGCTGACATCCGGGCCTGCATTCGCAAGAACCGGTCGGTTGAGCGTCAGTACCATGGATGACGAGGCATCACCGCAAGGTTCAAGTCCATACGCCGTGAGTGTCAGGGTAGCTTGTCCCATGGAAATGTCGGCCGCACTGGGTGTGTAGATCGGATTCATGGCAAAAACATTGCTGAAGGTACCCGTTCCGCTGGTTGTCCAGAGCAGGAACATATAATCGGCAGCAACCGCTGTGTTCAAATGGTACCCAAACGCATCACACACCGTGGCATTTACACCGGCATTGGCAGAAGGTGCCGGTACAATATCGATATACATTGAATCGACAGCCACCGGGCAATACGAACCTGCGGCTGGATAGGCCGTCAAGGTAAGCTTCACGATACCAGTTTCATTTAGACCATAGGTATAAACCGGATGAAGCGTAGTTTCACCGGTCAGAGATCCTGTGCCGTCAGTAGTCCATAGCAACGAATGATATCTGGCTGCAGATGCGCCTGTGATCATAGTTGCTGAAGAAGAGACGCAACTGACAACATCAAACCCTGCATTGACTACTGGGGTTCTGTGTATTGTCAGAACCATTGAATGGGATTCCGAGGGACAGGGTGCGATTCCCGTGGATGTAATGGTCAACGTAACAGAACCTGCGTTGATATCAGCCTGACTGAAGGTGTATATCGGATGCAAGGCGAAGATGTTGTTGAAAGTTCCCGTTCCCGATGTTGTCCATAGCACTGATCCTGAGTTTTGCACTGCTGCGTTGGCCATGAAATAACTGATGTCGGTTTCACAAACAGTATCATTGGTTCCGGCAGATACAACCACCGAAGGTACAATGGTCATATACATCGAATCAGACACAGTTGCACAGGGACTACCTGATGCAGAGGTTGCTGTCAGGGTCAACATCACAGTGCCTGTTTCGCCCGCTCCAAAGGTATAGGTCGGTGTGAGAGTCGTCTCTCCGCTGAGCGTTCCCGTTCCGTTGTGGCTCCAGAGCAGCTCATCGTAATTCGATGCCGTGGCGGTCGATACGGTGAAGCTGCCGGCGGTTGAACAGCGGGTGGCGTCGTCGCCTGCGCTGGCAACCGGCTGACGGTCAATCGTCAACACCATCGAACTGGTGGCGTTGCCGCAGGGTTCATTGCCGTAGGCGGTCAGGGTTAAGGTAACCGTTCCGGCGGTGATGTCGGCTGCGCTTGGGGTATAAATCGGATCTTCAACATGGATATTGCTGA
>CAYTNW010000069.1:0-4142 GCA_964439325.1 uncultured Leptospirales bacterium | reverse complement strand
GTAGAGCAACTGACTCTTAATCAGTAGGTCCCGGGTTCGAGCCCCGGGCAACCCATATTCAAAACCTGAATTCACTCCACCTGCAGAAGCAGACCCTTCAGATACTCACCCTCGGGATGATAAATGCTGAACGGGTGGTCGGCACCCTGTGACAGCTGAGCCAGCACTCTCACATTACGTCCGGAATCGGCAGCGGCTCCGAACACAATCTTCCTGAAAAGATCCGCTGTTACATGGTGGGAGCAGGAGAATGTGAACAGCAGCGAATCCCTCTTAATTTTTTTCATCGCGCTGAGATTTATATCTTTATAACCCCGCGCTCCCTTTTCAACTCCGTGTGAAGACTTTACAAAGGCCGGCGGATCGAGTACTATGATATCGTAAAAGTCATCCTCCATTTTTCTGAGATATTCAAAACAGTCCGCTTTTACAGCCCTGTGATTGTTTATATCGCCGAAATTGATCCTTACATTTTCCACGGTCATATCCACGGCTTCGGCCGAGATATCAACGCTGTGTACAGTCTCAGCACCCCCGGCGATTGCGTAGACCGAGAAACCGCCGGTATAGCAGAAGGCGTTCAGCACGCTCCTCCCCTTTGAAACAGTTCCAAGCAGTTTCCTGTTTTCTCTCTGGTCGAGGAAGAATCCTGTCTTCTGACCATGCTCCGGATCGATTAAAAACTTCAATCCGTTCTCGTTCACTTCCACAGAAGAACTTCCGCTTCCCTGTATATACCCGAAAGGTATGTCGACGTTTTCAATCCCGTTGACGCCGGGATTTTTAACACATATATTTTTAAAACCTAGTTCAGCAAGAGAACCGGCGATGCACTCTATTAAAAGTTCGGCCCCCTTAATCAGAATCTGCAGCACGACAACATCGCCATAGACATCGGCTATCAGTCCCGGAAAAAAATCACCCTCGGCATTCACAAGCCTGTAGCAGTCTGTGTCCGTTTGTATTAATCTTTTCCTCAAAAGAGCGGCTTTTTTTATTTTTTCTCGGAAATAAGAATCATCAAATCTGTCACAAGCGGTGTTCGTAAATTCAAACATCCGGCAGATGATCTGGCTTCCGGGCGAAAAAAAACCGTAACCTAATATCTCATTACCGGATGAAACGACTTCAACTATTTCGCCGTTTTCATATTCCGGCACCTGTGCCGCCGCGCCGGAGAATACCCACGGGTGACGGTTTATCACCGACCTCTCCCTGTTTTTCTTTAACGAAAGCTTTCTGTACATTCTTATATCCCGATTTTTTTAAACAGCCACGGCGCCCCGGCTGAGACCCAGAGGCCGAGCAGTAATGAAAAAAGATATACGGTTATAAAATAATACGACCCGTCTTTTACTAAAAACATTTTTTCCGCCGAAAGCAGAACCACCGGTAGTACCGCCCCTGTCAGATACCTTGCAAAAATAAAATAGATCTTCCCGGGCCGGCTGAATCTGATATATTTTTTTTCCAGTATCAGTCCGGAACAGAAACCCGAGAAAACTCCCATCGACATAACAGACCATTTAGAAACAGCCGCGAGCGACAGCACCGGAGGAACAGACAGAAAAACAACGGCCTGAAGCAGAACATCGGCTTTCTTCATAAATTTATTTATTTTATCAAACGCCGGCCACAGCAGCATCAGTATAACGGCTCCGATCAGCCATCCCCCCAGAATATCAGTGGGGAAGTGAACTCCGAGATAGATCCTGGAAAGCGCTATCATAAAAACAGAAACAGCCGCAAAACAGGTGAAAACCGGATTTCTGCGCCACAGCGCAAGAGCAGAGAATACAACAAGAGACTGCTGCGCGTGGCCGCTGGGTAGACCGGGGCCTGATGTACCGCCGATCTTTACCGCCGGATTCAGGTTATAGGGACGCGGATGATTTATAATATCTTTTAAAACAGTGTTAGACCAGCCCGAGATCAGGAAGAGAACAACTATCCTTGATGCATACTTTTTATTATTACACCAGTACATAAAAGTGAGTAAAAATAGAAAAAAATAGTGTGTGCCGAAAAATGAGATGAAGGAAAAAAACGCGTCAAAGAAAGGAGACCTGATCCTCTGCACATACATTATAATCTTCAACCCGGTGTGCCATATCTGTTCCATATATACTCCAGACGCCCCCTCCGGGGGGGTGGGGGGAAATAAATTCTGCATAACACGAAATTCATCAAAATGAAAACCGCTATAATATTATTATGGAATATCGCGCGATTTTGTCAATTCTATATAAAAGAAACGGGATGCATTTCCGCATCCCGTTTCGTCGTTTATAAGTTCGGAGGGTAAAACCCCGGTTTCAATTCTGATACTATTCAGCAAGGGCGCCTGTGAATACAGCGTCTGTTGCCTTGATAGGTGCGCCTTCGTTGAACTTGATTGCTCTTGCTCTTCCGAAGAATTTCGGGAACTCAGATCCAAGATAGAACTGTGATGCAAGCACTTTACCTGTATAGAAAGCCGCTTCCTGGTTATCGTTGAGGAGAGCGTCCCTGTCGGCGCCTTTAGTATCGCCCACAAGCTCTTTCATTTTCGGGATTGTTACAGTCATTGACCAGATATGGGTCCATGCTATAGCGATCATGTACATCGCTTCCTGGAGAGGAGTTGCGTGCATGAAGAGGTTCAGGAATTTTCCTGTAGCCATCTGCTGTTTCAGCATCTCGATAATCTCGTCAAGCTCTTTGAGTCCTTCAACGAAGAGATCGATATATTTGTCTTCAACTATGCCTTTTGCTTTCGCAGCGGCTTCATGCATTCTCTTGGTCATTGCTTTGTAGTTGAACTGGTCTTTGTTCATCAGTATTTTCCTCATTGTGAGGTCCATAGACTGGATACCGTTTGTTCCTTCCCATATTGCGAGGATTTTTGAATCGCTCATGTATCTTACGATCGGATAGTCTTTGCAGAATCCGTATCCGCCGTAGCACTGCATAGCCATAGATGTGATTTCAACACCTTTGTCTGTACAGCCGGCTTTACATATAGGAGTAAGGATTTCAACAAGGCCCTGAGCTTCAGCTTTCTCAGCTTCGTCTGAAGATGCATGGGTAATGTCGATGTTTTTAAACAGGAAGTAGCAGAGGATCCTCTGTCCTTCAAGGTGGGATTTCATCCAGAGCAGCATTCTCTTAACATCAGGATGCTTAACGATAGTTACAAGAGGAGCATCCGGATTCAGCATCTGGGTTACATCACATCCCTGGAATCTGTTCTTTGTATAAGTTACTGCATGCATATATGCTGCAGAAGCATTTCCCTGACCCTGAACAGCAACACCGTTACGTGCGAAGTTCATCATCTGGAACATGATCTTCATACCCTGGCGCTCCTGACCCATCAGGTAACCTATACAGTTTCCGTTCTCACCGAATGAAAGCTGTGATGTTGCCTGGCCGTGAATACCCATTTTGTGTTCAACACCGGCGCATATTACATCGTTGAATTCTCCGAGAGATCCGTCAGGATTAACTCTGTATTTAGGAACGATAAAGATAGAAATACCCTTTGTTCCCTTCGGGTCCCCTTCGATCCTTGCAAGAACCGGGTGAACCATGTTTTTGTAGTAGTCGTTCTCACCGGAGGAGATGAATATTTTGTTACCGGTAATTTTGTATGTTCCATCAGCCTGTTTAACAGCTTTTGTCTTTAAATTTCCAACGTCAGAACCGGCTTCAGGTTCTGTAAGACACATTGTCCCGCCCCACTCGCCTGTCAAGATTTTGGTTGCATACATTTTTTTCTGTTCTTCTGTTGCGTGTGTAAACAGCATCTCCATACAGCCGTGTGAAAGTCCGGGATACATACCGAGGCAATAGTTTGCAGCACATACATATTCGCTTCCTACAGCGCCGATAAGGTTAGGCATTCCCATACCGCCGTCTTCAACGTGGTCTGTAAGGCCCTGGAATCCTGCTGCATAATACTGGTCAAGTGCGGGTTTGAAAACTTCAGGAATTTTAACTGCTTTTGTAACCGGGTCCCATTTAACGCCGACTTTGTCTCCCTCTTCTGCTGTTGGGAAGAAAACTTCAACCGCCATCTGTTCTGCGAGATCAATTGTAGCATCAAATGTGTCGTGATCGAAATCTGCGAAAACAGGGTACTTTGTCATCTTGTCAATTTC
>CAYTNW010000068.1:0-4325 GCA_964439325.1 uncultured Leptospirales bacterium | reverse complement strand
AAAATATCCTCCTTCGTCACATTTTTACCATACTGCTGATGAGCCCGCTGCAAAATGAAATCGGAGACGCCATCCCGACGGATGAAATCGGTTTCGGAGGTTGAATCAAATAGTGTTGGATTTTGTATTTTTTGATCCTCATAAAAATGAAGAGGAAATACCTGACCGTTTGCCAATAATTGAAGGTCGGCAATAGAATTTAATATTACAGCACTAAAATCTTTGCTTACACCAATCCCTGAAATTGCAATTATAATATTGTGAATATCACGGACTGGAAACAATTTAGGAAGTTGATAAACCCTATCACTTAACTCTTTGGAGAAGTATACTATTTGTTTAAAGAATGGTCTGTAAATACTGGAATAAACACAATTCTCATCGAAAACTATTTCTTTGTTATTCTGTATATAGTTTTTCAATTCATAATTCCAGGTAATTTTTGTTGAATCGAAGTTTATAAAATCCTCTATTTTCAATGTGGGATTAGTTTTTTGAGAGTAAAAATAGTCAGTTCGCTGTTGATTATAAAAGGCGATAAATTCTTTAATTCTTTGAATTAAATTAGCTTTTGAAGAATTATAGCACCAAGCATCCCGAGCTGTTGCAAATCCTCTGCTGTAAAAAGGAAGAAAAAACGTATTATTGGATTTACTTTCCTTATCCCCAATCGGAATAAACGTCCCAAACACATCGTTCCGCGCATTGAGCCAATCCCCATGCTCATTCGGCTGCAGTGCATTCCAGGGAATTTCAGGATTGGAAACCGATTTAAACCGTTTCACGATGGCGAGCTTCTCCTCCCGGTTGAGGTAATCGCCAATGTCGTGATATTGAATAACCCCGGATTTATTGGCAGAATCCGGATTTTTCACCAGCAGCGTGATGGCGATAGGGGTTCGCGAGCCGGAACCGAAGATTTTTCCGCCCTCCTGACGGCTCAATTCACCGCTTGTACGTTGATTTCCACGTAAATTGAATACCCAGATACTGGAAAATTCCCTTTGCAGTGATTTTCGCAAACCCTCTGAACTGTTTCCATCCAACCAGGCGCCGTTGCTCACGAAGGCGATAATTCCGCCATGCTTTGAGTCCAAACGGTCTGTGCTCCAGCGAAATGCCTTGATGTAGGAATCGTAAAGGGAATTTTTATTCGTCGCTTCGGTAAGTCTGGCGTAGGTTTCGGCAATGCGGCCATCTAATTTGGGATATTTCTGATTCTGCGCGTTATCATTGGCCGATTTCTGCCCCACCGAGTAGGGCGGGTTTCCCATGATGACCATCAGCGGGGCGCTCTTCTGCCGGGCCACCCGCTCGGAGTTCTTCGGGAACATTTCGGAGAAGAGCTTCTCGCTTTCGTCGCTCTCGCCCAACTGGAAGGTGTCGGTGAGCACGATGCCGTCGAACGGGGTGTATTTTGCCTTTCCGATGCCGTCGTCGGGGTCGGGGGTCTGGTCGTGATAGGCGTTTTCGATGTTCACGGCGGCGATGTAGTAGGCCAGCAGCACGATCTCGTTGGCGTGGAGCTCGTGCCGGTACTTCCGCTCCAGGTCCTGCTCCGCGATCAGTCCGCTCTCCAGCAGCCTGGTGATAAAGGTTCCTGTGCCGGTAAAGGGATCGAGGATGTGGACGTTTTCATCCGAAAGGGTGCGTCCAAACTCCTGCTTCAGCACGTCGTTCACCGAGTGGATGATGAAATCGACCACCTCTACCGGGGTATAGACAATGCCTAATTGCTCCACCATCTTCGGGAAGGCGGCCTTGAAAAATTTGTCGTACAATTCGATGATGATGCGCTGCTTCCCCTCGGCATTGTCGATCCCTTCGGCCCGTTTGCGCACCGATTCGTAGAATTTCTGCAGCGTCTCCGACTCTTCGGCTAAGGATTGCTCCTCCAGCGCGTCGAGCATCCCTTGCATGGCAGTGGAGACGGCGTTGTTCTTCACGAAGGAGTAGCCCTCGAAGAGCGCTTCGAAGATCGGTTTGGTGATGATGTGCTGCGCCAGCATGTCGATCGCCTGGCTTTCGGAGATGCCGGGGTTGATGTTTTTGCGCAAACCGGTCAGAAAGGCTTCAAAGGCTTGCTGCTGCTCCCGTTTATTCTCAATGAGATAAGTGATGCGCTCAATTTGCCGGTCGGCAATGATGGCCACATCTTTGGCCCACTGCTCCCAGTAACGCCGGTCGCCCACCTTCTGCACCATCCGGGCGAAAACAACCGATTGCAACTGTTCAAACTGCATCGCCAGCTGCCGGCCGATCTCCCGGTTGGTTTCATACACCGCGGCATCTTCCTGCCATGCCTGCGGGTTTCCATCGCCATCGAAGGAGTATTCGGGCCGTCCCACGAGGATGTTTTCCGGCTTCTTCCGGTTGAGCTCGATCTTGTTCACCGTGGCGTTGAAACGGTCGTCGTGCGCACGCAAGGCGTTCAGCACCGTCCAGACTACCTTGTAGCGTTCGTTGTCGTCCAACGCCTTGTCCGCTTCCACATCGGCAGGAACCACCACCGGGATGATGATATAGCCATACTTTTTCCCGGGCGATTTCCGCATGACCCTTCCAACCGACTGCACCACATCGACCTGCGAATTCCTGGCCGACAGGAAGAGCACCGAATCGAGCGACGGCACGTCCACCCCTTCGCTGAGCACCCGTACGTTGGTGATGATCCGGCATTCGTTGCCGGTGGTCTCAGCTTTGAGCCAACTCAGCATCTGGTCGCGTTCGGGCGCCGGCATGGTGCCGTCCATGTGTTTGGAAGAAACCGTCACCATCTGCTCCCGCTTTGCCGTGGGCAACGCTTCGAGGTAGGCCTCCGTAGCGACGTTGTAGGTGGCGGAAATCTTCTTTGAGGTGGCGATGTTGGCGCAGAAGGCCACAGCCCTGCGCATCGGGTCAGGATCGGAGGCTTTGGTGATGCCCTCGTCGCCCAGAAACTGCTTCGACAGTGCGTTGATGGTCCCGATCAGTTTGGAGGCGTCGTCGGTGTTGATCTCGGTCTCTCCGTCGGCGATCATCCGCTGCACCGCCGGAGGCACATCCTGATCATTCAGCGTGAGGATCAGCACTTTGTAGTCGGTCAGCAGATCACGCTCCACCGCCTCTCCGAAGCCGATGCGGTAGATCTCTTCGCCATACAGCGCCTGGTCGTCCATGGAGCAAAGAATGGCTTCGGCCTGGGCGGCTTTGCTCTTGACATCGTCGCTGTAGAGCCGCGGCGTGGCGGTCATGTAGAGCCGTTTTTTCGACTTGATGAAATCGTTGTCGTGTACCTTAGTGAAGGCCGATTCATCTTCGCCGGCTAATGAAACGCCGGTGGTGCGGTGTGCTTCGTCGCAGATGACGAGGTCGAATTCCGGAAATCCTTTCTCCATCCAGGCCTCCTGTGCCCGGGCCAGCACTTCGATGGACTGGTAGGTAGAGAAGACTACGGTCATGCCCGGCAGCGCTTTTCGCCTGATCTGCTCGAATTGATAAACGATATATCCGGTATCGGTGGAAGCGGGCAGGGCCAGATCGACGATACTGAAGGTGTCGGCATCCTCGTTTTTTGTCCTTTTTTTGGATATCTCCGGATCGGAGCAGATGCAGATGGCGTTGATGGGTTCGTTGGCATCGGCGCTCCATTCGCGCAGCGATTGTCCCAGCAGCGCGATGCTCGGGACTAAGAACAGCACCAGACCGTTCCCGCCGGTTTCATGTTCGGCGATGCGCAGGGCATTGAAGGTTTTTCCGGTACCGCAAGCCATGATCAGTTTTCCGCGGTCGGCGGCTTTAAAATATTCATGGGTTTTATCTAGGGCCTCCTTTTGATGCGGCCGGAGGGACTTTTTGGGAGTCCGGGCCGCTTCGCCGTAGATGCCCTGGTCTATTTTGTTCCAGTCGACCGGCGCTTCGATCAGGTCGAAAAGGTTTAGCCGGGTCACCGGCGGGTTTTGGTTGTGGATCGCTTCGGTGGCGTTGCCTCCCCATTTGTTGGTCGTTGAAATCCACAGCCGGTGGGCAAACCGGGTGGATTGCATCTGTTCGTTTCTGAACTCCCGGCTGGAAGTGGCCAGAAAGCTATCCACGGCCGGTTTATCGATCACCGTATCCTGCTGATAGCATTTGCATTGGATGGCCCAGTAATCGCCCTCCCAGGTCAGCGCCACCAGGTCGATTCCGGTATCGCTGCCCCCAAGGTCCAATTTTCCGGGAAACTCATTCCAGAGCCACACCGATTTAAAGAGAAAAGCGTATTTTGGGTCTGATTTCAGATAGGCTTGCATCAGCCGTTCAAAGCGGTCGCCCTTATCCCGTTCGGAGAAGGAGATTTTGCGGTA
>CAYTNW010000067.1:0-4424 GCA_964439325.1 uncultured Leptospirales bacterium | reverse complement strand
GATTTGTCGAAAACGCTCAGCATTCCCTGATGAAACGGTAATCCGGCCCTCAGGATGGTCGCCAGTACCGGATATGTGGTTAAAACCGGGACAACCGCGATTCCAAGTGGTGTGACGACCTCTTTTTGCTCGTATTCCAGGGTCTTTCCGATTTCATAGGCGAATATTGCTCCAATCCGTTCCAGATTAAACCTGAACCTCAACCGGTCCTTTTGAATTTCCGAATCGCGCAGCTCGGCAATGAACTGGTTAAGCATGGTATTTCCCGTCGACAGTAAATTGATCATGGCTCTGTTTTTTAGATACTATTCACAAAAGTACTTTTTTTACCTGACGGTGAGTTTCCGGCGTAAAGAAAATATCCATTGTACCGGTTTGGGCAATGCATTATATGACAACGCGGAATAGTTGACCGGGATTGCACCAAATCCCCGGTAAAACCTTCCAAGCGCAGGATCGTTTCCACCTTCGAAATCAAGCAAACCTCCACTACCTGCGTGGGTTTGAATATACCTGTCGATCAGCATGAACATGGCTCCATTCTCACGTGCCTTTTCAGAAGAAGCAGCGAAAAGAAAATAGTGCCGCCTTTCATGATGCACCAGGCATGCTGCTGCCTGAAGGGTTCCAACGGGGTTATAAATTCCATCGGTAATGGCCATCCCTTTGTCCAGCAAGCATTTGATCAGACTGGTCATTGTTTCATAGTGAACCATTTTGAGTTTACCCTCCTTTTCCCCGAAATTTTCCCTGAACAGTCCGACGAGCGTCTCCGGCGATGGCGACGGGCCTGATCTGAGCTCCGATGCATAGGCCTTTTTCAGGTTCCTCTTTGTATTACGGGCATATCCTTCGTATAGTACCTGATACTCTTTATCCAAAAGCAGCTCATGATTTACTCTGGGTTTGACCCTCCACCCAGCCGGGACAAAATCTACCCCTGTGTTCACCTGAATTTCGGCAAACCTGAAAGCATCGGTCACCATCCTGAAAATCCCGGTAAAATCGTCGGAATCAATCCTGGCTTCAGAAAACAAGCCCAACTGCTGGGCAAAAAAGGGTTGATAAAGGTACCGGATTCCATACCGTGTATTATGAGTCAATGGCAGGATGATCCGGTAATCGTCGGCAACCAGGGCATCCCAGTCGGGGCAAACAATATCAAGGTACCACGAATAAGCGTAGATCCGCCTGAAAGTAGAACGGTTCAGGCATTCATCCCATCTGGATTTGTCGATCTCAGCGTTTCTCAGGTATCTGATCATGGTTCAGGTGAGGCCATCTGAAGCATCGAAGGGTAAACATCCTGCCAGCCATGCCACCGGGGATCATCTCCCAGACTTTCGTTGTGCCAGATCGTGACCAGTTCACCATTGTATTCCCTGACACGACTGATCAGCTCTTCCATGCTTTTTAGCGCTTCTGCCGGTGTTAGACGCAAATGGTCGCGGTACGTTACATCCATGAAGGTGACCGGATGGAGGACCAGTTCTGTGGTTTTGTTCTCTTTAAGATCAAAAAAGGGAAATGGTGATGCGATTCCTGCCCGGAAGCCGGGTTGATCGGGAAATCCCAGGGAGAAATCATGCCTGATCCCGGACGAGATGAGCATGCGGAAAGTCTCCGGAAAACGGAGGCTCAGAAAATGCTGCCGGCTGTGCGTTACCTCTCTACCTAAGATTTTTTCCAGTTTATCAATCTCATTCCTGAGTTTCAGACCGCTTCTGTTGCTCGAAAGCGATGGATGGATACCAACACGCAGATCCTTGTCCAACGACCGGATCAGCCGGGAAAACTTGTCCGATGTGACGGTTACATTATTGTCGTTCCCTCCGGAGTCAGCCATCAGAACGAAAAACAGCGGCAACGATGAATCCCCTTTGTGAACTTCCTCAATAAAAGAGTAGGTATCATAGGGATCTGGTTGCAAATTTAAAAGCGTTGCCATCCTTCGGCCGGCATGGCGAAAATCGAACCTCACCAGCGACCTGCCCATTCCGCCCAGCGTTCTCCACCAGGGCCTTCCCAGGAAGCACCAGGCATGATCTATATCGATGGTGGGGGTGTGCTGATATGAAGATTGCTTTATTTCGAGATCAGGACAATGCTTTTTTAACGCCTCTCCAAACCACCGGCACCAGATGTTGACAACGGGAAGACTGAGAAAGTTCTCGCGAACGGCAAGACTTTCCGAAGATGGAAACCGGCCATAAGCATCAGCCTCAAAAGGCAAATACTCTTCATACCTCGATACCATGTAAAAAACGGCGGCGAACAGGTCAAAACCGATCACGGAGCGGGGATGACTGCCCCTGAACAACACGGGGAGACCATCCCTTTTACCCAGATTCAACTGCTGTCGGGTCACGCCCTCATCCCATAACAGCGAGTGGGCATCAAGAAACAGGCCCTCCGAAGGTGGTGTCTGACCATAAAAAAGTTTAGGCCCCGACCACTCCTGAAAGGCAGAACGCGATTCGGTGATCTCATACCCGATACCCAGAATCCTGCTGAAAATCAGCCTGGTAGTAAAATCAAGGCGCTCAGTGCGGCGATGAACAAAAATTAACAGCATGGCATTCGGTTCAGGATGGCGGCAAGTTACTTAAAAAACAAAAAAGTTCGTACTTTTGACCCCTTATAAAGAGAGGAAAACCCGTGCAGTATGGAAAACTTTATTGTCTCTGCCCGTAAATACCGTCCACAAACTTTTGACACGGTTGTTGGCCAGAAATCGATCACCAATACCCTGAAAAACGCCATCAGGAACCGGCAGCTTGCCCAGGCATTTCTCTTTTGCGGACCAAGAGGAGTCGGCAAGACAACCTGTGCGCGCATCCTGGCCAAGACCATCAATTGCCAGAATCTGTCTCCGGCCATGGAAGCCTGCGACCAGTGCTCTTCCTGCAAATCCTTCAACGAAAACGCCTCCTTTAACATCTATGAGCTGGACGGCGCTTCAAACAACTCGGTTGACGATATCCGGACCCTTGTCGAGCAGGTCAGAATTCCGCCCCAGATGGGCAATTACAAGGTCTATATCATCGATGAGGTTCACATGTTGTCGGCATCAGCCTTCAATGCATTTCTGAAAACCCTGGAGGAGCCGCCCGCCTATGCCAAGTTTATCCTGGCCACCACGGAGAAACATAAAATTCTGCCGACGATTCTGTCAAGGTGTCAGATTTTCGATTTCCGCAGGATAACGGTTGATGATATTGCCGGTCATCTTCAGTTTGTTGCAGAAAAGGAGCATGTGGCCATCGACGACAATGCGAGGCACATCATCGCCCAGAAAGCCGATGGGGCTATGCGGGATGCCCTCTCTATTTTCGACCAGCTCGTCAGCTTTGCCGGGGATTCCCTGACCTATGACATGGTCCTGGAAAACCTGAACGTTCTCGACCATGATTACTTTTTCCGGATCACAGATCACATCCTTCAGGGAGATACAGCCTCCACCCTGATCACCATCAACGAGATTATAGATAAAGGATTTGAAGGCCAGCATTTTCTGATCGGATTCGGGGAGCACCTGAGAAACCTGCTGGTTTGCAAAGACGCTGCAACGGTAAAACTCCTCGAAACTGCTCCTTCCATCCGGGATCAGTATCTGAAACAGGCTTCGGGATGCCCGATCGGCTTACTCCTTAAACTATTGGATATCAATAATCAATGTGATCTGAGTTATAAAATCAGCAACAACAAACGGCTTCATCTTGAAATTTCCCTGATGCAGATGTGCGCCATCAGGATGCAGCCGGACCAGGTTCCGCCGCCTCCTGTTCAATCCCAACCGGCTACTGCTCCTTCCATTCCACCGAGACCGGCTGCCAACACACCGCCTCCGGCGCCAACTCCGGTTCTACAAAATCCAGCCACTGCAACGCGTCCGCCTGAAACCAAAGCTCCGGCCCCGGCCCCGGTCCGCATGCGGGACCTGAAAGAGAGCCTGAAATCCGACGCGAACCGGCCATCTGAAGCTGGAAGTGAATCCCCGGAAGGGGCCGAAACTGAAGCACAGCATAACCAGATCAATAACTTTTCGACACAGGATCTTTACATTGCCTGGGATAATTATGCCGACCAGCTCAAGAAAAGCCATCCCCACATTGCCGGTACGCTGAAAAACGGACGCCCGGCGCTCAGAGAGGATTGGGCCATCCATTATACCCTCGAAAACAGACTGATCGAGGGTGAGTTCAACCTCATCCGGGGCGAAATGACCGACTTTCTCAGAAAAAATCTGCAAAATTCCCGGATCACACTTCAAACCACTATTGCGGAAAATGATACGACCCGCAAACCATATACTGATCGGGAGAAATTTGAAAGGATGGCCGAAAAAAATCCGAACCTGAAAACACTAAAGGAGACTCTGGACCTCGATATTGAGTATTAGAAAAACCATGATCGTTTCGGAC
>CAYTNW010000066.1:0-4515 GCA_964439325.1 uncultured Leptospirales bacterium | reverse complement strand
ATTCCTGAATCCGTCAAGATTTTGATTGTCATCATAAAAACGAAGGGCGACATGAAGTACTACCTGTCTATGCTTCGACGGGGCTCAGCATGACATAGTGAAGGGTCAGCAGGACATAGTGAAGGGTTAACATGACAAACACGCTTTCAGCAGGAAAAAAGCCGGGTAAAAAAACCGTGGGCATTAAATCCACCCACGGTTTATTGTGTAGGGATTCTATAATTCTACATCCTCATTCTGTTTCTTCTGGTTTTTAGTTTTTGCATATCTTTTACGGTTAAATTCGCTGCTGTAGCCCTTCAGTTTGGCCACGTCGTTCCAGAAGAGGTAATGGCCGTGGCTCCTTACCTCTAAAACAACCTCCCGGAGGTATGTATAGGCCTGGTTGCGGATTTTAAGCGTGTCGCTGCAGTAGGCCCTTCGTGATGTAACAGCGCCCAGGAGCGCAGCTATTTCGCGGGACATCTCTGCCGCCCTGTCAAGAAGCGTTACATCGAAGTTTTTAGCCCTGAGCTCATCGATGTGGTCCCGGCCGAGAACCGAAATGTCGCGCAGCGACTGGATCATTGTAACGATGCTGGCCCCCTCGCCCAGCTTATTTACTTTTGACACAAGGTCAGGGCTCCCCCTGAACATAAACTTGAGGGTGCGCACAAGGTCTTTCCTGAACCTGTGCGCAGACGGGAGTTTTTCATCCCACTCCTTTTCTGTGATAATGTCGCCAGTATCTGATGTGACCCACCTTGCCTGTGCCTCGCGCAGGGTATCGATGCGTGCAGGCAGATCCTCCACCATGGACCATTGAAGGCCGCTGGCTGTGAGCTTTTCTTTGTCGGCCTGGCACCAGTTGAAAAGGTTTTCGGCCTCCTGGAGGTAATTTTTGACAGGGACGCCCTCAACGGAGATGATTTTGTCGTCGGGGATGGCTTTGATGATACTGAGTTTTTCTTCGTACGGCATTGACATGATTTTATTACTCCCTATAATCTGTTATTTTTCAGCGCCGCGGAACGTTGAATTGCTACATTTTCGGTAATTTTGGCTTATTTTGGAGTATTTTTTTATGAAATTTGGTTGATTTACAGCAAAAAATACACTTTTTTTGTACCGGTGCATCCCCTTCCCCCTATTCCCCTGCGTACTACTACCCTCTTCTCATACATATCTCAAACCAGCCAGGCCTCAGGAAGGGGGTCATAAATTTAACAGGTTTCACGCAGAGACGCAATTTTTTACCCTACTAAACAAACGCATAGGTCACTGTGTGTCATACCCCCTGTGGTATTATTGTCCTGTAATAATTAATTCACCCGGGGGGGACGATTTATGAAATCATTTATTTTCTCTTTTTTATTCCTTGTGATACTGACTGTTGATGCTTTTCCGCAGTGTGTAAGCGGCAACTGCGATAACGGCCAGGGATCTTATGTGTACAGTGACGGTAAATACGTGGGGCGATGGAAGAACGGCCTGCGTCATGGTGAGGGGACTTTTGTTGATGAAGATGGCACAAAATATATCTGCAACTGGGTTGACGATGAGCCGGATGGTAAAGGAAAAATAGTATATCCTGATGGTTCATCGTTTACAGGTGTTATCAAAAAATGGCAGCCTTATGACGGTTCCGGTACAATAATTGGCGGCAATTACCGGTATGAAGGATGGATTAAAAAGGGTCTATGGCAGGGCAAGGGGTCAATTACCTACATTGAGAAGGATGAAAGAAGTGCTTCGGGTTACGCCGATGGCGACATGTATGTGGGTAATTTTGTTGATGGTCTGTTCCAGGGTGAGGGAACGTTCTATTATGCCAACGGCGATATCTACACAGGCAGCTGGAAAATGAACCGCAGGCATGGTAAAGGTTCGCTTAAATGGGCTGAAACCGGTATTGAATACTCGGGGCAGTGGAAGGATGACAGGCCTGACGGGAAAGGCACACTTACTTATCCGGACGGGGCTAAGTATATCGGGGAATTTAAAGACGGATGCCTTGAAGGCCAGGGAACATTTACATGGGCTGACGGTTCTAAATATAAAGGGCAATGGAAGGAGTGTAAAAAACACGGAAAGGGGATTTTGTATAATCCTGACGGGAGTATTGAGCATAATGGAACATGGGAGGATGGTGAAATAGCGGATGCGGATGAAGATAATGGATAGATGGGAGAAGCAGGTTTTGTGATATATAACATAACAATGCACAAAATATTCATTGTGTGCATTGTTATGTTATATTTTAAGTCTGGTCGGGTGGTTTTTTGTGTATATGCAAGGTTTAGTGTTTGACAGGGTTTTCTTTGGATTATATAACAATGGGCAGCAGGTCTACTGAATAGCAAGGGTACCGACTGGAACAGCTGATGGTTGTGTTATGATAACTTATATTTTCTGGGACATTGAGAACGTATCCATACACAACCTTGAAAGGATAATGGAACAGACAGGGAACATCCAGGGTGAAACCAGGCGTTATGTGGTCTTCTCAAAGATTAAAGATGCACGCAAAAAGGCATTGCTGGAAAACGGCTGGATACTTACAGATACAGGGCTCATATCGCGGAACTCGGCTGATAAGAAGATAAAAGAGATGATTGATGCGGTACTGGATGATGATGTTATTGTGGTTGATAAGATAATTATTATCAGTGAAGATAAGGGATTCTATAAGACTGCAAAGAGGATTCAGGCCTGCGGGCTGAAGGTCGGGATTATTTGCGGGACTAAGAGTCCGGAGTGGGTGGAGAGATTAACCGGGGTGTGATATGGAATATGGCGGTTATGTTGCAAAAGAAAATGATGAATGGGTATTAAAAATACATGAAGGCGATGGCTGCTTCACTACATTTTTTAAAAATGAAAATCTTAAGACATATAAAAAGCTTATAGAAAAGATTTCACAGATCAGTGAAGAGATGGGCTGGTACGAAGTTCAGTATAATAAAAATGAAGATGGTGTAATGTGTGTGACAATCTTTTATGATACAGTTGAAGGGGACTGATTATACAACAAATATGATTCATACATGTATTACAAAACTAATAAATGAACCTGGATTCATAAATGGACAGCAGAACAGCTGAATATTATAACTCCTGCGTTAATGAGGCATCAGAACTTTACAACTCAGCAGCAAAGAGCGGTATAAGCAGGTATTTTGCATCAGCATTCCCTACAGGATCGTCTGTGCTTGATATAGGCTGCGGGTCGGGCCGTGATCTTTCAATACTTGTTTCAACGGGTTACGATGCATACGGCATTGATTCATCCGGGGAAATGTTAAGACACGCTGTGATTACATACCCTGAACTGAATGGAAGACTGAAGCAGGGTGTGCTGCCGTTTAATGGAGAGTTCTTTGACCGGAAATTTGACAACATACTCTGCTCCGCAGTGCTGATGCATGTTCCTGATAAAGATATTTTTGATACTGCATATACCATACGCAGCAATCTTAAAGAGAATGGAAGGCTGCTTGTCTCTATACCCGTTGAGAGGAACGACCTTGACTGCGAAGGCCGAACAGCAGACGGCAGGCTGCATATATTAAGGCCCGAAGGTTATTACACTCTGCTCTTTGAAAGACTGGGGTTTACACGCATTGGTTATTATGAAAATGAAGATGGTCTTGGACGCGGCGGGGTTAAGTGGGGTGTGATACTCTACACTCTTGAAGCTGCGGCAGGTACCAGGTCTATTGATAAAATTGAAGGGATTCTTAACAGGGACAAAAAGACAGCGACATATAAACTGGCGCTTATGAGGGCGCTGGCTGACATTGCGTCTACGCAGTATAATGCGGTAAAATGGAACAACGACGGCACTGTGGGTGTACCGGTAAGAAGCATTGCTGAGAAGTGGCTGTTCTACTACTGGCCTCTATTTGAGTCCTTAATGTTTATTCCGCAGATTAATGGAGAAACACCCGGATATAACAAGCCGGTAAAGTTCAGAAGAAGTCTTACAGCACTGATAGAGGGCAGTAAAAGTACTGGTGGTCTGAGCGCTTTTTATAACCGCTATTATGATGACAACTTAAATAAAGATGTAATGAAGGTCTTGAAAGAGATTGAAGAGACTATAATTAAGGGGCCTGTATATTACTCGGGCGGTTCACTTGATGAAGGCAGGATATTCTCGTTTGATTCAAAAGACAGAATGGTGATAATACCTGCTGATATATGGCATGAGTTGTGTCTCATGTGGCACTGGATTGGTGACGCGCTCATACTCCGCTGGGGTGAGCTTACGTCAAGGATGACGGGTGGTGAAATTCCCGCATCACAGGTGATAGACCTGCTTATGGATAAACCGGACCCGGTGAGGGATACAGGCTTCAGCAGAAATATATTTTCGGGCAGGGGATCGCTTGAATGCGTATGGTCAGGCAGGGGGCTTAATGATAAATTTGATATTGATCATGTGATCCCCTATGCGCTATGGCATAATAATGATCTGTGGAACCTGCTGCCAGCGCACCCTAAAGTGAATAACAGCAAGAGTGATAAACTGCC
>CAYTNW010000065.1:0-4614 GCA_964439325.1 uncultured Leptospirales bacterium | reverse complement strand
CTAGAGGGTGGTTTTTATGAAAGAGATAACCTGTATATCTAAAATAAAAAAATTCAGGCGTGAAGCTATCCTTTATACGGATGGTGTAAGCTATCTTCTGGTTATACCTGTTGTAGCTTTTATCTATGTACTAACAACACCGCTTATGGCAGAACAGATCAAAGCTTTTCTGATTACAGTAGTACTGACATCAATGGTGTTTCTTTCAATTAATATTGCCTGGTTTATATATTTATACAGGCCGTTTTTAATTTACTGTAAGTTAAAGGATTCCGGTAAAGAAGTTCCTCAGGATTTGAAAATAAGTGTCAGGGAAAGAATAAGCGCTTTCTCACCGCAAAACAGTGTGAGCATTGTTATCAGATGGGTTGCGAGTTTTGCGTTTGTCAGTATCTGCGTGAATATAATAGCAGGGATAAGTTTTATTCAGTTGCTGAATCTATGGATTGCTGGAGTTGGCGTGGTTGTCTTTGCAGCTATAGAGTACAGTCTTGTGCTTACAAAAATGATGGATAATTTCAGTAAAGATCCGATGTTTGCTGATACAATAGATGTTCATGCGGAGAGAAACAGAACTCCATTGAGCACCATTTCTTCAGAGCTGACTGCGGCTGTTATAATTATTTGCTTTTTAATTGTTTCTATTCTTACTGTAACATCTATTAAAGTGAGTCACACAGTTGCATCAACTTCTATTATGCAGATGATGCAGGCTCACGGGATTACAGTTAATCAGGATGAGATTACCGGGTTTTCTGTAATTATTTCCAGATGGATGATTAGTATGGGTTTTTTCTGGGTGATGATTTCAGCTGCGATGATTTTCCGTATAGTTAATCAGAAGCTGAATCCTGTTAATGATATCAGGCAGCATTTCGGTCATATGTCTGATGGTGATCTTACAAAAAGTATCAATATCGTTGGCGGAAATGAGTTCGGGATGCTTGCATCTTCACTTCATCACCTTGTCGGAAAATTACGGTGTACTGTGGGTAGTATTGTTCAACTATCCGGTGAACTTGCAGCATCTGCTGAACAGATGGCTACGGCATCTGAATCATTTTCAGGGAATGCGCAGAATCAGGCTGCAACTGTGGAAGAAGGTACAGCTTCGATTGAAGAAATATCAGCAAACATAGATTCTGTTTCTGACAGTGTTTCCAGTCAGTTTGATATGCTGATGAAGCTTATTATGAGTATGGATGAACTTTCTAAATTTATCGACGGCATGAACAGTTCAGTAGTTTCAGCTCTATCAGTTACTGAGAAAATTGCCTCTGATGCAAACAGGGGGGAGCAGGCACTCTCTTCAATGAATAAGACCATGCAGAATATAACATCAAGCTCTCACCAGATGGCGGGTATATTAAATATGATCAATGATATATCTGATCAGATTAATCTTCTTTCACTTAATGCGGCAATAGAGGCTGCGCGTGCAGGAGAAGCCGGCCGCGGTTTTGCTGTTGTTGCTGATGAAGTATCAAAACTTGCTGATCAGACTGCGAATAGCCTCAAGGAGATTAATCAGATCATATCAAAAAATGAGCAGGAGATCTCTAAGGGTATGAATCAGATTGTTGAAACAACAGGGGTTCTCAAGACAATAATTGAAGGTGTTGGAGTTATTGAAAGCGGAATGACTGAAGTTTCTCAGACAATGAAATCACAAATAGATACAAACAGCATTGTACGTGAAAATGCCTCACTCCTGAGATCGAAATCAGAAGAGATAAGAATGTCTATGATTGAACAGAAAACCGCTATTGGTGAAATAGCTTCTTCAATAGGAAATATTAATTTGCTTACTCAGACAAATGCAAGCGGAGCAGAAGAAATGGCCGGCAGCTCTGAAAATCTGTCAAATATGGCTCTCTCTTTGAAGGAGTCGGTTGAGTTTTTCAGGATTTAATTTTGCCGGATACTATTTCTGAAATTGAAACAGCTGATGGGGCCAGTATAAGCTATAGACTTATCCGGAAAGGAACATCTCAGCATCTCCTTGTGTTGCTTCACGGTCTTGCCAGTAACATGACACGCTGGTATGAATTCAGCGGACTTTCCTCTCTCAAGGAGGAATGGGATTTTATTCTCATTGATCTCCGCGGTCATGGACGTTCAAATTACCGGGGTGAAATTACATTAGAAAAATGGTGCGAAGATATTGCAGCAATTCTTGAGATAGAGGGTTATGCAGATGCGGTAATTGGAGGCCATTGTCTTGGAGCAAACATAGCGATTAATTTTGCTGATCTCCATCCGGAGAAATGCAAAGGTCTTATACTGCTTGAACCTATTTTTTCTCAATCAATTACCGGCACTTTAAAAAAGATCAGGAATCATATAATACTGCTTTCCGTAATGATTGTTTTAATCCGGTTTTTCAACAGTCTTGGAATATTTCGCAGAAAACTCCCTTTTTTAGATCTGCAGGAGCTTGATCAAAACGCACGGGAGCTTATTTCAGCAGCAGGCACAGCCGCGGTTCTCGCCAAGCGATATGGATCTCCAATACATGATCTCCGTTATATTGCAACGGCTGCATATTTACAGAGTGTGAGAGAACTAATTCGGCCCTTACCGCGTATATCAGGAATCATCGCGCCTAAGCTTTTTATTTTTTCATCAGGGAGACTTTTCAGTGAAACAAAAAGTATGGAAGATATATGCAGTTCATTTGAAAATAGTGAAACAGTAATAATCGAATCATTTCACTGGATACCAACAGAAAAGCCGTTTGAATTACAAATGACTATTGATCGCTGGTGCTGTAAAAAATTTAAATCATGACTGAATTTGATTATATATTTCTGATAGATTTAAACTTTAAAAAGTATTAATCATTTGTGTTCTAATAATGTATTTGGATTGTAAAAAAATTGTTTCGAATGTATATCGTACAATTATCTATAAGCATTGAAAGCAAACATGAAAAATGAAGATATAAAAAACAACCTGCTTGATAGATTTCTTCGGAATGCTACAATAGAAGAGATGGAGGAGCTTTATCGTCTGCTTGATGAGAGGGACAGGAAACAGAAAAATTCATTCGGGATGGATGGGAAACTGGATCTTGATTCTATGGCAAAGAATATGTCCAGGCAGATACAGGAGCAGCTGGGGATGGCTAACCTTAACATGAAGAATATGGCACGTGACCTCGTAGTTCAGCTTGCTCTTCAGCATAAACCTGATATTTCAGAGAAAGAGCTGAATATTATTGTAAACCAGATGGTGCCGGGCAGCTCCAATTCTGCAATGGCGAAAAAGATTCCACCGGAACTGCTGATGACTATGGTGCTGCAGTTTATCGAAACAGATATTAATTCCGGGACGGATTGGAAGAAGAGATACTGGGAGGTCTTTCCCGGGGAGATTAAACTGGGGATCGCGGGTTTTCTTGGCGGGAAAATAAATAAAAATGAGCTGTTGAGAATTACAGCTGCATATGGCAATCAGACTCCTGCGGAGAAAAAAGAGAAAAAAAAGCGGGGAATGCCTGTCCCTCCCGGCTCAGGGAAAAAATAGTAATTTTGCATAAATCGGAGGTATTATGAATACTGCGGGGAGATTTTTAATTAGTGGTTCTTGTTTATTACTGATTGTTTTTTCTGCAGTTTCTATTGTATCAGCAAACGGGGAAAAAAGTGTTATGAAGAATCATAATTGCAGAAAAACATATCATATTACGCGTGATGCAAGTCCCTGGCTGGGATTCACTTCAACGTACGCGGAAGAAGAGGAATCAAAAAAGATAAAAGCGGTATCACTGAAAAATTCCGGGTATAAACCGATCTCTTCCTTGAAAAAATATTTAAGACAGGATTCAATAATCATTGCGCGGGATGAAAAGCAGCATCGTGTTGCGGTAGAGTCCGCTTTATTTTCTGATCTAATGCGTGCGGATGCGACAAGAAAAATGTCAGACAGGTTTTTAATCGGAACATACAGAGACGTGGAGTATAAGGTGTTAAAACCGGCGGAACTTGCTGAGTTTCTTATAGAATCACAGATTGTTAATACTTTCTGGCATGTTGAAGCTGATATATGCCTTGTACTGGAAGAGGATTCTTTAATCAGCTATATTGCTCATTACAAAGGTAAGCATATCTATTTTACTGACTCAAGAAATGAAGAGCCTCTTGATTTCAGTATTATCATAGAAAAGAGATCAGGGAATATATTTGTTGAGGCGAGGTGATACAAATGCCGGCATAGCCTCGCTGCAATTGCCGTAATTCGTTTTTTATGATTTTAGCGGATATATTATCCATCCAGATCCCAGAAAAAATCCCTGTTTGTAAGTTCTTTCTCCTCTTTAACTTCGGCCTTTTCAATTCTTTCGGGGAGATTATCTCCGGTGGAGTATATAAAACTGATCTGCTCCTCCAGGTCTGTTGTCTCCTCCTCCCAGTAACGGTCAGTTCCGAAGTGCGGGAAGATCTGCGGGAAAGCAGGATCGATCCATCTCTTTGCAATCCATGTCGCATAATGAATGTACCGCAGGGCTCTGAGCGGCTCAATAAGCTGAAGCCATGAATTTTCAAAATCGCGGAACTCCCTGTATCCGGAAATAAGCATGTCCCTCTGTCTTAAACCTTCGTCATCACGGGA
>CAYTNW010000064.1:0-4955 GCA_964439325.1 uncultured Leptospirales bacterium | reverse complement strand
GGACGCAAAGAGGGGTGACCGTGTTTTCATCGCGTCGATCGAGGCGGAAGGGACAATCGAAGAGATAGACGGTTCCGGAAAGAACGCCCTTGTCCTTCTCGGCGGTTCAATCAGGTCCCGTTTCAGCGTTAAAGACCTCTATATCCTTCCGCAAAAAAGCGCCGGTCAGCAGAAGAAGACCTACAAAAAACACGCGATCTCCGGCATTGCCGACAATGTGATCGGAACGACTCTTCAGACCTCGTACAACACGATAGATCTCCGCGGCAAAAGGGTCGAGGAGGCTCTTGCGTTCATGGACTCGTCGCTCGACAGGATGGACCGTCAGGGTATCAAAACCGTTATTATAATTCATGGACACGGCACCGGGGCGATGAAGCAGGCCGTCAGGGACGCGCTGAAGATGAGCATCTACGTCCGCGACTTCAGGCCGGGTGAGACAGGTGAAGGGGGCGACGGGGTCTCTGTCGCCAGCCTAAGATAGGATTTACTGCTTCTTCAATTTGCCGTAATAGCACTTCAGCGGTTTGTCATGCTCGCCGAACATGCAGTAGCAGCAGTCGATACACTTTGAGGTCTCCTGTTTTCCGCTTTTGAACTTGTTTACTATGTCGGCCTCTATAATAAACGGCCTGCACATCGAAACATAATCGGCTTTTTTTTCATCGATAATAGCGCTGATATCATTTATGTTTCGTATTCCACCCACGACCATAACAGGTATATCGACGCTCTGTTTTATTTTTGCCGCAATGTCGACGTTGTAGTTATGCAGAGGTTCGTATCTTTTCACCGCCAGAGGAATCACTTTTTTCACAAGTCCGTTCATTATTGCGGACTTGAACTTTATCGGGAGAGTGTTCGCGGCTATCGCCTCCGACGGAACCTTCGGCGCCCTGATGGTATTCAGTCCGTCGTTCGCTCCGCACGACACCTCGAGAGCATCCACTCCGGCATCCTGGAACATTACCGCCAGCCTTACAGCTTCGTCCCCCCTGATACCGTTTTTCAGATTATCATAGGCGCTGAACTTGGCCAGTATAGGGTAGTCTCCGACACGCTCCCTTGCGCCTTTCATTATCTCCGCCACTATCCGGAACCTGTTCTCGGTCGACCCGCCCCACTTGTCTTTCCGCCTGTTGAGTCCGCCGGTTAAAAATTCTGAAAGAAGATATCCGTGCGCAGCATGGATCTGTGCTCCGGCAAAACCGGCCTTTTTCGCCCTTTCTATTGCATCGACGAAGCTTTCAATTATCTCCCGGATATCATCCTCCGACAGAACCTGCGAAAATTTATTCGAAAGCGTGTAGAATTTTTTAGACGGTGCCAGGTTATATCCGCCGGAAGCCGAACCGCTGATCTGTCCGCCGCCGTGAGCGAACTGCGCAATCAGCGGCACATTATACTCTTTCAGCATTTTATTGATTTTTCTGTAATCTTCAACTGCGGCATCGCTGTCAAGCATGCACATCCGCGATGAAGACCTCCCTTTACTGTGCACGCCGATCAGGCCGGTGATTATTGCTCCGGCTCCACCCTTCGCGAGTCTCATATATAGGTTAGCAAGCTTCTCTGTCGGCCTTCCGTCTTTGTCTGACAGATTTTCAAATGTGGCCGAACGTATTATTCTGTTATTGAGTTCTATTGAAGCGATCCTGCTTTTTTTGAAGACGTTTTTCATTTTATCACTCCGTAAAATTTTTCCATCTGTTATTAAATTCCCCGGACATCGTTAGAGGATTTTCCCGCTATATACAATCGATTCTCTCTTGAAGGATTTAAATCCCCCTGCCGCTATCGCGGCATCCCCCTTTATTAAAGAGGGCTATCGTTTAACCGGCTTCATGCGAACTTCTGTTAAACTTTTGTATATATCATCATTATTTATGCGTATAACTTCAAACACTAAAGAATAAAGCCTCCTTTACCAAAGGTCGGCTCATGCGCATCTCCCACAAGGGGACTTCCGAAGGTCGCTTGCGCCGCCGACAGAGCAATCAGGATGATTGCCTGCAAGCGTTCGACACGATGTCGAAACAAAGTTTGCCTAGTACTTCCATGTACGTCGGACGTGGCCGAAGCGATGCAGAGAGCCTGTCGAACTGGCCGGAGGATTTACCCGTTATTGTTTTACAAACATCAGCCTGAAATGTTTTTATATTTTCCCGAACTCTTCCGGTTCCTTTATTACGACATTATTTCTTTTTAAAAACTCTCTGAAACCGTATACTTTTTTACCCATAAATTTCATCTCTACAGCGTCCGAGGGGCAGTTGTTCACACAGCCGATACAGGCTATACATTTTTTAGTATTGACTGTTCCCTTCTCTGGGGAGATCGCGTCCACCGGGCATTTCTCGATGCATGTGCCGCAGGTTGTGCATTTTTCCCTGTTCACTTTATGTCCGGTTATCAGAAGTTTCGTACTCCTGATCGAAACACCTCCTCCGATCCAGTTGCTGAATGTAAACTCGCTTGAGGCTTCATATGCTTTTCCACTATTGACGTTCTGTATCAGACCAGCGGCATACTTCCTCGCCCGGGCATATACCGATTGATCTGGCTGATCTTTATACTTTAAAATACGTCCTTCGTTTCCCATAGACCATGTTGGAGCGAAAGTCGACATCGCGCCGAACATCTCCAGACCGGCGGGGACTCCCCCTCTGGCCGAGAGCAGCTCAAGAATGGAGTACGCCGAGTTGTACTGGTTTCCTCCCGGTCCTCCGTACGTGACAAATGAAGCGACCGGCGTACCGCCAAGGTCCGGAAGGGCCCTGATCCACTCGATGAAGTTTTCCGGCGATTCAAAATAGTACACCGGGCTTCCGGCAACTATCAGATCATAGTCGGCAGGATTTATCCTTCCGAGATTTCTGTAATCCCCCGATTCAGTTTTCACACCTCCCCTCTTCAGAGTTTCTGCAATCAGCTTCCCAATTCTTTCGGTGTTTCCAGCCTGGCTGTACCACACAACAAGGGCCTTTTTTACTGCAGCCCCCTTCATCTTCCTTTTTGTAAAGAGGCTGCTCCCCCTGACTGCGTCTTTAAAATACAATCCTGCCAGACCGGTAAGGGCCATCAGTGTGAATGATCTTCTGGTTATTTTCATAATCCTTTCTCCATCGGAGGTATCCGCTTTGAAGCATAAATCCCGATCTCTGCTAATGTTCGTTCAGTTTGTCATTTCGATAACTGTCACACTATAGGGCTTACGTTTTTTTATCAATCTTTTTTTATCTTAAAACAGGATTATGGTATAATTATTAAATATCCCGCCTTTACTAATATAAATATAAAACACCCGGAAAAACAGTCAATTTATACATTGACAAAAACCTGCCCCTCTTGATTCTGAGAAATATGCACGGACCGCCAGGTATTGCGCCATAACCGGATAAAGGATAAAAAAGCGATGCTCCTCTTTCTTAAACAGAAATTTATTATCCCCTTTGTCGACCTGCTGAAGCAGGGTATTACGCCGGAGATGCTGGCACTTTCGGTTGTTCTCGGATTTATTATCGGCATCGTCCCAATGGTGGGCGTCACTACGGTTATCTGCACTATTCTTGCGCTGTGGCTCGACCTGAACCTCGTGGCTATTCAGATAGTAAATTATATCGCGGCGCCGCTTCAGCTTGTGCTGTACATCCCGTTTATCAAGGCAGGAGAGAAACTCTTCGGTTTTACAAGCTCCAGTTTCACCGTTTACGAAATCCAGCGGATGTTCAGCGACAGCATTGTAAGCGCGGTAAAAATCCTGTGGCTTGTCAATCTTCAGGGGATATTCATCTGGCTGATGATTTCGGTACCTGTCTCGCTAATGCTCTATTTTCTGTTTCTGGTCATTTTCCGCAGAGTTGTTCCTGAAACAGCGGAAGATTAGCCGGAAGCCGTTACTTCTCACCTCCCCCTCTTTCTAAACAGCCTCAGGGCCTCGGACCTGATCAGTGACGCGGTATCCTGCCTGAATATAAGTTTCAGAATATTATAAAGCTCCGGGCTCTTCTCCTTGATCTTCTCAGGATGTCCGAAGAAGTATTCTCCTGCCACTGCAAGAAACTCATCCTCCCCCGTCAGTGCATAGGAATCGAGCACCGAGCTGCCGCTCTTCAGTTTCTCAAGCTCCGATCTCCTGATTTCCCTCCACTGCGCGAGCTGTTCCCGGTCAAGCATCATCAGCGGAAGACCGTCTATCACACCGTCCTCCCCGTCCATCTTGTGAATAAACTCATGTATCGCGGCGTTCCCTCCCCCGGCGGACCTGAAGCCGCGAAAGAGCTCCTTTTTTGATATTATCAGCGACGAGGTATTCTGCACCACCATACCGAGCACGTCCCTGCCGGCTCCGCTGTAATTGTAATCCTCGTCAAACCTGTCGGGATAGACAAGTATCTCCCCGAGTGTATCGTACTCCCAGTCATCAATCCTGAATACAGGAATTATCGCTGCCGACGCGACAAGCAGCCTTGTTCTGTCATCAATTTCCGTACCGATACCGGTTATCTCCTTTTCCGAAAGAAATATCTGCACCTTTTTCTCAAAGTAATATCTGTCCTCTTCTCCGAGCGTCTTGTAGAACAATACAAGCTCCGACAGTATATCCCTCCATTCAGCCGGGAACGGAACCGACAGAATCTTTTTTCTCCTTCTGTACTTTCCGGTTATGGCAAGGTGAAGTATCACGAACACCGATGCCGCAAGAAGGGCGGAGATGTTTTCAATTCCCGGAAGAAGTACTCTTAATAAATAGGGTGACGCCAGCGCGGTAAACACAGCCGCTGTCATCGAAAAGATCAGCGAAAACAGATAATTTATTTTATACCTTCTGGTGAGTATCAGTTCCATATTATATAACTCCTTTAGATTTAAATCCCCCTGCCGGAGGCCGGAGGATTTATCCTCTGCGTTAATTATTAAATCCCCCTGCCGCTTTCGCAGCTTCCCCCTTTAAT
>CAYTNW010000063.1:0-5125 GCA_964439325.1 uncultured Leptospirales bacterium | reverse complement strand
TGGGGAGCGCCCTTTTCACATGGCAACGATACGGAGAATGCCATCAACAGCGCGCTCATGATGCGCAGGGTGCTCATGGCATACAACAAAGAGCGCGGGGCATCGAACCGTCCCATGATACGCATAGGTGTCGGGATCAATACGGGGCCTGTGCTTGCGGGCCAGATCGGATGTGATGAGAGGATGGAGTACACTGTTATCGGAGACGCAGTGAACCTGGCCTCGCGGATTGAGGCCCTGAACAAGCCCTTCGGCACAGACATCCTGATCTCAAGTGATGCATATGAAAAGGTCAGGCATATATTCAACGTTGAGCCCATGAGAAAAATAAAGGT
The DNA here is from genome assembly GCA_964439325.1 of uncultured Leptospirales bacterium. Classification (GTDB taxonomy): domain Bacteria; phylum Spirochaetota; class UBA4802; order UBA4802; family UBA5550; genus WRGT01. The sequence goes on along the minus strand of CAYTNW010000063.1, from coordinate 4,790 downwards.
GAAGGGCAAATCCGAAGCCCAGCGCATCTTTGCAGTCATAGGACGGAAGGATGACCCCTCTGCGCCGAAGAACCTCTACGAAGTGAGGATGCTCTGCGGCATAAAACCGCCGCCGCCTTTAAAAATTTCCGAGCGCGATTCAGTTCACGAAGAGAAAGAAAAAAAATATGAAATCGTTGAATAGGGGCGCCATACTCATCTCCTGCTGTGCTGCGGTCATAATTGTATCTTCACTGGCGCTCTACAGGGAGATGACCGGGCGCATTGAAAAAAACGCCGGTGATTCGATCGGCACTATTGTTTTCAAAAAAAAGACTGCCGTGCGTAAGTATGCCGAATTTGTAATATGGGAGGATATCGCTAACAATTCACCAGTGTTCAACTATGATTCCATAAGGACATACGCCGAATCAGCGGCATATATCAGGCTGAACAACGGCGCTGAGATATCCCTTGATGAAAACACGATGATTGTACTTGTCATCGATGACGCAGGGGTAAAGATCAATTTTGACCAGGGCTCGGTGTCGGCAAAGAGCGGCAGCGACAGGACCGGCACCATATCCCTGAATACGAGGGATGCCTCAATTTCAATGGATGAGGGTGAACTGGCAATCAGGAAAGATGACAAAACAACCGACGTCAATGTCTACTCGGGCAATGCAGTGCTCGAGTCCGGCGGCGACGAGAAAAAAATAGATAACACAACGGGCGCAAAAATTGTTGATGGCAAGGCCGAGATTAAAAAGGTCACCATCCTCACCGAGTACCCTTCAAATAACATGGTCTTTATCACTTCGGCCCCCAGGGGCAAAGTTCAGCTGAAATGGAAAAGCGATTCGGGCGATAAGTCGGTTGTTGAGGTTTCGGCAAGCCCTGTGTTTGATAAAACTATTATCAAAGAGAGTGTAAAGGGGCAGAGCTATGCCGCTGGCCTTGCAGCCGGGGACTACTACTGGCGTGTATCCTCGGGCGGTGGAATTTCCGCTGTGAGAAAGTTTTCCATCCTGCGCGACAGCCCCGTGGAATTTTTTTATCCTTCCCATGATGAAAAGATAATTGTTACAGGCGACGACCCGGTGAAGTTCCGGTGGAGCGGTTCGGAGTACGCTGACAACTTCACCTTTGAAGTTGCAACAGACCCCGGCATGAAAAATGTCGTGACCAGTATCATGACAAAGATCAGTTCCATCGCGGTTGATAAGCAGGGCGCGGGTTCTTTCTGGTGGAGGGTAAAACGCAACTATCCCGAAGGTTTTGTTGACCTGGATTCAATGAGGAGGCCGGTCGCCTTTAAGGTGGAACGCAGGGCCGTTTCAAGGGCGAAACCGAAACCCTTCAACGATACGGGCATGTCTGCGTCGGCACTTGCAAGTGACCTCTCTTTTAACTGGGAGGGCTGCAGGGGCGTTGATAATTACATAGTGGAAATTTCAGCTGACAGCGGCTTCAATAAAATTGTTAAGTCTGAAAGGACCGGCGCGACTTTTCTGCGCGCTGAGATGCTTCCTGAAGGGATATATTTCTGGCGCGTAAAAGCTGAATATGGAAGCAACGATTTTGAAATATCAGAAAAGGTTTCACTCAGGATAACCAGGCCGGAGCCGGTTGTTTACACCAGCCCGCGCAGGGATTCAGGCATTGACAGCAATGATCCGGTAATAAACTTTAAATGGAAGGACACTTCTGACTCGGGAAATTACCTCTTTGAGCTTGCGGCAGATGATGGATTTAAAAAGATCCTGTCTTCTGTGAAAGTCCATGAATTGAAGTATGATGTGAAGAACCCCGGCTTCGGAAAGTTCTTCTGGCGCGTGTCAATAACTGACGGGAAGGGGAGGCCGGTCGTTAAAGGCGATACCGCCGTGTTCATAATTAAAGAGGGGCTCGGCTCCCCGGCGCTCAGGTCCCCGGAAAACGATCTTACAATAAACATCGAGTCTGTGGATGTGCTGGTTTTTGAATGGGAAAAGGTAAATGGTGCCGATTCATACGAACTTGAAATTTTTCATAATGCTTCAGGTTCTGAAAAATCCCTCATTGTGATGAATTCGAAGACCACTAAAATTGAAATAAGGAATTTTGCCTTTCTTGAGCCGGGAACAATAACATGGGTTGTGCGTGCCCAGAAAAAATCCCATGGCAGGGTGACTGAATCTTCTGAGTCCGAGCGCAGGTCATTTACATTAAAGGTCAGAAAAGAACTCCCTGCACCGGAAGCTAAAACAGGTGATACAATATATGTCAGGTAAAAATATACTGCATATAATTTTATTATTATTAATGGTACACCTTGCGGCCTATGACCTTGACGCAAAGGATGAAAGGTATATCAGGTGGGAACCGGTTTATGGTGCCGGTGGATATATCATTGAGATCAGGGATTCAACCGGTAAGGTCATAGTCGAAAAGCAGGTTCAGAATGCCTGGTACGATGTAACGAAGCTTGGAGAGGGTACATACACATACAGGATTACCACGCTGAACAAGCTCGGGCAGAAGGGGCGCAGTACAGGATGGATGACCCTTTTTATCCAGAAGGCCCTGCAGCCCGAGTTATCGGGTGTTTCAGTAAATAAAATCAGCCATTCAACTGATAATACGCCAGGTATCATTACCGGTAAAAATTTTACAGGGGGGAGCAGGTTCTTTCTTGTAAAGGGTGATGTGAAGATACAGCTCAAAACTGAGTTTATTTCTGAAAACGAGGTCCGTTTTACGGTGAAACCTGATAAGGATACGAATGGGATTTATGACCTGGAGGTTATAAATCCGGGGGAGCTTACATCGGTACTTAAATCGGTCATAGAGATTGTTGACCCTGTAATTAAACCGGGAGACAGGCTGCTTCAGGTTTATCTTGGCGCCGGATGGGTTTACAGAATACCAGCTGGAGACTGGGCTGATATGATTGAACCTTCAGCAGCAGGATACAATATATACGCCGCATTTAATTTTTATGCAATTCCTTCGTTCAGGGCTGTCCCGGTACTTGGGAACCTTGGTGTTGAAATCAATTATAAATCTTCAACATATAGTTTTGACAGAGGTATGGATGATGAATACTTCTCAGTATGGTCTTTAACATTCGGTGTATGGTATCCCTTTACTGTTTCTGTAATAAGCAATAACCTTTATGTAATACCATCTTTAAGCGCAGGAACTGCCGGGTCTGCAATAAAAATGGACATGGATGGTACAATGCGCAACCTGGAAAGCATGGATACTGTACTCATGCTTTCAGTTACCATGCGGTACGTATTTCTTACTAATTTTTTTGTCGATATATCTTCAGGTTATTCAGAGATAATCTATCCTTCCCATCCGCTTGATGAAATAGAAATCATGGTGCGTGCGGGTGTAGTTTTTTAAATTTCTGCTAAAACGCCATTTTAAGCATTTTCAGGAATAATTACCGGCAGTAATAATTCCTGAATATACTTTTTAGAGTAAAATTATGAATCTCTTATGAGGCTATCCAAAATCAATTTTTTACAAATCTTTGTAATCCTTGGATTTTAAATAGCCCCATAAGAGGGGGAGGATTGCAGCCGGTCAGACCTTGAATCCCAGCATATACCTGGCCATGACACCCATGGCCTTAACAGGGCCGACCTTCTTCATGAGTATCTTCTGATAAAGCGCGTCATGTGTTTTGGGCGGAACCTTGACATTATTGCGCCTCTGAAGAGAGAGCGCGCCGGTTCTGCACGTAGTGGTGCAGAGACCGCAGCCGATACACCTGTCAAGGTTGACGATGGCCTTTTTATCCTTAACAATAACAGCCCCCATCTGGCAGCGCTTCATACATTTGCCGTTGCCGTCGCACCTGGCGGAATCAACCACTGCAAAGTAATTGGAATAAAAAAGTTCAGTGGGCTTTTTCTGAAGCTTCGCAATGGCAAGCACGCCGCAGCAGTCCCCGCAGCAGCAGCAGATATACGTGGGGTCCTGGCAGTTTTCGGGCTGAACCACAAGTCCGATCTCCTCGAACCTGGCCAGCTCGGAGAGGACTTCATCTCTGGTAACGACCCTGCCCATATTGTTCTCGATAGCGTACCTGGCGACATTCTTTAAATAGATGCATGTGTGACGCTCGGAGGTATGCTTACAGGGCTTGCCAGCCTTGTCTTTCTCTTCGCGGCAGATGCAGTTGTTGATGACAATGGGGCCACTGGTATTTAAAATAATTTTGCGGATGTCATCATAGGTGGCAGTAGCGGTTTCACGGATGATGCTCTTGCCGATGGGTATTGTCCTCATCTGCACGGGTATGCCGGGCCTGAGAAACTCGTTTTTGAAAGTCTCATGGAGGTAAGTGTCCATGGCCGGCAGTACTTCTTTTTTGAGCCTGTTGACGTTGAGCTCGTACATGCCGATGACCCACTGTGCGGAACTGAACTGCTTTTTATCTCCCTTAGCAGGGAGCAGTGGAGTGCCAAAGATGATGCCTTTTTTTAGCATGGAATCGAGCATGGCCCGGCCTTCACCTTCAGAATAGCCCAGGCCTTTGATGCGTGGGTAGATGCGTTCAAAGGGTTCGGGGAGCATGGATAGCTCGAGCGCCACTTTTGCCTCGTCTACGGTGAAAAAGCTTTTTAGTATTGTAATATCGGCTCCTGACTGGTTTGCCGGGAACCCCACTGGCATACGGTTAATATGCTCCTGCAGCCTGCGATAAATAATGTCTTCTGTTTCCATTGTGTTGCCTCCCGTTTGCAGCAGGCGGATGCCTGTTATGCGATTATATACTACCAAGATAGGCACTTAAAAGGCGTTTTCAAGATTTT
>CAYTNW010000062.1:0-5475 GCA_964439325.1 uncultured Leptospirales bacterium | reverse complement strand
GGATTTTAATGAACCAGGAAAAAAAACTGGAAAAGGTTCTGGAACGCGCCCTTTCGGAGGAACTCGATGAGTATCTGAAGCTTCTTAAAGTCATGAAGAAGAAACTCCCTTTCTTCGGCAGAACCAAGAGAATAGCCGCTTCGCTTCTCAAGGAGCTTCTCGGTGACATTTCCACTCTCGACCTTGATGCAGCCACCCTTCTCGGGAAAACCGAAACGGGAAAAATCATCTTCGAAGATATCAAGGACGGACGCGCAAGACTTTTTATTAATGTCGGTAAGAACCAGAATATTTCTACCGGCGACCTTATCAGGGAGATAGTAAAAAGATCTGGAATTGACGGAAAGACCGTCGGCAAGATCGATGTTCATTCTACCTATGCTTTCTTCGAAGTACCGGAACAGTATGCCGAGCTTGTACTGCACTCCTTTGACAACGCCAGGATCCGCGGCGTGCCCGTAGTGGTGGAACCGGCCAAAAGAAAAAAGAAGAGTAAATGACCCCGGAACCTTTGTGCCCCATCTGCGGAAAGCAGAAGAGTAAAGAAATCAGCGCATCTTTTAAAAGATGCGCTGATTGCGGAATCATCTTTAACGTAAATTTTAAATCCCTGTCATACGGCAGGGATTATTTTATCGACGAGTACAGGGCCCAGTACGGTAAAACCTACATAGAGGATTACAACAGTATCTATGCCATGGCGCAGGTAAGGCTTGACCGTATACTTGCGGAATTTAAAGACAGACAGGCTGATTCGCTCCTTGACCTGGGCAGCGCAGCGGGATTCTTTCTTAAAGCGGCAAAAGACCGCGGTGTGAACAGGCTGCTTGGAATCGAAATTTCACCATTTGCCGCGGATTACTGCAAAAAAAACTTCGGCATAGATGTAATCCGGCTGCCGTTCAACGAAGCGGAAGTAAAGAGTAAATTTTCAGTAATAAGTTCATGGTTCTTCCTTGAGCATATGCCGGAACCCATGCGGGCAATAGAGAGGATATTCTCCATGCTCGATGAGGGGGGGGTGTTCGCCTGCGGTATACCGTCTTTTTTCGGGCCTGCTTTTCATTTTGACAGGGAAGGCTGGATCAGGAGCCACCCGCAGGATCACAGGATTGATCTAAGCCCGGCTTCGGCAGAAAAAATACTTAAAAGGGCAGGATTCAGGAAGGTTAAAGTCTGCCGTTCAGGCTACCACCCTGAACGCGTATTGAAGAGGGAATCGCTGTTCTACCCTCTATTTGAACCATTATACAATATCTTTACAAGGATAACAGCATATTCCGATACAATCGAGATTTATGCGGTTAAATAAAAATGTCCCTGGGCTTGCTCCCCTGCTGCGGACCAATGTAGCCCAGTTCCTCCATCTTCTCGATCATCCTTGCAGCCCTGTTGTAGCCTATACTCAGCCTCCTCTGCAGGTACGAAGCTGAAGCCTTGCGCGTGTCCTCGACAATCTTCAGCGCCTCAACGAAAAGCTCGTCCTCGTCGCCGTCAACCTCTGCGTTATCCTCCGCCTCAAATATCGAAGCCTCTATATCTATGAACTGAGGATCGCCGTAAATCTTCAGGTGCTTAACCACGTCCTCGATCTCCTCCTCGGAGATGAACGCGCCCTGGATCCTTACCGGGTATGAACTCATGGGAGACTGGTAAAGCATGTCACCTTTGCCAAGGAGCTTCTCGGCACCGTTCTGGTCAATGATGGTTCGCGAGTCGGTCTTCTGCGCCACCTGGAAGGCGATCCTGGCTGGAAAGTTCGCTTTAATGATACCGGTAATAACATCAACAGAGGGACGCTGAGTGGCAAGCACAAGGTGGATTCCCACAGCACGTGCTTTCTGGGCAATACGCGTAATGTAACCCTCAATCTCCTTGGATGCAACCATCATCAGGTCTGCAAGCTCATCAATTATTATTATGATAAAGGGGAGCTTTTCGCCCCTCTTATTTTCTTTCGCGATTTTCTCGTTATATGTAATGATGTCCCTTGTGTTCATGGAGGCCAGGAGCCTGTAGCGCCTCTCCATCTCGTAGATAGCCCATTTGAGCACGCTGGGGGTCATGTGCGGTTCTGTTATAACAGGTGTAAGCAGGTGAGGCATGCCGTTGTAAAGCTGGAGTTCAACCATCTTCGGGTCAACCAGTATGAAGCGCACGTAGTTGGGATCGTAGTTATATACAATGCTTGTAATGATGGAGTTAACACAGACCGATTTACCGGCTCCGGTTGCACCTGCAATGAGAAGGTGCGGCTGTTTCTTTAAATCAAGGGTAACCGGGAACCCCAGTATGTCCTTGCCGAGCCCCACTTTAAGGCTCCCCTTCTGTTCAGTATAAGACCTTGACTTGATCACGTCGCCAAGTGTGACCATCTCGCGCTTCCTGTTGGGGATCTCCACGCCCACGGCTGACTTGCCGGGTATGGGCGCCACGATCCTCACGCGGTATGCGGCCAGCGCCATGGCAATGTCATCGGAAAGGCCCACAACCCGGTTGATCTTGATCCCAGCTGCGATCTGCATTTCGTACAGTGTAATTACAGGCCCCCTGTTCACGTTAATGACCTTAGATTCAATGCCGAAGTCGGCAAGTGTGCGCACAAGGAGCTGAGAATTCTTCCTGACTTCAATTTCCCATGCCTCGGTGTCAACAGGCTCGGAGTTATGCAGAAACGATGTGGGAATAATGTAATCCTGGTTTATCTTCAGTTCACTGAAAACAGGCCCGTCATTGTCAGGCTCGGCAGCTATCTCCTCTTTTATAAGGGACTTCCTTTCAACAAAAGCGGTGGCGCCTTCATGGGACTTAGCCTGCGCGGCCTGCGCGGACTGCGTCTCGTCGCCGGTGTCAATACCGAAGATCCTGTTCTTTTTTGCGGATTTTTCAGGGCCGCGCGACTGCGGCTCATCATCAAAGCTGTAACCGGGTTCATCAAATACCGGGTCATCAAGCGGCTCGCCCGCCAGGGGCTCGCTGTAAATCTCCCTGTTTACCGGGACTTCAAAGTCGTCAAAATCCGCGCTCTCCGGAGATTCAAAGTCAGCTTTACCGCCGAAATCATTTTCGCTTATGTTATACGCTGAAGCAGGCATGTCGGTGTAGGTTTCCTTCACCGCTGCGAGCCTGTCAAAATGGTTCAGCGACTCAGGTATTTTCATTTCAATATATTTAAGTTCGGGCTGCGCATCAGCCTTTTTCGCGCCCACAATGACCTTCTTCTTTTCGATCCAGGGCGGCCGCTTTTTCTTCTGCTTCAGTGAGTCGTCGATGGAGTTCATGGGGAGCGGCTCATCAGGCAGGAGCTTCCCCTGCCTGCGGCCAGCTATCTTCTCAGCGAGTTTATTCAGCAGTTCGGGTTTCCTGGCCCGCGCCCTGCTCTGTTCAATAACTGAAGTGACAGAGAGTGTGCCCAGCAGAATAAATCCTACGACATTCATGATCACAATAACAAGGTACGCACCAACAATACCCGTTATAGACTTGAAGAACTGGTAAATATAAAAACCGATGAATCCGCCGCCGTTCTGGTGAATGTCGCTGTTCGTTACGGCAAAGAACGCCGAGGTGGTCACAGTGAGAAAGAAAAGCGAGAATAGTTTATCTGTAATATCAGCAACGGTCCCTTCGCGTATCTCGGCCCAGGCTGCAATGAAAAGGCACACTGTGAATATGTATGCGGAAACGCCGAACGCGGACCTTGCAAGGTGTCCCAGGAGCGCGCCCACCGGTCCTATGAGATTGGAAACGTGCCTGCTATAAACAAGCGCCTTGTAATCGGCCTTATTGTACGTAGCAAGGCTCAGCAGGAGAATAATCCCCGCCAGAAAAAGCAGAATCCCGGCAATCTCCCTGTACCTCCTGTCCTTTAACACGACAGCCTCCCTGACTAAAGAAGGCGGACTGCAGAATCCGCCCCTGATGCGGTAAAAAATATTATACCCTTAATATTTTCGGAACAACCTGAGGTTTGGATTAGCTTAATATTGCGGGGAATTTGTGTACATAAAACGCAGAATGCCGGATCCGGAGCAGCTATTCCTCCCGAATAATCCCGAAGGAAAAGCGAATCCAGAGCGAAGGAGGTGTTTTTTTAAAAACCGGGCAGAGCATCATGGCGCCCCCTTTGCGGAAAACTCAGCGCCATGCATGAAACAGGTACCGCAAAGGGCCGGGCTTTCCGCTTGTACTCCTCACGGGCGGAATAAAATTTTTATACATCGGACAGCTTAAAACCTGTCCCTGCGGCAGATAAACCAGTTCCCGCCCGCTGCGGGGTAACGCTTCAATCCCTGGCGCGGTTAATCCGGTAAAAATTTATATTTAATTCCGGAAAAATTTTTTAATATTAATCGGTTTTATCGTATATACAGCAGGCGGATCAATACAACCTGCATGAGGATACAGATGGAATTCAGTATAAATCCCTACAATGAGCAGAATTTTTCCCTAAAGATTCCATATATTAGTGAACTTATACCGGCTTTCAAAAAAATACCCGGACATGCATGGAATCGGGATGATAGACTCTGGATCTTTCCTTCAACACAGGAGAATATGGATAACGTATTAACCATGTTGTACGAATACAACCGTTTACAGGTAGAGAAAACATATGATATCCTGATAAAAAATTTTACCAATGAAATGAGGCTTATACGTTACAGTAAAAATACAATACAACACTATACGCTTTATCTCCGGGATTTTATCCAGGAGTACAATCCGATTCAGGCGGACTTCCCGGATAATGCCAGAAAGTATATTCTCAGCAGGCTGGATCAGGGCGCGTCAACTTCAACTATTACTGTAATCTACAGCGCACTTAAACTATTCGGAGAAAAAATACTGCATTGCACAATACAGGAGACCATTGAATGTCCTTCAAAAGATAAAAAGCTCCCTCATGTGCTCAGCACTGAAGATGTAAAACTTATTTTTTCAGGTATAGTAAACATAAAACATCGCCTTGTATTGATGCTTATTTATTCAGCTGGACTTCGTGTTAGCGAAGCGGCTTCACTTTCAATCAATGATATAGATTTTAATCGCGGGACCATACACATTAAACAGGCAAAGGGGAGGAAGGACCGTGTCACAATTCTGGCAATAACATTAAAACCGCTGCTTGATGAATACTTTAAAATTTATATGCCCCGTAAATGGCTTTTTGAAGGCCAGGAACCAGGAGCGCACATATCAATAAGAAGTATTCAGAGTATATTTGAGAAAGCAGTACAAAAGTCCGGTATAGACAAAGATGTATCAGTACATACACTACGGCACAGCTTTGCAACACACCTTCTTGAGAATGGAACAGATATACGATACATCCAGGAACTACTCGGCCATTCTAATACCAGGACAACAATGATTTATACCAAAGTATCAACCAAGGTAATAAGTAAAATCAGAAGTCCGCTGGATTTTTAGGTGTTAAGTACTTCTCCAGACTTAATCTGCTTACATACATCC
>CAYTNW010000061.1:0-5523 GCA_964439325.1 uncultured Leptospirales bacterium | reverse complement strand
AGTTTGAAACCGAAACCGGCTTCCTGTCCGCTTATTACTGTATTCATTTTTGTTCCTCCTGTATTCTTTATTTAAATTTTTGTTGTATAGATGGATGCCATAGCCGGGCCTGTACCAACGCACAAGGATGCTCCGCCATAAGTGTATCCTTTTCTTTTCATCTCATATAGGAGTGTAACAACAATTCTCACACCAGTACATCCGATAGGGTGGCCAAGTGCAATTCCGGAACCATAGTGGTTGATTTTATCGCGTGAAATTTCAATGCCGAAATCTTTTTTCAGTTTTCTTTCACAGCCGATGAACTGAGGAGCAAAAGCTTCATTTATTTCCCAGTAATCTATGTCAGAAGCTTTGAGGCCTGCTTCATTGAGACACTGTGGAATAGCTACTGCGGGCCCGATACCCATAACTCTTGCTTCAACACCAACATCAACGATATTTACAAGTTTAGCCATTGGTTTGAGTCCAAGCTGCTCTGCTTTTTTCTTTGACATAAGTACAAGAGCTGCTGCTCCGTCATTTATACCTGACGCATTCGCTGCAGTTACAACACCGCCGTCCGGTTTAAAAGCAGGTTTAAGTTTTCCCATTGCTTCAATGCTTGCATCCGGAATGAAGTGTTCATCCTTGGTAAAATATTCGACACCTTTTTTGGTCTTTAGTTCTACAGGGACTATCTCTTCCTCGAATGCTCCTGATGCAACAGCTTTTGCTGCTCTCTGGTGACTCATAAGTGCAAGCTGGTCGCATTCTTCACGTGTGATGCCATATTCCTGCGCAACATTTTCAGCTGTTAAGCCCATGTGGCCCGGGACAAGGGCATCATATAGTGCGTCATGAAGGAGTGAATCAACAAGTTCACCGCTCCCCATTCTGTATCCTGTTCTTGCGTTAGGCAGCATAAAAGGGGCGCGTGTCATATTCTCAACACCCACAACAAGTGCAATCTCAGTTTTACCTAACATAATTTTATTAGCCGCTATTTCTGTAGCTCTCATTGCTGATGCGCAGTTCTGATTTACAACCATTGCAGCGCTTCTGTGCGGGAGACCGCATGCCAGGCCTATCGCCCTTGCCGGAAGAGAATCCTGCATATGCTGGTATACCTGACCCATTACAATTTCATCAATGGTTGAAGGATCTACACCGGCTCTTTTAATAGCTTCTTTACCTGCTGTGATAGCAAGTGTTTTTGCCGGTACATCTTTAAGGCTTCCCAGAAATTTACCAATCGCTGTTCTACATGCTCCAACTACTACTACTTCGTTCATACAGAGCCTCCGTATTTTTTAAAAGTTCACCGGAAATTATGACCTTCTCTTTGGGGCATAAAACTTCAGAGCAACTCTTGTCAAGATATAAAAAAGTTTTTTAGAAAAAAATATAACACTTGTTATGTTATATTGATTTTTTTGTAGTCAGACCGATTATCGGTGTAGTTAAAAAAGCTACAAATAAAAAATTATTTGTAATCATTTAAATTAGAAAGAGTTACTTAAAAAAAATTAATATAACTACGCCATTAAAGACGATGGGGTGATTGTACTGATTTTAATTATGGTTTATTTATGATGCACAAACACCGGAAACCTTCCCATTCAATTTATTGAATGGAACATTAAAATTAGCGTGAGGCTGATTATGAATATGAAAGCTGAAGTTCAATTTGAAAACCTGAAGTACAGAAAAGAGGGACATATCGGTATCCTGACTCTGTCAAGACCGAAGTCGCTTAATGCTCTGAATGCAAAACTTCTGCATGAGCTTGGAGATGCTGTTGATATGATAAATGCAGATGAAAGCGTTCATGTCCTCATCATAACAGGCGATGGTAAAGCATTCGTTGCAGGGGCTGATATTCCTGAGATGAAAGATTACAATAGTGAAGAGGGCCGTGAGTGGGGTGAACTCGGTTCTTCTGTTTTCAAAAAAGTAGAACTCATGAAAATCCCGACGATTGCTGCTGTTAATGGATTTGCTCTCGGCGGCGGTTGTGAACTGGCAATGAGCTGTGACATCAGAATTGCAGGTGAAAATGCAAAATTCGGTCAGCCTGAAGTCGGACTCGGCATAACACCCGGATATTCCGGATGTGTGAGACTCCCGAGACTTATCGGTATTGCAAAAGCAAAGGAACTTATACTTACGGGTGATTACATCTCTGCATCCGAAGCTGAAAGGCTCGGGCTTGTGAACAAGGTAGTATCAAATGAAGAGCTTATGAATGTAGCCATGGAACTTGCCGGTAAAATTGCATCTAAAGCACAGATAGCAGTTCGATATTCCAAACTCGCCATAAACAAAGGAATGGAAACTGACATCAACACGGCAATTGTTTTTGAAAACCAGATTTTCGCGCTTTGTTTTGCGACTGAGGATCAGAAAGAGGGGATGAATGCATTTGTAGAGAAAAGAAGTCCTCATTTCAAAACAAAATAAAAGAGAGAGATGAAGAGGAAACAAAAATGAAAGTTACAGTACTCGGCTCAGGCACAATGGGAGCAGGAATAGTTCAGGTTCTTGCACAATACGGTCATGATGTTGTTATGCGTGATCTCGAAGAAGCATTCGTTGCTAAAGGATTATCTATTGTTACAAAGAATCTTGATAAGCTTGTTCAGAAAGAGAAGCTTACAGCAGACGATAAAACAAAAATTCTCGGCAGAATAAAGACTACCACAAAAATTTCCGATGCTGCTGATTCTGATCTTGTTATAGAAGCAGCAGTTGAAAATATGGAGATCAAGAAAAAGATTTTTAAAGAGCTTGATGAAGTCTGCAAAGCATCTGCAATTCTTGCAACAAACACTTCATCACTTTCTATAACTGAAATAGCTTCATCAACAAAAAGGCCTGATAAAGTTATCGGAATGCATTTTTTCAACCCGGTTCCGATGATGAAACTTGTTGAGATTATCAGGGGTATTGCAACTTCAGATGATGTTACTTCAGCTATAGTGAAGCTCACAAAAGAAATCGGCAAAACTCCTGTTGAGGTTAAAGAAGCCCCCGGCTTTGTTGTAAACAGGATACTTGTTCCTATGATAAATGAAGCAATAGGAATACTTGGAGACGGTATAGCTTCTGCTGCTGACATAGATGAAGCTATGAAGCTTGGAGCCAATCATCCAATGGGACCCCTTGCATTATCCGACCTCATAGGTAATGACATTATTCTTTCAGTAATGAATACATTATACACTGAATTTGGAGATCCTAAATACCGTCCTGCACCTTTACTGAAAAAGATGGTGAGAGGCGGTCAGCTTGGAATGAAAACAGGTAAGGGTTTTTTCGATTATAAAAAGTAATAAACAATGCTATATTTACCGGCGTGAAAGGCTAAAGACTCAAATTTCCTGCCCGAAACCAACCCGCGGGCAGGAAATATTTTTTTCAGTGAATCTCTTTTACAAGCTCCCTTGTTATATCACTCAGGCTTCTGCATCCGGTGAGTATCATCGCTTTCCGGAGTTCCTCTCTTATATTGTTCATGTAGAAAGCTGTGCCGTCAACACCCATACCAACGGCTGCAATTGCCACTGGACGGCCTATAAGCACATAATCCGCTCCGAGGCCCATGGCTTTGATGATATCAACTCCATCCCTGAATCCCCCGTCAATCATGATCTTAACAGACCCCCCCACAGCTTTTACTATCTCTTCCAGTACATCCATAGATCCCGGCATCTGGTCAAGGACACGGCCGCCATGATTTGAAACAATAATAGCATCAGCTCCGGCTTTAAGAGCCATCTCAGCATCATAAGGATTCATGATCCCTTTAAGTATAAATGGAAGTTTTGCAGCTGATTTAATCTCTTTAAGCTCAGTTACACTTTTAGGTCCCACTGACTGGTTCTTCATAGCCATTGTTTTAAAGACAACTGCATCTATGTCTATACCAACTGCTATTGCTCCCGCTTTTTCAGCAGCCTTTATTCTCATGATTATCTCTTTGTTGTCCATCCTCGGTTTGAAGATCGGTATTCCCCAGCCATCCTCCTCTTCAATAGCCTGAATTCCTATCTTATATTTATCAGGGGTTGCTCCATCACCTACAAATGCTACAGTCCCTGCTTTTTTGCATCCTTTAACAACGGCAATATTATAGTCGAGCTCGTCAATGGCGCCTCCCAGATTGGTGACTGAACCTGTAATAGGAGCAGCCATAACAGGGAGAGAAATTCTCCTGCCGAATATTTCAGTGTGAGTATCCGGTTCTGCAGCTTCATAGATCAGTCGTGTTACAACCCTGAATTTTTTCAGCGCTTCAGTATTTCTGCGGAATGATTCACCTGTGCCGGCTCCGCCCATTCCGGGGATGCCGGACGCGCAGTTGGTGCCGTCGCAGTTTTTACAGACATAGCAGATTTTTTTAAACTTCTCGCGGGCAGAAGCCTGTATCGCGCGCATTGTAATCTCTGAATCATCAGTGGTTTCGATCTTCAGAAGTTCAAAGCATCTGGCAATTGCCGCTTCCGCCTCTTTCAGGTCTTTTCCTGAAGCTATTATGTTGCCGGATTTCTCGACGTTGGATCTCGGCATAACAACAAGATCCCCTTCCTTTATATTAAGGAAGATCCCTTCAATCCCCGGAACTTTCAATGCTTCCTCAAGCCCTGATATATTTTTGACGATCCCGGGTTTGCATATAACAGCACGTTCAATAGAAACCCGGTTGAATATTGGCTCAAGGTTTCCCGGTTCCTGGCCAAGAGCAACTTCAATTGCGGCTTTCATGAGATCAACACCGCTGGAAAGAGGGTACGTGTATGCTGACATGAAGCCGCCGGATAGCCTTGCAGCGAGCTCGCCGATCATTGCCCCGTTTTTTGTAACCTTTATATCCCCTTTTGCCGCGCCGATTGTTATGCCCAGTGCATGAATCCCCTGTTTCATGACATTAATTGCATCAGTAATCATCTCCTGCGGAAGAGCTGACGGCATATTGTGCCCCAGCTCCACAAAATTCGGCGGGAAGTCGATGATCCTGTCCGCGACACCTGTAATGGTGATTTCACCATTATACACGATAGCATCTATAGAGAGCTCCGGGCCCTCCATAAATTTTTCTATAATCAGATCACCGCTTGGTGATGCGCTTTTCGCGAACTTGAAAGCGTCTGAAATCTGGTTTGCGTTTTCAATCTTGATAACACCTCTTGCACCCATATTGTCAGATGGTTTTATTACGAGGGGGAAGCCGAGAATTTTACAGGCTTTCTTTGCATCGGAAAGTGACCATACCGGAAGAAAGGCAGGTGACGGAACGTTGTGTTCCTTGAATCTCATCCTCATTTTGATCTTGTTTGTAGCTGCTTCTGCATCTTCAAACCTTATCCCCGGGAGGTTCAGGGCGTTTGCAACTGCTGCAACTGTCTGTGAAGCATCTGTGCCCACAGTGAGCACACCGCTTATGGGTGTTATCTCGTTCTGCTGCTTCGCAATACGTACAGAGCCCTGTATATCCCTTGTGCTCATGACAATCGGTATATCAGCATGCTTCATCCCTATAGC
>CAYTNW010000060.1:0-6749 GCA_964439325.1 uncultured Leptospirales bacterium | reverse complement strand
AAGAAACTAAGGCATAAGAGTTACCCCAATTGATATCGAAAATAAAACAATTAATAAGTTTCTTTAAGGAATCCAGGGAAGAGCTTAAAAAAGTCACATGGCCTGACCGGGAGGAAGTTACAAGCTTTACTGTGGTTGTGGTAATCGCTTTAATTGTTTTTTCAATCTTTTTGTGGATTGTTGATACCGGGCTTATGGAATTAGTTAAGGTTGTTGTTAAATAGATATGGCAAAAAGATGGTATATAATACACACTTATTCGGGGCATGAGAACAAGGTAAAAGCAGCTCTTGAAATAAAAGTGAAAAATTTAGGCCTGACCGAGAGTATCAGTGATGTAAAAATCCCTACCGTCGAAGTTGTGGAAGTTAAAGACGGCAAAAAGAAGGTTAAATCGAAAAAAGTATTCCCCGGCTATGTCCTTGTAAGGATGGAGCTTGATGATACGACCTGGGGTGTGGTTAAAGGTGTTCCCGGCGTAACCAATTTTGTCGGCGCATTTGGTACTAACAAACCCAAACCTTTAAGCGACAGTGAAGTTGCTTCGTTATTTGATTCGCTGGGCGGAGAACAGAAGACAAGTGAAAAGGCTTCTATTACCGTTGATTTCTCAATAGGCGAGCATGTTAAAGTTGTGGATGGTCCGTTCAATAATTTTACGGGTGTAGTTGAAGAGGTTTATCCCGAGAAAGGACGGCTTAAAGTCAAAGTGGAAATTTTTGGCAGGGGAACTCCGGTTGATCTCGATTTTCTCCAGGTTGGAAAGATATAAGATAATAATTGATCGCAATAGGATAAAGAAATGGCACCAAAACCGAAAAAAAAGAAGATAGTTAAGCTTATTAAACTGCAGATATCGGGCGGACAGGCAAATCCGGCTCCTCCGGTTGGTCCCGCGCTTGGCCAGGCCGGCGTCAATATAATGGATTTCTGCAAAAACTTTAACGAAAGAACAAAAGACCAGATGGGTACTACTATACCTGTCGTAATAACAGTATATGAGGATAAATCTTATACTTTCATTACAAAGACTCCTCCTGCTTCCGTACTGGTGAGAAAAGCTCTTGGTCTTGCAAAGGGTTCAGGAGAACCGAACAAAACAAAAGTTGGCAAGATTACGCGGAAACAGCTTGAAGATATTGCAAAGATAAAAATGCCCGACTTGAATGCGAATGACGTAAAAGCCGGCGCGAATATAATAGCAGGAACAGCAAGATCGATGGGAATTGATGTCGTTGACTAAAAGGCCCGCAGAGTGAAAAGAGGTTAATAGAATGAAAAGAGGAAAAAAGATAACAGCTGCGAGAGCCAAGGTTGATAAAACAAACCTTTACAGCCTGGATGAAGCTGTTAAGCTTATGAAAGAGCTTAAAGTTGCGAATTTTGATGAATCAGTGGATATGTCTATCAAAATAGTCCATAAAAGTATGCAGAATGTCAGGGGTTCGGCTGTATTGCCGGCAGGAACAGGAAAAACAAAAAAAGTTCTTGTTATCTGCAAGGGTGATAAACAGAAGGAGGCTCTTGATGCCGGCGCTGATCATGTTGGCGCAGAGGATGCAATAGAGAAGATTAAAAACGGATGGCTTGATTTCCAGGCAGTTGTTGCCACTCCTGATATGATGAAAGAGGTCGGAAAACTCGGAGCTGTTCTCGGTCGTAAAGGACTTATGCCAAAACCGAAATCAGGTACAGTTACTGATGATGTCAAAGGGATTATCAAGGAGCTGAAGGGTGGACGAATAGAGTACCGTGCCGATAAAACCGGTGTTGTTCATGTTCTTCTCGGCAAAGTATCGTTTGCAGATCAGTCCATAGTTGATAATATCAAGGCTTTTTATGTTCAGCTGATGAAAGACAAGCCCTCTGATGCAAAAGGAAACTATGTGAAATCAATACATATTAGTTCAACAATGGGACCTGGTATAAAAATTAATCATAAGGGGATAGAGCGATAATGGTTAAGCAATATAAAGTTGATGAAGTAAGTGATCTTATTTCAAGATTAAAAGCGAGAAAAAACTTTATTCTTACCGATTACTCGGGAGTGAAAGTTAACGATATAGCTATCCTCAGAAGGCAGCTTGCTGAAAAAAACGGACAGTATAAGGTTGTAAAAAATAATTTTTTCAGAAGAGCTCTTCAGGAATCAGGTTATATAAACATTGACCAGTATCTTAAGGGACCTGTCGGTGTTGCGTTTGCCGGTGAACAGGTTGGCGAGATTGCGAAGGTATTAAAAGAATTCGCTGAAAAAAATGATAAGTTCTCCTATACTGCAGGAGTTCTTGAAAACGTGGCTTACGGTAAAGATCAGATTAAAAGGATTGCCGATCTGCCTTCAAAAGAGGTTCTTCTCTCACAGACTATGTCAATGATAAACGCCCCTGCAAGATATATTGCAACGGGTATGAATCAGGTAATGGCATCTCTGGCCAGAGGAATTAAAGCAGTAGCTGAATCGAAAAATAGTTAACATAAGTTAATTATAATATATAAGGTGTTTAGGTTTCTGTTCCAGATATTACGTATATGTGTTTCCGGATCAATGCCTGACCCCTTTATAGGTTTTACGGCTCAAGTCCGTATTAACTTGAAGTAATTCACTAAGTATAAAGGAGTAAAAGAATGGCAAAATTAACAATCGAAGAATTGCTGGATGCAATTGGCAGCCTTACATTAGTTGAGGCAGCAGAGCTCGTAAAAGCAATGGAAGACAAATTTGGTATCTCTGCTGCAGCACCCGTTGCAGTAGCCGCAGGCGGCCCTGTTGCTGCTGAAGCAGCTGAAGAGCAGACTGAGTTTGATGTAATTCTCACAGGTTTTGGCGATGCCAAAGTTGCTGTAATTAAAGAGGTTAGAACAATTACAGGTCTTGGACTTAAAGAAGCGAAAGAGCTTGTTGAAGCTGGCGGAAAAGCAGTTAAAGAAAAAGTTTCTAAGGCAGAAGCTGAAGCTATCAAGAAACAGCTTGTTGATGCCGGTGCTACAGTTGATGTAAAATAATTTATTTATAATAGGTTATATTGAATTACATTGATTTTTTCTTCAATCTGAATTTAATTTTCAATAGGTTTGATCCGGACGGGTCAAGCCTATTGACGTTAAAAACTGGTTTGTTTTATACTCTAAAATCTGGTATTATATGTTTAATATAATTTTACTGGTTCCACATTCTTTTCATTATCATGAAATGTTATTATCCTTAAATAAAAATAAAGGTTAAGGTTTATATAGATGCAAGAATTAAAGAAAGTTGTCAATTTCGGTAAGATTAAATCTAAAATTGACCTTCCGAATCTAATTGAGATCCAGTTGACTTCCTACGAGTGGTTTCTTCAGACAAAAGTAAATAAAAAAAAGCCTCAGGGATTACAGGCTGTTTTTGATGAAATTTTTCCGATAGAAAGCCCTCACGATGACGTTGTTCTGGAATTTGTGAATTATGAAATCGGCGCTCCGAAATACTCGGAATATGAATGTAAAGAGAGAGATGTAACCTATGCTGCTCCTCTTAAAGCGACCATAAGGCTGATCAGAAAAGAGAGCATGGAAGTTCGTGAACAGTTTGTATACATGGGTGATATACCCCTGATGACAGAGAGGGGCACCTTTATAATAAACGGCGCGGAGAGGGTTGTAGTAAATCAGCTGCATCGTTCCCCCGGTATATTCTTCTTCTATGAAGAGGATGAGAGGGCTTACAATTCCAGAGTTATCCCGGACAGAGGTTCATGGCTTGAATTTGAAATGGATAACAAGGGTTATATAGTTGGCCGTATAGACAGAAAGAAAAAGTTTCCTGTCTCCCTGCTTATTAAATCACTTGGTTATGAAACGAACGAAGAGATTGTTAAGCTTTTCTATGATGTCACAAAGATGAAGCTTAAGAGTGAAGATGATTATGAATCTCTTAACGGACGCAGGGTCGCCGCTGATGTAATCAGCAAATCGACCGGTGAGGTGATTCTCGAAGCGGCGGAAAGGATCAATATAGATGTTATAGACCGTCTTAAAGAAGAGAAGGTTTCAGAGATTGAGCTTATAGAGTTTCCTAACAAAAAGGAAGATGCTTATCTCAGCAACACCTTCCAGGTCGAACCTGAATTCATCAAGAAAAACATCAGGGTAGACGAAGGGCATGATTATACAAATTCTGAACTGGCACTGCTCGGTCTACATGCCGTTATGCGCCCTGGCGAACCAACGAACCTTGATAATGCCAAAGCAGAACTGGAGAGACTGTTCTTCAATCCGAGAACATACAGCCTCAGTTCCGTAGGGCGATATAAAATTAACAGCAAGTTCGGTTTTGATACCGACGAAGAGATCCTCACCAGGGATGATATAATTCATACTGTAAAATACATTCTGTATCTGATAGCTGAAGCTGACGGGTATGAATTCGAGCATGTCGGAAAGGGCGGAAAAAAAGAGAAGAAATACGTTTACACTATCGTAGATGATATAGACCACCTCGGAAACAGAAGGGTAAGATCTGTAGGTGAACTTATTATGAACCAGATCAAGGTCGGTTTCCAGAGGATGGAGCGTGTTATAAAAGAGAGAATGACAATACAGGATCTCGATGTTATTACACCGCAGGCCCTGATAAGCATTAAACCGATCACAGCGGTTATAAATGAGTTTTTCGGCTCCAGCCAGTTGTCGCAGTTTATGGATCAGACAAATCCCCTTGCCGAACTTACACATAAAAGAAGGCTCAATGCCCTCGGACCGGGCGGTCTTTCAAGAGAGAGAGCAGGTTTTGAGGTAAGGGATGTTCATCCGTCACATTACGGAAGGATGTGCCCGATTGAAACTCCTGAGGGTCCGAATATCGGACTTATAGTGTCGTTGAGTACTTACGGACGTATTAATGATTACGGTTTTCTTGAAACACCATACAGGTATGTCGAAAGCGGGCGTGTAACAGATAAAATTGAATACCTTACTGCAAACATTGAGGATAACTATTCGATAGCTCAGGCGAATGCTGAAATAGATAATAACGGAAATTTCGTAAAAACCCTTATTGCATGCAGAAACAGGGGAAATTTCCCTTATAAGAAACCAAAGGAAATCCAGTACATGGACGTATCACCGGAACAGATTTTTTCTGTTTCAACCGGTCTGATCCCATTCCTTGAGCATGATGATGCGAACAGGGCGCTGATGGGCTCTAACATGCAGCGTCAGGCGGTACCACTTCTTACCGAAGAGGCTCCGCTTGTAGGAACAGGGATGGAGTCTTATGCAGCTTATGATTCCGGAGTTCTTGTAATCGCAAAGAGAGGCGGTGAGGTTATTTTCGCCGACGGTTCCAGGGTAAAGGTTAAAACCAACAGCGGTGATATTGACGAGTACATCCTCCAGAAATTTAAACGTACTAACCAGAGCACATGCTTCAACCAGAGACCAATGGTACGGGAAGGGCAGAAGATTAAAACCGGCGATATAATTGCCGATGGTCCCGCAACAGACAGCGGAAGGGTTGCTCTCGGTAAAAATATCCTTGTGGCATTCATGCCATGGATGGGGTACAATTTCGAGGACGCAATACTCCTGAACGAGCGCCTTGTAAAAGAGGATATTTATACCTCGGTACATATTGAGCAGTTCGAGATGGAGGCACGTGAGACAAAACTCGGCCGTGAAGTTATAACAAGAGATATTCCGAACCTTAATGATAAAGCCTTCAGGGACCTTGATGCCGACGGTATAATAAGAGTCGGTGCGTATGTTAAATCTGACGACATCCTTGTAGGAAAAGTAACACCTAAAGGGGAACAGGACCTCACACCTGAATACAAACTGCTGTATTCGATTTTCGGTGAAAAGGCGCGCGAGGTAAGAGATACTTCGTTAAGGGTTCCGAATGGCGTAGAAGGTATAGTTGTAGATGTTAAGAGGTTTTCACGCGAGAACGGCGATGAGCTTGCTCCCGGTGTTGAAGACCTTGTAAAGGTATATATTGCCGACAAGAGAAAGATTTCCGTCGGTGACAAGATGGCGGGACGTCACGGTAACAAGGGCGTTATTTCGAGAATTTCTCCGGAATACGAAATGCCTTTCCTCCCGGACGGAACACCCGTTGACATAGTTCTCAATCCGCTGTCGGTTCCTTCACGAATGAACCTCGGCCAGCTTCTTGAAACAGAGCTTGGCTGGGCGGCGCATGAACTCAATGTATACATGGAAACTCCGATTTTTGACGGAGCCACAGAGCAGGACATTAAAGACTCTCTGAAGAAAGCGGGATTGCCCGAAACTTCAAAGACAGTCCTTTACGACGGAAGAACCGGCGAGCCCTTCGAGGGAGAGGTAATGGTCGGTTATGTATACATCCTGAAGCTCGCGCACATGGTTGATGACAAGATTCACGCAAGGTCTACTGGCCCGTATTCTCTTGTAACTCAGCAGCCGCTCGGAGGAAAAGCACAGTTCGGAGGACAGAGACTTGGAGAGATGGAGGTATGGGCGCTTGAAGCTTACGGTGCAGCTTATACACTCCAGGAACTGCTGACTGTTAAGTCTGACGATATGCTTGGACGCGCGAGAATTTATGAAGCGATAGTAAAAGGTATAAACTCTACTTCACCCGGTATTCCGGAGTCATTTAACGTTCTGATCCAGGAGTTGAGAGGACTTGCTCTTGATGTAAGGATCTATGATGATTCAGGTGTAGAGATAAGTCTGTCGGAGTGGAGTGAAGGTTTTACAAAACCGAAGAGAAAGATCCACATTGA
>CAYTNW010000059.1:0-8048 GCA_964439325.1 uncultured Leptospirales bacterium | reverse complement strand
GGTATTGAAAGAATGCTTTTTAAGAAGAGATAAAGATAAATGTGCCGCATCAGCACCTTTTCCCTTCCGGAGGATGGTTGTAATTCCTATGTCGCCGCACCCCCCGGTAAATAATCCGTAGGAGTGATGTGAATTTGTACCGGCAATAACTGTTCCGGTTTTTCCCCATAAATCGGAGTCAGGCATTTTTAAAGGACAGTTCCCGGAAGAATCATTTTTTTTTAATTTTGCGGTGCCATCTGTATAAGTTTTTTTGAGCGCATCTGAAATTATAATAGCAGAGTCAGTAGGAATGCTGTTATCAGAATTCCGTATTAACATTGATAGTTTCATTATATCGCTGACTGAGATATCTGTCCTGAAGTCAAGACCTGCAAGGAGTTCGCTCCACTCTTTCCGGTTTTTAATCGCCGGGAGCTGCATTGTAATTTTTTTTGATTTTGTAAAATCGTTAAACCACCGGGTGTAATGCTCCATGTCTATTTTATCATGGAGAGACGCGAAGTAAATGTTGCATGAGTTATAAATGGCGTTGCTGATATTCATTTTGCCGTGGCCTTTTTTATCCCAGCATTGTTCCGGGAGAGGTGCTGAATTTTCAGGTCCGCATGAATAGCTGTAATTAAAGAAAAGATCACGTCTTTCGGTAGCAAGATAAATTACAGTGAAGAGTTTGAATAGTGATCCGCAGGGGATTCTTCTGTTCAGAAGTGAAGGTCCGGTTGATGAAAAGAGTACAGTGCCGTTATGAATGTTGTAGGTGATATACTGGAGGCTTGTATCTGTTTTACACTGCTGAAGATATTTCAGATTGGGATAATAGTGCTCAAGTATCTCATATCTGGAGTATCCTCTCTCTGCGAGCTGTAGAGCACCTTCAAGACTCATGCCGGTACAGTGGCCGAGACCTGAGCCTCTGAAAATATATTCTGTGCTATTGCGTGAAATGGAATAGTTGTTGCTTTTTAAAAAGTTCCACCCTTTTTTTCTGTTAATCTTCAGGCGGAAATCTTCGGGAGCGATTGAAACATTCATCTGCTCATTATGTATTGAGATTATTTCCTTTTCCGGATCAAACTGAATATCGCGGATCTCCATTTTTTTATCAGGATATATTATTCCGGTTAGCTCGTCTCTAGTGAGTGCGGCATTCCATGATCGGTGCAGATTTCTGCTTAGAAGAAGATTTTCTGAGTAGAGAATATCTGCCGGAGGTTTATTCTTCCTTCCCTCTGAGTTGAATACTGATTCGCTGAAGAGCTTTCCGCCGCTGGATGAATGGAAAAATAGCCCGTATCCGGATTCTGATGTATTGATGTAAGGACCAATTACCGGCTGTAATCCGCTCCTCCCTTTGTATGTCTGGCAGCAGGTGAGATCACAGAAGTCACAGTCCGGATGTTTTTTTTTATGAGATGCAGTGCGGCATCTCCCATGTATGGCAAGGGCCAGGGCATGGAGTGCTTCAGATTGTTCAGGCTTTGTGTATCCCAGTTCTGCGGATGCGGAATCGATTGCGTACTGCCCGGTGATTTCATTCACATATATTTTGAGTGAATCTTTTTCACGGATAATTTCAACAGGGAGAGGGTATGATCTATCTTCTTCGGCCAGACGTATGCTGCACTGTTTGTTCAGTGTGGCGGAATAGATAATGCATCTTCTGAAGTTCAGGCTGCGGTTTTCAGCGGATATATTATAGATATCTCCAGTGTGACTGATCTTCAGAGAGGCTGAATAAAACTCCGAATTATCGTATCGTATTACTGTGCCTGCAGGGAAAGTAAAGATCATCTCTCCGATCTTCTTCTCCTTTAAAAGACGCAGGTGTTTTGACAGGATATTTATTCTAACTGTATTACTGATATTGTCTGATGAAACTGTCCCTGCGCTGCAAGGAATAAGAATTAGTATAAATATAAGGAGGAGGGGGATGAGATCCCCCCCCGGGAAACGTTTATTCATTGGTAACATCAATTATTGCAGGCTGGCTCCATCCCTGAACAGATTCCTCATACATACAGCTAATCCGTGACGGCCGCATGATGAAGCTGCCGGGAAGTTCAGCGCGGAGAATATACGCCACTTCATATTCTTTTTCTTTTTCGACACTGGTGAAAAAGAATACAACCCTGTTGTCACGTTTTTCAACATGAGAGTACGGCTGAAATTCGTTATAAGCGCTTTCAGCTACAACTTCAAATCCTGAGGGGAGAAAATCCTCAAGCATAAGGAATCCGAAGCTCTCCTCTGCCCTGAACTTAACGCGAACAAGGATTTCATCCCCCACGGAGATTCTACCCTTTTCATCAGCACCCTGCGGTACAAGGTATTCCTGCATCTTCATGTCCTTGATCCTGTTGAGGTAGAACATATCCCTCCTGGCTTCTATGCCGCTGGATAGCGCGCGGATACTTCGCTTTTCTGACTTAATAAATGCAAAGAGCCCCTGGGGTTTAAAATAGAGTGTGCCGCTGACCGCAGCAGAGAATACTGAGCCTCCTGAAACATCTCCTTCAGCTTTAAGCTTGTAGACGTCACTGCGGTTTTCCCTTGTGAGAGGGAAAGATTTTGTGAGCTGGCTTAAGCTTCTGCTGTCATTCAGGTTATATGATACATCGCCGAGTTTTTTACCGTTAAGAGTAAAACCGGCTTTCCCTTCTGTTTTAAACTTTGCATCTTTATCTTTCAAGTAATCACAGATCGCAAGGATCACAGTTCCGCTCTCCTTTGTTGAATTCCAGCACTCCCCGTTAAAGTTTTTGGCGAGAGTTGCAAGAGCCTGCGATGCAAGTGATGACTCCTCTCCTGAAAGGACCAGTGCTGACAGTACATGAGCTGTAATCTCACTCCTGCCGCCCGGCCATGACCATACCTGATCCTTTGTCTCCGGCCAGTAGACTCCACCTGAGTCTCTCCCGGCACTCTCTTTTATTTTCTTAATAAGAATAGTTTCAGCCTGTTTGATCTCGCGTGCCTCGAAGTCCTGCAGTTTTCCGCTTCCGCTGAAAATAGTCACGGCCTTCAGGAGATTTGCAGCCTGGTAAGGATTGATCTTTTCATCAAAGGCTATACGTTTAAATGTAGCGTGATCCCATCTCTGGTGAAGAGCGTATATGTACACAAGGTATGACAGTTCATCGTTATCACTTTTTCCTGAATCTTCAAAAAACCTCTGCACGGCATCAAGTCCCTGCTGTACAGTGTTGTTATTAATTACGTAATCGTTCTGTTTCATATAATGGAGAGAAAAGAGGGCATACCCTGTTAAGTATCCGTTTCCTCGATCTCCGTTCCACCATCCCCATGTACCGTCATCGTTCTGTCTGGACTCAATTTTCCTGATTCCTTCAGGGATGTCATCCTTCACATCAAGTTTCAGCTTATCAGGTATAAGCTTTTCGTATTCCTGGTTTTTCATAAGCGATAGTATCGCGAGTTTCGGAATGAACCTGTTGATTGTCTGTTCTATGCATCCATAGGGGTAACTGTTGAGATATTCAGCAGCTTTTATCATCTGCAATACCGGGGAAGGGGTTAAAGTAATCTTTATCTCTTCAGGAACGAATTCAAAGTCTTCACTCCCCTTTACAGGTTTTATTTCAACAGCGCTCCCGGTTGAGGCATCACCTGTTGCGGTTATTGCATATTTAATTCCCCGTTTTTCAACAGGTATTGAATATTTTACAGAGTCACCTTTCTTTGCAGGGGTGAGAGCGGAATACTCAAGTGCTGCTGAATCTTTACCCTCAGGAACATCCATGGTGTAGAATTTCCTCGCTGAACCAAAACCTGTGAGGCTCACAGAAAAATCTTTGTCTGCTGAAACAGCTTTGCCATTCACTTTAAGTTCAGTAGTTATCTTCTCTATGCCTGAATCAGTATTGTTGTTTATAATTCCGATGATTCCCGCCTTGTCCCCTTCAACCAGGAATCTCGGTTTGCCTATGCGCGCAATAATGTCCTGCGTTGCAAGAAATTTTTTTCTCGCCTCACCCATGCGCCCCTTCTGATCATGTCCACGCGCAGTGAGCCTCCATGTGGTGAGGTTGTCCGGTGCTTTAAATGAGATTTCCGCTTCGCCGTTTTTATCTGTTCTTATTGCTGCTTCCCAGAAAGCCGTATCCTTGAAGTTTTCACGCACCTTCACCTGCGCGTCCTTCCCTGCTCCTGCAAGAAGAGTTATAGGATACGAGTAGGCTGTCAGTACCCAGTTCGATATTCTGGAGTAGAAGTAGCCGGAAATCTCAGGTGTGTTATCGGAGCGCACCATGAAGAT
This sequence comes from uncultured Leptospirales bacterium, assembly GCA_964439325.1. Classification (GTDB taxonomy): domain Bacteria; phylum Spirochaetota; class UBA4802; order UBA4802; family UBA5550; genus WRGT01. The sequence goes on along the minus strand of CAYTNW010000059.1, from coordinate 3,769 downwards.
AGACTCATCAACCGCTGCAAGTGATATATCTGCGGACACAGGGGTTCCTTTCTCATCTACGGCTTTCAGTTTAACTTTTATTGTGTCGCCCGGAGAGTACTTTTCCCTGTCCGGTATGAGGGTCACTTTAAGTTTAACATCATCAACAGGTATAGTGACCTCTTTCTCCGCAGTGTAGAGAGCTCTGCCGCGCTGCATCGCGCATCGTACAAAGAGGTTAGGCGCAAGCTTTGTATCTATATTGAACTTCACAGGTACAATGTTCTTCGACATCTTTATTACTTTATATTCATAAAGCTCTCTCCCTTCAAGGGAAACAAGAACATAGGAGTCGGTAAACCTGCTTTTGACAAGACATGTGATCTCGCCCGGCCTGTCCAGTTCAGATTTATTCACTGTGAGTTCAAGATCCTTGAGTTTTGATTCAGAATCTCCCCCCGCATCATTGTATATCCAGATTATCTTTGAGCCGGTAATAATATTCCCCTTGGGATCGCTCCCCAGGGCCATAAGATCAAACTCTCCGTATGCGGTAAAGTCTTTCGGAAGAGTGAATACCGCATTGCCGTTCGCGTCTGTAGTTATTTTTTTTGTGAAGTAGGGCCTGCTGTCATGAATGTAAACCCTCTGCACAGGTTTCCATATATATTTCAGAAGGTTAAGTTCGAGATTAGTGCTCACGGGCTTCCCTGAATGTGTAAGTGTTGTCACTGTGATTCTTTTTTCACTCTTCGCACCGAAGAAGTTCTCTTCAGGGGTGATCTTTATGAAGTATTCACCTCTTCCGATTTTTACAGTCTTCTGCGATGTAATTGTGATATTAGATTTATCAGTAACTGTTGCTTCAAGTGTAATCTCCCTGTCGTAGGGATAATTCCCCGATGCTATTTTAAGAAGAGTGTTCCCGTTTGAGTCAGTGTATTTTTCACCTTCAAGCCTCATGCGGGAGTATGAAGATTCAGAACTGTATTCATCAGCCATGGGATCATCATCCGTGTCGATCTTTCTCTCATAGAACCTGTACTTTACGAGGGCATTTGTGAGTGGCGCGCCGAAGAAGTACTTTGACTCGACTTTGAATTCGGCTGTTTCTCCATTGATAAAAAAATCTTTGGACGGCATTATCTCAACCTTGAACTCCGGCTTTCTGTACTGCTCAATATGGAATGAACCTGAACCGTACATGTCATCCTCTTTGAAGCCAGCTTTAATGGTGAAGTAACCCAGTTCGGCATCAGCAGGGATGTCCGCGTTGCCGTGAATCGTTCCCCATTCATCCAGTTCCATGGAGCCTGAGGCTATCTCTTTTCCTGAGTATGATTTCTGTATTGAGTAGTAGAGAGTTTTATTTTTTATAGGGATGAATTTCTGTTCCATCCTTTTTGCGAGTATTTTAAAATATATTTTATCCCCTGTTCTGTAAACAGGCCTGTCTGTATAAATAAAGAGTTTGTCCTTTTCACTTCTGTAATAATTGGACGCGCCGGCACTGCAGATAGCGTAACTCCCTTCATCGGAAACTGCCAGGAGGAACATCCTCTGGTCTGACGCTGCGGCAGTTTTAAAAATACCGTTTTCATCGGTTTTTCCCTTGCCGAGGATCTTTACCGGTAGCCTCTCTATGTCAATGCCTTCGTTTTCGTTGAGCGTTGTTTCGTTATTTATTTTTTTGAAATTGTGATCATAGAGAACTACAGTTACATTTTTTACCGGATTGTTCTGCACAAGGTCAGTGACATATGCGTTTATGCTCCCCGGAGAGCGTTTCACAACAACACCAATATTGGTCACTGTAAAGAATTTGCGGGATAGAATATCCCCTTTCCCTTTAACCTCGATGCAGTAGCCGCCTGATGCGAGAGGTTTATTTACTTTTACAGAGAAATACATCCACTCATAGGGATTGAAATCTTTTACAGATTCATCCCACTCTGTTACTGTTTTAAATCCCGATTTATCAGCATTCAACTCCGCCGGATCCCTGTTTACTGAAATGAAGTTTTCAAAGGGAACTTTATAAACCCGGATATGAACTGTATCAAGTCTCAGTGTACGGAGGTTGAACTCCACTTCGTTCCCCGGTGTAAATGTATACCTGTAGGAATGAATGTTTATCTCCGGAGATTTTGCCTCAACATTGTATTTCAGATCATGGAGCTTTTCCCCTTCACTTACCTTGAGAGTGGTTATTTTAACCTGGTGAAATCCCTGGTGTGAAAGGGTCAAAGAATAGTTCCCCGGCTTTACATCTTCAAGTATAAATGAGCCGTCCCTGTATGAAACATTGGAATAGCTGTATCTCCCCTCTGCGGTTACATTTATATTTACCGCGGGTGAATCGATTCCTTTGATCATCACCTTCCCGGAAACAGTTGCGGGCCTGTACATCACCATCTGAAGTTTGAAATTTTCGGATGACTTAATTCCAGAAAGCGAAGCTGTCTCTGTGATAAATCCCGCTTTTGTGAATGTGACAAGGTACGCACCGGCTTTCAGTTTGCTGAATGTATAATTTCCTTTGCTGTCGGTTTTGTTAAAAACCGGTTTCAGTGAGCTGTAATCCACGTCACCTTCGTAATAATCATATGACGGCCTGAGCGAAATCTCAACATCAGATAGAGTGCTGCCGGAACTGTCCTTCACTGTTCCTGATATCAAAGATTCCTTTGTCAGCTTTATATCATTTTTTACTGCAGATATACTCGCTGTCTGTATGTATGAAACATACCCTTGCGCAGAGATTTCAACTTCATATTTTATATAAGGGATAAAATCATTGATCCTGTAATATCCGCTGCGATCCGACTCTGCTTTGTAGTAGCCTACACCTCTGTTGGCATTCTTGATCTCCACAACAGCACCCTTTACAGGTTTTCCTGTTGTTGAGTCGGTGATCGTCCCTTCAATATAAGCTTTCTCTTCAAGAGCTGTGGTTTTTGCAAAAAGAGCCCCGCTGTTTTCCGGATCTGTGATGCCCGGCATTGTATCTGTCATCAGTATTGCGGAGAGTATTATGGTTAAGAAGGCCGCTGCCCATGATTTATTCATTATTGTTCCTCCCTGATTGTCACTGCCCTGAAGCGGCTTATGCGACAGTTTGAATATCTGCTATCTTTGTTCAGTCTGCTGGCTGTTTTAAATTCAGCGGGAACAATTACAGTTCCTGCTGAATTATCACATTCAATTAACACTCCGTAACGGCTGATGTCAACTTTATTTAAAGTGTCAACCTGTTCGGGAGATGAGGCTGCTGTTACTATAATTTCTGTTTCTTCAAGCTCAAGCAGTTCTAGAGGTTTATACCTGGGGTCATAAGAGAGAGCCCCTTTCAGATAATCTTTCAGCATAAGTGAGATATCAGGCTCACTGTGATCAAAGGCGCCGAAACACCCGCGGACCTTTCCGTTTTTCATGAGGGTGATGAACAGCCCTGAACGTCCATACACCGCAGGGAGCTCAACCGGCAGCGGTTCAGAATTTTTCACCTTTCTATGAATAGAGACCGCATTCCCCCTGAGCCACTTCATGAAAAGAATTCTCTCCTTAGAGCGTGAGAACTCACTCCACTGTTCAATGGGATCGCTGCTGCTCCACGCGTATAGTGAGGTTGTTGTTAAAGCAAATATTAATAATGCTGATAGTCTTTTCATAATCCGCTCTGCGGACCGGTCACATTGTACCTGATATTTTTTAAAGTAAATTTTCCGTAAGTAAAATCCCCCTCAGGGTAGTTCCAGATGGCCTCTCCATAAGTCAGAACCCTCCTCCC
>CAYTNW010000058.1:0-8342 GCA_964439325.1 uncultured Leptospirales bacterium | reverse complement strand
GCCTCCTCCTCGCCATTCTCCATGAGCTTTATTCCGAAAGTGAGGCCGAATATCCTTGCAATCCAGAAAAATTTGAATATTTTCCACTTTGAAGGTTTAACATCGGTTTTGGTGAATTTTTTCCAGAGTTCATAATGCCGCAGTTCGTCATTACCGATTTTCGCCAGCACCTCGCTGTTCTTCCGGTCTTTTATGACTGATGCAAGCCTGAGGTATATATGATGCTCGGTGATTTCATTTATCTGAGCTTTTTTAATCTCTTCAATAATTTGAGGAGGGATTGCTGCCTGTCTCATTGTACTCTCCTGTGAAATGTTTTTTTATTTATACGGGTTTTATAAACTTAACGAAGATGCAGGTCAATTATTTAATACGGTTGAATTAAGAAAAACGGCTGAATGGAGATCTGTGTATGTTGAGTAGGAGTTGACTGGGAGTTGAGTACTGGTTGAGTACTGGTTGAGTACGTGTTGAGTGGAAGATGGCAGTATCAAAATGAACTCTTTTCCTTGACATTATGATTGATTTAAATTTATACTGGGATAGAGAGTTACATCTTGTAATATATTGAAGGGGGTGAATATGTCAGCATCCAGGGCTAAAGACTGGTTTAGACAGGCGGAGAATGATCTGCTCTGGGCTCATGACACCCTTGCGGCCGGCAGGTACGCGCAGGCATGCTTCATAGCGCAGCAGATTGGTGAAAAATCATTAAAAGCTCTCGCATATCATAAGGGGTATGATCTGGTAAAATCCCATTCAATAATGGAAATAGGCAGGTCATTAGGACTCCCTGACGAAATAATTAACCTGGGGAAAAAACTTGACCTCTATTATATTTCAGCAAGGTATCCGGATGCTTTCCCTTCCGGAGCCCCTTTCGAATATTTTACTAAAGATCAGGCATCTGATGCTGTAACTTCAGCAGAAAAAATTCTGCTTCATATAAAGGAATTTTTTAATGAATAGAAGTATTCTTGTAAAAATAGAACGTGATCCCCTCTCAGGCCTGACCAGGGAGGAGTATAAAGAACTTTTAAAAAAGAGACTCCAGGGGAGGGCCGTTGAGGTATATATTTTCGGGAGCTTTAATACCCCTGGTTTCAACCGGTTCAGCGATATTGATCTTCTCCTTGTATGTGATACCTGTAAACCCTTTGTCGAAAGGGGTCTTGACTACTCTGATATACAGGACATGGTACCTGCCACAGACATTCTTGTTTATACACCTGATGAATTCCGGAAGATTATGAGTGAAGAGCCCGCAGGTTTCTGGAAAAGTGTCAGGGAGAGCATGGTAAGGATTATATAGCGGGTAATTCCGTTTTTAGTCAATTAATTTACGAAGCCAACAGGTCGCCTTCCCTAAGTTAATACGAAGCAAGTATGAAGGAAACCCTGATTATCTATGGATAAATTCCCCGTCCGGAAGAGTTAATTGACGTAAATTCTGGTTGAAATATTAGCGCATAGCAGCAAATATGATTTTTTGATAAAATGATAATAATTATAAAACACCATGAGGCATTAAATGAAAGGTATTATTCTTGCAGGCGGTTCCGGCACAAGGCTTTACCCGGTTACGCAGGTGGTATGCAAACAGCTCCTCCCTGTCTATGACAAACCGATGATATATTATCCTCTATCAACTCTTATGCTGGCCGGTATTAAGGATATCCTTATAATATCAACTCCTGAGGATACACCTGTTTTTGAAAGAGTGCTTGGTGATGGTTCAAAATACGGAATGAAATTTACTTACGCTATTCAGCAAAAACCGAGGGGGCTTGCGGATGCGTTTATTGTGGGTGCTGATTTTATCGGTAATGACAGAGTCTGCCTGGTTCTTGGTGACAATATTTTCTACGGTAACGGTCTTTCCGAACTGCTTAGGAATGCGATTAAACATGATAGCGGAGCTACAGTTTTCGGATACTATGTAAATGATCCCGATAGATACGGTGTTGTTGAATTTGACAACGAGTGCAGGGTTGTATCGATAGAAGAGAAGCCTGAAAAACCTAAATCCAATTACGCAGTTGTGGGCCTCTATTTTTATGATAATGAAGTTGTTGAAATAGCAAAAAATCTTAAGCCGTCACCAAGGGGCGAGATTGAAATTACAGATGTGAATAAAGAGTACCTGAAACGCGGTAAGCTTAAAGTGCAGAATATGGGGAGGGGTTATGCGTGGCTCGACACAGGGACCCATGATTCAATGCATGAAGCTGCGACGTTTGTTAAGATTATCGAAGATCGTATCGGGAGAAAAATATCCGCTATAGAAGAGATCGCATACCAGATGGGATTTATTAATGAAGTTCAGCTCCGTGAACTTGCAAAGCCCCTTATGAAGTCCGGATATGGTAAATATCTTATAGATATACTGGAGAAGAGATAATGCCTTTCAGTTTTCTGAAGTGTGAAATCGCGGGACCGGTTATTATAGAACCAAAAGTTTTCGGTGATAACAGGGGATTCTTTCTGGAATCTTATAAAAAATCTGATTTCGTGAATAATGGTATAGATGTGGAATTTAAGCAGGATAATCACTCTCTCTCCTCAAAAGGGGTACTTCGCGGACTGCATTTTCAGAAGCCCCCATTTGCACAGGCTAAACTTGTGAAGGTCATTAAAGGGGCAGTATGGGATGTTGCTGTTGATATAAGGAAGAATTCACCTACATATAAAAAATGGATTGCAGTTGAACTTTCAGAGGATAATAAAAAGATGTTTTTCATCCCCGAAGGATTTGCTCACGGATTTGTTGCTCTTACAGACGAAGTTCACCTGACCTATAAATGCTCCAATGAATATTCACCTCAGCATGATGCGGGTATTATCTGGAATGATCCTGAGCTTGCCATCAAGTGGCCTTTATCAGATCCCTTAGTGTCGGAAAAAGATATTATTCTTCCGCTGCTTAAAGACGCCGGGGTTTTCTGATGATCTGGATTACCGGATGCGCGGGGATGCTGGGGAAACATATTACTGAAAAACTTGCAGCTGCAGGGATCCCTCACATATCAACAGATCTTGATGTTGATATAACAGACAGCTCCGCTGTATCAGACTTTATCAGCAGAAATAAACTTAGCTGGATTATAAACTGCTCAGCCTATACTGCCGTTGACCTGGCTGAAGATGAAAAAGATAAAGCTTTTGCTGTTAACGCGGATGGTGTAAAGAATCTTGCAGCGGCTGCGAAGGCGAAAGGGGGAAGGCTGATTCACTTCTCAACAGACTATGTCTTTCCCGGAGCTAAAGAGAGCGGCTACAGTGAGGAGGATAAAACCGGGCCTCTTTCAGTTTATGGCGCCAGTAAACTCGCCGGAGAATATGAAATCGTTGCCCTATATGACAGACATTTTATATTCAGGATATCCTGGCTTTACGGGCCTTACGGAAAAAATTTTGTTCATACAATGCTTAATCTTTTTGAGCAGAGGGACGAATTGAATGTGGTTAATGATCAGTACGGCAGTCCTACTTACACAGGGGAACTCGCGGACTTTATTGTCAGACTGGTGAATGAGGATTCCGAAAAATATGGCGTGTACCATTTTTCCGGAGAAGGAATTACAAACTGGCATGAATTCGCTTCAGAGATATACCGGTTAGCATCACAATACGGAAAGACAGAAAGAAAACTCAGGATTAATCCGGTAGATTCATCAAAATATCCTCAAAAGGCAAAAAGGCCTCTGTTCTCGTACATGCTGAAGGATAAACTTTATGCCACATTTTCCTGCCGCCCTGAAAACTGGAAGGCAGCACTTGAAAAATATATTATGACAATAAGTAATGAAAGGAAATAGAAATGCGGAAACTTGAAAATATTTTAGTGACAGGCGGCGCCGGATTTATCGGATCAAATTTTATACGATATATTTTTAAAAAGACAGATTTCAGAGGTAAAATAATAAATTTCGACAAGCTGACCTATGCTGGTAACGCGGAAAGCCTTTCGGATATAAATAAGGAGTTTGGCGGCAGCAGGTATTTTTTTGTTCATGGGGATATATGCAGCAGAGATGATATTGATGCCGCGTTAAAAAAATACAGCATAGACACAATTATTCATTTTGCAGCGGAATCCCATGTAGACAGATCTATACATGGCCCTGCTGACTTCATGAATACAAATATAATGGGAACATTCAACCTTCTTGATGCTGCCCGGACAGAATGGAAGGATAGGGATGATGTGCTCTTTCATCATGTAAGCACTGATGAAGTTTACGGTTCTCTCGGTGATACAGGGTATTTTTTTGAAACAACGTCGTATGATCCGAGGAGCCCGTACTCCGCATCCAAGGCATCATCCGATCATATAGTTATGGCTTATAATCATACTTACGGACTCCCGGTAACCATGACTAACTGCTCTAACAACTATGGCCCGTACCAGTTTCCTGAAAAACTTATCCCTGTGATGATAATGAATATACGCGACGGGAAAAAACTACCTGTATATGGTGACGGCAAAAATATCCGTGACTGGCTGTATGTGGATGATCATAACAGTGCAGTGTGGTCTGTTGTAAAAAATGGCGCAAATGGGGAAACATACAATATCGGCGGGGAGAACGAGTGGGAAAATATAAAGCTCGTGACCTCTCTATGCGAAAAGATGGCCCTGCGGCTTGGTAAGGATAAGGAGCATTTTAAAACTCTGATCGATTATGTGAAGGACAGGCCGGGGCATGACAGAAGATATGCGATAAACTGTGATAAAATCAAAAATGAGCTCGGGTGGAAACAGAGTTTTGATTTTGATACGGGGCTTGATCTGACAATAGACTGGTATCTCTCAAATGATGAATGGATCAACAGGGTAAGAAGCGGGGAATACCGTAAGTGGATAGAGAGGAATTACGGAGAGAGGTGAAATTTTTTTAATTATTTCAGCTTCTTTTTTTAATTGAATTGCTCTTGACATCGGTTTTATTACTTTTGTTTATATGGTAAATTAGATAAAATTTTAAAATAAGTTTCTTAACTTTTAGCAGCCGGAAAAAGCTGATGAATAGTAATTCCGGAGTGGAGGATAATAATCCCCGGGGATCAACTCCCGCAAAGGGACAATTAGTGATAAACCTTTATGAACTCAATACTGTATAAATTATACTTTGTCATTAAAGACAATCTTGTAAACATTCTTCGCTCATTTATCTCAAGTTTCGGGATACTTTTCCTTGTATGTTTTTTTGTAATATACATATCAATAAGGGATTCAGTTACATCATATATCAGCGGATCGCTTCTTGATAACCTCGCGAGTGATGAGATCCGTATACTTCCAAAAAATACAAAAAACGTGGAATTTGTAAAACGCCCCGGTGTCGCGTCAATTTCCGGTTCAGCTTTGCGGCAGATAAAACAGATGAATGAACTAAAGGAAGTCAATCCCTTGGGGAGAACCGGCTTTAATGTGCGGGTTAAGGGTGAGCTTATGGGGAAGAAAAAAAGCATATACGTCCCTGTCTGCGGTATAGAGAACAGGCTTCTGAAAGGTAAAGCCTCCGGGTGGAAAACTTTTTATAACAGGGCGCCTGTTCCCATAATAGTTCCGAGATTTACCATAGATATCATGAACAACTACCTCGCAATGGATGGATTCCCCCATCTGGCAGAGAAGGATTTTTACGGTTTTCCAATAGAGCTGCGGTTTGTTGCGGGTAAAAAAGATACATCTGCTTATAAGGAATATGATTATGATGCTGTATTGCACAGCTTCACTGATCTTATGAATTTTCCCGGTATAATTCTACCCCTGGATTTTTTAGTTTCAGTAGCCGGCAAGTACAGCAGCGAAACAGGGAGATCTTCAGGTGTTGAGTATATTGTTGTCTACGCGAAAGTGAAAGACACGGACCTCCTTCCTGTAATATCAGAAAAACTGAAAAAACTGGGGCTCAGGGTTGAATCACAGAAGGATATTATCGAAAAAACCCAGAAGACAATGAAGCTTATTGACGGCGTATTTTACGCGATAATGGGTGTATTCTTCATCGTTTCAGTAATATCAATTTTCAATTCATATCTCACAATTGTCTATATCAGGAGCCAGAAGTTTTCTCTGAAGAGAGTTCTCGGCTTTTCAAAACTTAGAATTCTGCTCTCGTTTATTTTTGAAGCTGCACTTATAGGCGCGGTGTATGGGGTGGCGGGGTATTACTGCGGGAATTACATACTCTCATACGCGGGTGATATCCTTGCGAGATGGGTCCCGGTACTATCCGCTGTGAAGTTCCAGGGCAGCGGCACTGATATGCTTCTTCTGTGCCTGGGTATTTCCTCATCTGTCTGCGCGGTGTCGGCTTTTATACCTGCAATTTTTGCGTCAAACATAAATCTATTCAAGGCTGTTAGGAGATAGTATGCTGCTCTCTGTTGAAAATATATCCCTGAATTTCGGCAAACGTAAAATACTCGATGATGTTTCACTCAACGTGGAAGAGGGGAGAATAATTGCCCTTACGGGGAAAAGCGGCAGCGGGAAAACCTCACTGCTGGGAATAATTTCGGGGCTGCTTGATCCGGATAAAGGGCGTGTTCTTTACAAAAACAGGAATATACTTAAATGGGGGGATTTCAGAAGATCACGTTTCAGGAACAGGGAGATCGGTTTCATTTTTCAATTCTTTAACCTCCTCCCTGACATGACCTCATACCAGAATATCAGGTACCCGACCCTTATAAAATTCTTCCCCGGAAATGTTGACAGGGAGATCCGGGATATGGCTTCTTATCTGAATATTGCCCATGTGATTAATCAGAAGCCTATGACGCTTTCAGGGGGGGAGAGGCAGCGGGTAGCCATAGCAAGAGCTATAATCAATCACCCTAAGATGATCCTCGCGGATGAACCGACGGGGAACCTTGATGTAGTAACAGCTGCCGAGATTAAAAATCTTTTTTTAAGACTGAAGAATGAGGAAAAGATTGCGATTATACTTGTAACCCATGATCAGAGTCTTATTGAGATTGCAGATGAACACTATCATCTTGAAGATGCAAAGCTCCGCAGAATGATCAATGATGATTCTGCAAAACCAGCCGGAGAGAGTAAGCGTTCAAAAAAAGCTGTCAGTCCGGAAAAGAAAGTTTTAAAAAAAGTTAAACCTGAAAAAGCTGCGGTAAAGGTAAAGAAAAAAGTCTAATCGTGCTCTTCAACCTTCGGCGAAGAGGCTTTTTTCAGTTTATCCTTGAGGTCAGCTCTCGATGTGGCCAGCATTATGGTTCTTGATCTCCACTCCGCATCATTTTTAAGGTACCTTGTTGACAGGCCCACTGCGTCATAGCAATAAACAACTCTGGTTAAACCCGCTTTATCTGTAATGATTTTTTTGCCGCCGGGGACGCAAAAGAGCTCGGAATTTTTCAGAAGAATACCGGCAAGTTCACTGTCTTTCGATTTTGAAATAATTTTCATCAGCTTTGATGAATCAAATGTAATGAAAGAGCTGTACTCATTATCATAAAACGTGAACTGCTTCAGTTTGCTGTTAATTTCAAAATTTTCCTTTCCGGAGAATACTACCAGTTCCCCCTTGTCCAGGTAAGGTTTGGCCATGGTCATCATCAGGGAAAATTTTACGGGATTCATATAATACTGCTTAAGGTAGTTTAGTCTGATATTCATCTGTGCTTTAGCTTTACTGTCTGCCGGAGTTTTGAGGAGAGCTTTTTTCTCTTTTATAAGCTCCGCGAGTATGGAACCCCGGGGAGGACCATTCTCCATGAATCCGGAGTAGCAGTTCAGAACTATGGCAGTTCCATCAGCAGCGCAGGGTAAACATGACAGCCGGATATATTCCTGCTCATCGATTAATACCACCTCCTCTGTTCCTTCTGTTTGATCTTTTTCTGCAGGTTTATCAGAAGTGATTGCACCGTTAATTTTAGTTTCTGTATTCTGTGTCAATGCCTCGCTTACAGGCGCAACCCTGTACCAGTAAACAACTCCCTTTTCGGCGGCAGTATCTTCAAATACCTGTTTATCTGTTATACCAATCTCTGAAAAGTCCGTGGAGTTGTTTGTTGAACGTAGAACACGGAAGGGGGTGCTGTTTTCACTTTTCCACTCCACCACTATTTTATCTTTGAATGTCCCGGCTGAAACCGTAATGTTTTTTAAATACATCTCCTGTGCCGGCGGTGTCTGTACTATCGTAGAGAGCAGAATGAGAGAGCTTATCAGTTTTATCATAATTTGAACTCCGCCGTTTTTTTTAAATCAGATACACTATCTGCCGGATTGTTTAAAATAAATATGTTTTGTAAAGAAAAATATGATAATTTGCGAAATGGTTCCTGAGTCTGACGGGAAAAGCTGA
>CAYTNW010000057.1:0-9797 GCA_964439325.1 uncultured Leptospirales bacterium | reverse complement strand
ACATATTGCCCATGGTAAAAATGCTTGGAATAATCGATTTTCTTTTACTCATATTTTATCCCGGTTTTTTGAATTTTTTCAGACTAAAACTAAAAGATTAAAACATAAATTGTCAAGATAAATATCTGCAGGTCCATAATACCCGCTGAATGCCCTTGCCGTTTTGAAACATAAGGCAGATTATCAGACATGAATTGAACATACTGAACATAAATAGTTTTCAAAATACTTAACGATCGCTGCCAGAACCAGAGTTTAAAATCCTGTTTTCAGACGATTTCTGCTGATGCTTCTTTCCATCGCCAGATCTATAAGTTTATTAAGAAGTGTTGAATAGTCAATACCGGAATTTTCCCATAATTTCGGATACATGCTGATATTTGTAAATCCGGGGAGAGTATTGATTTCATTAAGGTAATATCGGCCGGAGTCTCTATCCAGAAAAAAATCGACTCTTGCCATCCCTTTGCAGCAGAGAGCTGAATAACCATCCACAGCGGTTTTTTTCATTTTTTCTGTCAGAGCGGAATCTATCTCGGCAGGGATCAGAAGATCTGCACCCTCCGAGTCTATATATTTCGCTTCATACGAATAGAATTCATGGCGCGGCCTTATCTCTCCAGGCATCGAAGATTCAGGCTTATCGTTACCCATTACAGAAAATTCTATCTCTCTGGCATTTATACCTGTTTCGATCAGTATTTTATTGTCCCAGAGAAAAGCATTTTCAACAGCCTCCTCGAGAGATTCCAGCTTTTTAACTTTTGAAATTCCTACAGATGATCCCGCATTACAGGGCTTTATGAAACATGGAAATTTGATTTTTTCCGCTATATGATCTATAATGTCTTTTTTCCCGGCATCCCATCTGTATCTCTGTACAACGATCCAGTCTACAACAGGGATTCCGGCATCTCTCAGCAATCTCTTTGCTACATCCTTGTCCATACCTATAGCAGAGCCGATAACATCCGCTCCGACATAGGGAACCATAGCAAGATCAAGGAGCCCCTGAAGTGTGCCGTCTTCACAGAAGGTTCCGTGAACTACCGGAAAAACAATATCAACACTGACTTCTTTACCGTTTTGCGAGTTGAAAAGAAAAAGCTTTCCGCCGCGTTCGTAATGATTGACATACCAGTCGCCTGTCTTGTTGAGTTTCAGAACAGACCCGAAACTTTTATCCTGTATAATTTCCGGTGTATCCTGAACATGCCACCTGCCGTCATGGTCAATTCCGATAGCTGTAACCTCATACCTTGTTTTATCAAGATATCTTATTACTGAAGCCGCCGAGCATCTGGATACATCATGCTCTCCCGATCGTCCACCATAAAGAACTCCGACTTTCATCATAGTCATTTTACTTCAATAAAAGCCTTGTGGAGAAGTTTGGAGGCAAGCTCCGCGTACATCGAATCAATTACACATGATATACCGATTTCAGAAGTGGAGATCATCTCTATATTTATGTTCTGCTCGGACAGGACACCGAACATTCTGCCTGCAACGCCATAAGATGAAAGCATACCTACTCCGACTGCCGATACTATTGCTATATCCTCTTTTGCATCGACAGCGCTTCCACCGAATACTTTATTCAGTTCATTACATATCTCGATTGTTTTACTTAAATCCTCTTTTTTTACGGTAAATGATATCGAAGCCTTGTTGTCATGTCCTGTGGACTGGACTATCATGTTCACATATATCTTACTATTACCAAGCTCGTTGAAAAGTTTTGCGGATATGCCCGGCCTGTCTGGAATTTCCCGTATTGTAACCTTTGCTTCATCCTGTTTAGATGTAATCCCGCTAATGATAAATTTTTCCATCATCTCCTCCATTGGCATTACAATTGTCCCCTCTTCAAACGAAAAGCTTGATCTGACATGCAGCCTTATATTATATTTCTTCGCGAATTCCACCGACCTCGAATGCAGTACTCCGGCCCCGAGCCGCGCGAGTTCAAGCATCTCATCGTAACTTATCTCTTTTAATTTTCTTGTGCTTGTTATGATACGCGGATCCGCTGTATAAACTCCGTCCACATCTGTATATATCTCACAATCCCTTGTACCCAGCACTGCGGCAAGTGCCACAGCGGAGGTGTCTGAACCGCCGCGCCCTAGCGTTGTGATATTATCATCATCATCAATACCCTGGAAACCGGCAACAATTACCACTTTATTTTCAGCAAGAGATTTCATTATCCGGTCCGTAGAAATATTCTCAATTTTGGCATTTGAGAAGTTTCCATCTGTCATCATTCTTATCTGAGATCCTGTGTATGAAACAGCATCAACTCCGATCTCATGCAGCGCTATTGCCAGAAGGGCTATAGACACCTGCTCCCCTGTTGACAGCAGCATATCCATTTCACGTCTTGACGGATTTTCAGATAACTCCTTTGCTAGATCGATCAGGACATCTGTTGTTTTACCCATTGCCGAAACAACGATCACCATTGAATAACCGTTGTCTCTATAGCTCTTTATTCTTGACGCGACGGCCTTTATCCTCTCGGGAGACTTTACAGAGGTACCACCGTATTTCTGTACTATTATCTTACTTCCGTTCATGATGTTCCCTGTTTTTACTAATATGTTACGTTTTTATTATCACCGGACTGAATGGTCTGCTCTCCAAGATATCCGGATGTAAAAGCACTCTGTAAAAATAAAGCTCCGTAGGCAGGACGATCAAGCCGGTAGAGTTTATATGTCCCGGGGGCCATTTTGCTGAACGTGACAGATGTCCCGTACCCGACATATGGAGGAATTTTCAAACCGCAAGCATATACCTCGTCAGGATCTCCATGCACTGCCTTCTCGTAAGTATCCCATGCAGCAGAATAAACTTCAAGTGGTGTTACTGTTGTTTCGGAGTTTGAAAGAGCTGCCGCATCGGAAATCAGCTGAGCAGCACTTTTGTTCCAGTCGTCCCTGTACTTTTCCACATTAAGATAGTAGTCAAGCAGCGGTTCTATATATGCGCCTGGATATGACGGTGCTATAGGTACATCCGAATTTCCAACAGCGGATCTTAAATTCTTTCCTGTATCAGTGATATAATAATCACTTAAACAAGTATCAGCTTCGGAAGATGGTATTGCAACCACATAGCCGCCCGATGTATTGACCGTCAACGATCCGGATTTGCCCTGGATATAAGAGGATGCAACGGCATGAAGATTTCTTCCTATATCCGTCTCACCCTTTTTTACGTCGCGCAGCCAGTCCGAAAAAGCGTAGTAGTGCATGATTTTATAAACACCGTCTTCGTAATAACCGCATTCATACTTTTTTATATAGTTTTTTATAAGCAGTCTTATTTCAAGTACTGTCTCGCCGTTTTTCTGGGAGTATTCCAATCCGCCGACGATAGGAATCTGCATCGGAAATACCCTGATAATCTCATCAGATTCGATCCTCAATGAGTCCCAGTATGAATTTACCATCAGCTGATTTATGTCAAATCCGTCTATTGTATCCTCATGAAATATGACCTGTCTCTCTTTTTCATAAGCAAAGGTATTTCCGGTGAGCTTATAAACTTTTGCGTTATCGAAACCCATCTTTCTGATATAAATCTGTACGGTATTGTAACGGCCGTCATGCGGATCATCTGTTTTAAGTTCAACGCCTGTGCCGTTAAAAAACGGGTGCGAATCGTCGAGCGGCACTGAAAGGAGCTGTCTGTAATTGCTTATCTTTTTGCCATCTACTCTTATCTCGGCAATATCGATCATGAATGTCTCCGGGAGCTGATCCATCTGAGCTGCATCTGTCACACTGCCGGAGAAGGTCGAATCCGGCACTGCCACTACTGAATCATCCTGCATTGGGGAAATGTTGATTGACTGCGATCCCATCGCAAGAAAATTTGATGCGCTGCCCGATTCAAATGTACCCTTTAATACAATCTTTAACCGGTGGCTGTTCATCTCTGAAAAAATCGGAGTTTTGCCGCATCCGGCTAAAAGAATAGAGGCCGATACAAACAGGATTATTCTATATTTCATTTTTATTAAGCACCCGTTTACAAGTTAATATTAAAGTATAGTGATATACCGGCATTGATTACATATCCGTTTTTTTTCGCTTCGGGGAGATGCTGTTCATATATACAAAGATAATCAATTCTGAGAGCTATATTCGCCAGTTTACCCGCAGGGAAAGAAACCTCCGCTCCTGCCATATACATAGGGTCCCATTGCGTTACATTATCAGGTTCCATAAAAACATTGCAGAAGCCTCCCCCGCCCTTAAGCTGAATCTTCACCGGAAGATCCAGCGGCAGAAGATAGAGCATGTTAAAATATACCGGAATCAGCCTCAATGAATCCACGCCTTTTGAACCGAAAGACTGATACGAAGAATCGATACCTATCTTGAAATACTCATACGGGAGATTATATCTGAAAAACATCCCGCCGCCAAGATCCGGGTCTACATGATCAGCCGTGCTGAATACAGGTGTAATCGGCCCGCCCCACAGACCAATCTGCGGTTTTGAAAAATATTTCTTTCTGGAAATTTCAGAAAACGCGTCAGCTCCGAGAAAAAGCAGGGCAATAAAAACGGTTACGGAAATTATTCTTTTTTTCATCAATTAATTGTTCCAGATTTTTTATATCAGTCGATGTTATACTTAAAAATGAACTTATAATGTCAATAATTAAAATGCAGATTCGTAAAAGTTCAGGGGGGGATCATATGAGATATTATTCAGATATAAACCGCAGGGAGGAGCTGTAAATCCTCCTGCCGATCTGTCTCTCTGATCGAGGATCTGCACTATATAAGACGGCTCCCTGTTCTCCCTGTACATCTGAACGGTAGTACCTACGATAATCCGTATCATATTATGAAGAAATGCATTGGCTCTGAACCGGATTTTTATCAGATCATCCTGTTCATAAACATCAATTGATTCTATCTTCCTTTCAGTCCCGTAATCCTTTGATATCTTTTTACAGAAAGAGGTGAAATCCTTCTGGCCCACAAGATATGAAGTTGTTTTTCGTATGTAATCAGCATCAATTGGATGGTTGATCCACATTGCCTTGTCGCGTAAAAACGGCGACCTCAAAGGATACCTGTAAATCATATAGATATATTCTCTCTGCACAGCTGAAAATCTCGAATGAAAATCATATCCGACCTTATACGCGTTTTTTACAGAGAGTTCTTTCGGGAGAATGCCGTTTAGACTCATGCATATCTTTTTCAAAGGTATTTCATTTACCAGATCAAAATGTATAACCTGCCCCAGCGCATGAACACCGGCATCGGTCCGGCCTGAAGCTGTGACCCTTACGTTTTCTCTTGAAAGGATAAAAACTGCTTTTTCAAACTCTTCCTGGATTGTTCTCCCCTTGTTCTGCCACTGCCATCCATTAAAAGAGGTTCCATCATATTGAATGAGAAGTGCATACCTGCTCAAGCTTCCCTTTCCCCTTCCCACTGTTCAAGCATATTATTAATCTTTTCATAAAGAACTCTGGTCTTTTCAAGAAGTTCTGTCGGAGTGCTTTTGGAAGATTTACCTGCTCCAAATAATCTGCTGCAGTATCTTTTACTTATGTTGAAATTTTCTATTCTTTTTTCCAGGTCTTTTTCCGCAGCGCCATACTTTATTGTCAGTATTGCCGAAATATAGAGTATCCCTTCATAGCCCCAGTTTTTATCAGTATCAGGCCCCATGTTTCCCGCAGCATCAGCCGGTTCTGCGCCGGTCTGTAAAAGTTCAAGTATCTTGTTATAGTATTCATACGCTTTTTTATAGAAAAATAACGACAATTTCCTGTATGGCTGATCAGGATATTCCTCCGCCAGATCCGAAAAGAGCCATGCTGCCCTTATCGAAGATACCCCCTTCTTGAATGTAGGGGCAACATTCTTTCTTCTGAAATTATAACAGTCTACTGCAAGCATGAATGATGCGGCACCGAGAGTGAGATTACGGTCATCATTAAAATTGAGCTGTCCGAAAAACTTTGAAACAGCATTCTTGCGTGCGGATCTCATCTCCTGAAGTTTTGTAATCTCCGCATCGGTAACATCGCTGAAATCCTTCGGATATGCAGTATACAAACAGTTGGGACATACGCTCATCACATAAACAAGTGGGTGTATCTTTCCGAATTTCTGGCTCTCTTTATATAATCTCCGGAGCTCATCGGTCAATTTTTCAGCAATTAACCTTCCGCTTCCGGTAAACATTTCTTCCCTGTAAAACTCATTTCTGCACACTGGACAAAGTGTCGGATTTTTCTGTCTGAACGATATTTTTTTGGCATCTTCCATTAGATACTCCAAAATTTTAAAATCTTAACATTTGTAGACTGTATTTTTAAAATATTTGTATTAGAACCCTCTTCAATAACATTAAATAATCTATAATTATTCAACTAAAATTTTTACAATTTCTTTCACAAACATTAAAATGAAACATGTAACAGGTCTTTCTGGTTATTCAAAATATTGCATATGTCATCACTCCCTGATTTTGACCATTTTTCTCCGAAATGAATATCAAAAAATAGTTTTGTATACGATTTTCTTATTATCTGTAATTTAAACCGCATTTTATTTATATCATCTAATTTTATATTCAAGCGATGAAATTACAATGTCGAAATAATAATGACGAGATATATTCAGCAGCAGAGGAGATTATGAAAATAATTAAATTTTACGTATTAGCGATAACTTCATTCATCCTGATATATAACAGTGCATTTGCAATTTCATCAGCCGTAAGATCTAGCAAGGATTATCAATACACAACCTATGTTCTTCGCGAAATGAAACCTATGATGATTAATTTTGAGACCGAAGAAAATAAAAAAATGCAGGAAAACCTTATAAAAAATTTTGAAGAAGCTACACTCGAATATTTCGGTACTAATTATGATTCATCCTCTTCAAAATACTTTAATCTTAAACTCGAAATAATTAAGTCCCTTGAGAAAGTCTGTACAATGTACATTGCCAGGACCAAAGAGATATTAACAGCAACATCAGCTGACAATAACATGGTTGAAACTTTCATTACCTATAATAAACATAGCGGTTACGCGGCATATTTTACCAAACCATTTGATCCGCAGCTCGATGTAAAACCTTATAGTGAAAAATTTCCATCACAGGACTATCACTTCTTTTACGACGCACCGAAAGTACAGACATATTTACGCGATGGTCACTTCAACTATAACGAAGCGGTTAAATCATTCAATGACCCCCATATTACATTTCTAAAAGGGAGAAAAAAGCTTAAATCCGAACAGCTTAATTATATAATAGACAAATATATCGGCGCTATAGAATACTGCAGAAATGCGAAGCAATCTGCTCTGGAAATTTATAAAATAAAAAATGAATTTAATACAGGTTTTATACAGGATAAATATCATTTACGAAAAGATCAGATAACACCAATCTTCGATGACAGGCTTCCGGAAAAGTTCAAAGTTGATGCAATTGATAACGTGAAGCTGCTATACCCTGTAGAGCTTGAGAAACGTAAAAAGCTTACAGCGAAAAACTCATAAGATTATAAGAATAAAAAAACTTCAGTAATCTGAAGTTTTTTTATTCTCTATTTTTATCCGTTATTACTTGGATTTTTTCTCTTTTGTCTTTTTTGTCTTCTCGTCTTTCTTGTCTGCTTTTACAGGCTCAGCTTTGACTGCTCTGTCAACAAGCTCAACGATAGCCATCTCCGCTGCATCACCCTGTCTTAAACCGAGAAGATACATTCTTGTATATCCGCCCTTGCGGTCCTTAAACCTGGGAGCAATGTCGTTAAACAGTTTCGCTACAATGTCTCTGTTCTTGATAACCTTAAGAACTTCCCGTTTGTTATGAAGCTTTTTTTCCGCTTCAGTTTCAGGAATATCTATATTATGTTTCGCTTTTGTAATCAACTTCTCAGAAATTTTCTTTAACTCTTTTCCTTTCTGCTTAGTTGTTACTATTCTCTCATGTTCAAACAGAGAAGTAACCATATTATCAAACATAGCCTTTCTATGTGAATGAGTTCTGCCGAGCTGCTTTACTTTATTTTTGTGTCTCATCTCTAAACCTCAATCAATCCTTTAATCCAAGACTTAAATGATAAGCCTCAAGTTTTGTCTTTATCTCTTTAAGTACAATATCACTATTATGCTTAGATTTTTTAACTTCATCCTCTGTTCTCTTTACAAGCTCATCGAGTGTTGATATATCAAGACTTTTTAATGTATTATATGCCCTGACTGAAAATTCTATATCATCTATTGATTTAGACAGAAGAACCTTCATCTTCTCGATTCCTTCATCCACAACTTCGATCTCTTCTTCCTGCTCCTCTTCAAAATTAATAAAGATCGTCATATGGTCTTTAATAATCTTCGCCGCCTGGGCAAGAGCATCATCAGGTTTTATCGATCCATCCGTCCAGATTTCAAGGATCAGTTTATCATAGTCAGTACGCTGCGAAACACGTGTATCTTCAACTTTGACATTGACCTTCTGAACTGGTGAAAATATAGAATCAATTGATATTACACCTACAGTCTCAGTATTCAATTTATTGACTTCAGAAGGGACATAGCCTCTTCCTCTTTCGATCTGAACTTCCATATCTATCTTTGCCGAATCATTAAGAGTGGCAATTTTCAGGTCTTTATTCATTACCTGGACATCTGGATCTATATCAAAATCAGCGCCTTTCAGTTCCCCAGCGCCCTCTTTTACTATATGCAGAACCTTGGATATCTCCCCGTCATATTTAAATCTCAGTTTTTTAAGATTTAGTATTATGCGAGTTACATCTTCATATACACCATGTATAGTCGAAAACTCGTGTGGTACACCCTCAATTTTGATTGCTGTGATGGCCGCACCTTCAATCGATGATAGCAGTACTCTTCTAAGCGAATTCCCGACTGTCAAACCATAACCCTTTTCAAAGGGCTCGGCTATAAACCTGCCATAATTCGGTTGTAAATCATCATGTTCAAATGATATTTTACCAGGTCTTTTAAAGCCCTTCAGAAGATTTTTTTGGGCCATTTTCTCCTCCAACAAAGTAATAAATAAGCAGCTCTTTCTAAAATTGTTCTACTTATTTTGAGTAAAGCTCTACTACCAGCTGCTCATTAAAACTATCTTTAATATCTTCTCTTTTCGGTATCCTGATTATTTTTGCCACTTTGTTTTCATAATCAACTTCAACCCATTCCGGTTTGGAATCTATTGCTTTTGAAAGTTTGATAGAATCCTCAAGAATCAGATTAGTCTTAAAATAGTCTCTCACTTCAATTTTATTCCCTTCTCTGATAATAAAAGATGGGATATCTACTACTCTGTCATTAACAAGAATATGCTGATGCTGAATAATCTGTCTTGCCTGGGATCTTGATGTGGCAAATCCAAGTCTATAAATTACATTATCAAGCCTTCTTTCAAGAAGTGAAAGCATATTTTCGCCGGTTACACCTTTCATCTTGTTTGCATTTTCAAAATTAATTCTGAACTGCTTCTCAAGAAGACCGTATGTCCTTTTTATTTTCTGTTTTTCTCTTAACTGAACAGCATAATCAGACATTTTAGCTCTTCTTTTTCTGGGCGGGCCTGGAGGATATTTTTTGTTCCCCTTAATCGGGCATTTATCAGTCAAGCATCTCTGCCCTTTCAACATCAGTGGAGTCATCTCTCTTCTACATAATTTACATTTTGGACCGGTATATTTAGCCATATTGAAAACTCTCCGTTACACTCTTCTTCTTTTCTTTGGTCTGCATC
>CAYTNW010000056.1:0-10675 GCA_964439325.1 uncultured Leptospirales bacterium | reverse complement strand
TATTTTAATACAAAATACGGTAAGCTGGTGGATGTTTCGGGTGTGAATGCCGCCACCTTCACCGATACCCTCCTCGGCGCCCGGCTGGCCGACAGCCTGATGCAGAAGGGAGCCGAGGTGATCTTTGCCTGCGCCGGAAGCACCGGGAACGGAGCGCTTTACCAGGTAAAAGCCAGCGGAAAAACAGCCATCGGAGTCGATACCGACCAGTATCTCACGATTCCCGATGTCGGAAATATTCTGATGACCTCCTGCATGAAAAACCTCCGGTCGGGCATTCTCACCGGCATCCAGTCGATCAAAAACGGTCAGTTTCAAGGGGGTAAGACATTAACCTCCACCCTCTCGGAAAAGGGTGTTGACCTGGCGCCCTACCATGACTTTGAAACCCAGATACCGGACAGCATCAAAACTGCGGTGAATGAAATCAGGAGTAAGATCATCGATGGCACGCTGCCAACCGGTTGGCCAAAGTAGTATAAACAAATTGATTAAGCGCTTTTATACCAGAAAGTCCTCCTCCTGAAAAAAACAAGAAACATCATGACGATAACAATGTAACTTCAATGGAATTCATGTTAAAATACACCAGGAACACATTAGAATGAGTAGTTTATTGAAGCCCACTCCGAAAAGACGAAAAAAATGTTCACCGCAAAGATTTTCCAATCAACTCCTCTGTGGTTCTCATGTTGAACTCAGTGGACCTCTGTGCAATAAAATGTTACACGGAGGGCCACCGAGGAGAAATAGAGTTCCACGGAGCATTGTTTCAAAAACACCATCAAGATTAACTTTCAGATTATCAATATTGGGGTGCTTTCGGGCATCAATCCGGATTTCGGGGTTTTTCAGAATATGATGGATGATAATTCGGCTGCCGCTCTTCACAACCAGCACTATAGATGCAAAAACAATTTGATCATGGATATTCGACCCGTTAAAACTGAACAGGATTACAAGATGGCCTTATCCAGAATTGAAGAACTATGGGGCGCCAAAAAGGATAGTCCTGAAAGCGATGAATTGGATTTATTGGCGACCCTGGTGGAATCCTATGAGATGAAACACTATCCAATTTCTCCACCCGACCCGGTGGATGCCATTAAATTCCGCATGGAGCAAATGGGAATGTCAAATTCGGATACAAGGGTTTAAAGATACCTGCCGAGGTTTTGCTGACGTGACTTATCCCTGGGTCCCGTGTAACTTCATGGATTCGGAATTCGTTTTGATCGTCAGGTGAACTTGAAAAATATCCTGTTTACAACTCTTTACTCCTTCTGTTGATTCCTTACCGGAAAAACTTTTCCTTCAGATCCTCCGGAAGTATATTTGGCGCTTCTATCGGATAACTTATACCTGCAATACTATATGAAAAATCTCTTATTCTCTCTTTTATGCTTCATTTCCCTGGTTTTCGGATATGGACAATCAGACAACCTTCCGGGATGGGTCATCAATTACAATGCGATTTCGAATATCTGTCACGTTCCTCTCAACACTCAACGGTATCAAAGAGAGGAGTACCTTATCCTTCCTTCGGAGATGGCGGCCGGTGGATTCCTTTCAGGGTTCTCCATTACCAACATTGGATTTCAGGTGGGACTGGCCGGAACAGGAACACAAACCGGCACGATGAAAATCTGGCTGAAGAATTCCGGCGACATGACCTATTCCCTTGGTTCAACCTGGACCACGACAGGTTTTACGCTGGTGAGCACTGATACGGCTTTCACTGTTCCGTTGAGTGGCTTCTACACAATTCCCTTTGTGAACGGTTCATCCTTTACCTATACCGGGGGCAGTTTATATGTTGCCTGGGAATTCGTCAACCCTTCAGGGGCAACCGGTACCTCCATACTGCGTCCACTGGTCAACAACAGTCTGAGTGGCTTGTGCTATCTGCGTGGCCATGCGACCACGCAGGGCGACACCCTGACGGCCTCGAACAGCCGTCCTGCCACAATTTTTTACGGCAATGAATTGCGTGATATCGCTCAGGTAACCAATATCTACACCACCGAACGATTACCAGTTCCCTTTGGCACGCCTGTCACCGTCACCATGAGGGCGAGCAACCTTTCGGCGGCCCCCCTGACCATTGACGTAATCCTCACAGTCCGCGATTCTGCCACTTCGTCACTGCGTTACACCGAAACAAAAACGGTGACCATACCTGCCCACCTTGCCCTGAGGGCAAATTTCACGGGTTGGGTGCCAACTCTTCAGGAAAATGTGACCATTACCGTTTCGACCTCCGTGATCCCGGGGGAAACAGTGGTGGAAAACAATACGATGACCATACCAGCCAACGTGAACGATCGCCTCTTTTCTTACCAGTACAGCAGGGATTATCCCGGCGGTGCCGGGTTCTACAGTTCGGGAATCTATGCCACAAAGTTTTTCATGCATGGTGCCGGTCATGTCAAAGGAGCCAATATAGCCATAACCAACACAGCCTCCAATATCGGGAATACCGTGTATGCAGTGCTCATGGACAGCACAGGCACCATTGTTTCCCAGACTCCAAACTATGTCCTGTCGTCCGGCGATCTCGGGAAAATGGTCAGTTTCACCTATCCTGTCTCCTTTCCTGTCAATAATGGTAGTTTCTACATTGGTCTCGCTGTTCTTCCCGGAGTCTCGGGTCTGTATCATCCCCTTGCCGTGAGCGACGAATCGCCTATACGCTATAATACCTATTATATTGCCAGCTCCCTCTCGGGGGGGCCACTTTCAGCTTCTTCCAGGAAACATGGTATTGAAGCCGTTGTGGTCGCTCAACCTGTTGTAGTCACCATCCCGCCAACTTTCATCCTCAACGACGGGGCTACGCTGAACGGAACGGTAAATGCCAATGATGATCTCACAAGCGTTTCATTTGAATATGGATTGACAACATCCTATGGATCAACGATTTCCGGCAATCCACCATCCGTTTCGGGATCATCGGCCACCATGGTGAGCGCAATTCTGACCGGACTGCCCTACAACACTGTTTACCATTACAGAATCGTTGGAACAAGCCTGGGAGGCACGGTTTACGGGCAGGATCAGACGTTTAGAACCGGATGTTCAGCGCCGGCCGGTCCCGCAGGTCCCATCTCCGGTCCACCGGTCGTGTGCGGGCAAACAGCAGGACCGGTTTATTCTGTTAGTCCGGTTACCAATGCGGTGAATTACTCATGGTCGCTTCCAGCCGGTTCGGTGATCACAGCCGGAGCCGGGACGAATACGATTTCCGTGACTCCGGGAACCATCTCCGACAGTATCAGGGTCACGCCTGTCAGTGCCGGCAGTTGCGACAACGGACCATCATCCGCCATGTTCGTCGAAGTCAAGCCGTTGCCGGTCCCGACCATCGGAAGTTCCGGGACTCCGTGTTCCGGATCCACCGGAAATATGTATTACAGCGAATCCGGCATGACAGGATATCTGTGGAGCGTTTCGGCCGGCGGAACGATCATGGCAGGCCAGGGAACAAATTCGCTCAATGTGGCATGGAATGGTGTAGGCGCACAGTCGGTCAGCCTTCAATATACCGGATCCAATGGCTGTACCTCAGAGGTTTCGGTTCACAACCTGTTCGTGGACCCGTTGCCCGCAGCAGCCGGGAATATCACGGGAACCTCCTCCCTTTGTGCCGGAACCAGCGGGGTAGCCTATTCCTGCAGTCCCATCCTCAATGCTACGAGCTATCTCTGGACACTCCCGGAAGGAGCGGCCATTGCCTCAGGAGCTGGCACGCAAAACATCTTGGTGAACTTTAGCAGCACTGCCCCGGGCGGAAATATCAGTGTGGCCGGGAACAACCAGTGCGGGACCGGAACAGCGGGCCCGGCTTTTAATGTGACGGTTCATGCCCTACCTGAAGTTCCGGTGATTTCAGTGAATGGGGCTATTCTCACCAGCAATGCAGCATCAGGCAATCAATGGTATTACGAAGGATCTCCCATTCCGGGCGCTACCGGCCAAACGTACACCGTTATCAGCAATACAGGGTATTACTCATGTATGGTCACTGTAAACGGGTGCTCCTCAGCGTTATCAAGCCCAGTCTGGGTTGTAGTCACCGGAACAGAGGAGAGAGCAGGGGATAAAATTTCCATTTTCCCGTCGCCGAACACCGGGCAGTTTTCCATCTCGATATCCGCTCCCGTTGCCGATTCGTACAGAATCGAAGTGTACAATCCCTCGGGGATCATGATTTACCAGATCAGCAATTGGGTTGTAACAGGTCATGCACAGCAGGAGATCAGCCTTCAGCCGGTGCCCAGCGGGGTTTATTCAGTGGCAATCATCGGCAGCAGGCAGACCATTTACAAAAAGATAGTGATATACAGATAGGCCGGCAGAAAGAAACCATGGAATGCTTCAGACTTCATTTGCTGAATATCAATAAATGCAAATACTACTTCCGAATACATGAAGGATGCAATCAATAATCCAGAAGATCGCTACTTTGTCAGAATTGCTGAAAAAGCCATTGGTTTACGGGAAAAGATCAGCAATCCCGGAAGGTTCATTTTTACGACACAGCCGGAACAGGAAACCGCCCGGTTGCTGAAGGAGTGGATGAGTGCAGCAGCCGGAGGCGACCCGGAAAAATTTGCCCGCCTGCTCGCCAACGACGGGCTGGATGCTGCCAAAATCCCTGAACTCCTAGGAACAGCGACCTTTACCGATCCGGATCTGATTCCGGACTGGGTCGATGATTTCCGGAATATCATCGGTTTCCTTGAAAAGCATAATCCTGCCGCCACTGAAGGGTCAGTTGCTGAGATGTTCAGTGAAACCGACCTCAAAGAGATTCCGTTCATCGACCTGCTTGCTCCCTTTGCAGCGTTTGCCACTGGTGAACTGGAAAAAACCATGGATATCCCTTTGGACTCGTTGCTGACGGACAACGCTTACAGGATGATGAAAACCCAGTTGGCCAGGTCACTATTATCAGCTGCCGGCAACACTTTGTTACTTGAATTCCGGGTCTTTCGATCCACCCGGGAATCTGCGCTCGACAAGCTGTTCGGTATCGCAGGGAAGGAGACACCAGGGAATGAACTCTACCGGGCTTTCACAGATCGGTTTTTTAAAGGGGGATGGAAAGATCTCTTTGCAGAGTACTGTGTTCTGGCCAGAATCCTGACCACGCTGATCGTCAACTGGATCAGGAACTACAGGCAATTTCTGGTCAGGCTCAGCGATGACCTCAGTGAGATCGCCGGCAAGTTGGCGGATGGTGTTGCCACTGGCCGGGTAGTGGAACTGAAAGGAGGCATCTCCGATCTTCATGATCATGGCCGGAGCGTGATCATCCTGAAGTTTGAATCGGGTTTGAAAGTGGTTTACAAACCCAGGAATCTCCGGGTGGAGGAGGCATGGTCAGCCTGGATCCGATGGTACAATGACCAGGGTCTCACTCCCGGTCTGAAACCACTTGATGTAATTATAAGGGAAGAGCATGGATGGGTCGGTTTCGTTGAGGCTTCACCCTGTTCAACGATGGAGGATGTTAAAAACTTCTACCTCCGCATGGGCTCCCTGATCGGGATGGTCTATATGCTCGACGGAAACGATTGCCACCAGGAGAACCTGATCGCGGCCGGTGAATATCCGGTATTGGTTGACCTCGAATCGGTGATGCACTCCGAAGCGAAAGCGATGTCGGAAGAGTTCACAGGTCATGCCAGTTTTCTGGCGGGCTCTCAGTTGGGGCACTCCGTTTTCCGTACCGGCCTCCTCCCCTCCTGGATCACGGCTAAGAATGGTAATCTATATGATATCAGCGGATTGGGTGGGTACGGCCATGCCGATTCTCCATACCAGCGACCGGATTGGCAACACATCAATACCGACCGGATGGATATTCTCTACCGGCAGGGTGTCATCCGCCGGGATTCAAATCTGCCGGTGTTCAACGGTGAAGTGCAGCCTCCGGAACCCTGGGCAGAGAGCATCGTGGAGGGTTTCAGGTCGGTGTACAGCCTTGCGATCCGCAAACGTGATCAAGTTCCAGTTGGTTTATTTGCAAAAAATGAACTGCGTTTTATCTTGCGTGCTACACGAATCTATGCTTTGATTCTCAATCATCTCAGGGATCCGAAATACCTGCGCAGCGGCACAGAGCATGGCATCCGGCTTGAACAGATTACCCGGGCATTTCTGAGCGATCCAGCGCCAAACCCTCTGTGGCCGGTTCTTATCTCAGAGATCCGTCAGATGGAGCGGAATGACGTTCCCATCTTCCGTGTGGAATCGGATGGAAACGAGCTGTACGATCCCGACGGATTGGTTTGTCCCGATTTCATTGTAACTCCGGTAGCCCGACAGGTGGCCCTGAAAGTCAACGGCATGGACGTTTCGGACATGGAAAAACAGATCCGGTTTATCAAAGCCTCCCTGCTTTTCCGCAACATCACACCCCACGGGAATCCCCGGGAGGTTGAAACGACACTACCGGAAACAACTGAAATTCTTCCTGTTGACCCATCAGAGTGGATCAAATCAGCCTTGTCGATCGCCCGGATCCTGGAAAAGGAGGCGATTTACTCAAAGGATGGAAGCTGCACCTGGCTCTCCGCCGTTATTATCCCCGGCGCCAACCGCTACCGTGTACAGCCGGTTTCCATCGACCTCTACGACGGGCTTTCCGGAATTGCCCTTTTCCTCTCCGCTCTTCAGTGTAAGACCGGTGATCCGGCTGTAATAGCGCTGAATGAAGGCGTGCTGAAGTCGTTGAAGGCAGGCATCCGGCATGCGCGGAAAACCAAAATTTTGACAGCGCCGGGGTCCCTTGGGATCGGTTCCGGGATTCCATCCGTCATCTATGCCCTCATCAAAATAGCCGGAATGTTCGGTGACCCCACCTGCATTTCAGAGGCATCAGAGCTTGGAACAATGATCATCCATAAGATTGTGGATGAAGACCGGTCGTTTGACCTTTTAACGGGCAGCGCAGGCTGTTTGCTGGCTCTTCATGCGCTTCACAAGGTTACCGGAGATCGGCAGGCGCTGGAAACTGCTGTCTATTGCGGAGAACACCTGCTGAAACATGCCCGGGAACATGAAGGTGAAGGTTTCGGATGGATTACACTTGACAATAAAGTACTTTCCGGATATTCTCACGGCCAGGCGGGAATCTCCTTTGCCCTGATGCGTCTGTATGAAGTCACCGGCGACAAGCGGTACCACGAAACAGCCCAACGGGCAATGACCAGTGAAAACCGTCTGTTTCATCCTGATCACCGGAACTGGGAGGACCTGCGAACATCGGGCGATGCAGAAGAACCCTCCCCGAAATTCATGACCAGCTGGTGCCATGGAGCTCCGGGGATCGGACTCTCCCGGCTCACAGCGCATAAGGTTGGAAAAGGCCATGTTTTTATGGATGACATTACCACCGCGATGGAAACAACCATGAACTGCCCGCTTTATAACCGCGATCACCTCTGCTGCGGGAACCTGGGCAGGGCAGAGATCCTGCTCCACAGTGCGTCCATCACGGGAAACGGGGAGTGGCGGGAGGCATCAGCCCGGCTGGCTGCACAAGTGATGCGCCGTGCACAAAAAAGCGGCCGGTTTACACTTTTCAACAGCCAGAACGAGGAGGTCTTCAACCCGGGCTTTTTCCAGGGACTCTCTGGTGTCGGGTATGCACTCCTCCGCCAGGCCTATCCGGACCAGCTACCTGCAGTGCTTAATTTCGAATAATATCTGGCTATGACTGCAACATTTTCTGACCATTTGCGAAACCTTTCCCGGTCCATCCCACCAGAACTGATAGCCGAATCCGAGCAGGAAGAGATCATGAAGCTCTCTTCGCTTTTCCCGTTCGACGTGTCGGCCGATCTTGGGTTTGAATGCAGGCTGGGAGACGAACGCGCCCGGTGCGATTTCTTTATGCTGATTCAACAGGGAACGGAAGGGGCAGATGCCTTATCCGGGAAAAGCCGGATAAGCTCTTTGTCAAACGCTCTGATGGACATCCCATTCTGGAAAAAATTACAACGGTTGTTTCAGAAATGGAACGATCCCTCACCCTCTTTGATCAGGGAAGCGGAGATGTTCTGGCTCGAATTCGACCGGGAAGAGAAGGGGTTCAACCCTGTTCCGAACCTGTTTTTCCGGTTACGGGAGAAGGATTGCCTGAAGAATCCAAACCGTTGGGAAGCGATGAAGGATATCCTGAACGAGATCTATCACATTCTGTTTGACATCCCGTTTCCGCAGCACCTGGCCGTCACTCTTCAGCGATGCATGAAATTACTTCCCCCGGATTCGGCAATATACCAGGTAGGTTTTATGATCCCCCGTAAAACGGAAGCCATCCGGCTCATACTAACCAGCATGCATCCGGACAAACTTACCGGCTATCTCAAGCGGATCGGATGGTCGGGTGATTATGCTGCCGTTGAACGGATGTTCAGCAGGTATGCGGCTGGGTTCGATTACACAGTGTGCAACCTGCATATCGGCGAAAAGGTACTTCCATACCTGGGCCTGGAATTGTATTTCAGGAATCTGGCTCAACCCAAATGGGAACTGCGGTGGAAAGAAAATTTGGATCTTTTCATCTCCGACAACCTGGTTCTGCCCGCAAAAAGCCTCGCGTTACATTCATTTCCGGGAATCACCAACTCGGAAGTGCTCTTTCCTGTCAGGTATATTCATGGTATCAACCACCTGAAGGTAGTGTACAAGGCAGGCCATCCTCTGGAATGCAAAGCCTATTTCGGGGCAAAGATCCGGAATCGGCAACTCAAGAACCATCATAACCCATAAAAAACAAAAAGATGAACAACCGAAAGAACATTGAGAAGCAACTTATTGAAAAAGCAATGAAGGACGAGGTTTTCCGCCAGCGGCTTCTGGAAAATCCTGAAAGAACCATCGGGGAAGAATTTGCCATCAAGATTCCTGAATCATTCAAAATAAACGTTTTACAGGAAGAAAGCAATTCGTTTTATCTCATACTCCCTCCGCTGCAGGAATCAAAACAAACGGATGAACTGGCCGAGCCGGAACTCGCTGCCGTTGCGGGAGGCGGGGATGGTTACTCTATTGCCGGCTGTGAAGAAACCTATGCCTTGTTTTGCCATTGATCATGTTGCCATCAGGGTTTTAGCCGGGGGATTGCCTCACATAGCGGCACTCGTCTTCCGGTGGGCGCAACTGTACTCTCCGGCTGATCGTAATTGTCAAGTCGCCTGGAAAGAAGTCCTGATGACGGAATGGCTATCCGGTGCACCCTGATCAGGGCGCCGCCCCATCTCAGGAAGATTTCGGACGGGATCGAGTCCTGCAACTGCAATGCAACTGCATCGTTCCTGAATGCCAACGTTTCCAGAGACGCTGCCACGGCCTCCAGTCTTTCATAAAAATCTTCCAGGGTTGCGCACTCGTTCTTCCCCTCTACTGAATCCTTTTTTGCGGGGACTACGCCGACAAACACAACGCGATAATCCATTCGCCACATTTGAGGTAAACCGGGGATTCTGAAAATATCCAGCAACTCCACTCCGGAAATCATCCTCCGGAACGCTGTCACCCGCCGGATGATTTTACGTAAAACAAAAGCTTGCGCCAGCATGGCCTTTCTTCGGGCGAACAACAGCACATCTTCCCAGTTGATCAGACAGGCTGAACGAATTGCCATAAAATCAATCAGATCATTGGGGGTATCCCTTTGCAAAAGGCAATTCACCTTGGAAACCAGAATATCTGCCAGGGAATCGACCGGGATGCCGTCGCACAGAACGGGTTCCAGCCACCTGCCCCCCACATCGTTGATCAGTTCGATCTTCAAATCAGCGCCTGCAGTCACCACAAGCCGGGTGAAATCGCTGTATCTGTCTGTTACCGAAATCCCTTCGACGAAATGATCCTGCAATCTCCTGCAGATTTTTGCTGACTCCTCAGCGTAAAACGGACTTTTACACGCCATCAGGTCAATATCCTGACTAGTCCGATGGTGAAGATAAAATTTCGAAAGGGCAAGTCCCCCCGACAGCACGAAGGGGCCATAATGTCCTTTCAAGACTTCCAGTACCAGATCCTGAACTTTCATCAAGGGGCAGATTCATGCGTGAAAAGCAGGCTAAAATAGTATGAATTCATCATTCTTTACCTGTATTGTTCATCAGAATCTCCGGAGAAAGATAAGTTTGCACCATTGAAACCCATCTAACAACTTGTTTATTAATCATCTATTCTTATGAAACTATCAAGTGATTTCCTGCTTCCGAACGTAGAGAGCGACGGCTGGGTGACCGGTTATGTCGGCTCATCGCTTGCCGGTTCAGGCAGGGAGGAGGCATTGAATGTTTGCCGGGAGGTTTGGGAGATATTCGGACCTGGCAGGTTATTCAACGGCCAGGGAGGTTGGGCCTTCAACTGGTGGTCAGACCCGGAGTATTCCAGCGCCATGGCGGTTGAAGCGATTGGCTGATTGAACATCAGAGGAACGACGGATCATGGCAACCCTCAGCCCGGCTCAGAGTTCCTGATTCGGGCATTGATTAAATTTGCCAATTGACAACTTCTTACTCCTTCTGCTGATTCTTTACCAAAAAGTTTTTTTTTATGGAAAACCCGATTGTACCTTTGGTTCATGAAAAGAAAACTTAATTTTTACAATTATGAAAACTATCCGAAATTCTGCTTTGTTGCTTGT
>CAYTNW010000055.1:0-11159 GCA_964439325.1 uncultured Leptospirales bacterium | reverse complement strand
CCGTTCATCGACCCGCATGCCATACCGTTCATAGACCCACATGCGATCCCGTTCATCGACCCGCATGCCATACCGTTCATAGACCCACACGCAGTGTCTATCTAAGACCGATAAAATATGCGCCTCAGGCGCATAACCTTTCCCTTTTTTCTATTACCTTATCCAGCAAATTTTGATGACCTAGCTTGGTGGCTATATCGAACGCTTCGTCCAAGAGGACCCGCGCTCCCTGCACCTCGCCGTTCTGCACGAACATCTCCGCCACCTCCATCAGCCATTGGCCCAGTCGGGAAGGCATGTCGATGTCCCTCAAAATACCCAAGGACCTCTCGAAGTAAGGGCGGGCTTCGCTCCATTGCTTGCGCCCGGTTCTAACGTATCCCTTATGGAAGAGCAACGTGGAGGTCATGAGAGGGTCGTTCAACTTTGCCGCGATGGGTAGACACCGTTCCACCAGCTCCTCCGCCCCGTCCAGGTCTTCCATGTTCAGCTTGCATCCCGCCAGGTTGGATAGTGCGTATCCCATGGTGCTGAGGTCGCCGACCGCGTTGGCTAGCTTTATCGACCTTTCCAGATAGACCTCGCCCTCGCCGTTCCGGTCCAGGGCGCAGAGGTCGTTGCCAATGCTGATGCAGGCCTTGGCCATCATGGTGGTGTCCCCCTGGCGCTCCAATATCGCCAACGCCTCCTTCTTGAGGCCGATGGCCTTCTCGTATTCCCTCAAAGTGGACCGGACCCGACCCAGGCCATACAGCGCCTTGCCCAGGGATAGGTCGTCCGAGAGGTCCGAGGCTATGTCCTTGGCCATCTCGAAGCGCTCCAAGGCCTCGGCGTTCATTCCTCTCCGTTCCAATACCCCTCCCATGTCATACAGGATATCGGCGGCGGTGGTCCTATCGCCGGAACGCGTCGCTATGTCCAGACCTTCCTGGAGCAGGGACGACGCCCTCTCATAATCAGCGCGGTTCAGGCAGATCACGCCCATCATTCTGGACACTTCGCTGAGCATCCGGCCGTCGATTCGTTCGGAGGTGTTCTCCCGTAACGATCTCAACACCTCTAACGCCCGGTCCCACTCTCCCTGAAGATAGAGCACCTCTCCCTGTAGTAGGCTGATCTCCACCAGGTCCTTGCGTTCCATCCCGCCCATGTCCCGGAGCAAACGGTCCAGGAGGGGAGCGAACTGCGTCGCGTAACCTTTGTTTATGATCGAACGTCCGTCGCCCGCGGCGATGGAAACGGCAGTCTGCATATCACTGGCCATGAGCGAATGGTACAGTCCTTCCACCCGGGCTGGAGCGGAACCGTCCTGCAGATAGTAGCGGGCGGCGGCACGGTGGTACACCCTTCTCTGTCTGGGCGTGAGTCGCGATAATGAGAACTCCCGGAGCAGGTCGTGCATGCCTATCAGCCGACCGACCGATTCGTAGATTATGGATTTCGAGAGCAGCGAATCGACCGCCTCGTAGCTGACGGCGTAATCGGTCCCTTCCAGCTCGATCTTGTCCACGCCCGCGGCCAGGTGGATCTCCTCCTCCATTATGAAGAACGCGTCGATGAGCACCGGGTAACGGAAGACCGCGGCAATGCTCATGATCTTGCGTTCTGCCACGCCCAACCGGGAGAACACCTCCTGCTCGATGAATATTCTGATGTTCTTTCCCAGGGCCAGCTTAGGGTCGTCTATCAGCTCCAGGAACAGCGGATGCCCGCTGGTGACCCGGAAGACCTCCTCCAGGTCCGCTGGGGAAAGCCCCCGCGAACGCATCATCTGCACGCTGCTGTCCTTATCAAGTCCTTCAAGATTGAGCTCTTCCACCGAACCGCGGAATATGGCGCTTCGGGAGTAGAACGTCGGAAGCTCGCGGGCGGTGCAGACCGCCCGTACATTTTCCATTCCCTCCATTATGGTCAACAAGGCCCCCAGGAACTCCAGCACGGAAGGTTCGGCCTTGTGCACGTCGTCAAAGATCAGCAGCACGGAGATATCCTTGAGGTCCGTCTCCAGGATATGGGTGGCCTCTCCGACCAATGGCGCCTCGGTCTGGTTCAGATACCATTCCAGGTTCCGGCGTCCCATCTGCGAAAGGAACTCGGCCAAAGGCCGGAGCAGCGCCTTCAGGTTGGCCCACTCGTGCACCTTGTACCAGAAGACGTTGGTGCTCTCCCGCACCAACTGAGCGAACTTGGCCAACAAGGTGGTCTTTCCGATCCCTGGTATGCCGTTTATGACCACCATGCGCTTGGTATCGGAGGTCAGTAATCCAGACAGAACCTCCATCTCCCTCTCCCGTCCGAAGAAGGCGCGCACCGCCGGCTTCTTGTCGGTAAAGTCCACGTACCTTCTTTCCTCGCGCATGCGGTTCTCGTGGAAGCTGCGGCAGTCTATGCTTCCTTGGGCGATGCCGTTGATGAGCTCCAGAAGGTCATAGCGCTTCGGCAGGTAATTGCCCAGCCTTCCTATCTCGTCCTTGATGTGCTTCCCTTGCAGATCTATTATGTCCACCGTGGTAGACTCCACGTCAAGCTTGATCGCTTTCGCCTTCTCTGAACCCTTGGCGCTCAAAAAGTAGACCTTGCGCACGCTCGGCAATCCTTTCACGTGACGGGTGAAGGTATCGACAGTGCCTTCCTTGCCCATTTCCGCCAGGACCTTGGCCACGTTGTTGCGGCCCACGTCGACCGCCTTGGCCACACCCTCCTGGGTGACGCTCTTTGGAGAATCGGAGTCCATGACGAAACGCTGCTGGAACAGAAGATGCAGGAAGACCCGCTCCTTCACGGTGAGCAGGGAGCGCCCCGGGATGTGGTTCACGAGGAAAAATCACTTTCCCATATCAATAGTCTTCCACCTGCCAAGCGCTACTTGATTCTCACCGCCTGAATGTAGCATGCTCAAAACTCCTTTAAATACCGTTAAAGCCAAGATACGGTACAAGCAACGGAGGAATGCTGAATGACAGGAAACATGGATGCCAAGGTCTCTCTCCTTATGGAAGGCTACCCACGCAACGGGTTCACGGTGTTCTCGAACTATCTGCAAAAGGACCAGGGCGTGTGCATAACCCGCCTTCACCCCGAATACGTCGTGGAGAAGTATGGACTGAAGAACGCCCGCTTCCACTGGTTGAGCGGAGTGAAGCAGGAAGGGACGCTGTCGCCGAAGAGCGTGTCCACCCTGGTGAAGCAGGTGAAGGGCGAGATCAAGGACGGTCAGCGCAAGTTCTTCCTAGACGGTCTGGAGTATCTGTTGCTCTGGAACGACATGAACGGTATCGTAGCCTCCCTCAAGGAGATCGAGAAGGAAATGGGGAACGTCGATGCCAACATGATCGTGTCCATAGATCCGCTCACCTTCGAGGAGAAGGACCTCCGGAAGCTGAAGGAGTCCTTTCCCGAAATGGCCAAGATCAGTGCAGGATCTCCGCAAAACGGCGTAGACGAGCCAGCTGACAAGGGTCGAATAAACGCGGATCTATTGGTATCAAGAGGATTGACCGCGACGCCATGACCACGTCGTTCAGTTCCTCCAAGAATATGTTCAAGGTCCGGAAGTCGGTGAACAGGGAGATGTACTCCAAGCCGTCCAGGACCGCCGCGGCGTTCTTATGGCAGGAGACGAAGCTGGTTATCTCCTCCACTATTTTTTCCAGATGATCGGGCGAGAGGCGCGGACCGTTTCCAGTTTCGCTCAGCCAAACTCCTCTTATGTCCTGCAGAGGATAGCGTTCTCGAAGCAGGTCCGGATGCATCCTGCTCACGCATATGATCTCCTTTCCGGCGGACGCTAGGCCGTTGATGAGCGAGAGGGTCTTGTCCAATCGCTCGTTGATGACCATATAGATGCGCCCGTGGTCCAAACTGAACAGGCCGTATTCTGAATGGACATCAATGGAATAGAACTTCCCGCAGAGATCGATATCGGCGTTCATGCGATAGGCCTGTCGCACTTCCCCAAGCGCTAGAAGGGTGAGGGCGGTAAGGATAAATAATGGTATTCGGGAAAATGCGACGATTTGAAAATTGTTTGAAGGGGGCGGAGCCCCCAAGGGTTTCAGACCATTTTCCCACTGAGATATTTCTCGTAGGCGGTCATGTCCAGCAGCCCGTGCCCCGACAGGTTGAAGACGATGACCTTCTCCTCGTTCTTGCGCTTCGCTTCCATGGCCAGGTCGATGGAGGCGGCGATGGCGTGCGTGCTCTCCGGTGCGGGGATTACGCCCTCAGCGTTGGCGAACATGATGCCCGCTTCGAAGGTGGCCTTCTGCTCCACCGGCACGGCGCGGACATAGCCGAGGTCCTTCATCAGGCTCACCGTCGGAGCCATTCCATGATAGCGCAGCCCGCCGGCGTGTATTGCCGACGGTATGAAATCATGACCGAGGGTGTACATCTTCAACAGGGGGGTCATCCCGGCAGTGTCTCCGAAGTCATAGCGGTATTCGCCCTTCGACAGCGACGGGACGGACGCCGGCTCGGCGGCGACAAAGTCGGTGTCGATCTTCCCCTGGATCTTCTTGGCCAGCATTGGGAACGAGAATCCGGAGAAGTTGCTTCCTCCGCCGACGCAGGCGACCATGTGGTCCGGCACCACATCAGCCATCTCCAGCTGGGTCATGAGCTCCTGCCCGATGACGGTCTGGTGCAGCATGACGTGGTTCAGCACGCTGCCTAGGCTGTACTTGGTGTTCTTCTCGCTCACCGCCATCTCCACGGCCTCGCTGATGGCTATGCCCAGGCTGCCCGGGGTGTCGGGGAACTTCGCCTTGATCTCGCGACCGAACTTGGTCTCGCCGCTGGGGGAGGAGTAGACCTTGGCGCCGTATGTTTCCATGGCTATGCGGCGATACGGTTTCGAATCGTAGGAGGAGCAGGTCATGAACACCTTGCAGCTGATGTCGAACATCGAGCAGGCGAGGGCCAAGGACATTCCCCACTGGCCAGCACCGGTCTCGGTGGTGATGTGCTCAGTCCCGGCCTTCATGTTGTAGTACGCTTGCGGAACGGCCGTATTGGGCTTGTGCGATCCACACGGGCTGAGGTCCTCCCGTTTGTAGTAGATCTTGGCCGGGGTCTTCAGTAGCTTTTCCAGTCTCACCGCCCTTACCAACGGGGAGGGGCGGTTAAGCATCACGTAGGCGTCGCGCACCTCCTCCGGGATATCGATGTAACGCTCCTGGGACACCTCCTGCTCAATAAGGTTGCGCGGGAAGATGGCCTCCAGGGCCTTGGGGTCCATGGGCTCGTTGGTCACCGGATTGTGCGGCGGTGGCAACGGAACGGGGGAATCGGCCGCGATGTTATACCAGCGCTTGGGAATATCGTCAATGTCTAGTGAGAACTTCACATCATGTCTCATGGAAAATGGGGAAGATCAAGTCAATATATATCATTTATGGTCATCAATGAACAAATATATGCATTTATTCGTAGACCAGGCACTTGTGCGCCCTTATGATCTAAGATATCCGATGATATCATCCAACAACGTTTAATATCGATTGCTGGCCTATTATTCTGGAATAGGGGGAGAAGCATGGCGATCATCAGCTGCCAGGATGTGGTTAAGACATACATAACCGGAAATATCCGGGTGGAGGCCCTGAAAGGAATATCTCTGGGGATCGAAAAGGGGGAGATGGTAGCGGTCATGGGCCCCTCCGGATGCGGCAAGACCACGCTCCTGAACTGTCTATCGGGTATAGATGATATCACTTCCGGGAGCGTGCAGATCGAGGACACGGAGCTGACTGGCATGGATGACAATGCCAAGACCCGCTTTCGGGCCCGCCGCATGGGCTTCATCTTTCAGTTCTACAACCTTCTTCCGGTGCTATCGGCGGTGGAGAACGTTGAGCTGCCGTTGCTGATCTCGGGGGAATCTCCCAAGCTGGCTCGCGAGAGCGCCCTCTCCCTTCTGGAAACCGTTGGTCTCAAGGACCGTGCCATGCTCCGTCCCGCTTCCCTGTCCGGAGGGGAGAGGCAGAGGGTGACCATCGCCCGAGCCTTGGTGAACAAGCCCGCCTTGGTCTGGGCCGACGAACCCACCGGGGATCTGGACAAGAGAACGGCCGACGAGGTGGTAGCGCTCATGCGTCAGCTAAACAAGGATAACCAGCAGACCTTCGTCATCGTCACCCATGATCCGGAAGTGGGGATGAAGTGCGACCGGATCATTCACATGAGGGACGGGGAGATAGTGGACGAGGACGGCAGGGTCACCACGGTCTGCCAGGATATAATCGAGAGGGGCTGAGGGCATGCCTCGTTCTATGATAGCACTCAGGACCGTCATAGTTCTGGCGCTACTGGCTCTGCCATGGCTGTTCCTGGGAACGGCTATCTCCCTGGTCATCGACATCGGTCTGATCGTCTCTGTCATACTGTTGGACGCCTGGAAGAACCACTTGGTCTCGGTTATGGCCGTTCGCTATGCCCTGAGGCGACCGGCCACCACCGCCCTGGTCATCGGAGGCCTGATGGTGGGAACGGCGATAGTATCGGCCACCTTCGCCGTCAGCGACACCATGGACAATCTCATCGTCGGTCAGGTCACCGAGGGATTGGGCGAGGTGGACATGGTCATCGCCGCGGAGTTCGCCTCCTCTTACATATTCATCAACGAAAGCAAGCTTGATGCTGTGTCTAGTAACCTCACCGCCCTGAACGAGGTGGTGCACATAGAGCCCGTGGCCTCGGAGAGCGCGGTCGTCCTGGACGCTCGTACAGGTCTGTCATCGCTCAGCAATACCGCTCTTGGCTTCAGCGATGAAGGGGCTTCGAAGTTCGGTGGGTTCGTCTATGAAGGAACGGCCTTGGAAGTATCTCCCTCTTCTGGGCAGGCCTACCTCCCTCAAGGCCTGGCAATGGACCTGGACGCGGC
This sequence comes from uncultured Leptospirales bacterium, assembly GCA_964439325.1. GTDB lineage: Bacteria > Spirochaetota > UBA4802 > UBA4802 > UBA5550 > WRGT01. The sequence goes on along the minus strand of CAYTNW010000055.1, from coordinate 4,276 downwards.
GGAGGGAGACCTGATCATGCTGCTCCGGGGCAACAGCTCACTGGCACTCACGGTCATGAAGATAGTCGCCGACGAACGGCTTGGCGCATACAGCCTGGAAGGGGGCGGTTTCTCATCTTCCTTCACGGTGTTCGTTAACAAGACCGACCTGCAGATGTGGACCGGTAATCCCGGAAGCAGCAACCTGCTCTTCGTTTCGCTGGACCGGGATATGCCCATCGATCGTCAGAAAATCGAGTCGGTCCTCTCGTCCTCAGAGATAGATGGTCTTAAGATCGTTCAGGACCGCGCCGAGATTTTAGAGGAGGGCAGGGACGGTCTTTCCTCCTTCATATCCCTGTTCTTCGTCTTCGGTTCCTTTTCCGTGATCGCCGGAATGGCGTTGGTGCTGAATATCTTTACTATGCTGGCCGAGGAGCGCAAATCGGAAATGGGCATAACCCGGGCGGTCGGGCTGCCGCGCGCGGGGTTGCGTCGCCTCTTCGTTTACGAGGGGGTGGTTTATGCCACGTTCGCCTCGGCCCTGGGAACGTTGCTGGGATTGCTGGTGGCCTATTTGATAATCCTCTCCGTCTCCGGTGTCTTTGGCTTCACTGGCATTGACATATCGTCCTACTTCACCTTCACGCCCGAGGGACTGGCCTACTCTTACCTGATAGGTTTCGTCATAACCATGGGCACCGTGTACTTCGCCACATTGCGCGTCTCGCGCATGAACATCGTACGGGCGATCCGCAACATACCGGAACCGCCGGTCCCGGCCAAGGACCGGCGCGCCTTCGCCACCGGGCTCATGATCATGGCGACCGGTGTTCTGGTCACATTCGTCGGGATCATAATGGAGAACTTAGGGGCCTGCCTGAGCGGCGTTTCGCTGATGACCCTGTCCACAGGCCTTCTTCTCCGGCGCTTCATCGGTGACCGGCTAGCCTGGAATGTTGCGGGCGCCCTCACCATGGCGGTCTGGCTGAGCAAGGTGGCCGGCCTAAGATTGTTCCCATATGAAGCGGAGATCGAGATGCTGGTATTGGCCGGTCTCTTCCTTCTGACCTCCGCCCTCATACTGGTCATGTTCAATTCCGATGCCATAATACGTTTCTTCACGGCCATCATCCGAGCCCGTTCGTCATACAGGGCGGTGGTGCGCACGGCCATCTCCTATCCCTTGAAGGCCAAGTTCCGCACCGGCCTGAGCATATTCATCTTCGGGCTGGTCATATTCACGGTCACCATCCTCACTATGATCTCCGGGGTCATGGACTATAACATCCCGATAATGGTGGAGGAGACCTCCGGGGGTTTCGACACCATAGCCTTCACCCTTGACCCCAGAACGGTGATCGATACCGATCCATGGGAAAGGGTGAACGCCACGGCGGGGATGTTGGATGGATCGAACATAAGCAGCATGGTCACCATGGCGACCATAGGGGTAAGGGTCAACAAGACCCTGGAAGGGGTTGACGGAGACCATCGTTACGCGGAGTTCGACGTTCTGGCGTTAGGCGTCAATCGAGCGTTCTACACCGAAGGCTATTACCCGCTGAGCGATTGGGACCGCTCACGGTTCCAGACCGAGGCGGAGGTTTGGGAGGGCCTGATGGACAATGGGACCCTGGTGGTGATCGACGGTGGTCTGGCCGGGGCCGCGGGCGGCTTCATGCAGTTCGGTGGCGGGGAATCGGTGGTCCTCAACGACAGCTTCGCCGTGGTGGCCTGGGACGGCACCCGGACCAATGTCACCGTGGTCGGCGTGATGAAGCAGAGCGCCCTCGGAGGCGTTTTCGTCAACGAGGAGGCGGTGTACTCGTCCTTCAAGGCCCTGGGCGTCAATCGCCTGTTGGTGTCCTACGCCGAAGGACTGGACCCGGCAAGGCAGTCCGTATTGCTAGAGAGGGAGTTCCTGGATGCCGGCCTCAGCACCATATCAGTCAAGGCCTTGGCGGAGGAGATAACCGCCAGCGTGGATTCCATATTCACCCTGTTCAGAGCGTTCCTGGCCATGGGCCTGATAATCGGCATCGTAGGATTGGGGATAATAACCATCCGTTCCATCTACGAAAGGAGACTGGAGATCGGGATGATGAGAGCGATAGGCTTCACCAAGGGCATGGTTGTCGCGAACTTCGCCCTGGAATCGGCATTCATATCCTTGCTGGGCATCGTGGCAGGCTCGTTGCTGGGCATCCTAGTGGGTTACCAGCTTTGGGTGGAGAGCCTAAAGGAGATGGCGTTCATATTCGTCATCGATTGGCTCCCGATACTGGCCGTGGGGTTGCTGGCCTTCGCAGCGACCATGCTGAGCATACTTCCTGCCGCGCGAGGGGCTAGCAAGGTGTCCCCAGCTGAGGTGCTGAGGTTCGAGTGACCTGGTCAGGAAAAGTTAGTTATCTCCCGGGGATATTCCCGGGGGATAGCATGAGATACGGCGCCACCACCAGGCTGAGCCCGGAAAGGGCCTTGGAGAAAGCCCAGGAATACTTTGTGAAACTGGAGCTGGCCCTACAGGAGAGTTCCGATAAGCACGCCCTGTTCAGCAGTGTCGCCGGTCATGTTCTGGTCACGGTGACCACGGAACACGGCACCGAGCTGGACATCGAGACCATGGGATACGATGCCCAGGTCAAGACCTTCCTGCAGCGCATCGGCTAGCAGGTCTGGCACTCGGTGACCTTCATATTGCCGCGGTCCTTGAGCAAGCGCTTCTTCATCCCAGCTCCGGAGAGAACGCCCTCGTCGGTGATGACCGCGGTGACCAGTTCCAGGGGGGTAAGCTCGAACACCGCCTCCCTGACCTTCACTTCGTTCACCACTTCCTCGTTCTCCATAGGGTCCAACTCCAGGACCGGAATGAGCTTGGAGGTGGAGCACACGACAACGAAGGGTTTCTTGTTCTTCTTGGCCGCCAGGGCCGCCATCATCGTTCCCACCTTGTTGACCACGCCCTCCGGGCTAACGCCATCGGCTCCGACCAGCACCAGGTCGACCTTTTGAACCTCGGTAGCCATCAGGGAATCCTTGAACAGGGTGGCAGGGTAGCCTTTCTCCAGTAATTTATGACAGGTCAAGAAGCCCTCCCCCATCGGAAGGGATTCGGCAACGGATATCTCAACGCTCTTAGGCATGGAATAGATGGAATTGACGACCGTACCCGAGTAGGACAAGGTCAAGACCTTACCCGGACGGTATTTTTTCACCAAATTCCTGGAGATCTTTTCGTTGGCCTCGGTCTCCCTGGACCTGAGGTCAGTGAGGAATCCTCTGACGAAGCCGTTGAACTGATCATCCGGTATCTGAGCGTTCAAGAGCACCCGGATCGAACCGGCGATGTTCTGCACCGGCGCCATGGACCGCTTCACCTTGGCCAGACCTTCGGAGAACTCCTTCCAATCTTGGACCTTGGGCCTATGATACAAGGCTTCTTCCAGTCCATCCAACAGTGCCGAGTATATCTCTGAGGAACCGGAGATCCGGTCATCCGATATCATTTCCAACAGTCCGACCAGGTTAGTCATTAACACTCCCTCAATGGTGAAAAGAAAGGGTGATTGAAAAAGGATGGGGTTTTAACTTCGTCCGTCAGGTGCATACCACTTCGTCAGATATGCGCTCCAAGGCACCCACGTACCCGGGGTTCTGCTCGTTGGGATCCAGGCTGATGAAGAACTCGGCATTGCCAAGGCCACCGCGAGCTCTCTTCAAGGAGTCGATGACCGGTCGTAGGCCGTTCCAGGAGTACAGCACGTCCACTCCGTTGAGGACCACGATAGGCGACTCGTTTTCCTTCAGGAACTCCTTGATCTTCAGCTCAAAGCTTTCCAGGTTCATCGGTGGGATGCAATCATCCTCCTGTCGAGGAGATAGCCATATGGCGGTCATGTTCTCCTTCACCGGCTCGAACTGCATCTCCAGCTGCCGGGGTGAGTTCTTCGATATGTACAGCGCCTTCCGTCCCTTGCGCAGCTCCCTCCTGAGCATCTCGTGGGTCCGCAGAGGCACACGCTCCTTGATCATGACCAGCTTTCCTTCCCGGTCGTTCATTTTTTTCCCTCAGAACATTGAGCAGGTGTGAGTGATTCAAGGTGACCTGTGAGAAGAGCGTAAACAATAGTTAAAAAACGCTGAAAGAACGGGCCAGGTGTCGGGTGAGGGTAGTAGGCCCCCTTCTGTTTTAGGCGACATTCAACTGCGCGCCCGACCCGCCGGTCCTGAGCTGTCATCCCGGCTGTTTGGGCTTGCTCCGGTGGGGGGTCGCCGTTTCACCAGGTCCCTGGGG
>CAYTNW010000054.1:0-11563 GCA_964439325.1 uncultured Leptospirales bacterium | reverse complement strand
GGCGGGGGCGGAAACGACCCTGCGCGCCCTTGAATACGGCGCTGTCGAAATTATAACCAAACCGAAACTGGGCGTACAGCAGTTTATCGAGGAATCGAAAATAAGGATATGCGATGCTGTTAAAGCGGCTGCCAGATCAAAAGTTGTAAAATTTAATCAGGTGAACAAGCTCAAGCCCTCGGCAAAACTGACAGCTGATGTTATTATGCCCCGTCCCACGGGACATGCAATGCTGAGAACTACCGAGAAAATTGTGGCGGTAGGGGCTTCAACCGGCGGAACTGAGGCTTTGCGTATATTTCTGGAGGCAATCCCGCAGGATTGCCCCGGGATTGTGATTGTACAGCATATGCCGGAAAACTTTACTAAGGCTTTCGCGACTCGTCTGAACGGTCTATGCAGTATTGAGGTTAAAGAGGCGGAGGATAATGACTCGATACTCCGCGGCAGGGCACTGATTGCTCCGGGGAATAAACACCTGCTGATTAAAAGAAGCGGAGCAAGGTATTACGTGGAAGTGAAAGAGGGTCCGCTTGTTTCACGGCACCGCCCGTCGGTCGATGTTCTTTTCAGGTCCGCCGCCCAGTACGCGGGTGCGAATGCTGTGGGCGTTATCATGACCGGTATGGGAGATGACGGAGCGCGCGGTATGCTCGAAATGAAAGAGGCCGGAGCCTATAATATTGCCCAGGACGAGAAATCGTGCGTGGTTTTCGGTATGCCGAACGAAGCGATCAAACTCGGGGCGGTAGATAAAATTCTGCCGCTGGAGATGATTGCCGATGATGTGTTGAATGAGTGTGCAAAATAGACCGGCCCGGGAAGATAACATGTTGCTGATGGAAGGTGATATAGATGGAAGACGCGGTTAAAACAGAAGAGACAGCAGTTGCAGCGGTTAATCCTGAAAGCGAGGAATCGATATCTTCAGCGGATGATCTTGTTCTATACCTGACATTCTCGCTGGGGAAGGAGCTGTTCGGAATACAGGTAAGCGAAGTCAGAGAGGTTATAGAGTATAAACAGATTTTTAAAATACCGAGAGTTCCGGATTATCTGAAAGGGGTCATAAATCTCCGGGGGGAGGTCGTGCCTGTTATAGACCTTCATTCCAGGTTTTATAACAAGGTATCCGGTATTACAGATACATCCTCGATTGTTATCGTGGAAATGAATGAGGAAAGTCATATGATCCCTGTTGGTATTATAATAGACCAGGTAAAAGCCGTTACAGAACTTTATGAAAATAATATCGAATCCGTGCCCGAGATAGGGAGCAGGATAAGGTCGGATTTTGTTGAAGGGATAGGAAAGGTGGACGGTCAGTTCGCAATCCTTTTAGATGTAAAGAATGTCCTTAATATTGAAGAATTATCGAATATTAATGAAGAGAGCAATTAGCGGTTTCTTTTAAAAAAAGGGAAAGCGCTGATGTGATACATCGATCACGGACATATATGACCTTCGCGGCATTAAAACGTCCTGTTCGTAAGATGTTTAACATTTTTCGGGGCAGAATCAGTTTAAAAAGTCACGAAAATGTTAGGTTTCGTGAATTCATTGCACGAAACCGGCCCTGAAAGACTGCGGTTAGACTTTTTCAGGAGACTGTATGATGGAGTGTAAAAAATGTCAAAAAAAATTATGGTTGTTGATGATTCAAATGCGATCAGGCAGTCGCTATCATTTACATTGACGAGTGCCGGATATGAAGTCGTGGAAGCAGCAAACGGGGCTGATGCGCTTAACCTTATGAAGCAGCATGCCATTGGGCTTTTTATATCAGATGTCAACATGCCCGAGATGGATGGCATAACCCTGCTGAAAAAAATAAAAGAAGATAAAAACCACAGTCATACTCCGGTGATAATGCTCACAACGGAATCGAGCGGCGAGATGATCAATGAAGGTAAAAACGCCGGAGCCAAGGCATGGATAATAAAACCCTTCGGGCCGGAGAAGCTTATTGATGCGGTTAAAAAACTTTTCGTGATATAGGGAAGAAGCTAAAATGAAGGTTTAAAATGAAACTTAAAATTGTCAGAAAAAGAACAGAGAAAAATACGCTGCATCTTACTCTTGCGGGGGAGATGGATATTTATTCCTCCGCAAGATTAAAAAATATTTTAGTCGATGAACTTAATTCGTGTTCCGGGATTACAATGGATCTTGCCGGCGTGGCGGAAGCGGATACCTCTGGTTTTCAGCTAATTCTCTTTCTGAAACGCGAGGCGGAAACGCTGGGCAAGAGCCTTAGAATAACTGAAGCAAGCCCCAGGCTTAAATCAATCTTTGCTCTTTATAAAGAGACGATATAATATGGAGGGGCGGAATGGTTGATAAAAACAGTGAAAAGAATTTTAAGAATGTTTATTTCGTGGAGAGCCGCGAGCTTCTTGGTTCAATGGAGATGTCGCTGCTGGCACTGGAAAAAGACAGCAGAGATGAAGATTCGATAAATTCTGTTTTCAGGGCTGCCCACACAATCAAGGGCAATTCCGGAATGTTCGGTTTCGGACGAATCGGAGATTTTACCCATGTCCTTGAAAATCTTCTTGTTGCCGTCAGAGGAGGATCAGTAGCAATAAACACTGATATGACAGGTCTTTTTCTTGAATGTCATGATTTTATACACAGGCTCCTCGACCACTATGAGAGCGAAGAGGAACTCCCCCTTGACCCGGAAACGGAAGAACAGTTTAAACGGCTCTTATCACGTCTTGATTTTTTCATTCCTCTCTCTGAAAAACATGAAAAAGATAACATTCCAAAGGATAAGGTTTCTGCTGATGCGCTTCCCAATTGTGAAGATGGTATACATGTATGCAATGACTGCTGGCATATTTCTCTCAGGCCGGGAAAAAACGTTTTTAAAGACGGACTTGATCCGTATTCGTTTATCAGTTACCTCGGCGAGAAGGGTGAGATAAGGAATTTTAAAACAATATATGATAGTATGCCCTTTGGTGATCAGATGGCTGCCGATCTCTGTTATCTCGGATTTGAGATGGATTTCAAATCCGGTCTGAGTAAAAAAGAGATAGAAGATATTTTTGATTTTCTAAGCGCCGATTGCGAAATAAGAATCCTCCCCCCGAATACATCAATAGATGATTATGTGAGACTTTTGGATGAACTTCCTGAAAAACCTATGAAGATCGGAGACATGCTCCGGGAGATAGGTTCCTTGACAGAATCGGAAGTAAAAAAAGCGCTCGAATTGCAGGCAGAACATTCCGCGATGAAAGATAAAGGTCCGGAGGATCTGCTGGTCGGCAGCATTCTTGTCGAAGAGAAGATGGTTCAGAAATATATTCTCGAAGCTGCTCTTGCCAGACAGGAGAATATAAAGAAAAGAGATGAAATGGGGAACAAGTTTATCAGAATTGATGCCGAGAAACTGGATCACCTGATAAACCTTATCGGCGAGCTTGTAATAACAGGATCAAATGTTAAACAGATAACTGAATCGGAGGATAAAATCGGCATTGCAAAAGCAGTCACCGATATGTCAAAGCTGATTGAGGAGATACGTGACAGCACGATGGGAATAAGGATGGTTCCCATAGGTGAAACATTCAGCAGGTTTGAACGGGTCGTCCGCGATCTGAGCCGTGAACGCGGCAAGAGCATAGAGTTGAAAATCGTCGGAGGTGAAACAGAACTTGATAAAACTCTTATTGATAAATTATCCGATCCATTAATACACCTGATAAGAAATTCCGTAGACCACGGAATCGGCATCCCCGCTGAAAGGATAAAGGCCGGAAAGCCGGGAACCGGTACAATTACGTTAAACGCCTTTCATGAAACCGGAAGTATCGTAATAGAGGTATCCGACGACGGCAGCGGCCTTGACAGGGACGGTATTTTAAACAAGGCGATAGAACAGGGACTTGCAAGGCCTGATCAGTCATTCACGGATGAAGAGTTATATCAGTTTATCTTTCACCCCGGATTTTCAACTGCGAAAGAGGTTACAAACATCTCCGGCCGGGGCGTCGGCATGGATGTCGTGAAGAAAAACATCGAATCGCTGCGGGGCAATGTCTTTCTTGAAAGTGAAAAGGGGACTGGAACTGTTGTCCGAATTCATCTACCGCTGACGCTTGCTATTATCGACGGATTCATGGTTAAAATAGCCGGTTCATTTTATGTCCTTCCCCTTGATATGGTTACTGAATGCACCGATATATATAAACAGGAGCTTGATTCAAAAGAGGGGGGAAACTATATTAATCTCAGAGGGGAAGTTCTTCCATTTATGAGGATGAGGGAATTTTTCAGGGAATCAGACGGAGAACCGGAGAAGGACAAGGTCGTGGTTGTAGAATACTCGAGAAAAAAAATAGGACTTGTAGTGGATGATCTGATCGGGGAATTCCAGACAGTAATAAAACCGATGGGGAAAATATTCAGTAAACTTCAATGGCTTAGCGGTTCAACAATCCTCGGAACGGGAGAAGTCGCATATATACTGGATGTACCGAAGCTGATTAAAAATGCCCGTGAGCTGGAATAGGATTCGTCAGTAGTAAAACGCCTGAATGATACAGACGTCGACATGGAGTTTGAATGGATACATGGATGGATGGCAGGAGAGATAAGAAACTCCTGATTGTTAGAGATGGAAACAGTTCGGATACGTCAGAATCGGTTATTCTGAAACGATGCGGTTATGAAGTATATACGGTTTTAACTGGTAATCAGGCTGTTGATGCGGTAAAGGGTAAAGATAAATTTGATCTTGTACTGGTTGAATATAACACCGGGGCAGCTGTTGAGGTTGCGGAAACGGCTGAAAAAATTATCGAGACAGAAAACATTCCTGTAGTATTCATTATCTCCGGCACTGATGAATCAGCTGTTGAACGCTTAAAATCAGTAAGACATTACGGTTTTGTGGTTAAGGGTTCAGGAGAATCTGTTCTTCTATCTTCTGTCGGGATGGCAATAGAGCTTTTCAATGCCAGAAAAGCTATAGAAACAAATCAAAAGACCTTTTATCAGCTCACCGACAGCATGAATGAAATATTCTGGCTTATAGACATGTACGATTATTCAGTAGTTTATGTAAGCCCTTCATACGAAAAGATATACGGGCGCTCATGCCAGAGTGTTTATGATAATGTATTTTCTACTCTGGATGTCGTTCATCCCGATGACAGGGCTATGGTAAACAGCAAGATGAACAGTATTAAAATCGAGCCCCATTATGTTGAATATGAGTTCCGCATAATAAGAGATGATGGGGAGATTCGCTGGATAAGGTCAAGAACGAGGCCGATTTTTGATAATAACAACAAGCTTTCACGGCTTATCGGTATTGCGGAGGATATAACTCTTAATAAATATGCTCTCGATGAACTGCAGAAAAAGAATTCCGAACTGAAAATGCTGAATGAAGAAATCCGTGAAACGCTGATAAAGCTTGAAAATGCGAACGAGGAACTTGTCACTATAAACAAAACACTCCAGGACAGTGAGGAAAAATTCAGAAATCTGACTGAATCTTCACCTGTGGCCATAATGATTTACCAGGGGGATTACTTCGTATACACGAATTCAGTCGGAGAGGAGTTAACCGGTTATTCGAAAGACGAGCTTTACAGAATGCATTACTGGGAAATCGTCGACCCGGAATATCAGCATATGATCCGTGACAGGGGGGTGAAACGTCAGCAGTATGAAGACTTCAATATGTCGTATGAGTTTTCTATCATCGCTAAAGACGGTAAAAAGAAGTGGGTTTCTCTGAAAGGGAACAGAATTGTATATAAGGGCAAAAAGGCCGGGATGATCTCTGCGATTGATATCTCCGAGAAAAAAATAACCGAGATAGAGCTTATTGAAGCGAACAAGCAGCTTCAGCTTGCACTGGACCAGGCGCGTGAATTCGCGGTAGCCGCCGAGGCTGCCAATGTCACGAAGAGCCAGTTCCTTGCGAACATGAGCCATGAAATCCGCACACCGATGAACGGAATAATCGGTATTATAAGTCTGCTGATGAACACCGGGCTGAATGACGAGCAGAAGAAGTTCGTCGAGATAATGCAGAGCAGCGGTGATAATCTTCTGACGATAATCAACCAGATTCTTGATCTTTCAAAAATTGAATCGCAGAAATTTGAACTTGATGTTCATGACTTTAACCTCCATGTGGCAATGTACGACATAATTGAAATGCTGGCTGTAAAAGCCGGCAAGAAGGACCTGGCATTTAATTTTACCATCGGAAATAACGTCCCCTGTTCTCTGCGCGGAGATTCGGGAAGAATCAGGCAGGTGGTGCTTAATCTGTCGTATAACGCGATAAAGTTTACCGAAAGAGGGAGCGTGAATGTTGACGTAAATGTGGTGCATGAAAGTAAAACAGAGGTAAAACTGAAGTTCGAGATAAATGATACAGGAATAGGAATTCCGGAAGAACACATGAAAGATCTGTTTGTGCCGTTTATGCAGGTTGACGGAGGGATGAGCAGAAAATATGGAGGAACAGGCCTGGGGCTGGCCATCTCGAAAAAAATAGTTGAACTGATGCATGGTGAAATCGGTGTTGAAAGAAACAGAGACAACGGATCGCTGTTCTGGTTTTCGGTTGTTCTGGAAAAACAGAACAGGGCCCCGGTTATGACCAGAGAAACTGATTATACAGAAAGTGCGATAAGCGTGGAAAAGGGCGCTGCAAAGATTCTGATTGTTGAAGACAACAAAACGAATCAGTTTGTGGCAAAATCGATGCTTAAAAATCTGGGGTATGAGTCTGATCTGGCGTTAAACGGATTTGAATGTCTGGCGGCCCTTAAAGAAAAAGAGTATAATCTGATTTTTATGGATTGTCAGATGCCTGACATGGACGGATTTGAAGCGACAGAAAGAATAAGAAAAGGAGAAGCCGGTGAACAGAACAGTAATACACTGATAATCGCTTTTACCGCACATGCTATGGACGGAGACAGGGATAAATGTATCAGCTCCGGTATGAATGACTATCTTGCCAAGCCTATTAAAATGAAAGACCTTGATGAACTTCTCAGGCGCTGGCTGAACGCCGGACTTAAAAACAGAAACAACTGAAAGAGTGGAATTCTGACTTGCTGATATTCTACTTGACATTACCGCTATATTAAGTCATAAAATCAGAAAATAAACTATACCTGCTTTAAATCCATACAGAGAGATGCCTGATGTCTTTGAAGAAAGATGAAGTAAACGAACTCATTAATAAGCTGAGAGAAAGGTACAAGGATTCTGCCGTTAAAATCAGCCCCAAGTGGTTTGATCTGAACGCATTTGATGCGAGGCTCTCCGCCGCGCTGAAGAGCAGGATGAACATGGAGGGGTTCATCCTCGCTGAGATTTCGGAATTTGAAAAACTGAAAAAACGCTATGAAACTAAAAAGAAATTAAAAGAAAACTCCTTTTCCCGTGAAGTGGACAGGATTATTGAAGAGAATCTGGCCAGAATAAAAAAATATCCCCGTATTCAGTTCCATCAGCGGTGCGGTATTGAAATTTCACACCTGTATGGAGCCCTGTCTTATTTATCGATGGAACTATTTCCAATACTAAGGGTTGTCATTTCTGACAGCAGGCTTAAAAACAGTGTCAACACGATGGAGGACCGTCTGCTGTTTCTCGCAGAGCAGAGGGGGAACCTGCATCCAAGAAGAATAGCTGACCACGTGCTGCTGCTGAACAGAAGCGGAGTGAAAGATCTTGAGATAGAAAAAGACAGCAACGATTATCTTAAAGAGAGCGGTTTTTTCCTTCACGACCTGGTTGATTTCTGCGAGGGAATAATCGATTCAGGGAGAGATGAGTGGAACTACCCCGTTACTTTTCAGAAACTCTTTGTTGAAGAGGAGAGAAAAAAAAGGATAGTGGACATATTCCAGGACAAGACCGGATACGGTGCTGTTTTAATTATAAGGGACTATGCCGTGGAGGTAATAGAAGACTTCAGACTCGGCGCATTCAGGAAAGCATATTAGTTCTTTGTAATACATATAAGAGTAATGTCATCGCTTTGAGGCCTGTAGCCGTTGAATTCATAGAATTCTCCTAGGCAGTGATGTACTATCTCGATTGAGGACATCCCGGCTGTTTTTTTAAGACTTCCGGTCACACCATTCAATCCGTACATGCTTTTATAATCTGAGGAGTATTCCTCGATTAAACCATCCGTATAAAGAAAAAGCACATCACCGCTGTTCATAACCAGAAGTTCGTCCGAGTAAGTTTCATTCTCGAAAAGTCCTATAACCGGACTCCTGTTTTTTGTCAGCGTGACCTTTGTTCTGTCGGCCGGCATCATAACGGCTTCGGGGTGACCTGCCGAGAGGAAAAGAAGGGAGTTTGTGTCAAAGTATATCTGTACGACCTGTGCAGTGCAGTAGTAACGGAGCTCTTTCAGGTCGGTGGTGAGCTGGTCGTTTATCTCCCTGACAATCTCGGACGGCTTTTTACCCGGTGCTGACTTCTCTCTGAACATGGTCCTGATCTGGTTGCCGACATATGATGACGCGATTCCATGGCCGGATACGTCGCACAGAATAATCTGATAGATATCGTCATCGAGGAAAAACCCGTCGAAGAAGTCGCCGGAAAGCTCCAGTGCGGGCATAAAAGAAAAAGAGGTATCAAATCCTTTAATCACCCTGAAGTTCGGCAGCTTCGATACTTCAAGTTTTCTGATAATGTCTATCTCCTTTTTGTACTCCTCGTTTTTCTGTGTGAGGATGCTCTGCGAGGAAATCCTTTCGTTAAGAAGATTTGTGTAGTCGAGATAAAGCGAGATGATCTCCTTATCGTTCTGTGAAAACGGTTCCGGACGCTGTATAAGTATGAAGCCGTATGCGGAGTTGTTGAATTTTACGGAGAAAAGGCAGTTGTTATTTTCGTACTCACCGCTGGCAAATTTAAAAAATTTTATCTCATTTTCTATGCCGTTGAAGATGTCGGCCTGTTTTGATATCTCTTTAAATGTAATTACCGGGATATCTTTTGTGGTCTGTTTCTGCATTATGCTGAGAGGGACACCCCCCCTAACTTTAATTATTTCGATATAGGTTATATCTATCATAGAAAGAAGAATCTCCGCGCTTCGCAGTGTCTCCTCTTTGTCCTTTGCAAGAATTCCGTTTTTGACGAAGTTACTCAGTTTATAGAGCTGAACGTTATGGTCAAGCTGAGTCTGGTAGGCGTTGCGGAGATTGTCCCTAACCGTTATGATATGTTTCAGAATGTGGATTTTTGAAACCAGCTCATACTGTATAAACGGTTTGCGGATATACTCATCCGCACCTGATGAATAGGCCTTCTCGATGGTTTCTTTGTCGTTTCTTGATGTGAGCATCAAAAAAAACGAATCCCTGAAATCCTGTTTCTGCTTGAGTTCGGCACAGAGAGAAATTCCGTCTCCGTCCGGCAGGGTAACATCAAGAAGAAAAACATCAGGTATTGTATTGTTGAGTATACGGAACAGATCCTGCCTGTCACCGGCAAGAAACAGCTCCCCCTGGTCTTTAAGGGTCATCCTTATATACTCTCTTGCAACGGGATCATCATCCAGCGCAAGGATTTTAAGATTTTTATTATTGATTGAGTTCATCTTTACAATTACCGGAAAATACGGTTAATTTCAATGTTACAGAAGAGCATAACCTCACTGTTTTTAGAATATAACAAGAAAAAGTGATTTTTTCAAATTTTATTGAAGATTCTTTAATGAAAAATTCCTGTATTCATAGTACTTTAATATGATTATGGCAGTTAACTGTTAAATCAGTACATTTAATGTCACTGCGAGGCATGGAATGCCGCGGCCGGCATTATTAAAACATCCTGTTTAGCCAGGGCTCTTCCGATGGTCGTGTGCCGGCAGGCGAACATCGTTTTCGCTCGCAGTCTGTTTTGTAAATATACCTGTTTGTATTATGAAATTATGGTTTTTGAAAACAGATTGCTTCACGGCGTTCATCCTGAGCCTGACGAAGGGTTCGCAATGACACTATCGTGAACTGCTATAGTAAAAAAACTCAGTCGATGTCGCAGACAGCGGCCTATGCACAAACACCGGCAGCATTATCAGGGGAATTTTATTTATTTGACAGAATAAAAATCGGTATTATCCTGTACCGAGCTTAATATAAGGGGCACGAATCTTAAATGAAAAAAGTTATCTGGATAATACTTGCACTGCTGGTTGCCGGTTCGGGCATAATTACTTATGCTGAAGGCGCTTCCGCAACCGACGGGGCGGCTCTGTACAGCGATGCACTCTTTTATAAAAATCTCGCGATACAGAGTGAAAAACCGGAAGAAAAAAAGGCCAATTTCGATAAAGCGATCGAGATGCTTGAAAAAGCGAAAGATACAGGTGAAGCACTGGGGAGGGTATACTTCCAGCTTTCAGAAATTTATTTTTTAAAAGGGGATACCGCTGCATCGGAAAAATATGCCGCAATATCGATTGAAAAAGAGAGCAATTATTTTCCACCGTATAACAGGCTCTATGGCATCATGATGGAAAGAAAGCAGTACAGGGAAGCGGCCGGTCTGATTGAAAAATATCTCGCTGCAGATCCTGACGAGTCCTATGCCCTCTATCTTCTAGGAGTACATTATTATAAATACCTCAATGATCCGGATAAGGCTCTTAAATATTTCGAGCGTGAAATTTTAGTGTCCAAAAGCAGAGACGTGGCGGCTTACTATCTTGAGAACTCGTATTATAACATAGGCTATATCTATTATTCAAAAAATGACAGTATAAAGGCTTTCTCGTATTTCAGCAAAGCCTTTGAAATAAACGATACGAATAAGAATACAGCGTATATGCTGGCGCTCTCAGCGTTCGGTTATTACAACATTGAAGCGGCCGCTAGGTATGCCCAGATATATCTGAAGAATGCGCCCTCCGATGTTATAATGGAATATATTCTGGGAAGTGTTTATTATATAAATAGCGATGACCGTGCTATCGAGTATCTCTCCAGGGTGAAAAGGTCAAAGACCTTCGAGGGACTGGTAGCCATGGGATTATACTATGAACTGACCGGAGACGATACAAAGTCGGAATCGGTAATATTTTCTATAATAAAATACAGAGACGATCTTATCGCTCCATATATAGCTGCCGCGAAAATAAGATCCAGGGGAAATGATAAGGCCGAAGCGTATAAAGCCCTTATCTCGGCAGGGTCTATATGTTTCAGAAACGGCGTGTTTGACGCGGCTGAAAAACTATTTTACAAAGCGCTCAGTGTGAAGAGTGACGACAACGGCGATATATATTATTTTTTAGCACGCACCCATGAAGAGAATAAAAATTATTCTATGGCGATCAGCTATTATAACAGGTATTTCAGTTATTCCAAAGAGAGCAATATACTGATACACATAGGATACATCTACGGTACGCAGAGCAATTACGCCAGGGCCTATGATTATTTTCTGAAGGCGGTGAAGAGCGACCCGGAAAATCCAGGAGCGTATTTTTTCTGGGGGATGGTTCAGATATGGGAGGGTAAAAACAGTGCTGCCAGAGACAATATTCTCA
>CAYTNW010000053.1:0-11619 GCA_964439325.1 uncultured Leptospirales bacterium | reverse complement strand
TCAGGCTGTCCATGAGAGGATAGGCGCTTGCAAGCTCAGGTATTCCGCTTTCATAATAGGAATCGCAGACGCCTGACTCTGTGTACATTACACCGGCTCCGATCATGAGGCCCCTCGCAGGCCTGATGGTTATGCCAAATGAAACATCATTGGCAGGGTCAAAATTCTCCTCGTAGCCATCCATGTCCGCATCACCCTGCCAGTAGACTGTACCCGAAACAGAGACAGAAAGTGAACGGGTTATGGCAAGTTCCAGACCTACAGAAGTTATGGTGGGAATGTTTCTGTTACCCTTAATGCCTGAATCTTCTGCCGCTTCCTCGATAGACTGGTTCAGAGCTTCCTGGACCAGGGTATCGGGAAAACTATTGCTGCATTCATTATCCCATATCTCGGAGTCATAATCAAGTTGTGTTTCAGGCTCGTAGCGGCAGCCGATTGTAAGCCTTTTAAACAGCCTTATGTCCAGGCCAAATACCGGTGAAAAGCCTTCAGCCTTGGATTGAAATTCGGTATTATAATGAAGGTCCCATGATGAGGCTGATAAATTGGTATACGCGATGTCGCTCTCATTTATCATACTCTTCTCAGCATGGACAAACCTGGCGCCAGTACTGAGGCTCACTGTATCGCCGAAAAATGCAACTGAAATACCGCCGCCCGCGCTTAATATGAAGTTATCAATATTTACACCAGCATCAACAGATTCAGGGTAATAGCCGCCGGCGGTGTAGGCATTTACGGAAGAGGCTATCCTGTAAGCAACATCCACTGCGCCTGCAGTGCCATCCCAGTAATGCTCTACGCCGCCTCCGATCTGGTTAACATGAAAATAAATGGCTATCCTGCCAAAACCAACAGTGCCGAAATTCCATACCGCGTATATACCGGGATTCAACATGCACATGTTGTTTTGTGAGTAACCATCTGAGATTCCGTATTCATTATCAACATCCTGCTCATATTGTGGCATTATAACCTGGTTGCTCGCATCAATGTAAAAGCCTTCATTCATAAACGCAGTACCGGCAGGGTTGTAGGCCACAATATCGGCGTTGTCAATGGCAGCGCTCCTGGCCGGATTAAGGAAGAAAAGTGCGCTCTGGTTAGGCATGTAATCCATGGTACCCGCAGAGACAGTAGATACCTGGACACCAAGAAGTACAGCAATGAGCAATAATTTTTTCATCAAATCCTCCATGCAGGCTGATCGCTACCTTCAGGCAGTCGCCGGTAATGTATTTTTACTCATGCATAATAGCGATAGAATAGTTAAATTTAAACCTTATAACGCCCTGATGTCAAATGTTTTACTGAATGCAGTCTTCTGAATAATTTATTCCGTGGATTTTTCAGAGGCACCTTATTTTACGCTGCCTGTTAATTAGTATTGACCATGGTAATCTATGCTGTATTATAGCATTATATACAGGAGGCAATATGTTCAGCAACATTTCGGTCTATGCGGGAGAAAGGGCAAGAAAAATAATACACGACAGGGGGCTGCGGGAAGATGATATTCATGGCATCATAGGCGCATCAGGCGGGCCGAAATTCATTGTGCTGGCGGGACTCGACTGGTCCATATTCAGCAACTGGTTTAAAAAAAGAAAAAAACCGCTGCATGTACTCGGTTCATCAATCGGTTCATGGCGCGGAGCAGCCTTTGCATGCCAGGACCCGGTGGCAAAACATAAACTTCTGCTCGATACATACCTGACACAGCATTACAGCAAAAAACCCTCTGCTGCAGAGGTCACATCTGAAAGCTTCAGGATACTTGACGCGTACCTCACGGAAAAAGACATCGACTTCATCCTGAACAGATCAAAGGTGCGCCTGAACATAATCGCTGCACGATGCACCGGTCTTACGGCAAGCAACAGCAACCCGGTACTGATGGCTGGCCTTGCACCGGCCGCAATTGCAAACATCGCAAGCCGCAGCCTGCTGCTTAAAATATTCACCCGCACCATTTTTCACGACATGCGCGATGAATCCCCATTCGCATCAATAGCCGGGGACACATCAGGAATCGCACTCACAAAGTCAAATATCCGCGACGTCATCATGGCATCAGGATCAATTCCACTGGTCATGGAGGGAATCAGCGGCATAAGCGGCGCGCCAGCAGGCACGTACCGTGACGGCGGTCTGACCGATTACCACCCGGTACCGGCTTCACCACAGGATGGAATCATACTCTACCCCCACTTCACGGAGCGCATTGTACCGGGCTGGCTCGACAAGGGCCTCAAATGGCGCAAACCTTCAAAGGAATCTCTGGCAGACATACTCCTCGTTGCGCCGTCACAGAAATTTATCGAAAGCCTTCCATACGGGAAGATCCCTGACAGGACAGATTTTGCAAACTTTTACGGCAATGACGCGGAAAGGCTCAGGTACTGGAACGGGGTAATAGCTAAAAGTTCGATGATGGGTGAAGAATTCATTGAGGCTGCAACCAGTGGAAAGATAAAAACGATAATGAAGGATGCGGAGCTGCTGGGGAGATAATGAACGGGCTGAGAAACAGAGAGACAGCATAAACTGTCTCTCCGCATTCCATGAAGTTTATAGTTAAAGAACAGTCACCATTACTGCTCTGGGTCCTTTATCCCCTTTTTCTATCTGAAATGAAACCTCTGCGCCTTCCGGAAGAGTTTTAAAACCCTGTGAGTTGATGCCGGTATGATGCACGAATAAATCCTGCCCGTTATCAGATGTGATGAATCCAAAACCTTTCTGGTCGTTAAACCATTTTACTGTACCTTGTGATTGTGTCATTGAATGACTCCTTTGATATGATTGAGGGTTGCCCCTGTGGTCTACTATTTAAAAACTGCTATAAAATTTGCCCGGGAAAAAACGAGGAAAGAAAATAGGAGAAGAAAGATATGTAACCAATAAAACCATTAGCCGGCTGAATGCCATTATTGTCAACCAGATAATAAAAAAAGCAGTTTTTTATGAAATTTTTTTCGTCCCAACACAGGGCTGCGCCTGGCCGGTTTATGTCAAAACACCACGCTGCCGAACCTGTTGAACTGCGAAAGGAAATACAGGCCAAGTCCGGTGAGGACTATTGAATGATTGATCCTGCCGTCCCTGACCATGTCAACGACCTCGTCAACCGGTACTGCAAGCACCTCGATGTCTTCAGCCTCGTCCAGTTCCTGCCCGCCGGATTTCACGCAGCCGTCGATGAAATAGAAACTGATGCGGTTGCTCATGATCGCAGGATTGACCCACAGGCTCTTGAGCAGATGGATGCTGCGCCCCCGGTAACCTGTCTCCTCCCGGAACTCGCGCAGTGCGCACTCCTCCGGGTCTTCGCCATCTTCAATGACGCCGCCGGGAGTTTCGATGGAGAGTTCATCAGTACCGAGCCTGTGCTGCTTTACAAGTATGAATTTATTGTCATCGGTAATTCCGATCACGTTTATCCAGTTGAAGGTGTCTATTACATGGAAGTCCCATGTTACGTTCTTTTCAGGATGGAAACACTTCTTTGTTTTAACAGAAAGTATGCGGTTTTCGAATACTTTTTCGGATTCCCGGACTTCCCATTTTTTCATGATGCCACCGGTCCCGGTAACAAAATCTGCTGCTGGGAGCTCATGCAAAAACGGCATGTACAATTATTGAGCATGTTCATCCATCCCCCTGAGCGAAACCATGAGCTCAATGTTATCAGTAATTATTGCTACCGCATTGTCCTTTATGGAATTGTACTGCTCAACGGTGTTCACTGTCCAGTAGACTGTTTTAATGCCGAGGAGTTTTACCACAAGAAGGAAGAGCTTTGCCGGGAACCTTAACCTGCCCGAAAAGACCCTGATTGGAATATTTACCGAGCAGGGCATGTACCGCAGAATAGAAAATACCGGCAGCGCGTGGAAAAACTCAAAGAGCATGCCTGTACGGTACCCGGCTTTTTTATACGCAGGCAGCAGGTCATACCTGAAGGATGAAATGAGAATGTTCTCCTTTAGCCCCCTGGCGGCAAGGGCTCCATGTATAGCATCGAAGTCCGCTGGAGTAATGGTCTCCTCCTTGAGTTCGATGTTTATCTCTCTACCGGCGGGAAGAGAGTCCAGGAAGGATTCAATATCCGGGATGCGCGTGCCGCTGCCCGCATCGAGCTTCCGGATCTCTGCAAGTGTCATGTCGCGAACAAATCCTTTATACCCTGTTATGCGTGAAAGCTCGTCGTCATGAAATACTATGTACCTGCCGTCGGCAGTCTTCTGTATATCGCACTCGATGCCGTCAGCGCCATACGCAAAAGCCTGGCTGAAGGATTCAAGGGTGTTCTCCGGGGACTTTTGTTCATACCCCCGGTGTCCCAGTACCAGTGGTTTTTTCTTCATGTTTTTACTCATTACCTTATGCACCTGTAGATTGTGGCAGTGCCGAACGTAAGGTTCCTGTATTCATTGCGTGAGAATCCCGCCTCCCTTATTCTTGAAACAAGTGTCTCCCTGTCGAGAAAAGTTGAGATGCTGCCCGCAAGGTACCTGTAGGCCTCCCTTTTGCCGGAAAGCAGGCCGCCTATTACAGGAAGAATTTTCGTGAGATAAAGGTTGTAGAAGAAGCGGACAAAGGGATTGCCAGGCCTCGTCAGTTCAAGTATGAAGAGCGATCCTCCGGGCACAAGAACGCGCAGCGCCTCTGAAAGGAATACGTCTATGTCAGGGATGTTCCGTATCCCGAAGGCTATTGTCAGCATATAAAAACTGGCGTCAGCAAAAGGCATCCTGCCCGCATCAGCAGAGATGTTTATGCCCGAAAGCCATCCCTTCGCAGCTCCCTGTTTAAGCATCTCAAATGAAAAGTCCAGGGAATGGATATGGGCCCCTGCAGCGGCCAGTTCCTTTGTAAGATCGCCTGTGCCGCAGCACACATCGAGCACCCGTCTGCCCTTTATATCGCCGGACATCTTCACAAGGTCGCTGCGCCACGACCTGTCTATGCCGAGTGAGAGCACCCGGTTCAGCAGGTCATAGGTGGGAACAATGGAGTCGAACATGCTGCGCACATAGCGTTTTTTGTCCGAAGGGTCGCTGTTGTTTATTTCGTATTTTGAGTAATCTTTCATTTATTTTTCCGGCGATGTGTTGTAATACACCTATTTAACTATTTTATATTCAGGTGCTTCTTTAATATTTTAACATCCAGCAGGTCCTTGTCTCTTGCCGAGGCCAATTTATTTTTAATCAGGTTACCGGATGATATGACCGGAATACTCATACCGTCAACATCCGCATATACCCTGTCACTGTAAACCTCGTCAAAACTCAACCCAGAAATTGCAGTGATAATATCAATCCTCCTCGGTGGAAGACCAATCTGAAAAATCAGGTCATCAGAGCAGAAATCGCCAGCGCTGATCCCTGACATTGGCGCGCCAAAAATCTGAAGTGCATTATAAACTTTTATTGAATTGTTACTCTCAGGCCGCACCAGCAGATCAATATCCCCGGTTGCACGCGGCAGGCCATGCACTGCAAGAGCATAAGCACCGACAAGAATAAACTCAACTTTTTCTTCTATGAATATTGACAATATGTCTCTGAAGTCTTCGTTCAGCATCATCCCCCCTGAAAGCCCATGAATCTTTTGTAAGCTCCCACGCCACTTCCAGCAGGTATGAGGGATCACCGGCGATGAATCCGTCATCATGAGAGAGATCATCCCTGCCGCTGCGCATGATTTTTACGTGCTTCCTGTTCTGCGAATTAGTGGTCTGCATGATTATTATGCTAAAGGTATGACGGAATGTGTCAAGACAATTAAGGGCATCGATAAAGACCGCGCGGGGGGATAATGCCCCGCGCGTTAAACAGATCCCAATAAAAATACTAAAACGACGGCACGTACGTCTGGAACGGGTTCATGTATAAGAGGTCAGATCCGTTGGCAGAGGTCTGGTAATCGGTCCAGAAAAGGTTAATGGTACTGTTGTTGTTCACCGGGACCAGCAGCGGATACGTTGCATTTTCATTGAAGCTGTCAAGAACTATTGCCACGCCGTCAGTGTCAGCAGTGCCCGAGCCGTTGGCGTTCCACACGCTGCTCTTGGCCATGGCCCCTGTACCGGTGTCGATATCGAGCCTCATGCCGAAAACCCCGTAGCCGGAGCTGTCTACGAACCTGTTGTCATCCCATACCACAAGCGCTCGTGTGCCTGCGTTGTTCACATATACCGATGAACGGCGCTGTACTGTGGCAAGGTTTGTCACCTGTATTACAGAGGATGACGTGGAACCAACCCTGCGTGCATAGATGTCTGTAACGCCGTCTGTCCATGACACTACGACCGCGTCATTTGTTTTATCATAGGCCATTGAAGGTTCGGCCAGAGATGCGGAACTTGTCACAAGGCGTCCGGTTGCGCCCCACAGCCGCGAAACAGCTGTCGCCGAAAAATGGCTGTTTGTCACTATCCTCTGCACGCGGAGTTCCGATCCGTACATATACATTATAACAAAGCCCCCCTCGCCGTCCGTCCTCACATCGAGTATGAATTCGTCATCTAAAGTATTTGTATCGATCTCCGCTGTCCAGTGCAGAGTCAGTATGCCAGACGAATTCCGCATATTGTAGAAATTCACCTGTATGTCGTTATCTGTTGTATCCAGGTAGATCAAGTATGCGTTGCCGTAACCGTCGGGAATGACCCACGGGTTTGTCGCAGTGCTGTCAATGGTATTTTCCGGAACAAGCTCTGCGGGCTCAGTTTCGGCGCCGTAAAGGTCAAGAGCCAGTATCTTGGCGTACACCCCGCCAGCCGGGTCCTGCCATGCGTAGAGTACGCCGCACCTGTGCGTCACAAGGTACGGGTTGTTGTTTGTGAATATATCGTTTGCCAGAGTAAGGCTGCCTGAAGCGACAGCCGTGACAAGTGAATAATAGCTGTTTGACGCGTTGAAGACCACATCTCCGGCAGTAACTGAACCGAAATGGGAGGCATCTGTCAGGTGGTACGAAGTAGTTGAGTCAGCGATGCCTGAATCTGCCACGTGGGGCCAATATGTGTTTGCAATATAGAATCCGTAGATCCTGTAGTCCTGGCCGTCTGCCGTAAAAATATCAGAGGAGAGGCTCATGGCGTACTGATGAATGGCGTAAGACCCGGTATCTATATATGCGTTTGTCCCGCTGCTGTAGTTAAAGACTACATCACCAAGCGTGCCCCCTGTTGCAAAGCCATAGGTCGTTAGGTCAAAATCATTTTCATAAAAGGGATTGGTCGGGAAAGTGTTTGACGCGTCAGAGGTCCATGTAATAATTGCGTTATAGAACACCGCAGAATTACCATCTGCGACGACCGTTACAGGGGAAATGGTGTCGTCCAGGACAATCTCGTAATAGCCTGCCACCTGCTCTGTATATGTATTATGGGTCCTGCAGAACTCGTGGTATATGGCGTAACCCTGTGAGGAACCGCTGAAGATGTCAGACGAAAGCTTAAGCACGGTGGCGGACTTTTCAGTCACATATGCAAAGGCTGACGCGCTGGTGTTCCTGACAAGGTCGCCGTCTGTGCCTGAAGCTGCGGTTACACCTGACCAGTTGGCCCCAATATTAACTATAATGCTTGCACCGTTATCAGCAGCCCCTAAAGCGAGAGGTGTCTGGGAAACAATGATAAAGTATTCATTCTCGTTAATTACCAGTGAAGAATTAAAAGTAATAGTGCTGATTGTTGTAATAGTAATCGGATAAGGCCCTCCCAAAATTGCAGTATAAGTGCTATTGACCTTGAATATGAGATCCCCATCCGCAACACCAGAAGCAAACTCACCCAATTTATAAACATATCCTGCTCCGCTCCCTACACCTGCGGTATTATTCTTCACCCTGTTATACAGGGAATAGCCTTCTGTGGCTGTAAAGATACTGCTACTCAGAGTCAGGTCTGATGAATAACTTACAGGGGCAGTTATTATTGCATACTGTGGTGTCGCAGATGTATCTATGACAACATCGTACTGATTGAGATTTGTCACGCCCGTAAAGTTGCCATTAACATCGTACAGGTGGTCCGCATTCTGCGCAGACTCTGTTCCCGAATCAAGCGCAGAAAAGGTCAGTGGTGTATAAGCGCTGACCCTCATGTACTGGGTGCCGTTTAACAGTACGATTGAGCCTATGGCCACGGTTGGAGTAGCTCCATGGACCAGGTAGAATGTTTTGTCATTTTCATTGCGGTCAGTGACATTCATGTCATGATTGCGTATGGTAGAGCTGCCTGCGGCGGTGCCGCCTGCCAGTATAAAGGCTGTGGACGCCGTGTAGAACCCTGAGGTATCCTGACCCAGCACATAGCTGTGGTCCCAGAGGCTCATATCGATAAAAGTGGCTGTGTCTGAGGCCGGTTTATAAAGTATGTCATTGTCTGATGCGTAATTAGCCAGCGGATTCCCTGTTATGCTCATATCTTCAAAGAAGGGATATGTCATCGCAAGCCCGCCCTCGTCGACCTGGCCCGAGAGCAGGGGCTCTATCATCCCCTGGTAAACAACAGCAGCGCCTGCGTTCACGCCTGAATCGATCAGTATGCCCGTATCCAGACCGTCAGTGGGACTTTCATCAGCGGCTGTTCCCCAGTTTACCATTGCACCCGATAAATCGTAGCGCTTGGCATATATCTGGTTTGTACCGGTACAGGCGAGAACTATCACTCCACCAAGCCCGTCATCAGCCGTAGCCTCGAAGGTATAATTAGTGGATGAGTTTGCAAAAAGCGGTTTTGAAGCACCCCACGGGTCTCCCATTACGGAAGAGAAGAGGCGGCCATAGAGCCTGGTGCTTGTAGCGTTAGTGTCGGCCCAGAAGAGGATTACTCCATCGGTAGTTGCGGAGGGGCTGCTGTAGTAGGGTCTTGAAACAAGACTGTACTGATTATTTGCACCGGCTGACAGGGTAGAAGGGGCCTCGCCAGTGAGGAGGTTCACCTGCTGCATCGGAGAACTGCTTGTAGTATTGCCGTCAAGGTCAGTGCATGAAACATAGTACCAGTACCTTGCCCCCTGAATGAGGCCAGTGAGATTCAGAAATCGCGATGAGCGGTAATCTGTCTGGTTTGAAGAAAGGGCCGTATCATCGCCCATACCGTAATGAAAAACATAGCTGGTCACCTGGTCAGTATTCCATGTAACTCCAAGCTCAGTGGGTGCAAGGGATATTATGACTGGTCCGTCTATCACAGGGTTGCCTGCAACAGGGTCGATGTTTGTAGCCACAGTGGTAAACGACCAGTTTGAACCCGCATAAGACAGCCCTGAAATATTTTTAATCCCCGTCTCAAGGTATACGGTGTAGTTCGTGCTGACTGCAAGCTGCACCGCAGGGTACAGGTATATTGTATTCGTTCCTGCATTATAGCCGTAGATGGCAGGCATGTAATCGCCTGTGTCTATGTTTCTCAGCCTGAACGTAGCGCTGTTTACTGTGCTAAAATCAATATCCTCGTTAAAGGAGACACTTATCGAACCGATCCTTGGAGCCCCCCCCCCTGCCGGTGTACCTGCTGCCGAGAGTACGGGGGCGGTAGTGTCTGCGTTTGCGCCGGCAGGCACTGTAAAGCCGAAAGTATAGTTTGACGGCATATAAACCGTGTCATTGAAATCCCTGACCGTGTTGGCCACAACCACAGCAATGATGTCTGCATCAGCAAGGGCAGCGGTGAAGGTTATTGTTGCAGTTCGGGGAGTAGTGGCCATTGTGTAATCAGCTCCGCCGCCGGTGAGTGTAAAACCGTTCCTTGTAATGGATATTGCACCGGCCAGGTCAGACTGGTCAATGGGCATATTAAATATTATAATAATCTTCGTATTAGAGGGAATATCCGTGCTTAAAGCGTTGGGGTATGCGGCTTGAACCTCGGGATAGTAATAGCCTGTGGTGGTTGACGTGGGTGCTTCAATCGTATATTCATCAGGAAGAAGAGTTTTAGCCTCATTGCCGCATGCCAAGGTAAGTATCAGCGCAGATATTAAGAGGAAGCAAAAATGTTTTATAGTGCCTGTTTTTATGTAATTTTTCAGTTTTTCCCTGTTCATGGTATCAAATACCCGTAAATTTATTATAATCCTTTTGACATTTTAAATGTCACAATGTTATATAGAAAAGTCAATTATTTATTGTAATTGCTTTCTTTATTATATATATTACAGTGTGTTTTGTTATGAAGAAATTAAACATTAAAATAATACTGCCTGTTTTAATATTAGCTCTATTTACCAGCACTGAATACTTAAAGGGCGCAATAACATCCGTGACCCTGGCTGCCGTGGATTCGCCCACTACCCTGTCAAACGGCAGGTCTTATTACCTTGCCGGAAGGGACTACAGTTTCAGGATACTTGCAACAGACCCTATGAACACCCTTGCCTCGGAGTGGGGCACCATAACCCTTGACATAAATGACCACGCGGGAACATCTTGTGCTCAATTTGTTTATAATATAGAAACACCCGCATCGAGCACTACCTCCAACCTGGACATAATCTCTGTTACGAACAACACGGGCATCTACTCGAACATAGACTACACCATAACAGTAAGGCTCCACTGGAGCAATTCCGATTTTAATCAGGACACAAACACCGTAGAGGCGACTGTTACCGACGACGATACCGTTATACCAGGACATGACAGCATAAGCATGGCCTTCGGCCTTTCAACGCACGTTGATGTATATAACTTCCAGGCTAATGGAGACGCTGCTGACCTCAGGATCAATCCAGACCACCTGCCCTTCACGGTGACAGGGGACGAGGTGATCTATTACGTGACAGACGCAGTGAAAACCGGCCTGGCAGACACGGTACAGACATATGCGACCCTGGGCACAAATGAAATAACCAATACGGCGCTTCTTTACGACGGTATATCCTATACCACCGATGCGGATGAAACCGACCTATTATACAACGTGGCCGATGCGGCGTTTTCAGGCCTGGGTGACCACACACTGCGGGTCCAGGTCACAACAGCAACAACGTCTATAAGCGCCTTGAATGTGGAATCACAGAACATTACGATCAACACCAACAGGGTTGAAATAACCAATATTATTATACAAAACGGCGGCGGCATAAACGCTCCCTATTACAGAAGCCTGAACGTACCCGGCACTCAGATACAACTGACAGCCAGGCTCGAAAACAACAGCTTATCCCTGGGCGGTGATCGCACCATGAGGGGAAACACGACTCTCACTGTGGAGTGCGTTGAAACAGCCGCCACGTTTACCGTGACCATACTTAGCGGCGGTACCGTAGGCACCACGCTTGTGACCACCCCGGCCACAGCAGACGTAACAGACGGCACGACCGCACCTATGACCTACCGCGTCATTTCCATCACAGGCAGCGCATACGATGATGAGCAGGACACCGTTGGCGAAATCACATCCAATCCTGCCACGGTTATTGTCAACTGGGACAGGAATGACCCTCCTGGCAGAAACGGAACATCCGCAAACTCTGACGGCGATGCACCCGGAACAGGCAGCACACCGTTTACCAACTGGGGCGGCTATAGCAATACAGCCACAAGCCTGACATTCAACTGGACATCTCTGACCACTCTTGGCCTGCCTTACGA
>CAYTNW010000052.1:5599-12323 GCA_964439325.1 uncultured Leptospirales bacterium | reverse complement strand
GATCGCTATGGCAATTAATTTTATTCTTAAATCGAGTTTTTCAGGAAACTGTTAGTAAAATATACGAAGGAATTTATGAAAGAAAAAAACGCGGATCGGAATTTATTCTCAATCTTATTAGCGGTATATCTACAATTCTCTGGATAATTTTTGTCATAGTTTTTATCCTTTTGTACGATAGCAAACCCGACACATTCAGAATCAGCCATAAGTCGCCCGGGTTTAAGAAGCGGGGGGCAATGGATTTACAGTCTAATTTATATATTACTTATATTCCAGACATTGCTCAGTGTTTCGGGAATTTTATTTAATTTATCCAGAATGAAAAGAAAGACTGATCATATCAGGATACCCCTTATTTTTCTTACTATTCCTGGAATATCCTGAATTATTATGATGAAGTCTAACTGAAAGTATTAATGATGTTCAATGATTAAAATTAATTCGTTGCGAGGTTAAAGGGGGCCAAGCCCCTTTAACAGCCCCATAGGGCTACTGACGTTACCAAAATCTGAATTACGTTGCTTGTGAGGTAATTCATGACAATAGCAATGATTGTTAAGTTTATTGTAATCCCAGTTGTGAGTGCAATTAAACAAAATCTACTTCCAGTCTATCTTAGCTTCACGTACCGGCACCCTGTGGTACCTGAACTGCGGGTATCCAACAAGCATGCTCCCGTGCATTACATGGCCTTCGGGAAGCCCGATCTTCTCTTTAAGCGGTTCCCATGAACCTGCAGCCCATGTGAGGAACCCGCCCCAGCAGCAACCGAGCCCGTATGATGGTGCCGCAACTTCAAGGTGGGCGAGCGCTATGGTGCATCCTATCTGTGCATGGGGATTTTTCCTGCCGCCATGGGCTATGACGATTGCGGGGGCGTTATATGTTACAACGTCTATGCCGAATTCCCAGGCTTTTGTTATCATGTCAAAGTGCATTGCCTTTGCGACCTCGGGCTGGTTCTCCTTCATCCAGTTCATCCATCCTATGACCGATCCGGCAAGTTCTTTGATCCGGTCGTGTTCGGTGAAAACTGACCATTGTACGGGCCGCGAGTTGTGGCCTGAGGGCGCGTGTGCCGCGACCCTGATCAGTTCTTCGAGCCTGACTTTGTCAACGCTTTCTTTTTTAAACTTGCGCACAGAGCGCCGCGCCTTCATGTACCTGCTGATTGTCTCGTATCCGGGGTTCCAGTCATTGCCCAGCGATTCGCAGTTTCCGGGGTCCATTGAGCCAAGCTTCAGCGCGCCTGTAGGGCAGACTGCAACGCAGTGTCCGCAGTTGATGCAGATCTGTTCGGCCATTGCTGCTGGTACGGGGGTATCCTCGGTGGATTTCATTATTATGATCTGCATGGGGCATTCCTTGATGCAGATCTTGTCCTTCAGGCATTTTGTTTCATCAACTGTAAAAAGCGGCATGGCTACCTCCGTGGAATTTAATTACAGGGGCAGGTTGGAGCCGGATAATTTTTTGTCCATAAAAAAATGGCGATTATTCAGAGGGGTGAAAAGGTTTAAAGCGCAGGTCTTTTATGATCTTGAAGTGCTTTGTGTTTCCGGAGCATAGCATAAGGTTGTTTTCAACTGCTGTTGCTGCAATTATTGCATCACCGGCCCTCATGCCTGATGACATGGAATACTCTTCAATATAGATGGCAGCCCTGTGCCCTATGTTTTCTGTCAGCGGCAGAAGGGAAAACCTGAAATCTTTCAGGAAGTCCCTGATATATGAATGCTGAATTTTATTCTGTGTGCATTGTAGAAGTTCCATGTATGTCTGTATCGAGATTAAACGGTTATCAGTGTTTTCAATAAGCAGGGATGCCTTCTGGTTGCCTCGCTGCACCCATATGAGTATGTCAGTATCAAAGATCATTGAATCTTCCGCCACGGAGGTCATTCATTTGTTCTTCTACTTTTTTGTCTGAACCTCTATTCATGCCGAAAAAAGGATGTTCTTTAATTTTCAGGTTAACCTCGCTTCTTATGGGGATAATTTCAGCTTTCTCTTTTCCGTGATACATGAGGATGACCTTTTCATTACGGTCAAGGGCCTTTATTATTTTGCTCATTTTGTTGCGCAGGTCAATTACTGATGCTTTCATTTTTTTTCCGATAATATGTATAGTACATATATACATATTGAAATGCGTGAGGTCAAGTATGTTTTTATCGCTGCAATAATACTCCCTGACAGCGGTCTATAAAAAATATTTACCTTCTCCATAATAATCGTTTGATTAATTCCGGCACTTATAAAATTATGAATAAGCACAGGGGGGATATGAGCGTTTATCCCCGAAATCAGCGCCCCGCAGGGGTATTTGCGTTTTTAAAGAGGATTCCCATGTTCAATAAAGAAATTGAAACAATGCCGGAAAAGAAGATGAAGGAGCTCCAGCTGGAGCGGCTCAGGTGGTCTGTAAACCATGCCTATGCCAACGTCCCGTTTTATAAAAAGAAATTTGACGGGGCCGGGTTCCATCCTGACCAGCTCAAAAGCCTGGACGACATGAGGCGCATACCGTTCCTCACCAAACAGGACATGAGGGACAACTACCCCTATGGCCTCTTCGCGGTTCCCATGAACAAGGTGGTCAGGGTACATGCATCTTCAGGTACAACCGGAAATTCCACGGTCGTCGGCTACACGAAGAACGATGTGAATGTCTTCGCCGAGGTCGTGGCGCGCAGCCTGGCTTCTTACGGTGTTTCCGATAACGATATTATCCAGGTCGCCTATGGATACGGGCTCTTTACGGGCGGGCTTGGTCTTCACTACGGCTCTGAAAAGCTCGGCTCGCTTACAGTCCCAATCTCCGGCGGCAATACCCCGAGGCAGCTCATGCTCTTTAAGGATTTCGGGACCACGGTGCTGGCCTGTACTCCTTCTTATGCTCTGAACATAGCGGACCATATTGAAAAAAACCTGCCCGGTTTTGATTTCACTTCCATCAAACTGCGCGTAGGCGTTTTCGGCGCTGAGCCCTGGTCCGAGGCCATGCGGCTTGAAATTGAAAAACGCCTGAAGATTGACGCGTACGATATTTACGGACTCAGCGAGGTCATAGGTCCGGGCGTGTCATGCGAATGCTCACAGAAATCCGGGCTTCATGTGCAGGAGGACCACTTTTATGTTGAGATCATCGATCCCGAAACCGGAGAGGTCCTGCCAGAGGGTTCAAAGGGCGAGATCGTGTACACATCGCTTACCAAGGAGGCCTTCCCTGGTATCAGGTACAGGTCGCGGGACATTACGAGGCTCTACCATGACAGCTGTAAATGCGGCAGGACCCTTGTGAAGATGGACAAGGTGAGCGGCAGGTCCGATGATATGCTCATAATCAGGGGCGTCAACGTGTTCCCGAGCCAGATTGAGACTATACTCATGCAGGCAGAGGGTATCGAGCCTCACTACCAGATTATCGTTGACAGGAAGGGATCAATGGACGACATCGAGGTAATGGTTGAGGTCAACGAGAAGATATTCTCGGATGAAATAAAGGTGCTCAATACTCTGTCAAAAAATATATCTGACAGGTTCCGCAGTGTGCTCGGCATAAATGCCAAGGTGACGCTCGTGGAGCCGCAGACCATACCGCGCAGCGAAGGCAAGGCTGTCCGCGTAGTTGATAAAAGAAAAATCTGATTCAGGCATGGAGGAGAGGGATGAACGTAACACAGCTTTCAGCATTTGTGTCGAATAAACCGGGGCACCTGCAGAGGGTGCTTAAAGTCCTTGCAGACGAAAATATTAATATCATAACACTTATAATTGCCGAGACGTCGGATTTCGGGATTTTGAGGATGATCGTAAGCGATTCCGAAAGGGGCCACAAGGCTCTCAGGGACAACAACATTACCTGTTCAGTTAATGATGTACTGGCTCTTGAGATCGATGATACGCCCGGTTCTCTCTGCAGGGCCCTTGACGTGTTTGCGCAGAAGAACCTCAACATTGAATACATGTATGCCTTCACAGAGAAACGCGACGGCAAGGCTGTGATGATTTTCAGGTTCGAGGATATTGAGGCCGCGAAGAGTGCGCTCGAAGGGAGCGGTTATAATATTGTAAGAAAGATTGATCTGATCGGAGAGAATAAATGACCAGAAAAGTAATGTTGGGAAACGAGGGCATTGCCCGCGGTGCATGGGAGGCAGGGTGTAATGTCGCAGCAGGATACCCCGGTACCCCCAGCACTGAAATACTTGAAACCGTAGCCAGGGACTACCGCGAAATAAAATCGCAGTGGTCGCCGAACGAGAAGGTGGCACTTGAGGTCGCGGCAGGAGCGTCTGTTGCAGGAGCAAGGTCCCTGGTAACCATGAAACACGTCGGGCTAAACGTGGCGGCGGACCCGCTCTTTACATTCTCGTATACCGGTGTGAACGGCGCCCTTGTCATCATAAACGCCGACGACCCCGGCGCGTGGAGTTCGCAGAACGAGCAGGACAACAGGCACATCGCCCGCGCTGCCAAGCTGCCCATGGTGGACCCGGCCAGCCCCGGCGAGGCCAAGGAATTTACAAAGCTTGCCTTTGATCTTTCCGAGCAGTTCGACAGGCCAGTACTTGTGCGAATAACAACGCGTATAGCGCACTCTCAGGGGCCCGTAGAACTTGGCGAGCGGAAGGATGTGCCGCTGAAACCATTTGTGCGCAACCCGAAAAAATACGTAATGCTCCCCGCGCACGCAAGGCCCAGGCATGTGTTCATCGAAGAGCAGATGATCAAGCTGAAGGAATACTCCGAGAAATCCGGACTCAACAGGATCGAATGGAAAAACAAAAAGCGCGGCATAATCGCAAACGGCGTGGCGTACCAGTACGTTAAAGAGGTCTGCCCGGACGACTCCATACTCAAGATCGGCATGGTCTGGCCCCTTCCCGATGCGATGATCAGGGAATTCGCTTCACAGGTTGAGGAACTCTATGTCGTTGAGGAGCTTGACCCGTTCATTGAAGAATACGTCAAGGCTCTTGGAATAAAGGTTACCGGTAAGGAACTTGTTCCATTATGCGGCGAGCTTACACCGGAAATCGTTGACCTGTCGATCAACAAAAAACAGGCTGTCAAAGCTGTACCCGATTACACAGGTGACCTGCCGGGCCGTCCCCCCGGACTCTGCAAAGGCTGCCCTCACGCTTTCGTGTTCAACACGCTGAAGAAACTGGACTACATCGTTAACGGTGACATAGGTTGTTATACCCTGGGCGCCCTGCCCCCTTACGGCATGATGCACTCGCAGGGCTGCATGGGCGCCAGTATCGGCATGCACCTTGGTTTCGAGAAGGCAAGGGGTGACGAGATGGCAAGGAACTCAGTCGCGGTTATAGGCGACTCTACGTTCATCCATTCAGGGATAACCGGCCTTATAGATATGGTCTATAACAGGGGCACAGGCACTGTGATCATACTCGACAACCGTGTGACGGCCATGACCGGCCACCAGGAGAACCCGGCAACCGGCTTTACGCTCATGGGAGATCCCACGCATGAACTTGACCTTGAAATGATGGCACGCGCATGCGGCGTGAAGCGTGTCACTGTTATTGACCCGCGGGATGTCGATGACCTTGAGCGCGTAATTAAGGATGAGGTCGCCGCGAAGGAGCCCTCTGTTATTATAACAAAACGCAAGTGCATCTTGAAGAAGTGAGGAAATTATGAAAAACGTTATATTTGCAGGTGTGGGCGGACAGGGTGTAATACTTGCGAGCAAGGTGCTCATGGAGGTGTCGATGAAGAACGGCTTCGATGTGAAGGAGTCCGAGGTTCACGGGATGGCACAGCGCGGCGGAAGCGTTGACTGCCACGTGAGGTTCGGCACCGAGGTTGCTTCACCGCTCATCCCTAAAGGCGGGGCTGACTACGTCGTATGCCTGGAACTCCTTGAGGCCATGAGAAAGCTTGATTACCTGAAACCCGGCGCCAGACTCATTGTGAACAGGGAACAGATAAATCCCGCGCCTGTAGAAATCGGAGCAATGAAGTATCCCGACGACATTGAAGATTTTATGAAGAAAAATTTTCCAGGTACAATTATTGTCGATACGACCGAGGCACTTAAAGAGGCAGGTACGAAGAAGGCCCTGAACATAGTCATGCTCGGCTGCCTTTCGAAGTTTCTGGACTTCAAGACCAGTGACTGGGAAACAGCGATAAAGGAAATGGTGAACGAAAAGTTTATCGAACAGAACCTCAAGGCCTTTAACCTGGGTCGCGGGCTGGTGTAGGAGTAACTCTCATCCTTGAAGGTGCACCCCCGGCGAGTAATCTTTAAGTTAATTAATACATAACACCGCCACCCCCGGAGGGTGTTTATGTATTTTATGGATAACAAATAATTTAAGAGCCCCCTACGGGGGAAGCCGATAACGATTTATGGAAAGATTAAGTCTGTCGGCTGGGGGTGATTAGTCGTTGAGTCATCAAACACAGGAATATAACATGGAAAAAGAACTTAAAGATAAAGCTTATAACAGAATCAAGATCAGGCTCACCATCGCGGGCATGGTCATAGACCTGGGGCTGCTTATCGCACTGGCTTTCAGCGGGCTTGCGGCTTTCATCGCGTCGCATTCAATGATAACCGGAAACGATTATGTCAACTTCCTTGTTTTTGTTTTCTTCTGCGGTATCATATTCTCTGTGATCTCGGTCCCTATGGATTTTTACGGCGGTTATGTGGTTGAACACAGGTTCGGGCTTTCAAACC
>CAYTNW010000052.1:0-5499 GCA_964439325.1 uncultured Leptospirales bacterium | reverse complement strand
CCTATGGATTTTTACGGCGGTTATGTGGTTGAACACAGGTTCGGGCTTTCAAACCAGACCTTCTTCGGGTGGCTGAAGGAGAGCCTCAAGGGAACTGCCCTCAACATCGTCATAGGCGTGCCGGTGGCCCTGGCATTCTACTGGTTCATCAGGTCGACAGGCAACCTGTGGTGGTTCTGGTTCGGCCTTTTTGTTTTTGTCCTTTCAGTTTTTCTTGCACGCATAGCGCCTGTTGTAATATTTCCGCTTTTCTACAAGTTTAAGGAACTGGACAACGGTGAAATCAAGGAGCGTGTCGAGAAGATTCTTGCTGATGTCAACATAAACATAAAAGGTATTTTTTCATTCAATATGAGCAAGGACACGAAGAAGGCCAATGCCGGGTTTACGGGTCTGGGTAAAACAAAAAGGATCATCCTGAGCGACACACTTCTTGAAAATTTTACCGTTGATGAAATCGGCGTGGTCTTTGCCCACGAAGCAGGACACTATAAATACAGACATATAGTAAAAAATATAATGTTCAGCACTGTAGTCATTTTCGCATCATTCTATCTCTGCGGTCAGAGCTACGCGTGGACTGTCTCAAAAATGGGCTTTGCTCACATATACGACCTTGCCGCACTCCCCGTACTCATGCTTTACCTTTCATTTTTCGGGCTCCTCATGATGCCTGTAACCAATTCAATTTCACGAAGGTACGAGTACCAGGCTGACGCATACGCTCTTGCCACGACAGGCAACCTGGAGGCTTTCACCAGCACCATGGAGAAACTCGCGGCGATCAACCTTTCAGATAAGGAACCTCATCCGGTTGTTGAATTCTTTTTCTACAGCCACCCTTCGATTAAGCGCAGGATTGATGCAGCAAAAAGCGTCAGCCTTACTTCCTGAGCTGACGCCGTTACTCGTCCAGCCTGAAGGAGTCAAGGTACTTCGGAACAATGCCTGAGCGGCGTTTGTCAGTACTCAGTGCGATCATGACCTGGTACAGACGTTTCTTTACCAGGTATGCCCTTGTAAAATAAACCATCTCCCCTGCCTCAACCTCGTACTCCCTGCACGGGTATTTGCCTGATTTCAATTCTTTATCAGAAGCCAGCTTCCCTCCGGTGGTCTGGAGGAATCCGTCCCTGCTTGACGCCAGTACCTGCTGCGGGTCTGCTGATGATCCGGGTTCCTTTTCCGGAAGGTCATTGAATGACACTGCGAATGCAGCTTTCTCCAGGTTCACATAGTAGAGGTGTATTACAATAGTACCGGCTGGTGTATTCACGCTCTGTACTGTCTCAGACGGAGACTGTGGCATGAGTATAGTGAAGCCTGACTGGCCGGTTTTGATTTTCTGTTCATGAAGCGCAATGCCGTCATTATCTGAACATGATGCTGAAAAAAAGAATAATGATAGCGTTAATACGTAATGTGTTTTACGTAACATTTTAAAAAATGCAGGGGTGTTCGCGGCAAAGGGGGCGGAGAGAATTTTTTTTAAGGCGTTCCTGCGGCTTTGTCCGGCAGATTTAATCTGAGTGTTCATATCGTACTCCATATATAGCGTTGTTTGAGTGTTATGCACGGTTCATTTATGGCAAGCAGTTTTCATGCCGTTTATCGCATAACGGATGTAATAATTTGTGGTGGCGCAATTATTGCGTAAGTCCCGGATTAAATTAATATCTTCATAAATAATTGATATTTTTTTTATTTCCTCTTGACTTTTATGTAAATTATTAAGGTTAATATCAGCACAGAATTTTAAAAAAAGGAGAATAGGATGAAGAAATTTTTAGCAGTTCTGACAGTTCTTTTCTTCGTGACAGGCGCTGTTGCACAGAAAGCGACTAAAGATGACACGAAGAAAGAGGACACAAAAAAAGTTGAGGACACAACTAAAAAAGATGACACAAAAAAAGTTGAGGACACAACTAAGAAAGAAGTAGTAGCAGAGGATGAAACAGCTTTTACTTTCGGCCTCGACAGTTTCCTCGTTGGTTTCATGGGCGCACAGAATGATTTTGCCTATGATGCAGCTCACATCAGGTTAAGGCCCTCTTTTACTATCGGTAAAGGCGATGTAAAGGGTATTGTTAAACTTGAGATCGACCAGGATTTTGGTAAAGAAGCTACTGATGCAGGCGCTGACGCAGGTACAGACAACAAGGAAGTTGAGGTAAAATGGGCAAACCTGAAGTTTGCAAATTTCTTCCTTGAAGGCCTTGGTATTACAGCTGGTCTTGACGGATACAAGTTCCCCTTCGTTGTTGACAACGACTTTGCTCTTGCATCGATTAATTATTCTGTCGACCTGGATGGAATTACTGTTAAGCCGGTAATTGCATACATCAAAATTAACGAGTATGACGGGGCCACAAAAAATGCTGCTGGTGATGAAGACAAAGATGATCTGAACACCTACGCACTAGATATCCCTGTGAAAATTGCTCTCGGCGATAAAGATTTTGTACAGATTAGGCCAGGCTTCATGTATTTTACAAGTGGCGATAATAATCCAACTACAGTAGCTACATTGGATAAAACAGCTGCATATAACGTTGCACTTAATGTTACAGGTGCCCTTGAAGAATTATTCTCATTTGAAGTAACAGGCGCATACCTGGGTGGAAAATACGGCGAAGATGCAGCAGAGATGAAACTCGGCGGATATGCAGCTGATGCTGTTATCACGGTTAACCCCATAGAAATAGCAAAAATCAGTGTGTTCGCGACAATGTATTCTGGTGATGATAATGCAACAGATGACAAGACATCAAACTATGTTAAACCAATGAAAGACATACTTGGTTATGGCGCAACTTTCGGCAGGCTATTCCTTATCAATGCTATGGATGCAGCATACCAGTTCGGTGGACAGGGAACATCACCTCTCTATGATCAGACAGCTAATGCTCTTGGCCTTATGATCTATGGTTTCAATGCTGAAGTTAAACCGATTGAAGGCAACAGCCTGACAATATTCGCACAGTTTGGATATGTGACACTTGCAAAAGAAAATACAGCTGGCGACAAAGGCCTTGGAATGGAGATCGACCTTAAAGTTTCTTATGACATCATTCCCAAAACATGCATCTTTGTTGAAGCAGCATATTTCCTCGGCGGCGATGTAGTTGTTGGTCCTGATTCTGACGAAGATGAAGGCCAGAACGGCTATGAAATCGCTCTTGGATGTAAATCAGTTCTCTAATCCTGAACTCTTACAGTCCATAAAAAAGAGGCTGCCGAAAGGCAGCCTTTTTTTGCGCAGAGAACAGTTGCACTCTGAAACGAAGAGGCTGCCCTGGAGCAGCCTCTTCGTTTGCTTATTGTAACCTTAAAGCTACTTGATGAGCTCAATAATTGTTGCAACACCAGGGCCGCCTCCTGCGCAGAGTGAAGCGCACCCGTACCTGATGTTTCTCTTCTGCATAAGATGGAGCAGGGTAACTATAAGTCTCGCGCCTGTCTGACCAACGGGGTGGCCAAGGGATATACCTGAACCGTTAACGTTGATTATCTCCTTGTCAATCTTCAGTTCCCTGTTGCACGCAATTATTTGTGACGCGAATGCCTCGTTGAGTTCCCATATTCCTATGTCGCTCATTGTGAGGCCTGCGAATTTAAGCGCCTTCTGTACTGCCGGAACAACGCCGAATCCCATGATCTTGGGATCAACACCCGCTGACGCGGTTGACACTATTCTTGCCAGGGGTTTCAGGCCCAGTTCTTTCGCCTTGTCTGCGCTGGAAAGCACGAGTGATGCGCCGCCGTCGTTGAGTCCTGATGCGTTGCCTGCGGTTACTGTCCCGTCTTTTTTGAACGCGGGTTTCATTTTTGCAAGTGAGTCCATGTTGATGTCAGCACGGGGATGCTCATCTGTGTCTATAAATACATCCCCCTTTTTTGATTTTACCGGAACCGGTACGATCTCGGCTTTGAATTCGCCATTTTTAATTGCTGCGATTGCCCTCTGGTGGCTCATGTATGCCCACTCATCCTGCTCTTCGCGTGTGACCTTATACTGCTCTGCAAGGTTCTCAGCGGTGATTCCCATGTGGTAGTTGTTGAAGGCATCAACGAGTCCATCATGGAGCATGTGGTCCACGAATGGCTGGTCGCCCATCCTGAGCCCCTTTCTTGCGCCAAGTGACATGTACGGAGCGTTGCTCATGCTTTCCATTCCTGCAACAACCTCGATGTCGTTTTTGCCGAGCATGATCTGCTGAGATGCAATCTCTGTCGCGCGCATAGATGCGGGGCAGAGCTGGGTAACTGTACATGATACAGATTCTACCCTGCATCCTGAACCGAGGGCTACCTGTCTTCCGGTATTTCCCTTGTTTCCTGCCTGGAGGCAATGCCCTGCGATGAGTTCATCAACCTGCTCAGGTTTAATTCCGGCTTTTTCCATGGCTGATTTTGCAGCGACTATGCCCAGCTCTACGGCTGATACTCCGCTGAGTGATCCCATGTAGTCTCCGATCGGAGTACGGCTTGCGCCGAGTATTACGGCTTCTTTCATAAAAACTATCCCCCACTGTTTTTTTATACCGGTGTTCTATTTGTAGCATACATGCCTCCGCTGCTTCCTTACGGGGCAGTACGATACTTTGCCGGTCTCTATGTGATTGAAGGACGATAAATGTTTCCCGCCTCATTATAGCATGTTTTATTAAAAAGTCAAGCCCCGGAGGCGTAATTTTTGTCTTATGTGCGGATTATCTGTATATTTATTTTACAGCACGCAAAGGAACATGGGGTGGATTTTTTTTCAAATATTGCCGCGCAAATTTACATGACGCAACTCTCTGCGGGTTCAGTCATAGTAACAGCCTTTTCTCTGACCCTGGCGGTTTTTTTCCTTCGTCCGGGTGAAAAATCAGGAACCACGCTTCACCTGGGGTGGGCCTACGTGTTCCTCTCTCTGTTTCATTTTGCTTTTTTCATTTCATTCAGCCTGTATCATCCTGCGGCAGCGTTTTTCAGGTGGATCACGGTACCGTCTGTTCTTGCTGCGGAACTTCACCTCACCGGACTGATCTTGCAGTATCCCGATGACAAGAACAGGCGCCTGGCGCGCTCTGTCTCAATGATCCAGTACATGATCATTTTTATATGTTCAGGAATATATTTTTACATGACATGGAACTCCGGGAATATTTTCAGGTACGACGGACATTACTATGACCTGAACTCCATTGCAGCCGGCAGGTTCATCGGCATGGTCATACTCGCAAACACGGCTTTGTTCATGATCTCGCTGGTGCTGAGGCTTTACCAGCTCAGAGGGGATGAGCTGAGGAGGATGCTGCTCATAGGGATACCCTGCGTCATTGGTGCTACTTTCCCCGCGTTGCTTAATATCCTGAACATGAAGGGGCATATCACAAGGGAATCGTTTCAGGTCATACTTAATATGAGCCACCTCTTTGCCCTGCTCTTTATGGCACTGCTGCACATCAACACAACGAAGGAGAGGTTTACCTTCATGGCCAGGATCGTGGG
>CAYTNW010000051.1:0-13309 GCA_964439325.1 uncultured Leptospirales bacterium | reverse complement strand
GGGATGGTTCAGATATGGGAGGGTAAAAACAGTGCTGCCAGAGACAATATTCTCAGGGCTATATCGATCAAGAACGACGAAGAGACCTACTACTTTTACCTTGCCGTCGCCTACGAGAAACTCAAGGATATCGATAAAGCCATAGAAAACCTGAAGCAGGCTATCAAATACAATAAAAACAGTGCCAGGTCGTATAACTATCTCGGTTATCTGTATGCTGAAAGAAATATAAACATTGATGAAGCCTATGAGCTTGTAAACAGGGCGCTGGAGATTGAGCCTGAGAACGGAGCATATCTTGATTCGCTGGGATGGGTATATTACCGTAAAGGGAACTATATCTCTGCACTTAAAAACCTTCTGCTTGCCGAAGAGAAACTCAAAGAGACTAACACCCCGGATTCTGTAGTCTACGACCATCTGGGTGACACATATCTTAAACTCGATAACAGGGTTAAGGCAGTATCGTGCTGGGAGAACTCTCTGAAACTGGAGAAGAACAGTGAAGTTGAAAAAAAAATCAGGAAGTACAGAGAAACTAAAAATGATAAGTAGAAAGATATCTGTAGTACTAATACTAATTTTGTTTATTTCCGGATGCTCAACAACCACGGCACCGGTTTTGAATGAATCAGAAAATAAAAATGCGAAGAAATTTCTTTCGCTGATTAATGATATAAATTCCGCTTCACCGGATACGATATCTTCATCCTTTACGGCAGACGGAAATATGGGGGATAAAAAATTCCGTGTAGAGGGTACAATAGCCTTTGATAAAAAAGGCTATTACAAGATGAAAATAGCTGATTATGTTTTTAAAAGCACTGTGCTTGAAGCATACAGGGAACTGGACAGATTATATTTCTATTATCCGGCCGAAAACAGGCTGCTTGTTGACGATGCCGGAAAGATAGAGCTTTCAAACTATGCCGGTTTTAAAACTGATTATAAACTGTTATACACCCTGCTGACCGGGGGGATACCGGTAATCAGCAAATATACCGTTTACAAATGTCTCCATGACGAAAAGGAGAACGGTTATAATCTTATACTTGAAAACGATGAGTATTTTGAAAATATATTTTTCACAGACGATGTGCCGGTAAAATTTCTTTTCATACATAAAATCAGCAG
Organism: uncultured Leptospirales bacterium; assembly: GCA_964439325.1. Classification (GTDB taxonomy): domain Bacteria; phylum Spirochaetota; class UBA4802; order UBA4802; family UBA5550; genus WRGT01. The sequence continues at coordinate 12,175 of CAYTNW010000051.1, read as the reverse complement.
GGACAAGAGCGAGATATATTTAAATTCCATTACGAAAAAAGACAGGAGTATCTTTTTCAAAAACTATAAAATAGTTATCCCTGAAAAAAACACGAGCATCAATTTAAATTTTACAAAACCACAGCTAAATACGGCTGTACAGGTCAACAGGCTGAACCAGGGAAAACTCCCGAAACAGACTGAGATCGTGAAAATAAACTAAAATCATGTTGTGTGGATTTCAGCTTCAGGCGAGGATACCGCCAAGGAGCTGTTCGGTTATAGGATCGACATATGAAGTGGCCCAAACCGGCGAAGGAGGTGCATTCACCATATTATGCGGCGATCGCTGAAGATGCCTGTACCGGCTGCGGACTCTGCGTCAGCGTTTGTAAAAACGGAGCCCTGACTATGATGCTGAAGGATGTACTCCCCGATGTTCCTGAAAATTCCACCATGATGAATATAAAGATGGCGCAGGAGAGGGCAAAACTGAACGTTTAAAAGACCACAGGTCTGATATATATAGAAAGACGCAGACTTGAAAAACATCATCCCCGCGAAGGCGGGGATCCATTAATCGAACCAATATACGTCAGCCGCATCTTGAAAAACCGCACCCCCGGCAGACGGAGCATCCCGATTCAAATTCCAGCGGGCTGTGGCATTCCGGGCAGACCCCTGTGATTACATTATCGTTCCCCTTGCCGTTAGTCTCAGCAAGAAACTGCGCTGTGTCTGCAAGTTTGCTCTCGCTCTTCGCGTTATCGATGCCGGCGTATCGTTCTATCGCTTTTGCAATTGCATCTGAACATGAATAAATCCTTCCACCCTTTTCCCATGACTGGTTGGGGCAGCGGACTCCCTTGAGCTGTTTTACTATCTGTTCTTTGTCAACGCCGGCCCTGAGAGCAAGGGAAATGAGACGTCCTATGGCCTCGGTCTGGCTTGCGGCACATCCACCACCTTTCCCCATCGCTGCGAAAACCTCAAATATCCCCTGCTCGTCCTCGTTTATCGTTACATAAAGAGAACCGCAGCCGGTATTCATCTTTCTCGTGGCTCCCCAGGTGACATCATGCCTTGGGCGCGGCGCTACTGCCCTGAGTATTTCATGGGTTTCTGCGCTCTCCTTTTTATCTGGCGTTGTTGAAGATATCTGAAGTACCTGGTTGTCCCTTGATCCGTCACGGTATACGGTGACACCCTTGCAGCCGAGTTCAAAGGCCATGTCGTATACTTTGCGTATATCGTCGGCAGTGGCACTGTGCGGAAAGTTCACTGTTTTTGAAACTGCATTATCGATATGTTTCTGGAATACAGCCTGGGTTTTGATATGCCATTCCGGTGAAATATCGTGCGCCGTTACAAAGATTTTTTTTATTTTTTCAGGCAGAGCATCTATGTTATGAGCCGTTCCCTCACTGGCGATTTTTTCCATCGCTGCAGCATAATCTATTTTCTCTCCGAGCGATTTTACGGCCTGTTCAAATGAAGGGTTCGATTCTATAAGCCTGTTATTATCCATTACGTTTCTTACATAGGCCAGCGCAAACAGCGGCTCTATCCCGCTTGATGAATCTGCAAGTATGCTTATTGTACCGGTCGGGGCGATTGTTGTAGTGGTCGCGTTACGGAGCGGTTTTTCCCCCTTATCGGCATATTCCGACAGGCTGAAGTTGGGAAACGCGCCGCGTTTCTCCGCCAGTTCCGCCGAGGCCTTCTTTGATTCACTCTGTATTGTTGACATTACCTGTTCGGCGACTGTTAAGGCTTCGTCGGAATCGTATGACAATCCGAGTTTTATAAGCATATCGGCGTAACCCATTATTCCGAGGCCGATTTTTCTGTTCGCTTTAGTTTTTATACCTATCTCATCCAGAGGGTACGAGTTTACGTCGATAACATTGTCGAGAAAGTGGACCGCATCTCTCGTTATCTCTCTCAGCAGATTGAAATCTATTTCAGTTTTATCCCCCGATGATTTCAGAATTTTATTCAGATTTATCGATCCCAGGTTGCACGATTCATACGGCAGCAGCGGCTGTTCTCCGCAGGGATTTGTGCTCTCTATCAGACCGGCTTTTTTTATCGGATTGTACTGGTTGATCCTGTCTATGAAAATTATGCCCGGTTCGCCGTTTTTCCAGGCCATTTCAATTATAAGGTCGTATATCTTTTTAGCATTCAACCTTCCGCACGGTTCTCCGGACCTCGGATTCAGTAAATCGTATTCCTCATTGTTCCTTACAGCTTTCATAAAGTCGTCGGTAAGGGCTACCGATATGTTGAAGTTGGTCAGGGATGAGTGGTCTGATTTGGCCTGGATAAAGTCCATTATATCGGGGTGGTCGATATTAAGAATGGCCATGTTCGCACCGCGGCGTGTCCCACCCTGTTTTACTGTTTCGGTTGCTGAATTGAAAATGTTCATGAATGATACCGGGCCGCTTGAAACTCCGGCGGTGCTGCTTACCATGTCATTTTTCGGTCTCAGTTTTGAAAACGAAAAACCGGTACCTCCGCCGCTTTTGTGAATCAACGCCATGTTTTTAAGGGAATTGAAAATTTCATCCATCGAATCCTCGACAGGCAGAACAAAACATGCCGAGAGCTGGCCAAGCGGCCTCCCCGCATTCATCAGAGTCGGGCTGTTGGGGATGAACTTTAACTGGGCCATAGACTCATAGAACCTGGTGGCAGTTCTGTTGACTTGATCTTCATCCGCGCCGTAAAACGCGTCGGCGGCTGCGACAAAGCCTGCTACCCTTCTGAAAAGTCCCTCGGGAGTTTCTATTATGTCTCCTTTGATGTCGCGTATTAGATACCTCTTTTCAAGAACAGTAAGAGCGTTCTTCGAAAGTGCTGGTTTTATTTCTGATGTTATTTTTATTTCGTTGTGGTTTATGCTGTTCATAGAACTTTCCTTTCTGTTTTTATAAGTAGTCATTTTTCATTTAAGGTTGATACTGAATCTACAATTATTTTTAATTTTTATCATAAATATTGAACCTGATTCTGCTCTGTTATCTCTCGCGATATTCTTCCGGGGTCAGAGCCGGTCTGCTCCCTTCAGGATTATAAACTTTGTACTACTAAACTCCTGCCGGCATGTTGAAACCGTACTCGCTGATCTCTTTTGTATGGATTTTCAGGTCAAAAAATATTTTCAGGCCTATCCATACGATTACAAATACGGCGCTTTTAAAACCGGATATGAAAAGAGCAAAAGCTCCAAAAATTATAGTCAGGTGCATCACTACTATTCTTTTATAGGGGCGCATCATGTAAGTTGCCGCTTCGGTATAATTATATTCACCGGGTTTGATAAAGTACATGTAAAAAGAGACGGTATGACTTATAAAAAGCGCCATTACTGCCGAGAATTCCGATTTCAGCAGTTCTATTACGGACATCCTTCCAGGAATGAGAAAACTGACAGCTTCGAATGGGTTGAAGTTTCCGCCGCTTTTCTTCATTTCCATAGAGATAGCAAGAAACATGAAAACGAATATGAATATTCCGTGCACCAGCATGAACATCCCGTAGTGTACTATAAAAAAGGCGCAGAGACCCGCAGTCTGTTTGAATCCTGACCGCTGGAACCTGTGATTTTTTATCATTCCGCTGATAAACATTTTAAGCAGATTGAAAAAACCGATTATAAGACTCTCCCCCCAGTATATAAAGAGTATAATGAAAGGGTTCCATTTAAGAAAAATCACGCCTATAACCGGAATGGAATTGGCTGATATTATAAATATCAGCGATATAAAACCTTTCCTGTTAGATGGCCTGAAAAAAGGGATCAGCTCGTCGATTACGGACAGAACTATTGATATCACTCTATTCATCTGAATATTATGTCACATTAGAGATATCAGTGTCAATAATTTTATTGGGTTAAAAATTCTTTATTTGGGTATAATATAAAAGAGATATATCAGGATGAAGCTGAAGTTGTGCAAAAGAAAAGCCCTATCTGTCTGATTATCGTATCATAATCCTGGTTTTTCTTCTATATAATGGCATAGATGTCAATTTCCTTTAAGATATTGTAATGATTCGCCGATAATATGATTATGAATAATTTTATAAATGCATAGGTTTGTCCTTATGAGAAGAGGGGTATATGAGTGTTGAACTTACCGCGAGGCAACATCTTGAAAAACGGGGAGCTTTAATCTATTTTCTGGCATATATAATTCTTTTTTTCTTTTCTGTCCTTTTTCAGACTCTCGCAGGCGTCAGTTTAAGTGAAAAACTGCCTGGAATTGTTGTAAATACATTCAGTATCTGTCTGGCATATTTTGTTTACTATAAAAAGAAGAAAGGTGCCCGTGCAAATATGATCCCCTGGCTGCTCGGGTTTGTCAGTATATGCGGTCCGATTGCACTGAAATACACCTATGCATTAAGCGGCGGCTGGACATATGCCGCACAGTCAATGAACTCAACTCTTATGATGGTAGCGTTTGCTGTTATGCTTTACCTCTTCTATCAGCCGAATCTTTATAAATTTTATGCAGTGTTCTCTGTAGGAAACTGGATTCTGTTTCTCTACCTTGCATATATAAACGGCGGAGAGTTCCACTGGGACAGCCATCTGAACGGCGTGCCTATAACCTCGGGTATCATCATCCTGAGAGAATGCTTTATAATGATGATAATGTTGGTGATCCTGATTATCACATATATAAATATTCCCGAAATAATAAAGTATGAACAGCGTGTTGCGGATCAGACAGATCATATTAAAAAACAGGCTGATGCTCAGAGGTCGATGATTGCGATAGTAAAAGAGAAGATGAATATACTTTTTCAGAAAGTGGACGGCCAGCAGGATCTGATTAACGGATTCAATCAGAAGATGGAGATGCAGTCGGCAAGCTTTTCCGAGATGTCTGCCACTATGGAGGAACTGGCAGGCTCGGCCGAGCAGATAGCAACCGAATCAGTGACGCAGATCGATGGCAACGTGAAGATGGAATCGATTGTAGAGGAGTTCAAGAACATACAGTCGGAAACGAAACAGAACCTGTCAGAGACATATTCAGACATAAAATCGGTTTCGGATAAAAGTGCTGTCGCTAACGAGCAGCTTATGGATGTTGAAAAGACGGTATTTGCCATCAAGGAGCAGAGCGCTAAGATAAGCGATACGGTAAACCTGATAGTAGATATCGCCGATAAAATAAACCTTCTTTCCCTGAACGCGGCGATCGAGGCTGCGCGTGCCGGAGAATCGGGACGGGGTTTTGCAGTAGTCGCGGATGAAATAGGCAAGCTTGCGTTTCAGACGCAGGAGAGCATAAAAGAGATAAATACGGTCCTCTCCGAGAGCTCGAAAAACACCGGCGCCGGCGTGACAGTAATTCAGCAGACAGCGGAGATGATGCGTGAGATGATAACGCATATGAACAGGGGAGCGCAGAAGATCCAGATTCTGCAGGAGAGCATTTTTATTGAAGAGAAGTACATCAAGAATATTATAGACCAGATGTCAAACAATATAGCCCTGGCTAAAAAGATAGGTACCGCTACGGATGAACAGAAGGTGGCGGTATCTTCAACATCCGCCGCCCTTGAGGATTTAATTATAATTCTCAACGAAATGGTCAGTGAAATCAAACAGATGGCCAGGGTGGCAAGCGAGATCCATGAAAATGCCGTTGACGTTATGACAGATACCGAAAGGGCGGTCGGCTCCCTGATGGAATAAGCTGGAGCTTTTTTGAAGAAAGAAAGTCAGACAGCCCTTTTGATAAAAGATAAATCAATCAACACAGTTACACTGCCGCGGCAGATATTTTACCTCACTGACCGCGGTATCCCTCCGGAATAACCTGTTATAGTTCATATTAACAGTGCCGTTATCTGGATAAGTGAGGTATGCTTTAAAATATCCTGGCAGCCCCGGACCGGTCTCTGTAAAAGAATTTGAATAATTGCATAAAATCCTCCAAAAAAACTTGACGGAACGGCCGTATATTTATTATATAACTATATCAGGATATATTGATATAGTTATGGAAACAGTGAATTATTTCAAGGCCCTTTCCGATCAGACAAGGCTCAGAATACTGAACCTTTTACAAAAAAGGGAGCTGAATGTAAATGAGATCGTATCTATTCTGGATATGGGACAGTCAAGAATATCAAGGCATCTTAAAATTCTTTCCGACTCGCTCCTTATTACTTCCAGAAAAGACGGTTTATGGGTTTTCTACAGGGCTGATAACAGCGGTTTTTCGGGGGAGCTGATAAGGCTTATAGATTCGAAGCTGAAAAATGAGGAACCGTTTTTACTGGATATTGCCAATCTTGATATGTATATTAAAGAGCGCGGAGAAAGAGGGAAGGAGTACTTCAATAAAATTGCCTCCGACTGGAAAAAAATCAGGATAAAAATACTCGGCGATCTTGATTTGAATTCAGAGATAGTAAGGGTTGTGGGAAAGTGCAGGTGTGCCGCTGATCTCGGATGCGGAAACGGTGAGCTCGCCGCGATGCTGCTCGATAAATCTGAAAAAGTTATAGGGGTGGACCGTTCGCCGGGGATGCTCGATGAAGCCGATAAGTATCTGATCTCTATCGGGAAAGAGGGTTATGACCTGAGGCTCGGAGAGCTTGCTCACCTCCCTGTGAGAGACGGTGAAACTGACTGTGCCGTGATAAACATGGTGCTTCATTATCTCGATGATCCCTCTTCCGCTATTGAAGAAGCAGGCAGAATAGTCAAAAAGGGGGGGAGGTTCGTAATAGCCGATCTTTTAAGTCACAGCGACGAATCGCTCAGGAGCGGGTACGGCCACAGATGGCTTGGATTTTCGGAGGATACTGTCAGGAACTGGATTTCGGTCAACGGTTTCAGTTTCAAAAAGTTAAAGATTTTTAATGCAGCAAACGGTCTTAAAGCGGTATTATATGTATCAGAAAAAATTTAACGGTGAATTATTAATCAGGTTTAAAAGACAATAAATGACAAGGAGAAAAAAATGAGCGTAAAAATGACTAACGAAGAACTTAAGAATCTTGCGCCGAAGATGCCGTATAAAATTGCGGATATAAGTCTGGCCGACTGGGGGAGAAAGGAGATTGACCTCGCCGAGGTTGAGATGCCCGGGCTTATGGCGATAAGAGAAAAATATGGAAAGACACAGCCCCTGAAGGGACTTAAAGTTGCCGGAAGCCTCCATATGACAATACAGACAGCTGTGCTGATAGAAACGCTTTCATCTCTCGGCGCCGATGTAAGATGGGCGTCGTGCAACATTTTTTCCACACAGGACCACGCAGCAGCCGCGATAGCGAAAGCGGGTAAAACAGCGGTTTTCGCATGGAAGGGTGAATCTCTCGAAGAGTACTGGTGGTGTACGGAAATGGCGCTGACATGGCCGGACGGGAGCGGACCTGATCTGCTCGTTGACGACGGAGGAGATGCAACCCTGTTTATACATTATTGCCATAAGGCTGAAAAGGATATAAAATTTCTTGATCAGAACGCAGAGCATAAAGAGCTGAGGATCATTCTTGACCGGGTCAGGGAGTGCGTTAAGAAAAATCCGGGGAAATGGACTGCTAATGTAAAAAAAATCCGCGGAGTATCAGAAGAGACAACAACCGGAGTCCACAGACTATACCAGATGGAGAAGAACGGAGAACTGCTCTTCCCGGCGATCAATGTAAACGACTCTGTTACTAAATCGAAATTTGACAATCTCTACGGATGCCGTGAATCTCTTGCCGACGGAATCAAGAGGGCCACAGACGTTATGGTGGCAGGAAAAATAGTTGTAGTGGCGGGATACGGAGATGTGGGCAAAGGGTGTGCCCAGTCGATGAGATGGTTCGGAGCGAGGGTTCTTGTCACAGAGATCGATCCGATCTGCGCTCTCCAGGCCGCGATGGAAGGTTACGAGGTCACGACGATGGAAAAGGCGGCTCCGGTTGGTGATATTTTTGTTACAGCTACCGGAAACATGGACGTAATAACAGGCGCTCATATGGAAAAGATGAAAGACAATGCCATCGTATGCAACATTGGTCATTTTGACAGTGAAATTGCGATGTACTATCTTGAGAAAAACAAGAAGTGTAAAAAGGTTACAATAAAGCCCCAGGTTGACAGGTGGACGCTTGAGTCAGGAAGATCAATTATCGTCCTTGCCGAGGGGAGACTGGTAAATCTAGGCTGTGCTACAGGTCATCCCAGCTTTGTAATGAGCAACAGCTTTACAAACCAGACACTGGCCCAGATTGAGCTTGCGGGTAAGAAACACCAGATAAAAGTATTTACACTTCCGAAAAAGCTTGATGAAGAGGTGGCCAGGCTGCATCTTGAAAAACTCGGCGTTAAACTTACAAAGCTTACGAAAGAACAGGCCGCATATATAGATGTCCCCGTTAACGGTCCTTTCAAACCGGATCATTACAGGTATTAAAATTATTTAAAAAAACTGTGATAAAGCCCCCTTTTACAGGGGGCTTTTTTTGCCGGCTGCCGCTGTTAACAGCCCCGATATCCTTCCGGATCAATTTAAAAGTGAACTTTTTTATGGAAATTTGAAATGAAAATTTTTTAAAATTCTGTATATTATAGCTTATGGGGAAAATAGAAAGTTTTCAGATTCGCGTTTCATTATCCCCGGCACTATGCAGGGGTAACGGATGAATATACGATCTCTTCAATTCAGGGTCTCCGTATGGGTAGGGGTGAGCCTGGCATTTCTCGGGGCCAGCCTTATCGGATATGCGGGATACATCGTGCGCCATGAGGCAATACTTCAGGCAGAGACCATGATGCTCAAGACAACCAATGCAGAGGCCTCGGGTGTTCAGATCAGGTTTGAAATTGCGATGTCAGCCGCCCGGACCGTCGCGCAGTCTCTGCTGGTAACCAAAACAGGTTATAAAAACCTGTCCCGCAGTCACGTAAACGCGATTCTGCGGCAGGTACTGGTTGAAAATCCGGATTTTCTCGGTACGTATACCTGCTGGGAACCCGATGCCTTTGACGGAAAGGATTACATATTCGCTAACACGCATGGGCACGATGCTACAGGCCGTTTTATACCTTACTGGAGCCGCGGAAAGGACGGATCAATACGTCTGGACCCTCTGATTAAATATGAAACTCCCGGTATCGGCGATTATTACCAGATCCCCAAAAAAACAAAAAAAGAAACGGTCCTCAGTCCTTATAAATATCCTGTGCAGGGGATAGATGTATTTATGACGTCAATGGTTGTGCCGGTATCACTTGATAATAAGTTTTACGGAATTGCAGGTGTTGATTTCAGCCTGGAATTTCTTCAGAAACTCGCAGACACGGTTAATGTATATGATCATTCCGGAAGTCTGTTTATTCTGTCAGGGAAGGGGGTCATAGCGGGAGCAACAGGACGTCATGATTTAACAGGCCTGACTATCGATACCGTGCCGGGCCTTTCGGAACTCTCCGCCGCGGTACTGTTTCATAAGAATGAGGTTTTTAACATTGGCGATATGTTCTATGCCAGTACTCCCATTACGATTGCTGATACAGCTGACCCATGGATTGTTATACTTCAGGTGCCGGAAAAAAATGTAATGAATGAGGCTAACAGGCATATCGGTGTGATGATCACAACCGCATTATTTCTGCTTGCTTCGTGTATTTTTATAATAATCGTTCTTCTGAGAAAACTGTTTCTTGTAAAAATGGTCCGTATTTCAGAGATGGCCGGAGAGTTTGCTTCCGGAAATCTGGATGTTCGCTGCAGCGTTGAAGGCGATGATGAACTGTCTGGCATTGCATCTTCATTTAACGAAATGGCGCTGCGTATTTCTATTTCGATGGAAAAACAGAAACAGGAGCATCAGAAACTGACTGCAAGCGAAAATCTTTTCCATGCTGTTTTCGATCTGATGCCTTATTCCTGTGTCATTAATGACATGCAGGGATACTACATAATGGTTAACCAGTCGTTCTTAAATTCAAATGAATTCAAGGAGGATGACCTTGCCGGAAAAACAGTCCAAGATCTGTTCGAATGGAGAGATTCTTTAACGGCAGAACGCGTATCTGAATCCGGAATGCTTCAGAACCAGCAGCTCCACATCCGGAATAAGAAGAATAACAGGGAAAGTGATGTGTTATTTTCCAGCAGCATAATCCATATCGGGGGCGAAAAAAGAATTTTATCATCGGTAGTTGACATTACAGAATTAAAACGGGCGGAAGCTGAACGTAACATGTGGATCAGGCGTTATGACCTGATTGTGGAAGCGTCGGGACAGGTCGCGTATGAATATATAATTTCATCGGGAGAAATTAAATGGGGTAATAGCTTTGAAAGTGTAATCGGTTATAAAATGGATGAAATGAGCGGAGGCATTGAACAATGGAAGAGCTTGCTGCATCCTGATGACTTTCTTGAGACGGTGGCTAAACTTGATGAGGCTGAAAGAAACTGTTCTTTCTGGGACACAATTTACAGGATGAGACATATTCAGGGACATTATGTATGGATAAGAGACAGGGGCTTTTTTCTCCCGGACTCATCCGGCAAAGCCTATTGCCAGCTGGGAATGATGGAGGATATAACCGAACGTAAAAAAACCGAGGATAAAATCATTGAACTTAACGCAACACTCGAGCAAAAGGTGATTGAACGCACTATGCAGCTTGAGGCGGCGAATGAAGAACTGGATGCATCCAATCAATGCCTGATGGACAGCAACAGGAGCCTGACAGAGACTCTTCAGGAACTGAATGATACCCAGGAAAAACTTCTTCTGTCAGCCAAAATGGCGGCGCTTGGGCAGCTTATCGCGGGACTTGCTCATGAAATCAATACTCCGCTGGGTGCAATTCTATCGGCAAATGAAGCTGTAAAAGACTCGCTTGAACAATATCTGAAAGAAACATTTTTATTTTACCGTGATGCTGATGATGATTCCATTCAGCTTTTTGAAAACCTTATCACCATTGCGTTGAAGAGGGATCCGTTAAGTGACAGCGCACGGGAAAGCCGTAAAAGAAAAAGAGAATATCTTTCACTGCTTAATGACAGGGAGATCTATTATATGGACCAGGCTGTTGACTCGCTTGTCGAGATAGGTTTTAACGGAGACGGGGAGGAGCTGATACAGATAATTCAGAAAAAAAACAGTTCTGTGATTATAGATTATGCCTGTTCTTTTTCCACCCTGCTTTATTCCTCATCGGTTATAAAAACGGCGGCTGAAAAAATTTCCCGCTTTGTGTTTGCACTGAAGACATACACATACCATGACAATGGAAATGAAAAAGTACAGGCCGATGTTGTTGAGGAGATAGAGGTTGTTCTTGAGCTGTTTTATAACAAGTACAAATACGGTGTTGAAATAATCCGTAAATACAGCGATGTGTCCAGGATATCCGCCTATCCGGAAAAACTGAGCCAGGTATGGATCAATCTGATCAATAACGCGTTTTATGCGATGCATTATCATGGAGTTCTTGAAATTGAAATATATGAAAACGGGGATAATATTTTCGTTTCTTTTAAGGACAACGGTCCCGGAATACCGCCGGAAATTCAGGAGAAGATATTTACTCCGTTCTTTACTACAAAAAAGATCGGAGAGGGAACAGGTCTGGGTCTTGATATCTGTAAAAAAATTCTGTATGAGATCGGCGGTTCAATCAATTTTACAAGCCGGCCAGGTGAAACCATATTCACCGTAATTCTGAAAAAAAACTGATATTCATCAAGGAGCGGCAAATGGATTCTAAACAGGCAATTATATGCGTTGATGATGAAAGAATCATACTGAAGGTACTGAAGAATGAACTGATCAAAACCTTTGGGACAAGGTTCCATTATGAGGCGGCTGAAAGCGGAGAGGAGGCTCTCGAAATAATAGATGAACTCGTTGTTGAAGGTATGTGTATAATTCTTATCCTTTCAGACTGGCTCATGCCGGGCATTATGGGGGATGAACTGCTTATGAGGGTTAACGCGAAATACCCGAGAATAAAATCGATCATGATTTCGGGGCAGGCCGACCAGAAGGCCATCGAAACCGCAAAAATTAACTGCAACCTGACCGCGTTTGTCAGCAAACCGTGGAAAAAAGAGGATCTGCTGTCGGCGATACGCAAATGTGTTGATGTGTAAAAGTTAGAACTTAATCTGACACTCTTTCTATAAAAGAGGATGTGATTGAC
>CAYTNW010000050.1:0-14308 GCA_964439325.1 uncultured Leptospirales bacterium | reverse complement strand
AAAGCGTAAAATATTTCGAGGAGAAGGAGCATCTTTTCCTGGGAATACTGATGGCTCTGTCAAAGACGATAGATGAAAAATCGAAATGGACATACGGCCACAGCGCCAGGGTGACAGAATACGCCGGGAAGCTTGCTGTGAAGATGGGTATGAATGATGCCTTTATAACCGACCTGAAAATATCCGCAAACCTCCATGATATAGGAAAAATCGGGGTTCCCGAGGTGATACTCGATAAACCGGGAAAACTCAGCAGCGACGAATTTGATATAATAAAAAAACATCCTGCAGCCGGCGCTTCAATAATTGAAAAGATCCCCGGCTACGAGAAGTTCGTTAACGGAATACTCTTCCACCATGAGGCCTGGAACGGCAACGGTTACCCTCATGGACTTGAGGGGAGGGAGATACCGCTGATGGGGAGGCTTATCGCGGTAGCGGATGTTTATGATTCGCTGATTTCAGACAGGCCGTACAGAAGCGGCATGAGCATTGATGATACAATGGCGATACTGCTCTCCGAAAGGGGAAAAAAACTCGATCCCAATATTGTGGACATGATGATTGAAATAATCGGCGATGAGAAGAAGGGGACAGAATCAAACTGAATAAGACGGTTCTTTTTTTATGAGTATCTCTTTGATCTTTGAATCGCCGGCAGAAAAGTAAATTATGTGGGACTCCATCAGAGAATATTCATTCATAATAACAAAAAGCTCTTCATCCAGTTTCGGATCAAGCAGGTCGATTTCACGCAGTTTTTTATTACCTATATATATAGCTTTCATGGCTGTCCCTGATTTTTTATTTCACTTACCATATATATTTAATTTATTATTTGTCCAGTAATTTAATACAATTTTTTTTAAAAGAAATGTTAAATATTTTAAAAATGCTCCGTGCGGAATGACTGTCATATTCCAGGGGACATGCATGCTCTTAAATAGATACATTTGCAGTGCCTGTACTCCCGCCGGATTGAAGCAGTTTATAAAACGGAAAAGGGATAATGCGGCGTACTGATTGGATACGGAATTCTCTCCGCTGTTCTGAATGAAATCTCTAACTGCAGTAAGGCTTTTATCCGCCTGAAGCAACAGATAAGTATTTAACATAAAAATATACTAAAAACAGGCCGGCATCTGTAATCTGAATTGAATCCGGTGCGGTTTTTAGTATTGACTTTTTTTCGGCATTTATTGTAATTGCAGAGGATATTCCGGTTTCTGCTGCCGATTTGATATTAAAAATTTATTATTAAAAAGTATAGATATTATGTTTAAAATAAAAAAATACCTCCTGGCGGCTTTAGCTGTCTCCATGCTGTTTTTTTCGATCGATCTCTCCGCGTACAAATTTGATTTTGTTACGGTGAGCGATGTTGTCAACAGCGTCAAAAAGAATTACAGCAAGCTGGAATCGTACCAGGCAAATTTCTCAATTGAGTCCTCGAAGGGGGGCGAAAAAAAATCGCTGCAGACCGGAATCCTGAGATTTAAATCATCCGATAAGCTTCTGATGGAATTTCTTCAGCCTTCAAGACAGAAGATCGTCTCTGACGGCAAGATGATGTGGATATATATACCTTCAATGAATGTCGTGGCAGAGCAGGACCTGATGTCCGATTCCGGGCTCTTTACTTCAGGATCGGAAGCCGGCCTGAACAGGCTCTTCTCGAAATACCACTACAGATTCGCATCAAAAGATGAACCTGAAACGATGAAAGACGGAAGCAAGGCTTATACCCTTGTTCTCAAGCAGAAGGAGAGCCGGGGAGGTTATAAAACGATAAACCTGTGGATTTCGGAAAGCTATTTTATCCAGAAGGCCGAGGGTTTTACATCATCCGGTAAAAAAGTAGAAATCACCCTGTCGGATATAAAGACGAATGTAGATCTGCCGAACGGAATTTTCAAATTTGATATTCCGGCGACGGCAAGGGTAATAAAAAATCCTATGATATCAGAGGAGTAGGCTGTGGAGAGCATTGGAGACAGACTAAAACAGGCACGCGAGGCTAAAAAACTTTCAGTAAAAAATGTCGCCCTTGAAACGAACATGGCGCCCGCTTACATTGAAGCGCTTGAAATGGAGGATTTTGACAAGTTCCCGGGCGAAACCTATATAATCGGATTTTTAAAAACATATTCAGAGTACCTGAAGCTCGATCCTGACGAGATGGTAATGCTTTATAAGGGGTACAAGATCGGCGAATCAGCCACCCCCCTTGAGGAGCTTACAAGACCTACGAAGTCGCAGTTTATAATAAATCTGACAGCTTTTTATGAAAGATACAGAAACCTGGTGTTTTTCGGCGGAGTGGCGTTTCTTTCGCTGCTGATCATCTGGGGCGTATGGGCAATGAACAGATCGGATGTTACATTTGACGAGTCCGATTCCGTATCAAGGATAAAGAAGAACTACGAAGAGAGCCAGAACTCCGGGATAAAAAATATCAAAAGCCTGCAGCTCTCCAACGATAAGGGATTCACCCTCGTCTATAAGGGAGAGGCTGTGCAGTTCCTTGTGGAGAACAAGGAAGTGGTATTTTTATTGAAGGAGATTGGAAAAGACAGGGTAACTGTAAACTTCCTGAATAATGACAAAGACATAGTAATGGAGATTGACAAACAGGTCCCGGTTACGCTGAGCGGATGTCCCAGGGAGATCCTGCTTACACTGAAGGGGCTGACCGAGAGCAGGGCGAAGGTGATGATTGACCTCGGCAGGGATTTAAAAGCGGAGATGAACACCGCCGCGGCTGTTCCCGGGAACAGCGACGTTAAGCCCCTGGTAGAAGGAGATAATACACAGGTAATCGCGCAGAGCAACAAGAGCCTGAAGATTGTCTTTGAGGTAAAATTTATCCAGAAATCCTTTATCGAGATATATCTTGACGGCAACAGGAAGCAGAGGGGTTTTATGCCTGCCGGTAGCGTTGAGCGGTGGGAGGCTTCCGAGTATATACAGATGAAAATCGGCAATGCCGGAGGAATCAAGTCCACAATAAACGGAAAAGAGTTTGTTTTCGGGAAACCGGGACAGGTGGCCAACAAGATCATAACATGGAAAAAGGACGTAACGAATCCTAACCTCTACCATATTGATGTCAAGGATTGGTGAGATGTGTTTGATTCATCCAGTCTTTCTTTTTATATCATCTCTCTCGGATGCTCGAAAAACCTCGTAGACTCCGAGAGGATCAACGGCGAGATGATAAGCGCGGGCTTTAGTCCCGCGGAGTCCTCCGAAAACTCAGACATAATAATCATAAATACCTGCGGATTCATACAGCCGGCAAAAGAGGAATCGATTGAAGTA
Source organism: uncultured Leptospirales bacterium (assembly GCA_964439325.1). Classification (GTDB taxonomy): domain Bacteria; phylum Spirochaetota; class UBA4802; order UBA4802; family UBA5550; genus WRGT01. The sequence goes on along the minus strand of CAYTNW010000050.1, from coordinate 10,987 downwards.
ATACTCGATGCCGTCTCGATAAAGGAGAGTGCCTCCTCTTCCTCAAAACGCTTTCGTCACGGCAAAACGGATCTCCCGCCTTTCGGCAGAAAGGTCGTCGTTACGGGGTGTCTTACAAAAAGATATTTCAGCGAAATGCTCAGCGAAATCCCCGAGATAGATTTTCTTTACGGCATTCCGGATCAGAAATTTGTACCTGAAATGTGCAGCAGGTTCGGAATTAAAACGGGCAGCATTGTCAGCAGAAGGAGAAAGCTGTATAGCAGCTACCCATATTCATATATAAAAATTTCAGACGGGTGCTCCAACAACTGCAGCTATTGCGCTATCCCTCTGATCAGGGGCCCCCATCTCCCCTTCTCTCCGGAAGAGATTATAAAAGAATCGGAAATCGAAGTAGCGGGCGGTTCCCTTGAACTGAACATCATCGCCCAGGACATCGCTGTTTACAAATGGGGGGAGTTTGACCTCCCCGCCCTAGTCAGCAGAATATCAGAAATTGAAAAGCTCAGGTGGATAAGGCTGTTATACTGCCACCCGGACCATATCACGGACAGTATAATAGATCTGATTGCCGGCAACCCGAAAGTCGTTCCATATATAGATATCCCTTTTCAGCATGTAAACGGGCCGATTCTGAAATCGATGGGGAGAGACGGCGACGCCGGGAGATATCTTTCTCTTGTCTCAAGACTCAGGGAGAGGGTTCCCGGGATAACAATAAGGTCGACATTCATGATCGGGTATCCCGGCGAGGGGGAGAGCGAGTTCGGCGAACTGCTGGGCTTTATTCAGAGGGCAAGGCTCGATAAGGTCGGGTGTTTTGTCTACTCTCCGGAGGAGGGGACCGCAGCCGCCGCCCTTCCCGACACAGTCGGTACGGATGAAAAAGAGAGGAGGCTTGACCTGATTATGTCAGCTCAGGCGGATATATCAATGGAGATACTGGAGAAGAAGATCGGCCTTGAACTTGATGTGCTGGTAGAGGAAAAAGTTGATAAAAATACATATATCGGAAGAACCGAATCCGACGCGCCTGAAGTTGACGGAGTTTTTTACTTGACCGCAGGTGAAAACCGGGTAAATACTATCGTTAAAGCGCGTGTTACGGATTCCGTTGAATATGACCTTATAGGGGTAATGATTTGAAACTGACAGGGGATAAATTAAGTTTACCGAATATTTTTTCATACCTGAGAATCATTCTGATTCCATTTATAATCTATTTTTTATCCGTCAGAACGGTCAGGTATCTGGTTTTTGCCCTTTTAATTTTCGGTTTTGCCTCGTTAACGGATTTCCTAGACGGCTGGCTTGCACGTAAACTTAAACAGGAATCTGAATTCGGCAAGTTTATAGATCCCCTTGCCGATAAGTTTCTGGTGATTTCGGCTTTGATTGCGATAATAGTAATCGATCCGTATTTCCAGGTGATAGATTCATGGATGATTGTAATAATAGCCGGCAGGGATATTCTTATTACCGTTATGAGATGGCTCGCGATAAAGAAGGGGAGACCTCTCCGCACCAGCAGGTTCGGAAAGTTTAAAACCGCTTTCCAGATGCTTTCTATCGTTCTTATAATCACGATATACATGTCAAAGAGGAGCGGCCTGTTTGACGCTCACGAATCGCTCCCTTACTGGATTATGTTCACGGTAACACTGATGACCGCGCTGTCCGGTGTAAGATATATTATAACAAACTGGCAGCTTTTTTTCCCCCAGAAAAAATCAGCGGATGAACAAGAGGTCTGATGAAGATTAAAGAATTCCTTTTTACCGCGTTTTACTCCGGCTATTCTCCGGTGGCTCCCGGTACAGCGGGTACTATGGTGGCTATGGCGGTCTACATTCTCGAAAATATGATATTTGCAGATATACAGCCTTCAACGTTGAATAAAATCAATCTGCTGCTGCTTTTAATTCTAATCTATCCTTCTATCAGGCTTGGAGATGCAGCGGAAAAATTTTACGGGACCAAGGACCCGCAGCAGGTTGTAATTGATGAGGTAATCGGTTACTGGACAGGTGTTCTGTTCATCCCTTTTTCCTTTACATATGCGATTATGGCTTTTTTTATTTTCAGGATTTTTGACATTATCAAACCATTCCCTGCCGGATCTCTCGAGTCGCTTAAAGGGGGGCTTGGTATAATTGTGGATGATATGATTGCAGGACTTTATACGTTAGTGCTGATGCATACGGCGGTATATTTTTTTAATATGTATAATATTATTCTGCCGTAGCATATGGACGCAGCGAAAACGCCCCTGGAAAAGCCGTGTATCGACTTTTTCAGGAGACTTTTAGAGGAGTTTCCGGATGAAAAAATTTTTTTTAATTTCAGGATTACTGCTTGTTCTGTTCACAGTAGCCCCTCTATCCTCCCAGGAAGAATCCCGGACTGAACCTGTAAGAGATATCTCAAAAGAGATATCTTTATTCGAGAAAAAATTCAAAAGCATTAATGAATCGATGAATTTTCTGAACAGTAAAAACATAGACCATAACGATATAATAATATTATACGGCGAAGCGGAAAGCCTGCTGAAAGAGATAAAATCGAACCCTGAGCTTAAGGATTACGATATGACGCTGAAACTTTTATCTAACAGGATATCTCTACTGGAGGAGAAATCTGTTGAGAGGGTATCTCTTGTAAAGAGAATGGATTTCATGTATAACCTGATGGTCGGTCTGGGGCTTGCTGTAATAGTACTGATGTCGTCTTATTCCATCTATATGTATTCCAGGAGAAAGTAAGCGGATTGGAAAGGAATTATTTATTCAATACCGAAAAAATAAAATACGTTAAAGGGGATAAGCCCCAGGTTGATTGTATCCTGTGTGCGATCAGGGACAATAATCCCCTGATTAAAAATCTCAATGTCCATACTACTGAAAAATTTATTATTGCGGTCAACCTGTTTCCGTTTAATCCGGGGCATGTGATGATTTTTCCGAAAAGACATATCTGCGGCATCGGCGATATGACCGATGACGAGGCAGCCGAGATGCATTACCTGACGGTAAAAACGGTTTCAATTATTGAAGAAGAGTATAAGCCCTCCGGGTTTAACATCGGTTATAATCTTGGGAACGGGAGCGGTGCAAGTATAGCGCATATCCATCAGCATATAGTTCCAAGATATGTAAATGAAGTCGGGTTTCTTGACGTTCTTTCCGGAACAAGAGTTATAGTCAGCGATCCGGTTGAGGCTATGGAAAGGTTAAAGGAAAAATTCAGAAAAGTGTAGTCTATGCAAGGGAGGCTCCGGTGAGGGATACTGTTTTATTTAATGAAAGATATTGCACCGTTGAGATAGACAGAGACGGCATAATTTCAGGATACAATAATAATGCCAGGTCAGTTATTTCGGATCTTTTCAAATTACAAAAATCTGAAGACCTGAACGGGCTTAGTATCTGTAAATTCTCGGATTCCTTCGACAGCGGCAAGTATGATTCATCGGTACCGGAAAAGATCATATCCTGCATAGATGAGCTCACATTAATAGATACTATTCATTATGACAAAACCGGATCGGTAATTGTGCGCTTTGTAAGAGATAATGATGAATTCAGCTCTTACTTCAATTTTATAAAATTTTCTTCGTCGCTGTTTCTTGAACTGGATAAAGAACAGAATATTATTTTTGCTTCTGAACTGTTTCTGAAAACGGCATCTGCCGGTAAATCTGAAATTTATGGGGAGAATATCTCCGCTCTAACTGATAAGCAGGGGAGCACGAAGATCGGTTCCGCTGTTGCTCTATGCAGGGAAAATATTTCAGGCTTCACGAAAATCGACCAGTTACAGATGAAGTTCGGAGGCTCCGTCAGGTGTTATGATATTGAAGCCTCGGCGGTAAAAGACGGCAACGGGGCTTTCTCCGGCCTGCTCTGCTGCTGTTCGGACACTTCGTTTGAAAAGAGATGCGGTGTAATGAACCGGTCGATACGTAAAATGAGCGCCATTGCAAATTTCGCCGGCGGGATCGCGCACGATTACAATAACGCTCTCACCGCTGTTCTGGGGAACATTTCCCTGGCGAAGATGGACGCCGGAAAAAATAGCGAACTTGAGGAACTCCTTCGCGATGCCGAGAGCGCCGGGATGAAGATCAAGACTCTAACCGAAAGGCTCGGAATGTTCGCCCGCGGCATGAAACCGGCAAAAGAGAAGACCGACATCGGCAGCCTGGTACAGAACTCTCTGCCTGAAATGTTCTGCGGCTACAAAGGCCGTTATACCGTCAGCTTTCAGGAGAATATGACATCTCCGGAGATCGATCCGGTACTGGTAAGAGAGGCGATATGTCATGTCATTGAAAATGCTGTGGACGCCGTTGATAATACCGATGGCAAGATCGAGATAAGCGTAGAAGAGGGGGAGATCAATAAACAGGCCGTGTTCAGAGAGACTTCTCTTGTTGCCGGGCGGTATATAATAATATCGGTGAAAGACAACGGCGCCGGAATCGAGTCCTCTCATGGCGGTGAAATCTTTGATCCCTATATCAGTACAAAAGCAGGGAGGGACGGCCTGGGACTTGCTCTTGCCTATACAATTCTGAAAAGACACCGGGGCTTCATTTCCGCTGAAAACGCCGGGGATGGCGGTGCGCTTTTTAAAATTTATCTGCCGCTTTTTTAGATAATCTTGAAAATGTTTAGAATTTTTTGTCTGTTACTGTAGCAATTTTTTCCCGATTAATTTTGAAAATTCCCCTGTCAGATGTAATTTTATAATAATTTAAAACTGAAACTGAGAAGTATATTAATAGTAGAGTGTAACCTGAATATTGTCACCCTTATCAGCCGTGATAAATATCAGCCCGAGGGCGCGTTTCCTGTTTTTATCGCAGCATTAACATGTGAAATAATATCATAAAATACAGCTATATGGAGATTCTATTATGAAGAAAATACAGGAATTCAAGGTTGTACCATATCTTCCGGAAAAATTAAAGCCTCTTATGAAAATTGCTAATAACCTCTGGTGGGTCTGGAACTTTGAAGCGATAGATCTGTTCCGGAGGATCGATGTGGACCTGTGGCGTGAAGTGGGCCATAACCCGGTTAATTTTCTCGGTGCGCTGTCGCAGAAGGCCCTCGACAGGGCGGCGGAGTCCGAGAGCTTTATAGCTCATATGCACAGGGTTGAAAACGAGCTTGAGCGTCACCAGACGCGGGTCTCATGGTACGATCAGACCAGTGCAAATATCAAAAATGAGATAATAGCATATTTTTCGGCCGAGTTCGGAATACATGAATGTCTGCCGATATATTCCGGCGGCCTCGGGGTTCTTGCCGGAGACCACCTGAAATCGGCAAGCGAGCTTGGAATACCTCTGTACGGAATGGGGCTTCTTTACAGGCTCGGGTATTTCAGGCAGTATCTGAACCTTGACGGATGGCAGCAGGAGAGATACCCTGAAACCGATTTTTATAATATTCCGATAAATCCGGTTTTTGATAAATCTGGCAATCATCTGGTCGTTGGAGTGGAATATCCCGGCAGAACGGTTTATGCGAAGATATGGGAGGTACTGATCGGAAAAATTAAGCTTTTTCTTCTCGATACCAACGAGGAGAGGAACAGTATAGAAGACAGGACAATCACTGACCAGCTTTACGGCGGCGATAACGAGATGAGGATCAAACAGGAGATAATGCTCGGTATCGGCGGGGTAAGGGCCTTCAGGGCGATGGGGATCAATGTTACGGTATTCCATATGAATGAAGGGCATGCGGCCTTTCTCGCCATTGAAAGGATAAGGAATGAAATCAAGGAACACAGCATGTCATTCAATGAGGCCCTGACCTATGTAACGGCCAGCAACCTTTTTACGACGCATACGCCGGTACCGGCCGGTAACGACAGGTTTGTCCCGGAACTTATCGATAAGTATTTTTCCGATCTGTACAGGGATCTCGGCGTGGACTCGGATAGATTTATGTCTCTCGGCAGGGAGAACCCCTCGAATAAAAAAGAGGAGTTCTGCATGACCGTCCTTGCAATCAAGACCGCCTTCGGCTGTAACGGAGTATCAAAGCTGCACGGCGAGGTTTCGCGGAAAATGTGGAACGCGATATGGCCCCAGCTCCCGGCCCATGAAGTGCCGATCGGGCATATTACAAACGGTATACAGACGCTGTCCTGGACATCGGATGAGATGATGAGGCTTTTCAACAGGTACCTTGGTCCTGACTGGATCGACAATCCGACATCGAAGGATATCTGGAAAGGGATCGACAATATACCAGATTCGGAATTGTGGAGGTGCAGGGAGAGGCTCAGGGAGAGGCTTGTTGGTTTCTCGAGAAGGCGCCTGCATAACCAGCTTATAGCCCGCGGAGTTCCGAAAAAGCAGGCCTCAGTCGCGAGTTCGGTGCTCGATTCAGAAGCCCTGACGATAGGTTTCGCGAGACGTTTCGCGACATATAAAAGGGCAACGCTGCTGTTCCGTGATATGGAAAGGCTCTCGGCAATACTCTCATCGCAGAAGAGACCGGTACAGATAGTATTCTCCGGCAAGGCGCACCCGAGGGACGCGCACGGCAAGGAGTTCATAAAAGAGATCATTCACACATCAAGGGAGGAGAAGCTCCGCAAAAAAATTGTGTTTCTTGAAGACTATGACATAAATGTTGCGAGGTACATAATCCAGGGCGTTGATATATGGCTGAATAATCCGATAAGGCCGAAAGAAGCGTCCGGTACAAGCGGAATGAAGGTCGTGGCAAACGGCGGAATTAATGTGAGCATACTGGACGGCTGGTGGGACGAGGCCTACAACTCGAACAACGGCTGGGCTATCGGGAGCGGAGAGCTCTATGATGACCAGAATTACCAGGATGAGGTCGAGAGCCTGTCGCTGTACAATCTTCTCGAAGAGGAGATAATACCGCTCTTTTACAACAGGGCTGAGGACGGTATCCCCGAGGCGTGGCTTGCAAAGATAAAGGAATCGATGAAGAGCATAATCCCGGAATTCAACACAAACAGGATGGTCAAGGACTATACCGAAAAATATTACCACCTCGCCCATCACAACTATACGGCATACCTTGAAGAGAAGCTGAAGATATCGAAAGAGCTTTCAGCGTGGAAGGAGAAAATAGTAAAGATCTGGCATGATGCGCGCGTCGTTGAGATGCATATGGATGAGAATGCCAATGTCACGGTGGGTTCGGTACTCAGGGTTAACGCGAAAATTAATCTCGGGAAAATATCTCCGGAAGATGTCCTCGTGGAACTCTACTTCGGTTCCGTCGATCAGTTCGGAGAGATAAGCGACGGCGTCGCAGCGCCGATGGAACGCAGGGGGAACGATGCCGACGGAATTTTCTCCTATACCGGTCAGATGTTATGTCTCCAGTCGGGCAGGTTCGGCTACACGGTGAGAATTATTCCTTTTAACAGGAATATGTCGCGTAAGTTTGATCCTGATCTTCCATTCACCTGGGCTTAATGTTAAAAATACCGTCAGATACCGGAGAGGCCGGCCGGAAACTGTTAACGCAGTCCGGACGGCAGAGGACCGGGCGGGTTTTTTTTGTAAACGGCAGAAATATTAAACGGAATTTAAAATTTTTTTTTAAACTGTTTGACTTATTTAATATAAATTTAATTATTGAATAGTCTCATACCAGCAGTAACGGCGGATCAACGCCGTTTCTTCGTCTTGAATTTTTAAAAAATATTTCGTTATGCTTATTATAGCTGATAGTAGCAATGAGTTGGTCTTTGCCCGGCTTTCGTTTGAGTACCGCGGTTTGCAAGATTAAACTTTATAGCAGTCAGGTACAATGCTGTTTAATTCGTCAGATGTAACTTTATTATCTGTTAAGGGATATTTATGCGCGAAGCTAATAATATAAATGATGCCGCTATGAAGAAAAAGTACATGGAGAGGATAAGGGAATCTCTCATTAAAAAGAATTTGAACGAAAGCAATAACAACGAGGAGATTGAGTTTCTTTTAAAAAGGCTTTAGCCGGAGTCAGATAATGGAATTTTTCCATAACTGAATGGATTGTTTGTAGTAGTCAAAAGGCGGAGGTGCGATGTCCGCTTTTTGTATTATCAGCCTTCTTGCCCACCGTCTCTCTGCAAGCTCGCAGATGTCTTTAATGTTTCTTCCGGTCAGCGTTTCTGTTTTAGTACCGAGGTATGTGCAGTCTTCGTCCGAAAGCTGTTTCGCATAATTGCTGAATATCGCGCCCCGTTCTTCGGTGTTCGGATAAGGGAAGCGAATTATCTGGTCAAATCTGCTCAGCAGTGCGGAGTCCAGATCGTTCATCCTGTTTGTCGCGCCGATTGTCAGGGTTTTTTCAGAGGAATCTATTCCGTCGAGTTTTCTCAGCAGCACAGAGAGTATTCTCCTGGTCGCTTCAAACATGTTCTGATCCCTTGAGCCTGCGAGAGAGTCGATTTCATCAAGAAAGATCACCGCTCCACCCATAAGATCGCACATGTCGAAAATTTCGGACATGTTTTTCGAAGACTGGCCGTACCATTTTGACATTATAGATTCCACCGGAACATATACCAGCGGCAGGCTGCTCTCCCCCGCAATAATTCTCGCTGCGGTAGTCTTGCCGACTCCGGGAGGGCCCTCAAAGAGTATCGCCTTTGGCCTGTTTGTTTCGAAGCTCTTTCTTGTCATGCCGGCGATTTTATCGTATATGCCGGGATTCTGTACCGGGAGTATTATCGACTCCTTGATCTTTCTCTTTACGTCTTCGTATCCGGCGATAAAGTCCCATCCCGGGGTGTTCTCCCCCCCTATAATAGATGCACCGAGTTCCTTAAGCCTGTCTGCCGGGCTGAAGATCAGTCCGGAATTTGAGCTTTTGATTATCTCTATTACAGAATTGATCTCCTCCTGAGAAAGGTTCCCCTTTTTTGTCACTTCAATGAACGAGTTTACTATGCTGAAAAAATCAATCTTCAGATTGTCTGTTATGTTCTCGGTATTAAAAACATTGCTGTTCAGGGACTGGAAGCTGTAGTGCCCTTTTTCAAATGAAACGATACGTATGTTTTCGATATGCTTTTTTATTATTTCCAGTGAATCAAAGAGTATCACGTCAGTCAGAGGGGGTATCCCCGCCTTTATCCTTGTCAGGCCTTTCTGAAATTCTATTGAGAGCTGAATTGATGAGGATGCAGTATCGGAAATCTGGGTCAAAGCAGATTCGATCTGGTTCTTCATCTGGTCAAAAGGGATTAGTACGGTCTGTACATTCATTATTCCGGGAGGCCTCTATAATATGAATTTTAGCTTTATCATTTTACGGTTTTTCTCGATCATCCTGGTGTAATCCTCGTTCCATTCGCTCTTGATTATCACCAGAAAAATTTCATTCTGCTTCACCTGTTTGATGTCGACTTTATCCCCGTTACCGTCCTGGTCGACTATGCCGGAAATTTCCCTTACGCATGTATACCCGCTCTCGTTTTTTATTACACTGTTGAAGCGGTGGTCCCTGTCGTCGGCGTAATACCAGAAGTTCGGCGAATCGGACGAAATATATATGACCGATTCCTTGTTGAAAAGTTCCTCTGCAATACCCGATTTTCTGAATCCCAGGAGGTCGCTTAACGGGAGCCCCTCCCTGGCATTGTTGAATGTCTCGGCGTTAAAAGACGCGTTAATCAGGATGTTGTCCGGCTGGTCAAACCTGAATTTTATTGTAAAGGCGGTTCTTCTGATTTCGGCGGTGTCGTCGACGATGCCGATAATGTTGGCACCCTGTTCAATTGTTATATCTATCTTATCCGGAACCGTTTTTTTTATATTACCCGCGGCTGTGCATCCGTAAAATGCAAAAACCGCAGGGATTATCAGCAATAACCATTTTTTCATTTCATCCTGCCGTACAAACTGACTAAAGGTAAGTTTTAAAACACGTTCGATTCTTGATCAAGACCGGTCCGACGGGAGCCGTCCTTCTAATGTTTTTTTATCCTGCCTGCCAGAAATTGTAAAGATTTTTTTAATACAAAATACACAGACATGAATACGATGATTCCGATTGCGCCGAAAAACAGGGTGTCGAATGAGAATGACAGTCCCGGTACGAAATTTTTCAGTGCCGCCTTGAATATGTCAAAATCAATATCTTTCAGGAAGGAGAAGAATTTCAGAATCCCCTTTGAGCCGGAAATGCTTTTAAGGGCGGCGGAGAGGTCGGTGAACCTCTCCATGTTTTCCATCATCAGTTTTCCCGATGACACAAACTCCTTGACGCTGGACTGCAGGTGTAGCCCTATATATTCGTCAACGGTACGACCGTTATCGGCCGCGGCCGCTTTGTATTTTTTTATAAGGAGCGCGAGCTCGTCAACATGTCCTCCGAGACGCTGCTGGTACTGTACAAGGAATGCCGGAATCTGCATGAACACCAGGGCCCCCGCAACCGAAACTGCTCTGTCTAAAACCGATTCAAAAAAAGAGCCGACTGGTTTTAAAATTTTCGGAATCATTTAATTCTGTCCCCCCTTGATTAAGTTAGAATCCATAACGCATGTAGCAAGGATCCCCCCTCTGACATTGTAGACGGTTTTTATCGAAAGGAAAGCCGGCCGGATGCAGTTCCATATGTCCTTGTAGATCCTGTCTGTTGCGGCCTCCTGGTAGATCCCCACATTTCTGAAAGATGTGAAATAGTATTTAAGAGATTTGAGCTCTATAATTTTATCTGACGGGATATATTCAATCTCGACGGTGGCTATATCCGGAAGGCCCGAGAAGGGGCAGACGGCGCTGAACTCGCCTGTCTCGTATCTTATCCTCTGCGGATTTCCGGTGTACGGAATGGTTTCAAGGAAACCGGAGTTTATGTGGCTGTGGTCTTCAAAGGTAAAGGTTTTCCCTTCGGCTGTCGGCATTGTAATTCTCCTGGAGTTGACGCTTTCAGTAATATATCAGTTTACTGCCGATTTAGTCAAGAAAAAAGGAAACGGCTGAAAC
>CAYTNW010000049.1:4612-14452 GCA_964439325.1 uncultured Leptospirales bacterium | reverse complement strand
CATATGACATTTTTTAAAGATAAGTATCAGTGGTTTCAAAGGCCGGCATCAAGCAAGCGCTGTTTAACCATTCAGAGTCTTATCTTTTCAAAACTGGAGAAATTTCCCGAAGAAATTTCAATAAAACGCCGGGCACTCCATCGCTCCGTGACCGCTGCTCCGGCCGCCGGGGATTCCGCCGCCCCTGAATCCTCCTGATCCTCCTCCAAACAGCATGACATCTGCGAGGTCGATCACCACGCTGATTTCATGGGCGCCGCCGGTTCCCTGCATTGCCTTGGAAATCTGTATGTCGTAGCTGTACATTGCTTTTACGTTCATATTCTCGTAAAAATAGAAACGATAGCCGGCAACCAATGCCAGGGATGAGTTAGGAGTCTCCCCGAAGGTTGTTTTATACCAGGCGCCTGCATAAATATTGTATTTCAAGGCGGTAAACCCGGCCTGCAAAGCGCCCAGCGCTGCCTGGTTCTGGTAGATTGCCCCCAGATTGAACATCAAAGGATCGTCTCCTCCACTAAACTTTCCGGAGGAGCGGCTTCCCTGCCTTCCTTCTGTGTTGATCAGCATTTCAAACTGGCCGACATACTTTCTTGGATAGGGAGAAACATTTGACGACAGGAAACTCACATCGGGTTGAAAAAGGTGGTCCACACTTAATCCGATGTTTCCGCTGAGAATATCCACCTGATCCTTGAACTGTATGACTCCCCCGGCGCCGAAATCGGGTACAATCCGTTTATTGGGGTCAGTAGAACTATACATGGTTGGTGAAGTAATACCCAGCCGGGGGTCCAACTGGCTTGGAAAGACAAGATCATCCCAGTTTATCCTTCGCTCGATAATTCCTGCCTTGATGCCGAATTCAGCCAGAAATGTTTCGTTGATGGGAACCCTGATCCCAACCGAAAGGGAAGCTGCAAAGTTGCTGATCAGCCCGTATCCCGGCGAGTCCTGGTTGATGATAAGCCCGATCCCACCGGAACCTGGAAGGCTCCGATCGCCCAACTCGGCTGAAAAGAAGTAGGATTTGAGAGATACAGGCAGCGATGGCCATTGGTTGCGGTAAAGGAACCTTGCCTTGAGGCCGGGATTGATTCCAGTATAACCGGGGTTATAATACATCGGCGCACTGAAATACTGTGAATAGTTCATGTCCTGGGCAAGCACTCCGGCTGGAGCGACTAAGGTTATCGCAAGAACCGTCAGGAAAAAAAGTGAGTACGTTTTCATGGTTTGATGTATTAAATTACCTTAATAAAACAAAGGTTCCTGATGTTTTTTTGACACTGCTGTGCCCGCCGGTTGTTCCCTCCCAGATGACCTCGCCCGCAAATGTTGCCGTGATTCGCCAGACATAATTCCCCTGAGGCATCAGCGCTCCCTGGTAGGTTCCATCCCAACCGTGAATCGGCGAGCCATTCAACAGCTCCTGGGATTCCCACATCAGCCTGCCGAAACCATCAAATACCTGAATGTGGTACTGGGTCAGATTCGCGCCAACAGGTTTGAAGAGCCTGTCGATCGGGTTTGTGCTCGTGGGCTTGAAAGCGTTGGGGACGAAGAGTGTGCGATAGGTCAACTGATACTGATAGCTGGTATTGTCTTCGCAACCCTCCCCTTCAAGACCATAATATGTCCGTAATCGAATCGTGTACAATCCATCATTGCTGTAGGACGTAACAGGATTGCGTTCCTGTGATTTGTACCCATTGCCGAAATCCCACATGAAATGGATCGTATCGCTCTCTTCCGATAAATTGTTCATTTTTACCTGACCGGTTTTATCATTGTAATTGTCTATCACAGTGAATTTCCCCACCGGCGTAGCCATGACGTTGATGGTCGCATCCACGGTGTCGGAACAATGGTTCACATCGGTGACCACCAGGGAGATGTTTTTCTGGCCTTTTGAGTGGAATGTGTAACTGACATTTTGCGTGCTGGCCGTCATTTCATCATTGAGATTCCATTGCCAGGAGACAATTTTTCCTCCGAGCGGCTTCGACTCATCATAAAGGGTTGTTTCACTTCGCTCGCAAATCGGGTCATTGGTGAGCATGGCTGCTTTGGGGCTGAGACCAAGAGTGACCTTTGCTGTAGCGGTGTATGTGCAGCCATAACTGTTGGTTGTTGTCAATGTTGGGTTGTATATTCCCTGGTATTTATACTTGTGAACAGCCGGCCAGATATTTTCTCCTTCCTCGTTATCTCCAAACTCCCAGTGGTAGTTGTTAATAAAGAGTTCGGAAGTGTCGCTCAGAACAAATCTGACCGTGTCATTCCGGCAGGCGCCGATGTCACTGACATTGACGATAGAGGTGGGATTCAGTAAAATGGCCGGGTAAGTAAACACCTTGGTTAATCCGGTTACGGTGGTTATGGTAAGTTTCGGTCGGCGCAGGCCGGGTTGGTTGTATTTCAAAGTATAAACATAAGTTACACTATCCGGAGGCATTGGCGTGTTTGTATATTCGATTTTAGGGTCTTTCCCATCCGGATCATCAAAATCCCACTCCCATTTCTGGATGAGTTCCCTGGGTGTTGATATGTCTTTGAAAACAACGGGCACCGAATCGCACAGTGTCAAAGGCTTGATGGTAAATCCAACGGTCACCGGCTGGATATCCACCAATGAGCATTTACTCTCCTCGCAAGGTATATCCTTTGGCCATGTTGTTTTGACTTTCATACAGACATTGTAGGGTGGCGGTGGCGATGGTGGCGAACCGGTCGGGAAGGTATGGTTATAAGTGCCCGATTTAAGGATATCCTGTTCATCAGGTGTTCCGTCACCGAAATTCCACCAGATTTCATTTACATTTTCTCCAATGGTAGTGAGGTCATAATTGAAGGTCACAGCCGTTGTAAGTCCGGTTTGCCATGTAAAATCAGGTTCAGGCGCAGGATGGACCCTGACGGGTTTGATCACTGTCTGGGTGCATTTATCGGAGTTGGTAGCCGTTAGCGATACATAGTACAACCCGGGCTCAGTAAACACGTGGGTTGGGCCCCATTCGTCCGAGGTGTTGTAGGCGCCGCTTTGCTCATCGCCAAAGTTCCAGACGAAATGCGATAAGGTATCCCCGGCAGCCCTGGCAGGATTCGTTGCATAGAAACTTGAAGGTTGACCAAAACAAACGGTATCGAACACCATTCCGAGTCTGAAAGGAGGTTTGACATCGACACTTTGTATGATGGTGTCACTGCAGGAATTTTTATCTGTAACGATCAACCTGATACCATTGTAAGTCATATTTGGCTGTGGGAAGGTATAGGTCGGGTTTGGATCGGTACTAAATATACTGGATGCGTAATTCCACTCCCTTTTGGCAATTCCTGCGCCGGCAGAGACCGACTGATCGAAGAAATATACTTTGGCCGAATCACAGAAAACGCTTTCATAGCTGAACAACGCTGTTGGCCTCGGTTTGACGGTAACGGGAAGGGTCACAGAATCGGTGCATCCATTCAGGTTTTTGATTTTCAGGGTCACCTGATAGGTTCCCGGCAACGAATAGATATGCCTGGGATTTTGTTCGATGGATGTGTTATTGGCCGGCAGACAGTTTGGATCTCCGAAGTTCCAGAGCCTTTGCTGGAAGGGCGATCCTGGATAGACAGAAATATCCGTGAATTGGGTGTTGGCGGTGTTGCAGGCAGAATCATATTCGAACATCGCGACAGGTTTCTGGTTGATGACGATGTACATTGAGGTATCCTTTGAACAGTGTGTAGTAGAATTGGTAACCAGCAAAGTCACCAGATAGGTTCCCGGGTTGGAATAATTATGTTCGGGGTTCTGCAGGGTGGAGGTATTCTGGAACCCACTCGCAGGATCACCGAAGTTCCATAACCAGGTATCAACGCCGCCTGGCGCTGCTGGTGTCGAAAGATCCTCAAACTTCGTAATGGTGTCTTCACAGGCAACTTCAGCCTCGAAATTGGCAAATGGCGCCGCCTTGACGTTGACCGTTTTCCTGATGCTGTCATGGCATCCATTGGAATTGGTTATCAATAATAAAACAGATTTATCGCCACTACTTGTGTAGCTGTGTGTTGGATCAGGCAATGTAGAAAAATTAAGATTTCCTGAAGGAGGATCCCCGAAATTCCAGGAGTAATCATTAATTGCTGATGTCCCATTTTGCTGCGAATCGTCATAAAACTGAAATGGGCTTTTTTCGCACGCAAAAGCATCAAAAAAGAAGTTTGCAGCAGGGCTGAAGTTAACGGGTACTTGCTGGGTTATTTCTGCCGTGCAGGAGTCGGATGTTTTGATAAACAGTTTCACGGGGTAATTCCCTCCGTCATCGTATTTATGCTTGATATTCTGGTTTTGGCCGGCAGTGATCGTCTTCGAACTACCGTCGCCAAAATACCAGATCCATTTCACAATAACGCCATGAGGTGTAGATGACAGATCATAAAACGATACAGAATCTTCGGCGCAATTGCTCAGGGAAGTGTTAAACCCGGCAATTGGTTTTCCAAGAACAAGTATCTGTTTTGTCGTGTCTTTCTGGCACATATTTGTCCCGGTGACCGTTAGTTTAACCGAATAGGCTCCCGGGTTTGAATACAGATGCGCAGTGTTTGGACTTGAACTTGATGCACTTTGTCCATTTCCAAATTCCCAATAGTAATTTAAATTGGATGATGTGGTGGAGGCGATGAAGGGGGTTGGCGTCCCCAGACAAACAGTATCGGCCTCAAAATTGGCAAACGGAAGGGGCTTGACGGTAATGTCCTTTGTGGTTGTAGATGAAGGACAATTGTTTACGCTGTTATATCCAACAGCTACGGTCTGGTTGCCCAGGTTAAACCATTGTACTGTAATGGTGTTTGTGCCGGATCCGGATAAAATAGGGTTACCTGCCGAAACATTCCATGTGTAACCTGTCATTCCTGACTGAGTCGAATAGGTTTTAATATCCTTCTGACAAACAGAGATATCACCTGTAATGGCAGGCGTTGGTTGTGACGACACGGTGACATTAAAACATCCACCAGGTGAGGCTGCTTCACATCCATTCCCGTCTTTGTAGGTCACACAAACCTGCTTTTGTCCGGATGAGGTCCAGGTGACATGGATAATATTTGTTCCAGTTCCCTGGGTAATGGTACCATCGCCAACGGTCCATACATAATCTGTCATGCCGGTTTGTGTAACATATACATTTCCAGTAGAGTTCAGACAAGCAGTGGCAGGGCCGGTAACGGTAGGCGCTGGTAGTGATTTAACGTTAACATTCAGGAAAACAGGTTCTATGGATTCACAACCGGTTGTGGGATCGGTATATTTGACCGATATCCATTGCTGGCCGCTTCCTGTCCAGGTAACAGTGGCGGTATTATCGCCCGTATTGCCCCCGGCGGTTATTGTCCCTCCGGCGATTCCCCAGATATAATTATTCATTCCGGGCTGAGTGCTGTAAACCATTCCGGGTTGGTTCAGACAAGGTGTTACATTGTTGGTCAATCCTGCAGGGAAAGAGGGTACCGGACGTGAGTTAACATATACAGTGTAGCTTGCAGTGTCAGAATGACATTCGCCGTCGAGATAAGATACCGAAACGGTCTTGGGTCCGGGTGTACTCCAAAAAACCTGGATGGCGCTGGAACCGATCCCGGATTGGATTGTCCCATCAGGGGCGACACTCCAGACATATCCGGATTTTCCCGTTTCAGTTGAGAAGCCAACGTTGCCTGAACTGACACACGCCTGTAGCGGACCTGAAATTATAGGAACCGGGTGAGGAACAACATTCACGAAGAATTTTTTGGGCTCTATCGGCGAACATCCATTTTCATCTTCGTAGGTAACAGATAACCAGTGTGTTCCGGTTGAGTTCCATTTGACGTTGACCGAATAGGGGTTCGAGGTACCCAGAATTGTCCCTGTCCCGTCGGTTTCCCAGAAATAGTCGGATCCGGTTGAAGTGGTTGTATAGCTATACATCTGGTTGAGGCACGGCGTTTGTAATCCGCTGATCACAGGATCGGGCAAAGGAAGGACCTCAACGTTAAAGATGAATGGGACCGCACCCCGGCAGCCATTTTCGTTTGAATAGTTTACGCTGACTGTCTGAGGGCCGGGCGTATTCCAGGTTACCGTAACGGTATTACTGGTGGATGTTCCGCCTGAGGTTGGGGTCCCACCCGGAGAAACACTCCAGGCGTAGTTTTGCATGTTGATGGCCGTGGTGTACTCATGGCCTGTCGATCCGGCGCACACCTGCGCTGGCCCTGTTAGTATGGGAACCGGGAGGGGATGGACGGTAATGGTAAACTCTTCTGGTTCGCCCGGACACTCCGGAACGCCACTTCCATAGTAGGGGGTTACGGTGATGGTTGCAGTCACAGGCAGGGTTCCGGTATTGTAGGCAATAAAGGGAGGGATATTGCCTGTGCCTGATGCGCCTAATCCGATGGATGGATTGTCGTTTACCCAGTGGTAAGTCATAACATTTGGCGGGTAAAGGGCAGAAGTTGTGAAGTTGACCGGGTTGGTCAATCCAAGGTGACACAACGCTTGATTTTCGGGATTATTCACCTGTCCAGCCGGCTTCACAGTGATGGTAAACTGTTTTGTTGGGCCGTCGCAGGTCAGCGTTCCATTTGTAAACCAGGGTGTTACTGTTATTGTCGCCTCAATAGGTGCAGGTCCGGTGTTAGTAGGTGTAAAGGATACCGTTGGGTCAGCAGTTCCCGTCGCAGGTAATCCGATGGCGGGATTGCTGTTAGTCCAGGTATAGTTCGTTGTGCCCGTGGTGTTGTTTGTTGAAAACGTGATGGAAGAAGGGTCACCATGGCAATAGGTCTGGTTTTCGGGCTGATTGACCTGCCCTTCCGGATTGACAGTAATGGTAAATGTCTTGCCTGGTCCATCGCACGCAACGCCATTGTTCAGGAAAGAGGGTGTTACGATAATCGTAGCTGTAACAGGCTCGAAGGAGACATTTTCAGCAAGGAAGGCGGGAATGTTCCCGTCGCCGCTGGAAGGCAAGCCAATGCCCGGGGTATCGTTCGTCCAGGAGTAGGTCGTTGTCCCGAAGGTGTTGTTGGTGGCAAAGACAACAGGAATAGTGTTATCACCTTCGCAAACCATCTGGTTTTCAGGTTGATTGATCTGCCCTTGGGGGTTCACGGTGATGGAAAATGATTTAGGGTCACCTTCGCACCTAGCTGTGCCATTCACAAAGAATGGCGTCACCGTAATATGTGCGACAATGGGGGCCGGACCTCCATTCGTGGCAGGAAAATTGAGGTTTCCCTGGCCAGTTTCAGGCAATCCGATGCCAGGAACGGTATTCTTCCATTCATATTCAACAACGCCGCCGGTATTCAGGAGCGAAGTAAAATCAACGATAGCCTGATCTCCGTCACAAACGGTCAGGTCGGCCGGCTGGTTGACCTGGCCGGAGGGGTTGACCAGAATGTCAAATTGGATTGAATTACCAGTACATGTTACATTTTGATATTCATACGTCGGAATTACAGTTATTGTTGAGCTGATGGGAGCGTTGCCGGTATTCACAGGGATAAATGCAGGCAGGTTACCGTTACCTGAAGCGCCAAGACCAATGTTTTGGTTTGAGTTGGTCCATTGATAAGAAGTAATTCCTCCAGTGTTTAGCGTGTTGAAGATAACAGAAGGTGTCCAAACGTCATGACACACAAATTGGTCAGGAACAGGGTTTATATGGCCAAGTGGGTTAACAGTGATTGTAAAAGATACTGGATTGCCTACACACTGATTTCCCTCGGGACTGTGGAATGTTGGAGTAACTGTAATTGTAGCAATCTCGGGTGAAAGTCCGGCATTATATGCAACAAATGCAGGAATAACAGGCCCGTTACCCCCGGCTGCCAGACCGATTGAGGTTTTATCATTTTGCCAGGAATAGGATACAGTTCCACCTGTATTGGGACTGGTAAAGGCCACTTCGTTTGTAATACCGTTGTGGCAAACGACCTGGTTAACAGGCTGATCCAAAACCCCCGACGGATATACTGTAATGGTAAAAGATTTGGCATCCCCAATACATTGAATCGTTCCGTTATCAAGATAAGGTGTAACAGTCAGGTTGGCCACCATTGGGAATAGACTTGAATTAGTGGCTGTAAAAGGTGGAATATCACCCCAACCGGAGGAGTTCAGATTAATAGGCGCTAAATCGTTGGTCCAGTAGTAAGTAATAACGCCAGTTGCAGACGGAACAGTCGGTGTTGTAAAACTGCTGATGTTGACGGGTTCATTATTACATACATAGATATTACTCGGCTGATTGACAACCGGAGTAGGTTCAATGGTAATGGTGAATGATTTTTCAGTGCCAATACAGGACACTCCACCGTTTGTGAATGTCGGTGTCACCGTGATGGTGGCCGTGACGGGGGTTGTGCCGTTGTTGATGGCAGTGAATGTTGGAATATTGCCACTTCCTGACCCCGTTAATCCGATGGCCGGATCGCTGTTGACCCAGGAGTAGTCAGTTGTGCCGCCGGTATTCAGGGTAATAAACGATGGACTGGCAACCGTTGCTCCGTTGCAGGCCACTTCGTTCATGGGTTGTTCAACCTGTCCCTTTGGATTGATGGTGATGGAAAAGGTCATCGGGTTTCCGTCACAGGGATCTCCGCCGTTGCTGAACTGTGGGATTACCGTGATGGTTGAAGTGAGCGGGAAAGGGTTGGTGTTGGTGGCCATAAAGGATGGGATGTTGCCGGTGCCGGCGGCAGGCAATCCGATCAGCGGATCACTGTTCACCCAGTTGTAAGCTGGTGTTCCCCCAGTGGTCGGGGTGGTAAAGACTACAACGCTGGTCATCGATCCTTCGCAGAATACCAAATCCTGCTGCTGGTTCACCATTCCGCTGGGATTCACGGTGATGGTGAAAGTTTTTGCTGTCCCGGTGCATGTTACGCCACCGTTTTCAAAGGTTGGAGTCACCGTGATGGTGGCAAGCTCCGGTGTCATTCCTGTATTGATAGCCGGGAAGGCAGGGATATTTCCGTTACCGCTGGCCGGAAAGCCAACGGATGGGTTACTGTTTGTCCAGGTAAATGAAGTTATCCCTCCTGTATTGTTGGTTGCAAATCCGGGCACAACTACATTTTGGCCATTGCAAACCACCATGTTCGCCGGCTGACTGACTTCACCCGTTGGATTTACGGTAATGGTAAAGGTCACAGGCGTCCCCTGACAGGGAGCCCCCCCGTTGGTAAAGAAAGGGGTAACGGTTATGGTTGCCTCCTTCGGTGAAACGCCTGTATTGATGGCCGTGAAAGCGGGAATATTTCCTGTTCCACTGGCAACCTGGCCAATTGTCGGGTCGCTGTTTGTCCAGGAATAGGTAGTGACACCTCCGGCATTGAGGCTGGTGAAGGTGATCTCTGCCACGGTTGCGCTGTTGCAAACCACCACATTGGCAGGCTGGTTTACCTGTCCCGACGGGTTCACGGTGATTGTGAAGGTTTTAGAGGGCCCTGTGCAGCTTACTCCTGCACTGGTGAAGACCGGTGTAACGGTGATGGTGGAGGTAATCGGGATGGCGCTGAGGTTGATGGCTGTGAAGGATGGTAACGGGTTCACTCCACTGCTTGGCAAACCGATCGGTGGGACGCTGCTGGTCCAGGCAAATTCATAACTGCCCCCGGTGTTCACCGTAGTAAAGGTCACCGGTGAGGTCGTTTCGCCATTGCATGCCACTATGTTGGCCGGCTGGTTGACCTGTCCCGACGGATTGATGGTAATGGTGAAACTCTTTGCCGGTCCTGCGCAGGACACTCCACCGTTTGTGAATGTCGGTGTCACCGTGATGGTGGCCGTGACGG
>CAYTNW010000049.1:0-4512 GCA_964439325.1 uncultured Leptospirales bacterium | reverse complement strand
TCGTTTCGCCATTGCATGCCACTATGTTGGCCGGCTGGTTGACCTGTCCCGACGGGTTTACTGTTATGGTAAATGTTTTAGATGGTCCAGAACATGAAATATTCTGATATGCATAATGCGGGGTAACCTCAATAGTAGCCACAACAGGGTTCATCCCGGTGTTTTGCGCGGTAAAGGGTGCAATATCTCCGCTCCCTGTGGCGGGCAAACCAATGCTTGGCGCTGTATTGGTCCATGTATAAGTGGTTGTTCCATTGCTGATTATTGTGGAAAACGAAACCAGGGAAGTTGAATATCCTGCACAAACCAACTGATTGGATGGCTGGTTCACCTGTCCTGCCGGATTGACCGTAATGGTGAAAGAAACCGGAGTACCTGCGCAGGATACACCGTTGTTGGTAAATGTCGGTGTCACCGTTATCGTAGCGGTTACAGGAACAGAGCTGGTGTTTGATGCTGTGAACGAGGGAATGTTATCGTTTCCTGAAGCAGGCAGACCAATGGAGGGGAGGTTGTTGGTCCAGGAATAGCTTGTGGTACCTCCACTGTTTTGCGAGGTGAACGGGACAGTAGGTAATATCGTCTGGTCACAAACAACCAAATTTGAAGGTTGATCCACCTGACCGTTAGGATTGACTGTTATGGTAAAGGTTTTTGGCGGACCCTCACAGATGATATTATTGTAGGTATATTGTGGCGTTACCTGAATTGTCGCAATAACGGGGATTGTGCCGGCATTCACGGCAAGAAACCCCGGAATATCACCAATACCGCTTGTCCCTAACCCAATGGATGGTGTGTTATTGGTCCATGTGTAAGTCGTATTGGCTCCGTTATTGATCGTACTGAATACAATGGGCGTGGCGCTGTTTCCGTTGCACCAGGTTACATCGTCAGGCTGATTGACCTGTCCGGTTGGGTTCACCGTTATTGTGAAGGATTTTGAAGGACCGGTGCAAGGCACACCGTTGTTGATGAAACCAGGTGTTACCGTGATGGTGGCAACAATGGGCGCCGTAGTGGTGTTTACTGCTGTAAAAACAGGTACGTTCCCGGATCCTGATGCCGCCAATCCAATGGAAGGCGTATTGTTTGCCCATGTATAGTTGACAGTTCCGCCTGTATTTTGTGATGTAAGGGTAACAAGAGATGTTTGGTTGGCGTTACAGACAATCTGGTTTGCCGGCTGATCGACCTGAGCTGTTGGGTTGACCACAATTTCAAATGATGTTGATGTTCCGGGACAAGTAATCCCACCGAAAGTAAAATAGGGAGTGACTGTCAGGGTAGCCACGACAGGGGCCGTTCCATTATTGACAGCCAAAAACGCCGGGATATTCCCTGTTCCCTGATTGCTGAGTCCAATGGAAGTGTTATTGTTCTCCCAGGAATAGGTTGTGGTACCACCCGTATTATTCGTGTTAAAATCAACAGGATTTGTTGGTAATCCATTGCAAATAGTTTGATTCGTCGGCTGAACCACATGGCCATCAGGGTTAACCGTGATTGTAAATGTTTTGGAGGAACCCTGACAGGTACCTGCGCCGGTTGTAAAAGTTGGCGTAACTACGATGGTAGCCACAACCGGACTTATTCCTGTATTATGCGCCGTGAAGGAAGCAATGTCGCCGTTACCACTGGCCGGTAACCCGATGGAAGGTGTATCATTTGTCCAGGCATAGGTAGTCGTTCCACCGGTTGTGACTGATGTAAAGGTAACAGGCAGTGATGCTGCGTTGTTGCATAATACCTGATTCCCCGGCTGATCAACCTGCCCTGCCGGATTGACGGTAATTGTAAAAATCTGTGAAGTGCCAACACAAGCGACACCTCCATTAGTAAAGGTAGGAGTGTAAGTAATTACGGATGTTATTGGTGTGCTTCCGCTGTTTTGAGCGGTGAAGGAGGGAAGATCTCCTGTGCCGGTGGTTGCAGTCAATCCGATGGCTTGATTGCTGTTTGTCCAGGAATAAGTCGTGGTTCCGCCGGTGTTTATTGTGCTAAATGAAAGGCTCGGGACAGTGACGCCGGCGCAAAATGCCTGGTTGGCAATGGAGTTAACCTGTCCTGCCGGATTTACCGTGATCGTGAAGGTTTTGGAGATGCCGGTGCATGATACTCCATTGTTTGAAAAGATTGGGGTTACCGTTATACTGGCGGTTACCGGGGATGGTCCGGGATTGTTTGCCGGGAAAGAAGGAATATTCCCTGTTCCTGTTGCAGGAAGCCCGATCGTGGTGTTGTCATTCATCCAGGTATATTCGGTTGTTCCCCCGGAATTGGTGGTAGTGAAGATGATTTGACCGGTCATTGTTGAATGACAATAGGTTACATTTGCAGGTTGATCCACTTGCCCTAACGGGTTCACCGTGATCGTAACCGGGTTGGTAGTTGCCGTTTGGGCAGTACTACATCCGAGGTCGGTTTGCAACAACCTGAACTGTTTGGTTGCTGTCATAATACCGGGTTGATATGCGAGGGTGGTACCGCCGGTTCCGGTGGTGACAGCTACCCAACCGGCCCCATTAAACTCCTGCCACTGGTAGGTGAAGTTGCCACTTCCGCCTGTCGGTGCGTTGGCCATCAAGGGAAGGGGCGGGGCAGTTCCGGTACAGATGGTCTGGTCCGGACCGGCCGTCGATGCAAACAGCGTTCCAAATACGTTAATATTCATATTGTCGGATACTTCCGGACAAGGCGTTGAACCTGTACTGGTCAGGGTCAGAGCAACAGTAGATCCCGCCTCAGAAGGCGCCGGTGTATAAATGGCATTCAGGACATCTCTGTTGGGATTAAATGTTCCGGCGCCGCCCGTCCAGGTGCCGGTGGTTGTCCCTCCCGAAACGGCGCCGGCAAGTGTCACAGGTTGGCCGTCACAGGTGGATACATCCGGACCGGCATGAACGATCGGCGCAAGGATGGAGATAAAAACCTGGTCGGTTACCTCAATTCCCATGCATCCCTCCCCGTTGATCGCGGTGGCCTTTAAGGTCAGGGTCACGCCATGATTGTCGATATCAGCCTGCGTGAAAAGATATTGTGGCTTCAAAACAGAAGGACTGGGAATGAAATTGGCTGCTCCGGCTGTCGGACTTGTCCATAAAACCGTGCTGTAATTTGTTGCACTTCCGTTCAGTTGAATCATATTCGGAGGAATCACACACACGGGTGAAGGCACGCTCCCTGCCTCAGCCGTAGGTCTGGGGTCAATTTTCACCTGGCCAGTCATCAATGCTTTGCATCCGAGCGGAGTTTTTGCCGTAACCCGGTATGTCCCTGCATTGTAAGTTCCTGGAAAGGTGAATGGGCCATTTGTTACCGGTGTAAATATCACAGGGGGATTCAAAGGATTTTGAAGCGGGTCCACGATCTCATATTCAACTCCTGCTTGCGAGTTGGTCATGCCAATGGTTGCTGGTTCACAGTTCAGCCCCTGGTCAGTCACGGCATAAATACCCGGCAGAGGGTTGATGACGACAGTACCGGACATCCGTGTATTGCATTGATTTGCAGTCTGTGAATAGGCGTGGATATAATAGGTACCCACGATATATTGTTTCCCCCAGTTCAATATTCCATCGGTGCCAGTCTTGGTCACAGAGGTTCCATCAGGTCTGAACAGTTTATAGTCAACACCTGTCTTTGACCCGTTCAGCCAGATATCCTTTTCTCCCGGGCACATGGTATTCGGGTCATTCGGACGCATCCCGTAGGCCACCGGGTTGTGTACCAGCGTAGCCGAACCGTTCATGACAGCGGTACACTCATTGGCGGGGTTCATGGCCGTGATTTGGAAGGTCCCTTCGAGGGTGACCATTCCGAAATTGAGCAACCCGCCGCCAGTCGGGCTGGTAATTGTTTTTGAATATGAATATGTATTGTTTGCTAAGGTGTACTTAAGACCGGGTTCTGAATTCAACAAGGTAAACTCGATTCCAACCGAAGGATCGATACAAATCGGATCGGGACTCTGAGGGTTCATTTCATATTGAACAATGCTCTCCTCGATGACTACAACACCATTCATCTGCTTTGGACAAAGGTAGGTATCATAGAAAGCCAGCACGACATATGAGCCGGGCTCGCTGACCGCCGGTAAAAACTGAATGGCGCCGCCTGTTCCGGTGACTGGAGGGAGATAATATGGCGTGTTTAAAGGTACGCCGGTTGTATCTAGTTTGTACAGATAGTAAAGGAAGTCCAATTGGGAATCATCAAGTCCGATGATGGTTGCAAGGCAGTTGGGAGAAGCTGACGGAGGGGGTGAAATATTGAAACGGAGGGGATCGGGGAGGTAAGTCCTTCTGTCAGGAAATTCAAGATCACAGGTTGTCTGTAAGTTGACCGCGTGAACATAGTATTCTCCGGCAATATTCTGGATGCCGAACGACAGCGCAGCCCCGGTTCCAGGCCTGATCTTGATGGAGATGGGCGAGGTTGTCCCCGTTGGAATGCACATCAATTCATAAAAAATGTCCGCTTCCGAACCGGTGATGCTCAGCTCCATACCTA
>CAYTNW010000048.1:0-14839 GCA_964439325.1 uncultured Leptospirales bacterium | reverse complement strand
AGCGAATAAATAAAAAAATACTTGCCTTTTGTATGCTAACGTATATATACCTGTCATATGATTAGTATTTATAAATCGCCCGATACTCAGGAAAAACTTCAGATCCTGTCGCAGGATTCACAGTACGACCTTGCCTGTTCATGCGGAACAAAAAATCCCGATGAACACAGAACCCGTTCTATAGACAACAGGTGGATATATCCAGTCGCGCTGCCGGACGGGAGGCGCACATTCCTGTTTAAAACACTGGTATCAAACTCCTGCGTAAACGACTGCCGCTACTGTCCGCTCCGTGCGGATAACGATACACGCAGATGCACCCTGACACAGGATGAGATAGTACGCGCTTTTATGCATTACTACAGGGCCGGCATTGTTTCGGGGCTTTTTCTCACAAGCGGAGTGAAGGGTAATCCAGACAGAACAATGGAGACCATAAATAACGTAGCTGCGATCCTCCGTAAAAAGGAACAGTTCAAGGGGTACATGCATTTAAAGATCATACCAGGTGCGTCCGACGCGGCGATAGAAGAGACCGTGTCTTATGCAAGCGCGGTATCGCTGAACATCGAGACGCCGGGTGAGAGCAACTTTAAAATCCTCACAAAAGAAAAAGATTATCTCAGCGATATAATAAGACCAATAAAGCTTATCAGCAGGCTCACAGCGCGGGGAGAACGGTTCAGCAGTGTAAAGCAGACGACGCAGTTTGTCGTCGGAGCTTCGGGCGAATCCGATAATGAAATTGTAAAATACATGTGGGGACTCTACAGGCGTTTAAACCTTTCCAGGATATACTTCAGCGCGTATCAGCGCGGTACAGGGGACAGCGCTCTCCCCGGTGAGCGTTCGACGCTCAATAATAGCGAGATGCTGGTGCGTGAGCACAGGCTTTACCAGACAGACTGGCTGATCAGGAAATACGGCTTTGAACAGAACGAGATCCCCTTTGACGATAACGGCAATCTGAACCTCGCAAGCGACCCGAAGGAGGAGTGGGCAAAAAGGCATCCGGAATTTTTTCCTCTGAATATAAACAGGGCCGACAATATGCAGCTGCTCCGGGTCCCGGGTTTCGGCCATGTCACGGTAGATATGATAATGAAGATCCGTAAAGAGGGGAGGATAAGGTCTCTGGATGACCTTGGAAAAACCGGTAAAAGACTGATGAAGTCCAGCGGGTATATAGAGTTCGGTCTGTAAAAAATTTATTTTTTGATTATACAGAAATTGATAATAATTTATAATTGGATATATTAACAGGGAATCAGGCTGTATTTGAGGCCGGATACGGATTTTCCTTTAAAACGATGTCAGTCTTAAAAGGGTGTAATAAAATGAGAGTAATACATTGCTCACAGAAGCTTCTGAAAGAGATAACCGGACATACCAACGATGATCACGCCATCCCAAAAGACAACTCCGGACTTGGAAACTGGTATAGCGAGATATTTAAATTCAACAAGAAAAAGTATCTGATCTTTACGAATGAAGAGACGCTCTTCTCTTTTTTTGTATACAGCGTCAATAAACATGAGATCGAGAATATATCCACCCTGTTTGCTGAAGACCTCAGAATATACATGAGAGAGATAGTCAAAGAGGAGGAGCGGATTAACAGGATAATCGGCGAGTACAAAGAGGTCTATTACTGCAAGGCTGACGACAGCAGGGTATCTGAAGCGATGGAATTTTTCATCAAGATATTCGAATCGAGGCTCGAATTTATCGACGAGATTACTGACAGGGAGATTCTGATAGCCAACATACAGGTCAACACCACGCCGATGGCCGCATTAAACTATGCATCCCCTCTGAGGAAATTCAAAGAGTTGATTGATCAAAAATACCCGCCCAATTGAAACACTGTTTAAAGTAAAAAAATTAATTCCACTGATAAATACTCCCGCAAGAACAACATAATGATTGCTTTCATGTCTCCTGATCTGATCAGTTTATAAAAAAAACAAAACATTTATTGACATTTATAAATAAATGTGTCTTTTTTTTTAAAAAAATTCAGGGTATGAAAATGAAAAAAAATAAATCAGGACTTATAGCCGTCATTTTAATAATATCAGCAGCTTTTTCGTTATCATATACATCTTCAACGGGAAAACTTCTATTGTCTGCTGAACGTTCGCGGGCCGGATTAAAGACAAAAACCGCTGTGGTGAATAATGATACAATAGTCTACAGCGAGGGTGGAGAGGGGGAGACAGTCCTTCTGATCCACGGATTCGGCGCTGATAAGGACAACTGGTTATATTTCTCAAAGGAACTCACCGGCAGATATCATGTAATTGCCCCCGATCTGCCCGGTTTCGGCGAGAGTACCAAAAACTGGAATGAACATTATGATATCGATTCACAGGTCAAGAGACTTCACAGTTTTGTCGTTAAGCTGGGTTTGAAGAAGTTTCATATTGCAGGAAATTCCATGGGGGGATTAATCTCCGGTTTGTACGCCACCTCATATCCCGATGAGATATTAAGCCTGGGGCTGCTCGATTCTCTGGGAGTAAAAGGGCGTGAAAAAAGCGTTTTTATAATGGAACTTGAAAAAGGGAACAATCCGCTGGTGGCACGAAACGCGGACGAGTATGACAGACTGCTCGAATTTGTGTGCACAAAACAGCCGTTTATTCCCGGACCGGTAAAAAAATATTTCGTATCGCAGGCAGTTTCAAATTTTGAGTTTCATAAAAAGGTTTTTTCCGAAATTGTCGCCTTTGACAGCCTTGAAAAATCTATGGATAAGATTAAGACGAAAACAATAATAATCTGGGGCGACACCGACAGGATTTTTCCGGAGTCAAGCGCTGTCGTGCTGAATAAGGGTATAAAGGATTCAAAACTTGTTATTATAAAAAAATGCGGCCACCTGCCGATGGTTGAATATCCGGAGGAGACAGGGAAAATATACTTTGATTTTTTGAAGAGTATATAGTTAGGAGATAGCTATGCCTGTTCCATCCGAATATCAGCGGGCAACTGAAATTTTTTACGGCTTTCTGCATGATGTCAGGGACACCGCCGGTTTCGGCAGTACTCATCAGGCCTATACGATGGTGCAGGGTGTGCTGCAGACATTCCGCCGCCGCCTGAATTTCAGGCAAGCGATACTTTTCGCCGGAGTACTCCCGCCTGTTCTCAGGGCGATATTTGTTTCAGACTGGAACGTAGATGAACCGCTTCGTTCATTTGAAGACCGTAACTCGATGACAGCTGAAGTACGGTCTCTGCGTCCCGGGCATAACTTCTCCACAGATAACGCGATCAGTGTTGTCGCAGCAGCATTGAGACGGAATATCGACGTTGAAAAATTTGACCGGGTGCTTTTTGAACTTCCTGAAGGATCAAAACAGTTCTGGGAGGCATAATAATAATAATAAAAACTGTTTACAGAAAATGGCATCATTATTGAACCGATCGGTTTCTTACCCGATGGAATACTACTCTTTAAAATTATTACAACTGAATATTTATAATCTAAACTCCGAAATCCTGAAGTTCACTTGCATAAAAAAAGCTTAAGAAATAAAAAAATTTCATAAATTTAAAAATATTTTATCACACGGAGTTCAGCTAGCGTATAAATATTAAATTTATAAAGATTCATGTGATCATAATATGAAATACGATATAAAGCAGTTCGGCAGATGGCAGTTCCTCTATAATTCAGAGAATAAGAGGTAATGGATGAAATATATTTTCAGCCCATATCTAAATAAAGAAGTTATATTAACTGATGAAAGATATGTACATATTAAAAAACAGCATCCTGAATTGCTTCCTGATTTTGAATCGGCTGTTAATGAAACAATTGCTGACCCGGATAGTGTCCGTAAAAGTTTAAGGTGTCATAATGCCCGGATGTTTACAAAATACTTTGACAAAATCAGGGGAGGTAAATATACTGTAGTGGTTGTTATCAGTGATACATTTCCAGAACAACGAAGCTGGATAATTACTGCATATATTACAAGAAAAGTGAGTGATGGAGAAATAGAATGGGAAAAGAGATGACAATCACTTATGATAGAACGGCAGATATTCTTTATATAAATTTTATAGATCCTTATCCGGAACAGGAAACTGAAGAACTTGGTGATGACGTTATAGCCCGCCTGAATCCTGAAAACGGAAATGTTGAGAATATGGAAGTACTGTTCTTTTCAACAAGATTACAGCGCAATGATATTTTCCGGATTCCGGTAACAGGGGACATTCATCTGGCTCACTCTGTGCATGATTCGTAATCAGGGTAATCAGCAGTATGAAAATTACTACTGACATATTTCAGGTTGGCGGTTCCGGTCTTTCAGATTCTTCCGATGCCTCGGCGTATCTTGTTATATCCGGTGATGAAGCCGCGCTTATAGATTCGGGAACAGGTTCCGGTACAAACCGTATTGTCAGCAACATTAAAAAATGCGGTATTGAACTCTCCTCCGTGAAATATCTTTTCCTGACGCACTGTCACTACGACCATACCGGCGGCGCGGAAAAAATACGCGAACTTACAGGATGCCGTATAGTCGCTCATAAACTTGACGCGGAATATCTTGAGAGAGGCGACTCGAATGTCACAGCCGCGTCATGGTACGGTACATATATCAATCCGTTAGAAATAGATATAAAGGTACCCGGTAACAGCATGGACTTCACTGTCGGTCGGCTTAAATTGAAATTTTTTCATACCCCGGGCCATTCCCCCGGATCTTCAGTGCTTACGGTTCTGTCTGATGATAAACTTGTACTGTTCGGTCAGGACGTACACGGGCCGCTGAACGATATGCTTCATTCAAACAGGAGTGATTACGAAGCGTCTCTGGCCTTTCTGCTGACGCTTAACGCTGATATACTCTGCGAGGGACATTTCGGTATAATAAAAGGGAAAAAGCAGGTTGCAGATTTTATAGAATCCTATATGTAGAATATGGAATTGTTTACAAAGGGGAGGTGAATAATTGATGTAATGAGAAATTTATTATTCACCCTGTCCGAACCCTTCACATCGATGTAGAGGGGAGAACCAATTTCAAATTCCGGCAAGGCTAAAAAAACTCGAAGACCGGGATATCGGGAACAAGACTATTTTTTGTTGTCCAGGTGGTTTTCGAAAAATTTTCCGAATACAAAAAGCATCAGCGAACAGAAGATCCCTTTTGCGAGAAAATATATCGGCAGCGAGTCGTACATCAGAATGTTCAACCCCTGCTGATACGGTGTCTTCTGCTCTGTGTACGGTGCCGAACCGAAATGAAAAAAATAGTTCCCGATAAACAGCCAGAGGCATAATCCGAAAATCACCAGTGACGCCACCGGATTGATATATTTAAGATAAAATTTCATGTTTTTAACCTCTCAATATAAGCAGTAACACAATAGATGTTAATTGTCAAAAAAAATTATAATTCCGATATATAAGAAACGAGTCCGGAAGGTTCGTCAAAGATAACAAGTTCCGTATCTGCCGCTTCTTCGATGATTTTTTTTCTTCGCGGCGAGTCCGGTTCAATACGTCCGGCGTTCCGGATAAATATCTGTCTGATCCTGTTTCCATACTGTTTTGCCAGCTTCAGGTATATCTCCGGGTCCTTTTCGCTCGAGTCCCCTATTAGTATGAATTTTCTTCCGGGGAACCTTTCAATAATGGTACTGATCGCTTTCAGTTTATAACTCACCTGGTCTGCGGTAACAAAACCGATAAAACTCTTGTCCTTGATACGGAACATCTTCAGATCAATTGAACCCTCCGGGAACTTTTCGTCAGTGAGAAAGCTTTGTATTGAGGGATAAAGCTGCCACGGCGAGCCTGAAACATAATGAAACGCACACCCCATTTTTTCGAGCCTGCGGTAAAGCTCCGGCATGCCGTTTACCGCGACCGGTTTTCGTATAAACAGATTTTTCAGCAGTTCTTTTTTATTCAGCACATCGCTTGCTTTAATAGTATCATCGATGTCTGAAATAACGCTGTATCCGGTCTCCCCGATAATATTTGCTGTACCTGAAAATGGCCCGCCGTCTATCGTGACAGGCAGAGTCTGGAAACCGCGGGAGCTGCCGGCGGGATCTTTTTTAACAACATTTCCGAGTTTAACTATGGAGAAAACATGCCCGTTAGGGGATGTCTCCGGAAGAGAAAACCGTTCCCCGGATATATTTACGGTAATAGTTTTATTCCCCTTGTTGTCCGCGACAAAATACCGTATCCTCTCGTTTAAGATCCGTTTCTCAGCATCTCCTGCATCCTCAAAGATTTCGTTCATGAACTCCGTGAAACCCTTGCCGAGAAGAGATCTGTTGTTAAATTCAAATGTCCAGGCGTGTAATGCGACAAAAGTCTCTCCGTTACTGGTCCATCCGTAAGTTGCGGGTAGAATTATGCTGTCGTTATTATCATTTTTATCAGGCAGGAGGGTCAGAGCCTGCATAACAAACAGAATTGTAAACACTGCAGTCATAAACGGTTTCATTTTGAACCAGGACTCTCCATTAAATATTTTTAAAATTCCTATGCAGTAAAAACCGTTAATGTCAGGAGCAGGGGGTTAAAACAGCAAGTGCCCCCTGCAGGGCACTTTTCTTTAAACTTTAACATATCCGGCTTTAAAAACAGCCTGACAGCTTTCCGGTTTTCGTTTAAAAAAATCAGAGTTTTATATCAGAGAAGAGCGAAAGCACATACCTTGTGAGTTTCGCCGGTTCCATCCCGATCGGATCAATCGTTTCAAGAAGCCCTGCACTGAGAAAAATAATCTGTGTGATCCTTGCGAGGAAATCTATATTAAATTCGTTCTTATCTATAGGTGGAAGGTCGGTTTTTGCCTGTACTATAATTTTTTTATACAGCTGCAGGTGTTTCTGGAAAAAATTGCTGATAGGCTCCATCATCTTCGGATTTTCCAGCCCGTAAAGGATCAGGTTTATAAATATTTTTATATTTTTCTGGTTTAAAACAAAGTTTTCAATGTTAAACAGGGTTGAAAGAACCGCCTTGTCTCCGCTCCCCTCCTGCATATTCACCATTCTGATATGGTCATCTTCGATTTCCTGGAAAAAATCCTCTAATAAACCGAGAAAAAGGGATTCTTTTGTGGGAAAATAGTAGCGTAATCCACCCTTGGAAATGCCCCCTTCGTTGGCGACATCCTGCATGGAGATATAACTGTATGAGTATTTTTCCAGAAGAATTTTAAGAGAGTTAAGGATATGCTTCTTTTTTATAAGAATATTATCTTCTTTATTCATTTAATACAAAAACCCCGTAATGTTTAATAGTATGATTAAACTGAAACTAATAATAAATCGTACCGTAAATTTTGTCTATAAATATATTAACCTTGACTTGATTTAATCTTTATTTATTATTGGAAAAAAGCATAATTATGCTTAAGCGATAGTTAAAATACTATCACTCATGAAAATGAGGCCGATAAAAGGATTATGGTACGTTTTTCAGGCTATTATTAAAAATAAAAAGAGAGAATTAAAATGGATATCAAAACTACAGAAGATGACCAGACCATCAGCATTTCTATTACAGGATCTTCAAATCCTTCAGAAATGAAGAAATTAGAGCAGATTGTTGATTCAATATGCAGTGATAAAGACAAAAACATCGATATTGACCTCTCCGGGATGGAGTATATAGATTCTACATGTATCAGCACACTTCTGAAACTCAACAAGTCACAGAAACAGAAGAATCTTGATTTTAAAATAACCAAAGCTTCAACCAGGGTAACATCTCTGCTAAGCCTCTGTTCGCTTTCAGATACATTGATGGGGTAGGAGCAGGTTCTATCCGCAGAATAGTATTACTCTGAATACATGACTGACTTATAATAATAAACAGATCCCCGCTAAAGCGGGGATAGTTTTTTATACATTTTTCTAATCATTTCGTAATGCGCTATAGTTAACGGGATCTGACCTATTTATCGAGAACAAAGAATTCGGTCCTCCTGTTTTTTCTTCTCCCTTCAGCTGTGCCGTTATCTCCGATCGGTTGCTCCTCGCCGAAGCCGGCTGACTGTAATCTTTCCGGGCTTATCCCGTGTTTAATCATATATTCCGTTACCGCATCGGCCCTTCTTTCGGAGAGTTTTTTGTTGTACGCTGTTCCGCCGCGCGAATCTGTATGTCCCCTTACTTCAAGTTTTATCGCGCTGTTTTTGTTCATCTGATCTATGATACCGTTAAGAATATTCAGAGATTCTTTCCGGAGGTAGGCCCTGTCTGTCTCAAAGTAGATATTGTTTACGATTATAGCTTTCCCCTTTTCGATCTTCGTCAGAATTATATCTTTGTCGCTGTCGT
The DNA here is from genome assembly GCA_964439325.1 of uncultured Leptospirales bacterium. GTDB lineage: Bacteria > Spirochaetota > UBA4802 > UBA4802 > UBA5550 > WRGT01. Next base: position 6,508 of record CAYTNW010000048.1, on the reverse strand, counting down.
TTCTCGAAATGATCTCCTTCCCCGGAAGATAACCGGGTGCTTCACCGGTTATCTCGACATCGTCCATATCTGGAACCTCGATCTCCTGGCCGGGTGTCGTGACCGGTACCCTGTTTGAGTATATCACTTTTCCCTTATCCCATTTCTTTACCTCGACAGTCCCCTTTATATAATTGCCGTCGTCACCCTTCAGGGTTATTTTAAGTTTTTTCATCGGTATAGATTCCGGTCTGTCTTTCTTCACAGCCGGCTGTTCGTTGATCTTTTTAATTTTATCGATGTCGGCCTGTTTAATCTCTTCGTTCTCCGGCACATGGTTGTACGGATCGTAGTATCCGCTCCCCCCGTCGACTATTTTCGGATAGTAGTCTGTACCGATTGCATAGAGATAGTTCCCCGCCGGCAGAAACATGATCCCCTTTGACGCGACAGGCTGGTATGACGCGCCGGGGAACTGCGGACTGTACTCCCATGACTTGCTTCTGTCCATGATGTTAAAGGATTCGATCTGCGACCATGATAGGTCCCTGCCGCCGATATTTTTTTTGAATGTCGTCGCTACATAGATCTGGTCGCGGATAATGACGAAATAGGGCGCTTTCTGTTCGCCGAAATCGAGCCTGCTCTGTATATCCCCGTTGTCGGGATTTATCATCACAACGCTTCCGTTGTCCATCGTAAAGAGAATCGATCTCTCTGTAAAAGCGGGATTGGATGTTATAATGCTCGGGTACTCCTTTGACCAGATAATATCGCCGCTCTTCAGATCTATGCAGTATACATCCTGCCCGGAAACGAAATATACGCGCTGTTTATATACAACCGGGGGGAATATCCTGTGAGGATTTTTAATGTTTCTCGACCAGACCTTCTCCCCGGTTTTCGCCTTCAGGCAGAACAGAGTGTAGATGTTTGTTTTATAATCCATCGACTGCGTGAAAAGGAAGTCATCGTAAAAAGAGGGGAATTTGCTCCAGCTTTTAATCTGGTCGTTGTTCCAGACCATATGCCCGTTTGTAATATCCCTTGAGATCAGTTCGTTGCGCGTGCCGTAGTATATAATATCGCCGACGATCACCGGGTCGGAGTAGATGCTGTCGACTATCGCATAAGTCGATTTTTCAGGGTTCCAGTTGCCGGAGCCCTTTACAGGATCGGTCCTGTCCTTCAGTTTAATGCTCTTGTTCTCAGGTGTTTTTAAGTTCGGATCGTCGCTCCTCATGCCTGTCCTGGCCCATTTGACCTTCCCCGTATACTTGTCCAGCGCGTAGAGCGCAATGTTATCGGTTATAAAAAGCGTGTCCCCCTTTATCAGAGGATACTTGCCGGTACCGAATCCCTTTGTCGCCCCCCTGAACTCTGACGCTATCTGGTGCATGTCGATTTTCCACCGCAGCTTGCCGCTCTCCTCGTCGAGGCAGTATACATTTTTCGACAGGTCGATGAAAAAGATCATGCCGTCGGAGACTATCGGATTTAACACCGCCTCTGTTGCCTGGTAGAGCCATTTGAGGTTATTGTTTTTTACGGTAATTTCGTCGTTGTTTCCGGTGAAGTAGATATTCCCTTTATAGATCGGCCAGTCTTCGGCCGGTAGGAGTGTACCTGATGCGGTAAACAATACCGTGAGTATCAGCAAAAATTTTTTCATAGTTAACTCCAGGGTCAGAGCATATAGTAAGCCGTATCCGGCATCTGTTCCGGCAGGCTGATAAGCTATATTATAGAGGTGTTTAAAAAAAGATATTAATTTTTTATATCAGCGGCGATTTTGATCTGTTTTTCAGTGTAAAACTTCTATCCCTATTGAGTAAACGGCGCGTTTTTCCCTGCTGTCGATAAAACCGTATATGCTGCCGTATAAAAATCCGCAGTAGACAGAAATATTCCTGAACGGAATTATTTCTCCGAAAAGAAGACCGGTTTTTATAGAAACAGTATTGATATTGTTTATAACGGGATATTCAGTGTAACGCGCAATAGTACCTGAGTCTGTATCGAAGTATATGTTTCCCGAAGTTTTTTCTCCCCCCTGGAATATGTACCTGTCGAATAACGATATAAAAAAGAAACAGTCACCCTTTACCGGATATCTGAATTCAACGCTGCCGGAAACTCCCTCCGACCATGTGAGTTTATTCACCGGGAGTTCCGGCGTATTTCTGCCGTAATAGAACTGCGCATCTCCTGTGAAGGTAAAATAGCTGTAACTGCCGGATAATCGCGTCATTAGTGAGTTCATGTTTATGTTTCTGTAGGTCCCGTCGTAGATACGGTCATAGGCTCCTCCCGCCGCGTCGTTAAGTCCGCCTGTGGGGTGGGCGCTCTCATGTTCAATTCCGCAGGTAAGCGTTATCTTCTCTTTATTAGTAAGTATAGAATTTAAAGGAGTTGTGAAATAGAGAAACAGAAATCCTCTCCAGTTATGGTTCGGTATTATTTCACTGTTAAACTGCTTCTCGTTTCGTATATCGGCCATTGCGCCGAAACTGAAGTTCCCGTATCCGAACGTTTCCCCCAGTCTTACGTCTGAAACGCCTCTAAATTCATATCCCGTTGAAATATGATCAGGGTCGGAGAGTGTCGTCTCCGCGGCAAAGCCGTTTATGCCGCGGAACAGGATTAAAGATAAAAGTAAAAGTGCGGTTGTTACTGAATTGTTTTTTAAACCGTTTTTCATCGATATTGATTTTCTGTTTTAAAGAAGCAATATCAATGCCAGGGGGCAATCTTTATTTCATCGCCGGTTCTGATTTTGTTAATGTTTGTTTCTATAAAAAGCTTGTATCCGGTCATAGAAAACCTTTCAGCTTCTCTACGCCATCTCGTTTTAAAAAGGTTCGGGAGATTCCGCCATAGCAGAGTACACTGGGTATATTCACTGCTTTTTGTTATATTTTTTTCAGCTGTTACATCAATAAGGTTCATATTATACTCCGTTTGCAGATGATTACTGTAATTTATGTCATTTTATCGGGTTGTCTAAAGTGTCATCCTCGCGAATACTTCGGCATGCTCAGTACAGGTGCGGGGATCCATGTTTATGGTACAGGCCAATGGATCCTGTATCTTATAACTGGTATGACACCATATTCGAATTATTGAATTCTTTTAAAACAGCCACTTAGTTACCTTTTCGGAAGTAAAGTCTGAGCTGATTAGATTTTTTTAACGGTGATTTATTAAAAGAGAAGTGGCGGGAGTTTATATTTTAATAACACATCCTCTGGCTGGGGAAAGCACAATGAGATGCAATACATCATTCAGTACTGGATATTTAGTTCCGCTGGATACCCGCCTTCGCGGGTATGACATCGGGATAAGCCTATAATTTATTTTACAGTAATTTTGATCCTTTTCTGGACGACATATCCTCCGTTGGGCCAGTCAAAATAAATCCGTACTTCATAGTCTCCTGGTTCTACGGCTTTGAACGTATATACTCCCGATTTCTGTCCGTATGTGTAGAACCATTCACCGTATGTTGTATCAGGATCTGTTGATCGTACGAGGGTTATCCAGTCGTTCTGGTTTCCCGGAAGACCGGAATAGTTTATTGATACCTGTTCAAACCGTGTATATATAGTTTTGGATGACTTAAATGTAAAACTCCCGCTTCCGGATTGATTTGACGATGAATTGTCATATGCAGATGAATTATCGCTGTTATCGCCGGATGATTTCTCTGTTACAAGTTTTTCATCCGCTGAAGCGAGTATTAATCCCTTTTCGCTCTGGATTACCCTTGCGATGAACTCAACATCGGTTTCGGTGACATGGATAGTTCCTATTACCACGGCATCGACCGACAGTATTTTTCCGATTTTGGCGGCGGTCCCCGCATCGACCGCGCCAGTCATCGAGAGGCTCTGCTCCTTCATTATCTGGTCTATCCGCGAGCGTTCAACCACCATCAGATTTCCTGCGGCAACGATGTAGTGTGTCAGTTTTTCTGTGGCAAATTTGGCGTAGTTATCTTTAGGTCTCCCTATGACCTCAAATCCGTAAATCGCTATGGTCTTGTTCGGGAGCTTTTTTTCAACTTTTGAAAGGCTTTCAGCAAGGCTTTTGTAGATGGCATCCGCATCGTTGTTTTCCTTCCCCTGGAGAGAGGAGAATGAAACCGCAGTCAGCAGGATGACAGATAGTGTCAGTAAAATTTTTTTCATTGGGGATAACCTCTCCGGCATTTATATCAATGAAAATAACATATTCCGGGGGATATGTCAATACAGAAAAAATGTCAGAAATTCATTTCAACAGCGAAAGTGTTCTGCTCCCCGGTAATAACACGGAAAGAGACACCGCTGCCGCTCCTGTGAAGAGCGGGCACCATCCACCCTGTTAAGCTCCCGGCAGCCGCTCCCGCAATAATATCGGTGGGGAAATGCTTGCCGGCCCGGTACCTGAGATATCCGGTTACTCCGGCGGCGGAGAGGGCAGTGCCCCATACGGCATAGCGCCAGCGGCTTTGCGGGTTGCAGTCTGAAAATACGACACAGGTAAAAACCGCAGAGTTGAAGGCATATGCGGTATGACCCGAATAGAATGAGAGCACGGCATCTTTATCTTTTTTTTCAGAGAGAGGGACGTCGCGGTTGTATGTTAACGGCCGGTTTCTCTGTACCAGATTTTTCGTGGTTTTGTTCGCTCCCGCAGTAATGAGAAGAGATTCTGCATACATCACTCCGATTGTGATGAAATCTTTTCTGATTTCAGAATCCGCCGCGAAGGAGATCGGCGAAGCGATCAGAGAATAAACAAGCGCTGTGCTCCATCTGTCGGCGGACGGAGACCGGTTATCAGCGGCTGACCTGTCAAAACGGTTTATATCACTTTTCGACAATCCGCTGATCTGCTGATCAGTAAGGGGATCAGCATACTTATCGGTATAAACAGAGATGCCGTAAAGAGCGGCCCCTGAACCTGCAAGCAGACTGTCGGTAAAGGGAGAGAGCCGGTATGGTGATGAGAAGAGATCGCACGGCAGGGCTGTTACAGCCGCAACAAGAATAGTTAATAGAAAGATGTGCAGGCTGAATCTTTTCATTTAAGTTTGGATATTATCCTTAAAATTATCGTCGCCAGTATGCTGAGAATAATACATGTCGTTATAGGAAAGTAGAACGAGAAGTTATCTCTTTTAATCCTGATATCTCCCGGGAGCCTGCCGAAATACTTTAATAAAGGGAATTTCTCTCCATAGATAAAAATCAGGCCGATGATAATCGCCGCCGCGCCTGTAATTAATAATATGCGTCCAAGCTGCTGGTTCATCACTTATATCTCCGCTCCTGTGCCGTAATTACTGTCATCGTATTTTTTTATTCAATTTTAATCCGGATTTAAAACAATATTTTGAATCTGTTTCTCCGACAGTAAAAACTGTTTCTGAATTTTCAACACGGAAACTCTCATTGAGGACAAATCCGGCGTTTTTTTCATTTTTTTTCTGCAATTCTGCTATTTCAGAAATACCGGCGGCGGTTCCAGTTAAATTTTTGTCATGGAAATTGATAAAGAGAAAAACCGCAGAAAATATCTTGAAATTTAGATATACCTCTGTGACTTTATCCCGAGTAAAAAATAACTGCGAGGTAAACAATGAGAGTTTCAAAATATATACTTCCCACTCTGAAAGAGAACCCTTCCGATGCGGTTGTACTGAGCCATCGTCTGATGATGAGGGCCGGACTGATACGGAAAGAGTCCGCCGGAATGTACGCTTATCTCCCCATAGGGCTTCGTGTATTGAGAAAGATAACAGGTATAATAAAAGAGGAGATGGACAGGGCAGGCGCGCATGAATGTCTGATGCCTGAACTGACCAACGCTGACTACTGGAAGGAGTCGGGGAGATGGAATACTATGGGTCCGGAGATGTTCCGTATCACAGACAGAAACGGCCTTGAGTATTCTCTCGGACCGACGCATGAGGAGGCGTTCACGAATCTTGTAAGGTCGGTTGTATCGTCATACCGCGACCTCCCCCTGAACCTGTACCAGATAAATACTAAATTCAGGGATGAGATCCGTCCCAGGTTCGGAGTTATCAGAAGCAAAGAGTTTATAATGAAGGATGCCTATTCGTTCGACATAGACCAGGCCGGTCTTGACCAGTCGTATAATGCCATGGCGAAAGCGTACAGGCGTATCTTCGACAGGTGCGGTCTTGAGACAATACCGGTACAGGCCGACTCCGGAAACATGGGGGGGAGCGCATCGGAAGAGTTTATGGTAGCGTCGGAGATCGGCGAGGAGACGCTTCTCCTCTGCGAAAAATGCGAATACCGCGCCAACAGCGAGAAGGCTGAATACAGAAGGCCGGCGGCGGGAGCAAAACCGGCCCTGGAGGAGCTGAAAGAGGTTTCCACTCCCGATATCAAAACTATCGATGACCTGGTAAAATTCTTCAACTGCAAAGAGGATAACTTTTTAAAGAGCATAATATATGTAGCGGACGGCAAACCTGTAATGGTTGTAGTACCCGGCAGCAGAGAGGTAAATG
>CAYTNW010000047.1:0-15034 GCA_964439325.1 uncultured Leptospirales bacterium | reverse complement strand
GCAACCTTGCCAAGGTTGACGTCGCGGGTCCGAATCCCGTTTCCCGCTCATAAAAAGAAAAGCGCGAATATATTCGCGCTTTTCTTTTATCTGTAATTCTTCGTTTTTCCCTTATTTTAAATCACTGAACATAATATTAAAAAATGTTTGACTCATAATGATGTTCTGAATTTATAGTTTCAAATTGATGTAATGCGCATCAAATAATGAAATTAATCAGATAATATTGATCATTACCAGATTTTTTAAATTTGCTAATTATATGATATTCAGGGTTAAGTTCCGGCGGCATTACTTATTATTTATTATAGAGGTACAAAATTGAATATCCTAAGTGAAAAAAAACTCGAAAATGCTGTAGTTGAACTGGAAATAGAGATTCCCGTAGATAGGGTAGAGATTGAGTATAAGGCTGTTTTTAATAAACTTCAGAAAAGTGCTAAAATTGACGGTTTCAGGCAGGGGAAGGCTCCCCTGGCTCTTGTTGAGACCAGGTATAAAGACTACGCTGCCGGTGAGGTCGCTGAAAATCTTGTAAAAAGCAGTTTTTATGATGCGGTTGAGAAAAAAGAACTGTCCCCGATTGTTGAACCTAAAATTGTTTATGAAAGCATTGCGCGCGAGGAGTCTTTTAAATATAAAGCTACTTTTGAAGTTATGCCTGTAATCGAGCTTGGCGATTACACAGGAATAGATTCCGAGGAAAAATCATGCAATATCACAGATGAGGATGTTCAGGGTGAAATAGAGACTGTAAGAGAGAGATCTGCGCAGAGGGAGATCGTTCAGGACCCCGATGCTGTTGTTGCAAAAGGAAACTTTATAACATATAATATTAAACGAACAGATGATAAAAGCAGCGAGGAGCTTGAAAAAACAGAATTCAGCGAGCTTCAGATACTTGTGGGTAAAAGCAAGGATGAGTATTCGATTGATAAACATCTGATCGGTATGAAGCAGAATGAAGAAAAATCTATCACAACCAGTTATCCTGCAGATTATCATATCAAGGACTTTGCAGGGAAAGATGTTACTTATCTTATAGTTGTAACCCGTATTGAAACCCTTATACTGCCGGATTTAACAGATGAATTTGCGATTATTTCCGGATATCAATCTGTTGAAGATATGAAAACAAAAACAAGAGAATATCTTGAGAAATATGTAAACGACCGTGTTTCAGCCGAAGTGAGAAATAATCTGATGAGTAAAATCGTGGAAAAGAGCACATACGATATTCCGGGATCGATGATACATACAGAAATGTATTCTCTCTTCAGAAGGACCATGCAGCGCATTGGATACAACGCAGAGAATATAGACCAGTTCGCAGCCGCTCTCGGAATAGATGCCGATGAATACCGGGAAAAACTGAAAGAGGAAGCTGTCAGATCAATAAAAAACACTTTGACGCTGGCTGAAATAGCAAAAAAAGAGGATTTGAAGGCATCTGAAGAAAAGTATCAGGAGATAATATCAGGTATTTCTGCACAAATGGGTAAAACTGTTCAAGAGGTTGAGGCTATGGTGGAGGAAAACAACAGAAAAGAGTCTATCGAGCATGATATCATTCTTGATAAAGCAATGGATGTAATATACGAAAAGGCAAATATTAAAAAGCTTTCCGCTGTTTCACTTGAGGAGTTCATAAAAAGCAGCAGAAACCAGTAGTTTATTAAAAGATGAATCGGATTTAACGGTTTTACAAAAATGTAAATAAGATCTGATTCATCTTTTTTTATTATAAAAAAAATTTAACCTGCAATCCGATAAATATACTATAAATGTATGATTATTACTTTAATCTCACCGGAAATATGGATATAATTAAATCAAAAAGAGGGGTGTGCCGTAAATGAGTCTTGTACCAATAGTAGTTGAGCAGACAAGCAGGGGGGAGCGTTCTTATGATATATACTCCAGGCTGCTTAAAGATAGAATAATTTTTCTCGGGGAACAGGTTGATGACCATATTGCAAGCCTGGTAATAGCGCAGCTGCTTTTCCTCGAGGCAGAGGATCCCGATAAGGATATTTTTCTCTATATCAATTCCCCGGGGGGGATTGTAACTTCGGGCCTCGCGATTTATGATACAATGCAGTACATTAAATGTGATGTTTCCACTATATGTCTCGGCCAGGCAGCATCGATGGGATCACTTCTCCTTGCAGGGGGCGCAGCAGGCAAGAGGTCGGCTCTTCCAAATTCAAGGATAATGATTCATCAGCCTTCAGGCGGGTTCCAGGGGCAGGCATCTGATATAGCGATACATGCACAGGAAGTTATGAAGGTCAAAGCGAAGCTGAATGAGATATATGCAAAACATACAGGACGCGCCATCTCCGATATAGAGAAGGATATGGACCGTGATAATTTTATGTCATCACTAGAGGCTGTTGAGTACGGCATTATTGACAAGGTTATTGAAAGAACGGAAAAATAGGTAAATCTATGACTACAAAAAAGAAAGATCCGTCAACATCATTGATGTGTTCATTTTGCGGCAAGAGCCAGGAAACCGTGAAAAAACTTGTTGCCGGGCCCGATGTATACATCTGCGACGAATGTATAGAGCTGTGCAATGAAATACTCAGTGAAGAATCGGATTCGAACTTTGATCATAATTTCGCCACGCTTCTGAAGCCTAAAGAAATAAAAGAAGTCCTTGATCAGTATGTAATTGATCAGGATGAAGCGAAAAAGATACTCTCTGTTGCTGTGTATAACCACTACAAGAGAATATCTTCAAATAAAAATCTGAATAAAAATGATGTTGAACTTGAAAAGAGCAACATACTCCTTGCCGGACCGAGCGGTTCGGGGAAAACTCTCCTTGCCCAGACGCTGGCCAAGCTGCTTAAAGTCCCTTTCGCGATAGTCGATGCCACTTCGCTTACTGAAGCGGGATATGTGGGAGAGGATGTTGAGAATATACTTCTGAGACTGATTCAGAACGCCGATGGCGACATAAAGAAAGCCGAGATCGGTATTATTTATATAGATGAAATCGACAAGATATCCAGAAAGTCGGACAATCCGTCGATTACGCGCGACGTTTCCGGTGAGGGAGTGCAGCAGGCTCTTCTGAAGATTATAGAAGGTACTGTGGCAAATGTTCCTCCGCAGGGTGGAAGAAAACATCCTCACCAGGAATTCATCACGATTAATACCACCAATATCCTGTTTATACTCGGCGGAGCGTTCATCGGTCTGGATAAAATAGTTCAGGGACGGCTCGGCAACAAATCTCTTGGATTTGGAGCTAAGATACAGTCAAGTAAGGATATAAAGAATATCGACATATCGAAAAACCTTACTCCTGAAGATTTCATTAAATACGGCCTTATACCTGAATTCGTGGGACGTATCCCCACCATTGCGCATCTTCATGATCTTGACCATAAGGCGCTGGTGCGGATTCTTACCGAGCCCAAGAATTCAATAATAAGACAGTACCAGAAGATCTTTTCTTTTGAGGAGATTGAACTTGAATTTGAGAAAGACGCGATAGACGAAATCGCGACAATTGCTCTCGAACGTAAAACCGGCGCGAGAGGTTTAAGATCTGTGCTTGAGCATCTGATGCTCGATCTGATGTATGAAATTCCATCGGATAACAGTATTGATAAAATACTTATTACCAGAGATATGGTTATTAAGCAGAGCAATCCTGTAATAAAATACAGCAAAAAGGAAAAGACAGCTTAATAACAGGCAGGGGACTGATGGCAAATAAAATAATTGATTTTGATAAAAAATATCCGCTGCTCCCGTTGAGGGATGTAGTCGTGTATCCATATATGGTTATACCGCTGTTTGTCGGAAGGGAGAAATCTGTCAACGCCCTCGACAGAGCGATGAAAGAGGACAGGTTTATTATCCTTCTGACTCAGAAGGATGCGCAGAATCCCTCTCCGGAAAAAAACGATCTGTATGAAGTGGGGACAGTGGCCGAGATCCTTCAGCTTTTAAAACTCCCCGATGGTACGATCAAGGTTCTTGTTGAGGGGATCACGAGATGCTTCGTCTCTGAATGGATACAGAATGACGATCATATCGCCGTTAACATCAAGAGAATCGAAAGACAGATAGACAGCGAGCTGGACAAGAACTCGATAAAGGCTTCGATACTGGAAGTTTTTGAAAAATATATCAAGCTTAACAAAAAGGTGCCCAAAGAGGCGCTGACTTCATGTGAAAGTATTGAGGACATATCGCAGCTGTGCGACGTCATATCGTCTCATATAGAGATGCGGATTGAATACAAGCAGACGCTGCTTGAGATAGGGAACCCGGCGGAACGTATAGGGAAACTTATCGAGTACATAAACGGTGAAATAGAAGTGATGTACATTGAGAAAAAGATACAGGGCCAGGTGCGCAAGCAGATGGAGAAGACCCAGAAAGAGTATTATCTCAATGAGCAGATGAAAGTAATAAAGAAAGAACTCGGCCAGGGGGAGGGCGAGGTGGATGAAATCACCGAGCTCAGAAACTCTATCGATTCTGCAAAGATGAGCGAAGAGGCGAAAAACAAGGCTCTTCAGGAATTGAAGAGGCTGGAAAAGATGCCTCCGATGTCGGCCGAATCAGCCGTAGTAAGGAACTATATCGAATGGCTGAGAGACGTTCCGTGGCATAAAAAGACGAAGGACATCAAGAAGATCCAGGACGCGGTAGACATACTGAACACCGACCATTACGGTCTTGATGAGGTAAAAGAGCGTATCATCGAATATATAGCCGTTAACAAGCTTTCAAAAAAACTGAAAGGGCCCATACTCTGCTTCGTCGGGCCTCCCGGAGTCGGTAAAACATCGCTGGGTAAATCAGTGGCAAGGGCTCTCAACAGAAAGTTTGTCAGAATGTCTCTCGGCGGAGTGAGGGACGAGGCCGAGATCAGGGGGCACAGAAGGACCTATGTCGGAGCTCTGCCCGGAAGAATAATTCAGATGATGAAAAAAGCAGGAACAGTCAATCCGGTCATACTGCTGGATGAGATAGACAAGATGTCGATGGATTTCCGCGGCGACCCGTCTTCTGCCCTGCTAGAGGTTCTTGATCCTGAGCAGAACAATTCATTTCAGGACCATTACATGGAGGTTACGTACAATCTCTCCGACGTAATGTTTATTACTACGGCCAACGCGCAGCACAATATCCCGCTTCCTCTTCAGGACAGGATGGAGATTATCGAGCTGTCGAGCTATACCGAACCTGAAAAACTGAGGATAGCGATAGATTTTCTGCTGAACAAACAGATCAATGAGAACGGACTGAAAGATCATAATATTGAATTTTCTGAAGAATCGATGCTCTATGTGATACGCCACTATACGAGAGAGGCAGGAGTGAGAAGCCTTGAGCGCGTTATAGCTAAGGTCTGCCGTAAGGCTGCAAGAGAAGTCGTAGAGCATGATAAGAATTACAAGAAGGTAATAACAGAAGAAGTTATAGAGAAGTATCTCGGCCCGATCAAGTTTAAACATGGAGTCCGTGAGGAACACAGCGAGGTTGGTCTTGCCAACGGACTGGCATGGACTGAAGTCGGCGGTGAGATACTGAATATTGAAGCCTCTCTGATAAAAGGGAAGGGGGACCTCAAGCTTACCGGTAAACTCGGAGAAGTAATGCAGGAGTCGGCCCAGGCGGCATTCACATATGTCAGGGCCAACCAGCAGTTCTTCAATGTGGATGATGCCGTATTCAGGGAATACGATCTGCACCTCCACGTGCCGGAAGGCGCGATTCCAAAAGACGGGCCCTCGGCCGGTATAACAATGGCGGTTGTAATGGCATCTCTTTACAGCAAAATACCTGTAAGAAAAGATGTCGCGATGACTGGAGAGATTACTCTCCGCGGCAAGGTGCTTCCGATAGGGGGGCTTAAAGAGAAAGTTCTCGCAGCCCACAGGGCGCAGATTAAGCATGTCATACTTCCGAAAGACAACGCGAAGGACCTTGATAAAATACCTGAGTATGTGAGAAATGAGATGGTGTTTCATCCTGTTTCGACGATGGAAGAGGTCTTCTTCCTGGCCCTTGAGAGTCCGGAAAAGTTTTTCAGGGACATGAAGATGGCAAAAGATATCTACGACAGGTGGAAAGAAACTATAAATGAATGGGGTATAACAATCCCTGAAACATCCAGAGAAGACAAGCCTGCTACGATGTAGCGGGCTTTTTTTTGCAATATCGCAATGCCCTCAGCCTGACATGCTCTGTTAAGCTTCTTTCTGGAAGATTATCAACATCTTGTTCGAGTTTTCGTTAAATTTCTCTTTGATCGAGTTGGCAAAAATATTTCTTATAACAAATCCGTTCGCGCTGAGGAATGTTGTTATCTCGTCGAGGGTGAATGCCCTCATGATATGGGTGTCGCTGTAAACATCTGACGAATGTGGGGTCTTTACCTTATATAAATAGTCGACTTTAACAATAGTACGCTTTGATTCCTCGATGATGTTAAATCCCCTTTCGCGTTCAATAACGACATTGTTGTCATATTTTGTCTCGGAGATATGAGTAAGCGGTCTGTTTTTTATTTTTCGTACAGGGATCGAGTGCCACAGTTCAAAGATACCGATCCCTCCCGGCTTAAGGGCCCTCCATGTATTCCAGAAAAAATTATCAACATCCCTGTCATTAAGTAGATAGACCATGGACCCGAAAAGGCATAGGATGGCGTCAAACTCGTTGTAGTAATCAAAACTGCCGAAGCTTTTATTTATGAAATCAATTCCGTGCGGGTATCTCTTTCTGGCGACTTTAAGCATTTCAGGGCTGCTGTCGATTCCGACCCCCCTTACTCCGAATTTTTTCAGCGCGTTAAGATGTTCTCCCGTTCCGCATCCGAGATCGAGAATTGAAGGCTGTTCAAGTCCGTTCAGGTAGGATCTTATCAGGATTATATCGTTACGTATGTCCCTGTGGTTTGATTCGATTGAGAAATAGTATTCAGCCAGTTCACTATATAATTTCATTAAATAATTATTTCCGGGAATTTCTGGCTCATATTTTCGACTATGGCTTTTTCTATATCCACGGTTCTCTTCATCTGCAGAAGTGCCCTGGAAAGAGATTCACACTCCTGTATATTTACAGATCTGATTATACGCTTAACCTGGTACATGTTTTTTGAGCTCATCGAAAGCTGTCTGAAGCCGAGCCCAAGAAGCATCATTGTAAACTTCGGCTCTCCTGCTATCTCCCCGCATATCGATATCGGTTTTGAGTTGGATGAAGCAATATCGGATATCGTTCTGAGATACCTCAGAACTGAAATATCAAGAGGGTTATATAAATCTGCAACCTTTTCATTTACCCTGTCTACCGCGAGTATGTACTGTACGAGATCGTTAGTGCCTACAGAGAAAAAGTCGACATGCTCGGCCAGAATATCACCCGCGATTACTGCCGACGGGACTTCAACCATTATTCCTATCTCGATGTTTTTATCGTATGCAATACCGTCCTTATCAAGCTCGCGCATCATTTCATAGGTAATTTCCTTCGCCTGCAGCAGTTCCTCAACCGTAGTGATCATCGGGAACATCATCTTGACATTACCGAAGGCGCTTGCCCGCAGTATTGCCCTCAGCTGTGTCTTGAATATGCCGGGATTCTTGAGACTGAATCTTATTGAACGGCAGCCGAGAAACGGATTCATCTCCTGGTGAGTTTTCATAAAGTCATGAATTTTATCTCCGCCGTAATCCAGTGTCCTAATAGTGACAGGGTGGGGGTTGAAAAAATCGATGACCTTTCTGTACTGGGCCAGCTGTGCATCTTCGCTCGGGAGGTCCTTGTCGAGAAAAAGAAATTCGGACCTGTATAGACCGATACCGTGCGCTCCATGAGATTTGATTATATCCATTTCATTGGGAAACTCGATGTTGCCGTAGATGAAAATTTCTGTATTGTCTGTTGTCTGCGAAGGGAGGTTCGTAAGCTTCGCGAGTTCGGTCTCAACCAGGTTGATGTCTTTCTGGAATTTTATATATTCAGCGATCTCCTCTTCCGACGGGTTGATCAGAATTTCGCCATGTACCGCATCTACTATTACCAGATCTCCGGTTTTTACATAAGATGTAATGTCATCCATGCCGACTATGGCAGGGATGTCCATTGAACGGGCCATGATCGCGGTGTGGGAGGTCTTCCCTCCGCGATCGGTGACAAAAGCAAGAACATACTGTCGGTTCAGAAGAGCGGTCTCGGACGGGGTGAGGTCCGCCGCGAAGATTATCGAGTTTTCTTTTATTTCGGAAAGATTCATCTTCTGCTTTTTCTGGAGGTTCCCGATCAGTCTTTTATTTATGTCAGAGATGTCAATGATTCTCTCCTTCAGATACTCATCTTCAATTTTGCTTAACGTGGCAATAAGGTCGATGGAGATATCGTTGATTACCCATTCACAGTTTCTTTTTTCGGTTTTGATCTTCTTTCTGGCGCGTTCGACGAAAATCGGATCTTCAAGCGCCATCAGGTGTGTTGAAAAAATTTCGGCAAGGTCGCTGAAGTTATCATTAACAATTTTATCCTGTATTTCGAGGATTTCATTTTTAGTCTGCGTCAGCGCTTCGTCAAATCTTTCGATCTCGTAGCTGAGTCTGGATTCATCTATATGATATTTTGGAATTTTAACCTCATCACCGCGAAAGACAAGTGCTTTACCAATCTTGATCCCCGGAGACGCAATAATCCCTTTTTTGATTTTTTTTGACATATAATTCCTGACTCAAAGTTGTTATTGATAACCGGGGCTGAAAAAACAGATAGAGAATCCGTGAAAAATATGCTTCCGCTCTTTTAAAGAATGAAAACTGCAGCAACCCCTGGCTTTTATATGAAACAAGTTTACTATATAATATAATACACATTGTCATTCAGAAACGACATATGGTTTATAATAGAAAAAACTTAATAAGAATTGATATAGTGTGTTAAAATATTGTCAACATAATTTACGGATAAATCGGGCTGAGATTCAGGCCGGAGGCCTGATCCAGTCCAAGTCGTATATTGGCACACTGTACTGCATTACCTGACTGCCCTTTAATCAGATTGTCAAGGGCTGAAACCAGAAGAAGTTTACCGGTGCGCGGATCTATTAATACTTTTATATTACAATGGTTGGTACCGCGTACTTCAGAGGTATTGGGAGATGTTTCCGAAATATGTACAAATGTAGATTTTGTATAGTATTCTCTGTAGAGTTCGTTAATCTTTTTAGTGTCAAACGCAGGATCTATATCAGCGTAAATGGTCATCAGTATTCCCCTGTTCATCGGAACGATCTGCGGGACAAAGAATATTTTGTAGTCATCTCCGCTGTTTTTCGCGTAACGGTTAATTACATTTTCAACCTCTACAAGGTGCTGATGTTTCCCTTCTCGATAGGTATTGCTGTTTTCATATCGCAGGGGGTACGAGTTGGCTTTACCCGGATTGATTCCCGCGCCTGAAACGCCTGTTTTACCGTCGCAGATAAGGGTACTGTTTTTTAGCAGACCGTTTTCAGCGGCGGGGAGGAGAGCGAGGATCATCGCCATGGCGAAACAGCCGGGATTTCCGATAACAGGGGCCTTCTGTATCTCGCTGAAGTTTTTTTCAGGCAGACCGTAAACAGATTCTTTAAGAAGTTCAGGTGAAGAATGAGTATCCGACATCCCTTTATTGCGTGCATATACGCTGTAATCTTCAAGTGAGTGAAATCTGAAATCGCCGCTGAAATCTATTACCGGGATTTTTCTGTCATGGAATTTTCGCGCTATTTTCATACCAGCCTGGTCTGGAGTCGCAAGAAAAACAATGTCGGTTCCTTCGGCATCAATATTGTCAGGCGGCTTGACGTCGAGGTCGCAGATGCCGCGCAGGTGAGGGTACATATCGGAAATTCTGTTTCCGTGATCAAGCGCGGCAAGACCGGTTACTTTAATTTCTGGGTGTTTTGAGAGGATATCGATAAGTCCAAGACCGCCGAATCCTGTTGCTCCTATTATAATGGCTTTTTTCATATAATGAACCAGGTTTATTTTTTAAATTTTATACTGTTCTGAATGATACTATTAAGGTTATCGGGATCATCCGTGCCGATCCTGAAAACATTTCCGCTAGCGAGCTCCAGTTCAACCGCATAAAGACCTGAAACATTGAACATCATTCCACGCGGGATAAACCTTATACCCCATCCTGTATACCAGCGGTTTTTTACAACCTTACTACCGGTAATGCTGTTCAGATCAATTCTTTTTTTTATAATTCCGATACCCATTGATATTTTAACTGTATCGTGCGAGATCTCCACCGTTTGAGAAAAAAAGAATATAAGGCATACCAGTATAGTCGCAAGTATTATTATGAACTCAAGTGAAGAATAACGGCCATTAATAACATATTCTGATGAATAAATAAAAATTGCAGCCGTAACAATCATTATCACGTAACCGGGCTGCCTGTGTTTATAAATAGCCGATGCATCAGACATGAAATACTCTCCCTATTTCTGATTTTTTTTACCAGGAACAACAAGATCAAAATCAATCCGCAAAGTCTCAATATCCGCCACTGCAAGACGCGCGCGGATTTTATCACCAAGCCTGTATCTTTTATTGTATTTTCTGCCTATTATCGTAAAGTCGTCCTCTTTGAGAATGTAGTAGTCGTCAGTGATACTTTTCAGCGGTATCATCCCCTCGATCGGCATATCGATGAGAGCTACAAACATGCCGAATTTGGTAACTCCGCTTATAATAACGTCGAACTCCTCCCCGATACGATCCTTCATAAGCCTGCACGATTTCATCTTGATCATGTCCCTCTCGGCTTTCTGCGCGACCCTTTCCATTGTTGATGACTTTTCACCGATGGCGATAAGCTCTTCAAGACGGTACGGACCCGGTTTCGCGTCGATCAGGCTCTTGAGACAGCGGTGAACGACAAGGTCGGGATATCTTCTGATAGGGGAGGTGAAGTGCGTATAGTCGAGAAATCCGAGACCGAAATGTCCAAGGGGCACAGGGCCGTAAAACGCCGACATCATTGACTTCAGCACCACGAGGTTGACAACCTGTTCGTACGGCTTGCCGGATACCTTTTTTAAAATCTCCTGAATCGCTTTCCCCGGAGCGACGGATGTGTTTACCTTAATGTTTAAAACCTGCAGAAATTTCTTCAGGGCAATCAGGCTCTCGTCACTCATCTTCTCGTGGACTCTGTACAGGGACGGGATGCTGTTCTCCTTAAGGGTCCTTGAAACAGCTTCGTTGGCGCTGAGCATAAACTCCTCGATAAGGGTCTGGCTCTTCAGCCTCCTGGCGAAACGTATCTCTTTGACCTTATTTCCGTCATAAACGATCTCTTCGTCGGTGAGGTTCAGGTCGAGCCTCCCGTCGCGGACCCTCTTCGCGTTAAGAACATTGGCGAACTTCATCATCCTGTGAAGAGTGATTGAAACCTGCGACAGAGACCTTTTGTTCAGCATCTGTTCAGCGATGTTGTATGTAAGCCTTTTGTTTACTTTGATAATACCGCGGAAAGCCTCGAATTTTGTAAGGTTCCCCTTGTCATCAAAATTCATCTCGGCGGTAAGGGTATATCGTTTAACCCCCTCTTTCAGCGAGCAGAGGTCGTTGGAAAGGGTCTCCGGCAGCATCGGGATGACCCTGTTGCCGAGGTAGTAGCTTGTACCGCGGAGATAGGCCTCCTGGTCGAGCCTTGTACCGGCTTCAACGTAGGCGGAAACGTCGGCGATATGGACATAGAGCTTTGTCGATTTTTTGTTCTCCTTGATGGAGATCGCGTCGTCAAAATCCTTGGCGTTATCTCCGTCAATCGTGATCGTGAAGAGCTTTGTATAGTCTTTTCTGCCGATCATCTCGTCGGCGGGTATTGAAATGTTTTCGGCAGATTCCTTAAAGTATTCATGGTCGTCGGGGAGCGAGTGTCTGTTTTTGATTCTGATAAAGTCGTAGCTCTCGTCATCCTCTTTGAAATATTGAAGAACTTTACATTCGGACATACCGGAGATTTTATTTTCAGTAAACGCGACCGTGGCAAAATCGCCGATAGCGGGATTCGCGTCCTTTTTCTGTGCGCAGATAGTTACATCAGCCGGCACGTCAAGAAGACGGAAAATAACCAGGTTGCCTGTTTTGCCTGTAACGCGGGCAATGCTGGACTCTTTGCTTCTTGTGCTTACTTTAACGACACGGCCTGTGAAAACGCCGCGCCTGTAGTCGAAAATTCTGACAGTGACGGAATCGTCGTTCTGAGCGCCGGAGGTGTCCTCGCGGTGAATGATGATGTCGATATCGTTGTAGTTTACAATGGCGTCGCCGGAACGGTTGACTTTGATTTTTCCGTCGAAAGTGAACTTCAGTTTTTTAACGAATCTCTGTTTATCCTTCTCTATGAAGCCGTTAGTGACAAGGGCATTAAGGGTCTCTTCGATTTTAGAAAGGTCTCTTGACGCGGTTTCGGAAGTTTTTTTCTTTTTTCTTCTCCTGTTTCTATCGGAAGGGTGAGACCCTTCCGTTTCGCGTATAAGTTTTTTATGCAGGTCGCTTTTAGAAAAAAGCACGGGCAGTTCTTCGATGGAATTTAAAACTTTTTTTGATGAAATGGGCATGTTTGTTACGGTTTGTTCTCCTGTTGATTAGATGCAGGTACGTCCCAGAGAGAAGACTTTTTACTTTCGTATTTGTCTTTCAGCTCCTCGATTCCCTGTCTGAAGATGTTCATATGGTCGATTTTGAATTTTATGACATCGCTGCTGATCTGTTCCTGTTTCTCGAATTGTTCAATCACATACTCGCCGATTTCGAGTTTGACTCTGTCAATCTCGAGATCTCTTTTTTTAATTTCAATTTTAAGCTTCGCAAGCTGTGCAAGGGTTTCGGTTTTGTTGATGGCTATCTCGCCGTATTTGACCAGATACTTGTTAAATTCGTTTAAATAACCCATGTAAAAAAACCTCTCAACTTTTAATAAAGATAACAGAATATTGCGATTAGAGAACAACAATAAGGATAACTGTTACAAATAATAAAGAAACGGGTAAAAATCACCTTAAAGTATATAAATATATCTATGCCGGTTTTGTCAATCAGATTAGGATTAACAGGATTTGGACAGGATTTTAGGATTTGGCAGGATTAACATGATTATACAGTAAATGAAGGGTTTCTATAATGACATATATGGTTATGAAACGGATTAGAGTGGAGCAGGATTAATAGGATTATGAAGAATAGGACAGGATTAACATGATTATACAGTAAATGAAGGGTTTCTATAATGACATATATGGTTATGAAACGGATTAGAGTGGAGCAGAATTAATAGGATTATGAAGAATAGGACAGGATTAACAGGATTTCTTGGGAGATAAATGGGGCCTATAATAACAAAATAGTTCGAGTTAGTTAATAAATGAAAGGGGGGCTATGATAAAATTGATAATCAGGATTATAAGGGTTGAGGGGGGAAGGTCTTACAGTATTTACTGCATGAAATAAAATTTAAAATATTAAAAACAGGATAAAAAAGGATTGAATAGAATAGTTTAAATTGTATAATGTTGCCTTATTGGAGTCCGGTAAGTGATTTGCGTGGTGGATGTTTTGCGAGAAAGATTCCTGCAGCAGGAAAGATTTTGAAAGATGAAATTGTAGAAATCTGGTTGAGGGTGATACAATTCTTTATACGCAACTTTTTGCGGATAGGAAGAAGTTGTCCGAAAGTCTGCCCCCGTAGTTTTAGAAAATTATTCTTGACTAAAAAGTCTTAATTTGGTATCATATAAAGACCATTAAATAATAGAGGAAAAAGAAAATGAATACCAAACAAGATATACGACCAATTTCATTTGTAAAAGCAAATGCAGCAAACATGCTTGATCAAGTTAACGAAACACATCGACCAATTATTATAACTCAAAATGGTGAAGCAAAAGCTGTTTTGATGGATACTGAAAGTTATGACTCAATGCAAAACGCAATAGGTATTCTAAAAATAATCTCGATGGGAGAAAAAGATATAAAAGATGGTAAAATTACTGAGCAAAATTCATTTTTTTCAAACATCGAAAATAAAATTCTAAAAAAAAGATAAGATTATGATGTCTAATAAATATACCGTATATTGGTCAAAAATTGCTCAAGATGATCTTATTGAGATAATAGAATATATTTCATTAGATAGTTACAGCATTGCTGAAGAAATATTTGAAAAAATTAAAAAGCAGACAATCAAATTGGAAAATTTTCCGGAACGCGGAAGAACAGTACCTGAACTTGATTTTCACAATATAAATAATTATCGCGAATTGATAATTATGACTTGGAGAATTATTTATAGAATAGAAGAACATAAAGTTTACATCCTTGCTGTAATTGATTCAAGAAGAAATTTTGAAGATATAATCTTAAAAAGATTGATGAGAACATAAATGATTGAAAACCGTGGGGCAGACCTTCGCACAACATCGCTTACGAGCTTCACTCGCGTTGCTCGTTCGGGCTTCGCCACATTGCAGCAAAAGGCAGCCGCAACGTCGTTTAGCCAAGACGTTAGCTGAAACGGCCAAATGAATGCCCGAGACATAGGTAACACATACACTTTAAAATGTTGACGGATACTATAAATATGGGATTGCGCATTATTTTTTGTATCATCATCAACTAATCAGGGAGCGGGCAGGGATAGCCGCGACGGCGAGTATGGCAGGAGGGCATTACGAGCCTTCAAAAAACTTTGTAGAGAACGGCAACACTGAAGAATTTTAATATGTTATAAAAGTATTGTTTTGCTAAAAGCCGCCGCGGCGTATGAGCGGCAAGGCTCTCCGCCGTTTGAGGAGCAGGGGGTTCGGCGAAGGGGGGCGTAGTTGCCCCCCTTGCAAAGTTAAGTATAATAAAAAAAAGGTTCCGGCCGAAGGGCGGGGCGAATGCAGCCCCTTGCATAAATAGGTATTATATAAACTGTAAAAGTTAGAACTTAATCTGACACTCTTTCTATAAAAGAGGATGTG
>CAYTNW010000046.1:13568-15229 GCA_964439325.1 uncultured Leptospirales bacterium | reverse complement strand
AGGAAACTCAACTCCCTTGCTGATGAAAAAAGCGTTTTAAAAACAGTTCTTCAGGATCTTTTATTAAAGAGCGGCTCCCGTTATATCTATTATATTCAGCTTGATGAATCGAGCTGCATTATCTCATCTATAGTCTCCTCGAAGAAAGAGGATGTTGAGGATGTCTTCTCATTCCAGGAATACTCCTCCTCAAGATCGGATCTTAGTATTAACCTTGAAGACCTTTATAACCTTGGCATCCTTACTCTCAATAGGATAACAACAGAAACTTTTTTTTCATCAAATCCCTGGATAAGCCCAGAAGTTGAAAATGCGCTGTTTATTCCTGTAATTGTGCAGAATGAAATCCTTGGAATAATAATCATCGATACAAGCGGAAAGAAAAATGATATTTCTCCTTATGATATAATGCTTTACCAGACAGTCTCCAGTATTGTAACAGGCTCCCTTAAAAGAATCGCCTATGAAAACAGGATCAGGGACAGAAAAGAGCGTTACGAACTTATCATAGAAAACACCACTCATCTTCTTTTCCAGACACTCCCTGACGGAACAATAACTTTTACCAACCGGAGATTTGCTGAATTCTTCGGGGCTGCTCCTTCTGATCTTAATGGTCTGCAGATTACAGATATTTCATCACGGGATCCCGGAGCCCTGGCTTCACTCATTAATATGCTTTCAGATATATCCGGAGCATTTGAAAGCGAAATTCCCATCTCAGATTATAATAACAACAAGCGAATCATCAGACTCTCCGTGAATCCTGTACGGAGTGAATCGGGGAATCTTCTTCTGGTGAATTTCCTTGGTGAAGATATTACAGAAAAAAAATATCTCCAGAATGAACTTTTAAATACAAAGAAGCGTCTTGACCTTGCATTTCTTGCTTCAAACGACGCATACTGGGACGCGAATTTAGTTACTGGTGAATTTTTCTACTCCCATAATTTTTACAGGATGCTGGATTACGAATCCTCCGAAATGCCGTCTCTCTTCAGAGATTTTCTCAAGCTTGTTCATCCCGGAGATATTTCTGCCATTAAAGATATCCTTAAAAAATGCTTTAATGGCGAACTGATACGGACATCTCTCAGGTTCAGGGCAGTAACATCTCATGGCGATTATAAATGGATATACTCACGCATGATGATAATAGAATCCGATGAAAATGGTTCACCCGTAAGACTGATTGGAACAAATGTTGACCTCACGGCCACTGTTAAAATCGAAGAAAAACTTAAAGAGAGCGAAACCAGGCTGAAGATGATCCTTGATAATATGCCTGTTATGCTTGATGCCATTGATGAATCAGGTGTCATCATTCACTGGAACAGGGAATGCGAGCATGTTACCGGATACTCCGGCGAGGAGATAATAAATAATCCCGATGCCCGGAGGCTCCTTTATACTGATGATAAGGAACGGATGTTTTTCTTTAATATGCCGCCGGAACATGGCGGAAATTACAGAAATATGGAAGCCACTCTGGTCAGTAAATCCGGAATAAAAAAAACAGTCTTATGGTCGAACCTATCTGACATCTACCCTGTGGCCGGATGGCATTCCTGGGCGGTTGGTATCGATATAACTCCGCTTAAAGAAGCACGGGAAGCTTTGAGCGAAAGCTCCTATAAGCTCAGAGAGGCCCAGAGGATTGC
>CAYTNW010000046.1:9454-13468 GCA_964439325.1 uncultured Leptospirales bacterium | reverse complement strand
ATCTGCTTTGATATTTCAGAGCTTAAACGGACAGAGATCGAGCTTTTAAAAGCAAAGGAGAGAGCAGAGGAGAGCGACAGGTTAAAATCCGCTTTCCTTGCCAATATATCGCACGAAGCCCGTACACCGCTCAACAGCATTATGGGTTTTTCCGAACTGCTGAGCGAAAACGATATCTCTTCTGAAGATAAGTTAAATTATGCTGAAATAATCAGGGAATCCTCACGGCAGCTTACAAGCCTCATCTCAGATATAATCGACATCTCCAAAATCGATGCAAAACTAATGGTCATTACTAAAAAACCGGTACATCTGAACAGAATAATTGACCATATCTGCGAGGTATTCAGAAATGAAACAAAAGAGAGGCCTGTGGAGATCTCCTGCGTCAAGGAATTTGATGATAACTCCGATTCAATAATCACAGATGAAACACGGCTCCAGCAGATACTGAATAACCTTATATACAATGCATTGAAGTTTACTTCATCAGGATACGTGATATTCGGATACGCTTTGACTGAAGACAGAAAATTTATCCAGTTCCATGTTAAAGACACGGGTATCGGTATACCGAAGAACAGGCAGAAAATGATCTTCGGAAGATTCAAACAGGCTGACGCATCTATCGGCAAGAAGTACGGCGGCACAGGCCTGGGCTTAAGTATCAGCAAAGAACTCTGCAGGCTTCTTGGTGGTAAGATCTGGGTAAGGTCCGAGCTTAATAAAGGTTCAACATTCTATTTTAAAATTCCTTTTGAATCTGCAGAGAACAGCGCACTGAACAGAGTGCTTAATGGGATTAACCCGGCAGAAGAGGTCAGTATACTGAAGGGGAGAAAGATCCTCATTGTTGACGATAACCGTTCCGTGCATAAACTCCTTTCTGCCATATTCAGAAAACACGAAGCAATACCCCTTTCCGCGGAAACCGCAGCTGAAGCTCTTGATACTATCAGCAAAGACACCTCCATTGACATTGTTCTCCTTGATATTCAGCTCCCTGATATTGAAGGCACTGTTGCCGTTAAGAAGATAAAAGAGCTCCGCCCCGGTCTCCCTGTTATTGCACAGACAGCAAATGCCCTGGAGGATGACAGGAGGAGATATCTTGAGCTTGGTTTTGACGGGTATATCTCAAAGCCCTATAACAGGGGTGAACTAATAAGATCGGTCTGCTCCCTCATAAATAATTCTCAAAATTAACTTCTACATATCCGATAATCTTCATAGCGGTTAATTTATGAAATCCGGAAAGATATTATCCCTTACATTAATATTACTGATCATTATGTCATCTGCAGTATCTGCTGAAGATTACCAGTACCAGTACTTCAGCCATAAGGATGAGTATGTCCCCTTTTCAGATTATATACCCAGGGTACGGCTCCACTACTACACGGTGCCGCACTACCTTGAAGACTACTACCTCCTCTTCGGGATGAAGCTGTATTATGATGAAAGCTCTCTTCGAAAAAATATAGAGATGCTGAAAACATCTTTAAATGTCAGATTCAGACATCCGTCACAGGCCCTTGTTGAAGTTGATACTGAACAGGAATACCTGAAATATAGAAAGCTCATGTTCATGCATATAAATATCATGATTATGAGGAATTACCTGAAGATCGGCTCAAAATATGATAAGATTAAAGTCAGGTTTCACGACGCTCCCTTCGCGAAGGAGATCACTGAAAGCCTTGATATTGCAATAAGCCTATACAGGCAGGCAATCCCCTACTGGGAGGAGGCAAAAAAGCATGCCGAAGATGCCAGTGAAATTAAAATAACAACACGCATGAGCAACATTGAATCTGAGCGTTACCGGATTATTAGAGGAGAACTGGACTTTAATAAAATCATTAACAACCATATAGCCTCTTCTGAAAAGAAAAAGAGGGAACTGCAAAAATATCTTGCTTCCTCCCCTCAATAAACTGTATTATTATATAAAGCCGTAAACAGGAACCGGATATGAAAATTCTTGATATCATACGCTCACGAAGATCTGTCAGAAAATACAGCAATGAACCCGTAGCTGATATTACCATAAATGAAATACTCGAAGCTGCAAGATGGGCCCCCTCAGGGCTTAATAACCAGCCATGGAGATTTGTTGTAATCAAAGATGATTCCTTCAAAAAGAGAATATCAGAATTAACTCACTATTCCAGTATTGTCGCAGGCTCAAATTTTCTCATTGCGGTTTTCTATAGCCAGCCCGCGGGATACAACAGGGACAAGGATCTTATGAGTATCGGCGCCTGCATTCAAAACATGCTCCTCTATGCTCATGACGCCGGGATCGGTTCTGTCTGGCTTGGTGAAATTTTAAAAAACAAAGATAAGATTAATACCCTCCTTGAAGTCGAAGGTTCCAATGAATTTGCAGCTCTAATTGCTTTCGGTTTTCCCGGAGAAGAGTCTGTAAGCGACAGAAAAAAAATGAGTGAACTTATACTCAAGATTATATGAGGAAGAAATGAAGATATCATTCACACCTGTTATTCTTTTATTCATGATTGCAGCATTTTCAATTTCCGGATTTTCAAAACAGAAAGCTCCGGAGATCAGCCTCTCCTCTATCCTGAATCCTATTTCAGAAACATCATATACCATTGACTATAAAATTTCAATAACTGGCATAGAACCTGCTGCTTTCTCGGATCAGAAGATTAATTTTCCTTATGAATCCTCAATCATTGAAGGTATGACTATGAACGGGAAGTTAAGCGAAAAAGACTTCCTCTACTCCGAAAGAAATATTGACCTTAATAATGACGGTGATACTGATGATTTCTTCCCTTTTTCATACAAGGAAGGTTCTATTATTATTTCCGGTTCCCCTGTTAATCCGATCATTAAAAAAAATAACGGAAACTATCTTCTGCTTCCATCTGATAATAAAAATCGTGAAAACTCCGCACGGGTCACGCCGGAAGGCCGGCCATTTACTATTCACAGTTTTGACCCGCAGGCGGGAAAAATTAAAGCCGGCCTGAATGAACCGGCTGATAATAAAATTTACAGAGACTTTTCAAACAGCCTCCTTGTAATTGAAGTAATTCCCGATGCGGAGGATAATTTATCCGGAATACAAATAAACGGAGTTAAGCCTGATAAAGGTTTTACAAACGAAAAGATATTCACCCCTGAAGGCGGAAACCGGGAAAGATTTTTTACAGCTTTTAACATTAACCTCTCCGGTAACTCAGGCTCAGGGAATGCGGCAATAGATAACCTTAGAGGAAATTTTAAAGTCAGGGTCCGGTATTATTTCTCCATAAGCAGCAGGGTAATTTTATTCGATGAAAAAATTATTACTTATAAAAAAAAGTAGAATGACTTTTTTCCTGTAAACTGTCCAAATTTGAACAAATTTTAAATCTCATTAAAAAAACAAGGTACTGATTTGAAAGAATCTCTGCTTAATATTATTTTTATACTCTCCTTATACAATTCAATTCTCCTTCTGATTTTTTTAAAAAACAGGAAAGGGAGACTGCTTCTGCTTAATTCAGTACCGGTTCTCTTAACCGGTCTCCCTGCTTTTATACAGGAATCTTTTTTCTCTCTTTCCTGCGGAACTTATATCACGACCGCCGGTTTTACACTTTTTCCTTTAACTTTTATAACTCTCATCACAGACTATTATCCTGTAAAAAAGAAAACCCATATAATCACATGGAGCATTACCGGAGCATCAGCTGCAGCTTCTCTTCTCCTATTCCCTGAGTTAAGGGTTCAGATAACATCTTTCTATACTACTGCCATGTTTTTATATCTTCTATTCATCCTGAGAGACAGACTGCTTATAAAAATAAACATTACACTGCTGCTTATATTATCTCCGGTTCTTTTAATCATCTTTTCTTTATTCACCGGAGATGAAAGATCTGTCATTGCTGCGCTGATGCTGATATACTTGACAACCAATATTTTTCTTCTATATGAATACTCAAAAAAAGCTGAATTGATTAATCAGCGCATTTCAAGCCTGAACATCCTCAATAA
>CAYTNW010000046.1:0-9354 GCA_964439325.1 uncultured Leptospirales bacterium | reverse complement strand
TCCTCTTCAATAATTGATCATATCAGGACATTTTCACGTAAGCGTGGTTTTTCTTTTCAGCCCGCAGACCTTAATGCCTGTATTCTTAATGCTGTTGAACTTGTTAATAATCAGATCAGAAACAGTCACATAGATGTCGAGTTTATACTTGATGAATCGATTCCGGGCATTTATGGAGACAATCTCTCGCTTGAACAGCTTTTTATAAATCTTATACTAAACTCACGGGATGCCATAATTTCAAAAAGAGAAAAAGAGAAAGCCGGAAGAATAAAAATAATGACCGGTTCAAATGAGCTGAACGCCTGGCTGATTATTGAAGATAACGGATGCGGGATTCCGGAGGATATAGTCCCTAAAATATGGACACCATTCTTTACAACCAAAAGAAAAGATAAAGGCACAGGTATAGGATTATCTTTAAGTCATAGAATAATAAAAGAACATAATGCTGAAGTATCAGTGGATTCTTCTGAAAATGGTACTGTTTTTACAATTACATTCCCGGTCGAATCCCCGTCATCTCCAGCTGAACAGGAAAATTTATAACTCATATCAGAAGCCGGCCCTTTCTATCTGTTCAATCTCTTCATCTGTTAAATAAACTTCATCAATTACATCAGATGCCCAGCTCTCAGTTCGTGAAATCTTTTTGAGTATAATAACAGATAAAATTTTTACAGGTGTTACTTCACTCCAGACTCTCTCTGTTAAACAACGCCAGTGACTGTTTCTGAATTTTTTAGGATTGTCCAGCTGTTCCCTGCATTCATTACAGATGAATACACACCCCGACGAATCAGGCTCATCCATAACAGGGGGAATTTCAAAAACGGAAAGACTGACCCCTGAAATTCCGCAAAGCTCACAGCTTGAACCTGATCTCCTGGTCAATTCTTTGCCGAATGACGCTATGAGATCCTTCCTGCTTTTATAATTATCATAACCTCTTGCCATTATCAATTCTCCATTGTATCAGAATTCAATTTTGAACGTTGTGAATGTTTTTTCAATCATTATTATAAGATACTTTACAAATTCATTATATAACTCAAAAGAGATAGAACGATGACAACAAAAAATAAAATCATGGTAAGCGCCTGTCTTGCGGGATGCAGCTGCCGATATAACGGCACCCCTTTTCCTGTTGAAGAAATAATACACCTTGTTGAAACAGGTTATGCTATACCTTTCTGCCCTGAACAGCTCGGAGGGCTCCCTACACCAAGATCTCAATGTGAAATATTGGAAACTGATGAAGGGATATCTATTATAGGGATAGACGGATCAGATTATACATCAGAGTTCAAAAAGGGAGCAGAGGCATCACTTGCATTAGCAGAAAAATATGAAATAAAAAAAGCGATAATGAAATCCCGCAGCCCGTCATGCGGCTTTGGTGAAATCTACGACGGCACTTTCTCAGGGTGTAAAAAAATGGGGAACGGTATAACCGCCGGTTTATTTATTAAGCATGGGATAACAATTTACACAGAACTGACTTTTAAAAACCGCATCTGATAATTTATTCAGAGAGTTCCCCTTTCCTGTTAACAAGCTTCTCCTTTAGCGCAAGAAGATCCTTTTCAAAAAGTTTAATCTCATTTTTGTGAATCTGGATCTCTTCATATTTCTTATTTATATAGTAAAGGCTCTTGTCAATCTGCTCAATCTCGCTCACATCAGAATCGGCCATTCCTATCATCTCAGCAATCTCATCAAGGGTCGCGCCGAATCTCTTTCCTCGGAGAATCAGTTTCAATCTGCCTCTATGCTTCTGGGAATATACTCTCTGATTACCCTGAGTTCTCTCAGGTACAAGGAGACCCTTCTCCTCATAGAATCTTATGGTCGAAGGGCTTATATCAAACTCTGCGGCAAGCTCTGAGATCGTATATTTTTCACTGCTCATATATTTATCCTGATTATTCTCAGCTTAGAAAACGGTGTCAGAAGGCGATGTCAACGATTTTAATCATTTTGTTCCTGCTTCATTTTCAATACGTATAAGTATATCCGCAAGCTCTGTCTTTTTAAACGGTTTCTGCAGGAAACTGTAAGCTCCTAATGAAAGGATCTCTTTAACTGCTGCTGCCGTTGTAAATCCTGATATTACAACAACCGGTAATTCCGGTTTAATACTTTTAAGATTCATCAACGTCTCTTTACCGTTCATTACAGGCATAATAATATCAAGAAACACCGCCTTAACCTCTCCACTATTTTGCCTGAACAGTTCAATCCCCTCAAACCCGTTAGAAGCTGTAATTACTTTATAAGACATGCTTTTAAGCATTTCTTCAAGAGTGCCTCTTATGAAAAACTCATCATCTATAACCAGAAGCGTGCCGACTCCCTTATGTTCAATCTGCCCGTTATCTTTATCTTTGTAACTCTTTTCTATTGATACAGGGAGTTCGATAATTATTTCTGTACCATTCCCCTCCTCACTCTCAAGAGTAAGAATACCATGATGATCTTTCACTGTACCGTAAACAACCGACAATCCGAGGCCGGTTCCTTTTCCTGACTTCTTAGTAGTGAAAAAAGGTTCAAATATTTTATCCCTTATTTTTCTGGGGATTCCTGTACCGGTATCTTTAAGTACAATCCTGATATATTTTCCCGGTGATATATCAAAAGCAGAACTGCTGCAGAACTTTTCATCATATTCAACGTTTAATGTTGTGATACTGAAACTGCCTCCTTCAGGCATTGCATCTCTGGAGTTGATTCCGATATTAAGAATTACATTTTCAAATAGAGTATTATCCCCTGTAACAATAGCAAATTCAGCATCAAGTTTTGTTTGAATTTCGATCTTTCTGTCAATACTTCTCCTCAGCATTGTCAGGGCATTTTTAATACATAAATGCATGTCAAAAGGTTCAGATTTTATCTTCCCTTTCCTTGAAAATGCAAGGAGCTTATGAGTCAGATCAGAAGCTTTCTCTGCCGCTTTTATTATTATATCAGCATACTGTTTCATTTCAGGATCGTCTTTTATATTCATATTAAGAAGTTCTGCACTTCCCATAATAGCAGCAAGCATGTTGTTGAAATCGTGTGCGACTCCGCCGGCAAGCTGACCTATGGATTCCAGTTTCTGCGACTGCCGCAGTTCATCTTCAAGCCTCTGTTTTTCAGTTACATCCCGGAAAACAATTACCGATCCTATATATTTTTTTTCACTGTTAAAGATTGGAGCCCCGTTTTCAGAAACAATTTTTTCAACGCCGCTTTTAGAACTCAGCACCAGATAACTGCTGTAAACTCCTGTATATTTTTCATGTATGATTCTATCCAGAATATCCTCAATGCAAGCACCTGTCTCCTGATCATTAACACAAAAAATCTCATTAAAATTCCGCCCCGCAGCTTCTTCCGCTTTCCACCCTGTAAGTTCTTCAGCAACAGGATTAATCATAACTACTTTCTGATCTTCACCAACAACGATAACTCCATCACCAATAGAGTTAAGAGTTATCTTTAAGTTCTCCTCACTTTTTTCTATGGCTAAATTCTTCTCTTTAAGCTCTTTTGCCCTCCTCTTTGAATTCCACACATAACTCATGAAAACAGGTATAAAGACAAAAAAGAAAAATAGCGCCACAAGAGATGAAAGCATAACCATCTTTTTCACAGTTGTTTCAACATAGTCCAGGGTGAACTCCGCGCAGGCAAGATACTTCCTGCCGCCGGGAGAATAGACCGGTATAAATACAGCCCTGAAATTACCCCACCGATCTGTGAAGTTCGTAAATACAGGAGCGTCTCCGGCAAAGGCTTTCATCTCTTCAGCGCTTACTCCATCAACGTATGGCATGAAATAATACATCTGCAGACCCTCAACATCAGTCTGCTCAGTTCTATTGCAGGTTGTAAGATAGACCTTCCCGTCAATAAGAACATCGGTCCATATATATTTCATTCCTGTGAATCCTGAAATTCCTGTAAGTTTTTTTTCAATTTGATCATATTCTTTTTGTGAAATTGATTCAGGCGACACTGCGCGATCGTGATAATCTTCAGGGAGGATATATGAAATGCTTCTCGCTGTCATCAGGAGAGTGCGGTCTAACTCTTCAGTAATATAAATTCTTGTTACATATTTCATCAGAAAAATAAACAAAATTATAAAAAGAACATACAATAGAACTGCTGTAAAAAATACAGCCTCTCTCCCCCTGTTTTTATTATATAATGAGTTCATTTTTCCTCTGTCATTAATATTAATACATTAATAATTATTGTCAAATTTGAGCCTGATAATTTGAGTCAATAAATGTTAAATACATATTAAGTTTATCTAAAATTTTATTAAATAAAAAAGGGACCCTCATGCTGTATAAGAGTCCCTTTTATTAAAAGAGTGATTTTTTTCACTGTCACTCTTTAATAAAATTCTTGAGCCCGGAGAACGGTGATTGAGGTTTCTTACTTTCTTTTTCGAAGATCTCCTTTTTCACGGCTGATTTTTTTTCTTTCTTAACTGCCGGATTTTTTTCCGCAGTTTTATCAGATTTTCCAGGTGTATCTTCGAAAGGATTGCTTTTCATAGACAGGGCAATTCTCTTCCTTTCAGCATCAACATCAATGACAGTTACCTGCACTTTCTGATTCACCTTAATGAAGCTGTGAGGATTATCCACGAACTTATCAGCAAGATGACTGATATGAACAAGCCCGTCCTGGTGAACACCAATATCTACAAATGCTCCGAAGGCCGTTACATTTGTAACTACACCGGAGAGCGACATCCCTTTTTCAAGATCAGAAATAGTATTAACTCCATCCTTGAAACTGAAAAGCTCAAACTCTCTGCGTGGGTCGCGCCCGGGCTTTTCCAGTTCATTCATAATATCTTTCAATGTCGGCATACCGGTTTTATCTGTGACATAGTTTTCCAGTTTAATCTTCTGACGGTGTGAACTGTCCCGCATAAGATCACTTACAGTACATGACAGATCCTCCGCCATCCTCTGAACTATGCCGTAACTTTCCGGATGCACAGAGCTTGAATCAAGGGGATTCCCGGCATCTCTGATCCTGAGAAAACCTGCAGCCTGCTCAAAAGTTTTAGGCCCCATCCCTGAGACTTTCTTCAGCTCCTCCCTGTTTCTGAATGCCCCTTTTTCAGTTCTGTATTTCACAATGGAATCCGCCATTCTCGGTGAAAGGCCTGAAACATATTTAAGCAGTTCACCGCTTGCTGTATTTACTTCAACACCCACTGCGTTAACACAACTCATCACCGCGTCATCAAGTGACTTCTTCAGCTCTTTCTGATCAACATCGTGCTGGTACTGCCCCACTCCAATGGACTTTGGATCAATCTTCACAAGTTCAGCAAGAGGATCCATAAGCCTCCTGCCGATTGACACAGCGCCGCGCACAGTTACGTCATGATCAGGGAACTCCTTCCTCGCCACTTCAGACGCAGAGTATACAGACGCGCCGCTCTCATTAACCATGGTGATTATGATATTTTCAAGGCCGATTGATTTACAGAAGGCGAGGGCCTCTCTTCCACCTGTACCGTTCCCTATTGCAATAGCTTCAATTCTATATTTAACACAGAGATCCCTGATCTTTTTTGCAGACTCTTCAATTTTCTTATAAGGCTCAAGAGGATAGATCGCGTCATTAAGAACAAGGTTCCCCTGTTTCGAAAGGCATACAAGCTTGCATCCTGTACGAAGCCCGGGGTCCAGGGCAAGAACTGATTTTTCACCAAGCGGTGAGGCAAGAAGGAGCTCCTTCACATTTTCGGCAAAGACCCTTATGGCCTCATCATCCGCTTTCTTCTTTAAAGACGCGCGAAGCTCTGTTTCCAGTGACGGACCCATTAATCTTTTATAGCTGTCTTTTACTGCCTCAGAGATCTGTTCTGCTGCAGGG
Organism: uncultured Leptospirales bacterium; assembly: GCA_964439325.1. Lineage (GTDB taxonomy): Bacteria > Spirochaetota > UBA4802 > UBA4802 > UBA5550 > WRGT01. Next base: position 3,453 of record CAYTNW010000046.1, on the reverse strand, counting down.
CTGCTCTTTTTAACAAACTTCTTCTCAAGCATAGAAACAGCCTCCTCCTCTTCCGGGAGAAAATGTATCAGCAGATGCCCTTCATCAGATCCCCGCAGCAGGGCAAGAATCCTGTGTGAAGGCGCATCCTTCACAGGCTCACTCCATTCAAAGTAATCCCTGTACTTCGCGCCCCCCTTTTCACTCCCTTTCACAACCTTCGATGACATGGAAGCTTTCTTAACGAAAAAATTTCTCATCTCATCACGGGCCTCGCTGTTTTCGTTAACCCACTCGGCAATAATATCTCTCGCTCCCTGTAGCGCATCATCTCCGGATTCAACACCTTTATCAGCACTGATATATTTCACAGCTTCCGCAAGAGGATTATCTGCTCCCTGTGCAAAAAGAATTTCTGCAAGAGGTTCAAGCCCCTTCTCCTTTGCGATCATTCCGCGTGTTCTCCGCTTCGGCCTGTACGGCAGATATATATCTTCAAGCTTTGAAAGAGTCTCCGCCTCCATTACCTGCTTCTCAAGCTCAGGTGTCAGCTTCTCCTGCTCGTTGAGAGATTTAACGATTGCTTCTCTCCGTTTATCAAGCTCACTAAGAAGATCCATCCGATCTCTTATTGCAATAATCGCAACTTCGTCAAGATTACCGGTAACCTCCTTCCTGTAACGGGCAATAAACGGTACAGTTGCATCCTCAGAGAGCAGCTTAACAACAGCAGCAACCTGCTCAACTTTAATGCTCAGCTCTTTCGCAACTATAAGTATATTTTTTTCGTTTTGCATTAACTCATCCTGTTGATTTTCATATTAAATTCCGGGTGTGAATATTGCTGAGAATTTAAGACGGAAAGACCATTTCGTTGGTAATACAGATTTTTTCAAGCTGATCATTATAAGCAGCAGAGACTACTATCATATCTCTGCTGCCAATCAGATGATGGAGAACTTCTATCTGTAACCGTAATTATCTACAACAAAATCTATATCCTTGTCTCCCCGACCTGACAGATTCACAAGGATAGATTTACGCGGATTCTCTTTTGCGTACTTCATGGCAAAAGCCACAGCGTGCGCACTTTCAAGAGCAGGAATGATCCCCTCCACTTTTGACAGCGTATAAAAGGCATTAAGGCATTCTTCATCAGTTGCAGTGGTGTATTCAACACGATGATTATCCTTCAGCATACAATGCTCAGGACCTGAACCGGGATAATCAAGGCCGCTTGCAATAGAATATACAGGCTCTGGATCACCCTTATCATTCTGAAGCAGGTAGCTTCTGAATCCGTGAAGAACTCCAGGCTTACCGTATGAAAGGCTTGCTGCATGATCACCTATTTTCAATGAACGTCCTGAAGGTTCAACGCCGATAATCCGGACATTCTCATCTTCAATAAAAGCTGAAAACAGGCCCATAGCATTTGAACCTCCACCTACACAGGCAGTAATTGTATCAGGGAGTTCCCCCGTCATTTCAATAAACTGCTCCCGTGCTTCATGACCAACAACATGCTGGAAATCACGAACCATCATAGGGAAAGGATGAGGGCCCACTACTGAACCTATGCAGTACATGGAAGTAACAGGATCTTTAAGGTAAGCTTCAAATGCGGAATCCACTGCTTCTTTCAGTGTCTTCAAACCATGAGAAACCGGAACAAGTGTAGCACCGAGAAGTTTCATGCGGACAACATTGGGATGTTCCTTAACAATATCCACTTCCCCCATATGAATTTCACATTCAAGTCCGAAGTATGCTGCGGCTGTTGCAAGGGCAACGCCGTGCTGTCCCGCCCCTGTCTCAGCAATTACTTTTTTCTTTCCCATATATTTAGCAAGAAGAGCCTCCCCCATGCAGTGGTTCAGTTTATGTGCGCCGGTATGGTTCAGATCCTCCCGTTTCAGGTAAATACGCCCCCCAATATTGTTTGAGAGGTTTCTGCAGAAATATGTTGGAGTCGGCCTTCCCTGGAAATGCTTTCTGATATTTCTCAATTCACTTATAAAATCATGAGACTTGCTTATAGAGTAATAGGCGTCAGTAATTTTATCCATTTCAACCTGCAGATCCGGCGGGATAAAAGATCCCCCGAATTCACCGAAATAACCTTTAGCATCAGGATATTTTTTCAAATAATCAGTCATTATAGAGTCTCCTCTTTTATTATAGGGATAATCAGAAAATAGAATCCGTTTATACTATCAAATCCTATTACTTTATTTACATAGAACAACTATTTTTTATTATTAACAGCCTCTAAAATCTTACATAAATATTATAATCAATGAATATTTATCTGTAAACTTCTTTCATCACTCAATCCCATATCAGGTAACATTTCAGTTACAGAATAATAACCAGAACAGCTTCATAGTTAAAATTAAATCTGCTATTGTATTAATTTCTATATGGACTTAGCACTATCTCATGAAATCCCATGAATTTATATGGCATATCCGTTTCCTGTATAGAATTCTGGTGATTATGACAATTTCAGTCATAAACAGCTGTATATATGACTGAAAAGATTTGAATAATCCAAACGACCGGATGGTGACACATGAACCCGCTAAACTTGCTTTTTACACAGAACACAAACAATGACAGAAAATTTTTAGCCTTTCTATTTGAAAACCTTAGAAATAATACACACTACAATAATAAAAAATATCAGACTCAAACCCCGTCAGTACCGGTTTCAGCAGCGAAGCTTTTTGCCTTTTCTCCTGACTATGAAAGTTTCAAGGAAGCATTGATAAACCTGAAGGGAAAATTTCCTTTTGAAGTGAATGACATGATAGAGCTGGGTGAAGCATATTTCGAAAAGTATCCCGATAATTTCAACTCATCAACAGCCGAAGAGATACATATCGGATACCGCATAGCCAGGATATCCCTTATTGAACAGATAATAAAAGATATACCTCAGGAACGTAAATACTATTACCGCAAGATGTATTATAAATCCGCTGAGATTGATAATATTGTTATACATATAATCAGAAAATACGGCAAATCAACCGTATATGACGATTATCTGCTTATCACAACTAACCTCGACATGCTGTATTTAAAAATCTGTAATATTCCTGCAAGCATGATAAAAGAGAGATTTACAGGGGGTATAAGTATATTTTTTAATATAGCTTATCTTTTCAGAACATCTATAAAGAAACACGCTGATCCTCTGAACTAAAAATTACGTGTTAAAAGAATTGCTTCGCAAACATCCCGATTTCCAGATGCTTCAATGGTTTTGATAAAAAAATCATTGAAGCATTGCATACACTGTGAATGATTATATCTGAAAATAGAAATCATTACAGGCGGCATTCTAATGAGCACCCTTTTTTATACACTCACTCCGGACATTGTTATAAAAGCTGTTGAAGATAACGGCTTCAGCACATCCGGTCACTACATGGTGCTCAACAGTTACGAAAACAGGGTGTACGATCT
>CAYTNW010000045.1:0-15384 GCA_964439325.1 uncultured Leptospirales bacterium | reverse complement strand
CCGAAATTGACCTTGCGGCCTTCAGGCATAACCTCTCGGAGATCAGAAGGATAACATCTCCGGATGCTGAAATTATGGCTGTGATTAAAGCTGACGCGTACGGACATGGAGTAATCGATATTGCCAGGGAAGCGATTGCCTGCGGTATCAATTCTTTTGCGGTTGCAAGGATGAATGAGGCAGCAGTTCTCCGCAATGCGGGGATTCAGTCACCTATACTGCTTTTTGATGATTCCCGCACTTATGGAGCTGACAAGTATATTGACCTGGATATAAGGGCATCGGTAAATTCAATGGAGGATGCTGAATATTTTTCAGTATCCGCAGCAGGTTGTGAAAAAAAACTGAAAATTCATATTAAGATAGATACAGGCATGGGACGATTAGGGTTTCTTGCTGACGGACTCACATCTGGGAGCGGCGAGCCGCCTCTCTTCGAAAAAATAAAAAAAATTTCACAGCTTCCGAATCTCGAAATTGAAGGGATATACTCCCACTTCGCAAATGCCGATACAAAAGATAAGACCCATGCAAAGCAGCAGTTAACTTTGTTCAAAAAACTCACAGGTGAACTGAATACTCTTCCGGGAGGAAAACCGATCCTCCATATGGCGAACAGCGCTGCAATTATGGAGATACCTGAATCTCACTTTAACATGGTGCGCCCCGGGATAATCCTCTACGGACTCTACCCCTCTGATGAAGTTGACCGCAGTATTATTAATCTTAAACCTGTGATGTCACTCAAATCACATATAGTACACCTGAAGAAAGTGGGCCCGGGTTTCAGGGTGAGCTATGGCAGTACATACATCACAGAGAAGGAATCTGTAATTGCAACTGTTCCCGCAGGTTATGCTGACGGCATCAGCAGGCTTCTTTCATCCAACGGTTTCATGCTTGTAAGAGGTAAACGGGCGCCGATTATCGGACGCGTATGTATGGACCTGACCATGATTGATGTAACAGGAATTGAAGGAGTATCCATTCATGACGAGGTTGTACTTATCGGCAAACAGGGAGAAGAGGAGATCTCTGCTGACGAAATCGCAGCAAAAACAGGGACAATAAACTATGAAGTAGTTACATCGCTTGCTCCCCGTGTTCCGAAAAAGATGATTAATAGATCAGCTTAGCTGTTCTTTTTTCTCTCAAAGCCGATCTTTCTTTCAGGTTTTAATTCATCCGTAATTATTTCCTTTATAGCATCGAATACTATTCTGAACTGTGCATCATATTTCTTCTCCATTGATTCAATTTTTCTTTTCAGTTCTTCATGAGTTGACAGCATCTGGCGCAGCCTGGTAAAAGTTCTCATTATCTGAATATTCACCTGCACTGCCTTTTCACTGCTCAAAACACTTGACAGCATTAAAATTCCATGTTCAGTGAATACGTATGGTAAAAATTTGCGGTGCTGACCTCTCCCTGTTTCTAAGGTCACAAAATGTGACCTTAAAGAATCATATTCCTCCTTATCTAACTGAAACATAAAATCAGGCGGGAAACGATTAAGATTCCTTTTTACAGCCTGATTCAGAACTTTTGTCTCAACTCCATATAATTCAGCTAAATCACTATCAAGCATGACTTTCACACCTCTGAAAAAATAAATTTTATTCACAATATTTTCTACAGGAATAATATCTCTCATTTCTGCTCTCCATCTCTATTTTTTACCGGGAAAAAAAATTACTTGCGGACTTAATAACAGATACGATTGATACAGTAAATTTTTGAAAATGTTTTTAATGAATTAATATTTGACTAAAATCAGGTGTAAATAATTTCTGTAATTATAAGAAGTCAGCAGGAAATGATATGATTGAAACCAGCAATACAGCAAAGAAAGAAATTATATATCCGGCAGAGGTGATGTTCAAATCTGTTTTCCGTAACAGGGCGTATACAATGGACAGCATCAGGAATATACTTGCGGAACATTCAATACCGGAAGGGAATGTTGTTGCAAAGGAGAGTTCAGGTGGAAAGTTCATTTCCTACACTGTTACCGGAATTTTTCCCTCTGAGGAGAACCTGAATGCTATCTGCACACAGATAACAATGATTGAAGGATTCATGTCTCTATTCTGAGAACTGGCTCATACCTGCAATGGCGCCGGTGCTCCAGGCAAACTGGAGATTAAATCCGCCGCTGTCGCCGTCTATATCAAGAAGCTCCCCTGTTATATAAAGACCCTTCACAAGCCTTGATTCCATTGTTGATGGATCAATTTCGTCAACAGAGACTCCTCCGGCTGCAGCAACAGCTTCATCAAAACCGCGTGATTTTCCCGGTTCAATTCTGAAAGACTTCAGCGCAGAGAGTATAGTATCTATATCCTTATCTTTCAATGAGCCGTTTCTCTTCTCAGGATCCACCCCTGATACAGAGAGAAGGACTTCAGGGATTCTCTCCTTCAGAATACCGAGCAGGCTGAATCCTAACTTTTTATTTTTATCTTCAGTGAGCAATTCAAGCATGGCACGCAGTTCACCCCTTGAAAGCTGAGGGAAAAAATCTACCGCTATTTCTACAGCTTCGTTATTAAGCACACGCTCGTTCACCCAGCGTGAAACTTTAAGTGACGCAGGGCCTGATATTCCGTATGCAGTGAAAAGAAGCTCATCGCAGGATTCAGCAATCACCTTTTTCCCGAGATAAACTTTTACACCGCAGTCCCACTTAATCCCCTGGAGCCTGTGGAGAGCCTTGAGCGGAACATTTATCGGTGTAATCACAGGGAACGGTTCGTAAACAGTATGCCCCAGGGAATGAGCAAGCTCGTAACCTCCGCGCGACGCCCCTGTCTGGGGATAGGCACAGCTCCCGCAGGAGAGGATCACTGAATCGAACTCATCCTCTTCCATACCTGCAGTAATAAGCCTGAATCCTTTTTTAAGAGGTACGATCTTATCAATCCGCCTGTGCAATCTGATCTCAACACCACGCGCAGTAAGCTCATACTCAAAAACTTTCGGGATCAAAGAAGCCTGGAGGGACGCGGGGTAAAGTTTACCGTCATCCTCTTCAATAAACGGAATGCCTATAGATTTAAAAAAAGCTTCAGTTTCAGGGAGAGAAAATTTCGCGAACACATTATTAACGAATCCGGTATTCCGGCCGTGATACCTGCCGGAATTTATTCCAGTGTTCGATATGTTGCACCGTCCATTCCCTGTTATAAGTATCTTCCTGCCAATCTTCTTCTGCTTTTCAAAAAGAACAACAGAGCATTTTTCAGACGCAATCAGGGCGGCAGTGAGCCCTGAGGCCCCGCCACCTATAACAGCTACTCTCTTTTTCATTAATCTGTTTCCGGTGAAATGAACTATTTTTTTACTGCTTCCCAGCTGTCCTGTGTGCCGGCATACCTGTAATAACCGCGTATAATCTTTCTATCTTTGGAAAAAATACCGTAAAAATCCTGTGTAAATGCGGCTGTACCGCCGTACTTATCAATCTCTTCTTTTGTTGTTAATGATCTTATAAAATATATTCTGTCTTCGTTTACCTTCAAATTTTTTAGAGGTTGAGGAACTCCGTTACCCCAGTTATGGAACAGTATTGTTCCGTAAAAAGCACCATCAGCAACACCAATAAAAATCTCCCCTTTATATGCACCCATTTTAACGTCAAAGGTGCCCGTATGATTTGCAGCGTCAGTTATGCCGCTGTCTTTAATACTGTTGCCTTTAATGATACCGGTTCCGTCATTGTTATGCTGTTCAACATTTACGGATGTTTCATCCTGAGAAGTAATTATGCCGGCTTCATCGGTTATATTCTTTTTAGCGCACCCGTAGCTGAATAATAGTATAATTAAAAGAAGCCGCCATTCCTTTCTCATCCCCTCAACCTCCATGTGTTTATATATAATAATGTTTTTTTGCTATTTAGTCAATTATTATCATTACCTTCAGGAGCACCTGAACTTTTAAAAACTTTTTCCCCGTACTCTTCAAAATAAAGATTTATTCTATGATATCTTTTAACTATAAATATATTGCAAGAACCGTAAGATCATCAGCTAGATCAGTGTTATGAGAATTCTCTCTCACCGCATTCCGGATTATGTTGAGCATCTGTTCACCGCTCTCATCGATATTTTCTACAATTATCTCCCCCAGCTTTCCGAATCCCTCTTCAATATCCATTTCCTCACCATCGAGAGCTTCAACCAGCCCATCTGTAAAGAGAAGAAGAATGTCTCCTTTTTTGTATTCCACCACCTTTCCAGAATAACAGGCGTTATCCGATATGCCGAGTGGTTTCCCGGATGTTTTAAGAGGGATGTACTCAAGCCCGTTTCTTCTGATAAGCATCTGATCATTATGACCTGCGGATGAAAAGAAGAGTTTTCTCCCATGTTCATCTACAATAATATAGAAAGCTGTCACAAACATTCCGTATTCAGATTCATTATATATCAGCAGGTTGCTCTCAGTAAAAAGAGATGCGGGATCATAGTTTGTTTTCTGTTCAGCCCTTAAAATATTTTTCACTGTCCCTGTAAAGAGTGCGGCTGGTATCCCTTTCCCTGAAACATCGGCAATAAGGAAAGCTGAAATGGATTCACCAATTTCATAAAAATCAAAAAAGTCACCGCCAACCTCCCTGGCCGGTTCATAAAGAACTGCTATGGACATTCCCCCCGCATGCTGGGGAATCCTTGCGAGATTTTTTCTCTGAATCTCGGAGGCGATCCTTACCTCCTGCATAAGTCTTTTCCTCTTTTCTTCGCTCTTTCTGTCTGAATAATTACGGTATATCCCTGTCACATGATTAATTATGGATGTGAGTACATGCATTTCAAACTCATCAAAAAGTCTGCGGTTCTTCTTGTCAGTCAGATTCAGAACTCCTACTATACTTCCGTTGAAAAAGAGAGGAATAGAGACAAAGGCATCGGACTTGTATCCGGCGCCGCGTTTGGAGATAACATCAGGTATATCAGTTATTACATTCTGTACATTCATTGCTTTCCCGTTTCTGAAAACATACGACGCGACAGAATCTTCCCCTATTACCGTGCCTTCTGGAATTGACGAACCATAAGACGCCGTAACCTCGAGCTGTTTCCTCTCCCTGTTGTAGAATATCAGTGATGCCCTTTCAACATTAAGAGAATCCGCCAGTATACCGAGCACACGCCGGAAAAACTCAACCTCGTCAGAAGCTGCAACAGCGGCATTTGACAGCTCATAGAGAGCGTTAAGCTCCTCCATCCTCTTCTTGAGATCTTCATACAGAAGCCTGTTGGTTATTGCCGCAGCTGAGATCATTGCTACTATCTCCATGATACTTCTCTCTCTGCCTGAATAAACAGCACCTTCAGAAGAATTAATGACCTCAAGAACTCCGACAGACTCTCCGTGCGCCGCCATAGGTGTACATATCAGATTACGGATCTCTGCTCCGGTAATTTTACCTATTTCATTGAAAAGAAAATCATCCACTCCGGAATTATTTAAAACAACGGTTTCCCTGTTTGTGAATACATGCCACTCAACTCCGGGCTCCCCGGGGAGAGGCTCTCCGATTATACCCGCGCTCTCTGAAGCTGTTGTTGATCGGAAATAGAGCCTGCTGTCAATTTTGTTGTAGAGAAGAAGATATGCGGTTTCGGATTTAGTTAATTCAGCAGAAATTTTTACGATGGAAAGATAGAGATCATCGAGATTTTTTTTAGGAGATATCTCTTCATTTATTCTGAAAAAAAGTGATATGTCAATTTGAGATATCCCGTCAGGCATGTTTATCCTTAAAATATTGGTTTATAATCAAATTTATGTACCGCATTAATAAAACGGACAGTATGAGTCTGCTGCCGTATCACGATAGAGTTTGTACGGGCACCGCCGGAAAAATACTGAACACCCGGGAGCAGAACGCCGTCAGTTACGCCTGTTATTGCTATAAGTATATCTTCTGTCTTAACCAGATCACGGATTTTATAAATTTTATCAGGGTTTCCTCTGCCAAGATTTTCAGCCACGGTTTTTTCAAAATAATCATTATAAAAAACTTTTGTCTGCATATCGCCGTCCAGGCACTTAAGACCTGCTGCGGCGATGACAGCCTCCTTGGCACCGCCTACCCCCATCATTATATCAATTGAGGAATTTTCTATTGCCGTTGAAATTACACCGGAGATATCACCATCTGTAATAAAACTTATTCTGGCCCCGGTTTTTCTTATATCTTCAACAAGCTGCCAGTTAATCTCCCTGTCAAGTACACAGACTGTTATATCTTCAATATATTTGCCCTTGGCTCTCGCGACTCTTTTAATATTTATATCAGGGGGCTGATTAATATCCACTACCCCTTTTGCATCAGGGCCAACGGCAATCTTGTGCATCATACATGGAGGGACTTTCATGAAAGAATTTTTTCCACCGATAGCAACAACCGATATGGAATTATGCCCGCCAAGAGCGCAGGTTCTTTTCCCCTCAAGCGGCTTTACCGCAATATCCACCCTTGCACCTGCCCCTGTACCGACTTTCCGTCCATCATAAAGATACAGATCCCTGTTTGACGCGCCAATTACCACTTCGCCATCAAGATCCATTTTTTCAAGAAGGTTCCACATAGCCTCATCTGATGATCTGTAGCATAAATCATCATCCCCTTTACCCATATATCTGCTGGCATAAAGCGCAGAGAGTTCGGTTAGCCTGGTAGCCTCAAGGGTGAGGTTCCTGTTCATAAATCCTCCGAATGGATCATTAATAGAAAAAGCTATCATAATAGTCGGTCATACTATCGTAATTAAATGATATTTTCAAGACTTTTTCACCATCCTTTTTATCGGATCCGGTTCCGGGAAAACATTCATTTTATTCTATACAAAAAAGAAAGACTATAATTATTTTACAGTTAACGGATTATATTTATTAATGGAGTGAAAATATCATGAAAAGCAAAACTTCAATTTTTATCATTATATCCATCTTCGCTTCTGTAATCATCAGCTCTGTTGCGGTCACAGCAGAAGACATCAGAGGATTTAAAAAATTTCAGCTAATGCCGCAGGATGATTCTATTAATGATAAAGAATTTTCCATGTTCATAGAAAAATTTAAAAAAGATCTTAAAAACAGAAATATTGAGTCACTGAAAAAATCTATATCAACTGACATCAGCTGGGGCTTCGGCGATAATGATGGAATAAAGGGTTTTCTCAAAAACTGGAAGCTTGATAAAAACCCGAAAAATTCACTATTCTGGGACGAGATTGAAAAGGTTCTCTCCCTTGGCTCAGCTTTTTATAATGAAGAAAAAACATCCCATGCGTTTCCTTATCTTTTTGTCACATTCCCTGCGGATTATGATCAGTTTGAGTTTGCAGCGCTTACCGGAAAAAAAATTAATATAAGAAAAGAAGCTTCATCAAAGTCCGCTGTGATTGAAACTCTTGATTATGAGATCGTAAAACCTGTTCCATCGCCTGAACCACGAAAAAAAGAGACTGTAAACGGATTCAGAGGTGAATGGGTTGAAGTAACTACAGCTTCCGGGAAAACGGGTTACGTTTTCAGCCGGTACATTCACTCTTCAATCGGATACAGGGCAATCTTTGAAAAGAAAGGTAAAACCTGGATGATGACAGCTTTTATATCAGGGGATTAAATAGAATCATCAAATTGCTGATGACGCGGAAAAATTATTCCACGTTATCAGCGATATCAACTGTTTATTCTAATAAATTCCGCTGCCGAAGAAATTAATCTCTGCGATGGATGTGTCCTGAAATTTTCTGCCGGGATAAACTTCAGCAATCTCAAGCTTTATTGTTGTGCTCTTCTTTCTGCTGAGTTTCACATCGGGGAAATTCACTGTCTGAAACCCATAAACATCACTTAACTTTATGATGGCAAAAGGTTTATTATCTGCATAAAGCTTCAAAGTTTTAATCCTGGAATTATCAGCCCAGAGATCCCTGGTTTTAACATAGCCGTTTGCAATCCTGAACCCGCTCACAGTATATTTGTCGTGTTCCAGGGATTTTGCTTCAAAAGTAAAAATTATACTCTCACCTATGCCGTGATCTTTTTTCCCCTCAACCCAGGCAGTTTCAAGCTTAAAATCATGTACATTTGATGCTGCGTACTTATTCCTAATTTTATCTGCAAGAGATGAACCGGCTTTTACTGTTACCTTCTGTCCGCCGTCGTACCAGCTGTCACCCTGGATTTCATTACGGTATTCCTCAAAAATATACTCACTGCCGTCATTTTCTGCCGCAAGTTCAGGTAAAGTTTTTTGTGCAGATAATGCGGTTATTGAAAGAAAAATAAAAACTGCAAGATACAAATTTCTCATACAAAATCCTCATAATGTTAAATTCATATACATGATTTACTTATACATTATCTCTGCAAGATTAATTATACTTCATACCGCAGAAAAAAATTCATAACTGATAATGAATAATGGATTTTCTCCTATCTGATATATATATTATAATCAGCTACATGGAGGTGATGTTATGAGTATAGTCAGGGCCATTGATCAGATGATAGATGAACTCAAGGAAAAGAACACCTCTCCTGAACATATTATTATGGGGAAAAATTACTTCTATAAGTGGATGGTGGAGATCAGTCACGATCACAATATTGACCTCGAACCGCAGAAAAAAAAGTATAAGTTCACCCATAAAAATATACCTATAATAATCTGCGAGAGCGAAATCCTTGAGATTGTACCTAACGCAAAACATATGCTGGATGATTTGGATAGCTGATTTTTTTACGCCGCCTTAGTGCAGGCGGCGTAAAACCGTAATAAGCCTGTCAGTTCTTCTTCATCTCCCTGTCCCTTAGCAGCCTTCTGAGAGGTTTACCAACTGCGCTCCTTGGGAGCTCCTTCATAAACTCAACATGCGTCGGAACTTTGTATGGGGCTAGCTTCTCCCTGCAGTAATTCTTTACTTCATCCTCTGTCAGTGACGCACCTTCACGAAGGACAATAAAAGCCTTCACTGTTTCACCCCTCTTGGCATCCGGAATACCGATAGAACAGGTTTCAAGAACTGCCGGGTGCTGGTAAAGAACTTCATCTATGTCACGGGGATATACATTAAATCCGCTGCAAAGAATCATATCCTTCTTGCGATCAACTATAAAGACAAAACCGTCTTCATCAATATAACCGATATCACCTGTGAAGAACCAGCCGTCTTTCATTGCGTAGGCTGTTTCCTTTTCATTCATCCAGTAACCTGTCATCACCTGCGGGCCTTTAACTATTATCTCCCCTTCTTTGCCAACAGGCATTTCATCTTTTCCGGAATCCAGGTCAACTATCTTCAGATCAACATCGGGCCAGGGAATTCCTACACTGCCGATTTTCCTTGTTCTTATCATGTTGGAGGTAACAATATTGGTTGTTTCAGATGCGCCATACCCTTCAATAATCCTTGCACCTGACTTTGCTTCAAACTCATTAAAGCTTTCAACAGATAGAGGTGAAGAGCCGCATATTACTCCGCGCAGTGAGCGTATCTTTGATTCAGGAAGTTTCGGATGATTGTTCAGTCCAATAATCAGAGCCGGAACTGCCGTAAGGACTGTGGGTTCATGCTTGTTAATTGATTCAAGGAGATAATTAAGGTCAGGGCGCGGAATTAAAAGAATTGATCCCCCTATATAATTACATGCATTGATTGTTGTGTTAAATCCGAATATATGATAAAGAGGCACAATTCCCACACACTTTACAAGTTCATGGGGGCATGCTTCAAGCATCTGATGTCCGATCTGGTAAGCCATTGATACAATGTTATAATTTGTAAGACAGCACCCTTTCGATACACCGGTTGTACCCCCTGTGTACTGAAGCATTGCTATATCATCCGCAGTAACTTCAACTTCAGGCTCCTTATCCTCACCCTTACCGGTCAGTTCATTAAAATCAATAACATCTTTTCCTGTCATATCAACAGGGAGAGAGGCAAGCTGAATCGATATTATATTTTTAATTGAAGTCTTTCCGCTTTTCTTTGCCTCAATAACTTTATCAGCAAACATAGCCATTACAACTATTGTTTCAGCTTCGCAGTCTTTAAACTGGTGAATGATTTCATCAACTGTGTAGAGCGGATTCGCAGGCACAGCAATTGCCCCGATTTTAAAGCATGCCTGAAGAGCCAGTATATACTGCGGAATGTTTGCAGCCATGAGCCCCACCCTGTCGCCCTTTTTCACACCCAGGCCAAGGAGCGCATTTGCAAACTTGCGGGCAATCATGTTGCTTGTCTGGTAATTTAAAACTATGTCGTCGAGTAAGATGTAAGGCCTGCTACCCTTTGTCACTGCATGACCGAGAAACATATCCTTAACAGGAATTCTTGGATAGACATAACTCTTTGGAATAGTCGGGTCGTAAATTTTATGCCACGAACGGGTACCTTCAACTGCCATATTAATCCCCCTCATATTTTAATTTTTATTTATATATATTTCCGCATAACACAGAAAAAATTTCGTGTCAAGAAATAAGCAGTATAAATAGAAAATATAAAGGTTAATACGGAAGTTGATAGTTTAAAACAGAGACTTATCAGCTCGCATAATTAATTATCAAAGATTAAACTCAAGCTCAACTGTATCTCCGTCATGCTGCTTCACAGGCTTAACGCTCACTTTTTCAAAAACCTCAAGCATCTTCCTGTTCTGGGCAAGTACAGAGGCAACAAGTTTTTTAATTCCCCTTTCACGGGCAATCTTTATAAGGTAATTTGCCATGAAAGTAGCTATCCCCTTCCCCTGGTACTCTTCATCCACAAGAAAAGCCATTTCATAAGCATCCCCTGAAGGATATGCCGCATAACGTGCCTCTGCAACAATCTTTTCAATATTACCGATCTGATGTACCGCGACTACAGCCATGATTTTATCATAATCAACACTGAGATATTTCTGCATGTTCCTGTGGGGCATTACCTTTACATGGGTGAAATACCTGTAATATTTGGACTCGTCAGAGAACTTGTAGAAGAGCCTCCTCATCATATCCTCATCTGATGCTCTTATGGGCCTTATTTTAAGCTCAAGCCCGTCCTTAAACGTCTTAACAGTTTCAACCCGCGATGGATAGTTCGCTGCAATGGATTTATATATCTGGTCCGGATAGATGAACCCCTCCTCCTTTGCCCTGTTGAAAAGAGGCTCCCTGTGATCAGGGTGAGCGATTTCGATCAGAGAAAGAGCCCTTTCCCTTACAGATTTACCGAATAGAGATGCCACACCGTACTCCGTAACAACATAACGCGCAGCGCTTAGTGTTGACCTTACCCTCTCATTATCGCGATCAAAAGAGATAACTATATTGCTGTCACCATTCTGATCAATTGAATTAAGAGCGAATATAACCTTACCGCTGCCGGAAAAAGCTGTGCCCGCTGCAAAGTTGAATTTGCTTTCGTAACCTGAAATAAGGTCGTCACCGGAATACACCATTGTCCTTGCCGCGGTAATATCAATTTTCTCCACATTCATTATACTGATCATTTTCGGAATGTCTTTAATGAAAAGGGGATTGGCAAGTTTTGCTACAGGATAAAACCCGAAGAGCTGGTTATGGTCAACATAGTCATAGAGTTCTTTAGTCCCGTAGCAGTAGGAGGTGGATATCTGGCCCCCGCTCTCCCTTTTTCTGTCTACAGAGATCGCTCCAGCCTCAACAAGATCAATAATCCAGTCAGAGAGGACATTAGTTACAACTCCGAGGTTCCTCTTTGCCATAAGGTGCACAGCAATCGCATCAAAAAGCCTCCCAACATGAAGCACAACAGTGGACCCGTCCTGGATGAGGTTGGCAACATGCCAGCCGATTCTCTCCTGCACTGTATCATAGGGCTTGCGTTCCCTTTCAAGTAGGGGCTCATTACTCATAATAGCATAATCTATCTGGTCAACATGGATCGATGTTTCACCATAAGTAACAGGCACATTAGGATTAACCTCTGCTATTACAATCTTTGCGTTTTTAATTACTGTCGCGGCAACATCTATTGCCACACCAAGGCTCATGAATCCGCGTTTGTCAGGGGGAGATGTTGAAATTACAGCAATATCAATCTCAATGGCCTTTGTTCCGAATATATAAGGGATCTCAACAAGATTGGCAGGGATAAAATCCTCCTTCCCCTCGCACATATTTTCAGAAGTGGTTTCACCGCTCCTGAATGTCTTCAACCTGTAGTTCTGCATATCGCATGACTGCTGATTAAAAAAGAAGTCAAGGGAGAAGAGCTGTATAATCTCAAGGTCATAATTCCTCAGTTTATCAGAGGTGGTAAGCTCGCGGGTAACAAGCTGCGGAATAGCCGGGCCGCTTGTTAAAAAAATTTTATTCCCTGGCTGGACCAGATCAATAAACCGGTTCATATCTATAACTTTGCTGCTGAAATTTTCCTCTCTGTACATTCTGCTGCTCCGGACATTTTATTTTAAATCAAAAACATCATCTTCTGGATAAGATTGATATACCGACTCCTGCCAGTATCATTAATGAACCTGCCCCTTCAGTAAACGTAAGAACTTCACCAAGCAGGAGATATGCGATAAGCGCCACAAACACAGGCTCGGCCATTCCGGCAATTGAAGCACGCGGTGCACCAAGCCTCTTAACTCCTTCAAGAAAGAGAATCACCGCAAGCATTGTACTGATAAAAGACATTGCGAGCACAATGAAAACCTGTTCTGATGACAGGCTCATAATAAACCCAAGCCTGTCATAAAAAAGGGGAATCACTGTAATCAATCCGATTAAAGCCATTGCCGCTGTAATGGAAGCTGATCCCATACTCCTTGTATTCCTTTCGCTTAACAGAGAGTAGAACGAATAGCACAGGCTCGACGCCATTGACAAAGCAACACCGGCACTGTTCGCCCTCAACTCCTCCCCTCCGGATAATGATATGAGAAGAATACCGGCTGTGGCAGCAATAAGTCCGGCTGCATGAAACCAGCTCAGCTTTTCCCTGAGAAAAACCACTGCTATTAATGATATAATAACAGGGTGGGAGAAAAAAATAATTATACTTAAACCTGCATTTATGCTCTTTAAAGAATAAAAGAAAAAAAGCCCCCCTGCTGTGAAGAAGATACCCTGCGCAATAAGATATGGAGATAAGTTAAAATTCACCTCCCCCCAAAGCCTCAAAAAAACAAGCAGAATGATCAGAGTGAAGAGATACCGGAGTATAAGCACACTATGAGGCTCAAGCCCTGTACCATAAGCAATCTTAGCCAGCACGGGCATCCATGCGTAACATAATGCGGAGAGGAGAACAAGCACTCCGCCCAGGATAACTGATGCTGATCTTTTTTTCATAACACCACCGTGCGACATAAGTAACACCGGTGGCAATATTTTCAAGTATTATTATGCGCAATTTAGAGCAGGTGACGCGGGCTGATGAACTGATTAAAAATGCTTGATTTCTATTTTCACGAAACTCTTACAATCTCCGTTTCCGGAGGATTGTAAGAGTTTTAACATTTAACAGGTTTTTACAGATGAAAATCCCCGTGCGCTTCCGGTTGATAGAGAACTTCTTCAACAAGAAAAGTCTTTATTCCGGCAGGTACCTTCCACTTCACCTTATCCCCCACCCTGTATCCAAGAAGAGCAGTGCCGATAGGCGCAAGTATTGAAAGTTTTCCCTTTGATGTATCAGCGTCCTCCGGATAGACAAGTGAGAATATATAATCCTCAGACTCCTCTATATCTTTAAATCTCACTTTTGAATTCATGGTAATTACGTCCGCAGGAATATTCTCCGGCTCAACTAAAACAGCATTCTTCAATTCCTCAAAGAGTTCTTTGTACTCAGTTTCGCCGCTTCCGGGTTTACCGCTTATAATGCCTGCAAGTTTAGTGTAATCTCTGCTGCTGACGATAATTTTTTTTCTGTTCATTTTTTACTCCTAAAAAAAATAACACGCCCCTTCTCTCCCCAGCAAAGGAAAGAAAAGGCGTGTCATCTGTATTTTTCAGACTATAAATGTCTGATATAATTATATCTATTATTTGTTTCAAATTCAAGCAAAAAGTTACAAAAATGTAGTGAAATACCTTTAATCAATATCCCTGTTTTATTTGACAGATTTGTATATCAGAGTCCATTTAAACTTATAAGCTGCAGTAAAAAATATAAAAAGGATACAACTTATGACACCAAAAGCAATCCAGGACTACTACCCCGATGAATTCGCACACTGCTACGGATGCGGACCAAAAAACCGGGAAGGCCACCAGATTAAAAGTTTTCCTGATGGAGATGAAGCAGTCTGCCACTATACTCCGGACCCTAAATACTCAGGAGGATTCCCGGGCAACATTTACGGCGGGATGATCGCTTCGCTGCTTGACTGCCATTCAGCAGCAGCTGCCGCATACTTCAAGCACAGGGAAGAGGGGCTTGATCTTGAAACAACACCTCCGCACAGGTTTGTCACGGCATCCCTTAAAGTGGACTTCCTTAAACCCGCTCCATCAGAAACAGTTTTTGAGCTGAGGGCCCGTGCAGCAGAGATTAAAGGGAGAAAAGTAATAGTACATTCCACACTTTCTGCAAACGGGGAAGTGAAAGCTAAAGGTGAGGCCGTGATGGTGCAGATTCCGGAAAACAGATAAAATCCGGAGAAATTTTTAAGCACTGGACCATATCTCAGTTTAAAGCTTAGATTCCTGCGAATGGATCAAGCAGTGCTACACCGCACCCTTCAAAATCTTTCAGGTTGCGCGTGACAATCGCAAGGCCATGCTCTGCAGCAGATGCAGCTATCAGAATGTCAGCCTGTGTCCTTGTTACACCCGCAGCCTGAAAATCCCCCCTCAGGATACCGGCTCTTCGTGAAATTGATGCTGTTACAGGAATTACTTCACAGTATTCATTAATAAAGCGTTCTACCCATTCAAAAATTCTTTGATTAGGTCGCCATGAAAGACCGAAATACAATTCTTCAACTGTAATGACACTTAACGCACACCTTTTAACTGTTGATGCCCATTCTACAACTGATTTATCTGGCGAGTGCTTTGAAAGTTCACTCATTATATTCGTATCAATTAAATACTTTATCACGGGAATTCAGTCCTGCGGGTTTTTCGTACCGGAACTTCAAAAGTATAGGACTCCTCTGCACAGAGAGAACTGAATTCATTTAAAGCAGACGCAAGAGATCGTCCTGAACCTGATTCTTTAATCTTTTCAAGCTCAACATATTCATCTCTGCTCATAACAACTGCCACCATCTTGTCTCTGTTATAGATAAACTGGGGTTCCTTTTCAGCTTTACGCAGAAGGTCTGAAAATTTTGTTTTTGCTTCTGCTATTTTCCATCTCATTATTTTACCACCAT
>CAYTNW010000044.1:0-17483 GCA_964439325.1 uncultured Leptospirales bacterium | reverse complement strand
GTCTGTCGGAGTGGAGTGAAGGTTTTACAAAACCGAAGAGAAAGATCCACATTGAGACGCTTGAAAATGAGGATTTTGAATAATATAGTGTGCCGGTCTTGAGGGCATATGGAATGTGTTGAATTTGCAGCAATATAAGTTTTACTTATTGGAGTCTAAGGGGTGAAACCCTTGAGGAGCTCCCGAATGGGACCTCCCTGCAGCCGCGAAACCGGGTTTCGCAATATCAAAACTACTGTTTAAGGATATATCATGAGGGACTTTAACGATTTCAGTTCTATTCAGATTAAACTTGCTTCGCCTGACCTGATCAGAGAATGGTCATATGGCGAAGTAAAAAAACCTGAGACGATAAATTATAGGACTCTCAAACCGGAAAGGGACGGATTGTTTTGCGAGAAAACATTCGGAACTACAAAGGAATGGGAATGCTACTGCGGAAAATTTAAATCTATAAGATATAAAGGCGTTGTCTGCGACAGATGCGGTGTCGAGGTTACGCATTATAAAGTCAGAAGGGAACGCGGCGGCCATATAGAACTTGCCGCTCCGGTTGCGCACATCTGGTATTACAGGTCTGTGCCGTCCAGAATGGGTCTGATTCTTGACCTGACGGTAAGCAATCTTAAATCGGTACTCTATTACGAAAAGTATATTGTAATTGAGCCGGGTGATGCTGAAGCAGATGACATCAAACGCGGCGATATCCTCGATGAAGAAGTATACTATGATCTCTACGACAAATACGGCGAAAGCTTTATTGCCAGCATGGGCGCTGAAGCGATAAAGGAACTTCTTGCGAACATAGATCTGGATGAGGAATCCAGAACTCTCAGGGCTGATATCGATGCCAAATCCGCGAAGGACGCAAAAATTGACAAGAAGCTGATAAAACGGCTGGAGATGATTGAATCGTTCAAGGAGTCTGGAAACAAACCTGAATGGATGATTCTTGATGTTGTTCCCGTAATACCACCGGAACTCCGTCCGATGGTTCAGCTTGACGGCGGACGTTTTGCGACTTCGGACCTTAACGATCTCTACAGGCGTGTAATCAACAGAAATAATCGTCTAAAGAGACTTCTTAGTTTAAGAGCACCGGAAATTATTGTAAGAAATGAAAAAAGAATGCTCCAGGAAGCTGTTGATGCGCTTTTCGACAACAGCAGAAGAAAGAGAGCGGTTAAAGGGAAAGGAAACAGACCTCTTAAATCACTCAGCGACATGCTTAAGGGCAAGCAGGGACGTTTCAGACAGAACCTTCTTGGAAAACGCGTCGATTATTCCGGACGTTCAGTTATTGTTGTCGGGCCTGAACTGAAACTGCACCAGTGCGGTCTTCCGAAAAAGATGGCTGTTGAGCTGTTCAAGCCTTTTATAATGAAAAGATTAGTGGACAAGGATTTTGTCCAGAATATAAAGTCTGCAAAGAAGATGGTTGAAAACGAACGCGACGAGGTATGGGAGGTTCTCGAAGAGGTAATAAGGGAACATCCGGTACTGCTGAACCGTGCTCCCACACTTCACAGGCTCGGAATCCAGGCGTTCGAACCGACGCTTGTCGAAGGAAAAGCGATCAAGCTCCATCCTCTCGTATGTCATGCATACAATGCTGACTTCGACGGCGACCAGATGGCTGTGCATGTTCCTCTCTCACCGAAGGCGCAGCTCGAGTGCTGGACTCTGATGCTTTCTACAAACAACCTGTTGTCTCCCGCAAACGGCCATCCTGTAGTAACTCCATCGCAGGATATCGTACTTGGGATTTACTATCTTACAGATATGATAGAGGGTAATGTAGGAGAGGACAAATACTTTGACGATATGATTGATGTAATGAGGTCTGTTGATCACAAGCAGATCAGGTACAGGTCCAGGATCAATTACCTGGTGGGCGATCAGTTTGTAAGAACCACTGCGGGCAGGCTGATATTTAATAATATACTCCCTAAGGGATATCCTTTTGTTAACGAGGTTGTAACTGATAAAGGGCTCTCCGCTATCATTGCAAAGGTTTTCAGGGAGTGGGGACCGAACGAAACCGTACGCATGCTTGATGACATTAAAGAGACAGGATACAAATTCGCGACCTTCTTCGCGCCTACGATTTCTGTTTCAGATATTATAATACCGTCTGTGAAAAAACAGATCATCGAAGAAGAGGACCGGAAGGTGGAGGTAATTGAAAACGAATACCGGAACGGTTTTATTACAGATGAAGAGAGGTATAACAGGGTCATAAATCTCTGGACCGAGGCTAACGAGAAGATAGCAAATGTAATGTTTAACGAACTTGAAATAGATATGAACGGCCACAATCCGATTTTCATCATGGCCAAGTCAGGTGCGAGAGGTAGCAAGCAGCAGATAAGACAGCTCGCTGGTATGAGGGGTCTTATGGCCAAACCGAGCGGTGAAATTATCGAGGTTCCGATCCGTGCAAATTTTAAAGAGGGACTGACCGTTCTCGAATACTTCATATCTACAAACGGTGCAAGGAAGGGCCTTGCGGATACAGCTCTCAAGACAGCTGATGCCGGATACCTTACAAGGCGTCTTGTGGATATCGCGCAGGATGTTGTAATCAATCATGATGACTGCGGTACTACCGTCGGTATAGATATTTACGCGATAAAAGAAGGCGACATGGTAATCGAGTCTCTCGGTGCGAGGGTACTGGGAAGGACTCTCCTGTATGACCTGATCAACCCCGTAACGGGAGAGATACTGTTAAAATCTGATGAAGTTATCAATGAAGAGATAGCTGATATAATAGATGATATTGAGATCGATTCGATAGAGATCCGTTCGGTGCTGACCTGTGAATCGAAACATGGTGTATGCGCAAAATGCTATGGAAGAAATCTTGCTACATCGAGACCGGTAGAGATCGGAGAAGCGGTCGGTATTATAGCCGCCCAGTCGATAGGACAGCCGGGAACTCAGCTCACGATGAGGACTTTCCATATCGGTGGTATTGCATCGAGGTCTGTTGAGGAGAGTGAAATCAAATTCAACTATCCGATTTTTATCAATACGATCACTTCAAAAATGATAAAAACCGAAGAAGACAAGATAATTACCGTAAGAAGGGGATATATAGTCGTACAGCGAATTATTTCAGAGGTGGAGTTTAAACCCAAATCTGAATTTATGCTCGGTGACGGTGAAAAGGTATATGCAGGAAAGGTTTTCGCGAAATCTCCCGCTGGCGATGAATACAAGGCGACTAACACCGGTATGCTGAAAATTGATAAGAAGAAGGCCTATATTATTGGTGAGCCTTATTCAGTACCGATCAATGTCGGTACAGAAGTAGTCGCTGATCTTGAATTCGACAAGAAAAGCGGCACATTCGAGCCAGTACAGAGGTCATATCAGTCCAATGAAATCATCGCTGCGTTTGATCCGTGGTTCGAACCGATCCTTACAGAGATAACAGGTAGGGTTGAATTTGTCGATGTTGAGCTTAACAAGAGTCTTCTTGAAGAGATCGACCCTGTAACTGGAAATAAGAAAAGAGTAATAGTAGAATATAAAACCGAGAAGCTCCAGCCGCGCGTCAATATATACGGCAGCGGTCCCGAGCCGACGACCTATCTTCTGCCGAAGGGTGCAAACCTGATGGTTGAAACAGGTGCAACGGTAAATGCAGGAGTTATTCTGGCGAAGATACCGAGGGGTGCTGAAAAAACCAAGGATATTACCGGGGGTCTCCCCAGGGTTGCGGAACTCTTCGAGGCAAGAACACCGAGGGATGCCGCTACTTTAACTGCGATAGATGGAACTGTAACTATCGGTGATACGGCAAAAAATAAGAGAAAGATTATCATTACAGCTGAGGATGGATCCCAGAAAGAGTACTCAATCCCGGTTTCCAAGTTCCTCAGGGTGCAGGATAAAGACTGGATCGCGAAGGGTGAGAAAATTGATGACGGCCCGGTTGATCCGCATGAAATTTTGAAGATAAAAGGACCCAGGGAGCTGCAGAAATTCCTTGTAAATGAAATCCTTGAAGTTTACCGTCTGCAGGGTGTTGCGATAAATGACAAGCATATTGAGGTCATTGTAAGGCAGATGCTGAGGAAAGTCCGTGTAACAGACCAGGGCGATTCGAATTTTGTTATTGAACAGGTTGTGGATAAGTTCGATTTTATCGAGGAGAATGACAGGGTTCTGCGGGAAGGGGGAAAGGCTGCGACTGCTATACCGGTCCTTATGGGTATAACCAAAGCTGCTCTAAATACCGAATCTTTCATCTCTGCGGCATCTTTCCAGGAGACAACAAGGGTTCTTACTGATGCGGCGATAAAGGGCAAGATAGATTACCTGAGAGGCCTGAAGGAGAATGTAATTATCGGACACCTGATCCCGGCCGGTACAGGTATTAAGGTATATGACGGACTGGAAGTATATCAGGAGACACCCGGAGATCTTGAAGGGGTAATCCAGGAAGCGTCTGAGTATGAAGAGGCTCAGAGCAGTGCTCTTCCGGACCCGTTAGATATGGAAAATATTGAAAAATAGAGAAGAATTTTTTAAATTCTTGACAAAAGATGACTGAAAATAAGCATTAGTTGGAATATTTGATATGCTAATTATGTTTATCATTATAGAATGAATTTTGTGAAAAAGGATTTATAGGAGTTGAGATGCCAACAATTAATCAGTTAATCAGGAATGGAAGAGAGCAGAAGGTAAAAAAATCAAAATCTCCTGCATTAAAGCAGTGCCCTCAGAAAAGAGGAGTTTGTACAAGGGTAATGACATTTACTCCAAAAAAACCGAACTCAGCGCTCAGAAAAGTCGCCAGGGTAAGACTTACGAATGGTATTGAAGTTACAGCATATATCCCCGGAATCGGGCATAATCTGCAGGAGCACTCTGCAGTATTGATAAGGGGCGGAAGGGTAAAAGACCTTCCCGGTGTAAGATATCATATAATTCGAGGAACTCTCGATTCTCTCGGTGTATCAGATAGAAGAAAAAGCCGTTCCAAATACGGTTCAAAGAGACCAAAGGCTTAAGATAAATAACAAGATAGGATTATTAAGAGGATATTTTTTATGCGCAGACGAAGACCTTTAAAAAGAGAAGTTTTACCCGATCCGAAATATGGAAGTAAACTTGTATCAAAATTTGTAAACTGTATGATGCTCGAAGGAAAGAAAGGGATTTCAGAAACCATTCTTTATCGTGCGATGGAAATAATTGAACAGAAAACACAGAAAAACCCGGTAGAGGTTTTCGTTCAGTCTCTCGAGAATGTTAAGCCCCTTGTTGAAGTAAAATCAAGAAGGGTCGGGGGAGCCACATATCAGGTACCTGTTGAGATCAGACCGGAAAGAAGACAGGCTCTCGGGATCAGATGGATCATAAACTATTCAAGAAACAGATCAGAAAAAACCATGTATCAGCGTCTTGCGGGTGAGCTGATGGATGCATACAACAATACCGGAGCGTCCATTAAGAAGAAAGAAGATACTCATAAGATGGCAGATGCTAATAAGGCATTTGCTCACTTTAAGTTCTAAATAATAAAGATTTTTATTCTTTTAACAAATACCAGGTCATTGCCTGGTATTTGGTGTTTTAAGGTGTGATTAATATTTTATTCAGGTATATTATGACTAGAAAGCTGCCAATAAACAGAACCAGGAATATCGGGATCATGGCCCATATTGATGCCGGTAAAACTACGCTGACCGAGCGAATCCTTTTCTATACGGGTAAAACCCATAAGATGGGCGAGGTCCATGACGGAACGGCTGAAATGGACTGGATGATCCAGGAGAAGGAGAGGGGAATAACCATTACCGCCGCAGCCACGACCTGTATGTGGAAAAATACTGTTATCAATATTATTGATACGCCGGGTCATGTTGACTTTACAATGGAAGTAGAGAGAAGTCTGCGTGTACTCGATTCCGCCATTGCTGTTTTTGACGGGGTTGCAGGGGTTGAGCCTCAGTCCGAGACGGTATGGCGTCAGGCTGACAGGTATAATGTACCGAGAATTTGTTTTATAAACAAACTTGACCGTATCGGCGCGGATTATGACATGTGCATCAGGATGATCAGGGAGAAACTGTTCGCAGAACCTCTCCCGCTGCAGATTCCTGTGGGTACTGAAAGCCTGTTCATCGGCGTTATAGATCTCGTGATAATGAAAATGCTGATCTGGGATGATCCCACCGGTAAAGATTACCGTATTACAGATATTACGGATGAGTTGAAAGATATAGCTGAAGCGGGACGCGAGCATATGATAGAGAAACTCGCTGATTGTAATGAATCTATCATGGAGAAGTTCCTTGAAGGTGAAATCCCGACAGAAGAGGAGCTTAAACACGCTATAAGGGAAGCGACGGTAAATGCAAAACTCTATCCGGTGTTCTGCGGAGCTGCCCTCAGAAACAAGGGCGTTCAACCGCTGCTCGATGCAGTAGTAGACTATCTGCCATCTCCGAAAGACAAACCGCCTGTTGTCGGGCATGACGTCAATGATCATGATATAAATATTGTACGGGAAGTGGATGACAAAGAACACTTCTGTGCTTTTGTGTTTAAGATTATGACAGATCCGCATGTGGGCAAACTCTCATATATGCGGGTCTACTCAGGTACGTTTAAAGCCGGAGACCAGGTTCTGAACGTATTCATGGGCAAAAAGGAGCGGGTAGGCAAGTTTTTAAGGATGCATGCAAACTCAAGAGAGGAGATTGACGGGGTCTGCACCGGGGATATTATTGCGGCGGTCGGATTAAAAAGCGTACGCACCGGTGATACGGTTACAGCCGTTGATTATCCGGTTCTGCTTGAAAAAATGATATTCCCCGAGCCTGTTATATCGATCGCAATCGAACTTAAATCGAAGGCCGATCAGGATAAACTGAATAATGCTCTGTCAAGGCTTGTGGAGGAGGACCCCACTTTTAAGTCTAGTATTAATGAAGACACCGGCCAGCTGATCATTTCCGGCATGGGGGAGCTGCACCTTGACATAATTGTAGACAGGCTGCTCCGCGAATTTAATATTCCGGCAAATATCGGAAAACCCCAGGTTACATATAAAGAAACAATTACAGCTTCGGCAACATCCGAGCATGTTTATGACAAGCAGATCGGCGGAAAAGACAATTTCGGTCATGTAAAAATTATGGTCGAGCCGTCCGGTTCCGGGAAGGGCTTTATCTTTAAAAACAATCTTTCATCCGATGCTATACCGAAATTGTATATTAATAGTATAGAGGCCGGTTTAAATGATTCAATGATGGGGGGAGTGATTGCCGGATACAAAATGGAGGATATAACTGCCACCCTTCTTGAGGCTGATTATAACGAGCTGAAGTCTACAGAGGTTGCATACAGGATTGCAGCGAATATGGCCCTGAAAGAGGCTGTAAGGGATGCCAGGCCGTTCCTGATGGAGCCTGTGATGAAACTGGAGATAGTCTCACCGGAAGAATACACCGGAGAGATAATAAACGATCTGAATTCACGGCGGGGTAAAATCGAGAATATCGATTTCAAGGGGGAGCTGAAGGTTATTGATGCGATGATACCTCTTTCAGAGGCTTTCGGTTATGCTACGGCTGTCAGATCTATGAGCCAGGGGCGTGCGACTCATACATTACAGTATTCTCATTATGATCTGGTACCTGAATCGGTAATGAACAGGATTCTGGGAAGAATCAGCGGTTTAATATAATTATCGAAGTTCGATATTTACGTAATCTGCAGGTATGAAAACAGTTTTTTCTATATTATCAGCGGATAGAGCTTCAAAGGGTATATTTTATCCTCTTTTCCCTGTAATTTGGGATTAATTTACTTAAAATACGTTTTTTGTTTTACAAAATTTCTTTTGTTTCAGAGAGTGACACTCGTGTTTAATTTCCCATATTTTTACGCAGGAAAGCACAGTTTTTTTTGATATTATCTCGCAGACTGTTATTTTTTAAAATAAAGCCTGTTTTTGGTAAATTTACTTGACAGAATAACGAGTTTTTTTTTTATTTCAAAAACTCGATTGTGAAATCGGTAGCGGGTTTACTATGTATATGCAGCGCAATTCTTCAAAATGGCGCGATTTATAATATTTATATACAATTAATTAGAAATTATGAGTTAAAATTTAAAATTAGTAAGGAGAAATCTAATGGCAAAGCAGAAATTTGAAAGGAACAAGACACATGTTAACGTTGGAACTATAGGTCATATCGACCATGGCAAAACAACTTTAACTGCTGCTATAACAAAAGTATTTCATTGTGCGTACGGAACAGGAAAACCGGTTAACTTTGATCAGATTGATAACGCACCGGAAGAAAGACAGAGAGGTATAACTATCGCTACTTCTCATCAGGAATATGAAACACCGAAGAGACACTATGCTCACGTTGACTGCCCGGGTCACGCTGACTATATAAAGAATATGATCACCGGAGCTGCACAGATGGACGCAGCGATCCTTGTAGTTGCTGCTACTGACGGTGCTATGCCGCAGACAAGAGAGCACGTTCTTCTTGCACATCAGGTAAACGTACCTCAGATCATTGTATTTTTAAATAAAGTTGATATGCTCGATCCTTCAGACAGAGGTGAGATGGTTGAGCTTGTAGAGATGGAGATCAGAGAGCTCCTTACAAAGAATGACTTCCCGGGCGATGATGTTCCGGTAATTCCCGGATCAGCTCTTAAAGCTCTTGAGGCTGCTGAAGCCGGCAAGAAAGATGATGAGTGGTTCCAGACTGTTGTTAAGCTTGGAGAAGCTCTTGATTCATATATTCCTGATCCAGTCAGGGCAAAAGACAAACCGTTCCTTATGCCTATAGAGGACGTTTTCTCAATCACCGGCCGTGGAACTGTTGTAACCGGAAGGATTGAAAGAGGAATTGTTCATACAGGTGATGAGGTTGAAATTATAGGTTTCGTTGAAACAAAGAAATCAGTATGTACCGGTGTTGAGATGTTCAGAAAACTTCTTGATGAAGGTATGGCGGGAGACAACGTAGGATGTCTTCTCAGGGGTGTTGGAAAAGATGAAGTTGAAAGGGGACAGGTTCTTGCTAAGCCGGGTTCAATCAAACCTCACAAGAAATTCTCTGGAAGGATATATGTTCTCAAGAAAGAAGAGGGTGGAAGACATACTCCATTCTTCGGCAACTATCGTCCTCAGTTCTACTTCAGAACAACTGACGTAACCGGTACTATCGCTCTGCCGGCAGGTGTTGAAATGGTTATGCCTGGTGATGACATCGATATTACTGTTGATCTTATTACTCCGATAGCGATGGAAGAAGAGCTCAGGTTTGCTATCCGCGAGGGCGGAAGAACTGTTGGAGCCGGTGTTGTTGTCAAGGTAATTGAATAAGAGAATAGGGTTTAATACAAACATAAACGCCAGGTTTAGTTGCCTGGCGATTATTATCTATAAATGTACAGGGTGAAAAAAGTGGGAAAGTTAGCAGGACAGCGTATAAGAGTAAAGCTGAGGTCGTATGATGCAAAACTGCTGGATCAGTCAGCGGAAAAGATTGTTACAACTACAAACAGAAGTGGCGCGAAAATATCCGGGCCAATTCCGCTTCCGACAAAAATTGAAAAGTTTTGCGTACTCCGGTCTCCCCACGTTAATAAAAAAGCAAGGGAACAGTTCGAGATCAGAACTCACAAAAGATTGATTGATATTATTGATCCTAACTCTGATACAGTTGAAGCGTTGATGAAGCTTGAACTTCCAGCAGGTGTGTCCGTAGATATTAAATCTTGATTTAACGGGTTTGTAATAAGTAGTACAATTCTGCTTCGGTAAAAGACGTAATGCGCTTTCCGTTACAGTAAAAAAAGAATTTATTTCGATAGATAGGTTAAGGTGATGAAAAAGGCACTATTCGGTAAAAAAATAGGCATGACTCAGTTTATAAAAGAAGATGGTACGGTTATTCCTGTAACTGCGTGTATAATGACTCCGTGCGTTGTGGTTCAGAAGAAGACTGTAGAAAATGATGGTTATTCAGCACTGAAGCTGGGATTTGTTGATCAAAAAGAGAATAGGCTTACAAAACCTATAGCTGAGGATCTCAAGAAAAAAAATATATCTCCCAAGAGACATTTTGCAGAGGTTGAGAATTTTGATGAAACTCTTGAGGTTGGAAGTGAAATCAAATGTACTATCTTTCAGGAAAATGATGTTGTAGATGTAACGGGTATATCAAAAGGACACGGTTTTGCCGGTGTTATAAAGAGACACGGATTCGGCGGTGGTAGAATTACTCATGGATCGCACTTTCATCGTGCACCGGGTTCTATCGGAGCGCACACCTATCCTGCCGAGGTATGGAAAGGGAAAAGGATGCCGGGACGTTTTGGAAATAAAACGGTAACAATAAAGAACCTTAAAGTTGTGAAGGTTCTTGAAGATAAAAATATTGTATTAATCTCAGGCGCAATACCGGGAAGAAAAGATACGCTGATTAAAGTGACAATTGCGAATTAGGTGAATTATTATGAAAGTTGATAAATATTCAGTAGAAGGGAAAATAGTGGGTCAGGTTGAGCTTTCTGATGACATATTCTCTGCGGAAGTAAATGATGTTTTGATATATGAATATATCAAAGCGGCTAATGCAAACCTGAGGCAGGGAACTCACTGTTCTAAAGGAAGAGCTCAGGTCAGCGGCGGTGGAGCTAAACCCTGGAGGCAGAAAGGAACAGGACGCGCGAGAGCAGGTACATCGAGGTCACCGATCTGGCGTGGCGGTGGAATGATTTTCCCCAGACAGCCGAGGGATTATTCGATTCAACTTCCTAAAAAAATCAAAAAGGCCGCTTTTATATCGATTTTTTCCCAGAAAGCAAAATCGGGCGCGATAAGAGTAATAGAAAATTTCAACGTTGACGGAAAAACGAAAAGTATAGCAAAAATCGGCGATGCACTGGCTTTAACAAAAGGGATTCTTGTTTCAGGAAATCCTGATGCGGAAGACGTATTGCTGAAAAGAGCGATAAAAAATATACCGTGGTTTAAATACAATCATGTAAGCAGGATGTCCGGAAGAGATATATTCTTTTCAAACGAGATTGTATTTACCGAGAATGCGCTCAGTCAATTAAATGAAAAATACGCTAAGGTGAAGTAAGATGAATTCCAATGATATAATTATTAGGCCTATTATTTCAGAAAAAACTACTGAGCTTATGGAACAGCAGAAATATGTGTTTCAGGTCGCCAGAGATGCAAACAAACTGACAGTAAAAAAGGCTTTGAAAGAATTGTTTAATGTAACTCCTGAAAAAGTTAACATATTGAATGTCAGGGGAAAGAACAGGAGACTCAGATTCAGAGTCGGAAAAAGAGCAGCCTGGAAGAAAGCGATAGTAACGCTTAGAGCCGGTGATAAAATAGAAATTTTTGAGGGACAGTGATCAAGGATTGCCGCATAAAGGATAAAGAATATGGGAATTAAAAAATTCAGACCAATAACACCTAGCTTAAGGTATAAAACAGTACTTGATAAAAGCGAGATTACTGAAGATAAGCCATACAAACCTTTGACTAAAGGTAAGACCGGTGATTCCGGAAGGGGTTACAAGGGACAGATTACCATGAGAAGAAGAGGGGGCGGACATAAACGCCTGCTTCGACTGATCGATTTTAAAAGAAATAAATATGGTATCCCCGGCAGAGTAGCTACAATCGAATACGATCCGAACAGAACTGCGAATATTGCACTTATCGTCTATGCAGATGGTGAAAAGAGATATATCATAGCCCCTGAATCATTAAAAGTCGGCGATAAGATTGAGTCGGGCGAAACAGTGGAAATAAAAGCAGGGAACGCACTCCCGTTGAAAAATATTCCTCTTGGTTCGAATATTTACAATATAGAGCTGCACAAGGGTAAAGGGGGCCAGCTTGTAAGGTCTGCCGGAACAACTGCGGTTCTTGCTGCAAAAGAGGGTGAGTATTGCCTCGTTAAGCTTCCATCAGGTGAAATAAGAAAAGTTCATAAAGAATGCTATTCTACAATAGGTTCTGTAGGCAACAAGGATTATATAAATCAGACGATCGGAAAAGCAGGAAGATCGAGATGGATGAACAAGAGACCTAAGGTAAGAGGGGTTGTAATGAATCCTATTGACCATCCGCTGGGTGGTGGTGAAGGTAAATCTTCAGGAGGAAGGCATCCTGTTTCACCTACAGGTGTTCCATCAAAAGGATACAAAACAAGGAAGAAACATAAATACAGCGATAATTATATAATCAAGAGAAGGAAGGCGTAGTATATGGGAAGATCGATAAAAAAAGGACCATATGTTGATTCGAAATTGTTCAAAAAAATTGAAGAAATGAATTCAACTAATACAAAAAAAGCAGTTAAAACATGGTCAAGAAGGTCTACGATATTTCCTGATATGATCGGACATACTTTAATGGTCCATAATGGAAAGATTTTTATCCCTGTATATGTTTCAGAGAATATGATTGGACACAAACTCGGTGAGTTTTCACCGACCAGGACATATAGAGGTCATACTAGTAAAGATGATAAGCTGGCTAAGAAGAAAAGGTAAAGAGGACTAATAATGGAATCATCAGCTAAATCAAGTAATAATAGAATATCCGCATCAAAGGTGCGTCTTGTAACCAATGAGATAAAAGGTTTTTCTCTGCCTGAAGCCATTGATGTATTGAAAAATATGCCTCAGAAAGGCGCAAAAATTGTTCTTAAAACCCTAAGTTCAGCGGGTGCAAATGCAAAATATCGTAATCCCGATATTATTGATGAAGCTTTATATATAAAGAAAATTGCAGTGGATGAAGGCCCGACGATGAAGAGATTTCAGGCCAGGGCAAGGGGAAGAGCTGGCAGGATCAGAAAAAGAACCAGCAGTGTAACGATTATATTATCTGATGAAAATTAAAAGATAGGTAAAGGGAAAAGTAATGGGTCAGAAGGTAAATCCAGTAGGTATCAGGTTAGGAATAAACCGTACATGGGATTCCGTGTGGTATGATGAAAAAAAACAGTATGCTGCGAATCTTCACGAAGATATCAGAATCAAGCAGTTCATAGCAAAAGAGAAGAAAAACGCGGGTATTGCCAAAGTAACTATTGAAAGGTTTCCGGATAGGGTTAATGTTAATATAAATGCAGCACGTCCTGGTGTTCTTATTGGAAAAAAAGGAGCTGATATTGAAGATCTTAAAAATCAGCTGCAGAAACTGGCTTCCAAAACTGTATATATCAATATAGTAGAAGTAAAAAAACCTGAAAGAAATTCAAAACTGATTGCTGAACAGGTTGCGTCACAGATTGAGGCAAGGTTCCCTTATAGAAGGGCCGTTAAACAGGCTATTACAAATGCAATGAGAAGCGGAGCGCTTGGTATAAAAGTTATGGTATCCGGCAGGTTAAACAATGCTGAGATGGCCAGAACCGAGTCTTTCAAAGAGGGAAGGATTCCTCTTCATACATTAAGAGCGGATATAGATTATGGTACGGCAGAAGCTCTTACTTCATTTGGCTTGATAGGAATAAAAGTCTGGCTGTACAATGGGGACGTTCTGACCAAAGATCAGGAAGATGAAGAAGATAAATATTCTGTAAAAAGGAAAACCCGATAAAGTTCGGCGGATAAGGTGAATTACAATGTTAATGCCAAAAAGAGTAAAATATAGAAAGGTAATGCGCGGCAGAATGACCGGTCTGGCTCAGAAAGGGTCGGCCATCTCATTCGGTGAATATGGTCTGAAAGCTATGGAGTCTGCCAAAATAACAAGCAGACAGATAGAGGCAGCCAGGGTCGCTATAAATAGAAAAGTAAAAAGAGGCGGAAAACTCTGGATAAGGATTTTCCCCGATTTTCCCTTTACAAAAAAGCCGGCTGAAACGAGGATGGGAAAAGGAAAAGGAAATCCGGAAGGATTTGTTGCAAGGGTGAAACCGGGCAGAATTTTGTTTGAAATTGCCGGAGTCGATGAAGAAATGGCAAAACAGGCTCTTAATAGCGCTTCTCATAAACTTCCTTTGAAAACGAAAATTGTACAAGTTGATAAAATAGTATAAAGAAACAGTAAGAGCTAGAGGCAATGGTATGAAAGGAAAACTCGAAGAATTGACAATGACTGAGTTGGAGAAAAGCCTGGCGGATTCAAAAGTAGAACTTCGCAAGGAGAGATTCAAGTCAGTAACAAGTAAGGTTGATAATCCTAAAAAGATAAAAGGATTGAAACGTCATATAGCCAGAATTTTAACCCTGAAACAGGAATATGCTTTAGGGATACGAAAGTCTCGCGGGTAAGAAAAAAACGGGGTTTATTAAATGAAATCAACACGCAAACAGCTGATAGGCAAAGTAATAAGCAATAAAATGGATAAAACTATAGTGGTTGAAATAGAAAATCTGGTTATGCACCCACTTTATAAAAAATCTGTAAGAAGAACAAAAAAACTGAAAGGGCACGATGAGAAAAACGAATGCTCCATCGGTGATCTGGTGAAAATTGAAGAGTCAAGGCCTTTATCAAAAGAGAAAAGATACAGACTGGTCGAAATATTAGAGAAAGTTAAATAGGGGTTTGCCATGATACAGATGCAGACAATACTTGATGTAGCGGATAACAGTGGTGTTAAGAAAGTAATGTGTATAAAGGTCCTGGGCGGATCAAAAAGACGCTATGCATCAGTTGGAGATATAATTGTTGTTGCGGTACAGGATTCACAGCCGTCATACGGATTGAAAGACTCAACCGGTAAAAAAGTACACAGCAAGTCTGTTTTAAAAGCTGTGGTAGTCAGAACAAAAAAACCGGTTAGAAGAAAAGACGGATCTTATATAAGGTTTGATGATAATGCAGTGGCAATAATAGATGCAAAAGGCGAACCTAAGGGATCGAGGATCTTTGGACCAGTAGCAAGAGAGTTACGTGATAAGAATTTCTTGAAAATTGTATCACTCGCTCCTGAAGTTCTATAATGAGGTTTTAAAATGAATAGTGTAAGTGATGATTGCGTAAAAACAAGGTTGAAGATCAAAGACAACGTCGTTGTTGTCAGCGGTTCAAATAGAGGCAAAAGAGGAAAGATCCTTAAAGTAGATAGAGAAAAGGGAAGAGTTATTGTAGAGGGTGTGAATAAGAGAAATAAATATCTTAAACCTTCACAGGAGAATCCTCAGGGAAGGATGGTAAACTTGGAATTCCCTATCCATATTTCAAATGTAATGTACTTCTGCGATAAATGCAAGAAGGGGATAAGGATTGGAATAGAGACTTCCGGTAAAACAAAAACGAGAATTTGTAAATCATGCTCGAAAAGCATAGATAAATAAGGGTATCGGCCATGCAAGTAAGATTAAGAGACGAATACAATACAAAGTATAAAAAAAACCTGATGGAAAGTTTTAAGTATAAAACTGTAATGCAGGTACCGAAATTGGAAAAGATAGTTCTCAATGTCGGTATGGGTGACGCCCACTCAAACACTAATTATCTTAATTCGGTAATTGATGAGTTAACGATGATCACCGGACAGAAGGCAGTTAAGACTGTTGCAAGGAAATCAATAGCCAACTTTAAAATCAGGGAAGGATACGATGTGGGCTGCAGAGTCACACTTCGCGGCGATATGATGTACGAGTTTTTTGACAGATTAATAAACGTGGCCCTTCCGCGAGTAAGAGACTTCAAAGGTTTATCGCCTAAATCTTTTGACACGAATGGTAATTATAATTTTTCAATAATGGAACAGATTATTTTTCCGGAAATAAATTTTGATAAAACTGAGAAGATTCACGGTATAAATGTTACTATAGTAACATCTGCAAAGTCAAAAGAGGAAGCTTATGCTCTTTTGAAAGAATTCAGAATGCCGTTTAGGGAACAGGGGTGATTGATATGGCAAAAACAAGTATGGTAGCAAAACATGATAGAGGCTCGAAATTTAAAGTTCGGGAATATAATAGATGTGCGATATGTGGAAGACCAAGAGGTTATTTAAGAAGATTCGATATGTGCAGAATCTGTTTTAGAAAACTTGCCAGTGTGGGCGCAATTCCTGGTGTTACGAAATCGTCATGGTAGAAAATAAAAGTGGAGAAGGGTTGAAACATGAGTGCTACTAGTGATCCAATTGCAGATATGCTAACTCGAGTAAGGAATGCAGTCAAAGCAGAGCATTTGAAAGTAGATATTCCGTCATCAAAGATAAAAGTAGCTATAGCTAAGATATTAAAAGATGAAGGCTTTATAAAAAATTATAAAATTATTGAAGATAATAAGCAGAAGGTATTAAGGGTTTATCTGAAATATAGCGATCAGAATCAGTCAGCGTTGTTAAGCCTTGTCAGAATCAGTAAGCCCGGAAGAAGAGTCTATACGAAAGCGGAAGAGTTGAAACCGGTTTATAACAATATCGGGATAAGGATCCTGTCTACCCCAAAGGGTGTGATAACAAACAAAGCTGCGCAGAAGCTCAATGTCGGCGGCGAAGTAATTTGTGAAATTTCATAGTGGAAAGAGTGTATAGATATGTCTAGAATAGGAAAACTGCCAGTTGAAGTACCGGGAACTGTTACAGTAAATATAACTGATTCTAATATTAACGTAAAAGGTCCTCTTGGCGAGGATAATTTGAAGCTTTTAGCGGGTGTAAATGTCGCTAAAGAAGCTAATGTACTCAATGTTGTAATTGACGATGTCAACAATAAACAGCTGCGTGCTTATCATGGACTTTACAGGACATTGATTAATAACATGGTTGTAGGTGTATCTGCCGGATTTATCAAGGAACTTGAGATAGTCGGTGTTGGATACAGAGCAATACAGCAGGGTACTGATATTCAGTTTCAGCTGGGATATTCTCATACAATATTATTTCAAGCTCCGAAGGGTATAACACTAGAAGTTACAGAGCCGACAAAGTTTAAGGTAAAGGGTTTCAATAAAGAACTGGTCGGACAGACTGCCGCAAATATCCGGGAATTACGTCCACCTGAACCTTATAAAGGGAAAGGCATTAGATATAAAAATGAAAATGTCAGGAAAAAAGCGGGAAAAACAGGTAAAAAATAATGGATAAGCTGTCTTTAAAAAAGAAACGATTCATCAGAAGAAGAATCAGAGTAAAAAAGAAAATAAGAACAAGCACTGATATATTCAGACTTTGTATTTCAAGAAGCAATAAGAATTTTTATGCCCAGATTATAGATGATACAAAGGGTCATACACTTGTTGCATTATCATCCCTTGCGCCGGATTTTCCCGACATGAAAAATAAAGGAAATATTGAAGCAGCAAAAACCCTGGGAAAACTTATTGCGGAAAGAGCTTCTGCTAAAGGTATAAAGAGTGTTGTATTTGATAGAAACGGATATCTATATCACGGAAAAATAAAGGCTTTCGCAGATGCAGCTCGCGAACATGGGCTAGAGTTCTAGGAGTTTAATATGAAGATTAAAAGGAAAAGAAGTAAAGT
>CAYTNW010000043.1:0-18622 GCA_964439325.1 uncultured Leptospirales bacterium | reverse complement strand
AATAAACTGATCTCTGAAGATTAAAAAAGGATGTGAAATAAAATGTTTTTCAGCCGTTTATATCACGTTCAAAATTTGAATATGCATCAATGACCGCTTTTACCAGTCCTTTATCCGGCTCATGGTTTATGTCATTCTTACTCCCGGAGGGGTAGTTAAGAAAAACCTCATAGATCTTAACTGCGAGAAGGGCCTGCTGCGGGATATTTGAAGGAATAAATCCGCCGGGAAAAAACCGGGCAGAGGCAGTGATGAATTCCGCTGCAGCCCGCACAGCGGAAAAGATTTTTACGTCACTGTCATCTTCGAAACGGAACCTCCATCTGGAGGCCTGTCTGGAGATCATAGCCCTGCCGTCATCCGGCTTCAGGCCGGTCGCGGCAAATATGCGGCAATCGTAGGTCCGGCATGTTTCTGGCCGGGAGTCATATATTGAACATCCGCTGCCGATAAACATCGGGCATCTCCCTGTCCGGTCGAATCCCAGCACCATATTACCCTTCGGGAGACCCGGCGCGGGGAACATCAGCTCACGGGGAATTTTTGAAATGGTTGCTGTTTCACGTGAACTTATATGTATAAAGTATGACGATGTGCAGCAGGCGGTGCAGCCGCCGCACGGTACATCGATGTTACCTCCAGGTCTCTGCGCCTCTCTTGCAGTTTTGATCCATGATGAAAACCGGTCTGTTATTATTTCATCATCATTTCCACTGGCAGAACTGCAGCTGTCTGATTTTTTTCTCTCTATGGTCATGTCCGCTCTGTTCTATACAACTATTATCTGTCCGTTTCCGGCATGTTCCCGCAGTTTCCTCGCGGCGCGGTACTCCTCCGAATTGTAGAATTCAGAAGCCCTCCCGGCTGACGGGAATTCTATCACAATGATCCTGCGGTTCTCGGCAGGACCTTCGAGCGTAAGGGCCTGCTCGGTCCTTGCGAGAACTCTGCCATCATATTTTTTAATTATCTCTGGTACAGCATCGAGATATTTTTTATACTGCTCCCTGTCTGTGATCTCGACCCTTGCAATAAAATAAGCGCTCAATTTTTAATCTCCTGATAAGAATATTACAGGTGTGTTCTGAATGCCCTGTCGACCAGCGGTGTGATGAACAGAGGGGGGAGCCCCAGTTCATCAATAACATTTTTGCAGTTTTCCATCGAATTAATGTTATTGTTATAATGTTTTCTCACGCAGTGATCGATTTTTTTCAGATAATTTTTCCCGTCCGAAATTACTTTCAGAATCCCTTCACGGCCTGTCACAGGCTCTGCCCATGATGATAGCAGTATTGAATACTTATCTTTCATCGATTCGATAATATCAAGTGATTCAACTGATCTTCTGTAATCGTCATATGTCGGAATATCCGACGGAAGGGGTATCGAGTCAGCTGTGAAAAGTACAGACTGGTTTTTAAACAGGATGCAGAAAGAACCTTTCGAGTGTCCCGGGGTGTTTATTATTGAGATCTCTATATTATTTCCAAGGCTGAGGTTTTCATCCCCGGTCAATATTTCGTCAACGACAACCGGTCTGTCTACAAGATTGTAGAATCCTGGAACAGGCCGTTCAGCATGCTGGATGTCTATGTTTTCTATCCATTCCTTTTCAAGCTGATGTCCCAGGACACGGCAGCCTGTATCGGACCTGATCCTGTCAGCTGAACCTATGTGATCCGGGTGAGAATGAGATAATATAAGAAATCTGATTTCGCTTGTTTTTCTGTTCTGAAGTTCAATATAGTTGTAAATATCTCTGTAGCTCTCTTTAACGCCGCTGTCAAAGACAGTAATGTAATCTCCGAAAACAATAATTGAGTTAACAAATCTCGGCAGTATTCTGTCCGGTGTTATCTGGACGTTGAAATCAATTTTGATCAGATGTATTTCGCCGGTTATCCGCATTTAAATCACCGCAAGTATTTTTTTTAAAACTATTATGATGACCGGATTGTGTAAAGAAAATAATTTCTGTGCTGTCAGTATGAAGATATAATTACAGATATGCAGCAGTTTAAGGGATTGAAGATCAGCTGTTATGCGGTTACAGGTTAATTCATACTGCAGGGTGTTAGTTTATCTCAAGACCGGTTTAAAAATATGGCATATTCAAGTTGACACAGGTATCAATAAGATTTTGGTGTCTTCTTTAACCTGTTGAGGTATTTAATAAAAATGAAAGTAGGGGTATTGAGGGAAAAAAATCCGGTTATGAAAATTATTTTAGGGCATTCGGCTTTATATATTGACAGTAAAATCCCATGAATAATACTTTCCTCATGACCCAGAAACAGGAAAATGTAAAAATAAAAAGAATGAACGCCGAAAAACGGAAAAAGCAGCTGCTTGACTGTGCTACGCGTCTGTTCGGAAAAATGGGATATCACCAGACACAGATTTCTGATATACTTCACGCAGCAAACGTCTCCCGCGGAACCTTCTATCAGTATTTTAAAAACAAGGATGATATATTTGCGACGATACTGGAAAACCTTTACGCCGACTGGCGGAAAGTCCTTTTTTTTAATCCCACTGCCGATTCAGAAGAGTATAAAGGGGGGAGAATGTTCTTTATTCACCAGATAAAGATCACTCTCAAATTCTTCATGGATCATCCCGATTACTGCACAATACTATTGAATATCGGACTTGGAGTAAATACGAATTTTGATACAATTCTCAGGCGACTTGATAAACAGATGGTTGAGTTCATATACAGCTATCTGAGTTCCGGTATTAAACTGGAGCGTATCAAACCGGAGATAAACATGGAGCTGACGTCAAACATAATCGGCGGATCAGTAATGCGAATGCTGTTTTACTACGGTGTTCCCCGGAACAATGTGCAGGAGTATGATCTTGATGTGCTGACTGAATGGTTCGTTGACTACATATCCTACGGAATTTTTATTAACGACAAAAAACCCGCTGCAGAATATTAACAAACACCACAGCAGCAAGACCTGTCCACACAGCGATGACCAGCGCGGCAGCAAACCGGCTCTTTTTCAGTATTACAGGCTCATTAATTGCTCTGGCCCTGGCCTCAGACAGAACCTCTTCCGGTATCAGCTTTACAGAAAGTGATATCAATGCTGGAATAATTACAAGATCATCGAGATAACCGATAACAGGGATAAAGTCCGGAATCAGATCTAACGGACTTAAAGCGTAACCCAGTGTGACCAGAATAATTATTTTGGGAAGTAAACCGGTCCGCGTATCTCTGTATGAGTAGTATAACGCCGTAACCTCCTGACGGATAACGGCGGCTCTCTCTTTAAGTCCTGCGAGGCGTTTACGAAGTTTTTTCATCCCCTTGTTTACAGGAAAACGCTGTTTATACGTCTGTTCTTTTCATATGCATCCAGTGTGTGCAGCATCAGTGTCGCGATTGTCATCGGGCCGACCCCTCCCGGGACAGGAGTGTATGCCGAGCATTTCAACGACGCGTTTTTAAGATCAATATCGCCGCACTTCTGTTCAGGATGGTAACCGGCGTCAATAAGAACAGCCCCCTCTTTGATCCATTCAGCTTTGATAAACTCCGGTTTCCCGACGGCGCCGACTACGATATCTGCGCTTCTTACTATTTCAGGTAGATCTTTCGTCCTGGAATGACATATTGTTACGGTTGCATTTTTATTCAGCAGCATCATTGCCATCGGTTTTCCCAGTATCGGGCTTCGGCCCACTACGACTGCGTGTTTACCCTCTGTATCAATTCTGTAATGATCGATAATATTTATAATACCGGCCGGTGTCGCGCTCCCGTATGCCTCTTCCCCCATGCTCATTCTTCCGAAACCGAGGCTCGTAACTCCGTCTACGTCTTTCTCCAGTGAGATTTTGTCAAAACAGAGTCTTTCATCTATCTGCGGCGGCACCGGATGCTGAAGCAGTATTCCGTGGACATAAGGATCGTCATTCAGCAGTTCTATGTGCTCGACAAGCTCTTCAGTGGTTGTGTTTCCCGGCAGTATTATTTTTTTTGAATCCATCCCCACTCTGGTGCAGGCATTCCCTTTCATTTTGACATAGGTTGCCGAGGCCGGATCATCTCCCACCAGGATAGTTGCAAGGACCGGCATCGCATTTCCGTCAATCTTCCTCAGTTCATTGATCCGCTCTGCTATCTGTTTTTCAATAGCCTCCGCTAAAATTTTTCCATTCAATATCTGCTGCATTATGATTTCCTCTTTATCTCTATTTATTCAACACCCTTCTGGGTTCGTCCCTTCATGTTGTTTTTTCAGTACCGGTATCCTGAAGTGAGTCCGCAATACCCCGCATTTTTAATGCTTTGATAACAATTGTTCTGACGCGAAAATAGCGCTACATTCATTTAAATATCAGCAAAAAAATTCCATTTTCCGGTTACCAATAATATATACTTAAAGCATTCTTCTGCGAATATTTTTGTTGTTTTTACTGAATATAAAGTCAAGTGTAATATAATTTTCACAAACCGGACAGGGATGATTTTTACTTAATGCTTTTGTATTCCGGCAGAGTTTGATACAAAATCGTAAAGTACTGTTAAATAAAAAACTTATCTTATCATCCCGGCCAATGATATCTGGTATTGAAATCCCCTGTTATTATCAGTATTTTCGATCTACAATAATTATAAAAAAAATTATTGATCAAAAGATAAATAACCTGGAACCTTTGATTAATCAGTTGATAAGCGCAGGTTAAAACACAGGGTTTCGGAAGTTATTTCCATATTAAGGAATTTGCAATGAAAAGAATAAAAGCTTTTTTTAATCCGGAACAGTATCATGGCTGGGGAAAGAGCAGCGGCTATTTCGAGGGATGGTATTTCAAAATTGTCGACCAATCTGAAAAAAACGCCCTTGCTGTGATACCGGGCGTCGCGATGGACGAAAACGGAAACCGTCACGGTTTTATACAGGTACTTGACGGGAAAAAGATGACTTCAATTTACAGGAGTTTTGATTTCTCCGATTTCGCTGCAGCACCGGGGGAGTTCAGTATCAGGATGCTTGATAACTATTTTTCTGAAAATAAGATCAGGCTTAACATTCCGGAGGTGAGCGGTGAACTCATCTTTTCAGGCAATGTGAAATGGCCGAAGACCTGGCATTCTCCGGGGATTATGGGTCCGTATTCCTTCGTTCCGTTCATGGAGTGCTATCACGGGATCGTCAGCATGGATCATACAATAACCGGGCATCTTGTGATAGACGGCAGGGGGGTCAGGTTTGATAACGGCCGCGGTTATATTGAGAAGGACTGGGGAGAGTCGTTTCCGGAAGCCTATGTGTGGACTCAGTCCAATCACTTCAAAGAACCGGGGATATCGGTTTTCGCGTCGGTTGCAAAAATTCCATGGATCAGAAATTCTTTCACCGGGTTTATATCACTGATATGGCTTCATGACAGGCTGATAAAGTTCACAACATATAACCGTTCAAAACTTGAAAAATGTAAAATCGGTACCGGTGCGGTGGAGATTGTAATGAGAAACAGTATGTACCGCGTTGAGATCAGTATAAAGCGGGGGAATGCTTCATCTCTTGCATCACCGATACGCGGTTTCATGGATGGAAGAATCGAGGAGAGCATGAGGGGGGAGATGAACGTCCGTCTTACAGAACTGAAAAGCGGTAAAACTGTTTTTAACGATAAAGGACGTAATTCCGGCATTGAAGTTGCGGGCCGGATTCAGGATATTATGATCTGACAGCGTGCCGGTTTTCTTATTAATGGGGAGGAGTTATTGCGTTTAACCTGTAGCGCCGGCATTTCAGAATCTGATACAAATTTGTGATTCTAAAAATTTTTCATATTGTCAATAGTTAAAGTTTTACAAAATACAGTCATTTGTACATATCTGCTTTTGATTTTCACGGATATCTGTAAAATTACTTGATTTAATACGTATAAAAATTATTATACGCTATATTTTTTTACTTCGCAGCAAAACGTTTAAATCTAATTCACTGGACGGACTTTTATGAATATCGCCAAACTATCAATCAAAAGACCAATTTTTATGGCCTGTATAGTAATTCTTTTGATGGTCGTGGGAACTATAAGTTTCAAACGGCTCGGTGTTGATAT
Organism: uncultured Leptospirales bacterium; assembly: GCA_964439325.1. GTDB lineage: Bacteria > Spirochaetota > UBA4802 > UBA4802 > UBA5550 > WRGT01. Next base: position 12,526 of record CAYTNW010000043.1, on the reverse strand, counting down.
CTTCCCGCCGATCGACTTTCCGGTTGTAACAGTAATGACAATATATCCCGGAACATCGCCTGAAGAGGTTGAAAAACTTATAACCAAACCGCTCGAGGAACAGGTGAGTACTATCGCCGGGATCAAGAGGCTCTCTTCGAGGAACATGGAGGGGGTGTCGATACTTATCATCGAGTTTAACTACGAATCCGATATAAAGTTCGCAGTTCAGAATGTGAGGGAGAAGGTTTCTCTGACAAGGAACCAGCTCCCCGACGATCTTGACAGCGATCCCGTAGTCCGGCAGTTTGATTTCACCGACGTACCGATCCTGACCTTTGCTTACGTGTCGGATCTTCCTCCTACGAAGATGTATGATATTGCAAACGATCAGATAAAACCGACTTTTGAACAGGTTGAGGGTGTCGGTGAAGTGAGAATTTCGGGCGGAACCAAAAGAGAGATCCGGGTTGAGCTCGACAGGAATAAGCTGAATGAACAGCAGATTTCGGTACTCACGGTGGCAAGCCGTATAGGCAACTCCGGAGTAAACGTGCCAGTGGGCCGTTATGAAGAGGACAGTAAAATGACAATCTTCAGAACGATCGGCGAGTTCAAGAACCTCGACCAGTTGAGGAAAACTGTAGTACAGTTTTCCGGAGACTCGAATAATCCCACTACTCTCGATCGGATCGGAGAGGTTCGTGACGGTATGGCTGATGCCGATACGAAAGCCTGGCTTTACTATCCGGTAACTGAGTCCGGTAAAAATGATAAGGATAAAAATAAAAAAGATAAAAACAGCAAAATCGTAAAAAGGGAGATGAAAACCTGTCTGATCCTCGACGTCTTTAAACAGTCCGGTTCAAATACGGTTGATGTCGCCGATGGCATTTTAAAAAGAGTCGATATGGCGAACACAATCGTGGCAAAAAACGGCGGAAACTCGAGGCTTGTCTTTGTATACGACATGGCCAAATTCATAAGGAATAATATAGATGACGTCAAGGAAACGATGATCATAGGTATAATACTCGCGATTCTTGTTGTATATCTTTTCCTTGGAAATTTACGTTCGACAATAATAACAGGTATAGCGATTCCGAACTCGATTCTCGGAGCGTTCATACTGATGTATGTAATGGGTTTTACTGTAAATATAATGTCGCTGCTGGCTCTTTCGCTGACGGTAGGTCTGCTGGTCGATGACGCCATCGTTGTGCGGGAGAACATCTTCCGGAAGATTGAACATGGAATGAAGCCTATGGAAGCGGCCGAAAAAGGTACGATGGAGGTTGCACTCGCCGTTACTGCAACATCTCTTACGATTATTTCGGTATTTCTGCCGATAGGATTCCTCTCCGGTATTATCGGACGTTTTTTCAAACAGTTCGGTCTGACGGTTGTTTTCGCAATGCTGATAAGTCTATTCGACGCACTTACGGTCGCTCCGCTGCTCAGCGCGTATTTTGCCGGAACAAAAGGTAAGGCTACAAATTTCATTGTAACAGCTTTTGACCGGTTCCAGGGGTGGCTTGAAAGGAGATATAAGGGTGTAATAGGATTCTCAATTGATCATCCTATGCTTATTCTTGGGGTTGTAACGGTTGTTTTTTTCAGCAGCCTGGTAACATGCAGCCATGTCAAGAAGACCTTCCAGCCTGATCCGGATGAGGGAGAATATAACCTGAATATAGAACTCGATCCGGGGACATCGCTCGAGGGTACCGAGAGGGTTGCCATGAAAATCGCCGAGAAACTGAAGACTATTCCGGAACTTAACCACATGACGATACAGACAGGAACGACGCTTTCGGAATATAACAAGGCCAGTTTCGGAATTTTTATGGTACCGAGGAAAGAGAGGACCAGGACTACCGCTCAGTTGAGGGAGGTTCTCCGCGAGATGATGAAAGAGTTCGCCTATGCCAAACCTTCAATTGACAACTATACCAGGGCTGCGGGGGGAGGAGGCAGCAACAAACCCTATATGCTCAGTATCAAGGGGGAGGACCTTGACCAGCTGAACAATTATAGCAATAAGCTGATTGAAAAACTGAAAACGATAAAAGATTTAACCGAGATAAAGTCCAGCGTGGAGATGGGTATCCCCGAGCTCCAGATAACGATGGATGAAAGAAAAATGCTTATGGCCGGGGTTAACAACAAAACTGCCGGTGTTGAGCTGAGGTACCAGATAGAAGGCGCAGTGGCCGGTAAATTCAGAGAGAAGGGACTTGAGTATGACATCAAGGTTAGGCTTAAACCGGGACAGCGTGATCTCAGATCGGGATTTGCTGACACCAGAGTTCCAAACATGCAGAACAGACAGGTCCCGCTTAACGCTATTGCTGTAGCACGGACCGGCACAGGACCTTCGGTTATATTGAGGCAGGACAGGGCAAGAACCGTGCAGGTGACAGCAAACCTCGCCCAGGGGGGAGCGATCGGAACTGCAATGGACAGAACCGTCGACATTTTAACGAAGGAACTTCCTCTGCCGGATGGTGTTACGTACAGCTGGATCGGACAGGCAGATGCGTTTAAAGATATGATACAGAATATTATAATAGCGTTTTTCCTCTCTATTCTGTTTATCTACCTGGTTCTTTCAAGTCTTTATGAATCGTTTATCACGCCGTTTACAATTCTCCTGGCGCTCCCGCCGGCATTGTCAGGTGCGATTTTTGCGCTGTTCCTGGCGGGAAAGATGCTCGACATGTTCAGTATGATCGGAATTATTATGCTACTCGGACTTGTTACCAAGAACTCGATTCTGATGGTGGATTTCGCGCTTCATGGTGTAAGAGAGGGCCTGTCGAGGAAGGATGCAATCACACGGGCCGGTCTTGTGAGGCTTCGTCCGATACTTATGACGACATTCGCCATGCTGGCCGGTACTCTTCCGGTCGCTATCGGTGCGGGTGAAGCGGCCAAGTACAGAACCGGTATGGGTATTGCGATTATGGGGGGACTTATTATCTCAACCATGATTACGCTGGTAGTTGTACCTGCTGTATTTGAATATATAGATATATTCAGGGAGAAACTGGAGAGCAAATTCAGACCTGAAGAATAAAAAAAAGCTGTTATCCCTGTCTCTTCGTGAGAGGGGGTAACAGAATTATTCATAAATCATATTTAAAAAGACGGCATGCCTGCTCCGGCAATCATTGCATATAATAACGTTACCATGAATGGTTGTTTTTTGATTATAATCCGGAAACAGGCTTTTGGTGCCGGAAATCTTCTGTACAATGCATCCGGAATAAACAGGTGTATATCAGAATTGCGGAGTATATAAATGAATAAACGTTTTCTGGCTATGATGCTGCTGTTGATTTTTTCATGCGTTTCAACTGAAATATCCCATTCCGCACTTAAAGATTTCAAACAGGACTATCAGAAAGAAGAGAATTCTAAATCCGGAAACTCCGGCCCGGGATCATCAGGTTCAGGTTCCGGGAGCAGTACTTCCAATGATGATCTTGCCTCATGTCTGGGTGATTGTTTATTTAATAGCTGTCTGATGACAGGATCTTTCTGGTTTCTGCTGAACCATTCTCTTGAATATGCGGAATATCCGTACTATGATAATGAGAAAAGCAATTTTATCTGTAACTATTCGGTCAATTACAAAAAAAGAGAGGAACCGGTACAGGAGATCTCGTATAATGAAATTTCAGAAACCGGATTGACGAAGGGATGTTTTGACGGTAAAGACTGGTACCTGACGATTGAAGGGGGCGCTCAGAATGCGTATGATAACGGTACCGGGGGGTTCGGGAGGCTCAGCGGAAAAATTTTCAGATTAATCGGACCCGAGATCGAAGCCAAGAGGCTGGTGGATAAAAACGATGATCACCTCGATTATTATGCACTCGGTATCAATATCCCTATAGTTCAGTTCAGCGGTTTCATGCCGGATTTTTACATACAGGCCGCTTATCTGCGGGGAGTAATAAACCGCAGCGGAATAAGTTATGGAATAATCATCAATTCTTACCCGGTAAAACCTCTTTCATTTATGTTCCGTTTCGGAAAACAGAGTTACGAAAACATAAAAGGGGACGGATACAACAGAATGAAATTTTATGATTACGAGGGACGTGCAGGCATTGTAATCAGCAGAATGGAAATTTTCGCGGGATACAGAAAGTGTGCCACCGAAAATGTCGAGCTTAAAGGACCGGTTGTTGGTATAAAGGTTTTCTTTTAACAACATTGCACTCTAATGCCGGTTATTCCTCCGACATAATGCCTGATGTCGTTCCCGTTCCCTTCTGTATTGATGTCAATTCAACGCCTAAAGATCTGTAATGAACTCAGGTCCCTGTCACTTTTTCATTGATATCGCGTGTAGTAAAGATATCAGGAAAACCGTTCCCCATTATCTGAACTTCAACAGGATGAAACGATTTACTTCTGCTAATTCATCCATTCGCGATACAATTATATAATTTAATAGATTATTAAATAAACAGTCTTTTTGACACCACCGGCTCCAGTGTAAATCCGTATAAATTAAGCAATGAATACAAATATGGAATAATTAATAATTTGTACTGATTAAAATTCACGGATTAATACATAAAAAATTTTTTTTGAGAACCGTTTGATGCTCAATCCGGTCTATAATATATTAAAAAATAAAAGAAATGGAGAAAGGTTATGTTCAGGACAAGCAGATACAGTTTAAAAAAAGTGCTGTCAGCAGCCACCGGTTTGCTATGGGCAGCGGCTTTTATTGTCATCACAGACTGCGGAGGACAGAGATTCGCCGGGCAGGTGCAGCATGAGGTTTCGAGAGAATATGCGGCCGCAGAAAAAAAATCTATGATGAGCGATATGGAGTATTCGCCGGCATCTATAAGTAAAGACGGTTTTCGCGATGATACTCCGATACAGCATAAAACCGAAGAGTATAATCTGATCAAAGAGAATGAATTCAAGGGTGTTAAAGACAATCCCCTTTCTACTTTTTCTATCGATGTGGATACTGCTTCATACTCCAATGTCAGGAGATATATAAACGGCAGTCAGCTCCCGCCAAAGGATGCAGTTCGTATTGAGGAGATGATCAACTATTTCAGGTACTCATATCCGCAGCCTGAAGGTGAACATCCGTTTTCTATAACAACCGAGATATCTGAGGCTCCGTGGAATAAAGAAAACAGATTGATCCTTATAGGTATACAGGGTAAATCTCTGAATTATAACGATTTAAAACCGTGCAACTTTGTTTTCCTTGTGGACTCATCAGGCTCAATGAGTGATCCAAACAAACTCCCTTTGCTGAAAAAATCTCTCGCACTGATGCTGAAGGGACTGAAAAAAAACGACCATGTAGCGATAGTGGCGTACGCCGGATCGGCAGGGGTTGTTCTTCCATCTACGCCTGCATCAGAGAGCGATAAAATATTATCAGCATTTGAAAGCCTCAATGCCGGAGGATCTACAGCGGGCGGTGAGGGTATAATCCTGGCTTACAAAATCGCGAAGGAAAACCTTATAAAAGACGGGAACAACAGGGTAATACTCTGTACGGATGGAGATTTCAATGTCGGAGTATCCTCCACATCTGAAATGGTCAGAATGATCGAGGAAAAAAGAAAGGATGACATATACCTCACAATCTGCGGTTTCGGAATGGGAAACTACAAGGATGGAAGGATGGAGCAGATCAGCAATGCAGGCAACGGTAATTATTTTTACATCGATAATATCAAAGAAGCTGAGAAAGTTTTCGTCAGAGAGATGAGAGCCAACATGTTCACAATAGCTAAAGATGTGAAGATACAGATAGAGTTCAATCCGCTGAAAGTAAAATCGTACAGGCTGATTGGTTATGAAGACCGGATGCTGGCAAAAGAGGATTTTGACAATGACAAAAAAGACGCGGGCGAACTCGGAGCCGGGCATACTGTAACGGCTCTTTATGAAATAGTACCAGCAGGCGCAGATAAAGGGGGGGATAAAGGGATCGAGCTGAGGTATCAGGAGAGCAAGATTAAAAATGAAGCCTCAGCAAATAATGAAATCATGGTGTTGAAAATGAGATATAAACCGGTTAAAGAAGAAACCAGCAAATTAATGGTTAAAACAGTAACAGATGCTAATACTAAATTCACTAAAGCATCGGAAAATTTCAGATTTGCGTCAGCGGTTGCCGGTTTTGGAATGCTGCTGCGTGATTCAGGTTTTAAGAATGATCTGACTGTAAAAGATGTACTCAAAATCGCAAAAGAAGCCAAGAGCCGGGATGAAGAGGGGTACAGAGCAGAATTTATTGAACTTGTGGAAAAGTATCAGCTTTTAAAATGAGTTTTTGGTAAGGTAACAAAAAAGAAGAGCCCTGTTGATTAGGGTTCTTCTTTTTTGGGGCTCTGACCCTCTTTTATTAACCGGAGGCTCTGACCCCGGTGAAATTTTTCTGTAAAACTATTTTTTTAAGGTTTTTCATTGACAATGGGGTATTTTAAAATAAATACTACTAAATATATTGAAATAGTAGTGAATAAATGCGGATAGAAACAACTGAAGAATTTATTTTTAAACAAACAAATTTCGATAGGGGTCAGAGCCACAGTTACAAAATGAGCACAAATTCTAGGAGGGGTCAGAGCCTGCTACGAAAAATATTATCTGATTATAGAGGAGTAATGTGATGACAAGAATATTTGACGATATTACGAAAACTATAGGAAACACACCACTTGTAAGAATCAACAGGCTGAATACCGTACAGGATGTCACTCTGCTTGCAAAGATAGAGTCGTTTAATCCTCTTTCAAGTATTAAAGACAGATTAGGTGCTGCGCTTATAGAGGCTGCCGAAAAAGAGGGACTTGTTAAGAAGGGAACAACGATAATTGAGCCAACAAGCGGTAATACCGGGATCGCACTGGCATTTGTATGTGCATCAAGAGGATACAGACTGATACTGACAATGCCTGATACAATGAGTATAGAGAGACGAAAACTTCTGAAGATACTTGGAGCCGAACTAGAACTGACAGATGGTAAACTCGGGATGAACGGAGCTATTGCAAAAGCAGAGGAGCTTCAGAAGTCTATTCCTGATTCGTTTATTCCTCAACAGTTTAATAATCCTGCAAATCCGGACATACATCGCAGAACAACAGCTGAAGAGATCTGGATCGATACTGATGGGGCAGTGGATGTGATAGTAGCGGGAGTTGGCACAGGCGGTACAATATCCGGTATAGGAGAAGTCTTGAAAAAAAGGAAACCTTCTGTAAAAGTAATAGCTGTTGAACCTTCTGATTCACCGGTGCTTTCCGGTGGAGCTCCTGGGGCTCATAAACTGCAGGGTATAGGGGCCGGATTTGTTCCAAGGAATTTTAATAGAGATATAGTCGATGAGATTATAACTGTTGACCATATCGATGCAGGTGTTACTTCACGGAAACTCGCGAAAGAAGAGGGAATACTTGTAGGGATTTCTGGCGGAGCTGCTCTCTTTGCTGCATTGACCGTAGCAAAGAGAAAAGAATTGTCCGGTAAAACAATTGTAGTAATACTGCCAGATTCGGGGGAAAGGTATCTTTCTACATGGCTGTTTGAGGATGAATAGATTTAGATCAGGGTCAGAGCCTCGGCTATCCCTTAGCTATAGTAACAATAATAAAGTATTGTTGACTTATATACTATTTATATAATGTGGATAATAGTATATCAATGAAGGAGTTTTATATGAGACTTTCTACACGTTCGAGATACGGGGTGAGATTGATGCTTGCTCTTGCGGAAAATAAACAGAAAAAACCGGTTTTTCTGAAGGATATAGCCAGCTCTGAAGAAATTTCGGAAAAATATCTAAGTCAGATAATAATACCTTTAAAAGGAAAAGGCCTTGTAACTACTTTTCGCGGGGCACATGGCGGTTATCTGCTTAGCAGGCCGGCATCGGAGATATCGTTAAGAGAGATAATAGAACCCCTTGAAGGGGATCTCTGTCTTGTTGATTGTGTAAACAATCCCGGTATATGTGACAGGGCGGATTCATGTGCAACAAGGGGAGTATGGAATGAGATGAGTTCAATGTTGCTGAAATTTCTTGATACATTTACACTTGAAGATCTTCTTAAAAAATCGGGTAATATCAGATCTGATTATTCGATTTAAAGTTTACTACTGATCAGGGGTCAGAGCCCACCGGCAGATATCATACCATTATAGGGGTCAGAGCCTCAATTCTTTTCGAAAAATAATGGAATAATGATACTTTTTTTTCATTTTTAAACTTAAATGGCTGTAATTTGTATTATTAATAGCCATTTAAAATAATTTTTTAGTGGAATTATTTTTAGAGATATTGTATATACGACATAATGTTGCTCTTTTTTTTAAATCGATATGGAGAAAAGGATGACTAATGGAGCTCAATTTTAAAAAAAATCATGATACAGTTATAGTTTATCTTAAAGGAAGGCTTGATGTCCCCCAGGTTGAAGAAATTGGAAAAGAGATTATCGGACTATTGAACACGGAAAAATCGGGCAATTTAATTTTAAATCTCAGTGAAATTGATTATATTAGCAGTGCAGGGATTGGTTTGTTTGTTACTATTATGGATATGCTTAAGATGAGAGGGAAACAGTTCGGTATCTGCAGTATGAAAGGCTCCGTTAAAAGAATTATGGAGATAGTAGATATAGGCGTTTTGTTTAATATCTTTGCTGATGAAAACGAAGCCTTCGAGTTTTTCAAAGGCAATTCACAGGTGAAAATTGCAGGATGAACCGATCAATACCTAAAAATTTGTTTAAAACAGACAATCTTATGAATGTCAGAATCCGGCATGTAATAAAGAGATGGGTTAAAATGGAGCTAAATTTTGAAAAACATGAAAGTGTAACAGTCGTATACCTGCATGGGCGGTTTGACGTTTCGCTTACAGAAAAAGTTGAAAAAGATATCCTCAGGCTGGTTGATGATGATCATACATCTGATTTTATTTTCAATCTGCGCGGAGTCGAATATCTGAGCAGTTCAGGAATCGGATTATTTGTCTCTGTAATGGTTAAACTTAAAAAAAGAGGAAAAAAACTTGTTTTATGTGAACTGAACAGTTCAGTAAAAAAGATCATGGATCTTGTGGAGATGTCCTCTCTGTTTAATATTTTTAAGAGTGAAGCTGAATCTCATGAGTTTTTAAAACGACAATAGAGAATATATCTGTTTAATAAACAGGGTTTTTTATATATATTATCCGCTCCTCCTTTGAAGTGGTAAACGGGTTTTACAATCTTCAGTTATCGGTCTTTTCCCTGGAAATTTCAGTTGAAATATGATTAATAATCTTTTAAAAGGGGAGGTTATATAATCCCCTCATAAAAAATTTATATATCGGAGTATGTTCGTGGAAAAATGGAAAGCTGATATAGAGAAGATGGCACAGGGAATCAGATCAAGAGTTCTTGATCATACAATCAGAAATAACGGAGGATATCTGAGCCAGGCATGTTCATCAGCGGAGATACTCGCCAGTCTCTACGGAAGGATACTTCATCTTGGCGGGCTTGCAGCTCCAAAGCTCCCAGAAAAATTCAACGGGGTTCCCGGCCATGAAAATAAATCATATCAGAACGGATCATCGTTCAATGGGGAGAAAACGCCATACTTCGACAGATTTTTTCTCTCCCCTTCTCAATATTCACTGGTGCTGTATGCCGCATTGATCGAGGCGGGGAGAATGGATCAGAACGGTCTTGACGAGTTCAATCAAGATGGCAGTACGGTTGAGATGATAGGAGCTGAACATTCGCCGGGAATGGAGATAATGTCAGGTTCTCTCGGACAGGGGATAAGTCAGGCTTTCGGGATAGCAATGGCGCGTAAGCTTAAAAATGAAACCGGACGGGTCGTGCTGTTTATGTCGGACGGAGAGTTCCAGATCGGCCAGACATGGGAGGCTCTGCAGGCTGCGGCATTTCACCGGCTCGATAATATACTCATTTTTGTTGATGTGAACGGATATCAGTGCGACGGCAGAATGTCTGATGTTATGAATATTGAACCGCTCGATAAACGACTTGAGGCTTTCGGGGTCAGAGCATTCAGAATTGACGGTCACGATATCGATGCGCTTGTCAGGTTCGGAACAATGGAGCCTGAGACAGGAAAGCCGACCTGCATTCTTTGCGATACTATTCCATACAGAGGACTGGATATTTTAAAAAGGAGAGATCCGAAATTTCATTATGTGCGGTTTGTCGGTGATGATGAAAAAAAAGAACTGGCAGCTTTCTCCGAAAATAAGGAGAAGATTTTAGAGAAAAAATCACCTGTTATACAGGACACTGGTCTGTTAAGCAGGGTCCATGCCAAGAACCTTGTGAGATGGGCTGCTGATAAACCTCATGTGGTGGTTCTGTCAGCTGATCTTACCAGTTCTGTTGAGATTGATGCTTTCAGGGATATGTATCCGGATCGTTTCTTTTCGATGGGTATAGCAGAACAGAATATGCTTTCATTTGCCGGGGGTCTGGCGAGGGAGGGATATGTCCCTTTTGTACATACTTTCGCCGTGTTCATCTATAGAAGGGCTTTTGATCAGATTGCGATGTCTGTAGCTTATCCTGACCTGCCGGTGAAGATGTTTGGATTTCTCCCCGGGATAATGACCCCAGGGGGAGCAACGCACCAGGCTATTGAGGATGTCGCGGTGATGCGGGCTCTCCCGAATATGACAATCTTTGACTGCGGTGATGCAACAGATGTTGAATCAGTGCTGGATGCCGCAATGAGTATGAATGGTCCGGTTTATGTAAGAATGATCCGTGGTGAGATCCCACGGCTTTTTGAGGGGTCAGAGCCTATGGTCGCCGGTAAGTCTCGAAGGTTATCGTATGGTGATGATCTGGTACTGATTACATCCGGTATATGTACGGAAGAGGCACTTCGGGCCACATCTGCACTGAAGAGGTACAATCTTGGCATAAGCCATTTCCATGTGACGACTCTTAAGCCCTTTAATGATCAGGATATAATCACTGCAATTGAAAAATCGAATTACGGCGTTATAACTATGGAGAATCATACAATAATCGGAGGTCTCGGGACGATAATTGCTGAGAAAATGGCTGAACTCGGAATATCAAAAAAACTCTTACGAATAGGATTAAACGATACCTTTGTACATGGGGCGAGTAAGGAGTATCTGATGAAAGAGTATGGTCTGGATGCGATGAAACTGGTCAGAACCGTGGAATCGATTATAAAACAGCAGCCTCTTATAACAGAGGGAGATCTGGGTGAGATCAGGGTCAGAGCCGTTCATTCTCCTGCCAGACCTGAAGCTTTATAGGAGGAATTATGGAGAGAATTTTGTCCGGAGAAAGGTTTTCTGTAACATATTATCTGTCAGGGAATGAGCCAGAGGCACTTGCTGCAGCTAAAGATATATGTATAGAACAGACTGTTGAATTTCCGGAAGATCTTATCAGTGATAGTTTTATCAGGGATAACATTTTTGGAAGGATTGAGTCTTTTAATCCTGTAAAAATTGACTTATATAAAGCTGAAATCAGTTTTGCAGTGGAGACAACATCATTTGAGTTCACTCAGTTTATCAATGTAATATTCGGTAATATAAGTTTAAAATCTGGAATAATTGTAAATGACATTTCTCTATCCGATAATTTATCACACATATTTAAGGGACCGCGCTTTGGTGTGCAGGGAATCCGTGAATTATTGAATGTGTATAATAGACCGTTAACAGCGTCTGCAATAAAACCAATGGGAATGACGTCTGCTCAATTTGCGGATCTTGCATCCGCTTTTGCTAAAGGGGGGATAGATATAATCAAAGATGATCATGGTCTTTCCAATCAGCCGTTTTCCGAGTTCAGGGAGAGGGTCAGAGCCTGTGCTGATTCAATCAATTCTATCCCGGATTGTAAGTCCCTCTATTTCCCGAATATTACTGCTCCTTTCTCCGAAATTATCGATAGGGCATATTATGCTAAAGAAAATGGCGCAACAGGAGTAGTAATTGCTCCTGCAATAACAGGTTTTGACTGCATGAAGTGTCTTGCTGAAGACGAAAATTTCGGACTTCCAGTGATGAGTCATCCAGCTTTTATTGGATCATTTCTTTCAGGGAAATCCGGTTTCACACATGGTGCACTGCTTGGTACTTTAATGAGGTATGCAGGTGCGGATATAGTTGTATACCCGAATTTTGGAGGGAGGTTTTCATTCTCACGGGATGAGTGCCGTGATATTAACGATAAATGCAGTTACAGTTTGAAACATTTCAGGTCTATATTTCCAGCTCCGGGGGGAGGAATGAATTTTTCGAATTTAACGGAGATGACTTCGTTTTACGGAGAGGATGTCATTTATCTCATGGGGGGAGGTCTTTTTAAAAGAAGTCCGGATCTTGTTGAGAATTGCCGTGAATTATTGCGTCTTGTTTGCGGTGAATAGTCAAGGCTCTGACCCCCAATTACCATATTAATAATAAACTGTAAAAGTTAGAACTTAATCTGACACTCTTTCTATAAAAGAGGATGTG
>CAYTNW010000042.1:8503-19349 GCA_964439325.1 uncultured Leptospirales bacterium | reverse complement strand
TCCGTTTTTGCGGATATCCCAGTTCGATGAAATATTGCCCACAATGGAACCGTTTTTACGGACATCACCGTTAGATTCAAATTTACCTGCAATAGATCCATTTACGCGGACTGTGCCGTTGGCGTCAATGCTCCCCACTATGGATCCACCTTTACGGATTGTCACGCCCTGGTCCATCTCTATATCTTTCTGTGAACCGATATCGGTCAGTATCCTGTTTTTATCAACATTCGCGTATCCTGATCCGTCTTCCCATTTTACCATTGCGCTGTCTTTTTTGACCTCTTTGACAATCGCAGTATACATCTGACCCGAACCGTACAGGGCAAGCACCCGGTCCCCTTCCTTAAGCTTTACGTCCTTTGAAAAAGTGCGGATTTTATCCCTGGAGACAACCAGGACGTCGCCGTCGCTGAATTTAATAGTATAATCCTTGCCGCTGATTTTATCAATATTGCCGGTGTACCAGTTCCCGTTGGAGTACTGGGCAGCGATAAACATCCCTTTTGTAAGTTTTTCTTCAGCGTTGAGGATGACCGCTGAGATAAAAAACATTACCAGTGCTAAACAGACCTTTTTCATATAAAAAATACCCCCATCGATTATTTTTTAGAATATTAATGCAGGAATGCCTGTAATAAAAATTCATACAATGCTGAATTAAATATACAGGTTGTTATGCGGAAGTGCAATCATTTTTTAATAAATAACAGGTATCTGTTAAAGATTTATTATAAATAAGCTGAATGTTATTTTGAAATGGCGAAGAAATTAAAGTATTTTCCGTTCATCTATATGATGAGGAAACTTAATGAAAAATATAAATCAGAAAATTTTAGCTAACTGATAGCGACAAATAACGGAATTGTCAACAGAGAAATATTTTTTGCTTCCCCTCGAAATAATCTCTTCTTCTTATTTTGACTTATACAAGAACCCCAATCGGTATAACCACATTAGCATTCTCTTTATTACATTAAACTGCATTCACCGGTATCGCAATAACTGACAAAACCCACTGTAGCGATAGATCAAAAAAAATTTCGCCCGGTTTGAACGGACGCTTTATGTTATTTCCCCATGACTTCCCGTATCTTCTGAGCAAGAGTATAGGTGGAATATGGCTTATTGATAAAATTAATCCCGCCGTCCAGCAGCCCATGATGAACAATGGCATCGGCGGTATAGCCTGATGCGAAGAGCACCTTCATATCCGGCCTCTCAGCCAAAAGACGGTCAGCCAGTATGCGCCCGTTCATTCCAGGCATGATAACATCCGTAATCAGCAGATGAATATGTGAACATCTGGAGGCAATTGCAAGAGCCTCTTCCCCGTTTAATGCGGAAATAATAGTATATCCGAGATTCTGCAGAATCTCCTGCGCAAAGGAGAGCACTATCGGAGAATCCTCCACAAGCATAATCGTTTCAGTGCCGGTCGGCAGTTCATAGCTGACGATAATCTCTTCAGAACTCTCTCCCCCGTCATCCCGGAGTTTTGGAAAGTAAATTTTAAATGTAGTGCCGCGTCCCGGCTCGGAATAAACATCTATCGAGCCGCCGTTCTGTCTTACTGCACCGTAAACTGTAGCCAGACCAAGCCCCGTTCCCTTTCCCTGGACTTTTGTTGTAAAGAACGGTTCAAACAGGTGCTGCTGCACCTCGGGCGGTATACCGGTTCCCGTATCACTGACAGATATCATCACATGCTGACCAGGAACGCAATATGGATGCCGTTCTACAAATGATTCATCCAGGACTGTGGTTGACACCTCAAGGTATATGTTCCCTCCGTCCGGCATAGCGTCACGGGCATTAACAACCAGATTAAGCAGAATCTGCTCAAGCTGGCTCGTATCGGCTTTTATAACTCCATCGGCCGAATCCGTGTTTATCTCTATTTTTATATTTTCACCAATCAGGCGTGTAAGAAGACCGCGCATTTTACCGATCTCCTTTGCTGGATCAATAATTTTTGGTTCTATTATCTGTTTTCTGGAAAAAGCCAGTAACTGCTGTGTAAGTTCGGCTGCGCTCTGTGAAGCCTGAAGTACCACATTTAGCCTTGAATACTCCGCCCCGTCTTCCGGCAGGTCCATCATAACAAGTGTAGTGTTGCCCAGTATGGCTGTAAGCAGGTTATTGAAATCGTGCGCAACTCCACCTGCAAGACGGCCGATCGATTCCATACGCAGTGCATGAAGCAGCTGAGCTTCAAGTTTCGATTTCTCCTCCTCGGATCGTATTCTCTCCTGAATCTCGGTTCTGGCACGCGAGAGGGCGACGTTATTGATTGTATAAAACACAAATGCAGACAGGGTGACGAATACAATAGCTACAGTATTATCTATCAGATAATCAACCACAACATAGTCTTCTAAAAACTGCTCACTGCGGAAAACATGAATAAAAAAATAGAGCGCAGCAAGCGCAATACAGCCATAAATAAAGATCACCACCCTGCTCTGTGACACGATCATCGGGGTAATAGCAAGAATCGCAACTATCAATACAACCGAGTCGAGTCTGCAGACCGGATCAGTCCGCTCTAGTATAATCGAAACCAGAACACTGACCATTACAGATATGACGATCAGATGGACTGATAAA
Organism: uncultured Leptospirales bacterium; assembly: GCA_964439325.1. Classification (GTDB taxonomy): domain Bacteria; phylum Spirochaetota; class UBA4802; order UBA4802; family UBA5550; genus WRGT01. The sequence goes on along the minus strand of CAYTNW010000042.1, from coordinate 16,739 downwards.
TAAAAATATCCGCGAATCAGTAGAACGAATGATAATATTGCAAATAGATATACCAGGGTATAGTTCACATACAGACGCGGATCAACAGGGGCCCATGAACGATTGGTGGCCCAGGAGATATACATCGCGGAACCTGCCACAATCGGTATCAGAATCATAAGAGCCAGACAGAGCCCCAGAAAAAACCGCGCTTTCATCTGGATGGTGATATCTGAAACCTGATAGCGGACCAGAGCCCAATCAATAAACTTACGCATGCAAAATCCCCGGCAAAAAAATTATCATTTTAATACAAAATGAAAATCACACCTGTCTGCGATTCACACGGGTTCTTTCAGGTTATTATTCCCTGTTTCAGTTAAAGAAGATATATGATTCCCAAATGCAATTACTGAATTTAATTAAGTATAATAAAATATTAATATCAACCATTTTTTACATATAACATCATCAAACCTTCGGCATTCATCATAAATCAATTAAATGCGGTATATTTTGTAGTTTCAGCAGTATTTTCCGCGCTAATATCACTCCTCGGTTTTTTCAGTCCGGAAATCTTTAACAGTTTTAATGAATATTGTATCAGAGAAAATATTTATTAAAGTTACACCATTTGATTCGTTCCCGGCTGGAGAACCGCTTCCGTAACAACAGATTCGTTTACATAATCGATTTTAACATCAATCGCTGAGCCGGTTAAAAACTTCGATTCCCCGCATTCTTTTCTTATCGCATTACACAGCTTTTTTTTATGCTGATCGGAGAGCAGCCGTTTATTTGATAGAACTGTAATATCTTCTTCTGATGGAGCAGGGAGGTTCGAGATATTGAGAATGTATGTTTTGTAAAAGCAGGACACTTCATATTTCCAGAATACTTTTTTATTTTCACCAGCCCAATCCCTTATAATTCTTACCAATTTATTTCTTTCTAAAAGTTCCTGTTTTGAGCTGTTCATCTTTTTTTACTCTCCAGTATCTTATTGATATATCCGGAAACAACCGTTAATGATCCGAAAAATTCCTTTTTCTCCATGTCCGAAAAGCCGGATATCAATGAATCAAGATAGATATCAAAATCTTTTTTGATTGAGCGTGCTGCATCGATTCCTTTATCAGTTAAAGATAATTTTATCATCCTCCTGTCATTCTCTGAAGAACCCCTTGAAATGAATCCGTTCTTAACCAGAAAATCAACAGACCGCGTAAATGAACTTTTTTCCAGTCCGGTTATAGAACTTATATCAGACATTGATTTTTCATTGTTTTCACTTATGAACATCAGAATATTTGTCTGGGTTTTATTTATACCCAGATTCAGTTTTGAAATATCATGTTCATAAAAAATAGTTTTAACGAACTGCGGGAATAGTGTTAATCTGTCTCGAAACATAAACTCTCCGGCAATATAGTTGCATTTACAACTTGTGTATTTACAATCACTTAATCCCGGTGTCTTTTCTGTCAACAAATTAGATGAAAAAAGTGATAAGGAGCAAGTATACAGTTGATTTTTTAGTTGAAAATATTACTAAACATTTAATCATATTTATAAATATTTTTATTAAATCATATAAATATTTCACACTTCAGATAATTAATTTCATAAAGATTTAGAAATCCTGATGACTTGCGTTTTTAAAACAACTATATTCTTGACAAAAGTCCAACTGGACGGTTTTTAAGGTTGCTATATATAAAATTTACAGACATCAAAATAGGGGGCTGGAATGAAAAAATCTTTATTGTTTTTAACTCTGATTTCAGGATTCATAATATCATGCTACTCTTCCGGTACTGATGTACCGGCTTATACCGATCAGGTATCAAATACACAGACCACCGGCGGTAATACCGATTCCGGAGATACAACCGGAACCGCTAACGACATGAATACAGCCACAACAGTAACAGGCGGCTCAGATACAGTTACAAGTACAACTGTAACTACAGACTCAAAAATGACCGCAGCGGAACAGAAAGCGTTTCTGAAGACATACATAGCGCTTGGAGACAGCCTCAGCCACGGATGCCAGAGTCTTAATGTTGAACAGAACAGACAGTACTTCAGCTGGCCTGCACAGCTCGCCCGTGCGATGGGAACAGAATTCAACCAGCCCCTTATAGAGTTCCCGGGAGTGGGGATGCCGAATATTGAAGACGCGTTCAGAAACGGCTGGTTCGATACATGGAGCAGCACAGCACTGAAACTGGTAAAGTGCCTGTTATACTGGCACCGCGTTGACAGATATGACGGCCAGGCCAGGCTGAATAACTTCTCAATGGCAGGAGCGACTATCGGTGATATTATTTCATATAACGGTAATAAAAAAGTCACCGAAATTACCGACAATCTTCTGATCTCAATGATCGGAATGATGAATCCGTGGATATGCGCAGTAGTGGGACTCGTACCGGCTAACAGTAAATCCGCGCTGGATCAGGCCCTTGACAGGGACCCGACCTTTATCACAATCCTGATAGGAAACAACGACATTATTTTTGGAACAATAATGGGTGATGATGCGAAACTGCTGATGACTCCCATGGATATGTGGAAAGAATACTGGGATATAATGGTGGCCAAAATCAAGGCGAAGTCATCGGTAAAAGGGGTTCTTTTAATAACACTTCCGGACAATACTGATATTCCATTTTTACAGACTGTACCTAACAAGTATTGCACAGTAACCGATGATGCAAATATACCGGAAGGATCCAAAGCGCCATTCTTCTCAACTAAAGTGGCCTGCGTGGCCGATGTAATGACGCCTGACCAGATCGCCACTGTTCACAACAGGGTCGTAGCGGTAAATGAAATTATAAGGGCAACAGCCGCTTCGGAGAAATGGGCTTTACTTGACATATATACAATCGTCAAAACACAACTGCCAGGCGGAATGGCGCTTAGATATGCCGACGGAAAAGAGAGCAGCATAAAAATCACAGCAGACTATGCTACAGGCGGATTCTTCTCCCTCGACGGTATTCATCCGACATCTACAGCCTATGCGCATCTGGCAAATGAAGCGGGTAAAGCGATCAACGATTTTTACGGCACAAGCATTCCGATGATAGATGAAATGGCCGTATATAAGCAGGATTCACTTCTACAAAATCCTGTAGATCCGAGGGACTACCCTTCCCAGATGGGAAACATGACTTATCTTTTTAACACCTTCGTCAGGATTATGGCGCAGGTTATGTAATGATATAAACTCCTTAACCATAGATAGAGCATTTAGCTCCCGGCGAAAGCCGGGGGCTTTTTTTTATTTCGGGAGCCCAGTTTTTTAGCCGGTCAATCGACCGGTGAGTTTTTTAAAGAGCCGTTTCAAGCTGCAGCTCGGTATCTTTCTGATTTTTACTTCTGAATTCGGTCGGGGATATACCGGTAAACCTGTTGAACCATTCATAAAACACTGTCGTGGAATTGAAACCTACTGCATATGCCACTGATGTGATCGTACGATCCCTTTCGTTAAGGAGAATTTTTTTTGCTTCATCAATACGATACTTATTTATGAAATTTTTGAAATTATTATTGTAGTTCTCATTAATCAGCTGCGAAAGCTGGTATGGTTCTATTGACAGCCGCTGTGCCAGTCCTCCTACTGAAAGATCATCGTCGCGGAAAATTTTTTCAATATCCATCAGAGTTTGTATCCTCGCAAGCAGAGTCTCAACATCAAGATTCTTTAATTTCGATTTTTCATAGCGGATATTTTCAATCTCTGTAAATATAAGTTTAAAGAAGTTTATATCCCTCTTTTCCATAATGAATATCGCAAGTGTAAGCAGAAATGACAATGCAGTAAGGGCCTGGATAACACCGATAAACAGCATCTGCGGATATTTAATGAAGCTCATCATTATCATACATATAAAAAAGACTATTTCAAGAGAAAAACAGAACAAAAGAATTATCATAAGATACGGAGAAACCTTCTTCTCTCTAATCAGCTTGATATCGAGCATCGATCTGCATTCTATGAAAAAATATACCTGGTAGCCTATAATGTATAGAATAGCCGCCGTGAAAAGACCTGAATACAGCCGGAAAAGCGGATCACCATTTGAAAAATTCGGTGTCTGCATAATAAATGACATCTTGACGGAGCCGTCAAGCCTGACAAGAGGGATCAGCAAAATTGCTGTCAGCAGTCCAAATACAAAATGCCTTAAATCAGCTATAGTGAATCTGAATGAATCGCTATTAGCCGCTTTAAATGAAAAGAAGAATGTGGGGCCGGCATATGCCATAAAAGGAAGATACCAGAATATCAGATAAGAATAAGTAGCAAGCTTACCTGTCACCAGCAGACCATCCAGTATCTGAAGCGTCCCGAGACAGAACATAAATGCTGCAAAAAGATAGTGATATGTATGTCTGTTTTTCTCAAAAATCAGGCCGAGGGCGATAGTCCAAGACATGAAACCGCCGAAAAAGATGAAAAAAAAGATTAAGTCGTTGATCATAGTTCTGTCCTTAAATGACGGTTTATAAAAACCGTTATTTTATTTATTCAATAAATAAATCAGTTTATTATTTAAATACTGACGAGCCGGATCTCAAAAGTGGAACCAATTTATACAATATCAGGTATTATTTATTCTGCGATTTACTACTCTCTATATTTCTAATACTGATAAATATTACCGTCACTGATATATTTGTCAATACTTATATGACACATCTGTCAACAAGTTCCTGCAGAAATAAAATTCGTACAACAATCATCACTGCTTTAGTGTTTTTATAGATGCACTCATTTCTCTTATAACTGATCATCAAAACTGCAATGAATTGCCTTATGGAATTTATCTTACAAAGGCAGATGGAGCTCAAAGCAGCATAAAAGTAAACGGGGACTACGCTACAGGCGGATTTATGTCTCTTGAAGGAATCCACCCATGTTCAACAGGATATGCAATAGTAGCTAACAGAATAGCGCAGGCTATCAATAATACTTACGGGACAAGTATTCCCCGATAGACGAAGTCGCAGTATGGGAGAAAGATACATTATGCCAGAATCCGGTTGATCCAAGGGAATACAGGACTCAGATGGGCAACTTTACCTATCTTGTTAATACCTTTGTCCGTATCATGGCACAGTTCATCTGATTTTGAACAATAACAAAAAAATAAATATTTAATTCAGGTTCCGACTCCGCTCAACCGGCGTTAACAACTCTCACAGAGAGGAGTCTAAGGGAAAATATACTGATCAATTCGCTAACGTCATAATAATTCCATAAATCTGTTATAATAAAATTTCTTTTTACTCAAACTTTACCATATATCGGTCAGCTTCTTTCAGCTGATCGAAACTCCGATAAGCCTTCCAATACCGAATGTGACAGCCGCCGTGGCAAGACCGAAAAGTACCTGACGCAAACCGTTCTTTACCGGATGTCTACCGGTCATCAGAGTTATCGCCGCACCTATTACAAAGAGACCTGCCGCGCTGACTCCGGCGCTTACAGCTATACCGGTAGTTCCATTAAAAAAAATAAACGGGAACACCGGCAGAATTGCGCCGACCGAGAAAAGAAGAAATGACGTATAGGCTGCCTCCCACGCCGACCCGCCGAGATCCTCCGGATTGATTCCAAGCTCCTCGCGTATCAGTGTATCAAGCGCGCCCCCCCTGGATTCCATTATCTGTTTTGCTATCTCGGCCGCTGAAGCTTCATCGACCCCCTTGGCCTGGTAAATCAGCGCAAGTTCCTCCTCCTCCGCCTCAGGTGAGCTTTCCAGCTCTGACTTCTCTATATCGATCTGATGCTGGGCCAGCTCACGCGAGCTCTGTACCGAAAGCCATTCTCCAAGGGCCATCGACAGAGCCCCTGCAAGAAGCCCTGCAAGACCGGTTAATAAAATCTCGGAATTTTTTACACCAGCTCCCGCCACCCCCATTACAAGATTGAAAACAGAAACAAGCCCGTCATTTGCGCCGAGCACTCCGGCCCGCAGAGCGTTTCCACCGGAAGATTTGTGTCTGCTCTCCACCTGCGCGACAGACTTTCCCCCCTTAATTGAATCAGCCATTGAAAGAGTATTCAGAATCCGGGCGTGACTCCGCTCGTCCGCAGGCATATTTACAGACTCGGCATCGCTCTGGCCGTCGTATCCAGATGCGGCCTCGCTCTCGATTTTTGATATGATTGAAACCACAGCCGATGTCCCGAAACGCATGGCAGACCATCTGAAAAGGCGCGTTTTCAGCCCTTCTCTGAATGACGGGATTTTTTCCCCCGCCTCGGTCAGCTTGTCCATCCAGAAGGCAGCGTGTCTGTCTTCAACCGCTGCAAGTTTTTCATATAACTTTGACTTTTCAGGCTGCTTCTCTATTTCAGCCATCTTGCGGTACAGATATGCTGCATTCCGCTCTTCTTTAAGATTCATTTTGTAACGAGAAATATCGGCTCTGTTTGTCATAACTGCTACCTCCATTTACACTGATACCTGCTTTATATTTTCTTCATACCCGCCGGACATTGCTTTCTTAAAATCATTTAATCCTTCCCAAGGTCCTTTGTGATAGAGGGGGAGTTGCCTGCGCTGAACAAAACACGCACTATTAAAAAAATAACTATAATCTCCCTCATCCCTGGCAGACTGATGCAGAGTACTTCGTTTAAATATTATTTTCTATCAATTGGATTTTGTTCAGCTATAACCGCTGTTTATAACAAAAAAGTCAACTACTCAATTTTCTGATAAAAATATTTAACATAAATATAATATATTAATTCAGCCGGTATACTTTATCAATTTACGAAATGATTAGCGCATTGTCATTCCGGCTGGAGCGAAAGCATAATGCCGGAATCCATGTTTTAAAAGAAATAGATTAGCCAGGGCTCTTCCGGCGGTCGCCCGCCTTCGCGGGAATGACAACAAGTGTACTAATTCAATCGTAAACTGCTATAAACAACTTTTTAAGAGTAATTCCGGAAAGTGACAAACTGATTGACAACTGTGAGAATCTGCCGGATTTATCTGATTATATTTATCTTTTATTCAACAGCGGTAAAACATGACTCTGGAATATTTTATAATCAATTTCGGATATCCGGCAATACTTTTCGGAACCTTTTTTGAAGGGGAAACAGTCCTGATAATCGCAGGTTTACTTGCGCATAACGGATACCTTAAACTGACATATATAATTTTCTCGGCCTTCATCGGAAGTTTTGCAGGAGATGAACTGTATTTTTTTCTCGGCAGAATCAGGGGTCAGAGCTTTATTGAAAACCGGCCAGGATTAAAGATAAAGACCGAAAGATTTAACAGGCTTCTGCTGAGATTTAACGCCCCGCTGATTCTCGGTGTAAGGTTTATGTACGGTTTTCGGATTGCCGGACTTTCTGTAACAGGAACAGGCGGTATATCAACAGTCAGGTTTATGATATTAATAAATGCGGCAGGCGCATTGATCTGGTAAGTTGTTATTTCCTCAACCGGTTATGTTTCAGGACATACGCTTGAAATTATTCTCACCGGTGTCAAATATTCCGAGATATTAGTAATACTGTTTTAATACTTGTTTCTGTTTTAATCATGATCTGGAGATATCTTAAACTACGGGACAACAGTATTACAGGATAAAGCCGGAAAAGCAGACATTTATCTGTAGAACAGTTTTAGACCGCTCTACAGATAAATTCAGGTATTGTACTTTATTTTTTTGCTTCAGCGGCCTTTTTGTCTTCAGCTGCTTTCTTTGCTTCAGCAGCCTTTTTATCCTCAGCAGCTTTCTTTGCATCAGCAGCCTTTTTGTCTTCAGCAGCTTTCTTTGCATCAGCAGCCTTTTTGTCTTCAGCGGCTTTCTTTGCATCAGCAGCCTTCTTTGCGTCTGCAGCCTTTTTGTCTTCAGCGGCCTTTTTTGCGTCTGCAGCCTTCTTGTCTTCAGCCGCTTTCTTAGCATCAGCAGCTTTTTTGTCTTCAGCGGCTTTCTTCGCATCAGCGGCCTTTTTGTCTTCAGCTGCTTTCTTTGCTTCAGCAGCCTTTTTGTCTTCAGCGGCTTTCTTTGCATCAGCAGCCTTTTTGTCTTCAGCAGCCTTCTTTGCGTCTGCAGCCTTCTTGTCTTCAGCAGCTTTCTTTGCGTCTGCAGCCTTTTTATCCTCAGCAGCCTTCTTTGCGTCTGCAGCCTTTTTGTCTTCAGCGGCCTTTTTTGCGTCTGCAGCCTTCTTGTCTTCAGCAGCTTTCTTTGCGTCTGCAGCCTTTTT
>CAYTNW010000042.1:0-8403 GCA_964439325.1 uncultured Leptospirales bacterium | reverse complement strand
TTGCGTCTGCAGCCTTCTTGTCTTCAGCAGCTTTCTTTGCGTCTGCAGCCTTTTTGTCTTCAGCGGCTTTCTTCGCATCAGCAGCCTTTTTGTCTTCAGCTGCTTTCTTCGCATCAGCGGCCTTTTTGTCTTCAGCTGCTTTCTTTGCTTCAGCAGCCTTCTTGTCATCAGCAGCTTTCTTTGCGTCTGCAGCCTTCTTGTCTTCAGCAGCTTTCTTATCTTCAACCTTCTTAGTATCAGTATCTTTTTTTTCAATAGTTGTCGTCTGGGCTGATACTACAGTGTTAAACATTGAAGTAACCAGGAACGCGATAGAGACCAGTGAACATAAAATTCTCTTCATTTATGATATCTCCTTATAACAATATTGTATGATAATCAGACATATAATGCTTAATGCCATTATTACACTTTTTAAAGAATGTCGTTAAATTCTTTTTTGTCAAGAACGATATTCTTTAACTGATTATATAACAGTCTGAATTTCACCTTTTTCCCTGTCAAAAATCGGTATAATGCTGCTTGACATATGACTATGCTTAAGTTCTGCTGAAAGAATCTGATGTATCAGTAAACTTAGTCAGCAGAGAGACAAAAGATATAAACAATTTTTCAATATTTACGGATGACCGGATATGAAAGGAACTGTTTTAAAATTATTACTTCTTACTTGCTCATCTTTCTTTTTTATTCTGCTATCCTGCTCAGGTGACAGTTCAGATGACAATCCCGGTGGAAAGGAATATCTGCTCAATGGTTCGTGGTGGGTAAGTTATTCCGGGAATGGAGAAGGATACTATTTCGACGGTAAAGGTGCCGGTTATGATCTCTCGCTTGATCAATCATCTCAGCCATATATAGTCTGCAGCAATGCAATCAGATATACATATGACGGCCATAATCTTATAGTTATTGAACATGATCTGACCAGAAATTTTACATTTGATATTATCAGTGAAACAATTGCGACTATTTCTATTAATGGTTTCAGCGCCACTGCAGACAGATACTATTTAACAGCGGGTTGTATTAGCAGATAATCCGTTTTAAAAGTTACCACTTGCAAAAGAGAATTTGATTAATTTTCAATACTTATCACAGGATTTCCTGAATCATCTCTGCTCAAAATACAAATTGACGGCGTTATCCCGGCATATCTCTGGTCGGAGGAGCGGAGTCTGTTGAAATCAGTAATATTTAGAAAATCCTCAAGAAGTTCATACTGTTCACCCAGCGTATCTGATACATTGCCTTCAGGCGCAAACATTATTATATCAGAGATCCTTCGTAATTCGTTTTTCGCGGCAGTCTGTATGCAATGATCACCGGTTTTCAATTTTATTATTAAACTATCCATTTCCATCTGCCGGAATCTGTTTTATTACGAAATCCTCTCCAGACCGCGTTGATTCAGCTAAGCCCTTACCTGAATCATAGCCAGATTATTTTATTCTTTCCAGTTTACTTCTATCTTAACATCAGGAATCTCTTTTTTTACAATTGCCGCCAGGTTTCTGATCTCCTCCCGGCAGCATTCAATATCCTTAGCTTTATCGATTCGGGCGATCAGTTCATCGCTGAACTCTTTCATTGAAATTGTCTTTTTCATTGTACTCCTCTCATAGAAATTAACAATAGGGATATCATCTTGTGAATTATAATATATGATACCGGCAAATCTATGTCAATAAAAATGCTTGTTGTATTACCCTGCTAAATCCCGTTTAATTCCAGAGTTGACAGCAGGATAAAAGTTTTGTAGTGTTGGACAATGAATAGAATTTTTTTTATGGAACTGGATGCATAATCACTCACAAAAATCAGGAGACCAGTCTATGGTTCAGAATAAACCTGTTACTACAGTTATGTTTTTTTTTATTTTACTTACAATAGTTATAGGACTGTCTCTATTCTCTAATAAAATGTGGGGAGTTAAGTCTGAAAAGCTTAATGAACCGGAAACACTGATATTAGAAAATGATATGACAATCATTCAATTCGGACAGGCAAACAAATTAAGTAATTCCATATTAAAAGAGATCTTTAAATTAAAATCAAAAAATGATCTTGAAAATAAAGTTTCTGATTATGGATCTGCAGAAACTGTTAAATCAACGGTCACAAAAAAAATGTCCCTAATTTCAGAAGAATCCGGGAAAAACTGGAAGAAGATAGCGGTTAAATTTTTGCTCTGGTTTATCTTTCTGATTTCCGTTTTTATATTTTTTCAAAAGAATAAAATGACGTCAACTGCCCGTAACCTGCTTCTTTTTGTTTCATTATTTGTATTTGGAGTTATACTTGGTTCTGATCCTGCTCCGATGGGTACAGTAAAAGATGCTGTGTACCTTTATGCAACATCCCGTACATTTTTCCCGCCGCGTATGATTGCTCTTACAGTTTTTTTACTGATGGTTTTTTTCGCCAACAAATATATCTGCGCCTGGGGTTGTCAGGCAGGGACATTACAGGATCTGATTTTCAGACTTAACCGGAATAGAGTTCACAAAACTGTTATATGGAAACAATTTAAAGTCCCGTTTGTTTTATCAAATACCTTCCGGATTACTTTCTTTACTGTTTTTGTTATTATAGCATTTTTATGGGGAGTTGATATCATAGATATAATTGATCTTTTTAAAATCTATAAACCGGAGCATCTGGGGGTCATCGGCGGTATATTTACCGGCATCCTCCTGATAACCAGTTTTTTTATCTACAGACCATGGTGCCACCTGTTCTGTCCCTTTGGCTTAACCGGATGGATCGTAGAAAAACTGAGCTTAACAAAAATAAATGTAAATTATGATACCTGCATCGCCTGTAAAAAATGCTCAGAGGTTTGTCCCTCAAGTGTGATGAGTGCTATATTGCTGGATAACAGAAAAACAATTCCAGACTGTTTTGCATGCTATACATGCAGAGATGTATGCCCATCAGGTTCGATCCAGTTTTCAAAAAGAAAAAGAACTAAACCCCCAGCCGGTCATTTTGAAAAAAAGAAGTATCAATAATTACAGCCCGGTCAACGTATCATCCTTATATTTTTTCAGAAAATCCTCAACTGCATCCCTGCATTCGGGATCGGTTTCTTCAATTATTTTCTTCCTGATTCTCGCTTTTCTAATATCCAGAATTGTTTTTTCTTCTTTTTCTGTATTTTCGTCCTGCATCAGTTTATACCATTCCTGTTAAGTATCTTTTCAACTTCTTCAAATGGAAGATACCCCTGGTGTCTGTAATACTCTCTCCCCTTATTATCAAGAAAGACCTGCGTCGGAATCACTTTCACTCCGAATGTATCAGCAGCGAATTTCCCCTGCCCGGTCATTACATCATAAACAATGATTTTAAGCTTCTCCTTATACTGATCTTTCACTTTTTCAATCACTGGTTCCATCATTCTGCATGGCAGACATCTTTCGGAACCCAACTCGATAAGAGCCGGCATTAACTCCCTTTTTTCATCATTAACCGTGAAAGAATCAGAAACGCTCTGCACCGGTAATTTGTTCTCCGTTACTGAAATACCGGATCCGGTCTTTGAACTGAATCCGGTAATCACCGATTTAAGTGATAACGGCACTACAGTACCGAAATCGCAGGGATTTATTATATATGGCGCTCCTGCAATAACCGCAGCAATTATAATAACAAGTACAGTTTTTCTTCTTTTTGACATAAAGCTCATTTTTACATCCCCTCAAGTTCTCTCCCTGCTGTAATCGCTGCTATTGTTCCGTCTGACACCGAAGTCGTTATCTGCCTGTAAGGTTTCCTGATCACATCACCGGCGGCAAACACTCCCGGCAGATTTGTTCTCATATACTGGTCTGTTATGATGTATCCCTGTTCATCAGTCTCCAGCACTCCGCCGAACAGACCGGTGTTAGGCTTCATACCTGCAAAGATAAAAACTCCATCAGCCCTGATCTCACGGCTTGTACCGTTCCTCAGATTCTGTATCTCGATAATCATCGAACCGTCAGGCATTCTCCTGAAAGATCTCGGCTCAGTTTCAAAAATAAAATCGATTTTACTGTTCGCGAATGCCTTCTCCTGTGCTTCCTTATTCGCCTGCAGTTTATCAAACTGATGAACTATTGTAACACTGCGTGCAAACTTTGTAATAAACAAAGATTCCTCGACTGCTGAGTTACCTCCCCCTATTACAACTACATGTTTGTCTCCGTAATATTTCGCGTCGCATGTAGCGCAGTATGACACACCTTTTCCTTTATACTCCTTCTCCCCCGGAATTCCCAGTTCCCTGTAGGTCGATCCCGTTGAGATGATGATCTTCCCGGCCCTGATAGTCTCATAACCGTCAACAAGAATGCTTCTGTTCACGAGGTCAACACCGGATACATCAACGGCGGACCTGAATATAACGCCTGCCTCTTTCGCCTGTTCATCCATAAAATGGGTCAGCATGAATCCCTCTACAGGTTTGATGAAACCGGGATAATTTGAAACGACGTGTGTTGTAGAGACCTGCCCTCCCGGCAGCGAAGTATCGACAAGTATTGTTTTAAGTTTAGCCTGCGCGGAGTATATACCTGCTGTTAAACCGGCCGGCCCCCCTCCAAGAATTAGAACATCGCAGGTCGTTTCGGCCGGTTTAATTCTGTTTTTTAATTCTGCTGATCTCTCTTTCGTAAGCAACAGTTCAATATTGGAAACCAGTTCGCTCCTTTTAATTCCGCCGCTCAACCTTTCGCCGATCTCCTTTCCATTATTGTAAAAAATGACTGTAGGTGACGATGTAACGCCGAGTTTTTCGGCAAGCGGTCTGTTTTCCTGCCTGAAAATTTTAAGAAATTTCACGTCATCACCGTATATCTCGCTCAACGGCTCATACTTGGCCGCAAGGGCTTCACAGGGCGGGCACTCTGTTGAGTAGAAATCAAGCGCAACAGCGCCACCTTCAAGAACCTCTTTTTCATATTCCGAAGCGTTGATGTATTTTATTTTTCCGTTCATAGATTTTCTCCTTTATTAAAATATAATGACAATCCCATCTCAAGAAGCGGCTTTACCGGCCGGCAGTCCGGAGAGAGTATTTTCCCTGTTTTATTCTTCGCAACCGCGCCGCACCCGCCGCCGCACAGAAGCTGCGACGAACACTCTCTGCATTCAGGTATACAGGTGACGTCACGCTCCTGCCATGTACTGATTACATCGCTCTTTGATGTAACCTCCGGGAAAAACGTACCAAGCTCCTCCCCCGATTTCCCCACTGTTGCGGTGCAGGAGTATATCTTACCGGTGTAGTCAAAGGCCCATTCGCTCTTGCATGCCGGGCATGAATCAAACAGCGGGTGAGGAAGCTCGCCGTTTTCAAACAGAAACTTAGAGACTGAAAACAGCGGTTTATGAAACTCGAGTATATCAGGATATTCTTTTACAAGGCCGTAAATCTTCTGATACAGCTCCGCGCGTTCAAACAGCCTGCTGTTGCCTGCCATACAGTGATGCAGTTCATAATTTCTCCCTATCTGGGTTTTAAACAGCGGGTTTTTCGTCCAACCCTTCGATATTGCAAAAGAGGCGAAGTCCGGAAAATTATCTATATTATCTTTGTCAATAACCATTCTGAGGTTGACCGGAAAACCGTTTTCCAGAGACAAATCTATACCTGCAACTATGCGGTCAAAAGTATCCTCCCTGTTTTTCAGATAACGTCGGCTGTTATGTACCTCGCGCGTACCATCGAGCGTAACCTGTATCTCCCTGATCTTTCCCTGAGACAGAATTCCGATGTATTCTGCGAGATTGTATCCGTTTGTAACAACCGCGAGATCAATATTTTTTTCTGCCGCTTTACGGATAAACATCCCCAGCCTGTTACGTGAGCTCTCCCCCGGCAATAGCGGTTCGCCGCCGAATATCGTGACATATTTTTTCCTGCCGGCGAATTCCCGTTCTATATAAGTGAAAAACGCGTCCACTGTTTTTTCAGTAAGCTCTGTTCTCACCGGTGCATACTGGTCCTGATAGCAGTACGAACAGGCGAAATTGCATTCATATCCAGGTACAAAAAATATCTGTATCTCCGAGCTGTCTCTCTCCTCAATGAAATCGAGATATGCCAGTTTATACCTTCTGTTCTCGTCAGCTTCATCAGTGAGATATCCTTTTTCAACATACTCTCCGATTTCGGTATAATTGCCGTTTATTATCTCATCCCCCTTTTCGGGCGTAAGTATATCCGCGTTTTTCGAAAGCGGATTCAGCAGGAAATAGTTTTCTGAATCAGCCAGTTTTCCGAATATATTATGTTTAGAAAATTTCATCTCAATACCCTGCTGTTATCAATAAATTTCATTCAGGCTGCTCCGGGTACCGGACTTTTAATCCGGCACCCGGGACCTGTCAGTCGTGGCAGCCTGCTACAATTGTTGAAATCTTTGCGCAGCACTGTGCGACTCTGGAATCTGCTGATCCCTTTTTTTTAATCAAACTGTTCATAATATGAACTCCTTATATATTTACCGGTATTTCTGCCGGGATTAAACTCTTTTATAACCTGTAATAGTCCAGCTCGCCACTTCTATCTTACCCTTGCTATACGGTGCCGATTCCTCGATTATCCTTATATCCGTGAAACCCGCCCTTTCAAGCGACTCTAGATACTCCCCTCTCGTTACCGAACCTGCCCAGCATTCCGCCACAGCCTGTGGATCATTTCTATACTCCTCCGGAACCGGTTCTGTTGAGTAGATATCGCTGACAACAAACCTGCCTCCGTTTTTCAGTATTCTGTATATGCCGCTCCAGACCCTGTCCTTATTCTCCGCGTGATTTATTGTACAGTTGGAGATAACAACATCCGCTGTCTGGTCATCAATGGCTATATCCTCAAGCTCCGATCTTATAAACCGGGCGTTCTTTATATCAAATTTCTTAATCAGGCTTTCACCCTTCTCTATCATACCGTCAGATATATCTACCCCGTATGCGTAACCGTTATCACCGGCCATATCTGCAAGCCTGAGTACATCGTTCCCTCTCCCGCTCCCCAGATCTACGCAGACCTCACCCTGTCTGACTCCGGCGTGATTTATCGCCCCTCCGCACGAGAGACAGCATGCGCTCTGTGAAAGCGATGTGTATCGTTCATTGATCGATCGTATTTTTAATTCTTTATATTCACTCATCCTGCTTCTCCATAACCCTTGTCAGATATGTCAGTCCGTTCTCCACAGTTGTTAATTCATCCTCCCGCAGAGAGGATTTAATTCTGCATTCACACTCGCTCTTCATCTTCATCAATTCCTGATGTTTTTTTACACCATCTTCTGTCAGAGACAGGTTTACGAATCTCCGGTCATCGTCATACTCCGAGCGGACAAGCAGTTTTTTTTCAATGAGCTGTTCAACAATCCTGCTTATCCTTGAAGGAGAAAGCCTGTTTCTTTCGGCAAGCTCCCCCCCTGTAATCCTCTCCCCAGGTTTTATCGATAACAGCACAAACGACTCCGGACGCGAAATATTTTCATTTTTCAGCGCTTCATCGTTGAGACTGTAGCAGATGTCGCTGAGATATAAAACGGTTTCTATAATATTTATTTCCATAATATTTTCCCCTGTCAATTATTGTTATAAGCAAATATAATCAGCCCGGTATGAAAGTCAAGTAATTTATTTAGTATTTTATAAATTTATTAAATATTTAATAAATTTAGTAACAATTCTATCCGTTCCTTACAAATTAATAAAATTTCCAGTTTTGCTTTTATGGATCTGGATATGAATTTCTACTTGAAGGTTGAGGATATGAAACTATTAAAACTAATCTCCGGTATTCTGATTGGTGCTGCTGCAGGATTTCTTTACTACAAATTTATAGGCTGCAGAACCGGTACCTGAGCTATTACATCAAATCCATTCGGCAGTATGCTGTATGGTGCGCTCATTGGAGCTCTGATTGCCGGATTATAAAAATCCGGTCTTTTTTTAACAGATTCTTTATATAATTCTTATTATATTCTTATATAAAAGTATTCTATTTCTCCTGAACATGTTGATAAATATAAAAGGAGAAAGAATGAACTATAAAGAATCGTTTTTAGAGAGAATAAACCGTGAGATATCTGTTTTCAATTACGAACAATCGCTTCGCTTTCCCAAAGAGGAGACTCTGACGATAGACCTCCACTGCCACGACAAAAACAGCAGCGAACCGGATGAAATTATCGGAAGGATGCTGAATATTCCCGAAACATGGCTTCAGACTGAAGAACTTATCGACACACTGAAAAAACACGGATGCGACACATATACAGTTACAAACCACAACAATGCCAGGTCATGCTACGAGCTTCAGGATAAGGGAAACGATATACTGACAGGCGCCGAGTTCAGCTGCACCGTTCCCGATTTTGAAACCAAAATACATGT
>CAYTNW010000041.1:0-22543 GCA_964439325.1 uncultured Leptospirales bacterium | reverse complement strand
AGTAGTAATACTACAAACGTTACCCATGTCCATAAAAGCAGGCCCGGTTCAACCCGCAGTAAACCTTCCTGTATAACTTCCATATCTCAATACCAATCCTCCCAGATCTCTACTACTTAGCAGCTTCTGGAGTTTTTACAGTTTCAGCTGTTTTTTCAGCTGCTGGTCCACCAACAGGCAATTTAGGAGCCTGAGTAGCAAGCATGAAAGCAACAACAAGCGCGAAGAATGTGAAACCTTCGATAAGAGCAGCAGCAATAATCATAGCAGTTCTGAGATCACCGCTTACCTCTGGCTGACGAGCCATACCTTCAAGTGCGCTTCCTGCAAGTTTACCAATACCGAGAGAAGCTCCCAAAACGATAATACCAGCTGCGAGACCAGCACCAATGTAAGACATTCCTAAGTATTCCATCAAATTCCTCCTGAAATTTAGTGTTTTTGAAATTTAATTAACTAAATTAAATTTATTTAATTAACCAATTTTATATCTCCCCTGTAAAAATTACAGGTTTAATGAGCATGCATAGACTGACCAATAAACATCGCTGATAGTGATGTAAAGATATATGCCTGGATTGCCGCAACCAGCAGCTCAAGCAGATATATGATCAGGGACAACGAAACTGAACCGACACCGACAAGATAACTCTGGAACATCATAACCAGATAAAGGAATATAATGATTACAATGTGCCCCGCTGTCATGTTGGCAAAAAGTCGGACGGTGAGAGCAAATGGTTTTATAAGTAAACCCATTATCTCAATCGGCCATAAAAGGAAATACATTAAAAACGGTATTCCGTGAGGTACTACACCGGTAAAAATCCACAAAGGACCCTGAACAACTGTTCCTACTATGATCATACCGAACACAGTAAACAGAGCCATACCGGCTGTAACAGCAAGGTTACCGGTAGAAGTGGCCATGCCAGGTATTAAACCGAGATAGTTTGCAACGAAAATGAAGAAAAACACGCTGAGAAAATAAGGCATAGCTTTTTTCGCAGAACCATGCTCGAAGTTCGGCTCAACAATCTCATCATGAACAAAAGCAATCAGAGATTCCCACATATTAACCCATTTAGAACTGGAACCCATAGGAGATTTTTTAATCTTCCGGGCCAATGGAATAAAAATGACTGCGCAGAGAACTAACGCGAGCCAGAGCATTAAAACCCATTTGGTTATTCTTAGATCAGCAATACCAAACAACTTAACAGGATCAGCCAAGAGAACCTTTGCTGGTTCGCCATGCATACATTCAGTAACCGGGGCTGAGTGTTCAACCTGAAAACCGAGATAAGTATTCAATTTGAAAACCAGATTTCCAAGCATTTGCGAGAAGCCGTGTGGCTCTGGATGGAAAACATAGGGATGGTCTGTGACGTGACCTACAACGACCTGGTACATACTGTCTTCAGCACAGGTAACTTCACCCGCTGAATTGATTAAGGAGTTAACGAATTGAACAAAACGGACCATACTGATTCAACCTCATTTTGTATATATTTATCTACTTCAAAAGACACAAAACCAATGCAACAATATCTAATTAAATGTTACAGTCTTTATATTACTAAAATAAGCATTTGCAGATTATATAGCAAAAATTTCTTTATATTTCAAAATTCAGTGACTCAGAATAATTCGTTTGTTAATAAACAAACGCAAATATTTTGTAAATCTTTTTTTTTATTAAATAATTTTTTTTTAAATTTAAATCCCGGTTTTCCGCGTCAAATACACCCGCCGGGAGTTTTATAGTCACCATTTCCACTTAATTCTTTTTTCGTTCTCTTTATTTAAATTTTTCATTTTACTGTTTTTATCCATCTCAAGATTTTTAAAAAGATGATAAAATCCGAGAACCATCCCCAGCGCGGCGCCTATTACCAGGAAAACCGGAGATTTTTTAAAATACAGATCCAGCCTGTAACCCCCATAAACGAAGATCGACATTGTAAGTCCAAGCTGCAGACCGATGGTGACATGAGAAAAAACATCACGCCCGTAGTTGTTATTTTTTACCACTTTATACTCCTGATTATTATGTCATGGATATTTTTAAAAAATTCAGTTTTTTAAATCAAGAACTATTATCAAATGAAAAATTCGATATCTGTGATCATTAATTTTTTTTCGAAACTAATGCAAAATCAAACCTTTGACGATAATCACTGAGTAAGACATTGTGACAAAAGAGGAAAATAATGAACATTTCAATTAAACTGATAGATAACGGTTCAGAATATATAGCAAACTGCCCGGAACTGGATATAAACTGTTACGGCTCGGATCGCAATGAAGCCTTAAGGCGCATAAGAGCCGTTATTAACTTTTATATAAGTTCAGCCAAAGAACTGGGTATAAGTATAAATCCTCTTAAAGATATTCTTTTCGAGGGGAACGATGTCAGTTTTTATTCACATCAGTCTTTGCAGAACAATACCTCAATAAATTAAATAAATCTGAACTCATTTCAACTAATGGTTGTTTTTAACATTCATGCAGATCTGGGCATAAGCTGAATGATTGTGTATAGATTCCATATTCTCCGACTCTACTGAAAACCACAAAACGCCCTTCGTGTTCATCAGTTTTTCAGCCGCATTTCTTACCATATCTTCTACGAACACAGGATTTTCATACGATTTTTCAGTAATAAACTTTTCATCCTCTCTTTTAAGAATCGAATATATGTCAGAGCTGGCCGAACTTTCAGCGATTTCTATAATATCTTCAATCCAGATCTTGTCTTTCGCCTCTATCTGAACGGTAAAAATCGACCTCTGGTTGTGGGCACCGAAGGAGCTAATCTCCTTTGAACATGGACAGAGCGACAAAACAGGGACTTTTACTTCTATCATATAATAATCAACGTCAGAATTAGCCACTAACCTGCAGGTATACTCCATCTTGGCTTTTTCACCTGATATCGGGGCTGATTTTGTAATAAAGTAGGGGAATTCAATCTCAAAGTGCGCCGTTTCGGAGTCCAGCTGTTTTTTCATCTCTTCAAGAATCTCTCTCATGTTTTTTGTGGAGATGCCGTTTCTGTATCTGTTAAGGATCTCGACAAATCTGCTCATATGAGTACCCCTGAACTGATGGGGAAGATTCACATACATATTTACTTTTGCGACAGTATGCTGGCTCCCCTCATCCCTGTCGAGGACAACCACGGGATAACTTATATTTTTAACTCCTACCTTATTGATAGGGAGCTTTCTGTGATCCGGTTCCGATTGTATATCGCGTAACTCTTTCTTTTTTACCATACTACCTGCGCCCCTGCGATGTTTATAACAAAGTTTTACAACAAAGCACAGCAGTCAACAAAAACATTCTGTACGTATAACAATTCATTATAATCGCTTTAAGCGCTATAATGACACTTAAACTACTCGGAGGTCAACACTACGGGACCATTTTTAGTAACAGCTATCGTATGTTCGAACTGTGCTGATAATTTACCATCACTCGTTACGGAGGTCCAGCCGTCATCCTGGACAATCAATTCATCAGATCCCTCTGTTATTATCGGCTCCACCGTCAGAACCATTCCAGGCCGAATTACAGTTCCTTTTCCCTTCTCTCCATAATTCGGGATTACAGGAGCCTCATGCAGTGCAAAACCAACACCATGGCCGGTAAAATTTTTCACTACCGAAAATCCCAGCTCTCTTGTACAATTTTCAACCGCATACCCTATATCGCCGGTATATTTTTCCGATGCGACTTCACTGATCCCCTTCTGTAAAACCGTAAATGCAGCGTTAACAAGACGGTCCGCCTCCGGTGTTGTTTTTCCAACCTTGAATGTTGAACAGGAGTCGGCAAAATAACCATTCAGAACCGTACCTGTATCAATTTTTACAATATCCCCGGATGAAATTTTTTTCTTTTTGGTAGGTACTCCATGTGATGCAACCTGATTTATGGATATACATGATGCGTAGGAGTAATCTCTTACTGTTTTAAAAGCGGGCCTGGCCCTGTTTTTTAAAATAAAATCATCAATATATGTGTCAAGCTCCCAGGTTGAAATACCTTCGATGTCCATTGAATTAATTGTTTTAAATAAACGGAAAATTATCAGTCCGCTCTCCTTAATACGCTTAATATCATCGTCGGTCTTCAACCTGACAACTCTGTTCATATTCAATCCTGCTTACTTTTTTATTCCGCAGTCAATCCGGGCTCAATTTTAGAGGCAGTCGGTTTGATTATTTCCGGTTTAACGGTATTCTGTTTTGGCGCCTCCGCAGGTTTCTCCGCAGTAGAGCTATCAAGCAGACCGGCTGCCTTCATAATTTTCATCTCTACTTCCTTATTTACAGCAGGATTATCCTTCAGATATTTTCTGACATTCTCCCGTCCCTGTCCAATTCTCTCATCTCCGTAAGAATACCATGTTCCCGCTTTATTTATTATATCATATTTAACCGCAAGATCAAGCACTCCACCCTCCCGGGAGATTCCGCTGTCGTACATTATATCAAACTCCGCCTGTTTGAAGGGTGGAGCAACTTTATTTTTGACAACCTTGACTCTTACCCTGCTACCTATCGAGTCATCGCCGTTTTTTAAAGTTTCAATTCTTCTTATATCAAGTCTGACTGACGAATAGAATTTAAGAGCATTTCCCCCTGTTGTAGTTTCAGGGGAACCGAACATAACACCTATCTTCATCCTTATCTGGTTGATAAATATAACGCAAGTATTGGATTTTGAAATTATACCGGTAAGCTTTCTAAGCGCCTGGCTCATCAATCTCGCCTGAAGGCCCATATGTGCATCCCCCATATCGCCGTCAATCTCAGCTTTGGGGACAAGGGCCGCCACTGAATCTATTACAATTACATCCAGAGCCCCGGATCTTACCAGCGCCTCAACAATTTCAAGCGCCTCCTCGCCGGTATCCGGCTGAGAAACAAGCATATCCTCTGTTTTTACTCCGAGCCTTGCAGCATATGCAGGATCAAGCGCATGCTCGGCATCGATAAATGCGACAGATCCTCCCAGCTTCTGCGCCTCTGCAATTATATGAAGCGTCATTGTAGTTTTACCGGATGATTCCGGTCCATATATCTCAACAACCCTTCCTCTCGGTACACCGCCGACCCCGAGAGCTATATCAAGTTCAAGCGAACCAGTCGAAATCGCAGGGATCTGTGCTTTTACAGGATTATCTCCCAGCCTCATTATTGATCCTTTTCCAAACTGTTTTTCAATTTGAAGCACTGCTGCGTCAAGCGCCTGATTTTTTACGTTAAGTTCTTTCTGACTGCTCATAATAACCTCTTGATCTGAAAAAATTTTATATGTCTATAAATACGAAGGAATGCAGCAGCTGAATTAAAATTTTTCCATTATTACCATTCCCATTATATTTTAATGCCAAATATTGCAATAAAATATTAACCGGCTGCGCCATTTGTTATAGACTATATTTATGTATAGTATTTAATCGGGATTTTTGTCAAGTTCTTTACTATATTTTTGTTAAGCAAATAAATTTTATGTAAAATTCCGCTTTTTTACACTTTGTATATTTTTAAAACAGAAACAATTTTTAATACTGTTTCTGTTTTTAATCATCCATCTCGTTTATCAGTTTATATCTCACGGCAGCCACTGTTTTTAAACTTGACTTTTATATAAAATTGAACATTCATTTATCAAACAGGAGAGTTTTCGATGAATTCAGATACTCGTGAAAATTTTATACCGATCAGTAAATCTGAAATTGCAGCGCATCTGCAAAAGAAATTTAAATCGAAAAGTGATCGTGAGCAGTTTGAACAGTTCTGCTATGTTATTTCATCAATATTCCATTATAAATATCATTCTTCTCTTGAAAAATTAAAAAACCTGTACTCAGTTTTTGATCCTGACACAGATAAGCTGATATTCTCCAACCAGGACTTAAGTGACGACCGGAAACAGAGCCGGGAAAATGAAATCTACAAACTGGTCGAGCAACTCCTGGCTGCAGGAAACTACATCAGAATCACACAGGAAGAGCTTGAAAAATCGTTTTCAGGAGTATCTCCCTGGGGAATTGAGCTTGATGTTGATTTCAATAGTTACAGGCAATACGCTGTATACTATAAAGGTAAAAGACGCGACATATATGAAAAAAGAATCCTTTTCAGAAAAAAAAGCTATGAGTTTGATGTATACGGCAGAATTTTCTTTTTATTCCGTTTAAAGGAGGCTGCTGCTGAAAACGCTTTAAGCGCTGATAAAATATATTTAAAAATTTTCAAGAACGTTCCTGAACTGGATATGGAGATGCTGTTCCCCAATACAAAAATTCAGATACGGTGGATAGACAAGGCAAAAGTCATTGTTCCGCTTGTCGGAGGGGGTATAAGTTCAATCTACAAAATAATCAGCTATGTAATGATACAGGGGAATCCGGTCAGACTGTGGACCCAGATAGGGTTCTGGACCCTTGTGGGGAGTTTTTTTATTTTTGCGCTAAAATCTTTCATGAGCTATAAAAATACTGTGGAAAAATATCTCAAAACCCTGACTACGAGTCTGTATTTTCAGAACCTTGACAACAACAGCGGAGTGATAACATATCTCACTGACGAGGCGGAGGAACAGGAGTGCCGTGAAGCGATACTTGCATACTACTTCATGCTTACCGAAGCAGGTAAAAAACACAGCATTCAGTCTCTCGACGAAAGGATTGAACTTTTTTTCCGCGAGGAGTTTTCTGTCGAAGTGGATTTTGAGGTTGATGACGCTGTACGCAAACTCAAGGATCTGTCTCTTATAGAAAAAAAAGGTAAAACACTGAATGTTGTTCAGCTGGACAAGGCTTTACGTCTCCTTGATCAGAAATGGGACCGTTTTTTCACTTATAAATGATTATATCAGCCCCAGAGTATCGCGCTGGCACTCCAGGTATATCCTGCACCGGCTGCCGCCAGCACTGCGAGACGGCCATTTTTCAGCAATCCGGCCCTGTTCCCAAGTTCAATAGCCATAACCTGATCGACAGACTGCATATGTCCATATTCATCCAGATAGACTGACTGGATTGACCGGCCGCTTTCCAGTTTAAGTTCCGAGATCAATGCATCATGAAATGAACGCTTCATATGTACCATACCGAGAAAACCTATGTCCTCCTGCTTGTATCCGCTGTTTTCAACAGCGCTCAGTATTGCACGTTTGAAATTCGGCATCGATACCTCTCCAAGTTGCTGTTCCAGCAGCTTCAGATCCATAACGTCAAACTGATACATTTCAGGATTTACAGTTTCGCTAACTACGGGAGACCTGCTCCCCCCTCCCGGCATATAGACGGCCGTACTGAGGGAAGCATCATTTATTATTGCACTTGAAAGTATCAGGTTGTGATCATATCCCTTCTGAAGAAGCATCGCTCCACCACCTGAACCGAAATTATACATATAGCGGACTCTGGGATTTTTATAGTTAACAAGATCGTTTTCGCGTGAAGCTGTTACGAGTAAAGCATTTTTTATGGAATCATCATCAAGCATCATCGCCCTTGCGGTTTTTATCGCTACAGGCGCACCGGCGCAGAGCGCATATATTTCAAAAGAGGAGGCGTTCTCCGCTCCTATAAGCCGCTGTATATGAGTCGCAACAGACCATACAAAATGATCTTTATATTCGCTACCGTGATATATTATAAGATTTACATCGTTGGGGGAGACCCCTCCCCGCTCCAATGCCTGCAAAGCTGCACGCGCCGCCATCTGCGAGCAGTGATCGTCGTCACCCGCAATATGCTTTCTTTTTAAACCCATCTTATTTATAATCACATCTGCCGGTATGCCGCTCTCAGCGGCAATATCAGCAGCGGTTTCAACTCTCTCCGGAATATATACTCCCCATGATTTTAGACCAATGATCATGACCGATTCCGATCTTTTTGATTACTTGGCACTTTTTTCTATTTTCTGCAACGATTCAGACATTTTACAATTGTTAGCACACATATTCGCATAATATGCACATCTGTCACGAGGCTGGTTCCGCTGCAGACACTTCGAATACTCAACTTCACACTCTGTTATGCAGGGTGATTTGACTGTATTACGACTGCACCCGGATATTGCAAGAGAAACCAGTACAGTACAAGAAAAAATCAGTATTGATCTTATCATAGTATTTAATCCTCTTAGTATATTTTAATTTTATACTTATCTGAGCTAAATCTAAATTAATTCAGTTCAACATAAATAACATTTCTGATATTAATAAATATCAAGTTTATTTTCTATTATAAAATTCAGATGACAACTTATTTCATTTCTCGCCATTAAGCTGTTCCACAACAAAATCCGCAGCCTTTTCATAAATATTTCCCCCTTTTACTGATGGAACTATCCTAATAACAAGTTCAGCCAGCAATGAAAGTTTTTCCGCACGGGCAAACTCACTGTCATTTTCAAGATTCTCGAACTCCGGATTAATATCATTTACATGATCTAGTGCCAGTTTTCTAAGCTCATTGTCACGGTTTTTTAACTCTTTTCCTCTTTTAAAACTTTTTACAGCTTCATCGGTAAGGATAACGATATCTTCCCCGCCGGCAGCCTTTTTCAATCCCGATACATTAACCGGCAAAACCATTCTTTCCGCTGCTCTTCTGCTATTTTTCTGCATCCGGTAAATTTTCATATTTTCCTCCATAAATCATTGTATACTTTCTACATAATTTATATCGGAAATACTCAATAAATGTTTAACTATTTTTTTGTTTAGTATTTTTTTTAATAACTTTTTTATAAAATAGATGAATATATTTTTAACTTAAAAGGGATTATCTTTTTTAAGGCTGAGAGAGTATTGTGATATTTATAAATATGAGATATAAGGATATAATATCGATATATCTCATATTTATAAAGAAGAACTACTTGTTATATTGCGGTTTTTTCACCTGATTACGCAAACCTTTCAGACTTCCGAAGGGAGTATCCTTAACCTTCATATTTGCGAGCCAGTCAGGAAGAGATCCACCCGGATCTGCCTTTAACTGATATTTTATTTCTGTACCTCCGGAGACAGCCGTCAAAGTCCATGCACCCTCCAGTCTCGGCATACGCACATATTTTTTTGTCACAGGTTTTGACGGATGGGTAGCAATTGACATATTTCTTACGATTTTATCCTTTCCTATTGTTACATTGGTCTGCATTACACAGTCTCTTGATGAAACAGGAAAAGGGGCTGAGGTCACTATCCACATAACGAAATAGGTCTCCCCTTTCTGATCGAGAAGCGACGCATCGGGACATTCAAACATCCAGTCTTTGAAGCCTGAAACATCATTTAGGACCCTGTTGACTACAGCCGGTGTTGTATTTACTGTAGTAACTCCAAGGAACTCCTTGCATGCATAACCCTGGGCAAACCTGGTGTAGACCTTGATTCCATCCCTGTCGGTTACCTGCTGCCACCCTTCATCTCCCAGTACACTGCTACTTGACAGAGTCAGCAATGCCATAAAAAACAGACAAAAAATCTTTTTCATTATAACTCCTTGAATAATTATTTATATTTTGCTGCGGTTTTTATCTAATTCTGTTTTTGTGAAAATCAAGTTTTTTTTATTTAAATTTAGATTACACAAAATAACCGTTAATGAGCTCTTTTTTTCTCTTGATATTACAGAGTTTATAATATCTGTTTTTAACATTGTGTTAATATTCAAAAGTTCACATCAGTACATCGTGATTTAAAATTTATTACAGGAGCAGTTAACGCAAACCCCGGACTTCCGTTTTACCTCAGTATTAAAAGACCTTCTCGGATTTCTTAACATGTGGCAGAAATACACCCTGTTTTTTTCCCTGTACTGAATTTCTTCAACAGCCAGATTTTCCGGTATGTGCTGAACTCCCGTAGTGAAAGCGTAATGTGATTTTTAAAGTCCGACGGCAAATCTATCATCAAGAGCCTGTTCTATTTTTAAAGAAGTTCAAAAATATAAGTCGCCGTCAGGGGCTGCATGACTGTCAGATTAACTGATGTCATGCAGCATAATGGAGAATCTAACAGGTTTTCAGTTATTTCAGAACAAACTCCCTGCTGACACCCGTAAAAGGATGAATACTGCCCAGCAGGTTCTTGTAATCGCCGAAATATCGGATTATGTATTTACCCGGTTCTGCGCCGAGTGTATTCCACGAGATCGTAACTTTTGAATACGCAGCGCCGTTCCGTTTCCAGATAAACTTTGTATCAGGATCACAGTCCCGTCTTACGACCACATTGCCATTTGGGGTAACTTTCTCAACCGTGAGAAAGGTTCCCATTGTATGAAGATTATTCCGCGGATGCGCACCCCAGAATGTCACATTGACCGTATTACCGATACTGTACTCAGCAGCAGTATTTTCGTAAACGCCGCCGAATTTTTTTCCAACCGGTACATCATCCAATACCACTCCTGCAGTGAGATTGACCTGATAGTCCCGAAGATCTAGGGGTTCCGGTCCTTTATCAACTGTATCACCATCCGCAATTGCTTCACATAATTTCAGGTATTCCTGCTGAAACGCCTCCAGCTGACGGGGTCCGAACATCGTACCTCCCCCCTCATATCCCTGTTTCTGATATTCCTCGTATGTCGCCAGGTAAGATGCATAAGTATTTGACAGTCCCGCTACGACAGCATATTCAACCTGCCCGTTATCGAAACCCGCTATCAGAGTTTTCTTCACACGTCGCCCCGCCATTGTCGTTATCTCTGTCGGTTGAGCCGCGATAGCCAGATTTCCTATTTTAAAAACCTGCACGGGAAGTATCTGCGGCATCAGCGGAATAAACTTAAGCAGATTGAAGGACATAAGCCCCGAAGGAAGAATCACCGGTTTTATTCCATGACATTCGATATACTCCTTTGATAATGTCTTCGGCCATATAAGACTGATCACACCCGGGAGAATGGTTGCCAGAATAGATTTCTGAATATCGTCACCGCTGTTCCAGTCAACCGAACTGATGTCGTCACGTGTTACACCCTCTCCGAAAAGAGGATACGGAGTTGGATTATCAGCAGGGCTTCCGTAGGAATATGATGCGCCCATGCCCGATGCGCATGTCCGGCAGCCGGCTGATTCAACATATAAAGTCCGCATGTCGACAAATTCATGCCGGAAATCAACAGATCCGTGAAGCGGCTGCATTGTACCCTCGAATAGTTCACGGGCTTTGCGGTATTGCTGTGATGCCTCAAGTTTAAGTACAATGTTCTTTTCAGGATCCGCCTCCCCCTTCGCCTCTGCCCATGGAAAACCCTGAGCGGCGATCTCCTGGCCGGGATCTGATATTCCGTAGGACATCAAAGCTTCCGCAGCCAGATCCCTTGAATAAAATTTTGACGTAAAAGGAACATTCGGCGTCACATCGCCGGCGTTGGTCTGCGCAAACGCGGCAACAAAGGTTGTATCCCTGGAGTAATCTCCCCCCATGTATTTTTCGAACATATATGAAGCAAGGCCCTTGCTGTCACCGCTTATCAGCCTGTTGGACGGCCCTATACAGTCGGGATGAACAGCGAACCAGCAGATCATTCCCAGAGGCACTTCTTTTTTTTCAGAATCGAAACCGGTGAATTTCAATAATGTCATAGTCTTATCTGTATCTGAATCGTAGGCAGCCCGTTCTTCGGAGGGATTGTTCCCGTACATAGATTTTGAACGGTTCCATCCCGCATTATCCAGTCTGCCTTCAGCAATATAGATCCTTCCTGTTCGCAGATTCCGGTGTGCGCGTTTTATCGATTCAAAGATGCCGTTTGTCACAGCATCAAAACTGTCTTTAATAAATCCCTTATTGGGAACGTTGTAGAGGAAATAGTGAGAAAAACCGGCCACTGATGAATGTGAATGAATCGCGCTGATACACACGTTGCTGTTGTTATAATACTTACCCAGTTCCGGATCTGCCGCCAGCTTTCTGGCAATCTCCTGTTTAACAGACTGGCACATAGCCCATGTATCTGCACTTATAAAAACCACGCGCCTGTTATGATCATCGGGATCGGCTACGATAAAGGCCCTGGACCATAACCTCATGGAAATGCCCGCAGTTTTTTGCGTATCTACAGCAAAACCGCCCATTACCACTTCAGCCGCCGGACCTGTTATATCATATATTCCGACACCGACAAGGTAGTCATCACCTCCTGAACTGCCTGCAACATTAGTTCTAACTCTGCTTATTTCGGAGTCAGGATTTATCGAATAATCTGTGTTTTTACATGACGGCAGGGAAAATACAATTAACAGCAGAAAGATAAAATAAGCTCTTATTATTGATCCCGATTGCATAATAATACCTCCTGAAAAGAAATGAAACGGATATCTGCGAATAATTTTACACAGATTCAGGCTGCAACATTTCCTGCGGTTTATCTGTTAATCCAATAGAACCGGCTGGTCGGTTTTATTATTACTCTTTTTATGCTCTCAGTCAAATAATTAATTTGTTTTAATCCAGCTGAATTAAATTTTTTAAATCTGGTCTGAATTTATTGCTAAATGAGGGATTTTTATACTTTTATAATGTCTTTAAATATCTTCTGCCGTAATTCAGGAACATATAATTAAGTTTTTTACTCAGTATGTAAAACCGGCCGAAAAACCGGCTGAAATTCCTGTAATAAAATGGTACATTAATGTTGCATCGATTAGTACCGGCCCGATAGTGAAACCTGCCCCGACCATGCAGTGTGACCTGAATTGTTCCGGTGAACCATCTTTGGTTGAAGATTTTATGCTGATACTCCCGATATCGGCGATATGGTCACCTGAAGAATTCTGTAATATAATATTGTTTTTCTGTTTAATAATTATATCAGTGTTTCCTGTATTATAATCCATTCCGACACCAAATGTCAGATTTAAAACATATAGAATTCTGACAGAAGTAGTTATATCCACAGGAACAGTTTTTGTATTGCTTTCCAGTCTCAGATTTAATTTTGGATCTATCGCTAATCTATAATCTGAATTGATAGAGATTATCTGATCTGATAGCGCATCAACTATAATATCTGCTTTGTTATAATTATAAATTAAACCTGAGGATATATATAAACCCCGCCACAAAAAAGATCCATACGCGAGACTATTCGGCTTTATTAACTGATATGCCAGTTCAAAACCGAAAGTTTTTGACCCTATATTAATTTCATTCAAATCCTCATTCCAGATCATAAATTTTGCATTGATATATAAATCATTATCAGAATGAATATTCATCACACGGAATAAGTTCTGCAGATTATACCCTGCATTGAAAGCAGATCCCATACCTAGTCCTATTTTAACATCTCCCTCTTCGACCAGTGTCTTATCTATATCCTTAAATTGGCTTAGATCATAAGTCAAAGCCTGCGCTGAAAAAGATGCACCATATGCGAAAGCGGCGATATCATACCCGTAGTAACCTTTTAAAGAGGTCGTATAACCTGAAGAGGCAGTTGCATTAGCAAATCCCTTTGCAAGATTTTTCTGATCGCACCATTTGCTTCCGATGATTTCATTTACTAACTGAAGTATAAGATTGGCATAGGGTTCAAGATCTGTATTACCTGTAACAGGCAACGGATAGTTATTTATGTTTCCTATCAAAGAATCTATTGTAACTTCAAATTCTGACTCTGCATATACCTGAGTCGAAAAAAAAGAAACATACAGCAGAAGAAATCCCATTAAATATTTTTTGTAAAATTTCATTTATTCCCTTCTGTTCTGAAATCAGATTTTTGATAAATTTTATTCGTATAAATATATCCGCAGCAATTAAGTATTAAAATAAAATTGCGCTAATATACAGCTATTAGCAATAAAAAGTCAATATTTAATTTATAATGTTTTTTTTAAAATAAAAACAGGAATGGTACGAATATCAGGATTTTAAATAATTAAATATCTTGAAGAGAAGAGGAATTCTCTTCCATTAAGAAAGTCTCAAGCACGCTTCGAGGTCTTTTTATAAAATCACGTATGTTATACAGATATGATGACTACAATTTTAGCCTGTAAAAAATTATTTTTACGTCATATATCACAACAAAACTCTAACATATATGGTCGCCGATTTATATCTGCACACCAATCCCTTTTTTCACAGCTTCCATCATTGCCCTGTTAAGAGATTCATCCGATTCATAATCAGCCGGATCTATGACGTCACCTACGTAAAGTATACCCTTCTCCTTCGTGAAAACTCCCGGGAACTTTCTGTTCTTCGGCCATATATCGTACGCTCCCTGTACCGAAACTGGTACAACAGGTTTACCGAGTTTTTTAGAAAGATATGATGCTCCGCTGTGAAACTCATGCATCTTCCCGTCTTCCGACCTGGTTCCCTCGGGGAATATTATCAATGTCCTGCCGCTTCGCAGAATATCCGCCCCAGCTTTAAGGACCTCAATACCGTTATCCTCATCGACATAAATCATCGGCAGTATGGGGAATATAAACCTCAGAAAAGAGAGCCGCTTTTTACCGGTAGCATAAACGTCCTTTCTTCTATGCCGCGGGATGGCACATGCAATCCATACCATGTCGAGGTAGGATAGATGGTTTGCAATAATTATCGAATTATCAACATTAAGTTTTTCTCTGTTTATTACCCTGACCCCCCACAGAATTCTTGAAAAGACGGTAAACATGAATAATGTGAAATGATGAACCGGATTGAAAAAAGGAAACATATAAGTTGTAATCTCTCCGCTGAGTATTCTTTCATCAAGAGATAGACCGGCGGACTTATCCAGTGCCGCAAGATAATTTACAACTTCTCCGAGGTTGCGCTTCTCTCTGATAATACCCGCATCAATCTGGACGCCGAGTTTACTCTCTAGAAATACTATCAGGTCTATCATACGGAGCGAATCGATTCCGAGATCCTGCAGAGTCTGGTTGTGAAAAAGCTTATCCTCTCCGAGTTTATTCTTCAGCAATTTTATGATGTTTTCAGCAGCGGGAGAATCTGCGGCCAGCTGCTGTGCCAAAACGGCGTTATCATCCTCTTTCTCCTGATACATCCCCAGATCAAGCCTCTTTTTTATTTCCGGGTAGAGTATCTTACGTGTAGTGTTCTTCGGTAATTCATCTATTGAAAGCGCAAAGCGGCTTATGCGTTTATGCTGGGGGAGATTCCGGTTCAGTTCGTTTATCTCTTTTCGTATATCGCTGTATGTTTCAGCTGATCTCACAGAGGGTACAATAACCGCAAAAACAGAGGGAACATTATTAACCGGTCTGTCAAATACAGCTATCTCCCCGATTAACGGAGACTGCCTGAAATAGAATTCAAGCTCTTCCGGGTAAACCTTCTTCCCCGAATCCAGAACCACAACATTCTTTAAACGCCCCGTAACATAGATATTGCCCTTCCTGTCGAGCCTCCCGAGGTCTCCAGTGTTAAAAAACCCCTCAGAGTCGAAGACCTCCCTGTTGGCCTCTTCGTTGCCGTAATAGCCGGGCATCACCGCATCTCCGCGCAGCCATATCTCGCCTATTCCATCCTCGTTTCTTTTTTTTATTTTCACCTCGTTGCCGTTTATCGGTGCGCCGACAGATCCCGGCCTCGATTTTTTATAATACGGGATCGCAATCGGGCCTGTTGTCTCGGAAAGGCCATAGCCCTCCATAATATTAAATCCCATATTTTTATAATAGCAGAAGAATTCTTTCTTCAATGGTGCGCCGCCACTTATAAAAAACCTGTGTGAATGGCCGAAGGCATCATGTACCGAACTGAAAACCTTCTTCAGCAGAAAGCCGAGTCCCAGTTTTTTCAGAACCGGCGCATTGCCGGCTAAAAACATAAAGATTTTGTATTTGAAATCTGACTGAGCCTTTGCCTTTGCGGCAATCGCGTTAAAAAAAAGTTCCCACATCAGCGGTGCGGCCGGAAATATGGTAATCGGATTCTCTGACAGAGTTTTCATAATGTCCGGCCCTTTCAGAGAGTTCTGAAGAACGATCATACTTCCCGTTACAAATGGCGCGAGGAATGTCGCCTCAAGAGCATAGACATGAAAGAATGGAAGCATTGCCAGCGTTACATCCTTTTCCGTATACTCTTCCAGTCTGGTACATTCACAGCAGATATGCAGGAGGTTGCTATGAGTCAGCCGGACAATCTTTGGTGAACCGGTGGTGCCGGATGTAAAAAGCATGGCTGCTGTATCATCACAATCGATTGATACAGGAGAGAATCCTGACTGGTCCCCGATATTCTGTTCGAGCCCAATACTATATACGGTTACCGCTCCGCAAACGTCAAGAAATCTGTCCGAGACAAAAACAGCCGCTGCGTCAACGGCCTCAAGCATTTTGGGATAATTATCCGGCTGGAGGTTAGTGTCCATCGGAAGAACAGTACAGCCCGCAGAACAGATCGCAAGAAAGGTTATGCACCAGTCCGGTGAGTTATCGGCAAGCAATCCAATAACGTTACCCTTCCCGTAACCCTTCTCTTTCAGAAATGAACTCCGTTTCTTAATTTCCGAAAAAGTCTCTCCAAATGTGATATTTCTGCCGTTAACTTTGAACAATATGTTTTCTTTGTATTTTGTGCAATAATCAACACTTGCACTATAGATATCTCTTCTATATGCAGATTTATCCATTTTTACTTAACCTCCGCTTTTTTGAAACTCAATATTATGGAACCTTTTTTACGGCCGGCTTAATTCTCTTTAATAATACTATTTTTTTATGGCATCTTAATCTGTTTATGTTCTGTCAATCTGCCTGAATAATATTTCTTCAAAATCAGTTTTCACCGATCATTTATAAAAATTCATATAATTAATAGAAACAAAAAAAATTTTATAAACTGCGATTTTCAAAAGAAAATTCCCTCAGCAAGGTGCCGATGCATGCGGATCGGCCGCTGACTGCGGGATCGACGGGATATTTTGTTACAAAGTCATGTCGGAGAATAATTACGAGTTACTGAAAGAATCGCATAAATATTTTTTCAATAATCCATTCAACGATAAAAATATCTGGCAGACCTAGAATTATCAGTCTTTTTCTTGAGATCTTGAAATAAAATAACCGCTGTTTTTATCATTTCATTAATTAAAAGTAAAAAAATCGTAATCGATCTGAAGTGTTCTTTATAAGCATAGTTAAACCTGTTGCTTGACTATTCCCGATTAAATTCCTATCATTACTGAAAGGTTTTTTTGTATGACGCACATAATATACATAATACTGTCAATAATCTGCCTAATATCCTTCGGATATTCCATTTACATTTATATCCGCTTCAATCATCCGGGTGAGTCCGAGCTACGGCTCATAAAAAGCGGGGAGAATTACCGCAATATTTTAAACAATATCCAGGATGTATTTTACAGAACCGACAAAAAGGGGGATGTGATAATGGTAAGCCCCAGCATTACCAGTCTTCTTGGATATGAATCCGTTGACGAATGCATAGGGAGGAATGTAGCTGAAGATTTTTATTCAAATCCCGCTGAACGGGAAATCCTGCTCGAAAAACTTAAAATAAACGGAAGCGTTTCGGACTATGAAACTGTTCTCAAAAAAAGGGATGGTTCAACTGTTGTTGTATCAACCAACAGTCATTATTATTATGATGAAAAGGGTAAAATTGCAGGAGTTGAAGGGATTATCCGGGACATTTCTGAACGGAAAAAAGCCGAGAACTTGCTTAGATCAGCCTTCAATGATAATCCCTGTCCGATGTCTATCACGGAGGCCGGCTCAGGGATCATTCTGGAACTGAACAATTCCTGGCTCAACACATTTGAATACAGCTGGAGCGATATCAAGGGTAAAACTATTGATGAACTGGAAGTCTACAATTCACGGGAAGACCGGGACAAGGTAGTTGAAGCTTTAACAAAAACCGGCAGTGTTTCGGGAATGGAGCTCAATCTCGTCTCAAAGAGCGGAAAAAAGATCAGCGGACTATTTTCTGCTTCGATAGTGGAAACCGGCGATAGAAAAGTTGTTCTAGCCATACTGCTGGACATGACAGAACACAATAGATTAAGGAAGGAATCATTCCAGAATTCTCTAACCTTTAAAAATGTCTTTGAAGCAAGCCCCTATTCGATATCGATAAACCGTGTGAGTGACGGCACATACGTAATGGTCAATCCGGCATTTGAAAAAATTACCGGTTATACAGCGGATGAGGTTATTGGAAAACATGGTAATGATCTTACACTGAGGGGGAGTAAAGATGCCGGGAATTCATTTTTCAACCAGCTGAAGACAACAGGGAAGATCGATAATGCCCTGATAAGAACAGTCACCAAAAGCGGAGAGAAGCGTTACACGATGTTCTCCACCAGGATAATAGACTTTAACGGAGAGCCATGTTTCCTCTCATCGACAGTAGACATGACTGAAATGAAAAAAATGGAAGAACAGCTCAATCAAGCGCTGAAGATGGACGCTATTGGTCAGCTTGCGGGAGGTATTGCCCATGACTTCAACAATATGCTTGGGGGCATCATGGGCGCCTCTGAACTTCTGCATATGTACTCTGACAATGCTGAAAAAAGAGAAAGGTATATCAACCTGATAAAGTCAACAGCTGAACACGCATCAGAACTTACCGCCAAGCTGCTTGCCTTCTCACGTAAAACAGAAATCGAACTTTTACCTGTTGATATTCATAAAGTAATTGATGATACATACTATCTCCTTTTGCGGACAATTGACAGAAAGATCGATATAGAGCTGGACCTTAAAGCTGAAATATCAGCAATAAAAGGGGATATGTCTCAGCTGCTGAATATATTTCTCAACCTCGGTATCAATGCCGGCCACGCGATGCCGAATGGAGGAATGCTTTCATTTTCAACACGGAATGCAGAACTCGATGAAACATGGTGCAGAATAAACTCTCCCGACCTTGATCCGGGCCGTTATATAATCGTGGAGGTCCGTGATACAGGGAACGGGATACCTCTGGAATATATAAGCAGGATATTTGATCCTTTTTTTACCACCAGAGAAAAGGGAAAAGGAACAGGGCTGGGACTCTCTGCAGTATACGGAAATGTAAAGCAGCACCATGGTACAATTACGGTATACAGCGAGACTGGTCATGGCACTATTTTCCACATATACTTTCCGCTGACGGAAGAAAATATCCGGCCATTAAAAAAACCAGGAGATCTTATTAAAGGGAGCGGCACCGTTCTTGTTGTTGATGATGAAGAGATAATGAGAATGACCGCAAAAGAGATACTTAACTATCTCGGCTATGAGGTGCTTGAAGCAGCGAATGGTAAAGAGGCTATTGAAATATTCCATGAAAAACATGAAGCTATAAATCTTGTTCTGCTGGACATGATAATGCCGGTTATGAACGGTCACGAATGTTTTATGGAAATGAAAAAGATCGATCCCGATGTAAAGGTGATTATCGCTTCCGGTTTCATACTGGACCATAACCTTGATGAAATGAAAACGGTTGGTCTCAGCGGATTTATAAGAAAACCATATCAGACTGCGGATCTCAGTTCCCTTCTTTCAGAGGTATTAACCTCCCGCTCTTCATCAGATTAGACTTTATTTAAAACTATACTTAACATACTACCCTCAACCTGCCATGTCTCACGTGTTGTTACCGAGATGCAAATGAAATACAAATAATTTCTCTGTTCGTTACTAGTTCCGGCCGAAGCCTCTATGGTCGTGCCCTGATATTCAACACTATGATTCCAGATAATAGTTATACCTGTAGCTTAAAAACTTCAGAAAAATCTGTTTTTTTTGTAATAAAATTTCGGCCTTTAAAAAATTTGCAACTTTTTACATATGCTCCATGTTTCAGGTTAACGGGTAACTTATAAAAAGTCGGAATTTTACAGCCTGCGGTTATACAGTAATTCTGTTAACCTTTATCTCTAAAAAAATATAAATGAGATATATTCTGAATTGTACTACCGGTTAATTCAGATAAAGAATACTCACGTATATCGAAACAAACATGCATTCATGAGTATCTATATGGTCTGTGATAAAAATTCTGAATTTTAAACTGTATCTCCCTTATAAAAAAAAAAGAGGTATATTTCATGCTGCTTAAAGGTATTTTCTGGACAAATAACAAAAAACACGGGTATATCAGAGGCACGATCGGCGGATATCTGATGTACCCGTCAATAGTAATTTTTTTACTTTTCCAGGTATTGTTCCTCAGAATATTAACAAAGGTTCTGACTGTATTTAATGCCGCACAACTCAACAGAAAAGATTATGTTGACTATGGAAGAATCAATCTTGCAGACTACAGCTGGTTTGACCGGATGAACTGTCATTTTTGCGCGTATGCCAACGGTGTGACTCACATGGTATCAGCAACACTCGATTCAATAGGGAAATGCAATATCAGCACTCTTGATAATTCCCAAAAGAAAAAAGTGGACCGCCTTCTGGGGAGGGCATTTTTCTGGGCCAAGCCGGTGGGAATACTGGGACTGGGTTTTGTACTCTCTTTTGAAAAAATTCTGGGATATAAAAAAGCTGACCTGAATGCTATTAAAGATGAACTGAAAAAAAACAGCTACGGCAAAAATCTCAAATCAGATAATCTAAAATCTGTTTACCAGAACGCATTCAAACTCCGGATACTGTTTCAGTCGTTTCAGACCTTTCTTTCCATAATTGAAAGCAACTGGTGTCCGTTAACCTATGCCAATAAAAAATTCCTCCTGGAACATCAGGAGAAATTCATATCAACAGGTTATGAGGATGTTGTTTCATACATTTATAAAACCAAATCTTACGAAATTCCGCCGGCATCGGTGAAGAAACGTGAAGAAGCATTTGCTGAAGAGGGTGAATAAATACTGCTGAGTTTTATCTGATAAAATAATTCAAATATTGTATTTAATTCTATTATAAAAATCCGATGAAACTTCTAATTACCATTTTATAATCATAAACAGAAAGGGGCTCGCCTGAAACAGGGTCAGCCCCTTTCTGTTTAATAAGATTTATCCTGCCCCGGAATCCGACCGGTAAAAATTTATATTCAGTTGAAACGAAATAAAAGGATTATTAATAACCGGAGGAGATGTGCCTTCAGACTCCGTGCGCCTAATTAACTTCAGGCATATGACACTCAGTTATTAAAAGTCGAATTATTACAAAATTCCCCGGAGAAAAGTTTTAGAGCGGATCAGCAGTTACTTTAAACTTTAAATCAATCAGAATCTCAATATTTTCTGTTACAGTTTCCCTTATTACTGTTTCCGTTTTAAGTTTATATATAGAAGATTTGATATATTTATCTAATTTTGCATTTGTCGTAATAAGAGCGATACTGTCGGCAACTGACGAGATATCATCAAGATAAGCAAGTTCTATTTCATCACTCCCGTCAGTAGAAATGTAAATGTGAATTGATTTCAAGAAACTGAAAGTTTTGTCTGCAGGACTGGTTATTGAAAGGTTCAATTCTACAAGTTTTACATCTTTTATCAGATCTGTTCTGGTATTATTATTCTCAAATTCCCGGGATGAATTGCTGGAGATATCAGGCAATAAAATTTCAAACGGCAGGGTAATTGGTGATGAACTTGGAATTGTAATTGAAGCCTGATTGGAGATTGTAAATGTCAATAAATCATCAACTTTATTACAATTACAAATTGATACAATCACGATCATTAAAAAGAAACAGAATTTTAATTTCATATCACCTACTCTCTCATTACCAGTTTTTAACGTATAATAATCAAACGACATCCCTGATTAAAAGCAAACCGCAAGACCCAATAGACAGGAACAGTACTGATCGGGACA
This sequence comes from uncultured Leptospirales bacterium, assembly GCA_964439325.1. Lineage (GTDB taxonomy): Bacteria > Spirochaetota > UBA4802 > UBA4802 > UBA5550 > WRGT01. The sequence continues at coordinate 716 of CAYTNW010000041.1, read as the reverse complement.
TCAATACCCAAAAAACTGTATTGTTGCAAATCAATAGACTCCCAGTAATAATCATGCTGAACGCGATTTTAAAACAAGTCAATGACTTTTCCTTCTTTAAGAGCACTTCATCTGAGGCATCATTTTTAAAAAATCTCCGGATTTATATACACTATTTAAACAGGTACGCATTTACGTTTCTGTTTAGTAAAAAAAGCTAAATCTCAGGGATTTTTTTACTAAATTCCGGAATTAGCGGGAGTTTCTGCTCCCGTCTTATGTATGGCCTGTAATAACCATCTTGTATTTTACGCGGTTTTATCTCCCGATATGCCATTAACGAATATATTGCCATAGATTCCGTTAATCTTCACGGGAAACTTCACAAAGTCCCTGCTGATCGGATAATTGTATCTACTGGACTTGCTTATAATTCTACATTGTTCATAAATGATAAAAAGAAACTTGATTAGCCGCTTTTATAAACTAAGTGGTTATTGCATAAAAATTTTAAGTTAAAAGTACCAAATAAAAAACCCTCTGGGGAACCAGAGGGTTTTTTAATAATATGGTCAAGCCTCACGACTGATTAGTAATGGTGGACTGAACCCATTTCGGGGCTTACATCTCCATCCTATCGACCTCGTAGTCTCCGAGGAGTCTTCAGTGGGCACGAGGCCCAAGGGAAATCTAATCTTGGAGTTGGCTTCCCGCTTAGATGCTTTCAGCGGTTATCC
>CAYTNW010000040.1:0-23393 GCA_964439325.1 uncultured Leptospirales bacterium | reverse complement strand
ATCTTTCAGACATACTCAGAAAGTCAGAGTGTCAGATGAAATCTAAACTTCTACACTTTATTTGCAATAACCTGTTACGCGCTGTTTCAGGTTACGGTACTTTCTGTTGAATGTTTAAAATAATTCCATCACGCAGCGCTCCTGCCTCCAGGTTAACGGCTGGATTAACGCTACATCAAGCTTCAGAGATCTCCTGCAGCGGGGTTATCTGCTCCCCATCTGCTGTTTTCTGAGTTTTCTTTTAAGTTCGCAGATCTCTTCGCTTAGAAGGCTGAAGCTCGCATGCATACCCTTTATCTTCGCTTCCTTTGCCTGTTTCTCTTTGGCCCTGATTGCTTTTGAAAGTTTTTCATATTGTTCTAAAGTCGGGTTTGGTACACTCTCTACACTATACATATTATTTTCTCCATTTTTTAAAAATCGTTTAGTATATCAGAGATCATTTAATTTTGTCAACACTTTTTATTGTTTTTTTGGAAAATATTTTAAAAAAAAAGAAAAAATTTTTTAATTATAGGGGTCAGAGCCCCGCGGAGAAATCAACAGGGGTCAGAGCCTGTCAAAACATGCATTTTCCAGAACTTTATATCATCCTAAAAATGCTCAGTGCAAAAGGCGTGAAAAGCTGTCATTTTGTGGAATTCTTAAAATTGTCAGATCTGCCAAAACCTGTAAATTCAGGCTGCCGGATTGTATATCCGTCTACCAGGATAAAGTCTCCGCTCTTTATCAGTTCTATTACCCTGTTGCAGAACGGAAGTGAAACCAGTTTTGAAATATCTTCGCCTGGTGTGGGGAAATCCTCTGCGCGTTCAACGGGCAGCTTGAAGTTAAAATCCAGGCCGTAACTCATATATATGTAACCGGGGAGATGAAAAATTGATTTGTGCACCCTGTAATAAAGATATTCAATGCCGTTTATTACATGAATTTTTTCAGGTTTGAAAAGCGAAATGATTATGAAATCTTTATTTCTGTAGTATTCCAGTACTTTGTATTTTCCGATTAGCGGAGCAATATTTCGTTCACCGCTGATCCGCAATTCCCTGATCTCTTTATATTTTTCAGGATGGCTGTCGCGCCAGTTTTTTGCCCTCTTGTTCAGGGAATAGATGACGTCTGCGGCAATCTCTGAAGTTATTACACGCCTGTCGATCAGTTTGTTATATATCTCTGGTGTTTTCATCGGAATATAAATCTCTACCCGAGTTATATAAGAAAAACTGGAGATTTAGTCAAGCAATGAAAAGTAATATTTTCATCTTTGTATGACAGATGATCAAATTAATAGAGTCAGTAGTGAAATGATTGTTGAAATTTTTATCCATCTCTTGAGTAAAAGAGCTTGACTCTTGCGTAAAAAGTTATTATATTCTTACGATTTTGTATAATCTAGTTGCGGATTTGATAGTTTGAATCCTGAATTTTAAAAAGGAATCGCAAACCGGAGGACAAAACGGGAACCGTTTCTTTATTAAAAGAAAAAATATAAATAAATTTTGTAAAATAATTTTCTGTATAGTCTGTGCGTATTTCTGAAGAGTGTACGGGAGATAAGAGGATTTCATGGAAATTATTATTGAAGAACTGCTTAATGTTACTATAATTATTCTTAAGGGTGAGTTTTTTGTAGGAAATGTCGCAAAATTTGATGAAGTGTGGCGGGATCAGGTTGAGAAAAAGCCGAAAGCCATTGCGATTAATTGCAAAGAACTTGTTTATATAGATTCATCAGCAATAGGGACCCTTGTAAAATTTCTTAACAGTGCCATGAATCACGGAATAACACTACAGTTTTTTGATCTTAATCCTTCCATACAGAATATTTTCAAAACTACCCGTCTTGATAAATTCTTCACTATTACTACCCGAGAAAAGTTAGAAAAAGATTTCCATTGATTAAATCAATGGAAGCATGCATTAAGTAAAAACTTTTGTTGTATAAAAACCCGTAAGGCATTCAGTATTGATAATAGCCGGATACCGGCCGGGGCGTATTCATTTTTCCATGCTGAAAAATATTTATGACAGGCGGGTATCTTTTTTTTTAATGTTTACGGGATTTTTTTGTATTGGTGTCGTATAATTTTTTTATTTTGTATGGCTCATGGAGTTTTTATGCGAAAGTTATTTTCAGTACTGGCGGTTTTTTATACAATACTTGCTGTTCTTTTCTGCTGGTTCGTTTTTTCACACGGCAAAGCGGGCTGGCTGAGGGTTGAATCGCCCTCTGCAGCATATTGCGGGGATTCTTTCCCGTTAAATGTCACCATGTTAAATCCTGAAAATGGTTATTATGTCGGAGCTGATCTTCACTGGATAGACAGAACTGGTGTTTCAAGGGGGTTTCTTTCAGGTGGTGGATCTGTCGAAATGAAAACAGGAAAAAATAATTACAGCTTTTCAGTACCGATACATGGCAATCTTTCCGGAGATGCAGCCTCTGTATTCGGAATAATTTTCATTTCAAAAAAAGGATCATGGGATACTAGATTTAAGGCTGCATCTGTTGAGCCTGTTTCTCTTTTCTGTGGAGAAAAACCGGCATCCCGGTACATAATGGGACCGAGATCAGTAAAGGTAATCACAAGCTATAAAAAATATTCTAAAACTGAATCCGCAGCTCTGAGATCGGTTCTTTTCGGGATGTGGTTTTCGATCGCATTATTATCTTATTTATATCGCAGGAGTTTTCAGACAGGGTGTATTGCTGCAGCAGCCCTTGTTTCCTCAATATGGGAGGCTTTAAACGGAAACAGGCTTGCCAGTGATCTGTTCAGGAGTATATCCTCCCATCTGGGATTATATAGTTACAGGTATCTACCTCAGAAAATTATATCGGTAGCAGTGATATTACTAGGTTCGATAATTTTTTTCCGTTATATCCTTAAAGAAAATAATGCTGTTAAAATTATACTGAGCCTCTGCATTCTGGCTTTCTGGGGAGTAACCTCTCTGAGGATTATATCTCTCCATGCATCTGATGCTGTATTATTAAAAAATATTGCAGGTTTTGAGGCAGGCCAGATTATCAGAATTGTTATTCCCCTCGTTGGGATTCTTGTGTTTCCGGTCCCCTTTGTGGTTTCATGGTATCGGCAGAAGCGCCGCTTCTGATTTTGACCATAATTATCTGCACGCTTTCTAAAAGATCAGGCAGATATTCGGGCCGGGATATGATAAAACTCTCAAGTGATAATACGGGACTTTGCATGAAAAAAAATGACTTGATCGGTTCGGCAACATCGTTAAGGTAAGCCCGGTTATGAAGTTCCAAAGATTTTTATCCCGGCCGGATGCCGGTAAAATCCTGCGGCACCGATAACAGCAATAATACAGGTCGTCAGGGGAGGAAAATGATTTCAGTAATCCAAAGGTTTTTATATACCGCTCTTCTTGTTCCGGGATTGGTGATTCCGTTAATGGGCAGGGATATGTCTTCACCTGTTGTGTTTAATCCGGATGACCTTGTTCTCTGGATTTTTGGAGATATTCAGCCTCGCAATGAGGGGGAGAGGCAATTCTTCCGCATTGCGGTTGATGATATAGCCGGAATGAAAAATATAGACACTGCATTCTGTATAGGTGATATGGTGCAGTGGGGTAATGAGTATCGGGTGGACGATGCATATGAATGGTTTTATAAAGAATACTGGAGGAGCGGTTTCAGGGAGTTATACGAAATCTCCGGTAATCACGATGCAAGAAACATAAAGGCTTATCTCAGATATACCGGTAAACCGATGCATTATGCTCTGGTTTACGGAAACCTGCTTGTAATAATGCTGTCTGACGAAATTGACAGTTCTGGTACCGACATTTCCGACGGAGCATTCCTCTGGTGGAAAAATCTGGTGGAGAGCAACCGGGACAAAAACATTATAACAATGACGCATTCCCATCTTGGAGGGAGCGGTTTTCTTTATAATGTCATTTCGTACCGCAACGTGCACAATTCGGAACGGTTCACCGAAGTTCTCAAAAAGGAGAGAGTTGAGCTGTGGGTCTGCGGGCATACTCATATACCATCATGCTTTGGCCTCAGCAAGCGTCAGATATCCTCGCTTAACGGTACAGTCTTTATTAATGCCGCGTCAATCCGCGAGGATTTCTTCTTCAGCTATGTCGAATCACGGATTATTACTCTCAAGCAGGGATCTGATATAATGACCGTTCAGGTAAGAGATCACCGTGATGCCGAATTCAGAAATCTGCTTGAGCAGAAGATCAGGCTTAAAACAGGATTCAGCTACAACGGCAAGGGGCCGGTGAAGATGGTATATCATGGTGATGATAATGCGCAGTGACCTAAGGTCAGTTTATTTATTTTAGCATTGTATTTTTTATCAAAAGTTTAAAGATAAGACAATAAAGTTTTAAAACAGGAGGAAAAACCGCAATGATAAAAAAAATTATTATCAGTCTTCTGACATTTATTCTGCTGGTGGTACTGGCCGGGTTCTCCCTTTTTATACTGCCGTTTACCGGAACAAAAAAGATCCAGCCGGATACTGTTTTTCCCGGGGGGAAAGTGTTCAATGCCGTTGACGGCTTTGCCCAGGTATTTATTATCGATGGAGGGAACAGGGAGATAGCACTGGTTGATGCCGGGAAGACCCCTGATGGTAAAAAGATCGTTGATGTTCTTGCCTCTCACGGCCTGAAGGCAGCAGATGTAAAGGCCGTATTCCTCACCCATGGACATTCCGACCATATCGCTGCGGCAAAAGTATTTCCCGGCGCCAGGATTTACTGCATGAAGGATGAGGTTGACCTGGCCGAAGGGAGAGTGAAGTATGATTCTCCTGTCGGAAAATTTTTCCCGCCGGAACTGACCGGTTTAAAAATTACAGACACTCTTAAAGACGGAGACTCGGTAATGGTAGGTTCGGTAAAAGTGAATGCTTATGCGATACCCGGTCATACTGCAGGGGGGGCGGCTTATCTTGCTGACGGTGTGCTGTTTCTCGGCGATGCGGCGCTGTCGTCCGGTGATGGTAAAATCAGTCATGCTGTATGGATTTTCAGCAGCGATGTTGAACAGCAGAACCGGTCGCTTAAGGCTCTCGCCGGCAGGCTGCTGCCGTTGAAAGATTCTATTAAATATATCGTCTTTGCGCATTCAGGGCAGCTTGAAGGGATTCAGCCGCTTGTCAGTTTTGCGGAGAGTGTAAAGCAATAAAGTATTATACGGGGTTGCAGAAGATTATGCTCTGGCCCGGAAAACCGGGAAAATCAGCGTAGGGACTGCCGCAGTTCTGAACGGAACCTAATCTTTTTCCCGGTAACTTTTTCAATCTCAAGTATTATCTCTCCGAGATATTTTTCCGAGTCGGTTAAAAGAGTCCTCAATTCATTTAATTCCTGTTCAAATCGGGATGATGCGTGCGAATCAAATGAAAATTTTTTGTAATTCGCTTCTTCAATTGCAGATTTCGCGGCAGAGAGCTTCTGATGATGAAAAGGGATCTGTTTTGTGTACCTGTTGTCACTGGAAAAAAAATCGTACAATGCAGCAATTTTTCTCAGGAGCTTGTCTGTGTCGGTCAACAGATCGGTGTGTCCGGGATTAAATTCTGTCATTATGGTACTCACCTTTATTTGATTATTTAATTTTTCAAAACGTATTATTAAAAAATAATCAATAATGAAAGAAAGGATATATTAAAAACCGGCCTTAAAAGTAAATACAGCATCAGGGCCGATAGCGTCCCGGTGTTTTTTATTTGGTCTATAAAAGTAAAAAAACGAAAAAACAGATTTTTATAAAGATTTATATTACCGCAGAGGACCGCATATTCCCGAATCATTCACGTAAAACTACAGTCAACCCTCAGCGGGAAATAAAGAGTTATACTATCTTGATGATTACAATAACAAGAATTACTACCACCAGAAGATATACCAGATCCATATAATACTCCTCGTAATTTAGATATAGCCTTAGTCTATGCGGATGTCGGAAATTTGTCAACTTCTAAAAATGACACTCTCCTTTTTTAAAAGATAACGGCAGATGATCAATAACAGTAAGGCGAAGGCCATGTTCACAGCTGCAGATAGAGCGATCTGTGAAAAGTCAGAGTGGTTAAAGATAAGCGACCGGATGAGGAAAGCGGAATTCTGTACCGGAATAAGCAGATGGAATTTTTGTACTGTAAAGGGGTCACCCGATACAAGTCCGCTCGATAAAGCTGAAATTAATATTATAACAGGTATTGTAAGTATTGTTCCCTCCTTCACCGAGCGTGCATAGAGCCCTATAGTCATACCGGCTGTTGAAAAAAGAAAAACCGGGATTGCTGTAATGGCTGTCATCAGCAGCAGATTGGCAGCTCCGCAGAATTTCAGTAAAGGGATCCCGCCGGTTATCTGTGGGTAGAAATGCGAACTGAGAATCAGGCCGGCAAGAAGAGATAAGATCGAAGCGAGTCCTGTTATTGAGGATGCGAGTATTTTCCCCAGTATAATTGCACTGTGAGAAATGTTTGAACTCAGGAGGACTTCAATGGTTGAACGCTCCTTCTCTCCCGAACTCATGTCAATGGCCCCCGACATTGTTGATGACGCTGCGAATACCATAAATAAAACAGGTAAAAGAAGCGATAGCGTCAAAAGGGTTTTATTCTCTTTGTCGCCGCGGACCGCCTGTGATCTTATTACCGTTGAGTCCGATGCGCCTGATCTGCTGCTGAATTGTGATTTCAATATCGCTTCAATTTCTGTATAAGCAAGAGATGATGTTATCCTCGCCGAATCGTAATAAATAGTAATAGATTCGTATATATTCCCTTTTTTTATGCTCTCTATTTTTATGTCGGCTCTGCCGTTGATGATATCCCCGGTTGAGCTGCTGCCGTTTATAATCATGGCATTGTTCAATGAACCCTGTATGATCAGTTTAAGACCGGTTTCGTTTTCATCTATAATTATCCTGGCAGGATTATTGCTCCGGTTATCCGGCGACCGCTGTGAGGTTAAAAAAAGCAGCATCGGAACGATAACTGCCGGCATAAGAATTGCAGCGACTATTGTGCGCCTGTCGCGAATCTGGTCCAGAAGTTCTTTTCTTATGATTATTAAAGTTTTCATTTTTACTTTTGTTTACCGGTAATGACTTATGTTTTTTTTGTGCTGTCACCCGCAGCCGGCAGTTTTCTATTGCTGAAAATCCGGTAATTCTGCAGTTTCCTGTATGTAACAGGAGATGTCCCTGCCGTGTAAGGACTGGAATGTTTCTGCATTTTTATCGCAGTTTATTTTTCCTTTGTGTATCACGATAATTCTGTCTGCACAGCTGAAAATTTCGTCGGTATTATGGCTGGAGAAAAGAACGGTTTTCCCCGCTGTTTTTAGCCGTGTGATAATTTTTTTAACGGCGCCGGCGGCAATGATATCAAGTCCGGTTGACGGCTCGTCCAGTATCAGAAAGTCGGGATCTGTTATCAGCGTACGGGCGATAGCTGTTCTCTGTTTCATCCCCCTCGAAAAGGTTGATACCCTGTCGTTCAGAAATTCAGAAAGAGACAGCTCGTCGGTCAATACATCGAGCATTGAGGAGTATGCTTTTTGGTCAACCCCATTCAGCCGGGCATGGTATATGATGTTCTCTTTCGCTGTAAGCCTGTCGTAAAGTGAACCGTCCCCGGAGAACAGGGTCCCGGTTACGCTTTTCAGATAATCCGGAGACCTGTCTAGCTTCACACTGTTCCAGGATATAGAACCCTTATCCGGTTTCAATATCATAGATAGAATCCGGATAAGGGTGGTTTTTCCGGCTCCATTTTCCCCGACAAGGGATACGGCTTCTCCCCTGTTAATAGTGAAAGAGATGTCCGAGAGGACCATCTCTTTTTTACGAGGGAAACTTTTACAGATACCATCTACTATAAGCATACGGATATGGTCTGCTCTTTCATGTATAAAATCAATTACAATAACTGTGACCGGCGATAATTTTTTTAACAGAGGACTTCTCTCTGCCGTTATCCTGTAAAGTCGGTTAATATGAATTTTGTTGACAAACAGTAATCAGTGATTAGTCTAGAAGCTGCATAAACCTGTCTGATGGCAGAATAATCACGCCGCGGGTCTTCCGGCGGTATCAAAATTTAAGGATGGATTATCAATGGCAATTAAAATTGGAAGAGATGTTACTCTTTCGACCGGGAAATTTATGCAGGTCTTCGGGATTACCTGGTTTTTTATCGTGCTGGGTTCAGTTCTCTCTATGATTTTTATTTTCATGGCAGGAATTTTTCAGAAAGACGGTTTCCTCTATTTTTTTCTGCTCAATTTCGGTATTTTTGTTTTTTTTACATTTCTCCTCGCAGCGTACTCGGGCATTTACAGGGTTGTGAATTCCGCATCAGATGATATCAATACACGTGAGGCCGTGATCGATTCACTTAAACGGAGCCGGTATGTGATTGCACTGTCGCTTTTGACCGTGATAGCATTTTCAGCAGTAATCATGCTGGAAACAGGCTTATCGATGGTATCACTGGTCCCTTACGCGGGGCCTATGGTTATGTCGCTGCTTACAGCTCCGGTTTTTATTCTTAATATTTTAATTGTAATTGCAGCGATCTGTACACTGGCTGCTATTCCCCCTGTAGCGGCTGAGGTTGAAGGTGTAAAAAATATTGCTCTGGAAGTTTATGGACTTTTGAAAAAAGAATGGCTGAATATTATTTTTTATCTTCTTGTTTCAATTGCGCTTCTTATCCTGTGTATAATATTAATGGTCTTTGTTATCAGGTATGCAGGGGGCATTACGAAATCTATTCAGTGGAAAGTTGCAATTGCATATTCGCCGTCAATGAAAAATCTTATATCTGCGTCGTATTTTTCCGAGTTTATCAGCAGGATAATACCGGTTGATAATACAATGTCAGCACTACAGCAGTACGGAAACGATCTTCCCGGTTATCTTAAAATAGTAAAAAATACAATAACAGTATCATTTATAATTGTACTTACGATGCTGGTATCCTTCCCGCTGGCGGTTTATTTCAGTTTTATATCGGTCTATTTTAAAAAAATCAGGAAAACGGATTAAGCTGTTTTTAGTTAAGCGGCTGGTTTTATTCTTCGACCGGTCATCTCTCCGATAAAAGTCTTCCCCCGATAATGATGGGGAAGACTTCCGGATTCAGGTATTCTTGAGCTTCAGGAACAGATACGCCTTAATCTACCGGTTCCGTCTAATATGATGTAAATATTTTTAGTTACCCTCAAGTTTTTTTTCGTTGATAGTGAAATTATTGGAGGATAATAATTTTTCCTCCCATTCTCTGATCGACTGAATTTTTTTCTTATTTGTGAGAACAAGTCTGATCTTCTCCTTGACCTCGCCAAAAGAATAAAATGACTGGACCATCTTCTTACCTTTCATCTCTCTCTTTACATATGAGCGGGATTTGTTTTTTTCATACTCTTCTTTTATTTCCTGATCAGTTATGGTTATGCCGGCAAGGACTTTATTGTTTTTATACTCTGATGAAAGAATGTGCCTGTAATAGTGTGACCACTCTTTGGTGAACTGTTCTTTTTTATCAAGACCTGTCCGTACAAGTTCCCTCGCCAGTAGTTCTTCTGTCAGCAGGCGTTCTGCTAGATCTTTCTTTGTTTTGCTGTCCAGGGGTTTCTGGTCGGGGTGAAGGGCCTTATTGTAGATTTTGTCGATATAGCCGTTTAGATCTTTCAATGTACATGTTATGTCCCCGGCTTTGAATATCACCGCAGCCGGATTCCCCTTGTCTATCAGATCAAAATTTTTAACAACATCCTTGTCCTGTTTCAGCTGGTCAACGCGGGATGTTATACTTCTGGCGATAAGTCTTTTTTTCATCGCAGTGGAGTTGTTTTTGTCTTTTATTACCGATTCGATATTTTCATCGGTAATTGCAGCTTTGTCCTCGAGGAGAACCACATAAAAGGAGTTCCCTATTTTCAGCGGTTCCTTCGTGTATTCCCCTTTTTTCATATTGAATACCGCAGCAGTGAATTCAGGTTCACGCATGTCTCGGGTTATATACCCGGCGAATCCGCCGTTTTTGCCGGTAAAATCTTCGGAATATTTTTTTGCTACATCCTCAAATTTTACGCCGGATTCATACTCTTTTATCGCTTTAAGCGCGATCTCTTTCTTTGCGTTGACGGCATTCTCAAGCTCTTTGCCGGTCATCTCCTTGCTCTTCTTGTTTTCAATTTTAGACGTCTGGATGTTCAGCTTTACCAGCCGTATTGCTGCGGCCTCATCGTTGAATTTTGTATTACCAGAAAAACTCTTCTGCATAAAACCGGCATAGAAACTCCTCTTTGCCCCGGCAAGTTTCTTCTGGAATTCGTCGCTTTTGTCAAAACCGGATTTTAAAGCTTCCTGTTCAGTGAGGTTGTCAAGAGCCATCTGTCTCAGCTTGCTCTTCTGGATGGATTTCTTTTTTATTGTCGCGTCTTTGGAAATGCCTCTGACCTCGAGCCATTCATACAACTGTCCTCTTGTAATCTTGCCGCCGTTATATTCTGCGAGAGTGTCCCTGGATAATTTACAGCCTGTCATGCAGAAGACGAGTAGTGATAATAACATAAACCTGGTGATAATCCTGTAACCTGTTTTGTTCATTAAATGCCGATACATTTTTTAATCTCCATAGTTAAAATTTTTCCTTACCCGGTCTATGCTGATTTTAAATTAACCTTAAGACCGGATGGGCGCCTTTATAACAGTTCAGTCCCATTTCGTGGAAATACGGTGTGAAATCTTTACAGGTGCGATTCTAACCATCCCCCTGAAAAAAATCAACAATAAAGTAAAAAATGGAATTCTCCTTTCGATGTTTTCCTCCCGGCACCTTATATATATGCTTTTATTTAACGGGATCAGTCAATTTTCCATTTACATGGCAGTAAGGCTTTTACTATCACGATCAGTCTCACAATAGCCGCGGGGTCACTTCCGGGGGATTGATTTCAGAAAATTCAATCTGTTTCTTTATATCCGGAGAGTTAAGTCTATACTCTCCGGATATAATTGAAGATTTCTATGTAGAAGATATAAGATGTATGGAGTTTAAATCCGTCAAACCTGTTATTAAGATATTACTCTTTGTCCGCGAATCACTCCATGTCAAAACAATACCTTCTATCTGAACCTGTATCCTGCAGAGATAGTCATCTGGGTATATTCAGTATTGAAATCCCCCGAACTGCCTGATACCCTGCTATAGGAGATACTTCCGCTGAATGATTTGTATAGTAATTCAAACTGAAGATTATTATCCAGAATAACGCCACCTCCAATAGCCCAGTACAGTCCGCCGTAATCTATGGTTACACTGTTGGTCGCTGTGTCCCACGATTCGGTCATCCTGGAATCAAATCCCGACTCACTGTACCCGACGTGAACAGCTAGGAAGGGGGTAAAATTTTCCGCGTCAAAGGGCACATTAGCCGCGATATACATGGGCATCTCGGTAAATTTGCCCTCCGGCCAGTCTTCATCAATCCCCCGCGCGGACATATATGAAATACCGAGTCCCAGCCTCAGAATAGACAGATTCATAAATCCCTCCGCGGAGAGTGAATATCCGTTTTTAACATCCCCGCTCTGGTTCTCCATTCCGCTATAACCGTTAAGATCGATAGTTGATTTTCCCATAAAATCGTAACCGGCTTTAAGGGCTAAAGAAAAAAAACCTTCTTCAGTATTTTCAGCCATCGACGCCGAAGGAATAAGACATAGAAACGTTATCACTGACATCAGAACCATCATCTCCTTTTTCATACAATCCCTCCTCTTTATCTGAATATATCGTGTACAAATATCAGCTTTTAATATGAGCAATGCGCTTTTGAAATTAATATATGATTCCTATGGGAAAAATCAATTTTTTGTCCGGCCGCCCGGGCGGGTAAGGATGGACCGGGCATACATTATTTCAACCTCTTCTCGATTCTCTACAGGCAGTAATCCTGACTGCACTGACGCAAATGAATGCGGCCTCCCCCTGCGGGAGATGCAGATCAGCTCTATCCCCCTTTTTGAAGAACTGACGCAGGAGGATTTCTGTATAAATCATGGCATCTGGTTTATTAAACAATAAATACCGGCAAAAGTGAGTTCGCCTTCATGGTGTTCGGAGGACTGTTGAGAAATGAAAAATTTTGTCTGACTCAATTTATTTTATATTGTTGAATTTTTCAGGTTCAATGATATACTGTACATGGTGGAGGTTCCATCCTGAATTTTTTCAGCACAGGGGGTAATCAATGAATGTTTCAGATTTTTTAAACGGTATCGGAAAGGAGAAGATTGCTTCGGCAATTGCGGATGCCGAAAAAATAACGGGGAGCGAGCTTGTTGTTCATATAAACGAAAAAAGCGACAGCTATAATGAAACATCGTGGAAATCCGGCGCCAGTTTCATGATACTGTATCTTCTTGCCGCTATCTTTCTGCATTTTTTTTATTACAATTATCCGGTATTCGACAGCATGGCTCTGATAGCGGGAGCGGGGATCGCTTTCCCGGCTGGGGCTGCTGTGGCGATGATATCAGCCCCATACCGGAGGGCCCTTATCGGCAGGGGGAGAATGAATTACTATACCGGTCTGAAGGCTCACGAGGCATTCCTTCATCACGAAGTCTTCAATACAGTTAAGAGGAGCGGTATACTTATATATCTGAGCCTGTTTGAAAGATCAGCGGTGATACTCGGTGATACATTAATCAATAGAAGGGTCAGACAGGAGGAGTGGGATCAAGTAATCTCTGTGATTACAGCCGGTCTGAAGTCCGGTAATAAAGAGGAAGCGATAGTTAAAGTGATAGGTATGTGCGGCGTTCTTCTCCGGAATGCCGGTATAAAAAAAGATGACAATGATGCCGACGAGCTGTCTAATGAAGTCAGGACCGGAGGCGGGTTATGATGAAACGTTTTATTCAACTGCTGGCCGTAGTTTTTATCACGGTACAGTCCGTGTATGCTCTTGAGGTCCCTTATCTCGCCGGAAGGGTAAATGATAATGCAGGGATAATGTCGGAGAATGCCGTGATCGCGCTTGAGAAGACCCTGAAGGATTTTGAACGGAAAACAACAAACCAGATTGCGGTGCTGACGATTAAGTCTCTTGAGGGTGAAAACATAGAACAGTATTCTATAAAGGTTGCCGAGACATGGAAACTCGGACAGAAGGGGAAGGATAATGGAGTGCTGCTGATCGTATCTCCCGGAGACAGAAGGATGAGGATCGAAGTGGGGTACGGCCTCGAGGGGACGCTTACCGATCTTGTCTCGGGAAGGATAATCTCCGGAGAGATGGCTCCGTCCTTTAAAAAAAATGATTATGATAAAGGGATCACAGATGGAATCAATGCCATTATCAGGACAATTGAGACAGGGAGATATACGGCCCCCGGCGGTAATTCCTCTGCAGCAGATGCCGGAATTGAAAAACCTGAAAATGATATAGACGGGCAGGTGAGCGATATACCTGTAGTCACCAGGATTTTAATCGGTATTTTCATTTTTTCTATACTTGGACTTTTCACTTTTCTGATGCTTTTTCAAAGCGGGTTTCAGGGGATTTTTATGTATCTTTTTCTCATACCCTTCTGGGCCATCTTCCCGATGGTGGTTGTCGGGGTTAAGATTAATTTCATAATACTCGGTATTTATCTTGTCGGAACGCCGGCGGCGAAACTGTTTTTCAGAAAGTCAAAAAAGGGGAAGAGTATAACAAGAAAGCTTGGAATATTTTCCGGCGGCGGTTCGGGTTCGTCATCGTTCTTTTCATCTGGAGGCGGTTTTTCAGGTTCATCAGGCGGCGGTTTCTCCGGCGGGGGAGGGAGTTTCGGCGGAGGCGGATCCAGCGGCAGCTGGTAACAAAACATGACAGGAAGTATTGAAGGTTATGAATATCGGAAAAACTGAAAGACTGCAATACCTCGACGCGCTCAGGGGATTTGCTGTAATTCTAATGCTGCAGCAGCACCTCGGTGTATGGTTGTGGAATGCCCCATTTCAGAATTTTGCACTTATGATCAGCGAACATCCGGTGTTCATGGCTTTCAACGGAGCAGGAGGGATTGCCGCCCCGATATTCATTACACTCTCCGGGGCAGGCGCATTTTTGATGATAAAAAAAAGTAATACAAGCGATACTGTTTTTATCAAAAGAGGAGTTCTGCTGATTATCTCCGGCTATCTTCTGAATATACTGACACCCAGCTGGTTTTCACCAGGCAGCTGGTATGTTCTTCACCTGATAGGCTTTGCTCTTATATGTACCCCTGTTCTGGTAAGGATGTCCGATAGAGTTCTTTTAGCCGCTGTTTTTTCCGTACTCGCGTTATCAATCGCTCTTCAGATTTACCTGAACACCCCGTTACAAATGGGTAACGACAGGATGTCTAACTATAAACTGACCGGGGGTGTTTTCAGGCTGATTTTTGCCGAGGGACATTTTCCGGTTTTCCCGTGGCTTGCTTATTTCGTTTCAGGTATGCTCGCCGGAAGATGGCTATACGGGAACAAGCGTAAAAGGATTCTGTATTACTCAGTCATTCTCTGCTCTTTAAGCGTACTCCTGGATGCAATCAGCCTTGCCGGAGGGATGACGTGTAACGGGCCATACCTGCGGATATTCAGGTTCAATCCGAATTTTTATCCTTCGCACCTGCCGATCTCGTTATTACTGATCAGCCTCAGCAGCGCTGCTGTTTATTTATCTACATGGCTTGACGGAATAAAGTCCGGTATGGTGATGAATGTTTTTGTAAGCCTCGGCAGGTCGTCTCTGACGATTCTTTTTGTTCATGTTGTGATCTTTAAAGAGATAAGTCTGAGGCTGAACTTTTACAGAAAGCTCCCCGAAATGGAGGGGATGCTGCTGGTGCTGCTGATAATCTCTCTCTTCATGCTGCTGTCTGTTCTCTGGCGCAGGATTAATTACAGGTACGGGCTCGAATGGATATTGAGAACATTTAGCTGATTTCTCATCCCCCCGCTGTTATTGTTCAATGACAAACGATCCGACTTTTGTTCTCAGAACATTGGTCATCTGGAGGTTGCTCTTTGTGTTGTGAGCAATATCCTCCGAGCCGATGCTTATCCTCTGAGTCAGCTCATTGATATTGTTGACCGAGCTGACTACATCCGCCATGGCAACTTTCTGTTCGCTGATTGCACTTTCAATCTCGCCCGATTTTGTCAATACACTGACCAGTTCTTTGTTTATCTTCTCGTTCGATTCAATGTGCGTGTTCATAAAGCCGGATATGCTCTCCATCATGCTGTTGATCTCGCCGACGCCGTGTGTGATTATGCTTATCTTTTCCACCACGTCGTTTGCTATGCCGATGCCGTGGTCTATCTCCGCTTCGCTCGACGCTATCAGCGAACCGATCTCTTTCACGCTTGATGCCGTTGTGTCGGCCAGTTTTGAGATTTCATCGGCAACAACGGCGAATCCGCGTCCGGCATCCCCGGCACGTGCCGCTTCAATCGAAGCGTTTAAACTCAAAAGGTTGATCTTGTCGGATATGTCGTTGATTATACTGATTATCAGGCTCATCTGTTTCGATCTTTCACCGATCTTGGCCATTGTATCTTTCATCCCGTAGAGAGACTCCTCCCCGCTGCCGGCCTGTCTTGAAATCTCCTCTGTAAGGCTGAGGGCGCCTGATGTTTTGCTGTTCATCTCCCTGGTTGAAACCGTCAGGCCGTTCATCTTCAGCATCAGTTCGTTCAGCTCTTTAACCTGAATCTGTGCGCTGTGGGCAATGTTGTCCATGCTAGCCGAAACCTCTTCGATTGTGGCAGTGATCTCCTCAACCGTAGCAGCCTGGTTCTGCGTGTCGGTCGAGAACGATTCTGTTATGCGGGAGATTTCGTCCGTGGAGTTTTCAAGCTGGATCGAGTTGTGTCTTATTTCCCGGATAATTCCGGCTATCCTCTCCTTCATGTAATAGACATCCTGGTTTATCATGGTAAGGTCGTCAACGACAGACATAATGCTTCTTTTCGCCGACAGGTCGCCGTCGCCGATCTTCTGAAGATACCTGGTGATCATGTTGACCTTGTCTCTGATAGATGCGACAAGGCCGAAGATAATGCTTGATGCCACAAGGATGCCGAACAGCGTTATAAGGCCGAGTTTCACAGGCTCTATGCCCCCTGAAATACCCGATTTTTCCAGTACAAGCATGAAGTAGCCTGTAACCGCGATGACCGGTATTATCAGAATTACGCAGATCGACAGAATAACCCTGAATAGAAAATTAACATGTATCGTAACACCCCTGACCTCAAGTTCCGAGAAAAAGCCGTCATTGAGGCACTTCTGTATAAACCTCTCGGTGAGAAAAAAATAGAGTACCATGCCCAGAGGGGGGACCATGAAAACTGTTAGCCAGATGTTTATATGCTGGACCCTGGAAAGTTCAGCCATCATCGTGAATGGAATATATGCCATTACAAGGCCGAGTATCCAGCGCAAAAGAGAACCGAAAGAATGAGTGTAGGGGAGAAAGAAAAACCGTTTAAGGGCTTTTCTGCTCACCTCGTCAGTGAGAGGTGCCCCGGAGAGTTTTAGCCTTAAATACCTGTTTACCGGAGAGAGGACGGTCAGGTCCCACAGCAGTGTCGTGGCCATTGAAACCGGTATTACGACAAGGAGTATCTTTAACAGAAGGATAAGGTTTACCGCTGATATGTCGAGATTTACTACAAAGTAAATAAAAAGAAGGGGGATCATCACAAAGTAACTGAAAAGTTCAGTTGAAAAAAGAAACAGGAGTGAAAATCTTTTTGCCGTCTTTCTGTAGTTCTCATTCAATTCCATAATATACTCCATGATTTTGATCGGGCATAGCTATATCCGGTCTGCTGAATGTTAATAAGGCCGGAGGAATGTATCTTAAAATGCAAAGTTTTGACAGAGACTACATCTTCAGTCTTTATATTTGCTCCGTATTGCGGATATGACCTCATATACCGATTTGAATGATTCGACTATCTCCGGATCAAAGTGTTTGCCGCTCTGTTCGTCTATCAGTTCGAGGACATCCTTCTCGTCCCACTGGTCCTTGTAAACGCGCTTGCTTATCAGGGCGTCGAACACGTCCGCTATTGCGCATATCCTCCCCGATAGAGGGATCTCCTCCCCTTTGAGCTGTCTGGGGTATCCGGTACCGTCCCATTTTTCGTGATGGGTAAGAGCTATATCATGCGTCAGGGCATCGACTTCGGACACCGTAGGGTCAAAAAGCATTGCCCCCTGTTCGGCGTGAGTGCGCATTATTTTAAATTCATCATCGTCAAGTTTTCCCGGTTTCTTCAGAATAGTGTCCGGTATCGCGACCTTACCCACATCGTGCAGCATTGACGCGATTTTCAGATGGTCCCTCATGTGCTTTATGTGGGAGAGTTCCAGCCCCTTTTTAATCGCCCAGTCCTGGTAAATTTCTATGCAGTACGAACCTACACGTTTTACGTGATTCCCGGTTTCTTTAGGGTCCCGGAGACCCGCCATCTGTACCATCCGGAGAATATTGTCGCGGGTCATCTTCGCGACTTCAATAACAGATGATGCGCTGTTTGCAAGAAACGTTGAAAAAATCTCCTCGTCTTCAGTGAACGGGTGTATATTGCCGTTCCCGTCTGTGGGATTCAGCATCTGCATCACTCCTACAATCTTGCCGGTGCTGGTCATCAGCGGTATTGTAAGAGCCGATTTCGTGTGATACGAAGACTGCCTGTCGAAGGTGGGATTGAATGAATAGGGTACATCATCCTTGATGTTATACACATCCGGTATGTTTAGAAGCTTTCCTGTTTTTGCTACATAACCGGAAATGGATTTCTCGTTGATGTCGATTTTGAGATCTGTATATATATACTTGTTGCTGTTTTTCTGTTTGGCAAGAGTATCGTTCTGCACATAGCTGAAATAAAGACGGTTTTTGCGTACCAGAAAAATAGATCCGGCATCGGCATTGGAGAATTTTCTCGCTTCAAGAAGTATGCTGTCGAGAAGTGAATCAATATCTTTTATATGGTTCAGCTTTTCAGATATATCAAGAATATCGTTCAGTTCAATGGAAGACCCACTCTTATTGTCCCCGGCCATTATTTGATCTCCAAAAATAATAAAAACACTTTCCTGAAAAACAGGTTAATTTTTGTCTAAAAATACTGAAAAAATCCCGCAAAATCAAGAAAAGTTTAATAAATTAGACCTGCATATAACCTCTGTCTGTGAAAAAATCCAGATTGAAGGGTTAACTGTTTAATACAATAATCGGAATTAAACCGGCGGGAATTCAGTTTATTCTGAAAAACCGATACCTGAAACCTGCTGTTCGATTTTAAAAATAAGATTGTCGACATAACGTGAAATATCAGGTACGGAATTTCTCGCCACACGGAATCCGATAGCCCCCTCGTGCCCTCCGCCGTTTTCAATGGAAAAAATCTGAAGTATCGTTCTGATGTCATAGTTCTTGAAGTTTTTACCGCGCCTGATCCTGAACTGGATGAGGTTTGACTGTTCCGGATTGTCGTAGTATGCGATAAGGCTCAGTTTGCCGCTCTCCTCCGCAAGGATGTCGGCAATTGTCCTGGTTACTGAAACAACAATGTCGTTACCGCATTCATTGAAGAGATATTCCGAGCTGGCCTGGTCGAGGATTACGTAGCCTATTGATTGAGAAAACTTTTTTCTGCTTATAATAAAGTCGAAACATCGTTCCTCTTTCTTTGAAAGCCGTTCCAGCTCTTCGAATACCTGGTTTTTGTCTGAGAAATTGGACTCCTTTGTTGTTTCTCTCAGTAATATGTTGTTATACATGGTGCTGAAAATTTTGTAATATTTTCTTTCACGCTTGGACTTCAGATATCTCCCCATCTTTGTATCGCCTATTATTCCAGAAAGAATTGAAAGAACAAAGTTGCGTGAAAACGGATCAGAGATATTGTATTGTCTCAGAAGATCCTTTCTGTTGCAGAGCTTCAGGCCTATCAGTCCGATAAGTTCGCAGGCAGATGAAGCTTCAGTGACCAGCGAATAGCCCTCTGTCCCTATATATTCGCTGTCGGCGCCGATATGGTGGTCGATCTCCATTACAAGTATGTCTTTCCTGGAAATCATGGAACTGATCGCCGGGCTTGCGTCGACCATGTCCGGTTTGGGCGTATCGCAGACGACGATAGTATCAATTTTGTCGTTATCAAAGTCTATTGAGTAGATGATCTCAATGGAGTTGTATTTGCAGATATTCAGCAGGTATTGAAAATGCTCGTGAACTGCATCGGCGAAATAGAGCTTCACTGTTTTATTGAACTTGGAAAGCAGCAGAGCGAAAGCTACCATGCTGGAGATGCAGTCCTCATCGGGATTTTTATGCCCGAGAATTAAAAAATTATTATGTGATACAATTGAGACAAAAATATTATTGATGATCCGGTTTTTTTCTCGTATTGTCTCAATATTTTTCTTTTTCATATAATTCTCTAACGTTACCCGCTGCCGCTAATTCGTTTCCGGATTGTTACTGCTGTCTGATACGGACCTGTTTCCGGGAGTATCAGTTATAATACATGAAGATCTGCTTTAAAACGTGCAGTTTAATCGATTTTCACATATGTCCTATGAATAATATTGTTTTTTTTTGCAGATTTCAACCATTTTTTTGTTATCTGGAACTACCGGTAATACATTTTTTACGGAAACTGAGAGAATAATATGTTACTTTTTATGCTGTTTCGTATAAAGAACTTTTTTTAAATTACAGGAGATTATTATTTATATCTCTGACTCCGGTTTTTATCTTTTTTCTTGCATTAAATTGTTTATGATGTCTGATTATACAGCGGGCGGAGCAGATACTCTGTGATGATATGCCTTAAAGCGGACCTGCCGCATATCATCTGTCACTGAATTGAAAAAGGACGGAGGAAAAGTATGAAAAAAATAATCTTTGCCGGATTCAGCGAGGATACGCTGAATTTTCTGAACGAACTTCATCTTAATAATAACAGGCCGTGGTTTGAACAGAACAGGGAGAGGTACAGGTCGGTGGTACAATCCCCGTTTAACGCGCTCGGTCATGCGCTTCTGGAACCGATGAGCAGGATAGATCCCGGTTTTGAACTGAGACCGGAGAAGATAATTTCAAGAATCAACCGCGATGTGCGTTTCTCGCGCGACAAGTCCCCTTACAGAAACAATGTATGGATATCGTATAAAAGGCCGCAGGGGGACTGGATCGAGGCACCGGCTTTTTTCTTTGAACTGATGCCCGATTCCTACAGGTACGGTATGGGGTTCTACAGTGCGACTAAAGCTACTATGGACAGGTTCAGAAAGGAACTGGAGGTCAACGGCGATGCGTTCAGAAAGATAGCCCAGTCTATATCAAAGAAGGGGATATTCTCGGTTATGGGTGACTCGTATAAAAAGAGGATCGAGAATTCTCTCCCCGAAGCTCTGCAGGAGTGGTACCAGAAAAAGAATCTCTATCTGATGCGGACCTGTGATATCGGAGCGGAGATTTTTAACGGTGATATAGCATCGATCCTGGCTGAGGGATTCAAATCACTGGAACCTCTGTATAAATTTCTGTGGAGAGTTAAACAGGATTAAATTACGTATATGGTTAAGAAATAATTTTTCTCTTGCTAAAGATCGCGCTTTTTCTGAATCTGTTTATCTGTAATACGGCGAATTCTTAATTTAAACAGAGGTTTATGTGGGAGTAAGTTTTTTAAGCCTTTTTCTGATCTTTATAGCCAGGGTCATGGATGTTTCAATCGGGACCTTCAGAATAATACTCGTGTCAAGAGGCTATAAGAACATAGCGCCGTTTCTCGGATTTTTCGAGGTGTTGATATGGATAACCGCCATAGGACAGGTCTTTAAAAATCTTAACGGAATTGTCAGCTATATATTTTACGCAGCCGGTTTTGCCACAGGAACATTCGTCGGTATGAAACTTGAGTCTCTTGTTTCGATCGGATACCAGTCTATCAGGATAATAACAACAGAAAAGGTTACGGCCCTCCCCCTGATGCTGCGTGATGAAGGATTCGGCATCACCACTATCAACGGAAGGGGTATGAAGGGGGAGGTTATGGTAATATTCACCACTGTTCCGCGGTCGAGGGTAAAGCGCGTGATGGAGATTGTTGAAGCGCTCGAACCAAAATCATTTATAACTGTAGAGGACGTACGGTCTTTAAAATCCGGTTTTATGTCGGGTAACGGAATATTCGGAAAAGGCAGGGGATCAACAAAAAGAAAATGAAGCGGAATTCAATCTATATAATGATGTTTTTACTTCTGGCTGGAGCAGTCCTGCATGCTGAGACGGCCCTGTCCGGTGACTACGCCGCTTTGCGTGAGCTTGTAGTAAAAAAATATTCAGGAATAAAACCGAAAATATTTTCCCAGGAAGTCCCCGGCGTGAAAGAGAGAATCGATACGACGGAAAAGATCGCGGCCCTTACGCTCGACGCCTGCGGGGGTAAAAAGGGGAACGGGTTTGATGCCGAACTGATCGCGTTTCTGCGTCAGAATAAAATTCCGGCGACGCTTTTCGTCACAGGGCTGTGGATAGATGCCAATACCGGCATTGTCAGGGAGCTCGCGGCCGATCCGCTTTTTGAAATCGAGAACCATGGTATGTATCATAAACCGGCGTCGGTTAACGGCGCGGTAATATACGGCAGGCGCGGCGCCAGGGATGCCGGTGAGCTTGTAGACGAGATTGAACTTAACGCGATAAAAATAAAAAATATAACCGGCAGGAGACCTCTGTTCTACCGTCCCGGCACGGCATATTTCGATGACGTCGCGGTAAAGATAATATATGATTTAAACCAGGTCCCGATGAACTTTTCAATAGTCTCCGGCGATGCGGCCGGGTTTAAACCGGAGCGGATAGAGAGAAGAATACTCTCCGGTGTTAAGAACGGCTCGGTGATTATAGGACACATGAACATGCCGGGGAAAAACCTGTATCCGGCTTTGAAAAGGAGCCTGCTTATACTTAAAGAGAGGGGATATCGTTTTGTAAAACTCGAGGAATATAAAAATTCACTTAAATAGAATCCGCCGGATTTTAATGATTGAAAAAATTATGGCAGCTGTTTTTAATAAAATACAGAAAAGAAAAAAGGATAAAAAAATGGAAAAAGTTTCAGACGAAAAACTTTACAACAAGATCAAGCTGCGGTTATCAATAATTGATCTTGTACTCGATCTTCTGCTGGTGGCTGTTCTTGCATTTTCGGGGATATCAATATATATAGCGGAAAAATCCGCACTGACGGGAAATATCTACGGAGATTTCCTCGTATTCATGCTGATCATCGGTTTCAGCTTTTCAGTCATCGGACTCCCGTTTGATTTCTACGGAAGCTATATCGTCGAACATAAATTCGGTCTCTCGAACCAGTCTTTTTTAAAGTGGGCATGGGAGAGGGGCAAGTCCACAGCTGTGAGTCTTGCGATCGGCGTTCCGGTTTCGCTGGTGTTTTATTTTCTTATCCGCAGCATGGGGAACATGTGGTGGCTATATTTCGCGATTTTTATCTTCGTAATCTCGGTGTTTTTTGCAAGGGTCGCGCCGGTAATCATTTTTCCGCTGTTTTACAAGTTCACGAAACTTGAAGACGGCGAAATCAGGGAGAAGCTGGAGAAGATACTTTCAGATGTTAATATTAAAATAACCGGCATATTCAGTTTTAACATGAGCAAGGACACAAAAAAAGCGAATGCCGGTTTTACAGGGCTCGGTAAAAGCAAAAGGATTATTCTAAGCGATACCCTCCTTGAAAAATTTACGCCGGATGAAATTGCCGTGGTATTCGCTCATGAGGCAGGGCATTACAAACACCGCCATATTGTAAAAAATATAATGTTCAGTACAGTTATAATTTTTGCTTCGTTTTATATCTGCAGCGTTCTTCATTCTATTACAATAAAGAGCATGGGATTCGGCAATGTCTATGACCTCGCGGCTCTCCCGGCACTTGTTTTTTATCTGACGCTGTCGGGACTTATAATGATGCCTGTGACGAACAGCATCTCCAGAAGGTACGAGTTCCAGGCCGATGCATATGCGGTGAAGCTGACATCCGATCTGGATTCGTTCATCAGTACTATGGAGAAACTGGCGGAGATAAATCTCGCAGATAAAGATCCACATCCGGTAGTTGAATTTTTTCTTTACAGCCATCCTTCAATCAAGAGAAGAATTGAGTTCGCTAAAAATCTCGTGTAACTGACACGAATGTCAGACTGAAGTCTCCCTGCGCAGAGTATGCCGCCGGGAGGTTTTCAGCTCCAATTTTTCATCTGTGTTTTAAGCATGCATTCCGTTTACA
>CAYTNW010000039.1:0-24422 GCA_964439325.1 uncultured Leptospirales bacterium | reverse complement strand
TGGTCAGCAGCATCAGCATGTTCTTCAGCACCGAGTGCGGCAGTTCTTCAAACAGCGATGTCCTGTCGTCGGGGGAGAGGTCATTTATTATCGAAGCGATCTCCTTTTTGCCCATTGACAGAAGTATGGTCTTCTGTGATTCTACTTCCAGAAAGTCGAAAACTGTTGATGTGAGATTTTTTGGAAGAAACCTGAACACGATGAATTGCTGCGATTCCGGAAGGTCCGAGATCAGTTCAGCGATGTCGGCCGGATGCCATTCACTGATTATCTCTTTTAAATCTTTAAAGTCTTTTCTGTCTATAAGTTCTACTATTTCAGGGAGCAAAAGTTTTGCATACATTGGCAGATCCTCCGGTCTGGAAATCTCCGCAACACCTGTGCGGAGATGAAAAAATAGTGCAAAAACATGTTCAGATATAATGAAAAGTAAAAATTGAAGAGGGTCTAAGTCCTGATTCAACACTCCAAATGCAAACCTCAGCCGTCATCGGGGGCGTTATATGAGCCGGGCCCTTTTTACGGCTGTTTGCGGATATTTACTTTTATTTATAATATAAACAAAACGGTAAAGGATCAGGTGTCAATTTCCACATTTTTTCCAATATGGAAAAAATTTTTATAAAAGATAATGTCAATAATATTTATTTTAAAACGGGGTAAAAAAGTGCTACCCGTTTACCGGCAGGGATTATATTAATTCCGGAAAATAACAAGACCGCGGCAGCAGAAAAAATCTTCTAAGCAGGGGAATCTTATGAAAAAAAATATATTTGCGGCAGGAGTTATCTCTTTAATAATATCATGTCCGGCGATTTATGCAGAAAAAGCCAAAACGGAGAAAACCATCCTCGACTACTATTTCTTAATACCCGACAGCTATTTTCAGTGTGAGACTGACGTACCGTTAAGCAGCAAGGGGAAGCTCGCCCTAATCAGGAAGAAGGATCTGAAGAAGGGGTATATACAGGCAAAGACCTCGGACGGAGGGCTGCCTGTGGAGCTGGCCCTTTTTACCGACGATTATATGGGGATCAGGGTCCTTGCGGTAAACATAAGATGCCAGTCCGGATGCATGTGCAGACGGCTCGATTTTTTCTTCATCAGCGAGGGAAAGCTCCTGAAAAAGGAGGAGGGATTTATATTTCCGAAAATTGAAGAGATTGAAAAAGCCGCCGGCGTCACAGAGGGTTATGAATTCATTCTTTCCGAAGACGGCAGCGGCGTTAAAGTTGCAAACGAAGAGAACGGTAAAGTCCTGCTGCTGATAAACTGGAGCGGCGGTACTTTTAACATAAAATAAGGTTTTTTAAACAAAACAGCGGGGGAGATGCAGTGATGAAAAAGATCTATGTAATAGGGCACAAAAATCCGGATACGGATTCGATCGTTTCCGCGATAGCATATGCCGAACTGAAGCGCTCACTCGGAGAGACAAATGTTTTCCCCGCCAGGGGCGGAAAGGTAAACCTCCAGACCGAATATATACTTGACCGGTTTAACATCCCGCACCCGGAGTTTTTAAACGATCTTATTCCGAAAGTAAAAAACCATATGAGCGAGGAACCTGTTACCCTGCCCCTAGGCACTCCTCTGTGGGAGGCGATGCAGGTATTGACATCGAAAAAGTTCAGAATGATGCCGCTGGTCGATGAAAAACAGAGATATGTATCCACCATTCATTTCAATATATTTGCGGAAAACATTCTTCTGAAGATAGACCCGCAGAAGAACAGCATCATTTCAACATCGGAGGCAAACCTTGTCAAAACTCTGAGGGCGCAGCATGTTGTTGAAAAGGATACAGACGAGGTGTTCAAGGCGCAGATCGTAGTAGCGGCCTCGGAGATCGAAACCCTGAGGGAATACATTGACGTTATGCCGGCGGAAAACTCCATAGTTATAGTGGGTGACAGGGCCGATATACAGCAGTACGTCATAGAGAAGGGTGTCAGGGTTCTGGTCGTATCTGCCGGAAGAATGGTAGGCAGGGAGATAAAGGAACTGGCTGCAAAACAGGGAGTTGCGGTAATGGTTACCCCTTTCAATACGGCAAGTACGTCATGGCTCGTGCTGCATTCTGTGCCGGTGAAAAGCGCCGGAGATATAACGCTGGTCCCGGTTGATGCCGATGAGTATATAAAAAACATACGCGACAGGTTTGCAGATTCTCCGTCAAGGTCTCTTCCGGTGGTTGACGAGGAGATGAAGGTCCGCGGAGTGATATCACAGAGCGATCTTCTGAAAGAACCGAACGTCGGAGTGATTCTTGTTGACCACAATGAGCTCTCTCAGGGGATCGACGGCATCGAAAACGTGAGGATTCTAGAGATCATAGACCACCACAGGCTCGGAAATCCTCAGACATCGTACCCGATAACGTTTATCAACAAGCCGGTCGGTTCCACCTCCACTATTGTTGCGAACCTCTATAGAGACCATAAGATCCCGTTGAAAAGGGAGATCGCGTCGATCCTTCTCGGAGGGATACTGTCGGACACGCTGATTTTAAGGTCCGCAACAACGACTGACATAGACAGGGACACGGCGGAATTTCTTTCACAGATAACGGATCTAGGTATTGATGAATTCGGCAGGGATATTGTATCTGCCTCATCACTGATAAGCAGCAAACCGGTGGACGAGATTGTCAACATGGATATGAAAAACTATAACGAGGGATCTTATTCATTTACAGTGAGCCAGGTGGAGGTAAATGATCCCGATGAGATTATGGAGAGGGCTGAGGGGATACTCGCTCTTCTTGCGGACCTTTCCGAACAGAAAGGGTATCTGTTCAGCTCGCTTCTTGTTACCGATCTGAACAGGCTAAGCAGTTATTTCTTTGTAAAGGGTAAAGAGGACTTCGTGAAAAAGATCGAGTATCCGAAATACTCCGACCATATCTATCTTATGAAGGATGTGTTATCGAGGAAAAAACAGCTGATGCCTTATATCTCCGGGATAATAAAGAGGATATAACAGAAATATAAAACGTCTTGACTTTTACTCTGATTACTAATTTAGTGCAAAAAAGTGAATATTATAAATTATATGGAGTTAAAGCGAGATGAAATTTAAAATCTTTCCTGCTATACTGCTATTTTTCGTGATTTCATGCGCAAGTGTCAGCGATCGTTATACCGCAAGACAATATCTTGAAAACGGAAAACTTTCCGATAAAAAAGAGACAAAACTCGGTCTTCAGATATCGGCGGAAGAAGATTCTTCAATGGGTAGTAAATATTTCGGTCTGGTTCAGGTTACTCTGGAAAACAGGTCTCAGGAATGGGTAAAGGTAAAAAAGGTTTCAATAGATTTCGGATCAGAGGATTGCAATCAGAATATAAAAATTGTTTCGGGTAATGAAATTTCAACATGGTATGATGCAACCTCAAAGAGGAACCAGATAAGCGAGTACAACCGCAATCTGTTCCTCGGAGCCCTGGCTCTGGCCGGGACTGCCGCGGTTGCTGGTTCATCAAAGGATGGTGTAAAGATGGCGGGAGCTGCGGGTACGCTGGGAGCTATTACTGCCCTGACTGTAAGTGACATTAATAAAAATCTCAATCGTCTTGAATACGCAAAAATATTTCCGGAGACACATTTAATGGCCGGTCCTTTTTTAATTCCTCCGGGGCTGTTTGCAAAAAAATGGGTATTGTTGAATACGTTAAACCATCAAAAGACAGGATGGGTCGATAAATTTAAGATGACCTATGAAACTGAAACCGGTGAAAAGGAGACTGTTAAAGTACTGTTTAGAACAAACAGGAATTATGGTGAATGGCAGAATGATGTTAGTCAGAGATATGCTAATTAAAGTTTGAGTTTAATATTTTAAACGCGATAATTTATGATAAAAGGACCGGCCTGTAACATGGCCAGCCCTTTTATCATTAAGCTTCCTCTTTAACTGTTACTTTTTCACTGAAGACTTTTTTCTCCCCTTCGGTTTATCTTCAGCAATAACTTCCGGTTCAGCGGCAGGCTCCATAGCCGGTTCCCACTGTTTTTCCCTTTTAAGTATCCTGCTTTCTGTCTTCTCCCTGAACCTTTCCGTGTACTCAAATACTGCCGGTACAACGACCAGAGTGATGATCGTTGAGACTATGATGCCCCCCATTATCGAAACGCCCATAGACTGGCGCATCCTTGCTGCTTCGCCGATGCCAAGAGCAAGGGGGAGCATTCCGGCGAGCATCGCGAAAGTCGTCATCAGAATGGGCCTCAGCCTTCTCTGTCCCGCCTGGAGTATCGCATCTTTTCTCGGTATTCCGGCCTTTACTCCATGTACCGCGTTATCAACAAGAAGAATCGAGTTTTTGGTTACAAGGCCCATAAGCACCACCATCCCTATCATGCTCATGATATCAAGAGTGGACCTGGTTATAAAAAGCGCGAACAGCGCGCCGGTAAGGGCCGGCGGTACCGCAAGCAGAATCGTAAACGGCGTGATAAACGATTCGTACAGACTCGCCAGTACAAGGAAGATAAACATTATCGCAAGGACAAGCGCTATAACGATACTCTGCGCGGTTTCTGCGAACATCTCCGATTCACCGCTGAACGTATAGCTGACGCCGATAGGAAGTTTAACATCCTTTAACAGCTCTTTTGTTTTTGCCATCGCATCACCGACACCGCCCCCTGGAGCTATGTTTGCGGTAATTTTTACAATATATGCCTTGTCTTTTCTTAGAATTTTCGAGAATCCTGTGGTATATTCACCTTTCGCGACGTTGCTTATCGGGATAAGCCTGCCGCCTGTGTTTGCAATTTTTGTATTATTAAATGTCAGTCCAAGGTCGCGCTGTTCCGGTTTAAGTCTTGCGCGTATATCGTATCCGATGCCCTTTTCACGGAACTGTCCTACAATCTCTCCGGAGATGTTGTATCGAAGTTCGGCCCCGGCAATGCTGTTCATAACTCCAAGCGCCTGCATCTTCTCCTGGTTGAACGTAACGCGGAATTCGGGGCTCCCTTTTCTGACAGATGTATCCATGTCGACCAGGTCAGAAATGTTTTTTACCTTCTCATATATTATCGAGGATGCCTGTTCAACAGTTTCTATATTTCGGCCTGAGACTACAAGAGTGTAGGGTGCGTTCCCTTTGAATCCCTGTGCTGATGCTACAGAGGGATGGAGGGTTGGAAACTCCTTGAGAATACCCCTTACGATTTCCTGAACCTGGTCTGTGTTCTTCTCTCTCTTCTTTTTGAGAAAGACATGGATCTCACCCGCTGTCGCTTCACCGAGAGAACTCCCGGCAGCTACTGCATAGTGGTCAAGTTCTTTAATCGTTTTTAACTTCTCCTCTATTTTTTTACATGCCTCTTCGGTCCCCTGGAGGCTTGTGCCCGGAGGGGTCTCAATGTATATTTTAAACTCCCCTTCGTCGCCGGTCGGCTTGAATGTCTTTTTAACCATGCCGAGCAGTCCTACACTGCTGATGAATACGGCAAGTGTCACGCCGATCACAAGAAGGGAATGGTCAAGACAGAAAGCCATGACTTTTGAATAGAGCCGGTCCATATAGTCCTGGAATCTCTCGAAAGCCCTTGTGAATATGTTGCTGGATTTTTCACCGGATCCGGCAAAATAAGCACTGAGGAAAGGGGCGACAGTAAGGGCGTCGAAGAGGCTTACTATCATTGCGAACACAACAGTAAAAGCGAAGGGCTTGAACATCTTTCCTATTACGCCGCTGAGCATACCTACAGGGGTGAACACCGAAAGGATCGCAAGTGTCGTGGCAATAACCGCCAGCATAACCTCATTGGTCCCGTTCTCGGCAGCCCTGAAGGAGTCCTGACCCTCTTCAAGCTTTCTGAATATATTCTCCCTTACAACAATCGCGTCATCAACAAGAAGACCTACGACCAGAGAAAGGGCCATAAGCGTCATAACATTGAACGTATAGTCCATTACATACATCAGTATTATGGCGCCGAGCATACTGTTCGGTATAGCGATAGCCGTGATTATCGTTGACCTTACATTTCCCAGGAACAGGTAAACCACCAGTACTGCGAGAACTACTCCGATGACAATGGAGGTTACGGTTTCATCGACGTTGGTTCTGATCCATTTTGACTGGTCTGTGGCTACTATGATGCTGCTGTTGCCGGGCATCTGTTTGAGGATTGTGTTTATTGATCCGAGCTGTGCCTTCACTGCATCAGTGACCGATACGGTATTCTTCCCCGACTGTTTTACTACATCAAGGTATATACATGACTGAATTCTTCCCGCGCCGGTCTTTTTGTTGTCGTCCTTACGGGATGCTTCCGGAACATACATATATCCCTTTGTTGAAAGGTCTTTGAGTCCGTCGCTCACGGTCCCGAGATTTTTAACGCTTACGGAATTGCCCACATCGCCGGAGAATGAAATCAGCGTGTTGCTTATCTGGCCGATATTTGTATACTCTCCCATTGCGCGGAATACGGTCTGTTTTGATCCCCTGTCCTCCGTACCTATCGGAACATTTGATCCCGATCGTTTCATGCTGGTAACTATAGAAGTCATAGGTATCATGTATGAGTTCATCTTATCCTGGTCGATGTCGACATGTATCTCTCTTCTGGCCCCGCCGATTATCTGTACGCTCCCCACATCGTTTATTCTTTCAATCATCGGCTTCAGGGTCTCGTTGGCCAGGTCGTACATCTCTCCGGAAGGGAGATCTGAAATAAGCGCGAGCCTGATAACTGCAGATGAGCCTGGATCGAATTTATAGACAATAGGGTCATCCTCAAGGTCATCGGGGAGTTTTGACACGGCAAGACCGAGCTTGTCGCGTACGTCCTGGGCAGCGGTGTCAACCTCGACATCCATGTTGAATTCCAGAACTATCAGCGAAAGGCTCTCCGAGTTCGTCGTGCTTATATGCTTCAGTCCCGGTATCGATCCGAGCTGGTCTTCCAGCGGTTTTGATATCAGCTGGTCAATCTCTTCCGGAGACGCTCCGCCGTATGTTGTTATTACCGCAATCGCAGGGAAATCTATGTTCGGGTAGAGCTCAAGGCCTATATTCCTGAACGAGATCAGACCCAGTATAAGTATCAGTGTGACAATACATGTTATAAAAATCGGCCGTTTAATTGCCAGTTTAGCTATATTCATTTTTTACCTCTATTATAAAAATTATCTGTCAGTGCGAACCCTTAGACAAACTCAGGATGAACTCCGTGAAGCAATCTGTTCAAAAAGATAACCGTTTTGTTCAACTGAATAAAAGTCATTTAGAACAGACTGCCGCGGCATTTCATGCCTCGCAGTGACAGAATCAGTACTTACTTATCTTTAATAATTTTCTGTTATTTAACAAGGTCCATATAGTCTATATAATACCCGATAAGCTGATACCTGAGAGAAATAATATTTGTTCTCTCGGCTGTGATGTTGTTTTCAGTTGTGATTACGTAAGCGAGCGGCAGCCTTGCCTGGCTGTATTTTTTTCTCTCGGTTACCAGCTGTAATTCCCTCGCCTTTAACGTTTTCTCCTTCCCTTCGAGCTGGGTTGTTATCCCCTTTACAGAATCGATATAGCTTGAAAGAGCCTTCCTGTAGCTGTTTTCAGCTGCCTTATATTCATAATCGAGCGACCTGAGTTTTATATCGATATCTTTAAGACCGCTTTCAGCCGCGCTGTTCTCAAGGGGATATTTGAATTCAAAACCTGCGTTGTAGTCGGTGTCTTTCGCGCCGTATGTCTGCGACTGCGACAGTTCCTTCTTCGTCATTCCTGCGAACACGTTGAGTTCCGGCAGGAGTTTGTTTTCGTAAACCCCTTTCGAAAAGGCGTAGTTCTTTATTGTAAGTTCCATGATTTTTGAATTAGTCGTGTTTCTAAAATTCACTTCAGGCATGCCGGCAGCGGAAACCTTTTCGTAGTACTCGTTGAAAACTTTTCTGTCAGGCATCACCGAGTTGACATCGATATATACTCTCAGCCTGTTTTCGATATTCTGCAGGGCGGTTCGGTACTCTGTACGCTGATGTTCGTAAAGCAGAACGGATGCGGTGGAATTCTGGTAATCATCGTTATCTGCAAGCCCTGCATCAACCTTCTTTTTAATCTGCGCCTTGAGTACATTGAGATTGCTGATCGCCTCGTCGAGGTTTTTTATTATTTCACCGTACATTACCCATTGAAAGTAGAGTTTCCTGTAGCTGTTGAGGACGCTGTTGTTGTTCTGGCCGAGCCGCGTTTTCGCAATCTCAAGCTGCATCTTTGCGTTATCCTCTGAGTAGCTGTCGACTTTTCCGAGAAAGTTATAAAGCAGGGGCTGTGAAACTTTTATTGAAAGTGATGGCGTATAGGCCGAGGTATCCGCTGCACCGTACGGCAGGCTGGAATAATCCCCCTGCGAATA
The DNA here is from genome assembly GCA_964439325.1 of uncultured Leptospirales bacterium. Classification (GTDB taxonomy): domain Bacteria; phylum Spirochaetota; class UBA4802; order UBA4802; family UBA5550; genus WRGT01. Next base: position 16,040 of record CAYTNW010000039.1, on the reverse strand, counting down.
GTTATATGCAGCGCTGAGATTTGTACCGGTTGATGTGATTTTTTTGCTTAATCCGGCATAATAATTATAACCCCTGACGTCGCCTGCATCAGTATAGCCGGAATAGTTGTTCTGTGAAAAAAATGTTCCCCCTGCGTTGAGATATGTGTCGCCCGACGATCTGGCGCCCCTGACCCTGTTCTCCGCCGAGAGTATGTCCATATCGTTGCTTTTCAGTTCCGGGAGAGATTTTTCTATCTCAACGATATAGCTGTCGTAGGATATTGTTTTTCTCTCCGCCGCTGTCTCCTCTGCACGGAGGCAGGTAGCCGTGAAGATAATAAAAATAATACATTGAAAGACCGTGATCCTCATTAGTAACCTCAGATATTAGAATAAAGTTGGCAGGAATATACATTAACAGCCGGGTCAAATCGACCTGACTTACAAGATAAAACTGCAAAAAAGTGATTTAATCGTATCAGCTTGCAAGCAAGGACTTGATTTGCATCGATTCCCTGTATTCAGTAGGGGTCAGACCGGTGATTTTTTTGAAAGTAGTATTGAATGTGGATTTGGAATTGAATCCCGATTTGAAGGCTATTGAAAGAATGCTGGCGTCGGAATTTTCCGGGTCTTTCAGTATCTGCTGGGATTCTTTAATCCTGTACTCATTTATAAAAGTGTAAAAGTTTTTGTTGAGCCTGTTGTTGATTACTATGGAAAGATGGTGGGAGGGGATATCCAGCTCCCATGCCAGGTCTTTAATCGTTATATTTTCCGAAAGATACGGTTTCTGCTCTTCCATGAAAGTATTGAGTTTTTCAAGGTATTCATCCTGCATTTTATCATCTATACTCTGCCTGGCGTATTTTACCGGATCGGCGGAATCATCTGTATCCTCAATCTCGCGGACCATTTCGACGTTCTGCCTGAATATCTCCGGCTGATTAATCACTTTATATGCTGTGACAAAAATGATAAGTATCAGCATCACAATGTTCAGGCATATGACCATATGACTTTTAGGGAAAAAGCCGAGATAAGCCAGCCAGAATCCCACACACCATATACAGAGCAAAAGAAATGAAAGGGGAATTATCCTGCCGAGCCAGCGGAGATTCATCCATTCAAGGTCGGAGTAGTAATTTTCAATTTTGTGATAATACCTGTGCAGAACATGCATTGTGTACACTACATACAGAATCGACACCGAAAGACCGATGCTCATCATATAAAAAATGGCCCTTTTGACCTCATAGGTGGCGTCACCATTGAGATTATGTGTCTTTACTAATAAAAAGACAAGACTGAGAAAATATATTATAAAATGCTTTATATGGCCCGGCCTGAATTTTTCAAGAAGACCGGTTATGGACAGGGAGTAAAAATAGATGAATACGCCGATAAGAGAGATCCCCGGCAGAGAGATTATGGCGAATATCGGCGACAATATTTTGACATGGTACTTGAAAAATAAAAACGCGAAAAAATTAGAACAGAGGAAGAACAGGAAAGCCGCAAAAAACATATTGGCTTTTTTATTCTTGTCGATTACAAGCAGTATAAAGATCAGCAGGACTGCCTGTGAAAACTGGGCAATTGACAGAAAATCAAGCACTCTTTCAAGAAAAAGATCCATATTCACCTGCTCCATTACGGCTAAAATCGTCAGCTGCAATATTTCTGATAATATATGGAACTAATTCAACAAAAAAAGTATATCACTTTGAATATTTTTCATCAGCAGGGCTGCTTAAGATAAAGCTTCCGGGTCCGAATCTCATCAAAACCTGATTATTCTGTAAACTGTCCTCTGTTACTGGACATAAGACCTGTCCATCAGCTGTTTTTTATACATGGATTTATAACAGGGTGGAGAAAATATTCAATGTTAATTGAAAAAACAGGTTTTTTATATTAAATTTACTTATAACGGCGCATTACCCGGTTTCAAAATTCATATCCAGAGTACAAATTCAGGATGGTATCATAATGTTTAAGAGTATAAGAGCTAAAATACTGACTGTTATTTCTATTTTTTCCGCGATAATTATTGCGGTGTTTTTAATCTCTCAGCTGGTGGCGTACAAAATCTACAGGGAGTCAAAGGCCCTTGAAATTGAGAAGGTCACGATGGCCAATGCCGGGCGTATTAATAAATTTGTGTGCCTGATGGAAAACTGCGCAATGAATATGGCATATTACGGTTCATACTACTACGAGACTTACAGATACAACAAACAGGGGAGCGAGGCCTCGATGAAGAGATATCTGATCTCCACATTTACCGGCTTCAGTGCCGCGCTCGGCGGGGGGATCTGGTACGATCCCTATGTTCTTGATCCGGGCAGAAAACTGTACGGTCCTTACGCATTTTATGACAAGGGGAAAGTCGTTTTTACCTGGGACCTCAATACCGAAAAGTACAACTATCCCTCACAGGACTGGTTTACCTTCGCGCTCCCGGCGAAATGGGACAGGCTGAAAAAAAGAGAAAAGGATTTCTACTGGACCGCTCCTTATGTTGATGAGAGCGGAAGCAACTCTCTCATGATCACAGTTGATGCCTTCATGTATGACGCGAAGAAAAAAATAATCGGTATAACAACGGTGGACTGGTCTCTTGGCGAACTTCTGAAATTCTTAAACGAGATAAAAATTACACCGAATTCAAAAACGTTCCTCGCCGACCTTGGTTCAAAAAAGATCATATCGTATACCGTAGATAACAATATGATAATGAAGGAGATAACCCGGGTCCCTGTTCTCAGTGATATCGTTTCCAGAGGGGGGCTGGGGCAGGATAAGTGCATTTACAGCAGGGCAGTCGTAGGGAGAGATGACTACCATATATTTTCAACTCTGACGGCGAATAACATGATCTACGGGGTTATGATTCCCGATGGTGAATTCATGAAAGGGGCCGTCAGGAACAGCATCGCCTCGCTGGTAGTTTCACTCATAATTGCGGCTGTTATGTTCTTTTTCATGAACCTTCTTGTGGGGAGGCAGCTTTCTCCTCTGAAAAAAATTAATATCATGATGAAGGAGATCGCTGCCGGCGGCGGCGATCTTACAAGGACAATAGATATTAAGGAGGATGATGAAATTGGGGAGTTTGCCGCGAGCTTTAACGAGTTCATCTCGAAGATCAGAAGCATAGCTCAGCTGATTATCCGGTCCGCCGAGGCGCTGACGTCATCGTCATCCGAGCTGAACACGTCGTCAGTTACACTATCTGACAACGCGCAGAAACAGGCCGCTTCGTCCGAGGAGATGACATCAACCGTCGAGCAGCTGTCCGCTACCACGGAGAATACAGCCGATATATCTGTTGCACAGCATGAAAAATTCAACCTGCTCATTACGATGATATCAAAGCTTTCAGACAATATTGTAAACCTTGATTCGACGGTGAAAGACTCGGTGAGACTTTCCGAGAAGGTGTCAGAGGAGGCACTTTCAGGCGACAAACAGATGAAGCTGATGAGCAGCAGTATGGAAAAGATTACAGACAGTTCGCAGAAGATGATGGGTATTATTGAGATAATTGATGATATCTCGGAAAAAATAAACCTTCTGTCGCTGAATGCCGCGATCGAGGCAGCACGCGCCGGGGAATCGGGCAGGGGCTTCGCTGTTGTTGCTGATGAGATCTCCAAGCTTGCCGACCAGACCTCGTCAAGCCTGAAGGATATCGATTCTCTGATAAAACTCAATAAAGAAGAGATTGCCCAGGGTATGGATACGGTTCTCAAATCTATTATTATACTCGAAAACATCATGCGCCAGATCTCCGGCATATCTGAAAGGATGCAGGGTATTTTCAGAAATACCGAGGACCAGATACAAATCAAAACAGAAATCGGAAGCCAGATAGATTCGCTTCAGACTTTGAGCAGCCAGATAAAAAATGCCGCCGAGGAGCAGAAATTCGCCTTCAGTGAAATCGTCAAGGCAATAACTGATATAAGTACAATCGCCCAGTCTACGGCCTCTTCAGCCGAAGAGGTGTCCGGCAATTCGGGGACGATTTCTAAACTCTCGATGGAGATAAGTTCGACGGTGTCGTCTTTCAAGATACGCTAGGCATGATGACGGTATTTTAAGGTCAGTTGAGAGACAGAACTATATGCTGAATTCACACATTGGATGGAGGTGAAGTTTTCACGGTTCGAATTCCAGAATAAACCGCAATCCGTTATCGCTTTCAATTTTAATTGAACCGTCAAGCTGTGCGACAAGGGTTTTAACCAGTTCTATTCCGAAACCGGATGAGCTGACAAATGCTTCTGTATCAACAATTCCTGTCCCGTTGTCCTCGTAAATCAGAGTTACCGGGCCGCTGTTTTTATGTGAGGTCACCGAAATAGTTCCGTCGGCGCGTCCGGTAAAAGCGTACTTCATCGAATTGGTGATCAGTTCGTTGATTATAATTCCAAGTGTAGCAAGTTTCTGCGAGCTGATGCTGATATCATCGATTTTTGTGATGATTTTTATCGTTTTGCAGCGAGGAAAAATGTTTATAATTTCATTTATCAGTGAGGGGAGATATTCGCCGATAGATAGATTTCCGCTGATCTCGGAATGATAGAGCTTGTCATATAATACCATCATGCTCTGTACACGCCCTGCCGCATCGAGCAGTATATGCTTTGTCTCCGTGCTTTCATGTATTTCGGCCTGAAGGGTCAGCAGGCCGGATATAATATTCATATTGTTTTTTATGCGGTGGTGTATCTCTTTGAGTAATATTTCTTTTTCGTGAAGAAGTTTTATAATCTTCTCTTCAGCCAGTTTCGATTCAGTGATATCCCGAACAATTCCGAACATCGTCACGGGATTGTCGTCTTTGTCAAACCCGGGATTTCCTTTTGCCCAGATCCATCTGGTTAGTCCGTCTCTACGGACAATTCTGCATTCAAAGTTCCATTCTGTTTTATCTGCAAGCGAAGTATTAAATTTTTCTTTTACCAGTTCGCGGTCTTCAGGTAAAACGTGTTCTATGAAAATATCGAAAGTCCATTCGGGCATGAGGGTTTTATATCCGAAAATCTGGTCATGCTCGATTGAACGCCATGCGGTTGAAGTTTTCAGGTCAAGTTCCCATGCACCTGTATTGACTGAATGCAAAGCGTAATCGAGGCGGTCTTTAATCAGCTGAATTCGTTCTTTTGTCTGTCTGACTTCCGTGAAATCCTGGCCATATGTTATATTGGTATGTTCTGTGGATATAAAACCCCACAGAATGTTTTTCTTTGATCCGTCTTTACAGGTTACTTCGGTATCCATCGGCAGAACTTTTTCGCCTGATTCAATTGCACGGAAAATCCGCGACAGCCATTCTTCAGAAACATGTTTTCTATACTCCTGGTCAGGGTATGCACGAAGCCACCAGTCCTCAGCCGTTTGAATTTCTTCAACGGAATATCCGAACAGTTCGATGAATTTCGGATTTATATACAGCACTTTCAGTCCTTTCCCTTCGGTCATATATATTGCGATAGGGGAGAGTTCAACCATCGTCTTGAATGTAAATTCGCTTTCGCGGAGCGCTTCCTCTATCTGCTTACGGTCAGTTATGTCTCTGAACAGTCCCAGCAGATATTCTTTCCCTTGAAATCTGATCGGGGAAGCCGTTACGTCGGTAAAGAAAACACCGCCGTCTTTTTTAACAAGAGGAATATCGTGAGCAATTGATATTTCTTTATTCAAAAGCTTTTTAAACTGGTCATTTACGTAGGGGAGTGAATCATGCGGATGAATATCTGAAACGTGCATGTTCAGCAGTTCATATTCAGTGTAGCCGAGCATCCCGCACATTTTAGAATTGGCTGTTGCCAGTTTATGAGTATCAGGCCAGGCTCCGAGAAAACCGTCTGATGCGCAATCGAAAAATATTTTAAACCTTTTTTCCGCTTCGTTAAGCGCTTTTTCTGCCTGGACCCTTTCGTTGATATCGCGCGAAACTCCGATGATCACTTTCCGGTCATTCCACAATCCGCGGGTTATTTTTGTCTCCACTTCAATGACCGTACCGTTTTTTGCGATTAACGGTATAGGACATGAATCGGATTTTCCAGTTACAATCTGCTGAAAAATGCCGCGGGCTTCTTCTCTTCTCTCCGGTACATTCAGCTGGACAATATCGCTCCCTGTCAGTTCATCATGTTCATACAAAAGCAGTCTTGTCACAGCATCATTCACCTGTATGATTTTTCCGCTGATGTCTACAATGTAGACCATCTCATCCACAGAGTCGAAGATTGTTTTGATGTTCTTGGCTGTTCTTTTCGCTTCATCTTCCGCGGCTATTCTCTCTATCAGGGTCCCCAGTTCACGCCCTATAGCCAACATGGCATCTTTTTCTTCGGCAGAAACCACATAGCGCTTTTTACTGATTAAATTTAATGCCCCTATTATACGGTTTTTTGAATAAAGGGGAACGCTGATTAAAGAACAGAATCCGGTTTTTTTTGCGTGTTCCGGAGATATCCGTTCATAATGATCGGTGATGACCGGGATCCCGAGGTTGAAGAGATTAAAGTATTTATAATCGGTCGTAGATACTTTACCGGCTTTTTCGACGAAGTCAGATGGAAGATTGCTGTGATAAGCAAGTTCTGCATTATTTCCGCTGCTGCCGATGATGTATATTCCACCTGCGTCATAGTCGAGAAGCCGGAGGGAACCCTCAAGTATACCTGCAAAAAGAGAGTCAAGATCGGAGGCGCTGTTGGCAATGGAGATGATCTCGTTAAGAATGGCCAGTACTTTTTTCTGCTGTTCCAGCTCCCGGTTCGTCCGGGTGAGAATCTCCTCTGTGCGTTTATTTCTGGTAATGTCAAGGACTGTACCGGACAGACTCAGCAGTTTTCCATCCGGGTCCCTGACTGCATCAATTGTGGTTTCAAAGTATCTCTCTTCTCCGAACTCTTGATTTGTACGATATACTGCCTGTTCCGGTTTCCCTGTATCAATCACCAGTCTTTGCACCTCCAGTAACTTTTCTCGGTCATCGGGGTGGACCATCTTAAGAAAGTCATCAAGTGCAGGGACACCCTCTGATATGTCACGATTGAACAGGTTGAACATCTCCTTTGACCAGTGACCGGTTCCTGTATCCGGATCGAGTTCCCAGTTGCCTATATGAGCTAAGGACTGGGCTTTTTCAAGACTGGCTTTGCTTCTATAAAGTTCAGCTTCTATCTTTTTACGTTCTGTGATGTCATCCGAAATTCCGAGAAGGTATGCCGGACGTCCTTTCTTGTCATAAAGCGGTATCTTCTTTGTGTGGAGCATGTGTTTCCCGGTTTTCGTCTCAATCGGTTCTTCCGGTATGTCGCATAACTTGCCGCTTTCAAGTACAGCCCTGTCTTTTTGCGTGAAAAAATCGGCCTGTTCCTTCGGGAAAAAATCGTAGTCATTTTTTCCGATGAGTTCATTTCTGTTATATCCTAGAATTTTTTCTCCGGCTCTGTTCATCTGGAGGAACTTCAGGTCTTTTGCATCTTTTATAAAGATCATATCAGGAATGTTTTCAATTATTGATATCAGGAACTCGTCTTTTTCTCTCAGGGCCTCTTCGGCCATTTTTCTGTCGGTGATATTTTTAGATATGATCTGAATTCCGATAAGGTTATTATTATCATCAAATGTCTTTGAGTAGGTATTCGCATACCAGACTTTTGCATCAGGGAGTTCAATACAATCCTCATATTCTGCAATTCCGGGCGTTGAAGCAGCGAGCTTTATCCTTTCCATCCAGGTGTAGGCATATTCTGTCGGCAGTACTTCGTACATGAATTTTCCCTCAACGTCTTCGATCCTTTTATTCATTTTTTCCAGAGTCCGCTCGTTGAAAGATATTACTCTTCCTTCCGGCGTATAATAACTGATAGCCAGAGAAGACTGTTCGTAGAGAGTCCTGAACTTTTCTTCATTTTCAATCAGCTGTTTTTCCTTATTCAGCAGGTCAAGGTTTGCATTAAAGAGTTTGAATGCCATTTTTATTGAGGCATCAAGTACTGTTATTCCGGAATTTTTTACGACGTAACCGTACGAGGTTATATTTTCAGTTTTATTGACGATCTCCTTTTCAGTATGGGAGGAGAGGAAAAGCACCGGGATATCATGCTTTTTTAAAATTTTAACGGCAGTTTCAGTTCCATCCATCCCCGGGCCGAGATCTATGTCCATCAGTATCAGATCGACAGGTTCCATTTTAACATTCAGAAGATCTATGGCCTCTTCACCGCTTAAGGTATGAATAACTCTATACCCCTCTTTCTCAAGCTGCCTTTTTTCCATGATTGCAATAATTGCATCATCCTCGACAAGCAGAATGGATTTTTTCTTATAATCGTTGTTCATAAGAAATTACCATTTGTACATTATCCCTGAGAATATATGAAGATCCGCTCTGTAGTTTTATATAATCAGCTGACATGCTAAATAATATATAGTGTCCAAACCCGAAATTCAAGGAGATAAGAGAGTAAAAAACAGTATAATAGATATTAATTTTTTTTATATAATTTTAACGGGACAAATTTATGTTGATTTTGCTATATTTTAGTGTACAATTGTAATCAGTTGTATAACCGATTAATAATATGAGAAAACCTGTTTACCAGATAAACCAGACGCGCAGATTACTTGTTATTACCGCAATAATATGCGTTATACCTTTCCTTGCTGTGGGATTGTTCCATTCCTCTCTGTATTTTTCTTTAAACAGCGCCGGATATCTGGTATTTCACAACAGCTCTGAAATTTTCAGCATCATCGTATCAATGTCCATTTTTGGCGTGGGGTGGTTTTCCTACAATCAGAGCAGGGACCGGCATGTCCTTTTTCTTAGCGCATCGTTTTTTGCGATAGGTCTTATGGATTTTATGCATATGCTCGGTTATAACGGAATGCCCCCTCTGATAACAGCCAACTCTCCCAACAAGTCGACACAGTTCTGGATAACGGTCAGATTTTTCAGCGCTTCGGCGTTTCTTGTCAGCGGTCTTATATATGCGGAAAAACCTGAAAAGATGCTGAATAAAACGGGCCTGATGACTGCAGCGCTTGCCGTTCCCGGTCTGGTATTCACCGGCATCATCTTCTTTCCCTCGGATATGCCTGCCACTTTTGTAGATGGTATCGGGCTCACCCCGTTTAAAAAGAATGCCGAGTATGTTGTTGTAGCGCTGTTCGCAGTTGCTTTCGCTGTTTACTGGAAACGGATGGAGAGGACCGGCAACAGGACGATAATCTATTATCTTGCAGCATTCATTCTGTGTATTTTCAGCGAACTCGCTTTTACCGTATACAGCAGCGTATACGATATCTATAATATGCTGGGGCATATATACAAAATCATCGCTTTCAGCCTGATCTATACCGGGGTATTCATACATTCAGTAAATATACCATACAGGAAACTCACTGAGGCAAACACGGCACTGCAGATCGAAATAACCGAACGCAAACTCGCAGAGGATATAATCAGGCAGTCCCTCAGGGAAAATGAAACCCTGATCCGCGAGCTCTATCACCGTACTAAAAACACAATGCAGGTGATAATGGGGATGATTGTTCTTCAGTCGATTGAATATCCTGAAAACAGCGAGCTTCAGAATCTTGTGAAAAATATTGATAGCAGGATACAGGCGATCTCCCTTGTGCACCAGATGCTGTATAAAAGCAAAAACCTCTCCAGGATATCAATCAGGGAATACATCGTCCAGTTGTCGGGACTGATAATCCAGAATTACAAGATCGGTTCCGGGGATCTGAAACTGAAAATTGATGTTGAAGATCAGTTTTTACTGCTCGATACGGCAATACCGCTGGGATTAATAATAAATGAACTTATGACCAATTCGCTGAAATATGCTTTTCCCGACAGCAGGAGCGGGGAGATCTCCATAACCCTGTCGAAGACGGAGTCCGGGAGCAACCTTCTAAGGTACTCCGATAACGGAGTCGGTGTTCCCGATGGATTTGATTTCAGAAACAGTAACACCCTTGGCCTCAGGCTGGTACACGAAATTTGTGAACAGCAGATGTTCGGAAAGGCAGAGATGAGAAACAGTAACGGTATAACCTGCTTGATAGAGTTTCAGGACAATCTCTATAAGGCAAGGATCTGAAATGAAAAGTGATAAAAGAATTCTCGTTGTGGAAGATGAAATAATCGCTGCTATACTCGTTGAAACACAGCTGAAGCGATCGGGATATACTCTTGTGAGTCATGTTTCGATAGGTGAGAGTGCCATACTCTGCGCAAAGATGAATCCGCCTCATCTTCTGTTGATGGATATCCGGCTTGCAGGGGGGATCGACGGCATCGAAACAGTGGCATTGATAAGGTCAGAAACGGATATACCTGCTATTTTTATTACCGGCTATGAAGACGACTTTACCAAAGAGCGAGCTGAAAGGCTCAGACCGCTGGCCTATCTGATCAAGCCGCTTGAATTCAGAAGTTTAGAGACGATTATAGATGATTATTTCTCCGGGAATACCGGCGTATAGAGAAGGGTTTACACGACGATAAATTATCAATTCAGGGGAAGCAGCTGATGGACCGGATCTGCGGAAAAAAAACAATACTCCTTGTGGAGGATGATCTGGAAAATGCAAGGGGAGGGTCGCTTGAAGAGTTCGATTATAAGACTATCACAGCGAAAACCTCTGAGGTGGCGCTGGATCTGTTCAGGAATAATAACTCGATAGACCTGGTTATTATTGATATAGACAGCTGCAGTTATATCAATGGACCGGATACCGCGGAAAAAATCCTTGAACATCGGTCTGTTCCGATACTGTTTCTGTCTGAAGATGCAGAGCCAGAAACGCTGAAGAGAGCCGGAAGGATACAGTCATACGGTTATCTGGAGAAGAGCACAAAACCGGCCATGATTGACGCGTCTATTAGAACAGCGCTATCACTCTTTAAAACCGTGACGGCGCCTGTTGAAAAGTGTACAGTCCATGAGGAGATACTTAATAATTCAGGAGAGATCTATTATAAATATAACCTGAGCACCGGGAGAAATGAATTTATAAGCCGATCGGTATTCGATTTCACCGGTATTACTCCTGAGAAATGTATGAGCATGGAGATGCCGTGGATGATGGAATCAGCGCACGCTGAGGACGTTAAGCATATAGAAAAGTATTTCAACAGCATCAATCCGGAACATAAAAATACGAGCACACAGGAGTACAGGTTAAAGCATGTTGACGGGGAATACCGCTGGTGCAGCGATTTCTGTTCGGTAGTGCCGGGTTCGTCCGGTATGCCGGGTTATATAACGGGAAGCATCCGGGATATTAATGAGCGGAAAATCGCGGAATCATCGCTACGCCAAAGCGAAGGGCAGTTCCGCAATATGTTTCAGAAACACAGCGCGGTGATGCTGCTGATAGATCCGGATAACGGAGGTATAGTCGATTCGAATGAATCTGCCGTTAAGTATTACGGGTATGACAAATTCACATTCAGTACTCTGAGCATTCATTCGATTAATATGCTCCCCGGGGAACTGGTCAGGGAATATTATAGAAAAGCAATAGAGGAAAAACAGAGTTATTTTGAGTTTCCTCACCGGCTGGCAAACGGCGAAATCCGTACTGTGGAGGTCCATTCTTCTCCGGTTGTCTATGGGGGGAAAAGGATTCTTTTCTCCATAATACACGATATCACAGACCGCAAATCGGCCGAGGATAAAATCAGGGCGCTTCTGTCCGAGAAAGAACTGATCCTGCAGGAAGTCCATCACAGGATGAAAAACTTTATGAATAATATCCGGGGACTGCTGCTTCTTCAGTCAAGCTTACGGCATAATACGTCCCTCTCCTCTGTTTTGCAGGATGTGGTTATCCGCATACAGAGCATGTCTCTGTTGTATGATAAACTGTTCTCTTCAAACGGGTTTATCGAGATTTCTGTTCATGAATATCTTTCGACTCTCGTAGATGAAATAATTGCAAACTTTCCAAACAGCAATTCGGTAAGGGTTGTAAAACGGATAGATGATTTTGTGATGGATGTTAACAAAATGCAGCCGTTAGGGATCATCGTCAATGAGCTGCTGACAAACATAATGAAGTACGCTTTTAAAGGCAGAAGCGGGGGAGAGGTTGAAATAGTATCATCATTAACAGGGCGCACTCTGCATCTTGTAATCAGGGATAACGGGATAGGTATTCCTGAATCGATAAGCTTTGAAAACTCCACAGGTTTCGGGATGCAGCTTGTAAGCATGCTTGCACGTCAGATCGGGGCTGATATCAGGCTTGAGCGGAATGAAGGTACAGCTGTTATTCTTGAATTTAATCTCTGAAAAGACTTTAGCTTTTAACTGTTTAATCAGTACATTAAATGTCGCTGCGGGGCTTGTAATGCCGTGGCCGGTTTTATTAAAAACATCACGTTTAGCCAGGACTCTTCCGGCGGTCGTATGCGGGCAGGCGAATATCGCTTCCGCCCGCAGGTTCTATCAGGTGGAACCGGTATTGTACAAAAAAGACCGCTTCACGAAGTTTAACCTGTGACAGTCGAAGGGTTCGCGTTGACATAAGTCGGATCATTCAGTAAATGCTATAACTGTAAAACATTTCCTTGTTGACACTAATAATGTAATTTAATAGAATATCTGTGTCGGTCAGCAGAGCGCTTTGCTGCGCCCTCTGTGTCTATAGATCAGGATGAAGGTGACCGGTAATCAACTTTTTCCTGAGACTTATAAATAAATAATTCAAAGCAGGAGAGACAATAATGAAATACGTTTTAACCCTTGTGACGGTTTTAGCACTGTCCGGATTGCTCTATTCAGAGGATACACAGAAAAACAGTAAAAATTCTTTAATGATATATGGGGGCTATCACACATACCTGTACGGATATGAGGACAAAAGGTATGTGGATCTCAAGGACCAGGGTGACTTTTTAAAAACGACTGGCCAGTACTACGGTATGGAATACAGTATGGACGGATTCGGCAGGGAGTTTCTCGAAGTTGACAATGCGAAGATCGGCGGGCTTATGAATATGTACTACAGAGACTATTTTAAAGGAAAAACACTGTATGCGGTCCCGGCCCACGGCATAGAGCAGGAGACGATTCTTCCGAACGAAAATGACAGGGCCCCTGAATCGACTGCGACCCTGGGGATATTCGGAGGGATCGTCGAGAAGTGGTACGAGCTTGATGCCGGTTTTCACGGAAAGATAAAGATGGAAAACGAGAAGGAGAGGCTGAAGCTTGCTCCGGATTCGACTCCGGCAAGTCCGAAGTATCAGTCGACAAAGGGGAGGGGCTGGGTATGGTCCCACAGCGCGATGAGAATGAATTTTTTCGCAAGGCTGGGGCTTGAGGACAGGGCGCATTTTACATTCGCGATCTGCCGTGAGGATTACGATCCCAATTACGGGAAGGTGATGGCGAAAATATATATACCCCTTAATGACTATGTTAAAATGCAGTTCGGAACCTTTTTATATCCCACAGACGCGATTTTTATCCAGCCTGTATTCTCATTTTCCGGAATCTCGCTGTCGCCTCGAGCCGGTGTCATCATCAATTACCGTGATGACAATATAGAAAAGGTCGGGGTATTCGAGGGTGCATTCATGAGTTTCTCCGCATCGTACAACTGGTAGAAGATGCGGATATACCTGTTTCTGATTACAGTTTTCTTTTTTCTTGTACCGGTGCTTGCGGCAGGTCCTTCAGCATCTGAAAGTCTTCTGCTGCACTACGATACGGGAACATATAACCAGAGATATTACGACATGCGCTACCTGACAAACAACAGGTCGACATTCGGCATGAGGCAGTCAACGTTCGGTATGGAATATACTCATGCAGATGATCAGCGTAATTCTACCGGCGGAGGGTTCGCCTATACCGAGATCGAAAAAGGGCGGTTGTGGAACTACAATCATTATGAGACCCACTCATACACGCTGGTGATGGTACCATATGTATTTGCCGGATACGGCTTTACCTATTTCGGGTGCGAACTCGGCATCAGCTGCTATCTTCAGCTCGTCAGGGAAGACGCGAGGCTTTACTACCTTGAAGACGGTTCAACGACGGCTGATCAGAAGGCCGGTATAAGACTCGACCGCAGGCATTCACATGCTTTTGTAAACGGAAAGGTCCGTCTGTTCAGGGAGAATTCGCTGCACTGCCGCATAACCATGGGACGGGAAAATTTTGATCCGGTTAATTCACTGATCAGTGTCTCGGTCGTCTATCCGTTCAACCGCCACCGTTTTGAATACTATCTGACATTTCTGACGATTGACAACTACTTCTATACGGTATTTGACCAGGATAATGTTCTTAAGGCGAACCAGACCACAGGAATAAGTTATTCCTGTGATTTCGGAGGGATCAGCCTCGGGGCAAGAGCCGGATTCCTGATATATAACGGGAACGGCGGTGACGGAATAGTTCCGGTGACCCGCAGGTTAAACTGCGGAGTATTTACAATACTGAAATGGTGAATAAACAGGGAGCAGGAAGATGAAAACAATGTATCTTTTCAGACACGGTGATACGGTTGATGCGGGAACAGGGCCTGACTATTCGAGGATTCTGACAGAAGACGGGCGGAGGCAGAACGGCATTATGGCCGCCGAACTGAAAAAAAACGTTACAAACTTTGACCTGATTGTAACAAGCGGAGCCCTGAGGGCGGCCGAGACCGCACGGATTGCCGCTGAAATATTTGAATATCCCGCCGCAGAGATCCAGACTGATGATATATTGTACACATCGAAAAAAGCGGAGGATATTCTTCAGCTTGTATGGGAATTGCCGGATGACTCCGCATCGGTCATGATTGTCGGGCATAATCCGCTGCTCAGCGATTTTATCACTTTAATCAGCGCTTCATTTGCGGGGATATCGATGGGCAAATCCTCCGCGGTCAGGCTGGAATTCAATACGGACCGGTGGAGCGGGATAATGCCGCATTCAGGGAAAATTGTTTTTTATAAAACGTTTGAAAAAGAGAGTATCGTCGATGTCATGCTGAATGTTCAATTATGATTTTTATTCCTATAAAGATCAGTATAATTCCGCCGAGAATTTCCACCCTCTTTCCGAAAAGGCCGTGAAGCCTGCACCCCATTTTGACCCCTACACTACTGAAAAGAAAAGTTGTAATGCCGATTATCGCGGCAGGGGTAATTATCCTGTATCCGAGAAGTGAAAGGCTCAGGCCGACTGCAAGGGCATCGATGCTGGTTGCTATCGAAAGGATCAGCAGCTTTTTCGGATCAAGAACATGGTCGTCTGTTGAACAGCTGGCCTCCTCCAGACCGCCGTTTTTCACACCCTCGATAATCATCCTTATACCGATGTAGGCAAGCAGCGCAAAAGCGACCCAGTGGTCATAATTTTTAATAAGACCTGCAAAGAGCCTGCCGCCGTACCAGCCGATAACCGGCATAAATGCCTGAAACGCGCCGAACGAGAGGGCAATAGCCATTAAGTGGCGGAACGGAACTTTTTTCGGAGTACATCCGTATGATATAGAAACCGCAAAGGCATCCATCGCGAGCCCCGCGGAGATAGCCAGAATAGTGAAATAGGACATATCAGCTCCTGAAATTATCGAAAAGGTTAAATCAGTACCCTGTCTTCATCGGGTATAGTAATCCCTGAGGGAAGGTCATCCGGTGACAGGGCGGTCAGGGGCGAGATCTCGATATCCCTGACTTTTCCCGGTATCGGCACACCCTTCGCGGAGAGCCATTTTCTGTTAAGGGAGTTCATCAGTTCCCTGGCTGAATCAGCCGAGTCCTGGCCTGAAGCGTTTTTTACTGGCGCGAACTCCTCCTCCCTCAATACCTCAAGGATTACATTTTTTGCCGACAGCGGCAGGGCGTCAAACACAAATTTTTCGAATTTGTATCCGGTTATCTCGCTCTGTTTGCCGTCGACTATCGCATTGATTTTTTTCTTTGCTATGTGGAAGGGGAGAGAGATGCTTCCGGAATCTGTCAGCTCCGAAATAAACTGAAGGCTGAACAGGTGGATCGC
>CAYTNW010000038.1:0-27044 GCA_964439325.1 uncultured Leptospirales bacterium | reverse complement strand
CGCTGAGCATCTTTACCGTGAAGTCTTCAAGCTGTTTCCGCGCCATCTCATCCGCAACCTTGGCATAAACCATCACCTTTCGCATCGCTTCAGGCTTGAAAGTTGGAGATTTCCAGGTAGTTTGTGCAATCAGGGCAGCAGGGGCCAAAAATGCAAGAACAAATACAAAAAGTAGATTTTTCATGGGCAGAAAGTAGTTAGGTGGTTTATAAAAGGTAAAAGTACGGATTTTCACACTCCGCACTCCGGAATTCCCGCATTTGATTGATCACAGATACTTTACAGGGAACATCGCCAAGGTGGATCTCCGGTATTAATGTTTTCGCGATACATGAATATTTATTTAACATCAGACTAAATTAAGGTATATTTGCACTTTATGACTCTGTATTTTGTTTACAAGAACGAAAGGGTAAACTAACGGGGAAGCCGAAAACCGGTCAGAGTAGGCAACCATAATCAGACAACGATGAAAATTATCCTTATAATCCTGTTCTTTGCCGCCTATTCTGCCTCAGCGCAGGTGGGTATCGGCACCACCAACCCCAGCGCCAACTCCGTGCTGGATCTTACCAGTCCCAACAAAGGCCTCATGTTGCCACGGGTGAATGATACCAGCTCCGTGAGCAACCCTTCCGCAGGTTTGATGATTTATGACCAGAACGCCCAATCTCCCGCCTTTCATAACGGTGCCAGGTGGAATGCCCTGGCCGGTACAATTGCATCCTCGGCAACCAATGCTGCTTTAATTACCTATTCTTTCTTTGGCCCGAATAATTTTGTTCAGGGTTCTTTCGAAATACAATCCATGTCTTACGGAGGATCAAATTTTGGAGGAGGGATCACGACAACCAATATTCAGGATGTCAACATTATGAAATTCCAGGACATCAATTCCATCAACTTTTTAAGTACGATGATCTCGGGTCAGATGGTCGGGGGTATCGAATTCAAAATGTATGCAGCCGGTGCAACTACGCCCTATTATTCGGTAAAACTGTCCAACTGGAAAGTCTCAAGCGTGCAGCAGGGGCTGTCGGCCGGAGGTCCATTGACAGAGCAAATTAGTTTTTCATCCGATAACATCGGGTTCAAGGATTGGATAAACAATCTTGGTTTTTCATTCAACAATGTGACCAATGTGATTGGCCCTTACTGATAAAGCGACCACCCGGGCTCTCCCCGTTCCGACGTTTGGCGCCTGATTTCAGGCCCCAAATCCGGCTGGATCTTTCAGACCAGTCGAAGTTTGGACTGCTTAAATATATCTTTTCAGGATTTCCGGGAATTCGTTGGTTTGAATAGGTTTTGAAATGTAGAAATCGCATCCGGCGTCAAGCATCCTGTATCTGTCGCCTGGCTGGGCATGGGCAGTCAGCGCGATGACCGGAAGGCCGGGCCTCATTTTTTTAAGTTCAGCCGTGGCTTCCAGACCGTTCATCACCGGCATTTTTATATCCATGAATACCAGGACTATTTCCGGAAACTTCCGGCATAAATCAATAGCCTCCGTGCCATTCCACGCGTGAAGCGTCAAATATCCCTCTCTTTGCAACATCACCTGGAGCAATTCAGCGCTGGATTCATCATCTTCAACAACCAGAACAACGGGATTTTCCGGGTCATTTTTTTCGAAATTCCGGGTCAGTGCTGATGGCGAAATTGCATTGACCTCGACCCGGGGAAGGGTGAAGAAAAAAGTAGAGCCAACACCCTGTGTCGATTCTACCCACAACCTTCCGCCAAGCAATTCCGTCAATCCACGCGCAATTGACAGACCAAGCCCGCTACCTTCATAACCGCGGGTACTCGATACATCCTCCTGCATAAATGGTTCAAAAACAGCTTCCATCTTATCGGTGGATATCCCCTTCCCGGTGTCTTGAACGAAAAACTCAACCCATTGCTCCTTCATGGTGAAACCGGCCGTTATCCTTCCCATCGCGGTAAATTTCTCCGCGTTCGTGAGTAGGTGCATGAGAATTTTAATAAAGAATTCCTCATCGGTGACCAGTATGGTTTCTTGTAGTTCAGCAGGTATTTTTAGAGATACGAGCACATTTTTAACGGCGCAGGTTGATTTAATCTGATCGATGGATTTGGTCATCACCTCGCGTATGTTCATTTTTCTCAGGTTCTTCTTCAACGAACCTGCTTTCAACTCGGCAATATCCATGATATCCGTAACTGTTTGCTGAAGACGGCTGCTGTTTCGCTGAAGAATTCCGTGATAATGCTTTTTATCCTCCTGTGACAACTGACTGTCCAGCATAAGGTCGCCAAATCCCAGGATACCATTCAACGGAGTACGGATTTCATGGGAGATGTTGTTCATAAAATGGGTTTTCAGACGGTCGCTCTCCTCCGCATTCTCTTTAGCCTTGATGAGCTCCTGGGTCATGGTTTTTCTGATACTGAGGTTTGCCAGCGACTGGCTGAACAGTTTAAGCAACTGAAGTTCAGTGTCATGATATTGAAAGTATTGCCGGACATAGTCAAATCCGATGAACCCGATGCACTGCTCCTCATTCATCATCGGGACCGTTAAAATGCTTTTAACATCCTGTGATAACACCATTTCCTTCAAAATACCTTCGGGTAGAGCTGAACTGTCGGCAATGTACAGCTGCTCGCCCTTCCGGTGTGCATTCACCCAGTCGAGAAACGGCTCGACCGGGATATGCTGAAGGTTGCCGATCTGCTGGTCAATCCCCTCTGCACACCACTCGAAAACGTTACTTGCAGTCTGTCTATCCCAGTCATAATAAAAAATATAGGACCGGTCGGCATTTACAAAGGATCCCATCTTTTCCAACGAGTTGTTCACGGATTCGTCCACCCGGTTAAAGGGGATATTGATAAATCCGGAGGCAATCTCCATCAGCAGATTCCTTAGGCGGGTCTGTTTATGAAGATTCTCCTCAAGGATTTTTTTGCTTGTGATATCCTCTTCAATCGTAAGAAAATGTGTGACCTCTCCGGATTCGTTCAGAATCGGAGAAAGATGCGCCGATGTCCAGAACAACTCCCCGTTTTTCCTTGTATTGCGAAATTCGCCCCGCCACTCTTTTCCCTGGGAGATGGTGCTCCTCAGATCTGAGAAAACTTTATCGGTGAGCCGTTCAGGATTAAACACGCGGGAAAGTTTTCCAATAACCTCATCATGCGAAAAGCCGGTTGTCTGCGTAAATTTCTGATTGACATATTCAATTTTTCCGTTCAGATCTGTGATCACTACGCTTGCCGGGCTTTGCTCGACCGCCTGAGAGAGTTTGCGCAGTTTGTTCTCGTTGTTCCTGCTCTCCTCAATGTGTCGTAAAAGCAAATCGATCAAATAATTACTGTCACTGGCGTGAACCTCGTCATGGATCATCTCGCTTTTACCCCTGTTCACCCTGAGTATGGCTTTCCTGATTTTCGAGAGAGTATTTTTTTGAATTTCCGCATCTATGCGATGCCTCTCGTAGGCAGCCCTCATCTCAACCGAACTCAGCTCCAGCGAATTCTGAAGCAACCGGTTATCGTCATCAAAACTGTTATAGGTGTCATCAATGATCCTGATAAATCCCTGAATCGCCTCAGGAATATTCTCAGTGCCTCCGAAATACCTTTTTACCTGACGGAATAAAAGCTTGTTGATCCTGGTTTCCATACTCCTTCGGGTCAGATCTCTTTGAAAACTGTGATAGTCATCGTCTGGTTGTGCAGCTCACATTTTTGTTCAACCGGCTTCATCGGACAAATTTCGCCGTATGAGTAAAATCCTGTCATGGTGCATGTCTCTCCAAGAACTTCTCTTACGGCTTCGAGTTCTTCTTCAATCCTCTGTTTCAGAACAAGTTTCCGTCCGACACAGCTGATCAGAATCGCCAGATCCGGAACTTCTCCCTGTACACCGGATTTCGCCATCTCCGCGGCGTCGTTGGCACCCTGAATCAGTCGTTCAAAATTCGCCTTCATCAGCCTGACATATTCACCCTGCGGAATGTCTCCGGCAAAAACCATGCTTCCATCGTTCTCGTTCACCGACAATACTGTTCTGACCAATGGGGTATTGGTCTCCTTCAACTGTAAACTCAAGGGAAACAACAGCGCGGAGGCTGGCAGGCCGGATGCGTGGACCCCCAGGTACTTTTTGTACAGTTCAAGGGCCGGCTGCCCATCGAGCTCGAATAAAACATTTCCGCTGGATTTAGTCACTGCACGGTCCACTCCAAATGAATCCCAACCTCCCAGGCTTCCATATCCGACTTTCAGATTTTCACCGTAAAAGCCAATCGCGATGATCGCATTGCTTTCTCCGGCGGCATTGTCAACAACAACAGTTTCGATAAAATCAGCCTGATCTCCTGCCAGTCCTCCGGTAACTGTTACCCTGTTTCCAAGAATACTGTAAAGCCCCTTCACCAGTTCGCTTCCGTTGATGTTCAGCCCCTCGGTAAAGATCATCACATGCAGGAGCTGCTCCTTGTTCAATGAGACGGCCATTCTTGCTCCGGCAGAAAAGCTCTCCTCCATGGCAGATATGGTTGCCTTTACGGTTTCAATCCTGGTTTTCTCAAACCAGACTGCGGTACACACAACGGTATTGTCGAACAACTCTTCTCCGCAAATTTCACCGGCAGTAGAGCATCCTGCAATATGAGCGGCCGGATAAAAGCTCCTGACTTCATCGATAATTCCCCGATCCTTCAGCAACTCCTTACTGCCAAAAAGCAAAACCAGTTGCGCATCTTGTAAATGACTGCTGTTCCCGGCAGTGGTCCATCCCTTGGATGGTGTATATATTGATTGGTTGGTTTGCATCACTTCCTCCTTTTTTCGTTCATTGATGGTCGTTTGCCCGTCACTTCAACCTGTTTGCAAATTCGCTCTTCCCGGATGGTAAAGAGAATGAGAATACAGATCCTTTGCCTTCGATGCTTTCTGCCCATATCCGGCCCCCGTGCTTTTCGATAAATTCCCTGCATAAAATAAGGCCAAGGCCCGTTCCCTTTTCTTGATTGGTCCCCAGGGTTGATTCGTTCTGTTCGATACGAAAAAGCCTGGCTACCCTCTCCCGGGCAATCCCAATTCCATTATCGGCAATTGTGACTTCAATTTTTTCCTGATTACTGCGGGCTGATATCACAATCGTACCTCCAGGCCGTGTATATTTGATGGCATTGGACAGGAGGTTTCTTAAAACAGTGCTGATCATCAGCTTGTCGGCAAATACTGAAATTCCTGAAGGCATCTCGGCTACAATGGAAATAGATTTCTGTGCTGCAAGTTGATCAAACAATTGAGAAGTATCCCTTATAAAATCAACAATTTCAAAGCACTGCGGATTGTATTCAATGCGACCTGTTTGCGATCGTGACCATTCAAGCAGGTTGGTCAGCAAATCCATTACCCTGTGCGATGATTGCAGAATGATTTTTGTATAGTGGTCAAGGTTTGCATAATCTCGTTCACGCACTTGCTCCGAAATCAACTCCGTAAATCCCATGATGGAGTTGAACGGGCTTCTCAGATCATGGGCGATAATGGAAAAAAACTTATCCTTTGCAGCATTCATCTCTTCAAGTTTGCGGTTGGATTCGATGAGCTCCTCTTCAGCTCTCTTGCGACGGGTGATGTCCTGGTGGGTTCCCATCATCATCAGAGGCTTCCCGTCCTTTGTCCACATGGTGACCATCCCGCGATCCAGAATCCAGACCCAGTCGCCGTTTTTATGACGCATGCGGGCTTCGCACTCATAATAATCGAGTTCACCGCTGAAATGTTTATCAAGCAGCTCACTGCTCCGCTTCAGGTCTTCAGGGTGAGAATGTTTTTTCCAGGTCTCAATGGAGACAGGCGATAGTTCATCCAGCGAGTAACCGATGATCTCAGCCCATCGCTCGTTAAACTCTGTGGCCCCGGTTTGAACATTCCACTCCCATGTCCCGGTCCGGGTACCTATGATAATGTTATTCAGCTTTGTACGTTCTTTTGACAAGGCTTCAAGCGCCTTCCGGTTTTCCGTAACATCCCTGCCTGAAAAACATGCTCCGGTAATCTCTCCATCCTGAACAATCGGGTTCCCGGCTACTTCAATATAAATTGTCATGCCTGGAACTTCAACAGTATCGGTAAAAACAAGGCGTTCACCCCCAAGCACTTTGTCATACCGGTTTTTCCACAAAGGCACCAGCGCATCAGGCATCGATTGAAGCTTATTTATACCTGGCTCCAACAAGATATTGAAGGTGTTTAGATAAGCTTTTTTGAAAACATCATTGACATAAATGATATCATAATTTCTGTTGATTGACCAAATGCTATCGACCGTGTTTTCAACGATTTCGGTAACATTCTGAAAAATTCTATGATAGTTTTCTACTTCATTCATCATTTCATGACCTGTTGAATCCGTTTGCCAATATTACATATTTTTTAGGTTTAAACATCATGGTTGGTCGCAGAAATGAAAAATTATTTTACACATAGATCATCTTTCACATGAATACCTTCTGAAAAGTTAAAATTCGTATCTTTATACCCCATGACCACACCCCTGCTTCAAATCCGGAATCTCAGCATCGGCTTTATCACTGATGGCCAGCACAACCAAGTGGCCGGACCGTTGTCGTTTCACCTTGGTTCTTCTGAAACGCTGGCGATCGTTGGTGAGTCGGGCTCAGGAAAAACAGTGACGGCACTCTCGATTCTCCGGCTCATCCCGGAACCTCCGGGAAGGGTGGAGGGCGAAATTGTGTATTATCACAACGGAACCAGCACCAACCTGCTAAAACTCAGCGAAAAGGAGATGCAACCCATCAGGGGGCGTTCCGTCTCGATGATCTTCCAGGAGCCGATGACCTCCCTCAACCCGGTTTATACCTGCGGCGATCAGGTTTCTGAATCCCTTATCCTCCATCTGAAAATGAAAAAAAAGGAGGCGAAAAAACGGGTTCTTCAGTTATTCGAAGAGGTGCTGCTGCCCAATCCTGAACGCATTTTCAGCGCTTACCCGCATGAACTCTCAGGAGGACAGAAGCAACGCGTGATGATCGCCATGGCCATCGCGTGCAATCCCGCGCTTCTCATTGCCGACGAACCAACCACCGCGCTCGATGTCACCGTACAGAAAACCATCCTGCATCTGCTCAAAGGGCTGCAAAAATCGAGGCAAATGAGCATCCTCTTCATCACCCACGATCTGGGATTAGTGAAAGGTTTCGCCGACCGTGTTGCGGTGATGCACAAAGGCCGGATCGTGGAGGAGGGAAGTGTGGAACAGATTTTCACCAATCCCGCCAACCCTTACACCCGCGGACTGCTTGCCTGCCGTCCGCCGTTGAACCGGCGGCCCGAAAGGTTGCCCACTGTTGAATCCTTTCTGACAGGAACCGGCCCCAATTTTTCCGGTTTTATCTCCCGGGAGGAGCGACAACAGCGTCACCTCGGAATCTATTCCGAAACTCCAATCCTGAAGGTAGAGGCTTTGACCCGGAATTTCAACGGTACACCGGCGTTGAAGCCCGTTTCCTTCAACGTCTGGCCTGGCGAGACCCTCGGCATCGTCGGTGAGTCGGGGTGCGGCAAAACCACCCTGGCAAGAGTTATTCTGGAACTGATCCCCCCTACCGCGGGGCGGGTACTTTACAACGATACCGATATCACCCGGCTTACCTCTTCGCGATTGAAAGCGCTCCGCAAAGATCTTCAGATCATCTTCCAGGATCCCTACTCGGCACTCAACCCACGGAAGGCGATCGGACCGGCCATCCTGGAACCGATGAAGGTCCACGGACTTTACGGCGACGATAAGGCCCGGAAAGCCCGCGTAATCACCCTTCTCGAAAAGGTGGGGCTGAACGGGAGTCACTACTCCCGCTTTCCGCATGAGTTTTCGGGTGGGCAGCGTCAGCGCGTCTGTATTGCGAGGGCGCTGGCCGTCGAGCCCCGGCTGATCATCTGTGACGAGTCGGTCTCCGCCCTCGACGTCTCGATCCAGGCCCAGGTGCTTAACCTCCTCAACGACCTCAAACGCGACTTCGGGCTAACCTACCTCTTTATCTCCCACGACTTGTCGGTGGTCAGGTACATGTCGGACCGGCTCATCGTAATGAAAGAGGGCAGAATAGAAGAGATCGGCGAAGCAGACACCATTTACGACCATCCATCCTCAGATTATACCCGTAAACTGCTGGAGGCAATTCCGGGGTAGAACAATTCACACAGTTTCATCGCAATAAAAAATGATAAAAACCACAAAGAGTTCTGCAAAAAAGGATAACCCCTCCAACCTGCTCAAGGCAGTACTGGAGGTCTTTTTGATCAACCCGCAAAGCAGCTTCAACTACAAGCAGGTATCGGCCAGGCTTGGAGTCAGCGACAGAGCCGGAAAAGACCAGGTCAGCCTCGCCATCGGACAGCTTTACAAAAGCCGCGACCTGATGGTGAGCAAACGTGGTAAGTACCAGATCAACCACGAGAGTCCCAGGTTTGAAAAGAGCATCCATGCCGAGATCACCGGAACGGTTGACATGAAGCAAACCGGCAAGGCCTACGTGATTCCTGATGACCAGTCGGAAGACATCTTCATTGCCGCCACCAACACTAACCACGCCCTTCATGGCGATAAGGTGAAAGTTCAGCTCTTTCCGCGCCGAAGAGGACACAAGCCGGAAGGAGAGGTGACGGAAGTCATCCGGCGCAACCGCAGACAATACGTTGGGGTTATTGAAGTCTCCAGAAGTTTCGGATTCCTTCAGCCCGACATGGCCACCATGCCTGTGGATATCCTGATCCCGCTCGAAAACCTGAATGGCGCCAAAAAAGGGCAGAAAGTGGTGGTGGAGATCACCGAATGGCCGAAACAGTCGGCGAACCCCATTGGTAAAGTCACGGAGGTGCTGGGAAAACCAGGAGAGGACAAAGTTGAAATGAAGTCTATTCTGGCCGGGATCGATTTTCCGCTCTCCTTTTCAAAGCAGGCTGAAAAGGAGGCAGATTCCTTCCCTGAGCAGATCCCGGCAGAGGAGATCGCGCGGCGCCGTGACTTCCGCCATGTCTTCACCATCACCATCGATCCGGCCGACGCCAAAGATTTCGACGATGCCGTCTCCCTCAGACCCATCGCGAAGGATCACTGGGAGATCGGGGTCCACATCGCAGATGTATCCTATTACGTCAAGCCCGGAACAGCCATCGACACAGAAGCCACCGACCGGGGAACCTCGGTGTACATGGTCGGTCGTACCATACCCATGCTGCCCGAAAGGCTCTCCAACGGCCTGTGCTCGCTGAAGCAGGGCGTTGACAGGCTCTGTTTTTCGGCTGTATTTGAGATGGATGGCAAAGGGAAAGTCCACAAGGAGTGGTTTGGCAAAACCGTCATCAACTCAAACCGGAGATTTGCCTACGAGGAGGTTCAGCAGATCATCGAGAGCGGAAGTGGCGAATTCCATGAGGAGATCGCGATCCTCAACGGCATTGCCCTGAAACTGCGCGAGGAGCGTTTCCGGAAAGGCTCGTTCAACTTCGAAACACAGGAGGTGCGTTTCCGTCTCGATGATCAGGGGAAACCGCTTGAGATCTATATCCGGGAAATGAAGGAGGCCAACAAGCTGATCGAGGATTTTATGCTGCTGGCCAACCGGAAAGTGGCCGAATTTATCGGTAAAAAACGCGATCAGCAACCGGTTAAAACCTTCGTTTACCGCGTTCACGACACCCCGAACCCGGAAAAACTTGATACCTTCAATCAGTTTCTGAACCGGCTCGGCTACAAAATGAACCTGAACAGCAAAAAATCGCTGGCCGATTCGTTCAACAGGCTATTTAACGAAATCAAGGGCACCGGTACCGAGAACATGATCGAAACCATCGCCATCCGGACCATGTCGAAGGCCTATTACTCCACCCACAACATCGGCCATTACGGCCTGGCCTTCCCGCACTATACCCATTTTACATCGCCCATCCGCCGGTATCCCGATCTAATGGTCCACCGTCTGTTGCAAGCCTATCTCGACAAAGCCCCCTCCGTTACCGCGGAGGAGTATGAGCCTCGCTGCGAGCACGCCTCCGAAATGGAACGGCGGGCAGCCGAAGCTGAACGGATGTCGGTGAAACTCAAGCAAGCCGAATTCATGCTCGACAAAGTGGGGCAGAAGTTCGATGCGCTGGTTTCCGGGGTGAGCAAATGGGGCATTTTCGCTGAGATCATCGGTAACAAGTGCGAAGGGATGATCCGTCTCCGCGACCTCGAAGACGACTACTACTATCTCGATGAAGAGAACTACCAGATCATCGGGCAGCGCTACGGCAACCGCTTCAAACTGGGCGACAAGCTCAGAATCCGCGTCAAACGGATCGATCTGGCAAGAAAACAGATGGACTACGAAATAGCGAAATAGCGAATTTATATCTTTCTGATTTTCAGTTTTCTGGTATTTCTGTATAGGTTTTGTAGAACCTAATTTCCCGCTGGTTATAGTATTTGTATTACCGCCTTAGTTGACCTGGGGTTGACTGGGGTGTACATTTGGCTCCGGTTTCCAAACGAACGACTATGAAAACTCATGAGACAAAGCAGAAGAAAGAGGTAAAAATGGAGGACATCGAACTGGAGGATGTCAAGAAGAAGTTGAAAAAGAAGGCGTTGGAAACCGACATCCTGAAAAAGATCATAGAAGAATCTGAACCTGCTGATAAAAAAAACAAATGATAAGGTCGATGATGATAAGATGCACGATTTTGATGCTTTGGATAGCGCTGAACGGCCTGACGACATTATTTGCGCAGAAGGAAGCTCCCGGGTCTTCAGATTTACCGCTTTCAGTAAGAGGTGAACGTCCCGCCATCGACCTGCGGCTGGTGCCGGACAGCGCCATGGTTCCTGGTCAGATCATGGTGAAATTCCGGCCTGAATGGGGCGATTTTCTTTTAAATACGTCGCCCGTTTCAACATCCAGCGGGAGTATCCGGTTTGGAATCTCAGCGGTCGATCATCTTAACATTAAATATAAGATCCGGAGCGTCATATTCTCCTTTTCAATGGCCCTCAGATCTGCTCAGTTCAAGGAAAGGCACCTTCAATGGGGTTTTCATCTGTGGTTTACCTTATACATACCGGTTGGGACCGATCTCCGGGCCATGATCCGGGAATATGAAGCTCTGGACGAGATCGTGGTGGCAGAACCGGTTTACACAATCACCAACGGACAAAACCAATCGCAACCAGTCGAAAAGGATTCCGGCAAAGACTCGTTCACCGATTTTATACCGAACGACTCCCTTTTCGGGATGCAGTGGCACTATCACAACACCGGACAAACGGGCGGAACACCCGATGCCGACATCGATCTGCCCGAAGCCTGGGAGATCACAAAAGGAGACACCAACGTGATTGTGGCGGTAGTGGATGAAGGGATTGAGTACTATCATCCTGATCTGATGGCAAATATGTGGCCCTCACTCGGCTACAATTTTGCCGATGATACCGTCGCCATTGTCCCCGGCGACCACGGAACGCATGTGGCCGGAACCGTGGCATCCAACACAAACAACGTAACAGGAGTAAGCGGGGTGGCCGGGGGTAGTGGTGCTGGCAATGGTACGCGGTTAATGTCGTGCCAGGTTTTTGAACCCCATTCGCCATCTGCCAATAATTTACCGTTTATCAACGCCCCCATCTGGGCGGCTGACCATGGCGCGGCCATTTCGCAAAACAGCTGGTGGAGTCCCACGCCTGGTGTGTATAACCAGGGAATGCTGGATGCCATCGATTACTTCAACACCTATGGCGGCGGGACGATTATGGATGGCGGCCTCACCGTTTTTTGCGCCGGAAACAGCGGAAAACCTGGATTGTACTATCCCTGCTGCTACAGCGGAGCTTTCAGCGTAGCCTCAACCGGCCATTCCGATCGCAAGGCCTCCTATTCAACCTACGATACATGGGTGGAAATCGCAGCGCCAGGCGGTGACTATATTAACAGTATCACTCAGGAAGTGCTCAGCACAGAGACCAATGGCACCTATAACTACAACCAGGGAACCTCGATGGCTTGCCCGCATGTTTCGGGGGTGGCCGCGCTGATTCTCGCCATCGCACAGGGAAATATCACGGCTCAGGAGGTGAGGGAGATCCTGCAATATTCTACTGACAATATTGACAGCCTTAATATTCAATATCTTGGCAAGATGGGCGCCGGAAGGCTTAACGCACACAAAGCGCTGCAAGTGACCCCGGCCTATATCGATCCGGCCATTCCCAAACCGGTCAGAAACCTCACAGCCACCGGGATCAATACCTCTCAGATCAACCTTGGCTGGCAGTTGAACGTGGCAGCCGACAGTGTGCTGGTGGCCTTCAGTTTGAATGGGAATTTTGGAATTCCCGGAGGAGATTATCAGCCCGGCGATACGATTACAGGGGGCGGCGTTGTGTTGTACAAAGGATTGGCGACCTCCTTCAGCCACACCTCCCTTACTCCGGCGACAAAATATTATTACTCACTCTGGTCGAAAAACGGGGCAAATTATTCAGTTGTTTCCATCAAAGCGCAAGCTACAACCCTTTGTGAATCAATCTCCTTGCCATTTTCAGAGAACTTTGGGTCAATTTTCTGGCCTGTATGCTGGTCACAACAGAGTTTCGGAAGCAATGTTGTGAATCAATGGTTTGGATCGGCAACGGCTATGGCCGGTGGAACAGCATGTGAAATGAAATCGATTGCCCAGAGTGTCAATCCCGGGACGGTCCGGTTGGTTTCACCGGCGCTGAATACCATCGGGCTGACGCAACTCAACTTGTCATTCAAACATATGCTCGATGCCAAATCGTCCGGTGCTACCCTCCGCGTTCAATCCTCCACTGATGGTTTAGCCTGGAACAATGAACTGTGGTGGATTGCCACCAGTGATACCAATATTCCGGCTTCAACCGTCAACACCTTCATCCTGAGCAACCTGAACAGTCCGACCACCTATATCGCCTTTACCATCACCGGCGATTTATCGAAATACGACAACTGGTATATCGACGATGTGTCGGTCACCATTCCCACCGGAACGCCTCCTGCAGTTAGCACTACGACCATCACGACCATCACGATCAACAGCGCGGTCTGCAGCGGTAATGTTATACTTGAAGGAACTTCGCCGGTCACCTCCAGGGGCATCTGCCGGGGAACCTCTGCGAATCCAACCATTCTTGGGGAGCATACTGTGGAAGGAGCCGGGCCAGGTGCGTTTTCAAGCCTGCTGACCGGTCTTTCGCCCAACACGTTGTACTATGTCAGGGCTTATGCAACCAACGCCACCGGAACCTCTTACGGGACCAATGTGACCTTTTCGACGCTGTGTGATGTTGTGAATGCCTTTCCATTTGCGGAAGGCTTTGAAAACAACGGTATCATCCCTTCCTGCTGGACCCAGGAGACGCTTCCGGGTTCGACCATCCTATGGAATTTTCTCGCCGGAAATGGTGGTTCCAACCCATCGTCGGCTCATTCGGGCAGTTACAACGCCTGCCTGAAAGACAACAACACGGCCGATACCAAAACCCGGCTGATCACGCCAAGGTTAAACCTGGCGAATGTTTCTGATCCTGTGTTGAGCTTCTGGCATACGCAGGCGGTTTTTATCACCTATCAGGACAGACTCACGGTATTTTACCGCAACAGTGCCGCCGGACCCTGGATCTCCATTGGCAGCTATACTGCGAATGTCCCTGTCTGGACCCAGAGAACCATCGCGTTGCCTAATCCAACCAATGAATATTACATCGCGTTTGAAGGGAATGCGAAACGAGGATATGGCGTTTGCATCGACGATGTGGAGGTTACCGGAATCATGCCCGATTCGCTCTCGCTGCAAAACATGACGATTGGAAGCGACCATTGCTACAATGCACTGGAAACCATAGCATTGGCTGGCAACGGAACCAACTTTACCATAACCAACGGCGCCCATGTCACCCTGATAGCCGGCCAGAAAATCGTGTTCTATCCTGGTACACATCTTCAGTTGGGGGGAAATCTGTCAGCATCCATCTCGACGAACGGTCAATATTGCGGCACCCTTCCTTCATCATCTTCAAAATCAATCAATAGTATTTCAGATAATGCCATCGCCATGATCACTCCGTTCCGGATCTATCCCAACCCGACACCGGGTGAGTTTGTTGTCGATTTTCCCGGTAGCGGTCCTCTTCCGGAGCCGGTTAAAATTGAAATCTATGATATTCAGGGAGTCAGGATTTTTTCCACTCAGATCCGCGAGGCCGGCATCTGGCCAATTTCGCTCAAGGGCTTCCCGAATGGGATTTATCTTCTTCAGATTATTTCCGGAAGAGACATTGAAAGCAGAAAAATTGTGAAATCCAATCAATAACCACCAAAACAACAAAACCATGAAAAAAATCATTACTACCTGTTTAATGCTGATGTGGATGATTTCATTCACCTTCGGCCAGTTTCCCCTGACTGGAAGCAAGACCATACCGGGCGATTATCCCAGCCTGGAGATGGCCATCAACGCGCTCAATAATTACGGGGTCGGAGCAGGGGGAGTTACCTTCAACATTGCTGCCGGATTTGTGGATACGTTGTCCAGTACTGCGAATGGACGAATCACGGCCACGGGTACAGAATCAGATCCCATCATTTTCCAGAAATCGGGCTCAGGCAACAACCCATTGATCATCAGTCCGGTGGGATTTGGGCAATACGACGGGATGATCAGCCTGGTTGGCGCAAGTTATATAACCTTCGACGGTATTGACCTCACCGACCGATATACCAATTCAACCACAACGCTGGCGATGGAGTGGGGCTTCGGTTTATTTAAACCGAACGGCGCTCAGGGCTCGCAGCGCAACACGATAAAAAACTGCAATATAACTTTCAATGGAATATCTCACAGTAATGTAGCCCAGGGATACGGAATTCTGTCGAGAAGCACAAACGGTGAAACCGGCACAGCCATTGCAGTTACTGCCCTGTCGGGCACAAACTCCTATAACAGTTTCTACAACAATACGATGACCAACATCAATGGTGGAATTTATCTCGATGGCTACAACGCTCCGGCTCCCTATACCTTTTACGATCAGGGAAACAATATCGGGGGAGATGAAACGGCCATAAAGTCCGGCGAATTGGGCAACAGCATCACAAACTGGAAATATCATGCGATCTATGGTTCGTATCAGAACAACATCACCGTGGCCGGAAATATCTTGTTTGGCAACGTCAGCTCCGGGCTTCAAATTTCCGGAATTCGTCTTATGAACATGAACAATGGCAGTTTCAGTGTACACGACAATACGATCTCTGCCGATTTCATCAGCACAAGTGGAAGTTCCATCTCACTAATGTACTGTGAAACAGCCAATGGAACAGATAATATCACAGAGTTTTACAACAATTCGATCATCAATTCCTCAATTAAAACCTCCGTGGTCAACAACAATACGATCCACAGCATGTATGTAAAGGGGGGGTATCTCACCAATATTTACGGGAATACCATCAGCGGAAACACCTATGGCGACAATGCTGTTTCGAGCCAGAACACCATCTATTTCATGAGCCTTGGCGTGAGCCAGAATGTGCCGGGCCTCTGCAATATCTACAACAACTCTGTTACGGGCAATATCCGCAAGATCAATTATCCCCCAACCGATACTCAGGCATTCACCTGGCTGATGTCGCTGAACGGGAACAATGGCGTGATGAATTGTCACGACAATGTCCTTTCCGATAATTCAGGATTGGTTCTCAGTCAGGCTCAATTAGTCACGATAAATGCATCCGGCATTACCGTTAAGTTTTACAACAATACGATCTCCAATTATGAGTCGCGCGGATTTATCTACGGGTTGAACTTGATGGGAGCCAGCGACAAGTATGTTTACAACAACAAAATCAGCAACATTACAACCTGGGCGGGAGATAAATACATCTACGGAGTGATCTCCCAAGGAACAACCACCAACAACCACATCCTTTATAACAACTACATTTCTGAATTAAAGGCGCCCAATTCGAACAGCACTGCAGCTATACTTGGGATCTATGCCTATACCGGCAATACCAGTTTGTACAACAATACCATTTATTTGAATGCAACCACCGATACGGTGACCACCAATTACGGAACAGCCGGGATTTTTATGGGGCCGAATACCAATGTTCGCTTCGATGTCAGGAATAACATTGTTGTCAATACTTCAACGCACATGGGCACCGGTTTTACTTCAGCCCTACGGCTCTCTTCAACTGCGCTGCCCATTTCAGCCGGCAACTACCTGACTACCTGTAACAATAATCTTTTTTACGCCGGTTTACCCACCGCCGGCAACTATATTTTCTATCAAACAGCCACCATGAGAGATTCAACGCTCGAAGCGTTCAAATCGCGGGCATGGCCCATGGAGAGCGCTTCCGTTTCAGAGTTGCCTCCGTTTGAAAATATTCTCGCGGCTCCCTATGATCTCCATTTGAAAAACAATGTTCCCACCCAGTGTGAAAGCGGCGCCAGTATTGTAAGTACCCCTGTTGAGGTCAATTCCGATTTTGATGGCCAACCCAGGTTTCCGAATGCAGGGTATCCTGATAATCCAATCACACCTGCTACTGCGCCCGATATGGGGGCGGATGAATTCGACGGACTCAAGATTGACATTACCCCTCCCACCATCTCCTTTACCCCGCTGGGCAACACCATTGAAACCACCGAGCGGATGCTGACCACCACGATCACCGATGGAACCGGCGTTCCAACATCCGGCATCGGATTGCCGGTCCTTTACTGGAAAAAAATGGTCGACGGAAGCTGGAACAGCGTTCAGGCAACCTGGATCACACCGAACACCTATACCTTTACGTTTGGTGGTGGCGCCAATCTGGGCGATTCCATCTACTATTACATCATGGCTCAGGATCTGGTTGCACCGGTTCCCAATGTGGGCGCAAGTCCCTTCCTCGGAGCAACGGGATTTACCGCCAACCCTCCGGCCTGCGCTGTTCCTCCCGCAGATTCGGTACTCATGGTTTATAAAATTGTGGCGCCGGTGTGCGGAACTTACGAAATCGGGGTTGGCAAAGACTTTGAAACCCTTAGCGAAGCTTTTACCGAATTCATCTCCCGCCCGATCACCTGTCCGGTTACCCTTTTACTGACCGATGCCACCTATCCCACCCAGACCTACCCGATCACCGTTCCGCAATTCACCGGGATCAGCGCTACCAATACCCTGACCATCAAGCCGGCTCCTGGGATTGCACCTCTATTCAGCAGTAGTTCAGCATCCGGAATCTTCAATTTCAACGGCGCCAAACATATCATCCTGGATGGCTCCAATTCAGGAGGAAGCGATAAAAGCCTCACTTTTATAAACACTGCGACAACCGCCAACGCCTATGCCCTCGGTTTTGTGAATGCGGATGTCAACAAATCAACAAACTGCGTTGTTAAAAACTGCGTCATCAAAGCCAGCAGCCAGGTGACCAACAGCACGTATGGCATTTTCTTCAGCCCAACCGTTGGAGGGTATGGCAATATCCTGATCGACAACAACACCATTTGCAGCGCACGCATTGGCATCAGCCTGTCGGGAGCCTCTGCCGAGTCGGCCAATGATGTTCAGATCACCAACAATATCATCGGTTCCTCCATCGACGCTGAGGCTATCCAATTTCAGGGCATCTGGATCAACTACGCCAACAATACCCTGATCCGCGGAAACGAGATCATGGGGGCCTATGCCGGCAACACCAATACCTCCATGGATGGAATCTACCTGGGCACCGGCGCTGCTGCCACCAAAATCAGGCAGAATGAAATTCACAACTTTAATGCACCAAATGGAAGCATTAACACCGTGGATGCCATCAACCTGTTCACAGGAAGTGCAACTACCGTGACAGAAATTTCCAACAATCTGATATACGGGATCAAAGGTAAAAATGGTTCTGTGGGCATAAACATTGCCTCCGGCGGTAATGTCCTGATCGCAAACAATACAGTAAGCTTAACCGACTCCTCCTTCAATCCAACGGCAACATCCACCCGGTTCAGCGCCTGTCTGAGAATTGCGTCCGGAGTGACGCTGCTGGATGTACGGAACAACATATTCCAGAACACACAGCAATGTATTGATCCATTAAATCAATCGCCGTTAACCTATGCAGTTTATAGCTCATCTGCTGCATCTGCCTTCACCAACATCAATTACAACAACTACTTTGTGAATGACGCTGCCCCGCTTTCGGGCCTCAGCGGACGGATCGGCTACCTTGGAAGCGCCAGGACAACGCTGGCTAACTGGCAGTCGGCCACCCTTCAGGATGCAAACTCCCTGAATGTCAATCCGGTTTTCATATCCGCAACCGATCTTCATACGGCTGCTCCCGCCCTGAACAATGCAGGTGTTTCGATTCCTTCCGTCCTCACTGATTATGACGGAACTGTCCGCACCAATCCGCCGGATGTCGGAGCGTATGAATTCGTGCTTCCGATCGCCAATCTGACCACCCTCGACACGACCGATGTTGGCTTCACAACTGCAACGCTTCATGGCGAAATCCATTCGGCCGGTGAAGTGGTGAATCTCTCGTTCGAGTATGGCAAGACAGACGCTTACGGGAATAACATTGCTGCCGATCCAACGCCAATCCGTTCCCTCACGGCTATCGCCTTCAGCGCTGATCTGACCGGGTTGCAACAGGGAACGCTGTATCATTACCGCGCCAAAGGCGTTTCAACCACCTCGGCAGAGATCGTGTATGGGGAAGATAAAACCTTCATCACCCTTTCCGACGTTCCGGTCAATACATCCGTAACAAACGTGACGGTTGTGACGGGAGTTGACACCTGCTTCAACGCCACCAGCACCATTACGGTGGCCGGCAACAATACCACTTTTGTGATTCAGAACGGTGGAAGCGCCACGATGATTGCCGGAGAGAAGATCCTTTACCTGCCCGGAACCCTTGTGGAGGCCGGCGGTTATATGCTGGGCTATATCACCCTTACGAATGAGTACTGTGGAGCCGGTGATGCCTCGATGGTTGCCGTTAAACGCGGCGTCGAAACAACCCCTCCGTCAGATGGAAACACTGGCTTCAAACTCTATCCCAACCCCACCTCCGGCTCCTTCACCCTCGAATTCACGGGTTCGGAACCTGTGGAGAATTCATCTGCGTTCATATGCGACATCCACGGGACCAAAATCCTCGACATCCCCCTCAGCGGGCAGAACAAACAGGTCATCTCCCTGGAAAACCAGCCAAAAGGGATGTATTTCATTCGTATATTGAACGAAAAACACACTACATCCACTAAAATCCTTAAACATTAAACCTTAAACTTTAACCCCTGCAGTTGTGTTTGGTCACGCCGCTCCCGTTTGGGGGCGGCTTTTTTCTTTAGAGGGCTCGCATGATTATTCCCCCACAAAAACCTTCCGCACAACTGTTCCGGCAGAGGTTGTTGTCTTTACTAAGTAGATACCTGTTGGCCAGTCGGTTACAGGAATAAAAAGCTGCCGGGTGTTGTCGGGAGAGACCATCGCGGCTTTTCTTCCGGTCAGATCAAAAACCTGTACCGATTGCAGCTGATCGTTTGCCCTGATTTCTATTACCCCTGACTGTTGATTGTAACTGCAAACCACAACGGGTGAAGTTTTTACATCGCCTGTGCCGGTTGCAGGATTGTCGAAAAGTTCGTTAAGGCTGAAGGTCACCGGTTCGATCTGATAGGGCAGAGAGGTTCCGGTTCGAACGGAGAGCCTGAACAGATCAACTTCGGGGGCGTACTGCATGAACTGGATGTTGTTCGACAGATGGCTCCAGTCGCGCATCAGGTTCCAGCTCGTGTCAGTACTGATCATGGTGCCGTTGCCGATGTGGTTGCGTATTCCGTTGTAGCGGGAGCAGAAGTGCATCAGGTTGTTGCGGGCAATCTGGTAATTGGCGGTATAGAGGTTGTCGCCCGGAATGCTGTCGGGATAGGATGAATTGCGAAAAGTATGCGTAGGGTTGGTGGCAGCAAGTTCAGCAACCAGGGCTACCAGACTATCGACCGGATTGCTTCGGGCCAGCGCGCTGATAATGAATCCGTCGGCAAACCCGTTCGGACAATCCTGAAGCGCCGAACGTACATCCATCACATCGCGGTTGCCATCGCCATTGTAATCCTCCGCCTCCAGCGCATTCCGGAGGGCAAACCAGATCGGCATGTACTGCTTGTTATGCAAACCCGGAGAGGCGTAATCGTCCATCATATTCTGAAAAGCGCTGAAATCGGGGTTGAAGCCGGATAATACACTCATCATACCCGAAAATCCGGTCAGGAGCCATTTATTCTCCCCTGCCTCGGAGGGAAAGTGGACTGTCACGATGTGGTTCCTGTTCAGCACTGTGGAATACTCCCAGTCGAGATGACGTGTCACTACGGAGGTTCCGTTCAGGTCGGTACCAGTGGTTGCATCGTTCCAGCTCATCAGCGCTGAACAGTTCATCCCCATTTTGAGCAAAAGCAGGTTTGAAATGTCCAGAAAAGTATTTCCGACCAGAATATCCGTTTTGTCCAGATTTCCGGTATTGAAACCTGCAGCATCCATGCCGTCGATGATGGCCTGGGCTTCGTCGCTGTAGTCGGTTGGAATGGAGAGGTCGTTCCCCTGCAGGATGGTATTCCGGGCAAGGGTATAAAAGGGTCCGAATTCAGGTTTCACGTAGTTCAGAATCACATCGGTGATCCGGTCGCCGGTTAGATACCCGAGGGCGTAACCGCGATCCTGGTGGGTTCCCCAGATTTTTACCACGAGGATTCCGGCCGTGTCGGCATAGATAATTCCCTTAACAGGTTGTGCAGAGAGAATTGTGGGGAACAGAAAAATCAAAAAAAGAAAAACCAGATGCTTTTTCATGGGAATAATTTTTAGAAATTTCCTTTGATTTTCAATTTTACAGGGATACAAATATAATTGAAAAACGAGCATTTTTCCATTGTTTCTGTATAATTATTTCGCATTCCAAATGAGATGTCATCCCTACGGGACGACCTACTGGAAGATGATAAATCGGATAACGTTCAGATAAAAGCGTTTTATTTTTGGTATTTTCATGAATTCCTGCTGATATTTGTAGAAAAACAGATGATAAAACCAACACGATATCCAAAGGAAGGGTCTTACACCACGATCCTGACAATCCGCGGGTTGATCCTCCTGACCTTTCTGATGCAATGCAGCGATCTGAAAGCCTGGATCTACCCCGAACACCGCGAGATCACCATGATTGCCCTCCAGCGGCTCAGCCCCGGTTACCGCGCCCGGTTCGACAGCCTGTGGGCCATGGCAAGGAGAGGGTACGAATCGCGCCTGGATGCCAACCCCGCCAACGGATCGCTGGGTGTTCGCCCCTCCGCCATAGACTATGCCTCCTGGCCGGCCATCGCAGGCGACCACTCGATATCGTCGGCCGACATGATCAGGAACATCCTGCATACCCACTGGATCCTGGAGGTGGCCGATATCACCGCGCGGCTGAAAATCGGGCTGGACAATTCTGACAATAACAGCGAACGCGCCGGCCACATGCGCGATGCCGACCTCAGGCTGCTCAGAGCCGATCCGGAGTATGTTTCCCGGGCGGGTTCGAACAACGTCCATTTTCTCCTGGCACGCCCCGGTTCAGAGATCACGGCCCGGGCATACTTCGATACCTGCTTCAGGGCAGGTACCGAAATAAACCTGACCGGTGTCTACAAATGGTACCACGTCAGCGCGCTGCTGAAGATCGGGCGCCTGGCCACAGAACAACTCACTCAGGATGAACGGACTGCCATTGCCCTGTCGGCCCTGGCCGACGAAGCCTTCGCGCTCCATTTTCTCGAAGATGCCTTTTCGTCCGGACACGTTGCCGGTATCTGGGGAAATGCCGCCCTGAGAAAGGGAACTCATGACTATTATGATGAGAACGGAGTGGAAGTTACAACCTGGTCGGGCGAACGGCTGGTCCTCACCGGAGATGCATTCATGAGGGACGAGGACGCCCAACGGGCTGCTGTGACAGTGATGGAAAGCCTGATCCAGCTGCTCGATGCCGCAGTGAAGCCGGACCCGGAAATTGTGATCAACGACCGTCAGGGCTGGTCAATACCCGATACATTCAATATCGGAGCTGCCTCCCACATGCCTGGGCGGACAGCCGATCCGGTCATCCGCAAAATGAACTATTCAGTCCTGGTGAATACGCCGATGCCGGGCCTTGGCAGCGGTCTCGGGGAATTTCCCCGGTTTCGTTCCGAACTCGGACCCTTTGTCGGAATCTCCCCTTCGGCCCGTACCTCATTTATCTCCGGCGGATTTGGTGATCCGCAGCAGACATCCGGCGCCATTCCGGGGCTGGAGTTCGCGGTCCATGTCGGTTTGGGAATGGACGGGGTTCTGAACGAATCGGGCGACGGACTGATCTTTCTCGACCTGGGTTGGCGCCTCGACGGCTCTTCCACCATCAAAATCGACCATGATCCGGGATTGAAAGCCTACGGGGCCATTCTCTCGGCCATTCCGGCCCGCAACGGCGCCTTCCTGCGCTTCCGGATGCCATTTTACCTGATCCCCGGCGATCTGATCCTGCTCGCGCCCATCCTGCTTGCCACCTCTCCTTCGGCTTTGAACAAAGTAGTGGCCACCTCCGGACAGGGCGGGCTGATTCCCTGGCAAACCGGCATCATCACTCCTCTGGGCCGTTTTCAGTTTGTGCTCGGAAGAGAGGTGGGCATCTGTTTTTACGGCGCCTTTGAGAAGTATGATGCCTTCCTGATCCCCGAAATCGTCAATGGAGAGGAGGATTACGTTTTTGTCTCCATGCGGACGACCCAGCTGGAATTTCCCATTCTGGAGTATCGTCCAGTGAGAACCTTCTCCAAACGGCAAAGCGCAAGCCTGGCGCTGCAGTTGTACGGCGGCGTCGATATTCCCGGGAAGGCTGATGTGATCGATAATTCAGGAATTGCGGTACCCCTGCTGAAACCGGTCTGGATGGCCGGAATCAGGCTCTCCTTCGACTGGCGCTACTATTATGCCCGGCAACGTTACTCCCCGGGGCATTGATCACTCATCCTCCGGGTAAACCATCTCTTCTTTGACCACTCCGTTTACCCTGATGCTGCATTTTCTTGGCTCAGAGGAGATGATCCTGTACTGGGCCACTTTTCCATTTTCCCACGAGCAATCCACCGTAAAATCGCCACGGGCTCGCAATCCTCTGAAGGATCCCTTTCTTTTCCAAGAAACGGGAAGCGCCGGCAGAAGATCGATCACACCTTCGTGACTTTGAATAAGCATCTCCGCCATCGCCGCGGGAATCCCGAGGTTGCCGTCGATCTGGAATGGAGGATGTGTGGTGAGCAGGTTGGGCAGGGTGTTGTAAGTCAGCAGGCCCCGGATCATCTCGGCCGATTTGTTTCCATCGCCCAGGCGGGCCCAGAGGCAGGCCCTCCACGGCCAGGTCCAGCTCCGGCGACTGTCGCCGGTAGTCATATCACAAGAAAATGGAGTTTTGTCATCTTTCTCCTGATATCCACTGCGGTGGTTCAGGCTGACAACGGCGGCCCGGGCCAGTTCGGGAGCGCTTTTCGGTGTAATCTGCCGCCCCGGGAACACGGCAAAAAGATGAGAGGTATGCCGGTGAAGGTCGGCCGGATCATCAATGTCTTCCTGCCACTCCTGCAATTGGCCCCATTTGCCTTTTTTGTTGGGAGCCAGCCGTTTCTGCATTCCGGCAATCCGTTGCCGATACTCCGGGTCAACCCCGAGTTCGTTGCCCAGGTCGAGGTAATTCTGAAACAGATCCCACACTAATTGCTGATCATACATCACACCATCCTCATGGGGACCATGTTCAGGCGACCAGCCATCGGGCGCCACCAGCCAGGCGCCTGTTGGGGTGACCTTCTCCTTCAGTCGCCCCTCCCAGAATTCACACACCTCTTTGACCATAGGATAGGCAATGACACGCAAAAAACCCGTATCCCTGCTGAATGCCCAGTGTTCATATATATGGCGCACATACCAGGCGCTGGCCGGAATGTTCCACTCCCATCCGTTACCGCCGAAAATGCTCTGGCTGGTGCGGGCAGTCCACCCTTTGACCGAATCGCCGAAAGCTTTCCGCGTCGCAATCCTGCATGGTTCCAGGTTGGCCATGATAAAGGCCAGCAGGGGCTGATGACATTCGGCCAGGTTGGTGGTTTCTGCCAGCCAGTAATTCATCTGGAGGTTGATGTTGTTGTGGTAGTCGGAAGCCCAGGGAGGGGTGTTGCTGTTGTTCCAGAGCCCCTGCAGGTTGGCGGGAAGTCCGGTTGGACGCGAGGAGCTGACTAACAGATACCGCCCATACTGAAACATCAGCTCTTCGAGGTCGGGATCGGATTTTCCCGCTGAATAGCGTTTCAGACGCTCATCGGTGGGAAGGGTAAGGGTGAGGGAGTCGGTGGCGCCGATGTCGATGGAGGCCGCCAGGGTCAGCCTGGAGACCTCAGCGATATGTTTCGACCGCAGCTGGTCATAGCTGTATCGTTCCGCAAAGCTGAAATCTCGACGGATCGCCTGCATCGGGTCCTCGCCGCGCCAGCCGGCATCATAACTCTGCCGGTAGTTGGTCCGTGCGTCCAGCATTAAAACGAGCGAATGACATCCCGAAAAATAGATCGTATCCCCACCGGTCCGTAAGCTTCCCCCTTCATGGATGGCCTTAACCATGGCGGCGTATTTCAGATTGTTGGCCATGACGCCGCTGATGGAGATCGTGTTGGAGGAGAGCAGAAGGTTATTGCCATTTACCCCCTGCCGGGCCGGCCTTAGAAGAATGTAGCCGGTAAGGGATCGTTGGGCATCGGCCGAATATCTGAAAACCAGCATTTGTGCCGGGCGACTGGCAAAGGCCTCGCGGGAAAACCCCGTTTTACCCTTTTTATAGTTCACTGTATGGATGGCATACACCAGGTCGAGACTTCGGGAATAGTCCTTCAACTGCCCATTAAACGTCAGACCAACCTCCACCTCTCCGAAATTCCGGTAGGAGCCGAAGCCTCTGTCGCCGGTTTCGTAAGCGCCATCCCAGTTGTTGTCGCCCGACCAGAGGCTTTGTTCATTGAACTGGATAGTGTCGCGTTCCACTCCGCCGAGGATCATTGCGCCGAGGCGCCCGTTGCCGATGGGCAACCCCTCCCGTTCCCAGGAGGTGGCTGGTTGAGAATACCAGATGTGGCGCAGTGGATCCGGCTGAGCCGCGGCCAGGGGAAAAGAAACCAAAACACAAAGGAATACAAGCAGGTTTTTCATGCGGAGAGTCATTGCTGAACTGACAAAGCTAAGCATTTTAGCCCAAATTAAGGTGATGAACTCCAGATGGATCGATGGGCGGAAGGCTCCGGAATTCAGCACCAGGAAATAAATTCCGGGGGGCTGTTCCACCAGACTGAACCGGTGCGTGTGACTGCTTTCCATCATGCTTTCTTTGATCAATGCTCCCATAATATTGTAAATCTGTGCTTTGAGAGGAAAGCGCAAATCAATGGGGTTGGTTGAATAATTGAATGTGAAACTGGCCTTTTACACCCCGTCGGGTCTTCCAGACCCGTCGGGTGTAAAAAGTTCAATCGAAGTTTTCGATCTGCTCCTTATTCAGCCCGGTAAACGCCATAATCTTTTCGACCGGTTCGCCATTTTTTTTCATGTTCCGGGCTACCATCAGAAGGCCTTCCGTGATTCCTTCGGCTTTCCCTTTGGCCATTCCTTTGGCCATTCCTTCTACAATCCCTTCATCTTTGGCGGTGAAAATGACGCTTTTCTGGTGGCTCAGGTTGTCGAGGTGACGAAGATAGGTGGCCTTGTCCTCCTTGTTCAGCCGGTCTGTGGCGAGTTTCTCCCGGACTTCGGCCAGCCCTTTGGCGCGGCTGCCCTCTTTGATGTCGCCGTTTTTGAGGTAAAAAATCCATTCATCAAGGGTGTCTTTGGCGATATCGTTGAACTGGTTCACCCTGATCACGTAATATTCGGGAAAAATTTCACCGGCTGTCTGTCGTAAGAATATTTGCTGCTGCCGGTGACTGAGCATGAGCTCTTCATGGGTGTGCAATCCGGTGAAACGGGTGGTTCCGTGGTAAACATAATCGTTTCCCTGTCCCAGGTCGAAATAGACGATGTTCACCGAATAGACCTTCCGCACCTTGAGGTACTCCTCGCCCAGGTTGATGTATTCGGTAACGGCCTTTGAAACACCGAACAACATCCGTTGGAAATAGTCGAGTTCCCGGTTGTTCTGCAATTCGATGATAACCAATTGTTTTTTGGAATCTTCGGCCAGGATATCGACCCGGTTGAACTTGTCGGATTCGTTTTCCTGATTACCCTCGCTTTCAAGGATCCGTTCGATTTTAATGTCCTGGCGAAGCAACTCGCTCAGGAACCCTTCAAGGATACCGAAATTGGCTTTGTTCCGCAGCAGCCTCTTCACGGCCCAGTCAAAAGAGATCAATGGCTTGAGCATACGGTTTTTTTACAAAATTAAGAAAAATTCAAGTTGTTTTTTACACCCCGGATAACACTTCTGGTGCATTGCCCGCGTTTCATCCGTCACATAGTCCCCTCCCAATAAAACTTAGGAACATCAAGGCAGATAACTTTAAAAAATATCCAACAGGATTTATACGACCCCACCGCAACCCTCCCCTTCAAGGGGAGAGTTGCGGTGGGGTCAAGTTATATAGTAGCGCTTACCGACGGATCACCTTCAGCATTTCATACCAGTCGCCGGATCTCAGCACCAGGAAATAAATTCCGGGTGGCTGTTCCGCCAGACTGAACCGGTGCGTGTGACTTTTTTCAAGCAGACTTTCTTTGATCAACACTCCCATGGCATTGTAAATCTGTGCTTTGAGAGGAAATTTAATGTCACCGCGGTTGGCTGAAAGCATAAACTCACCCGGCGTCGGATTGGGATAGATGAAACAACACTCCCCATCGCTGGCCTGAGGCAAACCCGGGT
>CAYTNW010000037.1:0-27726 GCA_964439325.1 uncultured Leptospirales bacterium | reverse complement strand
CATTCATATCAACCTGTGCAGTTATAAATTAATTTTTACTTTTGCGACAGACTCATCGGCTAACAGTGGCGCCGGAGTACCTCGCTTGGGCTTGCTTCGACTACGCTCAGCACAAGTCGCCACATCGCACAAAAGACCGCGCAACGTCAGGCAAGCAAGACGTTTGTATGCCGGAGACATTGAATGCCCGAGACACAGGTAACACATTTGCAGCGAGACATCGCTAACACTATAAAGTTTTGATATATAATAAAAATAATGTTTTGCAAAAAGCCGCCACTGCGTATGAGCGGGAAGGCCCTCCGCCGTCTGAGGAGCAGGGGCGACGTGACAGGATGTCGAAAAAGCGTTCCACTGTTCGGCGAAGGGGGGCGTAGTTGCCCCCCTTGTATCCCCCCATGCAGAAATTAAAAATCCAAAAGGTTACTGAGTCCTCGCATAGCGGAAGCCCCCACGGTTGTATTCGAAGCTCGGGGCGTATAAGATCCAGTACCCAACCTGCAGGTAGAGAGCAGCATTGTACCATCCGCCGCCCCGTAGCACACGGTCCGATCCGCTCGCAGTAAAACACCACTCCCATACATTACCGCTCATGTCATACAAACCCAGGGCATTATATCCGTTTGTTTTACTTTTCACCACCGCTGTTGATGCTCCAGAGTTAGAACTGTAAACCGCATAATTACCGAATACTGTTGACATACCTAGACCGCCAAGAATACCACCGTCATTGGAACAGGCACCACTGTCATCTCCGCTCGCGTGATCCCCATACGTCCATAAAGTCCCGTTGCGGTACCGTGCCGCAAGCTCATATTCACTGCTTGTGAGCAGTCGAAAGCCCTTCGCGTTCGGATTTATATAGGGATTGTCAAAACTGCCCGCTGTAGCATTGATCGAAGAACCGTAACTTCCGTCTCGAGAATCACGTATCGGTATTCCGTATGCAACATCTGATGTGTACACACACGCATAAATTGTCCCCTTCTGCGCGTTGTACCATTCTGTAAGGGCGTTGCACCACACCATACTGTCGCGCCAGCTAACCGTGGTTACCGGGTGCTGATTTGTGTCTCCCGTACCGTCTCCCATTGTACCCGTATTAGCAAAATAATAGATATTCGCACCTCTCGCCGCATTCGTAGCCCAGGTATAAACCTTGTTCCACATCTCGTAGGTTACCTCGGTCTCCTCTATCCAGTAGGCATTGGCTACTGTGTCCGTGCCATCATCGTTTACACCAGTCGGGAATGTCATTCCGCCAGGCACCAGCACCATTTTAAAAGTCACGCTGTCCACAGTTGTCGATATTTTTGTTGTCGCAGGCGGAATTACAGTGACTGAAATGTCTTTAGTTGTCGATTCTGTTCCCTTTGTAATTGTCGCTGTTAACGTTACTGAATATGGTCCAAAACCACTTGCTTCAGGCCAGGTCACCGCCGAAGACGAATTACCGGTTCCCGATAAAACAATATTGTTTCCTGCATCTGTCTTCTCAGCCCATGTGATGGTCGTGCCGCACGCGCCCGCTGTCGACATTGTAAAGTTTTTTGTTACATTTGACGAGGAATCCCCCGGACTGTACGTAAAGTCTCCCGAATCAAGTAACGCCGCATCTGCTATCACCGCCTCCGCATCTGTCTGAGGAACTTCAATAACGGTGATGGTAATATTTTTTGTTTCACTCACACCATTTTTTGTCACAGACGCGGTCA
Source organism: uncultured Leptospirales bacterium (assembly GCA_964439325.1). Lineage (GTDB taxonomy): Bacteria > Spirochaetota > UBA4802 > UBA4802 > UBA5550 > WRGT01. The sequence goes on along the minus strand of CAYTNW010000037.1, from coordinate 26,011 downwards.
GCGTCACTGTTGCGCTGCCGCTGCCGAATGCCGGCCGTGTTATCGCAACCGCACCGTTTAGACCAATGACTACCAGACCATTGTCGCTTTCCCAGCTTATTATTGTTCCATTCCCTCCGCTCACGGGCAGAAAAAAATTACCGGTCACATTCGTCGGCGTGTCGGCTCCGGCAAAAATAATATCATCACAGTCAAGAGCAGCTACGTCCGCTGTAACTGATTCTGAGTCTGTCAACGGTTTAGTTCCCCCTCCGCCTCCTGACGAACTGCCGCTGTCACTGCAGGACGCAAAAGCTAATGCTGCAGCAAGCATTACTGCTGTCGTAAATTTAAACCTGAACATACAACACCCCTAAAAATAGATATTTTTCTAATGAATGAATGAATATTCATCAAACGTTTCATTGACAGATAACAGTTATTACACATTTTTATAAAGTGGTCAAGTTTTTTATTGACTTTTTTAACCTATCAGGCCGCCCACTTTTTTGTAACACGATATTTTCCTTGGCCCTTAAGACTTACTCTGATACCATTTAAAGACCAAAAATCTAAAGGATAAAAATGAATACAAAATAAGATATAAAACCTATTCCACTTGTATAAGCAAATGCAGCAAACATGCTTGAGTAAGTAAATAAAACACATCGTCCAGTTATTATAACACAAAATGGTGAAACCAAAGCTGTATTGCTGGATACTGAAAGCTATGATTCAATGCAAAATACCATAGGAATTCTCAAATTAATTTCTATGGGTTAAAAAAATATTAAAGATGGTAAATCCGCCGAACAGAATTCTTTTTGTTAATGTAGAAAATAAAATTTAAAAAAAGATAAGAATATGGCTTCGAAATGACATACTGTATATCGATCAAAAATTGCACAGGATGATTTAGTAGAAATAATTGAATATTTTTATTAAACGTTTACGATAATGCAGAAGTAATATTTAATAAAATTAAAAAACAGGCTGTAGGGTATGAAAGTTTTACAGAAAGAGGACGAACAGTTCCAGAACTTAATTTCTGTAATATCAATAATTATCGTGAATTAATTATAAATCCATGGAGAGTTATTTACAGAATTGAAGAACATAAAGTATATATTCACGCCGTAATAGACTCAAGAAAAATTTTGAAGATATAATTTAAAAAAGATTAATGAGAACTTAAATGATTTAGAACCGGATGCAGGCCTCCGTAAAACAGAGCCTAACAGCGAAGTTCGAAGTACCTCGCCTGGACTATGCCACATCGCGCAAAAAGACCGCGCGACGGCGAGTAAGGATGGCATTATGCGCCATTAAAAAATATTTTTTTAACAAACGGCAACTCTAGAAATTTTTGATATATTATAAAAATACTGTTTTGTAAATAAGCCTCTGCGGCGATTTAGCGGGAAGTATTAAAAACTAAAACATAATGTTTACGTCCGCCAGGACGGCGGACGTGTGTGCGAGGACGGACAGGAGGTCAGAAAAGCGTTCGACTGCGGCGTAGTTGCCCCCCTTGCATAGTTATGAATAATAAAAAAACAGGTTCCGGCTGAAGGCCGGAATAAAAATCGATACCCGCCTTCGCGGGTATGACATGCGCCTGGTCAGGCGCAATAAACAAACTCCAGGGGTATATATGAAAATCATCAGTATCAACGGCAGCGCCAGAGGCACAAAGGGTATAACTCACCGTCTGCTGAACTCGTTTACTAACGGTCTGGTCGATTCCGGATACAGTGTTAAATCATATAACCTCAATGAACTTAACATAGGTCACTGCAAATCGTGCTTTTCCTGTATGCACAACCAGCCGGGTGTATGCAGCATTAAGGACGACATGACTGCGGTTTATGAAGATTTAAAACAGGCCGATGCGCTGATAATTGGCGCTCCGCTCTACACCGATACAATGTCATCAAGGATGAAGGCTTTTTTCGACAGGTGCATCGCTTCAATGCAACCGTTCATCCATGAGGACAGCAACGGGAGGTTCCGTCATTCGTTTACATGGAAGATGCCTGGAAAATTTATCCTTATATCAACATCGGGATTTCCTGAACCTGCAAATTTTGCCGCTCTTGAAGCGACGATAAAAGCACAGGCCTATAATTTCGGCTCGGAATTTGTAGCATCAATACTTATACCCGGATCACTGGGCCTCCAGATGGAGATCTCCCTGCTTGATAATCACCTTGAACTGATTCACCGGGCAGGGGCTGAATTCGGAAATAATAAAAATATTTCGCAGGATTTAATCGCCGGAATTAACACGCCGGTTCTTACGAAAGATGAGTTTTATAAATACTATCTTAAATACGAAGAGTGGTGCAGAAAGAAGCTGAAACTGTAAGTAATATAAGAGGACGAAAACTTTTTTACAACATCATTCCTCCCTCGAATACCGGATTACATCTTTTAAAAAAAATCTGCCGGGAGGCGGTTCAGACACCAGCCCCCGGCAGATGGTAACCTGCTGCAGTTTGTTTATCGACTGAAAATTACTCAAACGGATAGACTGTAGAGTAAACAATATAAATTGAATCAGCTCAAGGTTAAATACTTCCATATTACAGTTCTGACATCTTTGAGATACGCCTCTGCTCCCGGCTCCGATAATCACTCTCTCAGCAGCCGCGGCCTCTATGCTGTCAGCGCCGGTATACTGTGATTTTATTATAAAAGGTTCCGGAAATGCAAGACATCCGCTGTTTGAACAGTAATTGTCCATAATAATCGAGCAAAATTGCCCGGGTTGATCTCATTAAAGAGCTTGACTGCTGTGAAAAGGTATTACAAAAATGTACCGTCGATTTTATGAGGTATGGTTGCAGATAATGTCCACCGGAACTTATATACAAAAGCCTGTGTTCTGTATCCTGCTATTGCTGTTGTTAATTCTCTCTCCTTCATGCAGCTTCGAAAATAAACAGAATAACTCATTTGTACAGCACGGAATGCTTGATAACAGAGGAAAGATCGAAGAGGTAATTTCTCTGAATGGCGGGTGGGAGTTCTACTGGAACAGGCTTCTGCTGCCGGGCGAAATCTCCGGAGAGGAACGGGCACGATGCGAATATTTTAATATCCCTCGGACATGGAATGGAGTCCGTTCGGGAGGAAAAAAAATTTCCGGACAGGGATTTGCCACCTTCAGGTGCATTATAAAATCTGTTGAACCGGGCAGCGCTTACGGTTTCCATATTCATGAGATGGGATCGGCATATAGTCTGCGGGCTGATGGAAATGTTATATCATCAAATGGAACAGTGGGAAAATCTCATGACACGATGAAACCATGTTATCTTCCGCGGTCAGTCCGGTATGTCCCGTCAAAGGATTCTATTGAACTGGTGCTTCAGATATCCAATTTTTATGATAACAGCGGCGGCCCGTGGGGCCGGATCCGTTTCGGGCCGTGGGAGAAGCTTTACAGGGAGAGCATTTTCACCTTATCTGTTAATATCTTTTTAATAAGCACTCTGTTTATCATCAGCCTGTATCATCTTCTGATTTTCGTATTTATCAGGCGTGACCTGACCTGGCTGTATTTCAGTTTATTCTGCCTTTTAATGAGTATCAGAACAGCGATTATGGGGGAGAGACTTTTTATTTTTATTAACCCGGAATTCAACTGGGAGACAGCACTTAAAATCGAGCATCTCACAGCGTATATAGGGTTCCCGGTATATCTTCAGTTTTTTTATCTGATTTTCGGGCAATATATGCGGAGGTCTGTCATAAGAGCGGGGCAGTCACTCTGCCTTTTTATAGCAGCTGTAACATTATTTGTTCCTGCAAGGATACATACTATTCTTGTAAATCCGTTTCAGGTTATTATAATTTTTTCCACGTTTTATATTATTGCCGTTTTAATTTCAGCCTTTAATAAAAAAGAGGAAGGCTCAGGGCTGCTTCTTGCAGGATGTATTATCATAACCGGTTTTGCGATAAATGATATTCTTCATGACCACGGAATAATCTCGACCGGATTTTTTCTGTCGCACGGATTTTTCATATTCATACTGTTTCATTCAATCTTGCTTGCAAAGCGTTATGCAAAGGCTTTCACCAGGGTGGAAAGATTATCCCGTGAGCTCAGTAATGAAAGGGACCATTTTGAGCAGAAGGTTTATGAACGTACAGATGAACTGATAAAAACAAACAACCGTCTGCGTGAACTGGACCAGGCCAAGAACAGATTCATTTCAAATATTTCTCATGAAATAAGGACCCCTCTGACACTTATCCTCTCTCCTATTGAGGCTGTTTTAAACGGTATCTATAAGGGGAAAATTGACCATAAATTCTTTCAGGGCTTGCACCGGCATTCGGTATCCCTTCTTGATCAGATAAACGACCTTCTTGATTTAAACAGACTTGCAGACAAAAAAATGCCGGTGAACATGAAAACTGTCAACCTCAATGAACTCGTTGAGGAATCGGTCTCCACGATGAAAGGCTCCGCTTCTGACCGCAGCCTCGACCTGTTTTTCTCCCCCCCTCCGTCAACCGTTAAAACAGAGGCCGATTACCCACTGCTGAAAAAAGCCATCAACAACCTTCTGGTTAATGCTATCAAGTTTACTCCCGCGGGAGGGAAAATTTCTGTATGTCTGGAATACGCGGAAGATAATGTCATGATAAAAGTCAGGGACACCGGGATAGGGATTCCCGAGGATAAAATTGATATTATTTTCGACCATTTTTCCCAGGTTGATGATTCATCCACCCGCCCTTATCGCGGAAGCGGTATCGGCCTCGCCCTTGTGAAGGAGATCGCGATTCTGCATAAAGGTGAAATAACCGTACAGAGCGAATTGGGAAAAGGTTCTGTTTTTACATTAAAAATACCCGCGTATTCCTCATCGATAACGTCACCGGTTTATAAAAATGAAGATGCAGTAAAAAACCACATAATAATTTCCCCCCCCGATATTGATGTTTTAAATAATTCCTATATGCGGGTTGAAGCTGTAAATAATACAAAAGAGTCTGTACCGGAACATCTTGTGTTAATTGTTGAAGATGACGAAGACATGATGAGTTTTCTCATCTCCATTCTTGGAGATTCCTATAGATTAATTACCGCAAAAAACGGAAAGGATGCGGCCGATCTGCTGCACAGCACCGATGAACTCCCGGATATTATTTTATCGGATATAATGCTCCCGAAAATCACAGGACTTGATATGACACGTCTGATAAAACAGGATGATGCATTAAAAGAGATCCCTGTTATACTTCTGACCGCAAGGGCTGATATCTGCGTGAAACTTGAAGGCTTCAGCATCGGTGCGGTCGATTATATAACAAAACCTTTTCATCCGACAGAGTTACTAGCGCGTATAAAATCACAGCTCGAATTGAAATTAATGAGAGACAGACTCGCAAAATCCAACCAGATCCTTTATGACAGACTAAAGGAAAAATTCAATTCATGCCATAAAGAGATTACTGAAACCGCTGAGGAGAAGCTTAACAAGGTGATAGAATTTATCCGGGAAAACTATACAGCCGATATATCCAGGGAGGGTATGGCATCCATCGTGGAGATGAGCCCAGATTTTTTAAGTTCTGTCTTTAATAAAAAAATGGGCAAAAGAATAGATACATATATAAATGAACTCCGTATAGCCGAAGCCAGATGCCAGCTTGAAGAAACAGGGAAGAGCATAACCAGAATTGCTTTCGATATCGGTTATAATGATGTGAGAACATTCAACAGGGCTTTTAAAACTATCGTCGGCATGACTCCCTCGGAATACCTAAACAGCCTGAAGCATGAAATTGTTTTATCGGTTGAATAATATAGTCCGGGAAAAGTATCTTTGTAGCACCATAAGTGACCAGTTGTAGAATTGCCGTCTGGTGATAAATCATTAAAGATATAAATAACACCTGAACAGAATCCGTATTATCTATATCTTTAATATGATCGTTTTTTGCACTGACATATTCACCTGATGCAGTTTACTGACATTTCCATAACTGGAAGTTTGTAACTGCATCATAAGATGAATGGTTTTCTCCGCTGAAAAAAATCTGTGCGGTATCAGCACCGTTTTTAACCGCAGTATCTCTTATTTCGTACTCATAAGACCTTGTTGTAATATCCCTGATACCGCCTATTTTTTTACATCGGGCCTGAAGTTCCATGCTCACTTCCCGCACAGCATTAACTATTATTACAGCATTCTGCTCAGGCGTCATAACAATCTGCTCTGAACAACTGATCAGCACCGATAAAAAAATGATAAAAAAAACTTTTGTGATAATCCGCACATTTGCCTTCATGAATAATATTTATTTTATTTGATGTAAAAACTACTTTCTTAATCTCACTATATCGCCGGTTATTTTCACTTTAGCTGCACCGGGCCATATAGGTATCAGCATAGTAACGGGAATCTGATTCAGCGTTGTATCGCTTACATTTACCTTAACATTTACTATTCCGTCGCCGTTCTGTTTTTTTATTTCTTCATTCAAAGTTTCAATAAAAGAAGAATCATTCCCTATGCTGAGAAGCGTCCATAAAAATCCTACATATGTTTTGCTGTTTTCATATTTCCCGATAACTTCAAGTTCTTTACCGGCTGCTACAACCTGGAAATCTGGTCCGTATAAATACGGGCTCATAGATGCAGGATATTTCAGATCATCAAGCTTTATCGTACCGCGCGCACCGGAACAGCCAGCTGATAGAAACGCAATCGCAGTCAGAACCATTAATAATTTATAAGTTTTCATAATTTAAAAATCTCCAGTATCATTTTTTCTTCTTTTTTTTCTCTGGTACGGTTGTTTCCACTACTTCAACGGGTTTCTGTCCAAATCTGGAATCTTCTATTATTCTGCACGATGCGGTACCGTTGCTCCCGCTAAAAGCAGCAGCAAGGAATAAATTTCCGCCGTAGGCAAAAACTTTTATTTTATCAATTTTTATTAAATTTGATTGTGACCCTTCAGCTTTTTTCAGCAGTTCTGTGTCAAGTTTATTCGCTCCGCTTATAGTTTTACCATCTCCCGAGGAAGCTCCGGCTACAACATCTACATCGAATGATTCTTTGTCGGTTCCGAATTTTTCCTCAGGGCTCCCGTTTATTGTCAGTACCTTGCCAAGCATAACCGGCCTGTCAACATTGGAGGTTGTCAGTGTTACTGTACTGCAGCCTGTCATAATGAATACACAGACGGCAATCAACAGCACAGGTCTGTGTTTTTGAAACATTAACCTCATAAATAACTCCTTTCAATATTTTTTTTGTGATTAATAACCGCATCAAAGCATCCGCGGCTAAATTCTCTTGTAATAAATTTATTTTCTACAGGACCTGCCACTCCATTCTCCGGAGAATTCAGTTGTAGAAGACTCAGACATCTGAAGCTTCCGGAACTGTGATCCGTTATCTCAGGAAAAGATTTTTTTTCTGAGATCACCCCCATTTGTAATTCTCTGCGCATTAATATTTAAGTTCAATTTCATCACTCGGTCTGATATATTTCATAAAAAAAATGACTATTAATCCCTCTGCTGTATGCCAGATATGATTTGCCGTTATCACAGACCAGAGACATGGCTATTGAGCCGGTACCGGCATAACTGTTTTGATTATAGCATCCAGTTATAGCTAAATTATTCCAGGCGGTACCATCAAAAGTCGAAACAACAATTTCATAACCATAATTAACATGTCTATATGCTATATATGGAATACTATTACAGATGCATAATGAATATGCACTTGTCCCTTGATACTGATATCCTGGAACCGGCACATAGGCATTTAAACTGCTCCCCAATTGCGACCAGCCGGAGGTATATTTCATGACAATAGGTTTCACTGTAGTATCACCAACATATGCAATATAGAGTATACTGCCATCTGATTTAAAATCAATTTTATACAATTCGGAGATCCTGACAGGTTCAGATGTGAATCCGGCTGCACCTACCTGCTCCCAGAGGCTTACATTATAACGCATTACAGATACTTTGTTACCATTACTGCTGTCAGCAAAAGCCACATATGGCATACCGTTTACAATCTGCAGGCTTATATTCAGGCTTACGTTCGCAAATCCGCTGTTCCCTACATAATTCCAGGTGTATCCGTCATATTTTTTTACTGACGCCTTATTAACATCTGTATATGCGATATAAACCTCATTATTATAAACTGCCAGTGAAATGTCCCGATGACCGCCTGAGTTGTAGTTATAAGTACTGCCTGCGACCTCACTGCCGATCTGCTGCCATGAGCCGCTGACATATTTTTTAACATAAATGGTGTATGGCGCAGAATTACTATCCGTCGTTTCCCTGTATGCAACATATAAGGTATCGTTGTATATCGTAAAAGCTATATCATACGCCCACGCGCTATTCCCTACTGACCCTATTGTCTGCCAGCTGCCGCTGCTGTACTGTTTTACATAGACCTTACCTGATTCCAAATATGCTATAAAAAGAGTACCATTATTACTTAACAGAAATTGTTCACTTACGAGGGCGAGACTGCTTTCCGGATAGAAATTGCTTGCAACAGTAAATGCACTGGCCCTGTATCCGCATGCGGCATTGCTCATCTCGGAATTTGAAGGTCCTGAACCAATGCCGCCGGTATATTCCGCTTTATAGTAAAATTTTGTTCCTGCCGGATAAGATGAGACATCTCTATCGTAATACTGATTTTGACCCTGATCATACGGTGTTAACGGAAGTATTGTATATCCCGAATCGGGAGATGTTGATCTGTATAAATTCATATGATATCCGTGATCACTAAAGAAGACAACTATACAATCATTATACTCCCCATTGGTTGCTGATAAAACCATAGCCGGGTAGAGTCTGATAACGTTAATCGTATACTCTCTGACGGGTGCAGTTCCATCCTGCGGTGTCACAACAACAGCGATAATGTTATCTCCGGCAGTCAATTCGATTGAATCCGATGATGTCCCCGATATAACCGGCGTCCCGTTGACCGTTACGGTCGCACCTACACCCTCCACAGTCGGTGTAACCGTTATGGAAGTCACAGCAGAACCCACTCTTGCCGAGTATGATGTCGTATCAACTGAAAATTCCGGCGATAATGAAGCCGTAGACAATGAAAGACCGGCAAGGTTGGCGTTGGTGCTTAATGCCTGCGTCACAGTAACAGTATAGGTTTTAGCTGTAATTCCGTCCTTTGCAGTTACAATAATCGTTATTGTATTATCGCCGGAAGATAAGGTTATTGATTGAGTCGCCGATCCGGATGCCACCTGTGTACCGTTGACCGTCACAGTGGCGTCTGCTCCCTCCACTGTCGGTGTTACAGTTATCGATGAGACAGACGATTCCACCTGCGCTGTATACGTTATGGTGTTTACTGCAAAAACCGGAGATAATGTCCCCGCGGATATAGATAGTCCTGCGAGATTGGCGTTATGGCTTGTATCTGCCAGACGCGTTACTGCCACAGTATATGTTTTAAATCCTTTTCCGTTCTGGGCCGTGACAGTAACGGTTATGTTATTCACGCCTTCATCAAGATTTACAGCTCCGGAAGCGGTTCCGGAAACTACGGCATTGTTGTTGACTTTTATCGATGCTCCGACTCCGGCCGCTGTCGGTGTCACTATTATGGATGAAACAGAATACGGAACTTCCGCGCTGTACGATATTTGATTTTCCGAAAACAGCGGAGATAGAACAGCATTCGAAATTGACAGACCGGACAGATTCGCGTTATTGCTGTAAAAGGATGCCAATCTGTTTATTGAAATATAATAGTTTCTGACGGTAACACCATCAGGAGCTGTCAGCGTTATTGTTACTGTATTATGACCGACAATCAGATTGACAGTTTTATTTACGATGTGGTCCGCGCCATTTATCATGATTACAGCGCTGCTGTCGGCTGCTTCAGCTGTAATATCAATAGAGGCAATGCTGTTATCCACTTCGACATTATATGAAGTCACAGACTGGTTGAATACAGGGGAAAGAACGCCTGCCGATATTTCAAGTCTTGAAAGATTAACATTGTAACCGTTGACAGAACCGCCATCGCCGGTTTGCTTCTCTCCTTCACCTCCGCTGCCGAAACAGCCTGTTAAACCTGCGATAATTACAGCGGTAAAAATTAAATTTAAGAAAATGAAATTTTTCTTTCTTCTGATATCCATAAAAAACCGTTCCTGGGTTATATTTTTTAGCAGTAATATCGAGGTTTTCTATAATAGATCATACCGGAAATGCAAGACATCCGCTGTTTGAACAGTATTTGTCCATAATTTTTGAGCTGAAAAGGGATTATTATAAATGGTTATTTCTGGTCAGTAATTTAACTTTGCCCATCAAACGGGGATTTTCAGTTAAACATGGAGAATATGCTGCTTGCAAGTATCTGTTTTTTAATATTAATCCAAGGCGGTTTAAGAGATCAGTCAAACATTCTCCCCATGATCTGATCCGGCATCTCCCCTCCCCCGCGTGACAAGCAGTATCCCGAAGAAAACAAGCATCACAGCAATCCCCCTGTTTAAACTGAAAGTGCCTAGCCCTGCAATCACGCTGACAAAACATCCCGCAACAGGCTGTACATAGTTATACATGCTGACAGCAGTGGGGCGCAGATTTTTCTGTCCGGTCATCATAAGCATGTAGGCAATGTACGTTCCACAGAAAGCGACAAACAGGCATTCAATCCACGTCCTGGTTTCAATGAGTCCGGTCTGGAGCGACAGCAGCTCTTTATACGTAAACGGAATAACGGCTATCAGCGCATACGTGAACATCCACTTCATGCATGTCACGGCCGAATACCTGGAGATAAGTTTTCTGAATATCGTGAGGTAGCAGGCGAAACAGAACTGGGACAGCAGACAGAGAAGGTCTCCTTCTATCCGTCCGTCCCTGACGGACGCAGAACCGGCATTACCGAGGACCAGGATCAAAGCACCCGTCAAACCGCAGGATATTCCGGCAATTTTTTTTACGGTAACAGTTTCTCCGGTAAACAGTACCGCAATCAGCACGGTAATGACCGGCATTGTGGTTGTCGCTATACTCGCATTTACAGGGGAGGTAATCGAGAGCCCTGTTATAAAACAGCACTGGTTGAATACTATAGCGAGCATGGCCGCAAAAAAGAACAGCACCATGTCGCGCGGAGCAACTTTTTCTCCGGGTGTAAAAAATGAAGTAATCCAGAAACAGATAACGGCACCGGCAATCCTGAACGAGACCATATCCAGCCCGGATATGCCGTTATTCATCGCGTCTTTTCCTGCGGGCGCCATCAATCCCCATATCACACACGCTGCGAATACAGAGATGTGCCCCTTCAGACTTTTAACGGATCCGCTCATGTATCAGTTTGAGCTGAAACTTTTCACTGCATCGATCTCCGTGTCATGTATCTCGAACAGGGTGCGGGACTGCATAATTCTGAAAACATGCTGGACGGATTCGCTAAGACCGCAGATTTTAAGCATGCCTCCGATCTTTGCGAGCTGCTTCATGCAGGTTATAAGGACTCCAAGTCCGGAAGAATCGATATAACTTATCTCCTCCAAATTTAGAACGACCTGAATTCTGTTACGCGCGATAAGTTCATCAATAACAGCTTTGAAAGAAGGAGCGTTATAAATATTTATCTCATTTTTCCATTTCAATATCGATATATCATTAAAGGTCTTGATATCGAAGTTTTTATCTTGATGGAGATCTGCCATTGAAAACCCCTCTTGCCGTCCAGGAATTTTAAATCGGGTTATTCCGATGTTACCGTTTGACCCTTTTAATGCCGGGAAAGTTCCAATAAATTTTTTTTATTTAAAAAAGCGCGATTTATTCAGCCGAATCCCTCTTCCATGAGATCAATACCAGCCAGATCATGAAAATTCTAACAACCGGTTCTATATAATCGGGGAGATCAATCTCCCCCCTTCTGGTAAACGCATTTTCCGGCTGAACCGATCCGATAATCCGGTCTTCATCAAACAGAAGAAATCTCCGCCCAAAAACCGATTCGGCTTTCAGCGCATAAACCTTTTCTCCAGCCTTAACCATGTAAGACCTGAACAGAATATCCGGTTTTACCGCACTTGAAATTACTGTTCCCTCTTTCTCAAGTATAAAAGCGCCGGACAGCAAACCTTCGCGATATACCCTGTACGATGTTCCGTTGAAAACAAGCTCCCCTTTTTCGCGCATTAACGCGGGGAGAATTATGGCAACAGACTCCCCGTTATTATAAACTGTAAAGTTCCGTGAAAAAATGCCGTCGGGAACAACCTTTAACAATGTAATTGTACTCCGTTTATAATAAAAGCCGTAATGAAAATGGAATGAGATCCTGCCGTTTGATACATGAATTTCTCAGAAAAAATTTACTGCCCGATACGATGAGAAGATTTTTTTTATTTTAAGACTACCGGTTCCGATGTAAATGAATATACCTTCGCAGTCATATTTTTCAGATAAAAGACTTCAAATATGCCGTCATCAGCTTTATACATCCCGTTGAGAGAAGGATTGGCATTGAGCATAGCCTGCCTGGCTTCAACACTGTCATCTACAACAGCCTTCCCGGTAATACGGATCCACGTCCGGTCTTTTAACATCCCGCTGATTTCAACTTTCTGGTTTTTTGTAAACTGTTTGAACACTTTCTTTTTATTGTTCGTGCAGAAATAGACTTTTCCTTTGTACTCAGCCACGGCACCGAAAGGTCTCACTCTGGGCTGATCTCCATCCATCGTTGCCAGGTAAAAAACACCGGATTCTTTCAAATACTCAGCAATTTTATTCATAAAAATAATACCTCCGGCTTAAAACAGAAACCGTATCTGCCACTATTATCAGCAAATTTGACAAAAGTCAATAGTTTATATCATGTTTTTTAATAAATTTTACAGCGGTTTCTGTTTATATTACCGGAGAAAAAATCCTTATTTTAAATGAAAGGTTATTCTGCATACCGGTTTCTGAAGCTCATCAAATCCGACCAGAACGAGTTGTTTATATTTTTTTAACGCAATATTAAGCCTGTCAAAGGGCTGTTTCCCTTCCAGCACCGGAACCGTTTTTATTTTTATTTCAGACAGGCTCTGCTGAATATCCTCCCGGGATGTCCAGTTACCCATACTCTGCCCGGTGCTGTTTACCCACGATCTGATTTTCGGAATAAATTCCATTACATCAAGCATGGTGTTTTCACCCGGATAGAATACTCCCAGTACATCTGCAGTGTAGTATCCGTTTTCAGGATTATTAGCGTATAACCGGACAGAATTAATGCCGGTAAATCCGGGAACTTCATCAAAAGGGATCTTTTCGATTTCAGTCACGTAACGGTTTCCCAGGTCAGCACAGTACTTTTCAGGTTTTCCCCATAAACGTATCAGTTTGCTGCCTGAAAATGCGCCAAGGTCTTTGTAAAATCCGATTTCCCCGCTGGAACCGTCAAGTGTTGCATGCCCTCCATTCGGATAGTAGCTGAAGGCCCCCTCATTCCTGACATAGAACTTCTGATATCTGACTTTTATATAATGTTTCATCAATCCCACGGCTTTCGATTTTGTCCCGTCAGACAGGCCGTTCCAGAGCCTGATCATCATTTTTATCGTCTTCGCGTTATCGAGTTTCCATTCGTGCCATCTGTCAAATGCATCATCTGCGGGGAGAGGTTCATCACACTTTTCAAGCAGCGATACCGCAAGCCTGTCCCTGTAGCGCAGCGGAAAATCTCTGTGCAGGTCATTCCCCTCTTCATCAATAAAAGCCTTTAAAATCGACGCAGTATTCTGCGTATCTTTTTTTATCAGCTCCCCGCTCTTAGACCTCGGGCCCCATAAACCGGTTTCAGGGTCCTGGTTTTTATAAAACCAATCCAGCAGCCAGCTTTTAAGCGACGGGTCTGTCCTGTATAAACCGTATTTCTCCACAACATCATTCTCGTGAAACATACTCAGCAGGCACCTGGTAAAATGAAAAGAGGTCTGAGGAAACCTGGAGCCGATCCATCCCACCGTAGCTGCATCATCCAGGTATTTATTCAGCTTTTCTCTTGTATCGATTATATCAAGATATCTCAGGGGATATTTCAGTTTAAGAGGACGGCCGGTCTGACGGACCAGCATATCAAGATGATTCAGCACATTCCCTGTCGGTCCGGTAAATGTACATAGAGGATATGAACTGTCCATGAAGGCGCCCGTTTCAGGATTCTGAAGATTTAAATAAAATTCCATCTCGGCCTCTTTACTGCTGAACTCCGGTACTTTTATAAATCCCTCCCGGGTCCTCATCTGCCTCTCCAGTTTTTTCAGCTGTGTTAATGCAGTAAGATACCTCCCCCTGTCAAGGTTGTAAACAATACCGAGCATCTTGAACTCGAACTCGGCTGTATAATATCCGTTCTCCTGCAGCTGTTTGTTCAGCCTGAACATCCCGGGAATTGAAGGGAAACTGAAAACTGCGATAGCTGCAGCTGATATTAACAGCAATGCTGCTACAGAAATTATTCTCTTATTACTCATATTATTCCCCTTTCTCTTCAGATTTATTAGCAGTTTCCTGAAAAACAGGAAACTGCTATTGTGATACACGGATGTATCACCATTTCCGAGGCAAATAGACTTAAAAAGCCTCGGAAATGTGAGGTTTTGTGAATTCACTTCACGAAACCGACCCTGAAAAAATCCAAGGATGGACTTTTTCAGGAGTTGTTAGAATGCTTCCTTTATTTTTATATACTTGCTCGATTCACCCCTGTTGTTGAATGCAAGATCGAAACGCAGGTTAATCGTCTTTTTTTTATTCAGGGCAATACGCAGTCCCGCCCCTCCGGCAACGCATATGTCTTTACCAAAAACCCCGATGCTGTCTTCAACCTCCCCGGCGCCGGCAAACACTGCTGCGCTGATCCGCCATACCACAGGAAAACGGAACTCGGACTGTGAGGCGATAAAATAACTGCCGGTCTGATCGCTTCCTCCACGCAGGAGACCCTTACCCTCCAGCTCAGGCATATAATAAAAGGGGGAATCCCCTCTACTGGTTTTGCCCGACAACTGGAAAGCAAGCACGCAGCGGTCCAGTACCGGAAAATAGAATCTGCAGTCGGCATCAATTGTGTTGAATTCACTGGAGCTTCCGAACAGCGGGGAATAATACACATACGAAATTTTAAAGATGGTTCCATCCCTCCTGTAGATCTCACCTCCGGGAAGATTTTTCCATGTCAGCTGACCTCCGAGGCCGGAGGAGATGTTTCTCCCGGAACCGTTCATATCGTATTTGATGACTTCCT
Organism: uncultured Leptospirales bacterium; assembly: GCA_964439325.1. Taxonomy (GTDB): domain Bacteria; phylum Spirochaetota; class UBA4802; order UBA4802; family UBA5550; genus WRGT01. Next base: position 10,703 of record CAYTNW010000037.1, on the reverse strand, counting down.
GATCATCAAATTCTGTATCACTGTACTGGAAATCGTAAACCGGGCCTGCATAAAGTTTTTCCATTATTCTGAAAGAGCCTTCAATTTCAAAAGGGAAGTATTCCGCATCATAATCCTCCCCCCTGAAATCATCAGGATAATTCTGATATCCGAATTTGCCGCTGAAACTGCAGTCATTGCTGAAATACTTGCTGTATACCAGCATCAGATCGTACTGCCGGGCCAGATTGTATGTTGCGGAAACTTCAATTTCATCAAGGTCCCGGCTTTTGTCAGCCGGTTCAAAATAGAAAACACAGGCTCCGCCGAGCGTCAGGCTTGCTTCGTCGTCATAACCGATTATCGGGTGAGCGCCAAGGCCCCAATCTATTCTTTTTTCCTCTTCCGGCGGAGTCTGTCTATCGTCACTCTTCTCCTGTGCAGATAACCTGATCTGTAAAATACAGACAAGCAGCAGCGCTATTATGTTTTTTCTCATTTTGTATTTCCGGCCGCATTTTTTAATTCGCGCAGCGCCTCTTCGGCCCAGGCTATATGGGATTTTACATCGTGGAACCCTCTGCTTAGCGTAATTTTCCAGAAGAGGAGCTGGTCCTCCTTCCCCGTCAGGTGCAGGTAATACCGAAGTTTCTCTTCAACGGCCTTCAGCTCTTTTAAATCCTTTCTGTATTTTTTCAGACGTTTCTGTATCTGAAAATACAGTTCATCAGCACCGAGGTTTGAAAGCAGCATCACCCGGAGCAGAAACGCGTTGCGGTTATCTTCATCAATTTTTTCAGGAGCATCGGAAAGCCATTCTTTCAGATGAGATATCCCTTTCTTTGTAACGCTGTAAATTTTTTTATTCGGACCCTTTACTCCAGCCTCCTCCTTTGAAGAGACATAACCTTTCTGTTCAAGAACTTTCAGTTCCCGGTAGATCTGGCTCATCTGTGCCGACCAGAAAAAATTGACTGAATCGTCAAAGAACTTTTTAAGATCGTAACCGGACATCGGCATATAGTTCAGCAGACCCAGAATTGCATGAGGGAGCGACATCTGACACCTCCTTTTGACTATTACACATATACTATATAACATGTATAATAGTCAACCTGTTTATTTTAAAAAACCCTCCCGGGGAAAAGTCGTTAAAAATTTTTTCATCTTGAATTTTACAACCATACAGTATCGTCTGGTTATATTTAAAACAGGATTCTGCACAGATAAGCTTTCATCGTTTTATAGATCCATAAACCTGTACATTGATCCTGACAGCGGGGTGTAATGATGAGAGGGATTGCTGCAATAGTATTCAACGATTTTGAAACACTGGACCTGTTCGGCCCGCTGGAGATTCTGGGACGTCTGAAAGAGCGCTTTGACATAGGTTTATATTCACCGGCCGGAGGTGCTGTAACAAGCAGCCACAAAATCCAGGTAGTCACAGAGCCTTTCAGTAAAATATCCCGTGCCGATATACTGTTTATTCCAGGAGGTGCAGGAGTAGCAAAGCTGATCAGGGATGAGCTGTTCATTGAAAAACTGAAATCCCTGGCAGAGGGAGCGGAGTATATACTCACTGTCTGTACAGGTTCAATTCTATTATCAAAAACCGGCCTGCTGGACAGAAGGGATGCGACCTCAAACAAACGCCTTTTCCAGTGGGCACTGAATGAATCTCCCGATGTCTGCTGGATAAAAAAGGCCCGATGGATAAAAGACGGCAACACCTATACAAGTTCCGGGATCAGTGCCGGCATCGATATGACTCTCGGTTTCGTCGCAGATCTTCTGGATTACAATACGGCAAAACAGCAGAGCATTGAGATAGAATATCTGTGGAACGAGGACCCTGCTTTTGATCCTTTCGCGGAAATCTATCAGACTGCCGGGGAAGAGGTATAAATAATGATCAGGGAACTTACCACCGAAAAAAATATTTCTGAAAGTGTTGATATTATACAAAAATCTTTCAGCACGGTAGCATGCCAGTTTAACCTTACACGTGACAACTGTCCCACGCACCCCTCCTTTATTCAGCTGGAGAATCTGCTTGAACTGAAGAGGAAAGGTCTTACATTTTTCGGACTCTTCATCGGCGATATACAGGCCGGATTCATTGCAGTGGAGAGGTCGGAAAACGGCCTGTTCTTTATTGAGAAACTCTCTGTGCTGCCGGAACAGAGACATAACGGCTACGGGAAAAAGCTGGTACTGTTCGCGGTTGATTACATTAAAAACCACAACGGAAAAAAGATATCAATAGGGATAATCGACGGACAGACTATACTGAAAGAGTGGTATAAGGGATGCGGTTTTGTCGAGACAGGCACAAAAAGTTTCAAGCACCTCCCCTTCACTGTCTGTTTTATGGAACTTGCAGTCTGAGTCAGCGGAATTATTATAATTGAATCTCTTCCGCCAGTTGTCCGGAAAAATACATCATATACCTGCCTGTTAAATCTCAAATACTTGTTGACAGTTCAGCGGAAGAGTGTCAATTAACTATTCTTAATATAGTGCCTTAAAACAGTATCCGGAATAAGGGATACTGTCAGATAGAAAACCGGGAGCGATACAAATGAGCAGATCGATATTACCATCTTTTCTCCTTTTTATTATCATCATCTTGACAGCCTGCGGAAGTGACAGCGGCAGCAGCGGTAACAGCATGCCCTCTGATGCAAAAGTCATATATCTACATCACAGCACCGGAGGTGTAATCTGGGGCGGAGGAGTTGAAGCAGGAATAACAGCGTATAACAGCTCTCACAGTAAAAGCTATTCGATCGAAGACCTGGCATACCCGAACTCCCCCTACCCATGGAAGAACTATCCCTATGACTACTGGTACCTCTGGGTAGACGGAGGGGGACAGGCTGCCTCTGAATCTGTACCCACGCTGGAGTCGTTTACAGAAGACTACGACGTGATCGTATTTAAACACTGCTACCCCGTTAGCGGTATATCTGCTGATACAGGGTCACCGGTTATCACATCCGAAACCAAATCGATCGAGAATTACAAACTGCAGTACAACGCCCTTAAGACACGCCTGCGGCAGTTCCCGGACAACCGTTTCATAGTATGGACCGGCGCGGCGCTGATTGAAGCGGCCAGTTCTGCAGCGGAAGGCGCACGCGCAAGAACATTCTTTACCTGGGTGAAAAACGAATGGGACGAGCCGGGCGACAACATATTTGTCTGGGATTTCTTTGAGCTTGAAACTGAAGGGGGGAATTTCCTGAAGACGGATTACTCTTCGGGAGATTCACATCCAAACGGATCATTCGCGACAGCCGTGGCGCCGTACTTTGTGAACCGTCTCGTAGATGTCATCGAGGGACGCGGCGATACAGGGAGCTTAACCGGCAACTGACAAAGAATCTGACTCTGCATCCCGGCCGACTGATTATCAATTGTTGACATCAGGGCTTGACTGATTCCCGGTTACGGATTATATTTAATCTATATTTCCGGCCGGGTAAGGGGTATTACAATGCCGTATACGATAGAATATATAGAAAGGGACAGAGGCATCATAGTATACTGGACGGGTGTGGTAACAGGACCGGAACTTATAAAGTCGTACAGGGAGCGTTTTTCCGATATAGAAAGAATAAAAACACTGAGATATGTTATTACAGACAATTCACAGATAACCGATTATAATGTTTCTGAAAATGATATATTCACGATCTGCAGAATAACCAATGACGCAGCCGCCGGTTACAACTCGAACGTATATGCAGCGGCGATAATGCCGACAGACATTTCATACGGTATGGCAAGGATGGCCGAGGCATATACCAATAAGGATAAAACAGGGTGGCAAACTTTTGTTTCAAGGAGCAGAGAAGATGTAGAGAAGTGGCTCCTTTCAAACCTGGGCAATGACCTTACCTTTAAAAATTAAATCCGCATCCCCCGACTTAATTAATTCCCATTTGAATATGATAAATTTATTGCCTTTTTTTGATGCTCTAATTAACTGTCGCGGACAAATAAAATACAGGTACCGGTATAAATGAAAAAAATTACTAATTTTGCATTAATTTTAATGATTCTCTCACCTGCGATAGCCGGGGCAACGGAGAAGATGCAGGTGGCCGTACTCGATTTCAAAACAAGGGCCATATCAACCACTCTGGGCAAAACCGTTCCCGACCTACTACGGGCCGAGATGGTAAAAACCGGTTATTTTATCGTCGTTGAAAGAAGCCAGATGGACCAGATACTTAAAGAGCAGGGATTTCAGCAGACCGGCTGCACTGACAGCGCCTGTGCCGTTGAACTTGGAAAGCTGCTTTCAGCTAAAAAGATACTTTTAGGAGAGGTGAGCAGACTGGGATCATCGATTGTAATAACGGTTAGAATAGTTGACATTGAAAAGGGTATCGCTGAATTCGCTGAAAGTGAAAATGCCGAAAACGAAAATAAAATTTATGATGCATGTAAAAATCTCACAAACAGACTAACGGAAAATATTATAGACGGAAACAGCAACGGATTTCAGAGCAGTGCCGGGCGTAAACAGAAATTTCAGAAAACCTATGAACTCTATGAAGCCGCCAGTAAATCACAACTCATTGGCTGCTGCGTTGGATCATTTATACCCGGCGGACAGCATTTTTACGCCGGGTATTACCTCACCGGATTTGCATACCTGTCTGCTTCATTTTCAGCACTTACCTTTTACTCTATATATTCAGACAAGTCTGATGCCGGAAGCACCGCATCCCAATCTGATAAAGATAAATATAAACGAAGAGCGGGATATTCTATGTCAGCCTACTTCCTTATAAGAGTGGCGGATATCATTCACGGTGTTTTTGCAATACGTAATCACAACAAAGAATTGCTGAAAAAAATTGATTCATTATCCTTACTTGACGAAGCTGAATTCAATTTCGATTATGCATACAATCCCGAGATATTCGACAACCAGCTTCGCGCAGGTCTGACATTGAGGTTCTGACATCATTCAGAAGATCTCTTAAACTATTTTCGTCCCTGGATCTGCATTCTGCACCGGAGCCGTGATAGCGTTATAGTATTCTTTTCCTGAAGTCCTGTACCTTATAAACTGGTTCTTAGTCAATGCCGATGCCGGTATCTCTATTGTTATAATACATCGTTCGTCTTCTTCGATGACCTTCAGATCTGTTTCAGTGACAGCAAAGCTGAGGTAACCTTTTTTTAATGCCGATCCGAGAGAAATTGAATCTGCTGTACGGGTGTACAGCACCACATGCCTCAGCGCATACTTTCCCGACAGTAGCATTTTCTGCGCAATTACTATCCGCATGTTAGTCAGCCGTACAATACAGTTTATAAATATAACTGACCTGGAGGATCCCCCCTGCTCAACCCTTACCCGGCCCTCTTCGAATAAAATTTTTTCACCTGTCAGCAGCGGTAATTTATCCAGGGTTGAATTTCTGTAAAGCAGCGCTATGACCAGAAGCACAGCAAAAAAAATTCCGATAATTACAATATTTAAAGACATTCCCCTTACCTTTTCATATTATTATAGTTAATGATAATAATATCAATTTATATAAAAAAACTTAAAAGTCAGTAAAAAGTTATTGTCGATATACTGGATTTTTTTCTGATGATAATTTTCAGGTTTTCTTTGCTTAAATGTAATATAGATATAAAATTCAGCTATTAAAAGTGGAGAGCAACAAAATGATAACGAACCTGTACGAATTCTACAAAACCACATGCGACAGATACTCAGATAAAAATCTTTTTGATAATCAAATTTCTTACTCCGAAGGACTGAAACTCACAGAGCAGAGAGCGGCTTTTCTCCAGTCAGAGGGTTATAAAAAAGGTGATGTAATCGCACTACTCGCTGTAAGCAACGCCGAATGGATCATCACACATATGGCAATAACCTGTATAGGAGGAATCGTTCTCCCCCTTGATATCAATCTTCCGAAAGAAAACTATCCCGACATGCTTAAGAGGGTCAAGGCTAAAGCTGTTTTTATATCCGACGGATATAAAGGGGTCATTAAGGGACTGAAAAACTATTCTGTTTCTCTTGATAAATGTCTTGAAAAAAAGAAAAAATTCAAGGCTCCGAAGTGCGGAGAGAACGATATAGCAACCTACATCTATACATCAGGCACCACCGGTACACCGAAAATTGTAACACTGAGCCACAGGAATATCTACAGCACCGCTATCAATGTCGCCGACAGGGCGCGCATGACAGAGAAGGATATCCTGCTCTGCCTGCTCCCGCTCTATCATGTTTACGCTCTTCTCGCATGCTTCGCAGGCCCGTTCTCCCGCGGGGCCGGTTTCGTATACCTGACTTCTCTTAAAGGCCCCGATATCATGAAAGGTCTGGCAGAGAATCCCGTAACGGTGTTCCCCGCCGCACCGCTGCTATGGGAAATGATAATGGACGGAATTTTAAACAAGGTGAAGAACGAGTCTGCTTTCAAATACAACCTCTTTAAGTTTTTCCTTAACTACGGGACCATAATGAGAAAGACCGGCCTTTCATTTATCGTAAGCAAGATCTTTGATCCGGTCCATGCTCTGTTCGGCAGAGAGATCAGGTTTTTTGTCAGCGGCGGAGCTCCGTTAAAAGACAAATACAGAAAGTATTACAGGAGCATGGGATTTAATGTTCTTGAAGGATATGGACTTACTGAAACGACCGGCCCCATAACACTGCCCGACCCCGTTCACAATACACTGGGTTCTGTGGGGAGTCCTATCGCGGGAAATGAAGCGAAAATCAAAAATATAAATGAAGAGGGTATCGGAGAGGTATGGCTTAAAGGGGAATCCGTTATGCCGGGATATTTCAGCAACGACAAAGCGAATAAGGAAGTATTCGACGACGACGGATTTTTTAACACCGGCGACCTCGGAAAGATGGACAGGCATAAAAATATATATCTGACCGGAAGGGTTAAAAATGTAATAATACTTTCATCCGGTAAAAACGTATATCCGGAAGAACTGGAATCATACTACAAGCAGTCCGAGGAGATCGAGGAGATTGCGGTTTTTGCGAGGAATATTGACGGCTCTGAAAAAGTCTACGCGGTGATTGTCCCGGTGAACAAGACAGACAAGAGCTACGGCATTGTGAAAAACGAACTAAACAGGCTTAACCGGGGACTCCCGTCATATAAAACTGTAAATTTCTTCGCGATCTCGTTTGACAAACTCCCGGTAAACTCCGCGAGAAAAATAGTCTACAGGGATATAATCAAGCTCCTTGAGCAGGGAGCATTCATGGAACACGATAAAGACAAAGCGGTGTTACAGACGGTGTTAACCGGTGTCAGTCCCGCCGAGATAGAGATCGTTGATCTGCTGAAAAAGAAACTTAAGGCAAAACAGATCTATGCCAGACAGTCGCTTGCGGATTTCGGAATAGATTCACTCGGCCTTGTAGATCTGATTGTCTATATAGAGGAGAAGCTGCACATAACAATCGACAGTGAAAAAATTAAAAAACTCCAGACTATGGAAGAGATGGTGAACTATCTGGCCACTCTCGAAAAAGGTGAGGGAGAGAATATCTCTGATCGGCTGTTTAAAAGCGATATCACAGAGAAGCCTCTTCTGCTTTTCAATCCTGTTCTCTATTTCTGGATAGCCGTTATCAAACTTGTTTTCAGATTCGTCTGGAAAGTTGAGATTGTCAACCCCGAGAAACTTGACATAAAAAACAATATTATTCTGGCCAACCATACATCGTATTTTGACATCCCGCTGTTTGTTTATGCCTTTTCAATCAGAGATATCAAAAACACATATGCGATCGGAAAAGTAGAGGTCTCAAACGTCAGGTATGTGTTTCCAGGAATGCCGGTCATATGGGCCGATTACGAAAAAAACACCAATGAAGTTTTCAAAAAGAGCTCCGACCTTCTCCGTCAGGACAAATCGATACTGATATTCCCCGAGGGGGGACGAACCGATGACGGTGTAATGCAGGAATTCAAACTCGGCGCCGCTTATCTTGCCAAAAATACCGGGCGTGAAATTATCCCGGTTACAATTAACGGAGCATACGACATCTGGCCCTCTTCAAAAACATTCCCCGGCAAGTTCTTCAGGGGGAAAGGGAGGCTTGTTATCCACGACAGGATCAATCCTGCAGATTACAAGACTGTTGAAAGTTTAAACACAAAGATCTCGCAGGTAATAAAGACAGGGCTCGTCCCTGATTTAAACAGGTGAGTAACACAGGATGTAAACCACTCTCCCCCGGCAGATCCTGAAGGACATGGAAGGATTAAGCAGACACGATTTCGACATCGTGTCTGCTGACAGCAGGAAGTCATCGTGACTTCTCTGCCGCAGCTGATGCGACCGAAATGTTGTTTAACAATCCAATCTACATCTCCATTATGCTTTCGACATAAACGATGTTATCCTTCATCTCTCCTGTTACGTGTATTGAGATCCCCGATTTTTTTGAGGTTTTCTTCAGAAGGTCTTTCGATAGAGTAATCCCTTTTTTATCAAACCTGAAAAAATTGTACGAGCCGTCATCCCCTTTTATGAAAATTCCGTATCCCGACATTGCGTTTGGAGCCGTCTTCATAGACGCTGCACTATTCTTTTCAGGATGAAGTTTCAGATTTATTCCGTCGGATGTAACGCCGTTGTTCGACTCGGCGCTTCTCACATCAGAAAGATAGCCCATGAACATCGATGAACTTTTTTTCATCGATGCATCCGTCATATTCATCCCCTTTTGAGTAAAACCGTAAACTGAAACAAAAAGCATTGCGGAAATAATTAACAGCTTTCTCATGTCTTTCTCCCGTTTCATTTAAAATATTTTTCATTACCTTAAAAGTACTGAAGAATATAAACATTTACCGTCATTTTTTGCTGTTCTGATCTGCGACCGGTTCCTTCTGCGAGTAGTGAGCTTTAAGCTCCTTCATTATTCCTAATACCACCTTGTCGTTTTTTTCGTAATCGCGCCTGTACCAGAAGGAGAGCTGTCTGAAACCGCTCCATCCCGTTACAGCACCGGCCGCGTCCAGCGTCTTCACTGTCGGCTTCTTCATCTTCGCCTTCATTTTTTTCATCAGACCGTTAAACTCCGGTGCGGAACGGTATTCAATCAGCGAATTGACTTCTTCTTTCAATACCGCGTCATATGCTGATGCCGGAAAAATTCTGAACAGTTCCTCTTTATTCTCCTTCCACAGCTTTTCGATCCTGGCGCCGGAGCGGTTTGCCAGAACAGGAATGAACCTGCCTTTATCTGAGGGTTTCAACCCCGATGCCTCAAGGGCTTCGCTGCCCCATTTCGAAAGGATGAATGATGAAGGATTATTTTTTGCTGTAGTTGCGGTATATTGAAAAAATCTAAGCGACATTACGTAGCCATCAGCCCCGGCAGCTTTACCCGCAAGCGTTTTGACAAAACCGGCAGCATTCTGATCTGTACCCGCCGCCGTCACTGTCAGCGCAATAATTAATAAGCCCGATATTATTACTAAAATTTTTTTCATCTACATCCTCCGGATATTTTTTTTCAGGTTATGATCTATAAAGATAGAGATAAAAAGTTTTATTGTCAAATACATTCGATGTAAAAAACAATCCCCGTTTCAATAAACGGGGACTCTTTTTTAGAATTAATGATGCCCCGGGTCTGCTTGACAGGGGGAGATTACCGGTAATTATGAATTATTCGGTAACCCTGGCGGCAATTATCGGGATTCTTGATGAAATCCCCTGGGTTATATTTATCCTGTCATTTACCGCGATAGGTTCACAGTACTCATCATCAATACGGATCTCTTTCCTATCAACAAAGAAAATGTTGAACTTCCTCTTTCTGACAGTTTCAACTTTTATCCTGTCGACCCTGCAGGTTAGAATCTGAACACGCTGTGATTCGATGTCTGATCCCAGCTGCCATACTTTATTAAATGAAAACATTATCACAGGAATCGTAAATGCCGCAACAACTGCGAGAAAAATCCCAACATTCATCGCATTGGATTTTTTGAAAACAAGCGCAGTTACTAGCAGCGCAATAACCGCGGCGTCTCCGAAAACGACTAAACTTCCGATATATTTATAATATCTTATCTTGTTTTTGAACCTGTGTAAAACAAGTTCTTTATCCTTGTCTTCCACTATCTCGATGCGTTTAATCATACTTCGGCTCCCTCCTGAAATTGTTATCTAATTATTGAATTTTATCCTGAAAAAATCCATCCCAGGCTTTCTCAAGCTGTTTTGCCTCAAATGAGGTGATACATCTGACGAACGGGACGTTCTAATGTCGCGAGGGACATGGATGTCCGTAAGTGACCATGTATCACTTTAGCAGCTTCCTGTTTTTAAGTAAACTGCCAAATATTCAGCCGCTGAACTATTCACGCAGATTTCTGTTTTCAGAATACTGCTGTTTTACTAAAGTTAATATACGGAACGCTTTAACCGGGTTTCAACACTTTGCCGATTTACTCAGCCCCGGGGGATACGGAATTTACATGAGATCCTGCATGAAACTTCGCGATACAATTATGCACCACTGATTTATCCGACATAAGGGCAAACTGAATTATAAATAATAATACAACATATATTAATTATATCAAGTTTTTTTTGAAAGATTTGCTAAAATACATTTTTTATTTAGAACTTATTCTGTAAACGGAATGCATGCTTAAAACACAGATGAAAAATTGGAGCTGAAAACCTCC
>CAYTNW010000036.1:0-28565 GCA_964439325.1 uncultured Leptospirales bacterium | reverse complement strand
ACAATAACGTATTTTCAACCGCTGCCCCGGTGCAGATAAAGGCGCTGCCGGCCTCAGAGGGTTACTTCTCTCTGGTATACAGGACATCATACCCTGCGGCGCCTAACTACGTGTTTCTGTACCAGGTCTTCTCCTCTGCCGGGAATGAAATGGAACAGGCCGGCACAGTGCTTGAGAACTGTGATACTCCGTGGGACGAACAGGCCGTAACAAATGTAACGGCTTCGGCTGATACCGGTGATAAAATCGAGGGGATCGGCTCGGCCGTTTTCGACGTTGCAGGTGTATTCGGATCAGGTCTTGTAGGTTCCGCGGCAATCGGTAATGTCGACATGAGGGGTTATCAGGCGGTCAGTTTCTGGATAAAGACAAGCGGTACTACTCTGGGCCAGGACACATACCGGCTGGTCCTTTCAAGCACTCCATACGCTGCAGGAAGTAATGCGGTGATCGGCCTGCCGGTGATCCCGGGCGATACATGGACAAGAGTGGTTCTCCCTCTGCCGGTTGACAGAACAGGACTTGCCTCTATTGTTTCGATAGGTCTTTTGCAGAACGGAGATCCGTACGGCGATACGGCACATACGGTTCAAATTGATAAAGTTATGCTGCACACGGGGTATATAGTGGATACCGGAGTGCCGGAGAGTCCCGATCCGAGATACCCCGTTATTTCTCTTGCCGCGGCTGAAGACGGGAACATCGCGATGGCCTACAAAACCGGCACCAGCGCAGGTAAACTTGCGATTATTGACGGGCAGAGCGGCGTAGTGGTCTTCAGAGATTTTTTTGCCCAGAATGTATCGGAGTTTGCTTTAATAAAACTTGCAGACTCGAGACTTGCATTGGTCTATAAAACATGGTTAATAGATTCATTCAGAGGATTTTTCAGGATATACAGCGGCTCGGGTAAACCGGACAGGGGAGAGAAGCTGTTCCATCAGTTTAACCTTACAGCCTTATCGGCGTCTTCATCTGTGGATGGACGGATTTTCGCGGTTTATGCGGATGCGGAACAGGGAAATCAGGTGATGCTGAAACTGACAGGGGATTATCGTCTGACGCTGGAAAGGGTCAATAATAACCAGGTCCGTTTCTGCAACTATTCGGGAGAACCCTTGTATATGACCATTTCAGTCGATCACTGAGGTCGTTACGCGATGAACTTAGTATTAAGATTTATCTGCCGTCTTTGAATTTAACCATATGGATTTCAGATTCGAGAAAGCAGGAAAATGAAAATAAAACATGGTAAGCATTACCGGTTATAATTCAGAAGGATTAATAATTAAGAAGAGGTGGAGTATGAAAAAATTATCAATTGCATTATCTGTAGTAGTTTTCTGCATCGGTTTGATTTCGGTTTCAGCCTTCGCCGAGGGACCTGAGCAGGACGTCCGTTACCAGCTTATTGATGCCATTATGAATCAGGATATTGCAGGGGTAAAAAAATTATTTGAAGACAGGGCGACGGCCAAAAAAATCAAGATCAATGACATGGTCAATATCGGTGACGGTATGGTGATGACTTACCTCAGTGCAGCGGTCGGTACCGGAAAGATCGAGATGGTGGAATACATTCTTTCAAAAAAACCGGACGTAAATTTCGCCAATGGCGGAGCTGAAGGGATAACACCGCTGATCCGTGCGGCGCAGAGCGGTTATCTCGATATCATAAAACTTCTTATAACAAAAAAAGCACAGATTGATAAAAAATCGAAATCGGGTCTGACTCCGCTGATGATGGCTGTGGCCAATGGCCAGATAGAAACTGTCCGGCTTCTGCTCGATAACAGGGCGAATGCAAAACTGACAAACGATCTCGGGGAAACGCTTCTCATACAGGCGGTGAAGAGCGGCAAAACCGAGCTGGTGAAAATGTTCCTTGATAAAAAGTATGGAATCAATGTTAACGCAAAAAGCAGGAACAAGGAAACAGCGCTTTTTATCGCCTATGAGAATAAAAACAGACCTGCGATGGATCTTCTGAAAGAAGCAGGTGCAAAGGATGACCGTGTCAATTTTGACGAAGCAGCGGCCGCTCCTAAAAAAGATGAAAATAAAGACCAGAAAAGCAGAAAAAGAAGCCTGAAATAGGGAGTGCAACAAACCTGATAAAGGCGTATCCGTAAACCGGCCTTTATCAGGAAAATATGGTATCGCCGGAACCGGCATTAATGAAAGCGGATTGATCACACTCTGTCAGATGGAATGTTGTTACGATTCGATGTTTTCAGTATTTTATCAATTCTTTTATTTTGCGGATATGGAAGCCAATCCCGCTTTTTTTAACGCGTTTTTCCACGATTTTTTTTATTTTCTCATAAGATGGGGGAGGGCCGGATCTTAACTGTTTGTCATCGATAAACAAGCCTTCGACATTTCCCCACCTGCGTCTGTTTTCTTCATCAAGCATGTTGATTTCATTGAATATTACACTGCCGGGGAATTCTTCCGCCACCCTTTTTGCCCTCACAAAGGCGATATTCTGCGCCGGGCACCAGCCGTTAACAAATGCCGTAATAGACACCTTTCCCGGGATCAGCACTGGTACTGCTTTTATTTTCGCCCATTTCGGAGGAGTTGCCGATTCGGAAAAAGGTTTCCACATCAGGCAGGCTAAACCGTCTTTATCAATTTTCCTGTACCCCATTTTTTTAAACCACGATGCCTTCATCCAGACCGGCAGGGCTAATCCCCATGCCGCGATACCTGACCCGCCGGATTCCCTGACATCATTCTCCGCTGTCTGAAGCAATAGTTTTCCGATACCGCGATGCTGGTTATTGCCGACCCCCTGTTTATGTCCATGGACCCAGATGCAGTAGATAAAATAGAGACCGGTTCCGATAACGTGTGTCCTTTCAACCGGTAAGTACTGGATCATCCCGACAACGTTTTCGTTGTCGTCTACGGCAAGTTTGACCCGCAGTCCGTTTTTTTTCATCGCTTCATACCAGTTTTCCTTATACGGACCTGAATCCTTCATATCATCAGACCACTCCTCCAGACAGTGGAAATATGTCCTTTTTCGGTGCTCATCCAGATCTATTATTTTCATAAAACCGCCATATTAACAGTATTCTTAATTCTGAGTAATGCAGACTCTTCAACACTTAAATATTGCTGTTAAAACTGATCAAAATCAAGTATTTCATCTGTAGTTAAGACTTTTGAAAAAATTCCGTTCAATGCCGCAAGAAAAGAATTTTGAACATTATCCGCTGTAACGTTAATTCCATTAATAAACAGATTTTTAGTAGCGCAGCAGTCTGACACGACGATACATTCATATCCGAGGTCATACGCAGCCCGTACAGTTGTATCAATGCACATGTGAGTCATCATCCCTGCGATAACCAGTTTTGAAATTCCGTTATCTTTCAGGTACTGATCGAGGCCGGTTTCGCGGAAACTGTTCGGGTAATTTTTTACAAATATTTTTTCACCGGATGCAGGTTTTACATTTTCGTGAAATTCCGCTCCGGCAGTATCCGGCAGAAAAAAAACGGCCCCCGGTCTTGCGGATATATGCCGGATATGAATAACAGGAACAGATTTAATTCTGAAATGCTGAATGAGATTTTTTATTTTCAGACCGGCACCGGTACTGTTAATTAATTCCATCTTTCCGCCGGGGAAATAATCGTTCTGCACGTCAATTATCAGTAACGCGGTGTTCATATTTTTTCTCCTTGAATATATTCCAGATCCAGGCATCTGCTGCAGTCAGATTTACAGCAAACTGCATAGTATCGCATTGAAGCCGGATTGTATTTAAAACTTGTCATCTGGAATTAAATTATAAAAAGAACAATTTATTGAGTAAAGCGGATTTTTTATGCACTATAAAAAGTATAAATAAAAACTGATATACCAATTTTTTAAAACCATTCCTTAAAACTAAAACGCCGTAATTAAATTATTTGAAATCGTAGAGATAACTTATATAATATTAAAGAGAAGTTTTATTATGAATATGGAAATTAAAAAAAGTTATCAGTGAGGAACCGGCAATGGGAGTATATAACCTTGAAGTAAAAGTATATGATAAAACTTTCTGTGCCCGGGGGAGCGGTGACCTCTCTACGGAATTTCTGCTGGAGCTGATTGATAAACTTATGGAAGTGGAGAAAAGTCATCCGGAGCCGCTGAACAGGTTTATGGACATAAGCCGGATGACCGGTATCAGCATCGACTATAAACGCCTTTCCCCCTTTGCAGAGATGCGGCGCAGGGCAATAAAATTATATGGTGATGTAAAAATAAAAGTGGCCATTTATGCGACGACTCCTGTATCATTCGGCATGGCCAGAATGTATGAAACTCTGATGACGATGGATAGTGTTGAGGTTAGAGTTTTTCGCGATTTTAATCAGGCCGCAGAATGGCTCGGTGTAAGTACGGATATACTTGCATATCCTGAGTAAAATTTCTGTAATGAATCATCCGGGACCGGTCTGCCTGAAACTTCTGTAAAAATGTTTTTTAGTTCGGATCAGGGCTAATTTAGTCTTAATTGGAATATGTAAATCGTTCACAACGCTGCCGGCAGCAGTTGACTGTCTATGGCGGGTGCAAAAAAAGCAGATAGGTTATTCTTAATTGACAAATCCCTCAGCTTTATTTATGAATTAATTACATATTTTCCCGGTGCCTGTCGTCTTCCGGTGCAATCGTCATTCTATTGCGGATGTAAAACTATGAACTGGTATGCTGTAATTCCGCTGGGCGGATTTCTGATGAATTTTTTTCTCTGGTCCTATATGTTTGCAATGCGTAAACATAACCGTCCTAGGATTGCATACATATATTTTGTCAGCGCGTGCATGAGCTGGGCATTCATAGATTTTTTCGCCTGGTCTGTCCATTCGGTGACTGTTGCGACGGTACTTCTTCGAATACAGATACCCTGCTGGCTCAGCGCGGGATTTCTTTTCTGTAATTTTCTCTATGAGCTGGTCGGGAAGCGGCGGGATACCGTATACTGGTTTTTCGCTTTTGGTGCTGCGGGCTTCAGTCTCATCGGAGTATTCTCTTCATATATACTGAAAACAGCCGCGCTTGTGAGCTGGGGAGCCCTGTTCACTATCGGGGAGTTATATTACCCGGCCCTTGCCTGGTGCGTGCTGGCCGCCTCTGTGTATTCGATCATGCTTTTACTGATACACATCCGGAAATCTACCGGACTCCTACGCAAACAGCTTGCATTTACTCTGGCGGGTATTGTTATTTTTTTTACGGCAGCGATCATCATAAATGTAGGGGTGGTAATTTTCGGACGGAACTTTGCTGTCCCGAGCCTGGGCTCATCGCTCACATGCATACAGAGCCTGTTTGTTTTTGCCGCCATGTCAAGATACCAGTTTCTTATGATAAGCATCCCGCAGGCGGCAAGTGATCTTTTTGCCAGATCGGGTGACGGTATAGTGCTGTTTGATCCTCACGGGATAGTGGTGGAGATGAACCGTGCAGCCAGGTCATTTTTCGGTATAGGGAAAAATCCGGTCCAGGGACTCGAGGTAAAGAGTTTCATCCCCGAGCCGTATGATCCGTATGCAGAGTTCAGTGACATCGAGGTCTCCTTCCCCGGAGAGTATTCACGAAGGGTAGCCCGTCTTTCCCAGCACCGGATATTTCAGGGAGATGAGTTTATCGGTTTTCTTCTGATGGCGCGCGATATTACAGAGAAAATAATTGCGGATGAAGAGAAGAAGGCGCTCGAGGATAATGTGAGAAAGTCTCATGAACAGAAAATGATCGCCATTGGGCAGCTCGCCGGGGGGATCGCTCATGACTTCAACAACAGCCTCACTGGAATTATCGGGTCGGTGGAGCTTCTTTCAAGGGACGGTATCTCTGAAGAGAACAAAAAAAGATACCTCGGAATGATAATGAACGCCTCTTTCAGCGTCGGTGAACTGATCCGCAAGCTGCTAACCTTTGCCGGCAGGGTGGAGAGGGCATCAGAAGCTATAAGCGTCGCGAAAGTGATAGAAGACACAATTGAGATACTCAGGAGAACTATAGACAGAAAAATAGCGGTTCAGTACGAAAACAGTTTCAGGGATGCGGTCGTAACAGGTGACTATGCAATGCTGCAGAACGTTTTTCTGAACATGGGCATAAACGCGAGCCATGCGATGCCGGACGGGGGCATTCTGTCTTTCAGGATCAGCAGGGTTCTGCTCGACAGTAATTTCTGCGGCGCCGGGTCGTTCAAAATCAATCCGGGATCTTATGTGGATATCGCGATTCAGGACAACGGCTGCGGAATGACATCTGAAATACAGAAGCATATCTTTGAACCGTTTTTCACGACAAAGGAGCCGGGAAAGGGTACCGGCCTCGGACTCTCTGCAGCCTACGGTACTCTGCAGGACCATCACGGCGCCATTGATGTCTCCAGTGAACCCGGTGCGGGTACGGTTTTTCATATATATCTGCCGCTTTCTGATGAAAAGGCCGCTGTGCCAGTACGCAGTGAAACAGTGACCGGCACCGGGACTGTTCTGCTGATCGATGATGACGATACCGTTCGCAGCACTACGGGGAGCATGCTGGAGTCGCTCGGATACACGGTACTCGATGCACCGGACGGACAGAAAGGTATCAGCATTTTCGGCCAGCACCGTGATGCTATCGGCCTTGTGCTTCTTGATATGATCATGCCTGTTATGAGCGGCAGGGAGACATTCATGCGCCTGAGGGAGTTATACGGTGACGTGAAGGTTATTGTTTTTACCGGTTATTCGAAGGAGGCCGATCTTTCAGATATGAAAAGGAACGGGCTCCGCGGTTTTATTAAAAAACCGTTCAGGCTTGAAGAGTTCAGCCGCGTCGTCTCGGATGTAATGACCGGAAACTGATCTGACAGTTAAAGGGCGTTCAGGCTTTCTAAACCATGCAGTCCTATAACTGAAAATTCACAGAATTTTATTTTTTTACAAGAAAATCCATAATAACAGGATTAATGATTTCACCCTTACTGGTAGAGAGGGTATGGCCGGCACCATCAATTACTCTGAATGTCAGTTTCTTAATCAGTCTCTCTGCTCTTTCTTTAACGTCATCAATTTTAACAACAACTTTTCTATTTCCAATTAATAGTAATACAGGCATTGTAATCCGCTGCAGCTCTTCATCGCTGAACAGATGCACCAGGGCGGTCATTTT
Source organism: uncultured Leptospirales bacterium (assembly GCA_964439325.1). Classification (GTDB taxonomy): domain Bacteria; phylum Spirochaetota; class UBA4802; order UBA4802; family UBA5550; genus WRGT01. Next base: position 21,389 of record CAYTNW010000036.1, on the reverse strand, counting down.
AAGGCTGCGATCTTTCGAGGCAAGAATTATCAGATCGGTTAAATCATTATTGAATATTACAGATTTACCCGTATTATACCATTTTAAAAATTTCATACGGTTTGAATCTGAAGGGAACAGCAGAAGTTTTGTTATCCATAATCACATCTTTTTTTGAAGCTTCGTAAATGATTGAGTCGGGGAAATTATAATCAGCTTTTCAACCCTCTGCTGCAGATGAACCGCTAAAATCATTGAAAAAAAGCTGCCGTAAGAAACCCCCATGATGTCTTCTCGAGAAGGATACTTTCAGAGGATGAATTCCTGAATATAGTATTGTAAAGATCAGTATTTATTTATCCATTCCCCGACACGGAGCCACGGTTTTATCTCTAAATTTTATTTTTCATTTTATTAATTCTTGAAACGAACTGATTGTCATGTTCGACGATGAATGCTTCTTCAAAACTTGAGTTTGAATTATTGTTCATGTAATCCTTTACAGTCTTCAAAGTGGAGATCGGAGCTTCCAATATGGTCTTTGCGATCTGTACTGCGCGCTCAATTAAATCATTTTTTACTATTTCACTTACAAGTCCCATTCTATAGGCATCGGATGAATTTATTAATCGTCCTGTTAAACACAAATCTCTTGCCAATCCATATCCGATGATCCATTGTAATGGAGTAAATAATGGAGGACCGCCAAATTTAATTTCCGGATGACCGAAAACAGAATTTTCAGTACAGATTCTGATGTCGCAGAGGGTTGCCAGATCAAAACCTCCCCCCAATGCCTGGTTTTCTACTGCAGCAATTATCGGCTTGCTGAAATTCCAGATATCCCTGTGATATTGAGAAGAGGAGATATATATATTCTCGAACAGATCGGGCTGACTGAATTCTTTTAAATCGAAACCGGATGAAAAGGTAGAGCCTGAACCGGTAACTATCACAACACCGGTTTCGGAAGAAGAATCCAGTTTTTTCAAACAATCAGATATTTCTGATCTCATTTGAATTGAAAGAGCATTCTTTTTTTCCGGCCTGTTTAATCTTATAATTGCGATTTTAGTATCAACAATTTCCAGTTCAATAGAATTATAATTCATATCAGCCTCTTCATATGATATATTATGTTCTTACTAACAGCCGGCAAAGAACTTAATCGGTGCCGCTGAGTCTGGAAAAATACTAAAAATTTTATATTCCATCGCCATATGAAAATCAAGCAGTTTTTTGCACCATTATTGGCAGTTATGCCTTTTCTCGCAGTGGTTCGGCTCCGCTCACTGACCACAGTTCGGCTCCGCTCACTGACCACACAGCAGAGGTGAACCTGTCATTGTTAAAGCAACGCCATGCGGCGCACAGCATAAGCCCCGCTGCAGGAAGTTAAAGGGGAATCAATTCTACCATATAAATGGAATTAGGCGGTATTTTGTCTTTTGACAGTATTCTTTATATCCCGGCAGATCCCTGATCAAAACAGATTCTTCGTTTATTATTCTCAATATCAGCGCAAAAGGGATTGTCGCCATCGGTATCAAGCCCGTGTAAGACCCGAGCGCTACAGGTATTGGAATCCACATAATAATAACACCTGCATACATCGGATGCCGGATAATGCTGTACAATCCGTCTGATATTACTCTTTGCCCTTCGTTTACTTCTACGACCCGTGATGCATAGCTGTTCTGTTTAAATACAAAAAATACTATCAGATATCCGGATAAGCTGACAATATCGGCTGATAATACAATGAAGGTGGGAATATCGGACCAGCCGTAACGCCTGTCAAGTCCGGATAGAATAAAGGCAGATACGAATAATAACGAAAAAACTAGCTGTATGATTTTTTGTGCTTTTTCCTTCTCCTTTACTTTTATCCGCCGTTCCAATAATTGCGGATCATTCTTCAGGAAATAAAACAGAACAAATATCATCGGAACAGCCAGAAAAGCAAAATAGACATAAGCCTGCCAGTAATTGAAGGTGCCTGCCGGTAATATCGTAAGTAATCCAAGAAATACCGGAAGGAGGGAAAACCTTATAATTATTTTCCTCAACAGATTATCTGATTCATCTTTTACCATAATATCCGGTCCGTTTATCAGACATTACCGATCCCGGCCTGAACATCCAAAGAGGATGAAACGCATATGATCTGTTGTGCGTAATGCCTGATATGATATCTGTTTTTTAATTTAACAGATATTCATCCGCATTTCAATCAAATCTGCTCCAGCTTCAAAAATTATTTCTGTTTTACGTTTAATTTCTTTAAAACCGACGCTCCGGTAAAATGCAACCGCCTTCATATTTTTTCTTCGACATCAACGTTGATAGATCTGTATTCTTTCGATCGTTACTTGATCAAATATATCTGAATATGTATCTCTCCATGCGGCTGATAAAACTTTTTTTATATCAGATACATTGGAGCTCTCTGCTGTTTCGATTTTAAAGTCCATGATAAACTCTTTATATACTTTAAATTTATAACCGCTATCTCCGGCATGCAAGCCCTGTTTAAGCCGCACATCATCTGTGGCAGCCGTAACTGTGCACGCGTCTGACAGTCAGGGTTGTGTGCTGTTTCTATATATCCATTTCAAAGACAGGAATTTCTCTCCCTTCTATACTCGATTCAGACATATATTTAAATTTCGCTCCGGCCTTTTCATAGAACCCGGCGGCATTCGGATCAACAAAGATTTTAATCCTGTCGATCTGCATGTCAGCACATAATGACTTCATGTGATTTATCAGCTGAGAGCCGATACCCTGGAACATATATTGCGGAGAAATAAATATATGCTCCATCCAGAAGCCTTTCCCGACAAAAACGGGACCGACTGTTATATCCTGTCTGTTTTCAACAATGGAATAGTAGCCGGCAGGAACATCCTTAACAGTTGCTATATAGACTATATTTTTCAGAATATAGTTTTCATCGATTGTCAGCTCATCTTTCCAGATATTATAATATGATTCAGGATATTTCCAGTATCTTTTAGCGGCAAAGGATATATCTGTCAGAATGGCCGAGTCTGATAAACAGGCCCTGCGGATTACAATATCGCATATATTTATCACGGCAGAACTCCATCAGTAAAAATAACGGTACGACAATTTCATAGAATATTCAGGTTTGTGCGGCTACAGATCTCAAGGCCGAACAGGCAATCGACGATAAAGCAGATAAGTTTTGTTGTTCAGCTTTTTTTATTCTGCATTCATTCCGTTTTTAATGTAAATAAATTTCCTTTTATCATTCCTGATATGCAGTTTTGGTTTATCAATTGTTTTAAAGAATCCGTCTAGCTGCTTCTGCAGCTTTATCATGTCGTCCGGTTTTGATTTTAATCGTGTCAGAATCTCATACTTTGTTAAATACGGCTGATAGTAAAATATACTTTGATCGGACATGCCCGGCATTTTACCGGCAGATTCAATGCTTTTATCTGCCAGTAATAATGCTTCATCAAATCTGTTCATTTTCAATAATACTTTTGCTTTATAATTATACCAGTCATGTTTAGCGCTGGAATTATTCAACAACTCCGAAGCTTCAATAGCTTTGTCTACATGTTTTAATGAGTTTTCAAAATCGCCCAGTTTTGAATAACAGATAGATAAGTGTCCTGGGTCGATAAAACTGCGGTCTCCATCCCGGGATACTGATATAGCTTTTGTAATATATCTGATTGCCTTTTTATATTTTTTCTTTTCTATATACATATAACCGATAGTTCCGTAACCGGCAGCGATATAGTAACTGTTTTTCCGGGCATGAGCAGCTCTGATTAACATAAGACTAAGAAGTCTGACTAGAAAAAATTTTTCGTCAACAAAACAGTTCAGGATTTTTAATTCTAATTCATACAGGTTTATTTTTGACAGCATTGTTTTACCGGACATTATTCTGGAATTAATTATTCCTGCCTATTGAAATATTCATCTTTAAGCAGGCCGTATATTACATGATCAACCATCCGTCCATACAGGTTTTCAGCGTTTCGTATTATTCCTTCATTTTTATAACCGAGCTTTTCCGGAATTCTGCGGCTTCCTGTATTTTCATACGCACAACGGATTTCAGTTTTCTCCAGCTTTAAATCTGTAAAACCGATCTTTTCGAGTTCTTTCACTGCACTGGTCATTATACCTTTGCCTGTTTCCCTTTCTGAAAGCCAATAACCGATATATCCAGTTTTTGTTGTCCAATTAATTGAATTAAAACCGACGAGTCCGGCAATTGAATCATTATAAAGAATTGTGCAATGCAGTTGTTCCATTTTAGAAAATCCATTCAGGCAGGTTTCTATAAAACTCTTTGTATCTTCCGGCCTGCTGGAGCTGTTGAGCCATGGAAGCCATTTTTTCAGATATTCCCTGTTGATATCAATCAGTTGAAAGATCTCTTCTGACAAAAGGGTAGTCGTTAAAACAAGTTTAAGATTTTCATTTATTATTCTATAAAACATATCCGGTCCTTTCAGAAAAATTTTAATTCCTGGAATGTAGGAGTTTAAATCAGCTTATATTGATAAACCTTCAGATGCTGCAAATGAAACTTTTGCATAACCACTGTTGTCGGGAGTTATTGAGTGTTTCTGTTTTATCATGGTATTAAATTAATTCAGTGTTCATAAACCGGCGCAAAAGACTTTCAGATCTTTTACCTCCAATTCCAGCTGCTTCGTTAATTTTTCTACTATCTTTTTCCGGATAAATAAGCTGATGATATTCATCGGAAATTTCCAGCTGATTATTGCCTCGATTGTGAATTTTGTTATATTTCCTCTTCCCTCTACTGTATAACTGACATCGAATATGTGTATTTTACTTTCTATGTGAAATCCTATAATTCTATCTTTTTCGTATTTTGTAATTACTCCGGACATTTCAAGGGTATTTCCATCTTCTTCAATTATTTCTTTAAAAGTTGTACCAATTATTTTTGGATCATTTTTAATAATTTCTCCGCCCTTCACATTCTTCTGCCATTTCATAGCTTTTTCAGGATCTGCGATCCATAGAAATACCTTTTCCGGCAGTTGTAATATTTCATCTTCATATACTATTCTCATTGGTTACTCCATATTGTCCAACTCAAAATAATACAAAAATATATCTGCCCAAAAGTTTTAGACAGCGTTTTCTATTCGAGATCGCGCCAGTCTTTACCGCCGCTACTCCGCAAACTGGTCTTCAATTTTTTTCTTTCTTGTATTTTGCCTTTCCAGTATCTGGTCAAACATCTCTTTAAACACCTCCGGCAGTTTTTCCGCCAGTACTTCCACCCCTTTTTCGGTAGATCCCCCCTTTGTCGCTACCCTGTTAATTGTATTGTCAAAACCGGGATCAATTTCTTTAAGTAGTTTTGAAGTACCATATAGAGTTTCGGTTATAAAATATATAATTTCATCCGGGGCAAGATTCGTATACTTTGCCGCAACATATGCATATTCTCTGAATATCTCAGCGAATAATCCGGGGGCGCAGCTTGTCAAAACAGAAACCGGTTCGAATTCGTATTCGGGAATAACTCTAACAAAGCTTATGCCTGACAATAAATTATCTATATTATCTTTGTCTTCATTCGAAATTTTTTGGTTATGGCACACCAGCGTAATGCCCCGGTTGATCATCGATATAAACGTCGGCAATACCCTAGATATTTTTCCATTATGAATTTTACCGATATTATTCATTGTCAAAGAGCCGGCAATTGATACTATATGTTTTTCTTCTGTGAGAGCTTCCCTGACTTCTTTCAGCAGTTCATTTATATCCAGCGGCTTTATGCATATAAATATAATATCAGACTTTTCAACCAGCTCTTTATTCGTTTTACATACATTGATGCTTTTCTGTCGGAGATAATCGATTTTGTATATTGTTCTGTTTGAGACAAACAGGTTTGAAGGTTTTACAGTTTCAGTCTCAAGAAATCCATTAAGAAGCATACTCCCCATGCTTCCATATCCGATAATTCCCACCCGTTTATTAAGCATTGATTTTTCCTTTTTAAAAGTATTTGATTGCTGATCTTTCAAAACAGTTAAGTACTCAGTCGTACAGGTCTGAAATTAATAAAATGTAATTCTTCTCAAGGTCCTGCGGCATTTTGCACTATGCGGCTCAAGGCCGACAGCGGAACTCCGGGCGCCGGAGTCTTCCCGGACTTTAGATATTAAATTTAATTTCAAATACTGTTTTCGCATTACCCCGGAGTAATACCCGCCTGTTATCTGAAAGCTCACACTCGATCGAGCCGCCTCTTTTAGATGCCTGATATCCGTTTAAAACAGTCTTGTTCAATTTTTCTGACCAGTAAGGAGTTAATAATGAATGAGCTGATCCGGTAACGGGATCTTCATTAATGCCAACAGAGGGCGCAAAGAATCTCGAATAAAAATCATATCTGTCGTCATCTGATTTACATGTGACGATAAAAGCCGTTCTTCCGATTTCTTTAAGTAAATTGTAGTCAGGAAGTATCTCTATTAATTCCTTATAATCAGCAATTTCTAATAAATAGCGTTTACCGTCTGTTCCGGTAAATACCGGTTTAATTCCTAACGCGATATTTATTTTTTCATCAGCAGGAATTCCGGTTACATCAAATGACGGAAAATTTAATTCAATTTTACTATTTCGGTTAATTGCAGATAATTTTCCGCTTTTTGTATTAAAAATAATTTCATCAGTATTTTTTTCATTACCGGTTTCCCACAGTATATGTGCAGCTGATAAAGTGGCATGACCGCAGAATTCAACTTCAGTTTCAGGTGTGAACCACCGTAAATTATATTCACCATTCATTTTTTTTAAAAAAGCAGTTTCTGAAACATTCATTTCCATCGCGAGGTTTTGTAATAGGGAATCATCAACTTCCATATTATCTGGAAGAATACATACGCCGGCAGGATTCCCTTTAAAAATTTCTTTAGTAAATGCATCTACTTGAAATAGTTTCATTTTTTGCCCCATCATTAATGCCGCTTTCGCATAACGTTCAGGTTAGGCGGCACCGCAGAGCGGTGTGCCTGATCTTTATAGAATGTATTAAAAAATCAACAGATTTACGGCTTCAATGAATTGTTTTTGATACTGGCCGGATAAGAAATGCGGACGTAGCGATAAACCGCTGTTATATGGATGTGGCGAGATTTTTAGCAGCATTGCTGAATCATCGATTCAAATTGCTGTTAAAAGTTTTCCGACTAAAAAATAACTGTTAATATAGTATTTGTTTGTAAATCGAAAAATTCAGTATTAATTGACAAAACTGTATTTGTGTTCAAGAAATTCTGAATTTAAAAAAAAATGAGTGAGTAAAATTCATTCGTTCATTTGAAAAAATCGCTTGATGGAGGATTTTATGAAACACTTCAGATTTTTGACAATGATACTGTTCGCGGCAACTCTGACCTTTACCGCATGCAGCGACAACGGAAGCGGCAGAGTCAATAGCGGCATGGGTGGCGAGGGCTCATAATGGCGGAAGCTACACCGACAGGTACCTGCCGTCAAAAGATGGGTTGAATAAACTATACGTCAATAGATCTGCAATAGGTATTTCCACTAATGACTACTGGAGCTCTTCAGGGGACTATCCTAACGACTCTTGGGCTCAGGCCTTCAGCAGTGGCAGCCAGCTCAGCATCCAGAAGAACCTCACAAAAAATGTTTGTGCTGTACGTATTATTTAACAATTAAAAAACGGGGATACAAGAGGGTTAAAATCCTCTTGTATGAAAAAATTTAAAATGGGTGTTAATGGTTCTTTACTGTAATCAGTCCGTATTTGAAGACGTATACAAAACTATGATTGGTTTGGTATTAACAATTGTTTCTTAATTTTTTTTACTGTTTTCCTTAAACTGCTTTTTATTATAAGCTGATGAGACGGTTTAACCGGAATAAAATATAATTTTAATTTGATCTGTACATTCCGGTAATAACCTTCAAACGGGCCGGCGGTTGTGAGAGTTTCATGGGCGTGTACACAACATCCTCCGCTCCTTTTTCTGAAATCGTGATTGTGAATGGTTGTTTCAACTGCTCTGCAAGATGATAAAATGTGATCATATCCGCAAAATCTTCTGCCCAGTTCCTTGCGGAATTCGCTGACATAAGAGGTGTGAGGGATATTTTTTTGTATAATGATGAAATTTCTGAAGCATCAATTGATGCCGGATAAATTCCATAAGGATAAAGCTTCTTATTTTCAGTTATTTCTGCCTTTTTATTAAGAACATCATATGAATCCCATACCCCTTCTACAAAAGGAGTCATACTGCCGGAAAGGCCCTGCACTGCGGCAAAATCAGGTTCGACAAACGGTGTTCGGGGCTGCACATAATCAACAATATGAGATGTTTCATGCAGCAGCAGGTACATAAGGGCTGTGTACTTTCTGCCGCAATCAATATTCAAGTGTATATTATCATTTTTTATAAACATTGAGTTTTCACGATAAGTGATCCACTCGGAAATTCCCGTGGTGAATACCTGAGGATTAATATACAGAATCGCATATACTCTGCGGTCTTCAGATAAGAGATAGTCTGCCATACCGGCGCCGAGAAAATTCTTTATAAAATATATGCGTACAATTGATGACTGCATAATCTCTCTATTTACAGGGGGAATAGCTTTACAGTATTCGGTAAACATCTTCATCTCGGAGATGGTCGGCAGATACGGCTGATAATCATTTTTCTGATCATATTCCATAAGAAGTTTAAGCGTTGAATCAGGAATTATTTGTATTCGTGAATCCAGTTTTGAAGCAGGATCAAACTTATAGTTTGAAACATTATGATACCCGTCATTGAGCAGAGTTTCACGGGTTGGAACTGTTGAACATGACAAAAAACATCCGGTCACAAAACAAAAAAAGGACATGATAATTTTTTTTATACTCATATTATTTCCAGCTTTTAGTGTAATCAGTAAATTTTAATCAATAATTCCTATCTGTTCCTGGGCCACGGAAGCCGGGTCTGTTTTAACTCCGCTCACCGGACACAGTTAGACTCAGGGAGATCCGCAGTTAGTGTAAGTGTATTTCAGTTCAGCCAAGATATGCACGAATGGCTATTGAAAACTCTTCCTGCGAATATTTATATTCCTTTATTTTTTTCGGAAACAGGCTGTCGAACTCTTCAGATGCCTTTTGATCTAAATCATAAGCTGAACTGTAATAAAATTTCCATCTTTTCCCTTCAAAAATTCCCTTTTCAAGTTCCAGCACCAGTTGTCCAAAGGGGTATTTCCCTTCATTATTACTTATATTGTAGTCTATTGAATTTTTAAATCCATGCCTGCAGTAATTTTTAGGATGTCCAAGTATTATTATTGCCTTTGCCTTATTCCTGATTGCGATTTCTTTTGTGTAATTGACTAAAGATGTACCAATCCCCTGCCGCTGATATCCGGGCAGAACAGATAAAGGCCCGAATGTAAGCGTATCCATTCTGTTATTGTTATCATCCGTAACATATGATTTTGTATAAATGATATTCCCGACAATTTTATTATTAACCTCTGCAACAAAATCCATCTCGGGAATAAAATCGGGATGATTTCTTAAAACATGGACAAGGTAATGTTCGTCACATCCCGGTACATATAGATTCCAGAAAGCTTCTCTTGTAATTTCTTCAACAATCCTGAAATCATCTTCATTTTCTTTACGAATGGTTAAATTCAATTTGATTCTCCCTGCTGAAAAAGTACTGTGATAATTCATACCGGTACAAAACAGGACAGCGTTCTGTTTTTACGGCGTTATTTAATCTCTTATTTAACAGGAAATTTTGTATTTACTGAATCACAATATGAACATCTGGGATTATGGACACATAACAGTTCACCGCAATTGCTGCATTTCCATTCTTCGGATTGCAATTTTACAAATTCACGGATTCCTGAATCCTTTATCAGATTAAAATTATCAAATATGCTTTCGCCATATTTTAATTTATACCTTTTTTCAAGATCTTTAATAATTTTACAGGGATATTTGCCGCATTTGATACATAGATCTGTTTCTTTGTTCTTTTCAGGACATTGCTTGATCCTGCAGTTTGAACAATGTGCTGTTTTGTTTCCCGATGAATTGCAGCCGTCGCATTTATTTTTTTTACGCTGGAAAGCATAACATAAATCGCAGATTAAACCGCACGGAGCTATACTTTTTGTATTCATAAGTTTTATTACCCGCAAAATTTTTTGTTAAATTTAAATAATGTCGCACAACGTTTTGCTTATGCGGAGTCAGCTGTTCAAACAGATAATTCTCTACAGATTCTGACAATCTGTTAATTCTTCAATAATTATTTTTTTCATCTGAAGCAGTTTCTCCCATGCGCCGGGTGCAAGCATAAGCTCTTCAATATTTTCCGGATTTATCTGCCACGACAGGCCATATTTGTCCTTGCACCATCCGCACACGCTCTCTGTTCCTCCGTTTGCGGTGAGTTTATCCCAGTAGTAATCGATTTCAGCCTGATCTCTGCAGGAAATGTTGAATGATACAGCCTCATTAAATGTAAACTCATCACCGGCGTTGATCGCAGTAAATTGCTGTCCGAACAGATCAAAATAGATCGCCAATACTTTGCCGGCAAAGGGCTTTTGAAAATCGAGTAAACCTTCAGTCGGGTAGTAAGAGGTGGCGGTGATTTTTCCATCAGGAAAAATTGACAGATAATGTTTCACCGCTTCCTCGGCGTTCCCCTTAAACCATAAATTTGGTGTGATTTTATTCATGGAAAAGTCTCCTTTTTCAAATCAAGTTTACATAGAATATATATAGAATATCTTTCAATTCAAATTTGTTTTCCCTTGATGTCTGACGCCAATTACCCTTCATTATGAAAGTAATTATAACTGCCTGACGGCATACGTAATAAAACAAAAATCGATGTTATTTACTATAGTGAAAACACGTTTGACAAATAATAATTATTACGTATGATTAACATATGGAAAAAAGTACCGAAACGACCCGCGGATATAGTAAGGCAATCCTCCTGATTACACTTGCCGTATTAATTCAGATCATATCCGGATGTTCCGGAAGGATTACTTCCGGTGAGCAGGGGGGAAAAGTTCAACGGCCTGACTGCGAAGCTGCGGATTCTATCGAGGGGTGGTGCTCTGAGGATGCATACCGGGTACGGGTTACGGAAATCCATTCCGGCGTAAACATGTCCGGATTAAAACATGAGGCCGTAAAAGAGGCGCAGAAAAGAATCCTTGAAAGATTCATCGAACTGGGGATAGACGTTAATCATACAGAGTTTGATCCCGTTGCGTATCAGATAGCTGATGAAGTAAGGGATGCGGTAAAGAACGGAAAGGTGATCTCGGAGAAATATGACGGCAACAGCTGTGAGATAATCTATGAAGTAAACAGTAAACGTCTCAGGAAAAAGGTGATCAATTCCGCATTTGAGTGAAAAACACGGCGCAATATTTTTTATATAATAACCGGGAAAAAGATATGATTAAACAGATACTGATTATACTCCTGTTTGCAGTGACGGCGCTCCCCGCCGCGGCGCAGAATATTGACGACTTCGAAGGAACAATTGAAGAGAATCCCGATCCACCTGATCTCTACCAGCTGATAGATTACAATAAATCGAACAATACCATAAACGGACTTTCACCGCACAAGGCTAACTATATACTCCCCGTAACATATTCATTCAGCGATACAGGGGACGGCCGAAAAAATTACGAAACGAAATTTCAGATGAGCCTGAAACAGCGGCTGATAAAATTCTACGGATGGGCGTTCTATTTCGCCTACTCGCAGAAGTCGTTCTGGCAGGTATACGATATGGCCAAATCGCGGCCGTTCCGCGAAAACAATTTCAACCCGGAACTGTTTCTCCGCACAAAGATGTGGAGAGGTTTCCGCATCGACACGGGGCTTGAGCATGAATCAAACGGACGGGAGCTCCCCGATTCACGGAGCTGGAACAGGGTCTGCATTACTCCGTACTTTGAAAACGATTATGTGATAGCGAGCCTCAAGTCATGGTACAGGTTCAGGGAAAAGAGGAAAGAGAATGAGAACGACGTAAACGGCGATGATAATTACGATATCCTCAGGTATTACGGATACGGAGAACTCGGGCTTACGCTTAAGTTCTCCGAACTGCGCAATACATATCTCTCATTCATGGGAAGATGCAATCCGCGTCATAAACGCGGCGCAGTCGAGGTTACAATCACAGCACCCCTCTTTCTTTCAAGCATGAGCCTGATGGTCCAGTACTTCGACGGGTATGGAGAGAGCCTGATAGATTACAACGTGAAGCAGCGTAAAATAGGAATAGGCTTAAACTTTTCGCGGTAATCCGGTAGACAATTATCATATCACGCCATTGTAAATCCGTCTGCTGAGCAGTTCGGATGTGCTCACTGACAACGCGGCCGGGTATACAAGTCGGATCTAAAGAGCGGCCGGCAGCATTTTAAAAACTGTTTTCTGCCAGGTATCTTGCAGTATTAATATTGCGTATTGTCATATATTGATATAACTTATGACCTACTAATTTATTGAGATGACTCTTATTGTAATTTTCTCTTTTTATATTCCAGAAAACCGCACCTTTTACGTACCGTACATCAACAAATTCTTTACGCAAAGGTAATTCATCAATAACTTTAGTTGAATCTATTTCGGCAAATAAAAAAGCAACATCTGTACGTTCAGAATCATCGTTCTTCCAGTTTGAAGGAATCTGCTTTACGATATTTCTCAAATCTTCGGATGTCTTAATTATTAATGACACAGGATATCCGTAACGTTCAAGCAGCAAAGATGTAATTTCATTGTAGATGATTGATAAATCCCTGGATGATTCAAAAAATATATTACCTGAATTAATATATGTTGATACAGACGTGTAACCGGCAGTCTCGAATAGAGATTTCAGCTGTTTCATATCAATTCGTTTTGTTTTACCGACATTTATTCCACGGAGTAAGGCTATATATTTCATTCAGTTCACCATGTCACTTATTATTGACTGAACCTTGATTTTCATTTTTATATGTTATATAAATCAGACCCAGAATACCTGTAGTAATTGATAAGTCTGCAAAATTCAAAATCCCGGTTCTGAAAGTACCTATTCCGAAATTCATGAAATCAATTACGTATTCATTATTTATAAAGCGATCTATAAGATTACTGATACCTCCTCCAAGGATACAGCACGAAAAGAATAAAAATTCAGAATTTATTCTCTCTGTTTTAATAATCTACATAAAATAAGCAAACAAAACCAGTGATGGTATAATTATCAAAAATACGATTCTTATAACAGCCGGGAATGATGAAAAAAAACTTAAAAAGGCCCCATTATTCTCGGCATATTCCAGTATAAAATAGCTGTCTATTACCTGTATTACTCCATTATCTTTAACGTTCTTTCTGGCTAAATGTTTTGTTGATTGGTCGCATCCTATATTGATTGAAATTAGTAAAATAATTGCGGAAATTCGTATTATGCAGTTTTTCATTCTGTAACCCTTCATCTGTTTTATATTATCGGAATGTATAAAAAAAAGTTCAACGGCGTATTGCTAACATGATTTTGCTCAAGCGAATCCCCGGCAGCCTTAACGACGCGATCCGGCGTGGTCCGTCTCTGATTACCTGGCGGGGTCGAAGCGCGCCAGCCGCGTAGTTGAAGTACATCCGCCGCAGCCCGGATCTCCGGAATATATCCTGAAATAAAATTTCTGTCTCTCGGTAAACGGGAAGATCGGCGGGCAAAAAAAGCCCGCCCCATGCGGTTAATATGGAAAGAGTTCAAACTAAAAGGTCATTTAAACAGATAATTTTACACCCTTTACTTTCATAATAACGGAGCATTTCGTCAATTTTCCTCTTATCATAACTGGTAACGCAGTCTGACAGGACATTAACGCAGTAATCTGCTTTACATAAATTGTAACAGGTTGATTTAACACAGGCAACAGCATCCGCTCCTGCTATGTAGAAATCAGATATTTCATTTTTACTGATAAAGTCTGTAAATTCTTCACAGCTTAATGCATTTCCTTTGGATTTTGTAAAAACATTCTTTGATGCTATTTTCAGGTCTGAAACCAGTTCAGACCCGTATGTGCCGGGTTTAAAAGTCCTCGTACCGGCGGATAAATTTTCATGCCTTATATAAATAACATGAATACTATTATTAACAGCCCAATCAACGGCCATATTGATATTGCCGATAACGTCTCTGTAATTCTTTGTTATATCATTTTGAATATCAATTATTACAAGGGCCTTTTTCTGCATGGTGCTTCCACCTGATAGACTGATCGATTTATTTGATTTTTTCTGCATAATGCTTCCTCCTGATTGGCAGATTGATTTGTCTGCTTTTTTATTATTATACCGGTAATTGTTGACAACAGTATGGCAACAATCTATAACAATAAAAAAAATTAACGGGCGGCTATCAGATGAAGGTGGACAGGCTTGTCAGCATTATTATGATACTCCTTGATAAAAAGCGTATAGGCGCACAGGAGCTGGCGGATATGTTTGAAGTTTCACCCCGCACAATCTACCGCGACATAGACGCTATCGGCATGGCGGGTATTCCCGTCCGCTCGACATCGGGAGTGGGGGGCGGGTTTGAAATCATGGAGAGATACAAGATCGATAAAAAGGTTTTTTCGACTGCCGACCTTTCCGCAATTTTAATGGGGCTTTCCAGTCTCTCCAACATGATAAGGGGAGATGAACTGGTAAACGCCCTTGCGAAGGTTAAAAGTTTTATCCCCGCCGACAGAGCGAAAGACATTGAATTAAAGGCAAATCAGATATATATAAATTTAAGTCCGTGGATGGACAACAGGAACATACAGCCGTATCTGGAAATTATCAAAACAGCTTTACAGCAAAACAGGGTGCTTTCGTTTGAATATGCAGACCGCCACGGAAATAGAACCGCTCGCACAGCCGAGCCGTATCAGCTTGTATTGAAAAGCAGTCACTGGTACTGGCAGGGTTATTGCCGGAAGAGAAATGATTTCCGCCTGTTTAAACTCTCCCGCACATCCAATTTAAAATTACAGGAGGAGTCTTTTACGCCGCGGGATTATCAGAAACCGCAGCTGGATTTTACTGATATTGCGGCAACTATGGAAATAAGAATCAGAATTCGTATTCATAAATCTGTGATGGACAGAGTGCTTGATTACTGCACTTACGAACACTTTTCGCCGGACGGTGATGAGCATTACATTGTCAGTTTTCCTTTTATAGAGAATGAATACTACTACAATATTCTTTTCAGTTTCGGGGATAAATGCGAGTGCCTGGAGCCGTTACATGTCCGAACAGAAATGAAGCGCAGAATAGATAATATAGCTGCCATATATGAAAGTCAGGAAAAACCGGGGAACGGCAGTGGTCAGGGAGCTTAAATCAATGAAAAAATATAATTGGAAATTTCTTTAACACATTTTTTCGCCGCTGCTGCCGACAGAGCGACGTTTTGCCTATGTGATGCTGCGTGGTTCGACTCTGTTTACTGAGCAGTTCGACCCCGCTCACTGACCACATAGTCGAAGTACACCAGCCGCATAATCGAAGTACAGCCGTTAAATTGCTATTAATCTATATGTTTTCTACAGTTACGTTTTGCGCAGCGGCGATATTAATCCCTCTTTGTTCTGACGGCGCCCGCAGATGGATCAAGTCAATGATAAGGTTTAATAACTGAATCAGCAGCCGGGAGCCTTTTATTGTAATAAAAAATCCCTCTGCGTCATCAATTAAAACGGGCGAATACAGGGCATATGAATTCGTTAATAAACACCGGATTATAGCTGTTAACTATTTGATTAGTACATTTAATGTCACTGCGAGGCATGGAATGCCGCGGCAGTCTGTTTTGTGAAAATACCTGTTTTTTATTATGTAACTATATTTTTTAAAAACAGATTGCTTCACGGCGTTTACCCTGAGCCTGTCGTAGGGTTCGCAATGTACTGTGTCAAAAGTCAACATTATGATAAAAGTTTTTGATAATCAGGATCATAAATTCTACCATTTTTTACAACAGCAAATATCTGCCTGACCATCTTGTTTGCAACTGCTACTAATGCTAATCGCTTACTCTTACCATTGGCAAGTAACCTTTCATATTGAATTTTACAAGCATTGTTATGTTCACTTGCTGATAATGCCGCCATGTAAAAAATTTTGCGCATATATCTGTTACCTTTTTTAGATATGGTGCCTCTGCCATTTAAAGATATTCCGGATTGTCTTGGTGAGGGGCTCAGTCCTATAAAACTTGAGACCTGCTTTGCATTATCAAAATGTTCAAACTCTCCGAAGAACCCGATTATCAGTGATGATAATCTTTTACCTACTCCTGGAATCTCTCTGAGACGTCTGCATTCATCACCATACGAATCGTTCACTATTTCCTGTATCCTATGTTCTGTCTCTCGCTCCTTAGCTTTGAGGCTAATGTTGATATCTCTATATATTAAGAGAGCATTTTCATCAGCTTCCGGGATCCTCTCCAGCGCATGAAGCCTGTTTCTGTTCTCTGACTGCATATGATGAAGAGATTCTATTAGTTTTAATAGCTGAATAATTCGTTCTTTTTTGTTATCTTTTCTCTGAAAATAACAGGGTTTTTCATAAAAACCATACTCAGCTATTGTCTTCGCATCAACAGAATCCGTTTTTGCACGAAGCATTTTCATCTCGCTGTATCTTTTGATTATAAGCGGATTTACTACTGATACAATGTAGCCTTTTTCATAAAAATAAACGGCTGCTCGTAAATGATAAATGCCTGTAGCCTCCATTGTTATTATCAAATCTGATTTGTAATATTTCTTCAGTCCCTTTTCAATTCCAGAAAAACCTTTTTCACTGTTCTCAAAGCGATTGCTCTGAAATTTAGTTCCATTAAAAAAAGCTACATCCAGAGTATCCATGCTGACATCAATTCCAATTGACTTTTTCATATCCCCTCCATATATTCTTACTGGTGGTTTTGGATATGATCCTTCTTGGTATCTATCATCGCAAATGCAGGCTTTTAGCCTAATGTACTGTTCAGATTCAAGAAGGGGGGAAGGTGGGATTAACATTGCGAACGGTCTTAATGACCAATGACAAAAATAATCTTTTTCACCTTCCCTATATCCTTTCTTTATTAATAATAACAAAAAAAGAATTCCTCTTTATTAAATCCAATATACGATGACAGAGGTTTAATCATTTCGTGAACTGCTATAGTTTAAAGCTGTTATCATGTTCTTCATAACCCTGTCAGTACTTGGGACTTATGGGTGTAATTTCCTCAACATATTTTTCAATATCTTCTGCAACATCCATACAGATATCCTCATTGAACCTTCCGCTAAGCAGTTGCACGGACATTGGTAATCCTTTGTGAATCCCCACAGGCATGCTCAAAGCGGGGATACCCAGCAGATTCGCCATAAATATAAGCCTTGAACCTTTCATAAAAGACAGGAAGCTTTCTTCGCTATCTATATCAAAATCAACCGCCGGTGTTGAATATGTAAAACCGGGACCGACAATTACTGGATATTTTTCAAAAAATTTGTTCCATTCCCTTGCTATACCATTACGTAATGCAAAAGCGTTCATATAATCTGCCAGCGAGTCTTCAGGGAACATATCAAGCCAGTACTGTAAAAACCTTTTCATCTTTTCGCTCATAAAATGACCGGCAACCGGCATAAACATTGTTCGCATCTCTGTTGCGATCAGTTGTATAAATATACTCCCCCCCTCAATTAGTGATGGCAGTTCAGCCTCTTCTACAATATAACCGGAATCCTGGAGAAATGCTGCCGCCCTGTTTATACTTATTTCTGTAATATCATCAACTCCGCCGCCTGAAGGATTTTTAACAAGCGCAACTTTTACAGGCTTTTTCCCTTTACTGCCGCCAATCGGCGCCGGTATCCATAAGGGGTCTCTTACATCATAGCCGCTCATGGCATAAAGGGCTATCCGGAGATCGCGGATTTTCCTTGCAATGGGCCCATTTGAAAAGAATAACTGCAGGGTAAGCATCGGATCTGATGGCACAAGCGCAGAATGGTTTGCAATACGGCCGCTTGTTGGCTTGATAGATGTAACACCGCAGAATTGAGCAGGTACCCGCAGGGAGCCCCCGTAATCGTTACCCATGCCAAGCGGTGTCATCCCTGTCGCAACAGCAACGGTGTCCCCGCCGCTTGATCCGCCCGGTGTCAGTTCGCGGTTCCACGGATTCAGCGTGGGACCGTTAAGCTCGTTGTCGGTATGTGGCCGCAACGACATTTCTGACAGATTTGTACGTGCGATCGGTATTGCGCCGGCTCCAAGAAGCTGGGCTATATGCGGTGCATCTACCGGGCTTAACGCATCTTTACATACCACCATACCCGAGGTTGTCGCGGAATCCGCAAGGTCAAGATTTTCTTTTACAGTAAAAGGAACTCCATGAAGTCTGCCCGCAGGCTCATTCCGTGACAGCTTATTATCTGCTGTCTTTGCCATTGAAAGAGCACGCTCTTCAAGAATAACTGTTACTGCATTAACAGCAGGATTAACCCGGGAAATCCTTGTCAGATGCGCCTTGACAACCTCGCTGCATGAAAATTCCTTCCTGCGGATACCATCAGCCAGATCACAGGCGCTCATGCGCCACAATTCATTAACTGCTGTTACGTCTGTCATTTCAGTTTACCTCCCTTGAAGCCGGACCAGAGATCGACCCAGAAATTATCTATCCAGCTTTCATCAGTCTTTTTTATTGCGAGCATTATCGATAATGCTCCTTCGCACATGGCCCAGAATGAAACATACATTTTTTCGGGGTCTCCTTTCCGCAAAACGCCCTGTTTTACGGCGTCATCAAAAATTTTTATCATTTTACCTGAATACTTTTTATTACGTACAGAGATGTCGCTATAATACTTTTCATGGATATCCGGGGGTGTATAAAAGTTTAACTGGTTCCAGAAAGACTGGAGATCGGGATTCTGATAAAAATGAAGAATATAATTATAAAAAATGTATTGTAATCGTTTTTCAATTTTGAGGTGTTTAGAATCTTCAATTATTCTTTCATAAAGTGATTCATAGTCTTTAGCAACACCTTCATATATATTCAGAAAAATTTCTTCCTTGCTGCTGTAATGTGAATAAAGGGATGCTTTGTTTATACCGACAGCCCCTGCTATATCATTCATAGATGTTCCGGCATAACCGTTTTTTGCGAATAATGAAAATGAGGCCGTTTTTATTTTTTCTTTTGTAGACAATTTTATTACCCCTTAATATTGCTAACTACCGTTCGGTAGTCACGTATCAGGGCAGGATAAAAATGTCAAGAAAAATTACATGTGTAAACTGTATTTTATTGCTTAACCGTACAGGGTGTGCGGATTTAAAAAAAGTCCGGCACGTCGTTTGATATTACGCCGTGCTTACACTTTCGCTATTTTGAGCAGCGGCCGTCATTATTTATCCTTCTGATAGATTATTTCATCTTTCTAAATTAAAGTCCGGGTTCTTTTAAATTCATCAATAAATTTTTTATGCGCAATGGACGCACCTGTTACAGAGAACTTAATTCATTCGTCATCAGATCCATAAACCGCTCCACCTCCTCCCTGCAGTGTCCCGGCTCGCTGAAGGTGCTTTGCAGCGTCATGGTCCGGTTGTAGGTGGTGACCCCAAGCACAAATGCAGGCGGAAGTGCAATCGGTGTATAAAAAATGACTTCGGCAGGCTGGTAATTGCCAAAGTTTATGGGATTGACTACCCCGATATTGGATAAGAGAGGATTGTATTTACCTGTATCTGCCGCATACTTCAGGCCGGCATGCAGCTGAGAGATAAACTCCGAGAAATCCATCCTGGCCATTGCTTCCACGGCGATTACGTCAAACAGTTCGGATTTATTCTCCTTCAGTTTCTCAAGATCTCCGGACACCCTCCTGAGAGTTTCTATGAAGGATTCTTCTCTCCGGCATGTGATACAGGGATTGATGCCGAGCGACAGATTACAGATAGCCTGGTCGGGATTGCCGGAAAACCTGGTGCGCAGATCCATAGTCACGCCGATACCGAAAACCTCGCCGCCGGGTGAGTCGAGCATTTCAAACATGCTTCTGAACATGGCAGTAAGCAAAACAGCGGTAACTGTAGCATCATTATCTCTGGCAGAACTGATTATCCGGTCCAGCGCCTCATTCCTGAGATGCCGGAGAGATATCTGTGTCTGTCTGGCATCTGTGCCGTGATGTGGGAATGCTCAGTTTGGAGTATCCTGCGCAGCCCGTGGTTCAAACTTTGCCAGCGGATCGCTTATCCCCAGAGCTGAAAAATAGTGCTGCTGATCGCGGCATCCCGAGGTGTGGGGCCGGGGACAATAATCAGGATCTTTAAGCAGCAGGGTATATATGCCGGCCAGCAGTTTCAGATAATCTGTCAGGCCTCTGGCGTCTGAGCAGCTGTGGCTGATCTTGACACACATGGTGTCCCCCTCTGCGGTTTGAAACAGGCAGACATTAAGCAGCTGCCCCTCGTGGAAGAAGGGGCCCTTTATAAATTTCTCAACGGCTTCTTCTTTATGGTCTGGACTCGTACATTCCATCCACTGTATCCCGTCAAGGGCCTCAAAACGCTGCCAGTGGGGCTGCGGGTCCTGCTCGACAAAGCGGCAGCCCAGTACCGGCTCGACATCCAGTGACAAACGTACCGCCCTTTGCAGAATGTCGGGATCGAGGTGCTGCTCAAAAGAAACCTGTACATGGATCAAAGCTTTCATGGGATACAACAAACGGTCCTGTGCATTTACCGGGATGATTGCGGGTATTTCATATTGGTGATTATTCATGGCTCTACACATCCTTCATATTGATATTTGATTTTTCATATATGAAAAAACTTAAAGTTTCCTGTGTAAACTCTGATACAGAGAACATGCCGGTGCTCATTGAAAGCGCCAAATGTTATTCCTGGCTGATAAATCAGTTATTAATCACTGTCAGTAAATTAAATTTGCGTCATGCTAAATTTTCAAAAAACACACTATGATTATAAAGCAACAACCTTTTAAAAAAATTAAGCTTATATTTTAATAATTGTCCTGCAGACAATTTATAATTCTTTATCAAGATTTATGGCGTTTACTTTTTACCGGCACGGATGGCCGATTAAAAAAAGTTCAAAACGCTTTCTGCATATATCGTTTTATTTGTGCGAAATCGCGGCAAGCCCGAACGACCGCCAGGGAGTGAAGCACATAAGCTTTGAGTCTGTCGCAAAAGTAAAAATTAATTTACAAACACACAAGTTGATA
>CAYTNW010000035.1:0-29997 GCA_964439325.1 uncultured Leptospirales bacterium | reverse complement strand
ATTTTATTTTATGCTGCTGATTTTTTAATTTAAAAGATACTTTTGCGACAGACTCATTTGTTGTGCGAAGTGACCGCATGATTACAATAAGTTAATTCGCTTTGAGCCCACGGATGGGCGAAAAGCTGGGAGATGTTTGTCATGTATTTTTTAATTATTTCATTATTTGCAATGTAATATTTTCTAGTTTTAATTTATAATTTTTATTATCTGACAAATTGAAAATTGTATATTTATTTGATATCTTATTACTATTACGGTCAAAATCAACTAATAAGCATCTATCTCCAGTTATATCCATAACTATCTGATCTCCGTATGTTAAAAATGATGTTTTTGATTCTGCTTTATTATGCCCAAATTCTTGAAATAATAATACTACTGAATATGTTAATAATAATAAAACTATGTATGGAGCAATAATGACGGTTTTATAAAGCTTTGATATTAATTCTTCAATATTGATAATATCTTCCTTCATTTCAGATGTTGTAGTATTACTAGTTTCTTTTTTAGTTTTATTTGATTTATTTTTCTTTTCAGGTTTAACTAGTATAGCATTGTTAATTAATTCTTTTAATTCTTTAATTTTATTTTGTTGGTCTATTATACGAATTGGTAATTTAATAGATTTAAAAAACACAAATATCATTAATGAAACAAAGGATAATAAAAAATAAATATCAATAGTAAGTTTTATTTCTTTTATAAAATAAAAAAATGAAAAACCAGTAATGAACAATAAAACACAAGTTAAAAGTATGCCTTTCATTGATGATTTATTTTTTAAATCTAAAAATAAAACATATATCATTAAAATGAAAAAAAACAACATCAATAGTATCTTAAATGGATTAATTAATTTTGATAAATTAATAGTTATAAATTCAGAAGGAATGGAATAAAATGAAAAATAACCATAATCATATCCCCATGCTGATATATATGATAATATGGTTATAAATAGTATAATTATTGTTTCATTATAAAGCTTGTTCATATTACTTTAATGATAATAAGATTTCACATTTTTCAAGAACTTTTTAGTAATGACTTATAAATGTTTTTGTTAATTGAGACTTCTATAAATGAACCTTCATTTAATAAAAAATTTGTAATAAATCTTATACTATGTAAATTTGATCTTTTATGAAAAATAAAAATACATAATGATTTCTTTTCAATATGCGGGCAGGACGCCCGCCTTAAAGTTTTGCTGTACAACCCGATGACATTGGTAATGAAAATGTATCAATACATCGGTAACACTCTACGGTGCTTTCCGTACCTTTATATTTTCCTTTTCATAAATAATCAAGCCAGTTATTTTATCCAGCACACCGATCAGAAAATCATCAAACCAGATTTCTATTTCATCCTTACTTTCCTTTACACCAACATTGTAACCGGCAAAGGGATTGCCGACAAATAATCTCTTTCCTCTGTAATTGCAAAAGCCGCGATCATTCACCATGCGGCTTTTATAACCCTTACCATATACAATGAGAACATCATCAGGTTCATATTTCCTTTCAGACTTCATATATAAATCAGATGGTGTTTTCATATTCAAAGCTTCATGAGGCCTGACAGTATTAAAGTCTTCTCGCCATCTATCAAATACACGCTGGTGTTCATTTAAGTTGCCATCTATCTGACCTTCAAGCTCTGCCTTCATGTCCCGGTGCATACGCTCATGTCCGCCGTTCTGGTACGGACAACCCGGATCTATACGGTCAAGTTTGATTCCCAACGACATCCACCATACTGCAAGTTTGCTGAGACCGAAAACATTGAATGCACTTGCAAATGGAACACCGTTATCTGATCTTATCACTTCAGGCAGCCCGTATTGGGTAAAAAGAGCCTCAAAAGCCTGTTTTACATGAGAAATATCCCCTTTTTCAAGCACCCTAATGTCTAGAATGAACTTACTGTATTCATCACGGACCGTCAGAGGCTCGCATTTCTCTCTATGCTTTGTGTACCACCAGCCCTTGAAGTCAACTGTCCATACCTGGTTAGGACGCTTCGCTGCCATTTTCACCTGGATTCTCTCAGTGGTTTTATGCCTCTTACGTTTTCTCCTCTCAACAAATCCGGTTCGGATAAACAGTCTTTCTACTGTACTTCTTGAAGGGGTATATTCCCCCGGATGATTGTTTTTATATACCTGCAGTATCTTTGATGCTCCCCATTTCTTATGCAGGTTCTTTATTCGTATCAGTTCAACTACTACCGGTTCAGGCATCTCCCTGCTGTTCCCGTTAGGCTGGCGTGATTGTTCTTCAAGTGCAGGAAATCCGCCTTCAAGAAATCTCTCTTTCCATTTATAACCGGTTTTGGTGCTGATCCCGTATTCTTTACAAAGATCTGTAAAGGTCCTGTCATTGTTAAATGATCTCAGGATAAATTCTCTTTTTAAATTCATTAAATCGGCCTCCTTCCAGGGCATTACCAGACCTCCTTTATGGATAAAATCCGGTAATTATTATATTGGAAGTGTTACCGATGTCTCGCTACAAATGTGTTACCTATGTCTCGGGCATTCATGCGGTCATTTCGCACAACGTCTTGCTTATGCGACGTCGCGCGGCTTTTTGCGCGATGTGGCGTAGCCCGAACGAGCAAACAGCGAGTGAAGCGCATAAGCTTTGTTGTACGATGGGCCGCTTCACTTAAAATTATTTTTGCTATAAAAATTTTTAAAAAAACAACTGACCAATATTAATATTTATAAGCTTATAATCTAAGCTTAGTTACTCTTATATTTTTTTCGTTTCTAAATTATGAATCCAATCATTAAGCATTTTTATATTTAATGGAGAAGGACTTAAATGTGCTATTTCTTGTACACGATATAAAAAATTTAACACTGTCTTTCTTATGTCATCAATTGAATCAAAAAAATATTCACCAATCATAATGCAAGAATTATCCAGAGTATCCACTATCTCACTACAATCCATAATTTCTTTTGTAAGTATATAAGAGGATTTTAAATATGGAGAAATTGCTAAATGAAAAAGACAATTTTCTTCTGCGATAATGATTGATTTAATAAAACAATCATATGCTGTGTATGGTCTATTTATCTTTTGATAAATTTCACCAGCATCGCGAAATGCAATGCTTTCATAAAACTTATTATTTAGTTTTGAGGCAATAGTTATTGATTTAGGTAAATATTTATCTACATTTTCATAATCTTTAATTTTTGCATAACATTTGCTTATTTCTTTTAATGCTAAATGTTCATCAAGTAATAATCCATTCTTACTTGTGATTGAATAACTTTTAAAAAAGAAGTTTAAAGATTTTTTATCATTTCCACTTATAGTATAAAGTTTTCCTAAATTGGATAATGAACATGCTATTCCTTGATAATCTTTTAATATTACGGATGTTTTTATTGCTTTTTTATGATAATACTTAATACTCAATCTGTATTTTTTTTCAGTCACTTTATCATAAATTTTATTAATTATTTTATATTGTTGCTTTTCTTTTTTATTTAATTTTATTTTATCTAATAAAATCAAATAAACACCAAAATATCCATTAGCAATTTCCGTAAAAAATTTCGATGTTAATTCTTTATTTTTCATTTGCTTGGAAATTTTTAAACCGTTGTAACTATACTTTAATGATTTTTTAAAAAGGCCAACCTTTTGATATGCAATACTTAAAGTTAAATAACAGCTTGTTTTTTCAAATTTCTCATCATCATAAATATTGTGTAGTAATTCTTCTTTAAAGTAAATAGATTTATCTATTACTCCCATTTCATCGTATATTCTTCCTAAAAAACTAAATTTTATAATGTTTAAACTATGCTGATCAATAAAAAGTTCATTCATAAATTGATCTTTCCAATCAAAATTGTTTATTGTTAAAATATAACTCCCAAAATCTTGATTATACCTTTCCCAAATTTCTTTTATATATTTGTTTAAATTTAATTTAACGACATAACCTTCAGAATTTTTTAATGGATGATTCATTTGAGGATTTTTTAAATCTATAATTTCTTCGTTTTCTCCTTCAAAAATATGATCTATAATAATAATATTTTTACTATTATTATTTTGAATTAAAGGTATAATATCAAAAACATCTGAACAACTATATCCAAGTATAATAACTTTTTTATTTGTTCCTGAGTTGAAAACTGTGTTTATAACATTAGATAAACTATTTGATTTTTGACATTTTGCTACATCATCAATTGTAATTTTAATACTTTCAATATTTTCTATACTACCATGAATTTTTAACAATTGAGTTCGTTCATCATTAATGTTCAAATCGTCTGCTTTATATATAACATCATAATCTTGACCTTTACATAGTCCTTCGATTTCAAATGCTTTTTCAATTAACATATCAAAATTGGTAGTAATAAAAGTTTTGACTAGTTTGTGTTTTGCAAGTTTTGCTAAAAAAATATGATTAGTATTTGGTTCACCAAAATTATAGATGTCTAGCAAGTATTCTAATAACCACGAATCTAGTGATAATCCTTTTATTTCTGACATAAAGACTTCAAATGGTATCTTTGAATTTAATATTCTATCAATATCATCTTGATCAACGTTTAGCAATTGTAGAAAGTATCTTTGAAGTTCATTGGCTAATGGTAAACCAGAGTTTTTAGATATTCCTGCTCCACAAAATACTACTGATTCTTTTATGTCTGTGTACTGATATATATTATTCATAATATATCTCGCAAAGTAATTTTAATAATCGTATGATGCAAAACACCATACTTGAAAGTTATAGATAAGACACAATGGTATCAATAGTAAACGCTTTTTATGAAAATGAGAAAGAAGTTAGCTTTTACTAATCAATTAATATATTTCTATCAAATAGTAATATCATTTTTAAAAATTTCATATAGTTAAGCTGCTTTAGATCGGCCTTTCGTACAACGCCTTGCTTACCTGACGTCGCGGACTTTAGACCGCGATGTGGCGAAGCCCGAACGAGCAACGCGAGTGAAGCTGGTAAGCTTTGTTAGCTGTAGTGGCATATACACTTATAGTATTCTTATAATTTCCGCGAGTAAAACATCCAACTCATTTGAAAAATCGACTTGAGTATTATTAGGTAATGTTTCCTTAGTTCGTATTTGAACATGTAAGTACATGTCAGCAATTTTTCTACTTGATTCAGAGAGTCTTTTCATACTTTCTTTAAATGATTTTGAACCTGTATAATTATTTGCTATTTCAGTAAAATTATTACAACCAAAGATTGGAGGAATATGATCCAGAATAGCTCTTAACAACATACATACGGAAAGAAAATTATTTTCTTCAAATGTGTTGTTGAGTTCCTCACACATCCTAATAAGCCTTGATAAATCAAAACTAGAATTTGTTTTTTTAAGATTTTCAATACGATCAACATTCACATAGTGAAATGATGCTAATTTGGTTTTACGTTTACTTATAAAAAGTTTATCTATTTCTGGCTTCAATTGTTCTATTGATTTTGCATGAAGAGAAAATGATTTACTATTATTTTTTGATATGAACTCGCGACTCGTTTTAATTTTTGATTTTAAACGTGTAATATTCGGTACGGATAGATTTAATGATTCAAACCATGTCGGAATATCTAAAAAAAGAAATTCATTTTTACCATTACATAGATATTCATAAAAAGATAAATATTTTACTTTTTCAATTTCAAGCAATTCCAAAAATTTAATTTTATTTAAATATTGATCTTTATCAATCATTAATGGCTTCCCAATCATTTTCTACATGGGTTTCTCCAATATGAGGAATTTTAATATTTTCTCTATCAGAAAAATCAATATATCCAAATTGTTTACCTGATGCGGTCCAAAATGATTGTACTAAATTATTAGGAGGTCTTTTACCTATATTTTTATAACATGTAAAAACATGATCTATCGTGATGTTTTCCATATTCATTATTCTAGCAAGGTAATATACAGATATGGTTATAAATTGAACATGATTTGTATATTTTTTATGTTTAACAAAATCGGAAAACGATTCACCATTAATTGTTTTGCCTGTTAGATCTAGATCTTTGAGTAGATTGAATGAATCTTTTTTCTTTGAAGAAGAATTCTTGGGTTTAGTTTGTGTATCTTTTTTTGTAGCATTTTTTATCGATGGTATTTTTGGATCAATCTTAAAATCCAATTTACTACTAGGCTTAATCAAAGATGATATTAATAAATTAAATACCTTTTCTTGAACAGATTCCGGGAACTTGGATACTATTGATGAAACCTCTTGCATTTTTTCTTTTAAAATATCGTATTCCATAAAGCCTCCATTATTGGTATAGATTGCTTTTATGTTTTTAATTTGTAAACCATAATAAATTAATTTTTATATGCCATTGCAGCTAACGTCCCGCGGCTGTGCGACGTTTTTTGCGCAGCGTACTCGCGAAGCAAAAAATGTGCCGAAGGCCAAGCCGGTACTCCGGCGCCGCGCACCGCCGCTGTTGTGCGCTGTAAACTGGCATTCTTCGCCACCATTATTATTCTTTACAATAAATTGCTTTCAATAAGTATTTTCTCAACTAGTTCTCTAGCATTTTTTCCTGCAACATCTTTCCCAGAAATTAAACATGCGAAAGCATACTTTCCATTATTGCTTATTATATATCCAACATACCAGCCAATGTTATTATCAGGAACGTCATCAATATTTTGGCCTGAGCCAGTTTTTCCAAATAAAGTACCATTTTCTGTCGTTTTAAAAAGCATTATCTTTTTAAGAATTTGTTTGGACTTATCTGAAAAATTTAATTGATTATTTACAAGTTTTTTAATCAATGACGCCTGCTCAATGGGAGATATTTTGATAGATTTTTTATTTGGTCTGGGAAGCCAAAAAATATCTAAACCAGAAGAAATGTCTTTATCACCATAGTTTATTTTATCTATCCAAATTTTCATGTTATTCTGGCCTATTTTATTTGCTAAAATTTGATATGCAGGAACACAAGAAAATTGAAATGCTTCATGTAAATTTAAGTTCTTATTCCAATCAGGATAAGCGCGAGTTATTCCGTCCCATATATAAAAAGAATCATTTTCAGAGTTAATTTGATTGTTTTCAATGCCAATTAGCGTGTTCCAAATTTTAAACGTAGAGCAAGGAGTTGTTCGGATATTTGCTAAATTTGAACCGTAAATAATTTTCTTTTTAGATGATAGGTCAAGAAAAACTATTGTTCCTTTACTACCTGTCATGTTTTTATTTATAATATTTTCAAGGTTATTAATTTTAGTGCAGCTAATGAACAATGGCAGTAACACTGCGATAATGGAAAGTTTCTTCATTGTTTTCTCCTAAAAATGGTGGCGTATTATTTTCTTTGCCAGTTTATTGCGCATAACTATTATTGTCTGAAGAACAATTCATATATCAAGTAAAAAACCGTATATAAAAGGTAAAAAAATGCTCGTATATTGGAATAAAAATTGACATTATACGAAACATATGTATAGTATATGCACAAATATTTTACACAGGATATATGAATATGGATGAGAAAAAATACTCACAATACATTAAGCCATTTATAGACAAATTCAGTAAACCTCCCGCATACATATCAAACAATGAAATCATCGATTATCTTACAGAGAATCACTATAAAGAGAATCCTTCGCTTGTTATGGCCTTAAGCGAGTTTTATACTGAAATTAATGCTTCACGTTACGTATTACGAAAAGCATTGAAAGAAATTGAACAGCATGTTGAAATAACATTACCGTTACCGGATAGGTATGATGATTTCGTTACAAGCCTGAAACTTCGTAGATACAGTTACCGGACTTTAAAAGTTTATACATCCGCGTTAAAGACAGCGCATAGATGGATTTATACAAATCATCATATATCAATTGATTTACTCACTCATGAAATCGCGTTAAAATACTTTCTGCATCTTACTGAAACTGAAAAGGCCGCTTACTCGACTGTACGTATTCATCGATTTGCGATCGAGTATTATCACAACACAATACTTAAAAGCTTTATAGATCTTTCATTTATGAACAGGATGAAAAAGAATGACCATCTGCCGACTGTATTGACCCGTGATGAAATAATTACGCTGCTTAAAAAAATCACCAATCTGAAACACAGGGTAATGATTTCTCTGCTGTACTCTTCCGGGCTTCGGGTTTCCGAAGTGACTAACCTCAGGGTGTGTGACGTATCTCTTGAAAATCTTACACTTAAAGTGAATCAGGGCAAAGGAAAGAAAGACCGTATTACTGTTTTTTCAATTGAGCTTGCTGAAATGCTCGATGAATGTATGGAAGGGAAAAAAGGTGATGCTTACCTTTTTGAGTCATGCTACAGCAGAGGGGAAAAGCTAAACACAAGGACAGTCCAGGCTGTTTTTAAGAAAGCCCTTGAAAATAGCGGGATAAAGAAAAATGCTTCATGTCATGACCTGAGACACAGCTTCGCTTCACATCTTCTTGAATCCGGTACAGACATACGCTATATTCAGCTGCTTCTGGGGCATAAAAATATTTCAACAACCACTATTTACACCAGGGTATCAACACCGGCACTGAAGGGAATTAAAAGTCCGTTGTAGTTTATTGTCCGGAATCGGTTTCAAAAAAGTACGATTTAAAATTCAGGGAGCGAACAGGAGGTTTGCGACGCGGCGTAGCGGGTCACCTCCTTCACATCCGTGTGACCGGTGACACTAAGACCTCCGTGTCTGTCGCACATACTACCTTATGCCCCTTAAATATGTTCTGTTAGTACACGGGAAGTAATTCCTACTTAATGATAACTGAAGATGTAAAGGAATTGTTTGTTCGAAAGCCACGCGGCACCTGAGCGTCAGGCTCTCCGCCGATTGAGGAGCGGTGTTTCTTTTGCTCCTGCTTTTCTTTAACCGAAAAAAGAAAAGCAGATAAAAAAAATAATAAAACAGATGCCCGCTTGCGCGGGCATGACAGAATTTATGGCCGTTTTCAACGTATTGCGGGAACAAGGGGCTGCAGCCCCTTGCAAAATACTAACGTGCTACTTCATTAATCAGTTTTCCCAGCGTCTGGTCGTGCGATGTGACCGTCTTCTGGTTAGCCTCATAGCTCCTCTGAACCTCAATCATGTCCACCATCTCTCGGACTATGTTGATATTCGATTTTTCGAGAAAGCCCTGTACAACCTTTACCTCTGAAGCGGGGACCGCGGGACCGGAAAATTCAGTCTCCCTGTACATCGAGTCCCCTTCCTTTTTTATCTCGCGTATGTTGTCAAAATCGACAACTTTCAGTTTGTCTATAACTACAGGGTTCGACCAGTTATTGCTCCCCAGGCTTACAACGTCTCTCGGATTGGCTGAAAGGTCGCCGTTAACTACAATCTCCCCCTTTTCATTTACAATGAAATTATTCTGCTGAACTTTTATTAAGCCGTTTTGTCCCATCACAGGGTTTCCGTTGTGTGTCACAAGGATGCCGTCCTGGTTCAGGGTAAAAGACCCGTCTCTTGAATATCTCTCCCCCCTCTCGGTCATAACCGTAAAGAAACCCTTTCCATCCAGGGCAAAATCGAAGTTATTTTCTGTTCTCTGTAGGGAACCCTGCTCAAAGTCGGTAAAAACCTCGTTCAGTTCTACACCGGTACCTATCTTGCCCACTACAGGCATCGCGTCATAGGAGCCGGCAGGCGTTACACCAAGGCCGCTTTCATTTATTCTGCGGATCAGCATCTCCGGAAAGGATTTAAAGATAGCGATATCTTTTTTGTATGCAGTTTTATCAACATTTGCGAGATTGTTCGCAATTGCGTCCATCTTTGCATCCTGTACAAGCATTCCGCTGGCGCCTGTGTATATCCCTCTGATCATTAGAAAGTTCCCCCTTTTACCCTTTTAATATCGGCACCTAAGGCGGATAACTTTTCAGTTAATTTTTCGTAACCGCGGTCAGAATGATAAATTCTTCTGATTTCCGTCGTTCCTTTTGCCGCGAGGGCCGCTATTACCAGGGATGCCCCTGCTCGCAGGTCAGACATCATTATAGGGGCGGACATAAGCTTTTTCCCCCCCTTTACTATTGCAACATTCCCTTCTATGCTTATATCAGATCCAAGCCTTCTCAGTTCCCCTACATGCGTGTATCTGTTTTCAAAAATCGTTTCAATAATGACGCTTATACCCGGAAGGGTGGCCGCAAGCGACATTATCGGCGCCTGGAGGTCTGTGGGGAAGCCGGGGTAGGGGAGGGTCTTGATCATGAAACCCTTCTGGCTTTTACCCGGTACGATTCTGACTGTATCTTTCCCCGATTCAACGATATAACCCGACTCGTTAAGCAGGTCTATAAGCGCCTGGATATGTTCAGGGACGCATTCCTTTAACGTCACATCCCCTTTTGTTATAGCCCCGGCGAGGAGAAATGTTCCGGCCTCGATGCGGTCGGGCATTATCGTATATGTTACGGGATTAAGCTTCTTAACACCTTCTATCGTTATTCTTTCTGTGCCGAGGCCGGAGATCTTCGCCCCCATCCTGTTGAGGAAAAGTCCCAGGTCGACAATGTCAGGTTCCAGTGCGCAGTTTTCAAGAACTGTTTTGCCGGAGGTGAGGACCGAAGCCATCATCAGATTGGCAGTGGCTCCTACAGAGATCTGTCTCATAATGAAATTCGCAGGAGCCAGTTTTTTCGCCCTTGCTTTTATATTACCATGTTCAAGATCAATCTTTACGCCCATTGATTCAAAACCGGCAAGATGTATATCTACCGGCCTTTCACCGATCGCACAGCCTCCGGGGAGAGAGACGTCGGCCTCGCCGAGCCTTGCCAGAAGCGGGCCCATAACATATACCGATGCGCGCATCGTCTTTACAAGTTCGTAGGGCATCTCTCCGTTTTTGATTTTGCTGACTTTTATTTTCAGAATATTGTTTGCGCTGTCGAATTCTGTTTCCGCTCCAAGGTATTCAATTACTTTTATTATTGTACGGATATCCATAAGATCGGGAACGTTTTTTAAAACGGTCTCACCGTCGGCGAGCAGGCTTGCCACTATGATCGGGAGAGCGGCGTTTTTAGCCCCCGAAATTCTGACCTCGCCATGAAGTTTTTTCCCGCCTTTGATTTTGTAGTAGTCCAAGAGAGATCTCCTCTAATCCTTATCATTAAGTTTTATTATATCAACTTTCACTTCGTCCTTTAGATCATCGACATCCTTTTTAAGTTTATAAACCTCTTTCCCGAGGTCCTTGACCGAAGACATTGCTTTACTCCCTCCGAAGAGTATAACAGCTATTACTATAATTACAAGCCACTCGCCGCCGCCGGGTAAATTGAAGGGTAACATATCGGTGCTCCTTTATGACGAATTTTTTTAAAAGTAAATCAGCGGGGTACCGTGTCAAGATTAAAATTCAGGCGGCGGAAAATCAGCGTTTATTAAAAAATCCTGCAAATTAAAATATCTTGAAGGAGAACACCCTTACTGTTTTCCGAGATTATTGCTGAACTGATCATGGTCAACAGATAGAGCTGAAATATTATTTTATACGTCCCCTGATCCCCTGTATATATCGCCGGACGTGGTGAAAAAATCAGATTTTTTTAAAACAGTACCTGTTTTAAAAATGAAATGTAACTGAATTTTTTTCTTTTTAAAAAAATTTTTAATGTACAAACGGAATTGATAATGCGGAAATACGTATCGCGCATAAAAAGCGTTACAATGCAAAAGGAGATACATAATGGTCCGTTCAATGCACACAAGAAAAATTTTTACACTGGTCTGTCTTGCGATAGTAATATTTGCAGGGAGCAGCTATTCAAAATCAGGTGTCAAGCAGGCGCCAAAATTTGCGATTTTCGATCTGCAGGATAAGCTTGTTACAATGACTACTCTTACAAAAGAGAACAATCTGGTAATATCTTTCTGGGCAAGCTATTGTGTTCCATGCAAAAGGGAGCTCCCGCAGCTCGTTGAACTGGAAAAAAAATACGCGGAAAAGAAAAAAATCAAACTTGTCCTGATAAACATAGATAAAGAGGGGAAGGATAAGGCGAAACCGATACTCGATTCAATGGGTGTAACAAGTCTCTGTCTTGCCGATATGTACCAGGTCAATGCGAAAAAGTATATCCCCGATCTGAAAATTCCCGCGGTTTTTATTGTAAATAAAAAAAATGAAATCGTGTTTGAAGCTGTTGGTGAAAGCGAAGAAAATATAAACAATCTTGAGAAAGCCATTCAGAAATTGAAATAGCAGAGAGGCCCTTTTTTTTATATTTTATACGCGGCAGTCTGATTAGAAGCAGCGGACTGCCGGAGGAAAAACTTTTTTTAAAACCGGTTTTTCGGTGTTTTTTTGGTTCTTTCACATGATAAATTGTTATTTTAATTATTATGAACACAATAATTAAAATATATTGAGGAGCAGAAGATAAATTATATGCTCCAGAAGAGGTGGCTTTTTATCATATCAGGGGAAAAAAAGAGTTGTAATTAAAAGAAATATGTAAAGATGCTATGAGCTACATCAGGATTTAAGTGTATGGATACTATAGAAATACTATATTTTACAAATAATAAAGAAGAAGAAAACCTGATTTTAAAAATCAGGCAGATGGGAGTGACTGTAACTCTCTGTAACTTCGACAACATTGAGAAGATATGTGAAAATAGAGGTGAATTTTGTATCCTGATTTTTGATCTGATAGATATGAAGCCGGAAGAGCTTATCAGGCGTCTTTCAAAAATACAGTCTCTTGACAGCTGCATCAAGCTGATAATTACCGAGAACAAGGATATTGAGGGGATCTACTTCAATATTGTTCATCTGCTTAATCTTGAATTCATAATAAAACCTGTTGATGAAAGAAGTTTCATGCTCCTGCTTGAAAAAACACTTCTTGTTGAACGCTACAGGCAGCTTATGAAACTTATCACGGACGAATCGGAATCCCGCATAAATGTTCTCGAGTATATGCTTAACATTCACCGGAAAAACGAATCCAGTGAAATATCCGAAAAAGAGATCTTCATAAGGATTCTCGACTTCGAGAAAAAGATGATGGAGGAACACCTGAACCTCAACAATTCCATCAGGAATATTGCTCTTTACCGCAATAACGAGTTTATTGCGCTGCAGGACAGGGTCAAGGCTGAGGAGATGCTTGACGACCTTCGCAGGGAGGAGATGATCAACGCAAACCGGACTATCAAGGCGCAGGAATCTCTGCTTGAATATTCGTCGAGAGAACTCGTTGAGGCGAAAAAAATTATGAGGGCAAGGGAAACGGTTGAAGAGCTCAGCAGGGCGGAGGCGATCGATTTACACAGGGAGCTTGACCGTCTTAGAAATGAAAAGAAGATGCTCGAAGAGGAGATTGAGTCCCTTAAAGCCGAGTGTTCTAACAGCAACAAATAAAACGGGCGGTAATTGATCCTTGCTTCAGCATCAACTTTAAAGTTTTAATCGGTCAGACAGGATAAGTTGACGGCATACCGGTTGATGGCCCGGGTTACCGGTGATCTTTAAAATCCCGGGTGTGAACCGGGTTCTCCATTATAACTGTATAAATCCGAGTGAAAAAAAGCAGCATGCCGGTGCAGTACAGAGACGTGAATAATTTATTATCATTAAGAGAGTTTTGATGGAATGGGAAAAGATTTTAGTAGATTCGGTTAAAGATGGGGTCATAAGGGAACTCCATCTCAGAAAACTTCCTGTATTGAGAACTGTCGATAATTGGAGAAAGGTTGAATTGATAGGATGGGTGGATTACCAGATGAAACATGCCTATTATAACGGCGGGCTTGTAAAGGTTAACGGTAAACTCTATTTTGTACAGGATAAAACCATCAAGGCGCTTCAGGAGTATATGGACTGGAAATTTCCCTTAAAGATCAAGGTCATCCCCGATTAGTCGTTTTCCTCAAAAATGGAGATCAGCGCATCGAACTTCTTCGAAAATTTTACTACAGTGTCGATTGAATCTTTATCCAGAATTGCGTAGTTTTCCGATATGCGCGTCATGATAGTTTTCGAAGAGGAACTGTACAGAATTTCATCTATAAAACTTCCATGGCTTGCATGCAGCAGGATAGGCCTTGATATGTTTATGCTTATGGTCTGCTTAGTCCAGTCATCCAGCAGAAATTCGAGGTTCTGCGGGATATCGTTTTTCGCGTAGTTTTTCAGCGTAAGTATAAACTTTTCAATATTCATGCCGCGTTTTTTAGCGTTGATTATTGAAATCTTGGTTATTGCCGCTTCTATCACTACGTCTTCTTTTAAAATTTCGGTGAAGGCCATGATCGTGTAAAGAGAAACGGGATCAATATCTCTGTGGGGAATCATCAGTGTGAAATCGGGGCTGATGTATATGCATTTTTTGATCTCCACTTCCCTGTGGTGTTTTTTGTTCTGAAGCAGGGCGATAATTTTTTTACCCCCTTCGGACAAAACGATCTTCCCGTTAACAGTCATGCATAAACCGCATATTGTAAGGAAATCGAGGGATCTCTCAAACAGCTCTCCTGATTCATCGAAAAAATTTCCAGCATCTGACTCGAGTTTTTTAAAGTGGGAGGCAATGCACGATGTTATAAAAATCAGCTTCAGATAATCATAGTCGATCGACCTGACTCCGCCGAGAATTGACATCACAGTTTTAAGGCCTGCATAGGCAGGGAGCTCAAGCTCCCCTTTAAACTCTTCACCGGGATTTATACCGTCCTGTATCCTCAGTATCACATTCTTGATGATCAGTACCGGGTCTTCAATCTTTTCAGCGATATTCTTGATGCTGATTATTCCGATGTCTCTGTCAAGCCGCAGGCATTTGAGCAGATTCAGCATCTGCATCGAGATGTATGCTCTCTCCTCGTCGGCAAGAGGGGTACCGTCCGCCAGATGAATCTCAAGCATGGTTTCGGATATCTTTTTTAAATCTATTTTTCTGAACTTGCTCTGCTTTGTTAAAAACAGTCCTGACGATGATATTATATCGTAAGCTTTCAGTATGTTTGAAGCGGCTTTAAAATTGTTGCAGACATTGACCGAAGGGGAAAGGTTTTTCTTTTTATAGCTTGCTGCAGCCTGGACCAGGGCCCTGTCGTTCAGTCCGACGTAAACCAGCGGCCTGTCGTTGATTATATTGAAGATTATCAGATGACCCTTTTCGATCATCTCATTGATTCTCTTCTCATGTTCCTTTGTCGCATGCAGTTCTATAAGTTCCTCCGAGCGGATTATGCACCCTTTTTCAACGATGGTTTTGATTATGCTGAGTGATTTTTCGTCTTTTAATACTTCATCCGGAGCTGTATCATTTTTGTTGATCATGATTTCAGCCGCTTTGTTAAGGTATTCTGTAATCTCGGAGCTTTCAGCTATATGAAATATGTCGGCTATCTCTTTTATGCAGTGAATTCTATCCATTTTTTTGCTTAGCATCTGCCGGTTTTTTATTACATAGGCCAGCATAAAGCCGCTTATGTTCAGGACCGATTTTTCTATTACGTCAATCTCATAACCGAGTATTTTCTGTATTTCACCGAAACTTATCCCGTCGTTGCCGGAATAGAGTACTTTGAATACATTTATCTCCTCTCTGTTAAACGAAGAAATTATGCTGTGCAGGGTAAAAAAATTGAGCATCCCCTCCCTGATTTTAGCTTCAGTGGCGGTCTTCAGGTTAAGGATATGAGCCAGATTTTTCTGCTTTTCCGGCCCCAAACGATTTAATATATCATCAATTGTTTTCATAAAAAGTTGTAGACACCTATATTATGCTATTTTATATGTATGTGGT
The DNA here is from genome assembly GCA_964439325.1 of uncultured Leptospirales bacterium. Taxonomy (GTDB): domain Bacteria; phylum Spirochaetota; class UBA4802; order UBA4802; family UBA5550; genus WRGT01. Next base: position 14,171 of record CAYTNW010000035.1, on the reverse strand, counting down.
TAAATATGCAATAAATTTTGTGATTAAATTCTATTTTGTTGTGCATTTTACCCCATAAAATCGTAATTAGTCACTTTTTTTAAATCCCAAGGAGAATTTAATGATTCAATTTTTAAGGTTTGATAAATCAAAAGAGTTTGATTCTGTTTTTGAAATTATAAAAGGCAGGGAGGCTGTTCGATTTTTTCTGAAGAGGTCGCTTTACCTTTTCCTGTTCGCTTATTCTACACTCTTTCTTGCCGTTGCAATACCATTCGTAAAAACTCCATGCCTATATATATATTTTGCGGGTAGTCTTGCGACAGCCTTTTACCTGATGAGATTTGTAAACCATATAATAAAATATATAAAGTATAAAGGTGGCTCGATAAGGGTTACAGATAAGTTTATAGAGGTAAAAACAGCCGATAAGACAATTAAGATACCCGCAGATGAAATAACCTATCTGGAGATAAATTTTCTGGGAAACCTCCTGATAAGGGAAAAGTTTATAGTAACGTCTTTTCCTCGAATTCTACTGGCTGAAGAACATATTAACTTTGCCCAGGAAATATTCCAGGACATGGCTCCCAAAAGGACAGCACTGTATAAAAAGATATGGGAATTTGTTGACGCCATAGTGGTCGCTCTTGTCCTTGCTGTCCATATAATCCAATATGTGATACAGGCCTATTACATTCCTACAGGTTCAATGGAGGAGACCCTGCAGGTGGGAGATCACCTTTTTGTGGAAAAAATAACCTACGGGCCAATAATTCCCAAAATGATGGGGATGGAGAATCCGGTACATATCAAATCTCTTGCGGTCAGGGATCTTAAAAGGGGGGATATAATAATTTTTACCCCGCCGATCGAGAGCGAAAAACATAAAGATTACATCAAGAGATGCATAGCTCTGCCGGGTGATGAGTTTCACATAAAAGATAATTCTGTTTATATAAACGGTGTGAAGCAGGCCGAGCCGTACACTCTCGGCAAACCGACCGATTACGACCATTTTAACATAAACAAATTCAATAATATTGAAGGTGTCGTTCCTCAGGGAAAAGTTGTTGTTCTTGGAGATAACAGGATAAATTCATCTGACGGTCGTTATTTCGGTTATCTCGATATAACGGCAATTAAGGGGAGAGCCTTCATCCTGTACTGGAACAGCGACCAGATTTTCAGCGGCAGGTTCAACAGGCTTGGATTGATAAGGTAAGCCGGTTTATATACATAGATTGAAATAATATACATCCGGTTCCGGCTGTCGCCGGCCGGCGCTGAGTCCGCTGTCATCATTGAACTCAGCTGCATTGACGGGACGGTGATGAAGCTGGACAGCTTTCACTGACTGCAAAGCCTGATCAGTTTATAAACGGTTTATCCTGTAATTTTTCTTGTGCGTCTGTAGTTTGATAAAAGGTTGTGTTTTAAGCGGATATTTATAAACAGCGGGAAATTAAGATTACAGCCGTGCAGTGATGAGACATAAAATTGCCGGCTGCTATTTTTGAATAATAACAATTTTTAAACAGGGTGTTAATGGATAAATCTGTTTTTAAAAAAAGGGTTTTCGTAACCGGTTTTATTTTATCAGTCATTCTGTTTTTCTTTGTTTTAAAACTTTTCAATCTTCATTTCTCGGATAAAATTATCCTGCCGGAGAAGGAGCCTGTCGAGAACGGCAGGGGTTATATCCTTGACCGGGAAGGGTACCTGCTTGCGCTGAGCATCGAGCTTGATTCAATTTATGCAAATCCCCAGGAGCTTAAAGACAGGTCATCCGCCGCCCTGGCGCTGTCGCCGGTTATCGGTGTCCCTTCATCTGAACTGTTTTCAAAATTTTCCGGTAAAAAAAAGTTTGTCTGGCTGGCGCGGAGGTGCGACGACCAGCTCTCTGCGAGGGTAAAGAAGCTTGGAATCAGGGGAGTTTATTTTACAAAGGAGTATAAAAGAGTTTACCCGTATAACAATCTTGCTGCCAACGTTATAGGCTTTGTCGGTCTTGATAACAGCGGTCTGGACGGAATTGAATACAGGTATAACAGCGTATTGTCCGGCAAGGATGAAATTATTAAAGATGAAATTTCCAGAGATATCTACCAGAAGAAGAACATAACCCTTACCATTGACCGTTATATCCAGCATGTGGCGGAGGATGAGCTGTTAAAGGCGATGGCCCTGCACAGGGCATCGCAGGGGTCCGTCGTTATACTTGAAGTAAACACCGGGAAGGTGCTTGCGGTTGCGAAGTATCCCTCTTTTGACCTTAACAGTTTCAGCAGTTACAGCTCTTCGACGCGTTCCAATTTCGGGATTGTAGATTCTTTTGAGCCCGGTTCAACTATGAAAGTCATCTCCCTCGCATCGCTTCTGGAGAATAAACCTGAAGCTTTAAAGAGAGACTATTTCTGTGAGGGTTTTATCGATATAAATGATGTGCGTGTGAACTGCCTTCATAAACACGGCAAGGTAAACATGGAGCAGGTAATAGCTCAGTCGTGCAACTCGGGAATGATCCAGTCCGCTAAATATCTTGATAAGAAGGATTTTTATAAAACCCTGCGCAAGTTCGGGTTCGGAGCAAGGACAGGGTTTGAGCTCCCGGGCGAGACAGACGGGATACTGAGGCCTGTGGCTCAGTGGTCAGGCCTTTCGAAATATTCACTGTCCATCGGCTATGAGCTGTCAGTTACATCGATACAGCTTGCTGCGGCATATAACGCGATTGCGAACGGAGGAGTATATGTCACTCCGTCTATTATAGAAAAAATTGAAAAGCCAGACGGTACGGTTGTTCAGAGCTTTTATCCAAGGACAAAGGGGAGGATAATCAGGCAGGAGGATGCCGCCGTTCTTTTAAGAATGATGAGGGGCGTTGTAACATCCGGAACAGGCAACAGAGCCGATTCTGTTTATTACCAGATAGCCGGTAAAACGGGCACATCGCAGAAGTTCAGTACCGCGGCAGGATACTCCGACCGGAATGTCTCTTCATTTGTCGGGATCGCTCCGTATCAGGACCCCAGGATATGCATGGTGGTTGTAATAGATGATCCCGCTGACAGGTTCACCGGGGGAGCCTCTGCTGCGCCTGTACTGCTGAATATAACAGACCGTATTCTTCCATATTACGGGATCGGGGGGAGGGACGTTTCATCATTGCGGCTTAAGAGGTCTCAGGAGTCTGTTAAACCCGAGTACCAGTCTCTTCCTGATCTGAAGGGGATGAATACCGCCGAGGCAGCGGCAGTGCTCAGGGTACTGAATGAAAAATACGGCATCAGATATTTCATAAAGGGATCTGGAAGGGTATACGCGCAGAAACCTGCACCGGGCAGTGCACTGACGCAGGGTGAAAATATCATTCTTTTTATGCACTGACGGACGAAGTAATAAATTTTTTTCAGGTTCGGCATTGTCATTCATTATTAACCGAGTATGTGCGGAGCTGTTTGAGTTTTGTTTTCATGAGCCGCTTTTAATAAAGTGGGGCAGGGGGGATTCCCGTTTCAATCAAACTGAAATTATTTATTTGAGCTGGAATTGAAAAAATAATGAAAGAAATATTTGAAAAGAACATCGTAGCTCTGTCGGAGAAAAACAGCGGGCTCGCCCGGCGATTAGAAGATTATTCCGCCGGTTACGTAGAGGTGGTTGAATCGAAGACCGGCCATCCCGTTCCATGCATAAATACCGATGACGGCAAAAAACTTTTTGTACACAGCCGTATTGACCCGCTGCGTGAAGCGGAGAGATTTATCTCGGAGATTGATATCTCGGACAAGGATCTGATTGTCGTGCTTGGATTCGGTTTCGGATACCACTGCGGTCTGCTTCTGGAAAAAATATCGTCCGAAGTAAATGTCATCGCGATAGAGAAAGACATGCCCCTGCTGAGGAATGCCCTTCAATCCAGGGATCTGGAAGGGCTGATAGGTTTAAAAAATTTTTATATACTCGCGGATCCTGACGAGGGGGTTCTCTCTGAGATTTTCAGGGGGAAGTCTTCGCGTAACGTTATATTTATTACGCACCGCGGATCTTCGCAGCTGTACCCGGATTACTATCTGAATATTATTTCAGTGATAAAGTCATACATTTCTACAAAGGACGTCAATATCGCGACACTGGCGCGGTTTGAAAAAACATGGGGCTCAAACACGACACGGAATATCGGTGCGATAACACGGTCGTGCGGTGTAAACCGTTTTTTCGGCATGTTCGCAGGTATACCGGCGATAGTTGTCGCAGCGGGACCCTCCCTCTCTCAAAGCATAGGTTTTATAAGGGATAATGCCGGAAAGGCCGTAATCATCGCGGTTGATACTTCGTATAAACTTCTGATTGACAGCGGTATAACCCCGCATTTCTGTCTCTCGGTTGATCCGCAGCTGATTAACGCAAGGTATTACGAGGGTATAGAAGATACCGAGACTGTTCTTGTCTCCGACCCGACAGTACACCCCTCGCTGCTGAGGTTCTTCAGGGGTAGGATTTCGATGACCGGTATCGCGTTTGATATGATGAAGTGGATTGATGAAATCTGCGGCATGAAGGGGGAGCTCACTCACGGCGGTTCAGTCTCCACCAACGCGTATGATTTTGCCAGGCGTATAGGCGCGTCGCCGGTTCTGATGGTGGGGCAGGACCTCTCTTTCACCTCCGGGCTCGCACATGCGAAGGGTTCGTATCTTGATGAACAGATCCATAACAGAACATATAAATTCAACAACGCCCAGATGTATAACAGACGCCAGCTTGCATCTCTCCCCCCTGTGTATGTAAAAGGGGTAAGAGGGGCAAGGGTTCTTACAAATGAAAAGATGATGATCTTTCAGACATGGTTTGAGAAGAGAAATGATACGGACCTCATTAATGCAACATACAACGGAGTAGTGATTAATGGAATACAGAATATCCCTCACGACAGGCTGGAGTTTAACCATCCGCCGGTAGACATCAGGGGAATGATAGACGGACTATATGAGAAGTTTCTGAAGGAAAACAGTTCTGTAAGTACGGACAGGCTGAAAAAACGTATTGATGAGATGCTTTCCGAGATTGAACTCCTTGTCCCGGCGCTTGAAAAGGCAGCGGCCTATGCTATGGACCTCTCTGCGATGATAGGGACGGGTAGAGATAAAAGTGATCCGGGAAAGGTGTCCTTCATATTGACAAAGCTTTCCGAGGCTGATAGATTTATCGAATCGATGAACAGGAGCAAGGGGCTGATCAGCTTTTCAATACAGAGGGTCATCCATACTATTACAGAAGGCTATGAACTGGAGAACGGGAAGGGTGACAATGCTGCAGAGAGATCGCTCTATCTTTATCGCGGTCTGCTCGAGGGTTCTCTTTTTAATAAAAAGATTCTCGGCAAGATGAAACGGATGCTCCAGGCTATATAGAATTATTTTACCCTCTTAAAAATTTTTATTTCATCTCCAGAAAATATTCCTCGTCTGTTCATCTTCAAGCGCGGAAACGGCCATTACAAGCCATGCTGTGGAGGCGGCGGAAGCGTCTGATGAAAACTGGTATTGAACCGGTATATTGGAATACGGCACTCCTCCATCATCGCACTGAAAAGCTATAACTTCTCTGATTATCGCTTCCGCTTCAGCGTAACGGCTCGCTTTAAGGTAAGCCATTGCGACGCCGAGCGACCCTTCATGCCACAGCATCGGGATATCGTTCCAGTTTTTATCCGGATTATCCGGATAGATCATGCTGTTAATAAACCTGTCCTCATAAACCAGCAGATTTCTGTATGGCCTGTATCCGGCTCTCCCTTCTGAACGGGAGAGGTAGCTGCTGCAGCTGGTCAGCGCAGCCTCCGCTTTCCTGATGTCCCCCGATGACCTGAGAAACATCGATCCCCACGATGCGCAATCTAGCGATTCGGTAAAATCAAGAGAGGTTCTGCTGCGTCCCCGTATAAGCTGCCTTATTCCGCCGTTCCAGTTGTTCAGCAAAGATCTTCCTATTACTTCACTGGTGTTGTTATAAATTTCATTGCCGGTAAGATTGTACAGGGATTTAAGAAAGAAATAGGTGTCTATGTTGTGTTCGGTACTTATCCATTCGATCTTCCCTTTCTCGAAGGTTTCCTCCGGGCTTTTTGTTTTGTCATTGCAGAGAATCCTGTACTGGTTGTCCCCTCCTGTAACAAATCCGTATCTGAGGTCGTGCCGTTTTTTTATCTGCAGCTGTATGATTGCAGAGGCAAGTTTTTCTGTATCATTCAGTATGCTGTTGCAGACGGTCTTTTTCTCGTTTATACGGCCTGATGCTTTAACGCTTTCGAGATAAAATACCGCGGCGTATCCGAACCATGCCGAGGCCCCGGTCCGGACAACAGCGCCGTCGGAATCGTTCTGATCCGGCCATTCGTTGTGCGTATTATAGCTGAACCATAGGTTGTTGTCGGGGCGCATGTTTTTAAATACTGCTGTAAGAACAGTTTCGGACAGGTCCATCTCCCCCGACATCGTGAAGGCAATGACCGCCAGCGCGTTATCGTACAGCGATGATTTGCCGTAGAGATATTTTCTCCCACCCGTTCTGTCTTTAATATCGTAGCTGAGTATAAAGTTTCTTCTGATGCCGGACGGTTCCGGTACGGTATCGTTCGGTACTATCTGTTTCTTCAGCCAGTTCAAGGCTCCTGCTTTTGCAGATTTAAAACTGTTTTCCATAACGGCCGGTTTCTGAATAGTGGACTGCCCGGTAAAAACCGGGATGTTGTAAAAGAGTATAAGCAGTGTAATGCCGAATAGGATTTTTCCAAATTTCATACGTCTGTTCCGGATATCTGAATATTTCATCATCGTTCAACGATAGTTTTTTATAAAATATTATTTGATGATAAAAAAACAAGGAATTTTAATTTAAACAGCAGTACTTGATGAATATTTTTCTGGTGATAATATAACATTTTTTATTATTGATGCAATAAATTTCGATAAGGACCGCCTTTCAGATCAAGAAACAAAAAAGAAGCAGCTCTGCGATTGCGGAATTTTTTAAAAGCGAGCGTGAAAATCTGGTGCGGTATGTCAGGCGGCTGATCGATGATGCTCCCGGCCATGACTGCGGGGGTATTGTTCATGATTTTATGCTGAACATGTTCAATCTGGCGGATTTATTTCGTAATATTAATCCAGGAGAAACTGTCTTGATAATTTCAGACGGTTTCTCCTGAATCTGTTGCAGTATTATTTAATTCTCGAAGCCAGTTCCTTATCGAGAATATCGCGAACCAGGCCGGCGTCAGGTTTAACGTTAATGGGCTGGTTTGCATTCAGCGATTTTATACCGTCAAGGGTCTTTTCGTGGTATCCCACTTTAAACTCGGAAAATTTCAGTCCATGGGCGGTGGAGACGATTATCACCCTGTCGCTCTTTGAAATCTTCTGTTTTTCAAGAAGTTTGATAAGGACCGCAAGCGCGACACCGGTATGAGGACAGCTGTACATTCCGGTTCTGTCCGCAAGGGCAGCGGCCTCTGACAGTTCATTTTCGCTGGTCTGTTCCACTATTCCGTCGAAATTTTTAAGCGTTTTAATAGCCTTCTGTACTGAAACCGGGTCACCGATCTGTATGGCGGAGGCAAGGGTCTTCTTCGGTGTAAGGGGGGTGAATTCCTCAAATTTTTTCAGATATGAAAGGTAAAGAGGATTCGCGTTTTCAGCCTGGGCTAGTACAAGCTGTGGTTTTTTATTTATCAGTCCGAGGTCGTACATCATCTGAAAACCGTTTCCGAGAGCAGATACGTTACCGAGATTGCCGCCGGGAATTATGACCACGTCCGGGACCTCCCAGTCAAACTGCTGTGTCATTTCAACTGATATAGATTTCTGACCTTCAATACGCAGCGAGTTCATCGAATTGGCGAGATATATGCTGTCGTCCTTTGTAATCTCCTGTACTATTCTCATGCATCCGTCGAAATCGGTATCGAGAGATATAACGATAGAATTGTTTGACATCGGCTGGACCAGCTGGGCAGTTGATATTTTGTTTTTCGGCAGAAATACGATTGAGGGAATTCCTGCATAGGCAGCATAGGCCGCAAGCGCGGCGGAGGTGTCGCCTGTTGAGGCGCATGCGACCGCTTTTATTTTTTTCCCTCTGCTGATCATTTCGTTGACCATTGAAACCAGTACGGTCATTCCGAGATCTTTGAAAGATCCAGTGTGACTGTTGCCGCACATCTTGACCCAGAGATCGTTCATTCCGAACATCGCACCGAACCTTTTTGCCCAGAACATATTGGTGTTCCCTTCGTACATCGAAACGATGTTGTCATTACTTATCCCGGGAAGAACCCATTCCTTTTTGCTCCAGACACCGCTTCCGTACGGCCATCTGTTAGTTCCGGTTCTCCCGTCAAAAATCCGCTTCCATTCGTCTGCCGGCGTTTCTTTCAGCCTGTTCATGTCGTGACTGACTTCGAGAAGGTTCCCGCACTTTTTGCATTTGTATACTATTTCATCAAGGGGGTAGCTCTCGCTGCACCCTGCTATACATCTGAATTCCGCCTTATATTCCGTCATGGTCATATCTCCTAGTTTTTGAAATCTTCTACGCGTATCATTATTATTTTATCTTTGATAAAACTGAACTTTTCGATCTCCCTTATGCATTTGAGTATGTTGCTCTCGACAGATTCGTGAGTAACTATAATCAGCGGTACATATTTTTCGTTTACCTCTTTCTGCATTACAGAGGCAATAGATATATCGTTCATCCCGAGTACTCCTGATATCTGCGACAGTATTCCGGGGCTGTCTTCTGTCTGGAGCCTGAGATAGTACCGGGAGATTCTCTCTTCGGGAGTCATCAGTTTCGCTTTTCCGGTCAGAGCGCCGTGGTAATCATCCTTCGCCGACAGCTGTACAATATCGCTTACAATTGCCGATGCTGTCGGCAGGCTGCCTGCGCCCCTTCCGTTCAGCATTATCGCTCCTGCCATGTCTCCGTCAAACATAATAGAGTTATATTCATTTCTTACAGATGCAAGGGGGTGGTCCTCCGGAATCATCGTGGGGTGAACCCTTATGTCAAGGGTGTTGTTTTTAAACTTTGCTATGCCCAGAAGCTTTATGATATAGCCCATATTTTTTGCATATGAGATATCAAACTGGCTGATGTTTGAAATACCCTCAATCGGTATGGCGCTGTAATCGATGGCTTTGCCGTAAGACAGCATTGCCAGCAGAAGAATTTTATGTCCGGCATCAAACCCCTCAACATCAAATGTCGGATCGGCTTCGGCAAAACCCTTGTTCTGCGCATCCCTGAGCGCGTCTTTAAAAGGCATCCCGTCATCCTCCATGCGTGTCAGGATATAGTTTGTCGTCCCGTTCAATATGCCGACTATTGATCTGATCCTGTTTCCAACCAGTCCGTTTTTTAAAGAGAGTATACACGGTATTCCGCCGCCGACTGCGGCCTCGAATCCTATTGAATTGCCGGTGCGGGATATTGCTTCCAGAATTGAAGAACCGTCTTCCGCAAGTAGTTTTTTATTCGCGGTGACCACGTTTTTCCCTTTATTCAGAGAATCAATTATGATATCTTTTGCGGGATCAATTCCGCCGATGACTTCAACTACAATATCTATTTCATTATCACCGGTAATATCTTGCCAGTTATCGGTAATGGCGGCATCCTGAATTCTGTTTTTTATTTCAGATGCCCTTATGTCGCAAATTGTCTTTATTTTCAGCTCCATCCCTGATCTGAGAGCAATGGCATCGGTGTTATTTTTAATCAGCTGATATACCCCTTCGCCGACAGTGCCGAAACCGATTATACCGATGTTAACGATTTTTTTCATTGAACGACCCCTTCCAGATAATTGCCTGTTGTTTAAGATAAGGTTAAAGGGGGGTGTAAATTAATCAATAATTTTTCAGAATGGCCCGCATGCAGTACAGTAATATACGTAAATTGCTGCGGAATTGCACCTCTGCTTAAAGATGTAATCAGACACAGGTGCAATTCCGGCCGAAATCAGCTGGATTTTGTGTTTTTTCTGACTGTAAAAAAATCCGTAATCTCATTCAGTTTATGGGATTTCTCTCTCAAATCCTCGGCGGACTGGTGAAAATTTTCAGAGGTGGTTGAAATCGCCTGCACCGATTCATTAATATTCGACAGCGCCATAAGTATTTCATTGCTGCTGATTTTCTGTTCAGCAGTGGTTCCAGCAATAATGTTAGACATCTGGTTCATTGTTTCTATATCTTTTAGGACGTTCTGGTTTCCCTTTCTCTGCTGTTCCGAGGATTCCGCGATCTCTTTCATCAGCAGAGCCGTATTTTTAATATTGTTCATAACCTCTACAATCGCGGCATTGGTGGTGTTCACAAGATGGGCGCCCTCGTTGACATCGGCTCTTGTCTGCTGAATAGTCATTTCAATTTCCTTTGTACTGGCAGCTGTGGCGTCTGCAAGTTTGGAAATCTCCTGCGCTACAATGGCGAATCCCCTGCCGTGTTCTCCGGCACGCGCCGCCTCAATCGAGGCGTTAAGTGACAGAAGGTTGATCTGGTCTGAGATATCGTTTATTATCTGAACTATCTCGACGATTTTCTGTGAGTTCTCCGATATCTGGTTGATTTTATACGTAGTATTGTCAAGTATCGACTTGGTTTCGTTAGCGTTTTCAACCGCCTTTTGTGTTTTTTCGCTGACATCCGCGGCTTTGCGGCTGACTCCGGAAGATGATTCAGACAGCATTTCCATCGCTTTGCTCGCGTTCTCCATTTTGGCTGCCTGGTTTTTAGCTGCGTCTGCGATATTGTCGATTGACGCGGCAAGTTCCTCGTTTGACGAAGTGGTTTCTTCTATGTATCCTGCCTGATTGTGCATCTGGATCTCGAGATTTTTGCTCGCATCCGATAACTTTCCGGACTCGGTGCCGAGCTCTGCGGATATCTCTTTTATCGATGCGACTACTCTCTGAGTTGTAACAATCATGTTGTTTACCGCTTCTATCAGTTCGTCAAATTCACTGCGGATGCTGTTCCTGTATACTCTGCAGCTGCGGCAGTACTTCTCTATTTTCTGGTTTTTTGTAAGGCCTTTCATCCCGTCAAAGCAGACGGTATCCTCTATGCTCCAGCATGCAAGGTTCGACGTTTTAAAAGCGGGGCAGCCGGTTTTGTTACAATCGAGCATTGCCGCACATTTTTTATAGTGAGGCTGAATAATAAATTTTGTTAGATCTCCGTCGCTGACGAGAGTTGCTGTTTCAATAATCTGGTTGAACGGCTTCTTTATAAATCTTGCTATAAAAAAGCTTATCATGATTACGATCGGCGGTGTGACAAAAATAAGTATCAGAAGCAGATATGTGAAGTCTTTCTGAAGAACCATGCTTTCGCTTTTTAGAACCGATGCGGCAATATATATTTTTTTCTCGGGAACATACTCTTTATATATCAGGTATTTTTTTCCGTCAGACGCTTTATACGGGAAGAAGGATTTTTCAGCTTTAAATAACGCAATCAGCGCGGGGTCGGCCCCCTCCTTCTTTTCCGTATTAGCAATATATGATCCTTTATCGTCAAGCATCATTAGTGTAACGCCGCCGATGACAGATTTGTTCTGCAGCATTTCGAGAGTTTTTGCACTGTCGTTTGTTACGCCGTTGAGTAATACCGCGTATCTGACGCTTTTTTGAAGTGAAGACTCGCTCAGTTTGTTGGAGTAATCGTTGATGAATAGATAAAGGGTGATCGTTGTGATAATAAGAGGCGGCAGTGAAATAACGGTCATTGACCTGATAACAATAGCCCGGATTCCGTAGAAAAATCTGTTCAGTAACATATCGGCCCTCTTCATTGGTCTGGATGGAGAATTATATATTTTTTATCAAAGTTAATATTAATGAGTGTATTTATCAAGTGTATGTTAATTATAAATAAAAATTTTTATGCTTTTTGAAAGCAGAAAATGCCGGTGTTTTATTTGATTCCAAGTATTCTTTTCTGGAGCATGTCGCCGGTTTTTGCTCCGGCTGTTCCGATTGTCATGATGATAAGAATTCTGACAATGAAAAGGTATGTAAATGTGCCGGAGATAATCAGCAGTATTAATTGCGATGTCAGAATTTCGATAAAAGCTCCGATCATCGGCTCTTTTATCGAAATGCCATGTGACATATAAGCGGAATATAGTGTGCCGAGAAAAATTCCGGCAAGCGATCCGATCGATGATACCAGAATACTGGTCTCCAGTTCCAGAGAGGTTTTTCCGCTTACGAGAACAAATAACTGGCTGACGATTGCTGCGGAAATATATTCAAATATAAAAATTGAAACTACAGCGAACAGAACCCATCTCCACGATACTTTAATTTTTTTCCGTGACAGACTCTCCTGCAGCCTGATGCTTGATCCGCAATTGCTGCAGAATCTGTTTCCAGTCTCCAGCTCCGAGTTGCACTTCATACAGTTCAAATGTGAATTATTCATCCAGCGTTATCTCTCTCTTTATAATTAATTGTGTATGTTCCTCTTCCGGTTTTACCCTGTACAGAACTTCATTTTTGTCAGCGATCAGGCTTCTTGCCTGGAGAAAATTTTTATAGTCTGAGCGCACTCCGCAGACCTTCACTATGACCGAATCCGCGATACCCGCGCCACGGACGTAAATGTCATTATCCCTTTTGAACTTTTTTTCAACGGGTTCATCCTGCTTGATAAGGGAGAATGTCGGAGAGAAAATTATTTTTGCATCATGTTTCTTCATGAAAATAAAACTTTCATCATGAAAAACATCTGCACAGATCAGAACGCCGAAATTGAAACCGTAAGCGTTAAATACTTTAAGCTCTGAACCGGGCGTGATTTTACTGACCTCCGCGAAGAAGAGGTTCTTTTTTCTGTATGAACCCACTTCGTTGCCGTTATGGTAGACATAAGTTGTATTGTACATGACTCCGTCGGCAAGCTCCGGCATGGTGCCGCCGATTACAACCGTATTGAGCTCTCTTGATAGGAGCCTTATTCTTTTAATCTGGAGATTCTGGTTGTGGAGACTCTGACCGTGATTGCCCAGCCGCTGATTTACGAAAAAGTATTCCGGAAAGCAGACAAAGTGCGGAGAAAACTCTTTCATCTCGTTGATGTCAGTTCTGGTGATCGGTATTCCCAGAGATTTCTGGTACAATATAATTTTTATCTTTTTCATCTTTTACCCGGAATTTACCCGGCCTGTATTTCTCTGAATTTCAGAGCTGTTAAAAAATTCCTGCCGCCGGAATTAATTCTGTCATTATTCCGGTTTTTTAGCACAATAATATGACCATTACAAATGTAAAAGATTCGTCAAGGAGTAATTTTTTGAGGTTACAATGCAGTGAGGTTTGTAAAAACCCGAAATAATGACAGTGTTTAGTATCTGCTGCAATATATCGTCGATATAAATATACATATAAGTTTGAAGGGAGGTGTCTTTTGAAAAAGTCCTGTGATCCGTTTGATCTTCTATTCGAAGAGATTTATAATAATAATTATACCTATCTGGTCAAGTATCTCCGGATGCTTGTTTTTGATTTTAATATTGCGGAGGATCTTGCTCATGATATTTTTTTAAGAATTTATAAATCCAGGAATATCGAGATTACAGGCGATAAGCTGCGGAATTATCTCAGGAAAGCGGCGAAAAACATTGTTATCGATTATTTAAGAAAAAAAGCCCGTGAAGAGGCGAAAAATAACAGAATAATTCCGGAATTAATGGAGCTCAATGAATCTTTTTATCATAGTCTCGAAAACAGTATAATTGAAGGGGAAGTGTTATCGACAGTTAATGATGTGCTTGAAGGCTTTTCCGAAAAAAACAGGAAAATTTTTTTATCCAGGATACTGCAGCAGAAAACACGGAACGAGATATCCAAAGAAGAGAAGATTTCGCCCCATTCTGTTAAAATGATTGAAAACGAAATCTTATATGTTTTGAGACAAAAACTGAAGTATTTTCTCTGAACCGGCCGGGTCGCAGGCAGGATTTGAGAAAAAATCATCAGTTAATAAATTTTTTTTTCAGTTTAAAAAAATAGCATTGACAGAAGTATGGATAAAAAACTATGGTCATTTTCGTTGTTCAGGGAAACTTTGGACAGCGGAAGTAAGAGTTAGGCGCGGGAGTTAAAAAAAATAAAATTT
>CAYTNW010000034.1:0-32241 GCA_964439325.1 uncultured Leptospirales bacterium | reverse complement strand
CAAGAGTGAGCATCTTGAGAAGAGGATTAAGGAGAATTTGAAGGGTATCGGTTTTGATGTTTAACGTTCTATTAGCTATGGGTTTAAACCCATAGCTAATAGAACGTTGGAATAGAAGATGAGAACTTAAAGATAGATTGTGAATTTGTTAAATGATCAAAACAGGAAAGACATTTACGCGGCTCGATTATCATATTGTCTGCGCGACGAAATTCAGAGACAGGACTATTGATAACGAAGTAATCGGGCAGATTCGCGGGTGTACAGAGAAAAAAGCCGATGAGCTGGGGTTTGTTCTGCATATACTTAACGGATACCAGGACCATATTCATATTTTGATAACGCTTCCTCCGAGGTATGCGGTTGCGGACATTGTTAAACATATTAAAGGTTATTCCTCCCGTGTTGTCGAAGGGCTGAAGTGGCAGAACGGATACAGCGCCTTTACGGTTGATGAATCCTCGTTCGAGCGGGTTTTTCAGTATATAAAGATGCAGCAGAGGGACGGGGGAGGTTCCTGAACAGAATTTCTTGCGAGGGAAGAGGGCTGGTTTTTGGAGGGAATTTTTTTATGCGAGGGGATGAATCCCCTCGGCAATAGAAGGTGTAAGACTGGAAATGGTTTAGAACACGGGGGAAGGAAACATGCAGCATGAAACGTACCTCGGCGAGCTTTTCACCTTCTATTAAGGAGTGGCTTCAGCCTCTCCATGAGGAAAGGAAACAGGGAGTGTTTCCGGCCTTGCGAAGAGTGAGTAAACTGGATTGTGGAACAGTTGGCTTAAAGGTGAGTGTATGGAGAAAAGTATTAAGGATTATATTTGAATGGTATAGGGGTTTATGTTTTGCCCCCTCGGCCCTCTCTTCGAGGCAGAGAAGGGGAGTAAATAATAGTTAATATTTTAGGAAATTGATCATGATTGATACAGATGTTAAATCCGAGTTTTTAGCTTTATTCTATCATGACATAATTGATAGGAAGTTAGATAATGATAATCGATTAAATGCTTTTACGCTAAAAATACAAAATAATTCTTTTGCTTATAACGAGCTTGTTGAAAAACTTGGGGATAACCTTAATTTTTTTGCATTATCAAGACAAGAATTAAAAATATTAGAAGAACAAAGAAAACATGCAACTATTGTTAATTTAGCTAAGCAGAAGTTGCGAAATTATGTATCTAATGAAGGTGAACTGGGTGAAATATTATTATACTGTTTACTCGAATCTCATCTCAATGCTCCAAAAATTCTTACAAAACTGGAACTAAAAACAGCTAACAATGATTATGTGAAAGGTGCAGACGGTGTACATTTACTAAAATTGAATGAAAAGGATTATCAATTAGTTATAGGTGAATCAAAATTAGATTCTGATTTACAAAAAGGTATATATGATGCGTTTGCATCAATAAACAAATTATTAAAAGATGATAAAAGTAAACTCAATTTTGAAATGAATTTAGTTAACAGTCAATTAGTAAAGGAAGCATTTAATGAAGATGTATATAATAAATTAAAGAAGATATTATTGCCAAGTGCAAACGATGATAAAACAAACCTAGATTATTCATTTGGTATATTTTTAGGATTCAATATCAGTATTGCAGATAAGTATAAAAAATTATCAAATTCAAATTTTAGAACTAAGATTCGTGATCAAATTACAGAAATTATAGAATCAAATATTAGTTCGATTAATTATCAATTAAAGAAGGATGAGTTCGTTGGTTATAATTTTTATCTCTATATAATACCATTTTCAGACCTTGAAACGAAAAGAAAAGAGATAATAGGAGAGATAAGTAAATAGATATGACATTAATTGATAAATTGGCACAAGATGTTTTGAATGATAGTTATTTTAAAACACTTTTTTATAGAAGTGCTATATTATCAGCTGAGTATAATTTAAATAAAACTATAAGCAATGATTTAACTGAAAAAGAACTTAAGGATACCTTAAGGTTTGCTAATATTTTATCAAACTCACCTAAACCGATTTGTAGAAATAGCGCATATCAATTAATAACATTTCTAAATGTTAAATATAATAATAATCCATTTTATCGGACTGTTTCTAAAGCAGTTTATTCTCAATTGGGTAACTTTCCGGCAATTGAATACTTAGAAAAGCATAATGATAATTTTGCACAACTCCCATTGTTGGAAGATATAGCAATTGATATTAAAAAGTCTATTCAATCTGTTCCAGATACTAAAAATTTGATCTTTACTGATTCACAATATGAATTATTTACAAAAATGAGTAATACGTTAGAATTTAGTTTTTCTGGACCAACTTCAATGGGGAAGTCTTTTATAATAAAATCATTTATTAGAAAAATTATAAAGAACAGCCCACCAGAAAATATAGTTATAATTGTACCTA
Organism: uncultured Leptospirales bacterium; assembly: GCA_964439325.1. Classification (GTDB taxonomy): domain Bacteria; phylum Spirochaetota; class UBA4802; order UBA4802; family UBA5550; genus WRGT01. Next base: position 29,849 of record CAYTNW010000034.1, on the reverse strand, counting down.
CAAGAGCCTTAATAAACCAGTTTTCTATAGATTTAAAAACTGATTTATTAAAATTATTTGAACAATATAAATATAAAATTTTCACCAATTCTAATGTTTCAGATATAATTACTGAAGAAAAACATAATTATATTTTTGTTTTAACACCGGAAAGATTATTAAGTTATTTATCTCAAAGTAATAATCCACCAATTGGTTTTATTTTTGTCGATGAAGCTCATAAATTAGCAAATAAGAATGATTCTCGTAGTGTAACAACTTATACGGCTATAGAAAAAACGTTAAAAAAATATGGGAATATAAAAATATATTTTTCATCTCCTAATGTTTCAAACCCAGAAATTTTTTTAAATTTATTCAATCGTGGTACTGGAAAGAATTATTATAAAACAGATGAATCACCTGTAACTCAACATTTATTTTTGATAGATTTATTAACAAAGTCAATTACTCTATATCAAGTAAATGAACAAATTGATATTCCAGCTAGAAGATTTTTACATCCGGTAAAAACAATATCTGATTTGATTTTACTAATAGGGAAAAATAAAAATAATTTAATTTATTGTAACAGTAAATTAAAAACTATTGAACGTGCATATAATTTGGCACAACAACTTCCAAAAGATATTTCCACACCTGAATTAAAAAATGCGATCAATCAAATTAAAGAATACATACATCCTGATTATTATTTAGCCGAATTATTAGAACATAAAACAGCTTATCATTATGGTAGATTACCTCAGCTAATAAGGAATCTTGTTGAGGATCTGTATAAATCTGAAAAAATTAATAATGTATTTTGTACTTCTACTCTCCTAGAAGGTGTTAACATGCCTACTCAAAATATATTTATTTTGGATAACAAAAATGGTCGTAAGAATTTAGAACCGATTGATTTTTGGAATCTCTCTGGAAGAGCGGGAAGATTATCAAGAGAACTTTCTGGAAATATATTTTGCATACAGCATGAAGATTGTGATTGGGAAAATAAAGATATGTTAAAACAATCCGATATTAACTTGAATGCAACAGTAATAAATAAAATTGATCGTAATCTTAGAAAGATTGAAAAACTTTTAAATGGCAAAGATATATCTGGTACTCAAGAAGAACAATTTATTTTAAAATATATAGCAAATATTATTAGTGTGGATACTTATGAAATTGATTCGAAATATAAAAGCCCATTGATTAATAAATTAATAGAGAAGAATAAAGAAATAATCATAGAGCTTGCTAAACAAAGAATAGTGGATTTTGAAATACCGAATTATATACTTGGAGGGAATCAATCAATAGATCTAAATGTACAAAATGATGTTTTTAAAACACTTTTTAAAAAATATAAAAACAATATAGATATAAAACTTCCAGGAAGTAATTCGATTAATTATGACACTTGTTTTGATACTCTTAATATGATGTATGATTTATATAATTGGAATAATGCCGAAAAAAAATTACAAAATATAAATAGCATGAAGTATTATGCAGTTCTTATGAATCAATGGATTAATGGATTTCCGCTTAACTCAATAATAAAAAGTACTTTAGATTGGAAGTCAAAAAATGGTGGTACAGTAAGGATTAATTATAAAGAACCTGTGGAATTTTCAATAGAAAACAAACTTCATATAAATTATGTAATAGAAACACTCATTGATGATATCGAGTATGTATTACGCTTTTTATTTGAAAAATATTTCAACCATCATTTTCAAATAATCTCTGAGATTCTTAGTGAAGAAAAAGCGGGTGAAAATTGGGCTTCTTTACTTGAATATGGAACTCAGAATAGAATAGTTATAGCTCTACAAAACATTGGTCTATCTCGGAGTACTGCTTTAAAAATATATGAAAAATATAGGGTTACACTAACAATACGCGAAGGAAAACTTATAAAAGTCGATAAGAATCATTTGTTGCAATTGATTAACAAAGATTCCTTAGAATATAGTGAAATAATGAAAGTACTTTAATGGATAGTTGATAAATTAAATGAATTGGAAAAACACAACACTTGGTGAAGTTTTAACATTCCAGAGAGGGTTTGATTTACCTATTGATGATAGACAGGATGGCATTTATCCTGTAGTTGCATCAACCGGTATTGTCGGATATCATAATAGTTTTAAAGCTACTGGCCCAGGTGTTGTCATTGGACGTTCTGGCAGTATCGGTGGTGGGCAATATGTTAAAACAAATTTTTGGCCTTTAAATACTACATTATACATAAAAGATTATAACGAAAATGATGTTAAGTTTTGTTATTATCTTGTTAAGAATTTAGATTTCTCACGTTTTAATGTTGGCAGTGGTGTGCCAACTCTTAATAGAAATCATATTCATCCATTACAAATCCCCCTCCCACCCCTCCCGGAACAACGCGCGATAGCCGAGATACTATCCTCAATCGATGACAAAATAGAACTGAACAACCATATGAACAAAACTCTCGAAGCGATGGCTCAAGCAATATTTAAACAGTGGTTTGTAGACTTCGAGTTTCCGCTCGACTTTGCGACTGGTGAGCGTGCCGAAATACATGGCAAGCCTGTTGAAAACGCAATTAGCGAATCCATTGAGTTATATGGACAGCACTCTTCGGCTCCGCTCAGGGAGCGTAGTGGTAGAGAAAAAAAGAATTCAGTTATACAACGCTCATTGAGCGGAGTCGAAATGAGCGGCTACAAATCTTCCGGTGGTAAAATGGTCGACAGCGAACTTGGCCCGATACCGGAAGGGTGGAGTTATGTTTATTATACAGAAGAAATAAATGTATTGGGTGGTGGTACACCATCAAAAAGTAATGATAATTACTGGAATGGCACTATCCCGTTCTTTACACCAAAAGATATAGATAATTCATCATATATTTTTTCAACTGAAGATTATATAACTGTAGAAGGTTTGAATAACTGTAACAGCAAATTATATCCACAGAATACTATATTTATTACGGCAAGAGGGACTGTAGGTAAAATATGCTTGGCCGGTGTTGATATGGCGATGAATCAATCCTGCTATGCTTTAACTGGAATAAATAATTTTGGCCAATATTACATTTATTTGCAAACATTGGATTTAATCAGCAGATTAAAACAAAATTCTCATGGGTCTGTTTTTAGTACCATAACAACAGATACATTTCGGAAAATAAAAATAATAAAACCGGATGAAAAGATTTTAACCTTTTTTGAACAAACAGTTAAACCAGTGTTTGATATGATTCACAGTAAAACTATTGAATCCCAGACCCTCTCCACCCTCCGCGACACTCTTCTCCCGAAACTGATGTCGGGCGAGCTGCGTGTCCCTGAAGAGATTGTGAAGAGGTATGAGGAAACCGGTACGGATTGAAGCGCCCTCACCCCCTTTGTCCCCCTCTCCCATATTAATTATTAAAGGATTAATGATGGGAGAGGGGGGATTGGTCGTTGAAATCTTGTGGAGTTATTGCTGATTGTGTCTGTTACAGAATCTCCCCTTCGCCCTCATCAATTCATCAGATGGGAGAAGGGGCCGGGGGTTGAGGGCGTAAAGTTTTATAGCACCGAAAGTATCGTAAGAAAGCTGTAAATAACATTCAGGTACAAAATTTGGAATACATAAAAAAAGTTTTTGCAAGAGCATCTTTCTATAGAACTGGACGGGGCAGTTCATAATAAGCAGAAGGATTATGATACATTGAGACAGATGCTGATTGAATCTGAAGGAGTCCGGTTCATCAGAGTGACAAATGATGAAGTGAACTCGGATATAAATGTTTTGTTTGAGAGGATAAAGAGTTATTTAAAATAACGGATTTATAAAGTTGAGAGTGAATTGTGTAATGAAGCAGATAACATTTAAAGATATAACCGCGATTCTGACAGAACTGGTGTCGATGAACGAGGATGCTTATAGCGCCGAACTTGACCGCATGGAAGATGAACAGCCCGGTATCTGGGAATTTATTTTCGGCCGTGAGGAACTTAATGATGTAGAAACAGGTATCCTTGCCGAGACGGCCCAGATCGGCTGGTATATCATAAAAAAGGTACTTAAAAGAAACGCCGAAATCAGCGAAGATTATCTTTATGAACAGTTTGACAGAAATGTTCTGAAGCTCAGCGTGTTCCTTGACGCTGAAAATACTAATGATGCAGGATTTGCCGAAGAAGTACATTCACCGAATAACCAGCCGGCATTGATTGATTATCTTTTTAATCAGATCATTGATGTATATGAAGATCCTGAAAATCCGGTCAGGGCAGAGTATCTTACTGCGATGATGACCGACCTCAAGACGATGGTCGACTGCCTTGTAATTGATGAAGAAACGGCCCTCGCTGAAATTTGCGACAAGGAATGGTCAGATCAGGGTTTTAATGAAATAAATGAATCCGTAAAAAATTATTATGAGGAGTTCAAAAAGTCACCCTCTTTCATGAAACTCGGTCATAATGAAAAAAAGGAAGCTGAATTTATCATTACCGGCTTCGGTGAGATGATGTATAACTACTTTCTGATGCGTCCCGCCTGCTGGAACGCGCGACGTTCTGTTGAATGCGCTGTCGATCGGATGCCTGCCAAGGTTATGGCCGATGACAGTTTTTTTGAAGCGATCGAACCGGTTCTGGTATCTTTCATGATATTCTGCGCCGGTAAGGGCTATGTTCCTGACGGGGAATATATTGCCGCGAGATTTGAGAATATAACAGAGAGGATTATGGAGGAGGCGGAAGACGAAGAAAGCTGGAGTATGGGCAAATCTGTACTTAAAGATGCCCAGAGCCGCGGTTATGACCTCTCGAAAAAAAAAGATATTGAAGCTTTTTTAAAAGAGTATAACAAAGACAAGGAGATTCTTTATTCACAGTCAAAAAATAAAGTTGAAAAACCGGGCAGAAACGATCCATGTCCATGCGGCAGCGGTAAGAAGTACAAAAAGTGCTGCGGAGCCGATTGAGAAATTCTGTTATGGCGTTTTATAACAGTGGAGCGAATTTAGTATATGAAAAAACTGAGAATCTATATTGATACATCTGTGATAGGCGGTATGTTTGACGATGAGTTCAGGGTTCGAACGGATAAGCTTTTCAGAGAGATAAAAGAGGGGAGATTTATCCCCTGTGTCTCTGTCGTTGTAAGTAAAGAGATTGAAAAAGCTCCGGATTATGTTTTAAAGTTTTTCAACGACTTGCTGCCTGACTGTGAAATCCTTGATGTTGACGGTAACTGCTTGACATTAAGGGATGAATATCTTAATAATAAGATCGTAAGCAGAAAATTTATGGATGATGCTCTTCATGTGGCAATTGCGACGGTATCAAACTGTGATATTATAGTAAGCTGGAATTTTAAGCATATAGTTCATTTTGATAAAATAGCGTTATATAACGCTGTAAACCGGATTAACGGATATAAAGATATTTTTATAAATTCTCCTGCGGAGGTTATAGATTATGAAAACTAAAAGTTTTGATTGTGTGGAGATGAAAAGAAAATCCCAGGAAAAGATTTATAATGAAATAAAAAATCTGAATAAGGCTGAAGAACTCGAATACTGGCAAAAAGGCACTTTAAAGCTGAAAAAACAGCATGATTCCGCCGGTAATAATAAAAAGAAGAACAGGTCTGCCTGAGCTCCTGAATGAACCTCTTTACAGAAAATACTCTTGAACAGGCGGCTCTGTCGTGGTTTGAATCGCTCGGTTACAGCGTTGTATTCGGCCCCGATATCGCCTTTGACGGTAATTCTCCCGAAAGGTCAAACTACGGCGAGGTTATTCTTGAATCGAGGCTTCGTGACGCTCTGTCACGTATTAATAAAAAACTCCCGTCATCAGCGATTGATGACGCTATGCGTAAAATTCTTATTACAGAAAGCCCCTCGCTGATAATCAATAACAGAAACTTTCAGAAAATGATCACCGACGGCATAGACGTTCAGTATAACAGGCCCGATGGTTCGGTTAAGACCGACAAGATGTACCTTTTCGATTTTGACAATCCCGACAACAACGACTGGATGGCAGTCAACCAGTTCACCGTTATTGAAAACAGTATAAACCGCAGGCCCGATATCGTCATTTTTCTCAACGGCCTCCCTATGGTGATCTTTGAACTGAAAAACGCCGCCAGCGAAGAGACAGACATTCATAAGGCTTTTCACCAGATAGAAACATACAAAAAAGAGATCTCTTCGTTGTTCATATATAACAGCTTCTGTGTCATAAGCGACGGTCTCCTTGCGAAGGCGGGTACGATGACTTCAAACTTCGAAAGGTTCATGTCGTGGCGTACCGAGGATGGTGACACAATTCTTTCATTACGGCAGCCGCAGCTTGAAACTCTTATAAACGGGATGTTCGAAAAGAGGCGTTTTCTCGATATCATTAAAAATTTCATACTGTTTCAGGATGACGGCACTGAGATCATAAAAGTAATTGCCGGTTATCACCAGTACCATGCGGTGAACAAAGCCGTCGAAAATACGCACAGGGCGCTCTCCGCAAAGGGAGATAAAAGGATCGGTATTGTCTGGCACACCCAGGGTTCAGGCAAAAGCCTCACTATGGTTTTTTACACGGCAAAAGCGGTACAACAGTTCGGCAACCCGACTATTATTGTTCTTACAGACCGCAATGATCTTGACGATCAGCTCTTCGGTACTTTTTCAAAATCAGGCGCTATACTCCGGCAGACTCCGAAACAGGCGACAAGCCGGGCAATGCTCCGGGAACTCCTCTCTGTTGAATCGGGCGGTATAATATTCACAACAATTCAGAAGTTTTCACCCTTTGAAGAGGAGGATTCGTACCCGCTACTTACCGACAGAAAAAATGTCATAGTTATCGCTGACGAGGCCCACAGAAGCCAGTACGGTTTCAGAGCCGAACTCTCGAAAAATAAGAAAACTGATACTCAGGAAATAAAGTTCGGTTACGCGAAACATATGCGCGACGCTCTGCCGAACGCGTCGTTCATCGGTTTTACCGGTACACCCGTTGACCTTGAGGACAGAAGTACACCTGCCGTTTTTGGCGACTATATTGATATATATGACATGACCCGTTCCGTCGAGGATGAATCGACTGTAAAGATTTTCTACGAGAGCCGCATCATTAAACTCGCCATTGACAGCAAAACCGAAGATCTTCTCGACGATGAATTTGAAGATATTACCGAGTATCAGGAGGATTCATACCGTGAGAAACTTAAATCTAAATGGGCGCGGCTTGAGGCTATTGTCGGAGCCGATAACAGGATTAAAGAACTTGCCTCTGACATTGTAAACCACTACGAGACCCGTGAAAAGATACTCTACGGCAAGGCTATGATTGTTGTAATGTCAAGGCGTATCGCGGTTGAGCTTTATAGAGAGATTACGGCGCTCAGGCCGGACTGGCACAGCAGCGACGACCGTGACGGAAAGATTAAAGTTGTAATGACCGGCTCGGCTTCGGACAAGTCTAATTGGCAGCAGCATATCCGTAACAAAAAGGGTCGGGAAGACCTCGCGAAAAGGATGAAGGATGTAAACGATCCGCTGAAGATAGTTATTGTTCGCGACATGTGGCTTACGGGATTCGATGTCCCGTCAATGGATACTATGTATATAGACAAGCCGATGCGCGGTCACAACCTGATGCAGGCTATAGCGCGTGTTAACAGGGTGTTTAAAGATAAAAAGGGTGGTCTTATTGTCGACTATCTCGGTATCGCGGAGTTTTTAAAACACGCCCTTGCTCAATACACCGAGACAGACAGGGATACTGCCGGCATTGATATCAGTCAGGTGCTGGCTGTTTTCAAAGAGAAATACGAGATAGTTAAAGGGTTCTTCCATAAATTCGACTATTCACTGTTTATTAAAGGTAATCCGGCTGAAAGGATGCAGACTATTATCGCCGGTATGAATTTTATCATGGGACAGGGTACATTACCGGAAAAAGATTTTCTTAAAACTGTTAACGAACTTGAAAAAGCACAGTCGCTATGCGCGACAAGTGAAGAGGCGAGAGGGTTAAGTATTGAAATAGGATTCTTCAGAGCAGTAAAAGCCAATATAATGAAAATCAGGCAGGAGAATATTTTCCGTAAAACCGGAAAAACAAGGGAGGATGTTGAGGCTGCCGTCAACCAGCTTGTTTCAAAATCGATCATTTCTGAAGAGGTTATCGATGTATTCGAAGCGCTGAATATGGAAAAACCGGAGATGTCTATTCTTTCAGATGAATTTCTTGATGAAGTGAGGAATCTGAAATACAAGAATCTCGCCGCCGAACTTCTGAAACGTCTGATTGACGGTAAAATAAAAATAATGTCGCGGAGACAGCTTGTTGAATCGAGAAAATTCTCTGAAATGCTGAAAGAAGCGTTAAATAAATACACAAATCAGGCTATCTCAAATATAGAAATTATTGAAGAGCTAATAAAAATGGCCAGAGATATGGAAAGTTCAATGAGGCGCGGTGCTGACCTTGGACTTTCGGAAGATGAACTGGCGTTTTACGATGCACTCTGCGTGAATGACGCCGCCGTTAAGATAATGGGTGATGAAATATTGAAGAAGATTGCCCATGACCTCGCGGATTCAATAAGGAAAAGTATTACAATCGACTGGAAGCTTAAAGAATCTGTACGGGCAAGGATGCGTACTACGATCAAAGCTTTACTGCGTAAATACGGGTATCCTCCCGATCAGCAGGATGCAGCCGTTAAAACAGTAATGGAACAGGCAGAGCTGATGTGTGAAAATGAGTCTATTGAAATAGATGGGAGTTCAATGCTTTCAAAAGTAGCAGATGATATTTAGTCGCGTCTTTCGATTTTGTCGGCTAAAACAAAAGCAATGTAAAAAAAATAACCCTCTACCGATTTTCAGGGGGTCAGCTTTGCGATTATGAAGGGGTCAGTTTCGTGGAAATTGACACTTATATTTTAAATTGTTGAAGTAATTATAAATTACCTGCGGCATATAAAGAGAATTGATTTGAGATTTATTATATTGATTTTTTAAAATAATAATATTCATGGTATTTATATGATTACCAGATCATACCACCATCCCGTCGATGCAGATCATAATGATGGGACAGATCGTTTTGTCGGGACAAATTGTATTGTTGGATCAGATTATGTTGTGAATACAGGTCATCATGTAGGGGCAGGTCGCGACCTGCCCCTACGATATGTATTCAAAACGAAACCGTTAAATGAAATAATCGGTGTATTGAAAACGACGTCATCGAAACAGATACATAATGCCGGGTGTATTGAATTCCGGTGGCAGCGATCTTTTCATGATAGAATTATCCGCAATAATAATGAATTAAATTTTATCAGAAATTATATACGTAACAATCCATATCACCCGTAGGGGCAGGTCGTGACCTGCCCCTATATATACCAATGAATTATATCCTAAGAACAATTCGAAACCTGTCTCTACGACAGCGGCAGGGGGGGTAAAAATTTTTCTCTCTGAATGATACAAGACGTATATCTAAATATATGTTACAAATCCCCCTTCTCCGTGCGGAGAAGGGGTTAGGGGATGAGGTCGTAAAAAAAATTTAAAATCCATCCCGCTCAATCGTATTAATAAAAGATTCGTAAAGATACTTGACACTGTTAATACAACGGGAGTAAATTATGCCCGGAAAAATAGAACCGCTGTTGTGAGGTTAATAAAGATGCATCAGATAATGAACGCCGAGTATGCGGGTAATTTTAAAATAAAGATATTCTTTGAATCGGGTAAGAGCGGTATAGTTGATTTTTCAGGATACCGTGAGAAGGGAGGGGTCTTCGACCTTTTCAGAAATGAAGAGTATTTTAAAAAATTCTATATAGACAGTGAAATTAAAACACTATGCTGGCCCGGTGATATAGACCTTGATCCTGATGTTTTATATTATAAAGCAACGGGAAAGCCTCTGCCGGACTGGATGAAAGAGTAACCTGTAATAACTGACCTGTGTCAGCGTCGCAACCTGCCCCTATATGTTTTCTGCATACCCCGATTCAACGATAGCCCCCTTTAATAAAGGGGGAAGCCGCGATAGCGGCAGGGGGATTTTCAAAACCATTTCCGTGTCATTATAAAACCAATCCCTCTCTCGCAACTGACATCCGCAATTCATACAACAAAGAAACAAAACTCGAATAAACAAGGGAGCGTACAGGATGTACGCGACGGCGAGTTTGCCAGGGATGGCATTACGAGCCTTCAAAAAGATATATTGAAAGCGAGAACCAGCTGTTTCATAAACCTGAAGTTTATAAATACTTTGTGTTCAATATTACAAAGGCGCGCCGCCGAATGAGGCGTTCCGGGGTCGAGGGGCGGAGCCCCCGCGCCTTTTTCACGCCCTGCTTTTGTGGCGAGACAAAAGCGGGCAAGATAAATTATGTAATAAAAGCAGATGCCCGCCTTCGCGGGCATGACATGCTCTGAAGGATTCCCGCCTGCGCGGGGATGACAGGGAAATTTAGCGGGCATGACAGAGGAATTGGGCCGGGAAAAAAAAGAAATTCGTCGTGAATGACAAATTTAAAGCCCCCTTTACCAAAGGGGGAAGCCGCGATAGCGGCAGGGGGATTTAATACCCCTTCTCCGTGCGGAGAAGGGGTTAGGGGTTGAGGTCTTAATATTAATTTGACATTCCCGGCACACAGGAACATCTTGTAAAAATAAACAACCCGTGTTAAGGAAAAAACGTAATGGACTATAAATCGAAGATAAACGAAATGAAAAACAACAGGGAGAAATATTTTCCCCTGATTGAGACGCTGCTGTACGTGGAGAAAAAAACAGACAAGTCCGAACTTCCGATAGAGATGACCGATCCGGGACAGATGGCCCTGCTGATGGAGCTGATCGATCTCGGATACGTGGATAAAAACGCGTTCATAATAAACAAGAACCGCCGCGACATCACGGGGCTGTTCTACAGGGGGGGCTACCCTCTGACATCAGAGGGTATAAAGGTCTACCGTCAGTTTCTCGGGGAGAGAAAGAAAAAGTTCCTCCGCGGTCTGATGCTCGTCACTCTGGTTCTCGGAGCGATGCTGATCTTTTTTATAATATTTAACAGGTAATTAAGTAAAAATAATCACGCAGCAGCGTATCGCCGGAGTTTTGTCCCTGCCGAAGTTTCGTCCTGCCGTCGAAAATGAAAAATAACCCATTGTGCTCTACAATGATATATTCAAATTTATTTGCGCGCACAGGTGGAGTTTATATTGCGCGGTTTTAATTACTCGAAGGCCGCGTCTTGACACTGGTAAGCGGTTTGATTATATAATTTAAAAACAAGTTTTTTGGCATTCGGAAAATTTTTATCGCAATTTTTATTTGTGTTTATACCATTAGTAGCAGTGCTGTACAGCGTTCCTTATCGGGTAATAAAATGGATAGTGACTCAAAAAAGAAAATAGTTATTGTCGAAGATAACAACGTGATCGCATCGTCCCAGGCCAAATATTTAAACGACCATGGTTTTGATGCGGTAATGCTCTCCACCGGTGAGGAATGTATCGAGCTTGTCAGGTCGGGCGGAAAGATTGACCTTATACTGATGGACATAGACCTGGGTGAGGGGATCGACGGCATCCTCGCGGCGGAAAAGATAAAAGCCCTCAGAGACATCCCTGTTGTATTCCTCACCGCGTTCAGCGACCAGGAGACGATAAGAAGAGTAAACGATGCGGAACAGTACGGTTTTGTCGTGAAGAATTCCGGCAACCCCGTTATTCTGTCCGCCATAAATATGGCGCTGCGGCTTTTTGACTCGGCCAGGGTACTCCGCGAAAGTGAGGAGAGGTACAGGTTCATCGTCGATAACTCCACTGACGTTATTGTCAAGCTGACTCCGAAGGGTGAGATAATCTATATCTCCCCGTTCTGCAAAAACGTCTCCGGTTACGACGCCGGGGAGCTGATCGGTAGGAACATCCTTCACCTCTACGATAAGGAAGACAGGTCCGCGCTTATTGAGGCATATAATAAAATAATCGAGTTCCCCGGCATCTACACGTTCCAGCACAGGCTGAGGCTGAAAGACGGATCTCATAAATGGTTCGAGACCACCGGTAAAAAACTGCTGAAGGCGGACGGTTCTGTCAGAAGCCTGATTTCCTCGTCCCGCGACATCACTTCGAAGAAAGAGGCTGAAAAGGCGCTGAGGGACAGTTATGAAAAACTTAACCTCGTGATAAACGGGGTACCGGCCCTGCTGGCCTACATGGACACCGGCGAACGGTTTGTGTTTGTAAATGACGGCTATGTCAGGTGGTTCGGAATACCGAGGGAAAAGATCAAGGGGATGCGGATCAATGAACTGTTCAAGCCTGATGATTACAGCCAGCTGTCCGGTTATATCGCAAAAGCCCTTGCGGGAGAGAACAGCATCGCGGAGGGTTTTACCTGGGACAGAGAGGGGAACCAGAGATATGTCAGGGGCTATTTTATTCCTCATCTGAGCAACGGCGCGGTGCAGGGTATTTTCTCTCTGATGTTCGACATCACTGACAGCAAGAAGGCCGAGGAGAAGATACTCTCCCTCCTGAACGAAAAGGACCTTCTGCTTAAAGAGGTCCATCACCGTGTTAAAAACAACATGGGATCGATCGCGGCTCTTCTCTATCTCCAGATGGATTCAATGGATAACCCGGCGGCGGTCAACGCGATCCAGGACGCGCGGAGCAGGGTCATGAGCATGATGGGTATTTACAATATACTCTACAGATCGGCAGACTATATGGCCGTGCCGGCGAAACCGTACTTCACAGACCTGATTGAAAAGATATCCTCCACTTACATTACGTCGTCAAAAATAAAAATTGAAAACGAGATTGAGGAGATGGTCCTCGATTCCGGTATCCTCTTCCCGCTCGGTATGATAATAAATGAACTCCTGACCAACGCGGTCAAGTATGCATTCACCGGCGACAAAGCGGGCCTTATACAGGTGCGTATTGCAAAAAAGGATGACAGGCATGTAGAGATCACCATTAAAGACAACGGTGTAGGTCTTCCCGATGCGATGGAGATCTCCGGCAGCCGCGGTATAGGTCTCACCCTTGTGAAGATGATGATCCAGCAGATCAAGGGCTCTATAAAAATCAACAGAATCGGCGGGACTGAATTCCGTATTCAGTTCCCCGTGTAAAAAAACTCCCGCTGCTCCCCTCCGGCCGTTACAGGGAATCCCTTTTTTTATCAGCTAATATTAAAAACAGGCGGTTTTATCCTGTAAAACCGTATATTATGAGATGTGTAACTGCTCCAGAATGAAGCATAAAATGCGACATTTTTGTTTTTCATTACTGTATACGGGGAAATAGGTAAATTCAGACAAGAGAAAAAATTGACATGTTTTACCGTTCTTTTATACTTGGCACCGGAGGCGTTATATATGCCTCTTTTTTTTAAACTTGAAAATCGGCTGATAAAAAATAATAAAAGGTAAGTAAAGATGAAGACATTTAAAAAAGTTCTTATCGCAAACAGGGGGGAGATCGCAATCAGGATTATCCGGGCATGTCACGAGCTTGGAATACGCACAGTGGCGGTCTACTCAAAAGAAGACAGATACGCGCTGTTCAGGACAAAATCTGATGAATCTTATCAGATTGGGAGGAACAGCGGACCAATAGAGGCTTATCTCGGAATCGAGGAGATTATCGAACTCGCTCTGAAGAAGGGGGTCGATGCGATCCATCCCGGATACGGTTTCCTTGCCGAGAACCCGGACTTTTCAGCCAGGTGCGCGGAGAAGGGGATCGAGTTCATCGGACCTGACGCGCACATGCTCGACAGTCTCGGTGACAAGATCAAATCGAAGATCGTCGCCCAGAAGGCCGGCGTTCCGGTCATCCCGGGTGTTGAAAAGCCGATAAAGAGCGATGCCGAGGCCGTGGAGTTTGCCAGGGGATGCGGTTATCCTGTTATGCTGAAGGCATCGGCCGGAGGCGGCGGGCGCGGTATGCGTATTATCCGTAATGAGGCCGACCTGATCACAGGTTTTCACAGCGCCGGCAACGAGGCGAGGAAGGCCTTCGGCAACGATGATATATTCATGGAGAAGTATCTTGAGCAGCCGAAGCATATCGAGGTACAGGTCCTTGGCGACAACTACGGGAACATCGTCCACCTGTTCGAGAGAGACTGCTCGATCCAGAGGAGGCACCAGAAGGTCATAGAGTATACCCCTGCGATCGCCATTACAGAGACGCAGAGACAGAAGATATGCTCCGACGCTATAAAGATTGCGAAAGCGGTAAACTACAAGAGCGCCGGAACGGTGGAGTTCCTTGTGGACCGTGAGGGAAACCATTATTTCATCGAGATGAATCCCAGGATACAGGTTGAACATACCGTAACAGAGATGGTTACCGGCATAGACCTGGTGCAGAGCCAGATTCTTATCGCCGAGGGGCACAGGCTCGATTCCGACAAAATAGGGATCAAGTCGCAGGAATCGATCAAGTCAAGGGGCTACGCGATCCAGTGCAGGGTTACAACTGAAGATCCGTCAAACGGTTTTGCGCCCGATACGGGTAAAATCGATGTTTACCGTACAGGTTCAGGATGCGGTATAAGGCTCGACGGCGGTAACGGTTATACCGGTTCGGTTATCAGCCCCTATTACGATTCTCTGCTTGTAAAAATCATATCCTATTCAGGAACATTCAGTGACGCGATCAACAAGGCCAAGCGTTCGATAAAGGAACTTGTAATTTCCGGCGTGAAGACTAATGAGGGTTTTCTTCTTAATGTTCTGTCGCACCCGGTGTTTCAGAGCGGCCAGTGTACTACCGGATTCATTGAAAACACGCCGGAACTGTTTAATATAGCTCCGAGGGATGACAGTGAGGTCAGAATCCTTACATACCTCGGGGAAAAGGCCGTTAACGAATCGAGCGGAGCCGCCGTTGAGCATAATGTGCCCAGGGTTCCGCATATCCCCGATAACTGGAGCCTGCGCGGCACCAAACAGCTTCTTGACGAGAAGGGTCCGGAGGGTGTTGTGGATTGGATCAAGTCGCAGAAGAAGCTTCTGCTTACAGATACATCGTTTCGCGACGCACACCAGTCTCTGATGGCCACAAGGCTCCGTACGCACGACATGCTGAAGATCGCGGGACCCACCGCGTATCTTGCCGGTGACCTCTTCTCGCTTGAAATGTGGGGCGGTGCAACCTTTGATGTGGCTTATAGATTTCTGAAAGAGGACCCGTGGAAGAGACTCGATGATCTCAGGAAAAAAGTCCCGAACATAATGTTTCAGATGCTGCTCCGGGGCGCGAACGCCGTAGGTTACACAAACTATCCGGACAACCTGATCAGGGAGTTCATTCAGGAGTCGGCTGTCAATGGAATCGATGTATTCAGGATCTTTGATTCGCTGAACTGGCTGAAGGGGATGGAGGTTGCCGTTGACGAGGTGCTGAAAACCGGAAAAATCGCCGAGGCATGCGTCTGCTATACCGGCGACATTCTGGACAGTAAAAGGGACAAGTACACCCTGGAGTATTATATAAAAACCGCGAAAGAGATTGAAAACATGGGCGCCCATATCCTCGGAATAAAGGACATGGCGGGTCTGCTGAAGCCCTACGCCGCGGAAAAACTGATCAGGGCTCTGAAGAACGAGATATCAATTCCGATACATCTGCATACGCACGACACAAGCGGCAACGGCGTGGCAACAGTTCTTCTCGCGGCCGAGATGGGGGTCGATATAGTAGATGCGTCGTTCAACAGCATGTCAGGCGTTACAAGCCAGCCTGCGCTTAACTCGATAGTGGCCGCTCTCGAATATACCGAAAGGGATACAGGTCTCAACCGCGACAGCATACAGGAGATATCCGATTACTGGAGCGACATACGTCCGGTATACCAGCAGTTTGAATCGGGCCTGAAGTCCGGTACGGCCGAGGTGTACAAATACGAGATCCCCGGGGGACAGTATTCAAATCTCAAATCACAGGTCGACAGCTTCGGCATAGGCCACAAGTTTAAGGATGTTCAGGAGATGTACATGACCGTAAACCTCATGGTGGGGGATATAGTCAAGGTTACTCCGTCATCAAAGATGGTGGGGGACCTCGCGATATTCATGGTGAAGAACGATCTCACCCCTGACAATATACTGATCAAGGGGCGCGACATGGCCTTTCCCGATTCAGTCGTTTCGTTCTATGAGGGTATGATGGGGCAGCCGGTGGGAGGGTTCTCCAGCGATATACAGTCGATTGTTCTGAAAGGTAAACAGCCTATCACATGCAGGCCGGGCGAGCTGCTGCCTCCGGTGGATTTTGAAAAGCTGCATAACGAACTGAAACAGAAGACAAAAGTCCCGCAGACGAAGAGAGATATCTTAAGCTACGCGCTGTATCCCAAAGTCTATGAGGAGTTCCTGACATTTACAAAAAAATACGGCGACCTCAGCAGGATGGATTCACCGCTGTTCTTTAACGGTCTTATTGAGGGTATACCCTTTGATGTGGAACTTGAAGAGGGCAAGGTTTTCATAATAGAGCTGATGCAGATCGGTAAAATCGACAGCGAAGGGTACAGAAGAATAATATTTGAGGTCAACGGTAACAGGCGCGAGATGACAATTCTCGACACGACTTACAGGTCTGAAAAGACTGTCGCTGCCACCCAGCTGGCCGATCCTTCAAATCCGAAGGAGATAGGCGCCGGAATACCCGGTACTGTTTCAAAACTCCTTGTTAAAGCGGGGGAGACAGTTAAAGAGGGACAGAGCCTTCTTGTTATCGAAGCGATGAAGATGGAAACGAACATCACCGCTACGGTTTCCGGCGTTATAGCCGTAATCGCGGTTAAAGAGGGGCAGAAAGTCAAAACCGGAGAGCTGCTGATAAAAATAGAGTGATATAAGATGGATGACAGGAGACGACCACGGGCATTCAGGGCCCTGGCTCACAGAGACTACCGCCTGTTTTTTTTCGGCCAGGGGGTGTCTCTTATGGGTACCTGGATGCAGAGCATCGCCTCCAGCTGGCTGATCTACAGGCTTACCGGTTCCGCATTTATGCTGGGTGTATCCGGTTTCCTGGGGCAGATGCCGGTTTTTTTCATTTCCCCGTTCGCCGGAGTCATAGGCGACAGGTGGAGCAGGCACAGGATACTTCTCGCGGTACAGATAATGGCAATGGTCCAGGCCTTTGCCCTGGCTGTTCTGACGCTTATTGGAACGGTCCAGGTCTGGCATATCCTCGCACTCACATTCATACTCGGTATAATAAACTCTTTCGAGATGCCTACCCGTCAGGCTTTTGTGATCGAGATGGTAAAAGACAGGGCCGATCTTCCCAATGCGATCGCGCTTAACTCATCAATCTTTAACGGTTCAAGGCTTATCGGTCCGGCAGCAGCGGGAATTATTGTCGCTTCAGCCGGGGAGGGGGTATGCTTTCTGATTAACGCCCTCAGCTATCTCGCGGTTATATATTCATACATTTCGATGAATGTGTCCTCTGCAAAGAAACATAAAAAAGATAAAAATATTTTTTCAGATATGAAGGAGGGGCTGGTTTACGCGGCGCATTTCGTCCCGATCAGGGATATACTCCTTCTAATCAGCGCCACAAGCCTCTTCGGGATGACCTTCCCGGTTCTTCTCCCGGTATTCGCGAACAAAGTGTTCAGCGGCGGGTCACATACTTACGGCCTGCTTGTATCTGCATCGGGCGCAGGCGCCTTTCTCGCAACGATATATCTGGCGATGAGAAAATCTATCCACGGGCAGGGGCGGGTGATTAATGCCGCTGTCTATATGCTGGCGTTCGGACTGATTCTTTTCTCTTTTACGAAGATCCTCTACCTGTCGATACTGCTGCTTGTAATCGTAGGGTTCAGCACAATTGCAATAATCGCATCGTGCAATATGGTGCTGCAGGCGCTGGTGGATGAGGATAAAAGGGGGAGGGTGATGAGCTTCTATGTGATGGCCTTCAGCGGCGCCGCACCAGTCGGAAGCCTGCTGGCAGGAGCACTCTCTACAAGTGCGGGGGCTCCCGTGACAGTGCTGGTCTTCGGTTCGGCATGTCTGATTATTGCGTTTGTTTTTTCATTGAGGCTGCCGGTTGTGATTGCTATGGTTAAACCGGTACTTGCTGAAAGAAAAAAGCAGGATGCGGCCGGATGAATGTTAATTTCAAATATATTACTTGAATTAAATAATATCTGTGTCTATATTGTATTAAAATTTTACAAGGAGTGTCGTATGAAAAAAGTTTTAGCTTTTATATGTACAGCCGTTCTGGTTGCAGCTGTATCATGTTCAAAAAATCCGGAAGCAGAGGCGAAGGCGCTGATTAACGATATGGCGAAGTTGACCGAATCATCTGCGGAGAAGATCGACAAAGCCTCAAATGCCAAGGAAGCGGGAGAGGCCCTGCTGGCATATACAGCAAGTATGAAGGTGTTATCAATCCGCGGAAAAGAGCTGGAAAAGAAATATCCTGAACTCAAAGATGAAAATAATCCGAAGCTGAAAGCCGAAGAGGAACAGATGATGAAATCGATGGAGAAGTTCACAAAAGCGATGACATCCGCCATTACAAAATATGCCGCTTCAAAAGAGTTCCAGGATGCGATGACAAAAATGTCAGAGCTGATGAAGAATTAATAGTATATTTCATATTCAATAAAAAGAGAGCCAGACAGCCCGGCTCTCTTTTTTTATCGTTGACTTTTTATAAAAATTTCTTTATAATTGTTTATTGAATGAATGACGGAGGACTTGTCTTATGCGTCGGGGCGTTTCAGTCTTTATTCTTATAATTGTTTTCCCGGTTTTGTTCAGCCCCTTCTGTAAAAAAGAGAGTTTTGAGGAAAAGAACAGCGCCACTCAGGCGATTGCCGAAGAGCCGGTTAAACCGTATGATATCGAGGCAGAGAAAGCCGGTGAAGCCGCAAAGGAAAAATCAGCAAAGACTAGGGCTCTGGTAAAATTTGCACTGCAGTATCTTGAAAAAAACGGAAGAGAAAACACAATTGATGCGATCAATAATCCGAAGAACCGTGACCACAAAAAATTTATCGATGGTGATTATTATATCTGGGCTTTCTGGACCGATTTCAGCAGTAAAGCGATAGTTGCGGCCCATGCGATAAATGGCTCGGTTAAAGGGAAAGAGTGGTATGATGTAAAAGATGCTGAAGGAAAACAGTTTTTTCACGATATAGTGAGAATATCGAAAAATAAAGGTGAGGGGTGGGTACTATACAGATGGACTCATCCAAAGCTGAAAAAGGTCATGCCGAAGGTTACTTATTTCGTAAGGTCGGGAGATCTTGTTTTTTGCAACGGATTTTATCTTGATTAATCCGTGAAATATGTCGGTTAAATAAAGTCTTTCGTTTATTTTTTTGTTGTCTTTGTTAATCTGAATTTACAGCACAGCCTGCTATAGAGAAGCGGAAAGGATTAAAAATCCGCCGCCGGCCGCAGGCTAAGGTTTCGCGGATTCCGGAGCTTGAACTGCCGAAATTCCGCAGGGAGTGATACGTCCTGATACCGGCGGATTGGAATATTCCGTTTTATTGTCCGCTAAAGCCTGGAGCAGCGTGAGTAATTTGCCTGTCACATAAAAAACCTGGAGATCAGTTTATGAAGATTATTTTCAGACTAACATGCTTCGGTTTCATGGTATTATCCCTGCTTTTTATTCCGGCAGGCTGCGGCAGTCATGAGACTGATAAAGTGAATGACCAGCATGAAACCGTCTCTAAAAAGTTCGATACCGGCGAACAGCCTTATGACATTAAAGCAGAGAAATCCGCAGCCGGTTATCCGCAGAAATCCGCACTGGCTCTGTCCCAGCTCCAGAAGGGGAGGGATTTTGCAAAAGCCCACGGCATTGAAACACTCATTGAAATACTGAAAAACCCCGATGATCTGCGTCGAAACAGTTTTATTTCGAAGAATTGTTATATCTGGATAATCAAAACCGATTATAATTCAAAGGCCATAATCGAGGTGCATCCGATAAATAAGGCGATAACCGGACGTGATTTTCTTGAAATCAAGGATTCAGACGGAAAGGAATTTATTAAAGACATTCTCCGTATAGTTTTATACAAGGGTAAGGGATGGGTCTCGTATAAATGGGCTCACCCGAGACTGAAAAAGGCACAGGAGAAGCTCACCTTCGTAGAGAAGTATGACGACCGGTATATTTTATGCGACGGATTTTATCTGAAAGACTGATTTTCATTCCGCTTATTCTTTAACAACCGCAGGGGTATTGTATGGATATAAGGAAACTGGTAGAGAGGGCTATGGCTTCAAAAGTCATCTTTCCTCCCCGTATCAGCAGAATGGTATATAACAGTACAATTCTGAAAAAAATATTTCTTGTACCCACCGTTGCCATTGTCTGTATCCTTGTTCTGGGGATAATCTTCTGCGGTCTGCTTATCAGCCAGCGTCTTGTAATTGATGAAATATTCGAAAAACGGTTCTATCTGTACAAACAGAGCTCGGAGATAGTGCTCAGAATCAATCAGGCCAACACCGGGCTGCATAAAGCGCTGCTCTGGGCCCAGTCCGGATACGATAAAAAACAGGTGGAGACGCTGATGAACAAACAGCTCTCCGACCTTGACGATGTCAGTCTGCTGATAAAAAAAATTCTCTCCGAAGACACGCTTGAACCACAGGAAAGGAAGACCTTCAATTCAGTTTTAAAAAATCACGAGGAGTTTAAAACACGCGCCCTGTTCGCCAAGGAATCGACTCTCGATGCCGAGGACGTCACAACTGCCGTAATGATGCTTCAGATGGGGGATGATCAGTTCAGCATGCTCTTCGATGACCTGAACCAGCTTATGAAGATTCAGGACAATATAAGCATGGAGAGCCAGCAGTCGTCTCATAACAAGATATGGCTGTTCATACTCCTTGTTATACTGTTTGTTTTAATCTCTCTGCTGATTTCCATATTCGCATCGATAGCTGTGGCGTCGTTTATAGTGAACCCGGTCAAGCATATTATCAATGTGCTCCGGCAGAATACCGGATGGAACGTGGATCTGGAAGAGCTGAAAAGTGTTACCTCAAAAGACGAGATAGGGGAGTTTGCCCAGTATTTTATAGAGTACAGCACCGAGATCAAGATTAAGACTCTCGCGCTGATTGAAGCGCGGGACGCTCTCTGGGGCGAAATGAAGCTGGCGAAAAAAATCCAGACGATACTTCTCCCGGTGAATCCGGTATTGCCCGGTTACGAGGTGACGGTCCATATGCTGCCGGCGGACCAGGTGGGGGGAGATTATTACGATATCATAAACATCGGCGGGATATACTGGGTTGTCATAGGGGACGTGTCGGGCCATGGGGTACCGGCCGGTCTTGTTATGATGATGCTTCAGACATCTATTAAAACGGTGTTATATAAAAATCCAGGGATTTCCCCTTCAAAACTTCTTGGCGATATAAACAGGGTGCTTACCGATAACATCAGGTCCCTTGGTGAGGACAAGTTTATTACCATTACCGTTTTTGCATGCCTCAGCGGCGGAAAGTTTATATTCTCCGGTCTCCATGAGGACCTGATGATATACAGGGGCAGAGAGCGCAAGGTGGAGCTGATCAAAACTAAAGGGATGTGGCTGGGGATCAGGGACGAGATTGACGGATTTATGCAGGACGAGGAGCTTTTGATTGAAAAGGACGACGTAATGCTGTTGTATACGGACGGTGTTACTGAAGCATTTGACAAAAACAAGAAGATTTTCTCAAAAGAGAAGCTTGTGAATCTTCTCGAGGTAAACGGTGACAAATCCACAAGCGAGATAAAGAGAACAATACTCGCCGAGCTTGAGGATTACAGAAAGCATGATGATATTACGATGATTCTGCTGAAACGTTTAAGGTAGGCGTGATCAGTCTTTCAGTACCCTGTGTATTGCCTCGGATAGTTCGTATACCGTGAACGGTTTCTGTATAAAACCTTTTACTCCGGACTGAATTATCTCCTCCGATCTTTCATCATGCCTGTAGCCTGTGGCAAGAAGCACCTTGATCTCCGGGTCTATTTTTCTCATCTCATAGAATGAGTCGCGTCCGCTTTTTTTAGGCATGGCCATGTCGAGAATTACAGCGTCAATCGTATCGTGGTACTGCTTAAAGATTTTAACGCCCTCCTCTCCGTTCTCTGCAAGTATGACCTTATAGCCCGATGTCTGCAGCATTTTTTTTGTGGTCACACGGATCAGCTCCTCGTCATCTACAATGAGTATCGTCCCTTCGCCGTTTATGATCTCTTTTTCGGTTTCGCCCGTTTTTTCGGAATACTCCTGCTCGAATACCGGAAGATATACGTTGAATACAGAACCCATTTTCAGTTCGGAATACACGTCGATGAAGCCGTCATGGTCGTGGACTATATTGTAGACCATCGTAAGCCCGAGTCCCGAACCCTTTATCTGTATGTTCTTTTTTGTAGTGAAGAAGGGCTCGAATATCCGGTCCATGTTCTTTTTGCTGATTCCGACTCCTGTGTCTTCGATCGATATTATCCAGTAATCGATTTCGCGGGCTTCCGGATGGGTCTGCAGAAACAGTTTGTCCGCATGTATTTTTCTTATATCGATGGTGATCGTACCGCCCTGGATTTCGTCTTCCTCGCGCATTACTGTCATTGCATGGCAGGCGTTAATGGCGAGGTTCAGCAGTACCTGTTCTATCTGCACGGGGTCTGCGTTTGTCATCGCCGGTGTCCCGTGATAATTATATTTAATTTCAACCGATTTGTCGAATGTGTTCTTGGATATTTTTACTATGTGGTTTACGGCAAGGTTCAGGTCCACAGGCACCATCGCAAGGTCCTGTTTGCTCGCCACTGCAAGGAGCTGCTTAACGAGATCTGTAGCGCGCGCCGAAGCGTTTTCCATAATGGACAGGTATTGCAGCAGCTCGTCCTTCTCGATCTCCTCGTAGTCGTATCTGAGCAGGGACAATGATCCCACTATTCCTCCCAGCAGGTTGTTGAAATCATGGGCAAGTCCCCCGACAAGCGTGCCTATCGTTTCCATCTTCTGCGACTGTATCAGCTGCGATTCAAGGATATTTTTCTCTACATCGGAAAGTATCCTCGACACGTGGTCTGAAAAAATTATTGCAAAACCGCTCTCATCCTCCTCCCAGTTGCGGATAACTCCGGAATGCTCGAAGCTGACAATACCCGCCACCTTTCCTTTTAAAACGATAGTGGCAAGGAGTATTGAGGTAATCTCATTCGGCTTCAGGTATAATTCATATAGCTCCTGTATTGAGCTGCTTCCGGAGGTGTCATCTATTTTTAAGAGTCTCTCGTTTTTTATCGTTCTGAAAATACCGGGAGTATTTTTGGCGGAAAAGGTTATATCTGCAACATGCTGTGATTTTGAAGTAACGAAAAGGTCTGTACAACGCAGTTTCTCACCGTTGTCTTCAAGCAGCCATATTCCGCATCTCTCAACATTGATAGTGGATGCAGCGATCTCTGTGAAAATTTTAAACACGGGCTTGGTGTTTTTGTACGATTCATAGGTGGTAAGACCGAGCTCGGTTGATGCCTTCAGTTGTTTGTTCAGCCGGTTTCTTGATTCTATCAGCTTTCTCTGGGATATCTCAAGGTCAAAAATATTCTGTACAAGTCCGCGGGCGTAATCATTAAGCTGGCTGGTCAGTTTTTCAAACTCGGCCATATCACGTGCGTGTATAATTACAAGTTCGTAGTCGGAGTGATAATAGATATAAAAATTGTAGAGCTTCCCGTGTCTTGTTATTTTTACAGGCTTGTCTGAGATGCTGTTGTCGAGAGAATTGATTCTCTCCATCAGGAGGCTGATGTCCTCCTCTTTTTCAGCTATTATCTTCAGGGCGTCATCAATGCTCTTTACGTCGGGGAGAGAAAACATATTCCTGAAAATGTGGTTCATGAGAACAGAGCCGCTGCGCGAGTCTTTTATTAATATAGCCTCTACCGGATTATCTTCCATAAAGTAGAGAGACAAGTTCGGATTTTTTGCTCTGCCCCTGGTCATTGTTGATAGCCTTTATTAAATCTATTCGATAGTAATAAAATCCGGAAACAGTTTTCTCAGCACGGGAAGAGTGCTGTCCTGCCAGGCGATGTCGGTATTAGCCGATATGTGTATTTTATACTGAAGTTCCTCCGGCAGTTCAGTCAGTTTCATTATCCAGTTGATCATGGATTTGATTCCGTTAGAATTCATAAAGGTAAGGTTTACGAGGTTAAGTCTTATATTTTTAATTTTATTTTCCACAAGGGTCTCATGTACTTTAAGCAGATAGGGTAAAAACTCTATGGACGTGTCTCTCATGTCTATATCTCCGCTTAAAAAAAGGCAAAGGCCGTCTTTATCATTTTCAATAGAAGCATCAGCGTTTTCAAAATGCCGTGGTTCAATGTTAAATGTATTCATTATTTACCTCTTCGTTATCAATTGGGATGACCGCATGAACATTTACGAATCCTTCACCGTCATATGTATGATTGATCTTTGCCTTCGATTCATAGCGTATCCTCGCAAGTCCTATGGCGCTTTTATCGTTGAGAGACGCGACGCTGGACTTCATCCTGTTCATATAGGCTTCAAGCGGCGGAAGGGTATTTATTTCATTCAGTATTGTTCTGAGATTGGTTTCCTCTTCAGCACTCGCGTGATTTGATACAGTAACATATAATTTCTGCTCGGTGGAAATGATCTGAAATTTTATCTGTATGCCTTCTTTATCGGAATATTTTATGGCGTTCTCAATAAGTTCATTGACCGACATTGCTATAATTCCGGCCTTTTTTTTGTTTTCAAGGGATATGGCCATAAAATTTTCTACAAAAGTTCTGACCGTGGATATATACGTCCATTTGGGTCCGAATCTGAGATCTACAAAAATTTTGTTTTCATCTTCTGTTAACGGATTCAAATTTATATCTCCTTTCATTCAGTTTTTGTATTTTCATATACGACATAATGTTATTAGTAAATAATTCAGAATAAAGTGCAACCATCTTTTTGTTCTTCGATGAATTATCTGTAAAATTTTTAATATAAATTAATAAAATAATTTATTAAGACAGCGTGAAACTCTATATTGACGCAGAAAATACTGCGGCAGGCCGGCAGCGGCAGCGCATCACAATTGATCAAAAGGCCTGTTTAAAAACTCCGTTCTAGCTCCTAACCGGCCTTTTTCCTTTTGTACTTTTCGGAGCTGGTTTTGCTTTATTGTCCGTCACCGTGAAATTCTCTAGCGGTTCCTCCCGGACTTCTGACGGAGCCTGTTTTTTTCTGATTCTGAATTTACTCTCGACGAACTCCCTGAATATGTCTATGTATTCGAATGCCGCTGGAACGACTACAAGGGTGATAACAGTCGAAATTACCAGACCCCCCAGTATGGCAACACCCATAGACTGTTTGATTTTTGCACCCTCCCCAAGGCCGAGGGCAAGGGGGAGCATCCCGGCCATCATCGCAAATGTTGTCATCAGGATCGGACGCAGCCTTTTAAGGCCGGCTTTTGTAATAGCCTCCTTCCTGTCCATTCCGGACCTGACACCCTCAAGCGCAAAGTCCACAAGCAGGATGGAGTTTTTGGTTACAAGCCCCATCAGCATTATCATTCCGATCATGCTGAACATATCAAGCGTAAATCCCGTGATAACCAGTGCGATAATGGCGCCTGTCATTGCAGGGGGTATGGCCAGAAGGATTGTAAACGGTGTAATGAACGATTCGTACAGACTCGCGAGCACAAGGAAAATGAAAACGATCGATAGAATGAAAGCAACACGGATCGCTGAGGAAAGTTCATCTACCTGCTCCGCTTCACCGATGAAACTGTACGTCACGCCGGACGGCAGAGGATATTTCTCTTTTATAAGTTTGTCCACTGCTGCCGTTGCGGCGCCGACCGCTCCGTTCATCGAAAGGTTGGCCGAGATAGTGACAACATAAGCCCTGTCCTGGCGTGCAATCTTGGATTTTCCGGTTGTGTTGTCAAAATCAGCGATTTTCGTAAGCGGCACCATCATGTTGTGCATGTTCGGTACCCTGGTTGATGTATATGTATGTCTCAGGTCTCTCTGGTCCGGTTTCAGTCTTGCCCTGATGTCGTATTCGAAACCTTTATCGCTGAGTTTGCCCACAACCTCGCCGGCTATGTTATACCGGAGCTCCATTGCCGCAACGCCCTGTATCACGCCGAGTTCCTTCATCTTGGACTGGTTAAGCTTTATCCTGAACTCCGGTTTCTCCTCCGTGTAGGATGATTCAACCTCTGTCAGGTCAGGAAATTTCCGCAGCTCCTGAACCAGCTTTCCGGAATATGTCTCGACAACTCCGAGGTCGTTCCCTTTTATTCCCAGCATGAATGGCTTGTCGTCGAGCGAGGATATCTTGATCCTGTCCACAGCGGGTTTGGCATATTCAAAACCCTTGATGAATTTTCTGGTCTCCTCCCTGTTCCAGGCGGTGTTATGCTTTCTTATATCGGCGGGGAGCAGAAAACAGTCGATTTTCCCCAGTTCGGGTTCGCCCTGTTCCCCTCCGACGGTTATGGACATGTAATCGAGGTCTTCAAGTGTTTTTATCCTCTCCTCGATCTTGCGGAGTGTTTCCTGTGTTCCGTGCAGGCTTGTACCTGTGGGGAGATTTACTGTTATGCTGTACATCCCGTCATCCCCGGTGGAGAGAAAACCCTGTTTTATAAATGCTGTAAGCCCCAGGCTTCCGGCGAATATTACGATCGCAGCCATGATAACGGTCAGAGGCCTGTTGAGGCAGAACTTCATTATCAGAAGATATTTCTGCTCAAGATATATCTGTAACTTTTCAAATTCTGTAACAAGTATGTTTTTGGCTTTCTCGCCAGATCCGGCGAAGTAAGCGCTGAGAAACGGCGCCACCGTCAGAGCATCAAAGAGGCTCACCGCCATGGCGAATACAACCGTTAAACCGAACTGCCTGAAAACCCTGCCCACTATTCCGTGAAGAAAAGCTATCGGAATAAAAACGGACATAAGTGTCAGCGTCGTGGCAATTACGGCGAGCATCACCTCGCGAGTCCCCTTTTCGGCAGCCTCTTCCGGCGGGAGCCCGTCTTCAAGTTTGCGGAAAATGTTTTCACGGACTACAATGGCGTCATCTACAAGGAGACCTACAGTCAGCGACATCGCAAGCAGCGTTGCAAGGTTTATCGTAAAGCCCATTGCGTACATTGCTACAAAGGCCCCGATAAGTGAATTCGGTATAGCGATTCCGGTGATCAGCGTTGAACGTATGTTCCCGAGGAAAAGATATACGACAAATATTGCCAGAATTATTCCGAGTATTATATCCCTTGTCGTTTCCTCGACATTCACCCTGATCCAGTGTGAAGTGTCGAGTATAGTGACCAGCTTCGGAGATCCGGGATAGGTCTTCAGCATGTCGTTTACTTCGCCGAGCCTGCTGTTTATCTCGTCTACGACCTTTACGGTGTTCGCTCCGGAGCTCTTCTGTATGTCGATAAAAAGGCAGTACCTGTCAGTTTTTTCCGGATTCCTTTCACCATCCTTTTTCCTGTATCCGGGTCCTGTTGCAAAAGGGTAGTAGAGGTAGGTAATATTTTTAGCGTCTTCAACTCCCTCCCTGACAGTGCCTATATCTTTAACCGCGACGCCGCTCCCCATGTCGCCTGAAAAAGTGATCAGAGTGTCTTCGATCTGTTTAAGGCTTGTGAATTCGCCTATTGCCCTGAAATTTGTTTCTGTATTGCCATGTTCCTTTTTACCGAGCGGGATGTTGAGCCCGGATGATTTCATACGGTATACGACAGCCGATGTCGGCAGCCTTAGCTCGTTCAGTTTGTTCTGATCCAGTTCCATCTGGATTTCACGCCTGGTGCCCCCCAGGATTTTTACGTCGCCGACGCCGTCTATCCGCACAAGCCTCGGTTTAAGAATCTCTTTCGCCACGTCATAGACCCTTGAGGGGGGGAGGTCGGCGATAAGAGCCATCTTGATTATCGGCGCATCGGAAAAATCCATCTGCTGCACAAGAGGTTCCTCAATGCCGTCGGGGAGCTTGTTTTTCACTATATTAAGTTTTGCGCGCACATTCTGGTCTGCCTGCTTTATGTCCGTGTCAAGAGTAAACTCTATCATAAGGAAGGTGACATTTTCAAGATTTATAGAATAGAGATGCCTGATGCCCCCTATTGCGCCCATTTCCTCCTCAAGCGGTTTTCCCACAAGCTTTTCCATCTCTTCAGCGCCGGCCCCGGGATATACGGTTGTTATCGAAATCATCGGGAAGTTTATTTCAGGATACAGGTCAACCCCGAGACGGCTGAGTGATATAATTCCAAAGGTTATTACGGAGAAAACCAGGCATGAAATCAGTATCGGGCGTTGAATAGAGAACTTCGCTATATTCATCTATTTATCCTTAACTTTATGATTTTGATACAATAAGGAAGAAACGGTCTGGAACAATACTGAAAAAATGAGTTAATTAACCGGTTAATTAACCGGTACCGCGGATTGTGTCAATAAATTTTCAGCAAATTACGGCAAATCCGGACATTCATTTTACCAGTTATTCTATAAAACCGTTTTAATCCGGATGCTTTTTTAGCTATTGTTATATACTGTTATATGTTTTCCTGTTGTAATATAATCCGGCAGTATGCTGTCAGGTCATACTGTTAAATAAAATGAGTTGTCAATAAACGGGCTTCCTATATATTTATAAAAGGAGTGCAACAGATGCCGTTTATTAAAATCGAGGGATTCACCGGTAATATCTATGTGCCGGAAATAAACCAGGGGAAAAAAAAGCATCAGTGTAAAGACTGTTTCTCCTGCCAGTTCTGCAGTGATGAAAGATGCGAACTCTGCCTGAAAAAAAGAACGTGTCCGAAGAGAAATGTACAGCATGACGCTCCGGAAAAAGATGTAAAAGACCTGAAAGGGGAATCGTAAATTTTCAGTTAACAGGATTAGCCGTATAAACATTTTGCAGGATACGAAGATTCATTAATGTTTTTTACTATTGCGCAGGATCTGCCGCAAGATAGGTTTTAAGAAGCGAGGCGAGGTCTTCAATCATATAGGGTTTTCTCAGGCTTGCTGTAAAACCGAACTCGGATGGACTGGATATTGCCTGATCGTCAGAGTAGCCGCTTGAAGCAAAAGCCGGAATTTCCAGTCCCATTTTTCTTATTATGCTTATTGTTTCCTTTCCCCCCATACTGTTAGGTATCGTCAGGTCAAGAATTATGGCTTTGAAGCTTATCCCTTTTGCCATCTCCTCTTTCAGCGTATTGATCGCTTCATAACCGTCTGATACTTTGTATACGGTATACCCGAGATGTTTCAGCATTGCCCCGACTGTCTCTCTTATGAAAGCTTCATCATCCATCAGAAGAATGTTGCCGGTATCCCTGAATTTGCGCGGAGAGGATGAAGGCTTATCTTCAATGGTTTTTTTTATTACAGGGACCTCTTTTTTTACGGTAATTTTTCTGTTGGCACTCATCCTTTTTCCTCATATACTGATTGGAATTGAGTCTGGATTCAAACCTTTAACCTGGTTCTTAAAACCGTGTTAATCCCTGTGCTATCGGAGAGACTGGCTGTTTCTTTCTCTTTGATTATCAGTATTTTCAGGTTTCCCCTTTAAAGGTTAAAGATACTTATAAAAGGAATATTTATGGATAAAATATTTTTAATTTTTAAAAAAATATGCTGGTTTACTGATGAGAATAAACTGATCTCTGAAGATTAAAAAAGGATGTGAAATAAAATGTTTTTCAGCC
>CAYTNW010000033.1:0-32879 GCA_964439325.1 uncultured Leptospirales bacterium | reverse complement strand
CTGTTCCGGCCGGTCCCGTATGATTTTTCGAGACCGTTTATTTCAATTATTTTATTTTCGGGATTCATTTATCTTACCTATTCATACCTGATTGTTTCAACCGGTTTCTGCCGGGAGGCCTGCCATGCAGGGAATATCGCGGCAAAGGTGGAGAGGAATATCGCCGCGGCAGCGATAAACACCACAAACTCGGGGCTTATCTCCGTCGGGATTGTGTCTATATAATACACGTTTTTCGGCACAAGATTAATGCGGTAGAAAACTCCGAGATTAAAAATCTGGTACACCAGCGCCATAACAGCGTTGATCATATCCTCCACGCTGTTGAGTATCGCTTCAAGATTCATAGACGCAGCAAGCCCCAACACCACTCCGAGGAAAGTCCCTATCACGCCGATAAGAAATCCTTCCAGTACAAAAATTATCATTATTGATTCCGGTTTTGCACCCATCGATTTCATGATACCGATGGCCCTCCTCTTCTCCATCACAACCATTACGATTGTTCCCATAATTGTAAATCCCGAGGCCATTATCACAAGGAACAGTATTATGGTCATTATTAGCTTTTCCAGCTTAAGGGCGTAAAACAGGTTGTGGTTTCTCTGCTCGGCTGTCATAGTCGTAAACTCAAATCCCACCGCCGACTGTATTATCGACGACATCTGGTTCATTTTGTAAATATCGTCTATCTTTACTCCGACGGCAAAGGCGACATCTCCCAGTGAATAAAGCTCCTGGCAGTCGGTCAGCGACATTATAATAAGTTTTGTATCGAAATCATAATAACCGGTTTTAAAAAATCCGAGCACCTTATAGCTACCGATTCCGGGGGTAATACCGGTAATCGCGGTGAGACGACCCTTAGGTACTATCAGTTCAATCTGATGCCCTACCTTTATGCCGTAGTTCAGCGACATCTCCTCACCTATATAAACGCCCTTCTCTTTACAGAACTGGTTTTTATTCTCGACAATAAACTTAGTTATATCGGCCGGTATATCATCCCTGGTCCCCATACCGCGGATCATTATCGGACCGATATTTCTTCTGAATCTGAACAGCCCCTGACCCTGTATGTACGCATTTGCAGATAACACGTGGTCTATTTTTTTTACTTTATCCGATATCTCTTTATAATTCCTGATCGCTACACCGTCAATCTCACCCGCAAGCGTCGATATTACAACATGTGAATCGACATCAAGGATTTTGTTTTTAATCTGACCCTGAAAGCCGTTCATCACTGAGAGCACTACAATTAAAATAAAAACGCCTATGAAAACTATGAAAATCGAAAGGAGCGTGTTAAATGAGATAAACCCCTGCGACTTTTTTGATTTCAGATAGCGGAACCCGACAAAAAATTCAAAAAATTTCATTTTTTTACTATTATCCCCGTACTAATTATAGTTCTGTTATACATAAACCACCCTCTATCTTTTCTGGGACCGTTTACATAGCTGATAAATTCCATATCTCCCTTCATCGTCTGGGCGGCATGGCCCGTTTTTCTTTCAATTCTTTTACATTCAAAGTACACCTTGCGCAGATTATATTTGCATCCCTCTATATCCGTTCTGATGTCATTGGGATTGAACTCACCGAGTTCACGGATTATCAGATCGGCGTAATAAAAATCGGTGTAAAGTTCGCGGAACACGATTTCATCTTTCGGAAAAGCTTCACACTCGCTGTACTCTTTGTAGTTCAGGTTTTTCACTGCGCTTGACCATTTCAGAAAGATATAAGCCGGGTCAACGAAGGGCCGTTTCTCCTTGCATGAAACGACCATTGTAAGTATAACGATCAGCACTGCGGTAAGAATTCTGTTTTTCATTTTATATTTTATTAACCTTTTCCATCTTATTTTTTTAATAACTCCGGTTATTCAACACTGATGTCATACCCGCGCAGGCGGGTATCTATTCTTCATAACAAAAACGAATCCCGGATTTTAATCAATCACCCCTCAATCCTCCCTCATCAGGGGGGAGTGAATCTGCATCTATTCCTTATTCAGCAGTCCCCTC
The DNA here is from genome assembly GCA_964439325.1 of uncultured Leptospirales bacterium. Lineage (GTDB taxonomy): Bacteria > Spirochaetota > UBA4802 > UBA4802 > UBA5550 > WRGT01. The sequence goes on along the minus strand of CAYTNW010000033.1, from coordinate 30,846 downwards.
TCGGAAAAAACCTGGGCCGAGAATTTTTCTATCAGCACATCAGGTTTTTTCCATGAATCTGCCGGAAGTCCCGCTTTATAGCACGTATGCGACAGAAACGTATCCCTGTCCCATCCCTGTTCAACCGGCACCTGCGGAAGCAGCAGACCGCGGTTATATCCCCTTGTAATAATGAGGCCGTCGCGCCCGACAACGATCTCATCTATATCATTAACTTTTTCAACCGGTGAAAGAATTGAAATTTCAATATCAATCTGCCTGTATTCCTCCCTGGTAAGAGATGAAAACCTCGGGTCACTGAACGCCGATGCTGTCGCCATCTCCTTCACAGTGGAAGGAATCGATTTTATCCCCTCGATATACCCTATGCATCCCCTGAGGTTCCCCCTGATATGCAGCGTTACAAACGCTCCGCACTTCTCATTAAAAATTTCATCATTCAGCGGCGGTATCTCTATATCCTCATGTATGCCGAGTTTATCCGCTATAGTTTTTCTCGCGAGTCTGAGCATCGCTATCTGCTGGTCCCTGTTCAGTTCTATCATAACTATCCACCATGCATCCAGTATGCCCCCAACCCCCCGGCGGGGGACTTCAAATTTTTCTGCAAAATAAAATTCACTCTTTCGCCACTTTTAAGCCCACCTCCGTGCGCCCGGGCGTAGCGACAAAGTACTCCCGGGGCAGGTGCGGGTGCATTCTGTTAAAGGGAAATCAACGCCGACAGATAACCTACCACCTGGTCTTTCGGTCCTGCCGTATCGCCCGAATTTGCATACTTTACCGTATTCACTTTACCGGCGCCGAGTTTCCTCGCCAGAGACAATCCGGCCAGGATCGCCCCCTCGCCGCAGGCTTCACTCATGCCGGATGCTATCGATTCCCCGATACTGTTTAAATCAAAAGTTTCAAGGGCATCTATAAAATTTCTGTCTTTTTTCACTGCCTCATTATAGGAGTGGTAGTGCGACAGATCGGTCGATATAACTATACCGTATTTTTTTCCCGACGCAATGACCTCTTCCGCGATCGTCTCGCCGATAATTCTGCATACCTCGGCATTCACGGTTCCGATAACAACCGGTACAATCTTTGCTCCCGGTTTTACAGTCTGGAGAAACGGGACCTGTACCTCTAGCGAATGCTCCAGTTCGTGGGCCTCTTTCAGAAAACCGAAATACTCCCTCTTCTCAAGCTTTTTACCGATCTCTGAATCTATCTCGACATCACCGAGCGGAGTTTTGTAAATCCCCTCCGGGATCACTGATGCGCCGTTAAACCTTCCCCTGTGCGACGGCGCGAGTATCACAAACCTGTCAAGGCTGCTCTTTGCAAGATATTTGAATCCGTACGCCGCGACGGGACCTGAATAGACATATCCCGCATGAGGAGAGACTATACCTATTATTTTATCCTGCTCAAATTCCGGCGACAGAGGGCCGGCGGATGTCAGATACTCTGTAATCAATTCCTTTAAGACTCCGGGATCACCGGGATAAAATGAACCCGCAACAGCCGGTTTTCGTACATACATGACTAATCACCCCCGCTTTAAAAGTTCCGTTTCTATCTGCTTCAGAATTTCATATGCAGTCCTGTCCTTCGTGAGAATCGGCAGTTCTATCTTCAATCCGGTTCTTGTGAAAAGAGTCATTATATTGGTATCCACCCCGAATCCCGCGCCCTCTTTTGAAACATCGTTGAGGCATATCATATCGAGATCTTTTGCGGCCAGTTTGGATTTTGCGTAATTTTCAGTATTAGTTGTCTCGGCGGCGAAACCCGTTACAAAAAAATTCTTCAGACCCCTGGACTTCCTGTTTTCAGCAACGTTCAGAAGTATGTCGGGAGTTCTCTTCATCCGGATGACCAGTTCCCCATCCTGCTTCTTGATCTTCTCCTCTGACTTCTGCAGCGGTGTATAGTCGGCAGGGGCGGCGCACATGATCAGCACGGAATTTTCGCCGATTTCACCCAGCACGGCATCGAGCATATCCGTGGTAGACTCAACCGGCATGCACCTGTACGGTTTCCCTTTCAGAAGGTGTTCACTGATGGGGCCGTGTATAAACAGGGTGTTTTCCGATATTTTATAGGCTTCGTCGGCAAGAGAGATCCCCATCTTGCCGCTGGACGCATTGGAGATGTACCTTATAGGATCGAACCACTCCCGCGTCGGTCCCCCGGTTATTATAATTTTACTTTCCTTCAATAACACGGACTGCCGCCTCGTAAATTATGTTTATATCAGCGAGTCTGCCTTTACCTGTGTCTCCGCATGCGACAAGTCCCTCTTCCGGTTCAACAAACCCGAACCCCCAGCCTTTAAGCTTCGCGACATTAAACTGGACCGCCGGGTGGCTGTACATATTGGGGTTCATAGCGGGGGCGATAAGTATCGGGCACTTCATTGCAAGAAATGTAGTGCTGACCATATCATCGGCTATTCCGTTTGCAAACTTCCCCAGCATATTCGCCGTTGCAGGAGCAGCAAGGAAAAGCGCCGCGTCATCCTTAAGCGTAATATGCCCCATCTCATGTTTTTCCCACAGCGTTTCGTCGGTATAGACCGGATGCCCGGTCAGGGCTTCAAGCGCGATCGGTGAAACGAGTTTTGTCGCGTTCATCGTTAATACGGTATAAACGTCATATCCCCCCTTAACAAAGAGTCGTGCAAGGTCACAGGTTTTGTATACCGAAATCGACGAACCGGCAGCGAGTACTATTTTTTTCATATCCTTTTAAATATCCTCTCAAGATCATTCTGATTTATTGTAAAGAAAAAAGGCCTTCCATGCGGGCACCTTAATTCGATATCTCCATCGAGCACTATCCGCGTCAGAGTCTCCATATCCGATCTGGTCATCCTGTCCCCCGCCCTCTTCGCAGAGTGGCAGGCGATCAGCGAATAGAACCTCTCCACCAGATCATTACTTTTCAGTCCGTCTTTTATATTATCAATCATATTTTTTATCAATTCATCGATTTTATCGTTCCCGGCAATGACCGGTACCGACCTTACAATTATGGTATAATCAGAAAACTCCTCTATTTCAAACCCGATTTCATTAAAAATTTCGATATTGTCAGAGACAAGCCTGAATTCGTCTATAGAAAGTTCAACTGTCACGGGAAAAATCAGCTCCTGGAACTCAATCTCCGCGTGGTTCTGCCGCAGCTTATCATAGAGTATTCTTTCATGCGCCGCATGGAAATCTATCAGCAGCAGCCTGTCGTCATCTTCAACCAGTATGTAAGTATCGAAGAGCGTCCCCAGTATCTTTAAACCCTTATCGGTTTTAATATCGGGATTTACCGATATCTCGATTTCATCCCGATCAAAAAGTGTTCTGTTTCCTGATGTTTCAGTCTGATCACTGACCTTTGGCGCCGTTTCCGCCGGAGAATCCGTCTGATATGATACTCCGGTAGTTCTATTGCCGTCAGGTTCTTCAACCCGGAGGTTTGAACCGGCAGAAGGAGCGTACTTTGATTGAATATCAGCGGGTTTACCTGCGCCTGATTTTAAATCAGAAACCGTCCCGGCGCCTCTTAAAAAAGCATCCGGTATCGAATGCGGTTTATTCAGGCTCTTTGACGCCAGATTATATATCATGTCGTCAATATATTTCTGGTCGAAAAGTTTTACCTCCCTCTTCGCCGGATGTATATTGACATCGATAAGTTCCGGATCTATCTCTATAAAAATTATTGCCGCCGGATATTTCCCCTTTGGTATTACAGCGTCATATGCACGCGAAAGATGGTAGGAGAGAAATTTATATTCAACAGGCCTGCCGTTAATATACAGATACTGCATGTTCCTTGAACCCTTCATAAAATCCGGTTTTGACAGGTATCCCATGATTCTGACTTTAAGATCTGTAAGCTCTTCTACATATAAGCTCTGGAGAACCGTTTTTCCGAACACCTGCTGTATCCTTTCATCACGGGTCTTTACCGCAGCAAGCGATATCTCCCTCTTCCCGTCGACTTCAAGAGTGAAGGCCGTTTTATGCGACGGAATCGCCATTTTGATAACGGTTTCCCTGATGCTGCGCAGCTCGGACTGTTTTGATTTTAAAAACTTTTTCCTTGCGGGCATGTTGAAAAAAAGATTTTCAACTATAACGGTTGTACCGGTCATCCCGGCAAAATCTGTAACAGTGACTTCTCCACCGGAGGATTCGAGCCTTGAGCCTGCAGTTTCACCGGATGTTCTTGAAAGTATTACAAGATCTGAAATTGAGGATATGCTCGACAGGGCCTCTCCCCTGAAACCGTAAGTGGTAATATTGCCGAGACCGTTTATATCAGTGATCTTGCTGGTGGCGTGTTCCTGTATTGAAAGGAGAATATCGTCTTTCAGTATACCGGAACCGTCGTCCCTGACGATGATTTTTTTCAGGCCGGCATCATATACCTGCACGTCGATCGAGGAAGCCCCGGCATCGAGAGAGTTCTCTACAAGTTCCTTGACGACGGAAAAAGGCCCCTCAACGACCTCTCCTGCCGCTATCATATGTTTTATATGATCAGGTAGAAGAATAATTCTGTTCAATTTATAATCCTATTTTTTTATTAATTTAACAAGTTCAGGGAGAGTCTTACCGGCCGGTCCCAGAATAAAAATATCGGTATCATTTATGGTAAGCTCGGTCTCTTCAATATTGAATTCAATTATACAGGCTCCCCGCTGTTTTGCAATCTTCGGAATGCTTATGGCCGGGTAGACTACGGCAGAGGTCCCTATCACCAGTACGACATCCGCTTTCTCGGCAAATTTATGCGACTCGACCAGTGCGCATTCAGGGATATTCTCTCCGAAAAAAACGACCGACGGCTTTAAAATCTTGCCGCACCCTTCACAGCGCGGGACCACATTCCGCGATATATCAAATTCGGAAGCGGCATAGCCCGCGTAACAGTTCAGACAGACAAGGTGCTTGGCATTGCCGTGATACTCTATTACATTTTTATTACCGGCCTCCTGGTGGAGGTTGTCTATGTTCTGCGTAATCACCGCCTTGAGCAGATTCATTTTTTCAAGCTCCGCCAGTGCCGTATGGGCCTTGTTCGGCAGGGCATTTTCCATAATACTGATCATCTCGAAAAACATCTGCCAGACTTTTTCAGGCATAGACATGAACGAATAGATCGTCGCGTATACAGCAGGATCATATTTCTCCCATAGACCGCCGGCGCTCCTGAAATCCGGTATTCCGCTTTCAACGGAGATACCTGCCCCGGTCAGAGCAATCATGTTCTTTGATTTCTTTATTATTTCAGCAGCTTTTACCATACTGTCATTCATTATAAAACTCCGGAGCTAAAATAAAAAAACTGTTCAGAAGCCATACTGGAAATCCGCTATAATTGCCCTCCCTGCGCCGCTGTTGCGTAATTCGTCAATTATGGACATTTGCGCCGCAGATATTCAATATTTAATATTAATCTCCCTCTGTGTCAATTAAAAACCTTAAGTATTATAACATAGTAATCATCCGGCTGGTCTTTCGATTAATCGGATGTAAGGGCAGCAGTTTCTATTTTTTCCTCTATTTTGCAGTTATTTTTCAAATAATGAGCGGATCATCTCAAAAAAATCTGATCATACCGTTAAAAACGGAAAGTTAAAGCGAAAATGCTTAATTTAAAATCAGCCGATTGATGAAACTGCTATTTTAATTGACATATTATGTCTGATTGATTCTATTATTAAAATATTACAAAAAAATGCTCCGGAGAAAACAATGCAGTGCAAATGCGGCGGTGTACTAATAGAAGGAAAAAGCACATACAGAAACAGCAGCAAGAATTTTACATTTATCCTTGAAAATGTCCCTTCAGCCAAATGCATGAGATGCGACGAGGTACAGTTTGCAGAGGAAACAAAAGAGAAAATCCGTAACATGATGAACAGGCTTGAAAGAGATTCTAACGAGATCGTAACCGGAAGGCCCTCTTCCAATCTTTATGATTACTAAATATGATACTCAGCATGATTACCGGAATTTTACAAGACGTCCGGTAACCGGCGGATAAGTGGTAAGATGGAAAGTATATTCAAAAAAATAAAAGAATTCACCAATATCAAGAAGCTCAATGTCCCTGTAGCCGGGAAAAAAATCGGCCTGTGGAAGTGGGACATACAGAGGAACCAGTTTTATATCAATAATTACTGGAAGGACCGGTTCGGATTTAAAAACGTAGAACTGCATGCGATAGATCACTGGTTCTCAATCATTCACCCGGACGACAGGGCAAGGGTCAGAGAGAGCCTGACAAACTACATAAAAGGTAGCAGTGAGGGGGGCCTTGAGTTTGAATACCGCCTGAAAAAAAGCAACGGGGAGTATATCTGGCTCTTTTTAAACAGCCAGATTACGAAGTACAAAAAGGGCAAACCTGCCCAGATGGACGGGATTATATTTGATATAACGGCCCAGAAGCTTTTTGAAGAGGAACTCTTCACAAAAAACACCGAAATTGAAGCACTCTACGAGGAATCTGAAGCGCAGAATGAAGAGATGTCTGCCATTATGGACGAGCTCCAGAGAAACCAGCTGGAGATAGAAGAGTCGCATAACAGGCTGAAAATCAGCGAAAGAAAATTCCGGAATATATTCGAGAACTCCCCTATCGGCATAATACAGTCAACTATGGCGGGAGATATTCTTGATGCCAACGCGGCACTGTGCAATATCTTCGGCTATGATTCCGTGGATGACCTCCGCAAAAATCTGAAAAACGCGAGATATCTCTATTACGACCAGGAAGTCCGTAAAAATATAATAGGTCAGCTTTCAAATATAGACGTCGTAAATGCACTCAATGTCAGGGGTCTTAAAAGGGACGGGTCTACCGTATACGAAAACGTATACATGCTTAAACTTACGGACGATTTCTCCGGAGAGAAACATCTGATTACATTCGTAGAGGATATTACACAGCTGAAAACCTCGCAGTTTCAGCGAGAACTTCTTTTCAACCATTCCGGCGACCTTCTGTCGATAAGCAATTTCAAGGGTGAAATAAAGCAGATTAATGCCGCGTGGACATCCCTACTTGGATGGCATACCAGCGAATTACAGAACATGAATATCTACGACCTGATCCATCCCGACGATATAAAGATAACTGAAGATATAAGAAAAAAACTATATAATACAGACAGGGTCCTCTCATTTACAAACAGATATAAAACAACTAACGGTGAATACAGAATAATTCAGTGGAGCAGCATAGCCTTCAAAGACATAGACCTGGTTTTCTCTTCGGGGAGAGATGAAACTGAGAGATACGAGGCCGAACAGGAACTGAAGGATGTGTGGGACAGGCTCGACCTTGCGTTAAAGGTAGGGGTTATAGGACTGTGGGATATCGACGTTAAAAAAGATACCCTCTGGATGAACAACCATATGATCGAACTTCTGGGAATCAAATCAAACATCATTGATAACATCAGCAGGGTATGGAAAAGCATTGTTCATGAGGACGATTATAAGGCATCAATAGCTTCGATGGTCAGGCTACTGAAAAAGGATAGTGAAATCTATACTGACGAATACCGCGCCAAGATGCCCGACGGCAGATACAGGTGGTTTTTCTCAAGAGGCAAAATCGTAGAATACGATACCGAAGGCAGACCTGCACGCATCGCCGGTTCGGTCATGGACATAACAGAACAGAAAGATACCGAAGCGAAAAAATTCGAACTTGAACTCAAAATGCAGCAGGCACAGAAACTTGAAAGCCTCGGCGTGCTTGCGGGAGGGATAGCCCACGACTTCAATAATCTTTTAACCGGAATACTGGGAAATTCCGACATTCTGCTTTATGAACTGCCGCAGAATGTCGAGATACAGCAGAGAATAATCGAGATAAAGAGAGCGACAAAACTTGCCAGTGAACTCACAAACCAGATGCTGGCGTACTCCGGGAAAGGTTCATTCATCATAGAACAGATTGACCTTAACGACCTTATCATAGAGATGAATTCGCTTCTTGAAGCGTCAATATCAAAAAAAGTCGAGCTCTCCTACTCACTGCTGCCGGAAATTCCCGGGATCAAAGGTGACGCGACTCAGATAAGACAGATAGTGATGAACCTGATACTTAACGGTTCTGAAGCAATTGAAAACAAGGGGAAGATCAGCGTAACTACATCAAAAACATCTCTCACATCATCTGATATTGAACTGCTGACTATAAATTACAACATGGTCCCGGGCGACTACATTCTCCTTGACGTTACCGATACAGGTTGCGGCATTGAAAACGATAAGCTGAAACAGATATTTGATCCGTTCTTCACGACAAAATTTACCGGCAGAGGACTCGGGCTCGCTGCTGTTTCAGGAATTATTAGAAGCCACAACGCCGGTCTGATGGTTGAAAGCATTGTGTCAAAGGGAACAAGCTTTAAAATATATTTCCCTGTTTCTGACGAGACTTTTGATCCGAGCAAACAGGTTGAGAAAAGACATCCTTCGTTCGCTAATAAAAATCTCACAGTACTTATCGCCGACGATGAAAAATACATAAGGGACCTTACGACAAAGATGCTCAACATATCCGGGTATAAGGTCCAGCTTGCACGCAACGGCCTCGAAGCGATTGACGTCTTCAGAAAGAACAGGGATGAGATCTCATGCATACTGATGGATCTGACCATGCCGGAACTTGACGGCAGAGAGGCGCTGACCGAAATAAGAAAGATAGATCCGGCAATACCGATCATCATCACAAGCGGTTACTGCGAGCACGACATAATTTCCAGATTCACTAACGAAAAGATATCCGGATTTTTACAGAAGCCCTATAACCTCGAGGATATTATTACTGCGATCGAAAACGCGGTCCATTAGACGGCCGCGTTTTTTACCGCTATTTTACCCCACGAGTCTTTCAGCGAAACCGTCCGGTTGAATACCATTTTATCCGCTGTTGAATCGGGATCGATACAGAAATAACCGGTCCTCTCAAACTGGAATTTGTCTCCGGCGCCGAATTTTTTAACAAACGGCTCCACGTAAACTTTATCAACCACTTTCAGTGAATCCGGATTGATGTTTGCCTTATAATCCTGCCCCTCTTCGAGAAGATCTGGGTTCTCTTTAGTAAAAAGGTGCTCGTAAAGCCTGACCTCCGACACTACAGCATGAGCGGCGGAAACCCAGTGTATAGTTCCTTTCACTTTCCTTCCATCCTTTGCCCAGCCGCCGCGCGTTTCAGGATCATATGTACAGTGTATAAGCTGAATATTTCCGTCTGAATCTTTTTCAACAGAAACGCACTTTATGTAATATGCGTGTTTAAAACGGACTTCAGATCCGGGGGACAGCCTGTGGAATCCTTTAACCGGGGTTTCCATAAAATCGGACCTCTCTATCCACAGCTCCCTGGTAAAAGGCATCTTCCGCGTGCCGGCGGCTTCATCCTCAGGATTGTTTACTGCGTCCACTTCCTCCACTTCGCCGTCAGGGTAGTTGTCAACTACCACTTTTACCGGATCTATAACGGCCATTACCCTCTGCGCCCTTTTGTTAAGGTCTTCACGGAGACAGTGCTCCAGCATCGCTATATCAACCATGTTATCGGCCTTCGCAACACCGATCCTGTCTGCGAAGTCCCTTATCGATTCCGGTGTATAGCCTCTCCTCCTGATCCCTGCGATCGTCGGCATCCGCGGGTCGTCCCAGCCTGAAACATAATTCTTAGTCACAAGCTCCAGCAGTTTTCTCTTGCTCATAACGGTATAGGAAAGGTTCAGCCGGGCGAACTCTATCTGCCTCGGCTTGTGCACAACACCGGTTTCATTTACAACCCAGTCATAGAGCGGCCTGTTGTTTTCAAATTCAAGCGTGCATACGGAATGGGTAATACCCTCTATTGAATCGGAAAGGGGATGCGCAAAGTCGTACATCGGGTAGATGCACCATGCATCTCCGGTGCGGTGGTGCGTCGAGCGCTGTATTCTATAGAGAACCGGGTCCCTCATCACAATATATCCCGAAGACATATCTATTTTACCTCGCAGGGTCTTCTCCCCGTCTTTAAACTCCCCTTTTCTCATCCTGGCAAACAGGTCAAGGTTCTCCTCGACGCTCCTGTTGCGGTACGGGCTCTCTCTGCCCGGCTGAGTCAGAGTCCCCCTGTATTCCCTCATCTGTTCCGCTGTGAGGTCGCATACAAATGCCTTCCCCTTTTTAATGAGAACAACTGCGAAATCATAAAGTTTTTCATAGTAATCAGATGCGTAATAAAGCCTCTCCTCCCAGTCAAACCCGAGCCACTTTACATCCTCCTGAATTGAATCGACATATTCGGTCTCCTCTTTCGAGGGATTTGTGTCATCAAACCTGAGGTTGCATGTCCCGTTAAAAAACTTCGCAAGACCGAAATTGAGGCATATAGACTTAGCATGTCCTATATGGAGATATCCGTTCGGCTCCGGGGGGAACCTTGTAGCCACCCTCCCGTCATTTTTATTGTTTTCCAGATCCTCTTTTATTATGTCCTTAATAAAATTGGATTTCCCCGGTTCGTTTTCCACTATTGTATTTTCGCTCATGACATCACCCTGAATCCGGATCTTTCCGGCCGATCTGTTGTTTAATAAATTTTTCCGTAGGACAGGTTTTAATATTTAATTCAATAATCAAGTAAATTATCAGGGGTGAGTTATAATTTCACCTTAAATATTTTAACGGTGCTGCCATTTCCCCTGAAAATTTACCCGTTTTTTCATTTACAAATAAAGTGCTCAGGTTCATATATCCATAGTAATGCAGTTCAGGAGTAAACAATGAGAGTCAGATTTGCACCGAGTCCAACAGGATACCTTCATATAGGAAATGCCAGGACCGCGATAGTTAACCATCTTATAGCAAAAAAGGAAAATGCTGATTTTATTATCCGCATAGAGGATACGGACAAGGAGAGAAGTTCCGTTGAATCTGAAAAATCTATTCTTGACGATCTTCGCTGGCTCGGAGTGGAGTGGAATGAAGGCCCTGATAAAGACAGGGGCCATGGACCTTACAGACAGTCGGAAAGAGACGAGATATACAACACATATACGCAGAAACTTCTCAAAAGCGGACACGCGTTCAGATGTTTCTGCTCGAACGAACAGGTCGAGGAGGACAAGAAAGAGGCCCAGGCGCAGAACAGACCGTTCCTTGACAGGTGCAGAAATCTTTCATACGATGAGCAGCAGGAGCTATGCGGAGGGGGGAGCTTTCCGGTAAAGTTCAAGGTTCCGGAGGGTGAGAGCATCGTATTTGAAGATAAAATAAAAGGAAAAGTGACATTCAACAGCAGCAACATCGGCGGAGACTTTATAATAGTAAGATCCGACGGGGGCCCTGTTTATAACTATATAGTAAGCATTGACGACGCCCTGATGGAGATAACCCACGTAATACGGGGAGAGGACCATCTTTCGAACACGCCGAAACAGATACTGATAGCAAAGGCGCTGGGGATACCTGCTCCGGAGTATGCCCACCTTCCCCTGATACTCGGCTCGGACAAAAAGAAACTCAGCAAGAGGCACGGGATAACATCCGTTGACCTTTACAGACAGGAAGGCTATCTCCCCGAGGCGCTGATGAATTATCTCGGACTTCTGGGATGGTCCACTGAATCCGGCGAGGAGATCATCGAGTTTGACAGGCTCGTATCGCTGTTCGATATTTCGCACATAGGGAAAAGTGCTGCAGTATTTGACTTTCAGAAACTTAAATGGATGAACGGAAGCTACATGAAGAGGTATTCCCTTCAGCAGATTACAGATATGTTTATACCATACCTCGAAAAAGCCGGTTTTGATATAAAATCGACCGGCAGGGACAGGCTTGAAAACATAATCTCGATCACAAGGAACAGCTGCGAGATACTGTCCGATATAGTTAAACCGGCCGGTATTTTTTTAAATGATATAAATATTCCCGACGAGGAATCGGATAAACTGCTGAACGAGGATTACTCGAAGGATATAATAAAAACCGCGGTTGAAGTGATCTCAACCCTTAATGAGGAGACGGTACTGACCGGCCTTATACAGGGTATTAAAGATAAAACCGAGCATAAGGGGAAAAAGCTGTTCCACCCTGTAAGGGCGATGATAACAGGAACGCTTGCCGGGCCTGAACTTGATATCGCGATCCCGGTCATAGGTTATGAGAATCTGAAGAAAAGAATCGAATACTGTAAAAATAAATACTGCTGATAATTATGATTACCGGTGAATTTAAACTGATTGAATCGATCAGGGAGAGAGTCGACCGCGCCCAGGGTATCTCCGGGACAATTACAGGTATCGGAGATGACTGCGCCGTCTACAGAATTTCACATAACAGGTACGGACTTTTTTCAACCGATATAAGTATTGAAAACGTCCACTTCGATTTAAGTTATACTTCACTTTTTGACGCCGGATTCAGATCGATGACAGCGAACATCTCCGACATCTATGCTATGGGTGGCAAGCCGGTACTCGCCCTTGTCTCCATAGGGATACCTCCCGATTTCACAACAGAGATGATCCAAGAGCTTTACGACGGAATGCTTTCCTGCGCGGTCAAACACGGAGTTTTCATATCAGGCGGAGACACATCAAGGTCCCGCGAGCTGATAATCAACATCTCGATTTACGGAGAAACAGACGCTCCGGTAAGCAGGAACGGCGCATCGGCCGGAGAACGGATCTACGTGACCGGGAATACAGGACTGTCAAGGCTTGGACTTGAAATTCTTCAGAATAAATCAGACCGCGGCGGCTTCTCCGCGGCTATGGAAAAGCACCTAAGGCCGGAACCGCGCGGCGGGCTTATCGGTTCGATCATCGAGGATTATCAGCCGACATCAATGATCGACATATCCGACGGTCTGCTTATCGATCTCGGACATATATGCGATGCAAGCCGGTGCGGTTTTGAACTCTTCGAGGACAAAATTCCGGCAGATCGGGAACTGAAAGATTTCTGCAGCAGCAGAAATCTTAAAACTACGGATTACTCACTCTACAGCGGCGAGGAGTACGAACTGCTGTTTACTACAAAACTTGAAATTATCGACAACAGGGAGATAACCTATATCGGGAATATCGTCCCTGATGGACAATCCCTCATTTCAGACGGTTCACGGATAACCGTCACGATTAAAGGCTACGACCACTTTAAATAAACCGGATGGTAACGTAATGAAATTCAGGATTTTTTTACCGGCACTATTAATCATCGCTGCGATGTCATGCTCATCGGCTCCTTCACAGATCCCTGAAGGGACATGGAACTATGACCTGCTGATAAACGGAGTCAGGGCGGGCAGCGCCGTCATTTCTAATACCATTTCAGGGGATAACTATATTTCAAAAAGTGAGATGTACCTGAACATGGGGTCAATACAGAATAAGTCTGTACAGATAGTCACCGAAACAAAAAATTTCAAACCTGTAAGACTTGAAGTTTTAAACACCGTTACCGACACTGCTGGGAACAGCAACCAGGAGATAAGTAAAACGGCCGTCTTTGACGGAGGGAAAGTCTCTCTGAAGAACGGTGATTACGAATCGAAATTTACAATACAGGGCCCGTTCGTCCTGGACGGCAACTATTTTTTCAGCGAACTGATTAAAAGCAAATTCAAAACCGGTGTAACAATAAAGGCGAACATGTACGAACCGTCTGTCGAGATAGATACCCCTATCCTCGTTATTGTTGAAACAAAGGGTTTCGAGACAGTCCGGGTAAGAAACAAAACGGTGAAACTGATGCATATTAAACAGAGGGTTGAAAAGCTGAAAAGCATGGATATGTATCTGAATGAAAAAGGTATAACGGAAAAAGTCGTGATAAAGATGCTCAACAATATATTTGAACTGGAAAGAGTTGAATGAACCTGACAAAATTTCTCCGCCGGATATCCGGCATTTTAACAGCGCTTCTTCTCTGTAACGATGCCGGAACTATGCCGGCATCTTCTTTTATAATAGAACCGTCCGGAATTAATCATACTGTATACAGCAGCACCGTAACTGTATACAGCATCGAAAGTTCAGATGAAGATTTTACACTCTCCGCGACCGCCAGCCAGAAAGTCTTATCGGTAAAATCAGATAACGGTAAAAGCTCTGTAACCATATCAGCAGGAGATAATCTCTTAACAGAGAATAAAAATCCGGAAAGCTTTCTGAAAAATACGCCATACCTGAATCTTAACAGTGACAGCGTGAAGAGGGCGTCGGCAAAATTCAGAAACGCAAAGGATCCTCTACGGGACGTTTCGAGGTTCGTGAATAGTTACATAACAGATAAAAAAATCGGGATACCGCTTGTGCCGGCTGATTCAATTCTAAAGAACCGGTCCGGAGACTGCACCGAACACAGCGTGCTGACGATAGCCATCCTCAGAGAACTGAAGATTCCATCCAGGGCGGTAATGGGACTTATTCTTACGGAAAGTTTTCTCGGTAAAAGAAATGTTTTTGTATACCACATGTGGGTTGAAGCATACATCGGCGGGAGATGGGTACTGGTCGATTCCACAAGGCCCGAATCGATACACCCAAACAGGTATATCGCTCTGGCATATCATAACCTTATGACGGAGACGCCGCTTGAATACCTTCAGGCCATATCTACGATGCAGAATATGAAAATTTATTATATTAAATGATAAAATTCCCCTCAGCAAGCTGTCAATGCCTGCGCATTGATCGCTGCCTGCGGCATCGAAGGGGTATTTTGTTACTAAGACATGCCCGCATCGGAGTATTACGCCTTGTAATAAATAGAAAGGGATGTTGTTCCGTACTTTCTGGTTTCTTTCTTTGTGAATCCGCTGCACGATTCAGAAAGCTCATTGGCCGAGAAATGCTGTATTATGACCTCGGTTGTTTCTTTTAAAATTCCTGATTTATGTATATCGGCGAGTATTGTATCATAAAGATCTGTAGCTCCCCTCTCCCTGTCGTATGGGGGATCAAGGAAAATTATATCGGCCTTAATCCCTCTGTCAGAGATAAACTTCAGGGCCGCTTTAGCATTCATGTTCAGAACAAGCGACCTGTCGGCATTACCGCTCTGTATGATAAAACTTTTAATGAAATCTAAACGCTGCCTGTCCCGTTCATTTACTACAGCGAGTGAACAGTTACGGCTCAGGGCCTCAAAGGCGATCTGCCCCGAACCTGAATAGAGGTCTATAAAAGTTTTCCCGTCAAGATACTCTCCAAGAATTGAGAAAACCGCCCCTTTTACTTTCTGCGGAGTGATATCGGCGTCATCATATCTGCCGGTATTAAAGGGGATGACCCTCCCTTTCATCAGGCCGGCAATAACTCTTACAGTACCCTTCACGAAAATGCCGTATGCTATTTAAGAGCGCCGTTCAGCTCATTTAAAAACTCGTCAAGCATCAGCCCGTTATTGAAAGCGGCCCTCTCTATCGTCTCATGAGAGACACCTTTACAGCCGGGGCAATCCAAATTATATTTTCTAAAAACTTCTGCTACTTTTTTTGACATCTTAAGCGCTTCAGCAACGTTTGTACCAGGTTTAATCTCCATATTGTCCGTCCGGATAACATTATTACAATTTTAAAAATACCAGAGAAAACAGGACTAAATAATATACCCGATTTATTCAACAATTTTCTTAAAAAACGGCATAATTTACTTGAAAATAAATAAGGCGGATTTAGTATTGCCTGTAAATTATTCGTAACCAAGGAATAGACAGATGGCAAAATGTGAAATATGCGGAAAAGGCGTTCAGTTTGGTTGTAACGTGAGCCACTCACATAAAAAGACCAATAAAATGTGGAAAGCAAACGTTAAAAAAATCAGAGTACTTGTAAATAACAGAGCTGTTAGACAGAATGTATGTACAAGATGCATCAGATCAGGGAATATTGTTAAAGCTGTCTAGTTTTAATTTTTAATTGATGATGCTATAATACCGTAGTGCATGGGGGGCGGCAAGACAAAGTGCCGCCTTCTCTGTTTCCTCAATAATCCGAATTCTTCCACCCCTTCAGATAGTAGAGATACAAGAGCGGTTTATTAAACCTGTTGATCCCGGTACTGACTTTGTCGCAATCCGGAGGAAAATGAAGCGACGCCCTGAATGTCTCTTTCGTGAAAAATCTGGAGTTTACATTCAGATCCATCCGTTCAATATCAATCGGCCGGTCCGTTCCAATATTAAATCCCCAGTCTCCGAACGTCGGGATAAAAATATGATACGGTACCACAAATTTAAAAACCTCGCCAAGAGTTCTGTTAATACACCAGAAGGCCTCCCTCGCGAAAAGAGGGGATGCGGACTGTGTGACAAAAACCCCGTCTCTTTTAAGAGACCTCTTCATCATTCCGAAAAAACTGTCGGTATATAACTTCGACACGGTTTCGTCGTGCGGATCGGGGAAATCGGCAATTATTACATCGTACTTCAGAGTATTTTTCATCAGATAGTTATACGCGTCGCCGGTTACAACACTAACGCGCCCGTTATACAGCGAGCTGCCGTTTATTGCTCTCATCGTTGAATTATTTTTTGCGAGATTAACCATATAATCATCGAGTTCGATAAGAGTGACATGTATCACGTTTTTAAACTTCAGAAGCTCCCTAACCGCGAGGCCATCCCCTCCCCCCATTACCAGGACCGAAATATCCCTGCCGCCGCATATCGCCACAGGGGGATACACAAGCATTTCGTGGTACCGGTATTCGTCGCTCGTTGAAAACTGCAGCGACCCGTCGAGGTACAGCCTGAAGTCATCGCCGTTTCTTGTAAGTACGATCTCCTGGTATTTTGATCTTTTTGAAAAAACGATATCATCATAAAACATCTTTTTGTTTAAAATCGCACTGACCCACTCTGAATTTGCCGCCAGCGCAAGAAGTATCATCAGGGATAAAAACGCGCATATGAAATCGGTTTTTTTTCTTGAGTAATCGACGATTTTTACAATTACAACTATCGCAACGGCAATGTTTATAGAGCCTATAACAATCGAGGTTAAATATCTCCCGAGATACGGAAACAGTATCAGAGGAAAAAGCAGAGACCCTCCGAGTCCTCCGATGTAATCGAGAGTAAGAACGTTTGATATTATCTCCTTTAGAGTGCCGTAGCTTTTAAGGATTCTCGTCAGAAGCGGAATTTCAAGACCCACCAGGGTACCTATCACTACAAGGAAAAATACATGCAGCATATAGAATGAAACTGAAAATGAAAACATGTAGTTAAGAAGCACCACGGACACGCCCCCTGTCAGGCCGAGAGCTATCTCTATCCTGACAAAAGACCGTACCAGGTCTCTGGTAATAAACCTTGAAAGGTACGACCCGAGCCCCATGGAACTGAGAAAAACACCAATGGTAATAGAATACTGCTCCACCGGATTTCCGAGAAGATAGGACGCAAGTGAACCGAGCACAAGCTCATAGATAATCCCGCAGAGCGATAAAATAAAAACAGAGAATAATAATATTCTCTGCTCGCTTTTTTGTAAAACCGCTTTCAATATCTATTTCTGCTGCTCGATTTTTGTCTGAATGTTTTTTAACGAACCGGGACTCGATGGCGATGAAATGACCGAAGCAACAATTATCGAGATACCGATTATTACCGCACCTATTATGATTCCGAGCGAAATATTCTGATCATCCTCTATCTCTTTTTTAATAGAAAACGGCGTAAAGAAAGTAATAATCAGAAAGCCCAACCCCATTAAAACAATTCCGACAAGCGAATAGATCACCGTGTCCACTATACCGTAAAGAATTACCGACCAATCCATAAATACCCCCTGAATTATTTAATTTGTTCACCATTTACAAAACGTTGTGATTTTGATCCAATATTACCTGACTCAAATACTATAGCAGTTTACGATTGAATTAGTACACTTGGTGTCATTCCCGCGAAGGCGGGAATCTATTTTTTTAAAAATGGATTCCCGCATTACGCTTTCGCTCCAGCCGGAATGACAATGCGCTGTTCATTTCGTGAAATGCTATAATATTACTTATCATCCGCGATATGCCCGATGATATTATTTCCCAGACCTGAAACTCCCTGACCCGCCGTGATACGGTGAATAATAACCGCTGCCGGCCCTGAGTGATTTCCTCTCACTGGTTACTTTTTTAAAATACTCCTTACCGGCGCCGGAGTAACCTACATAACGGGACGTAAGCATGAAAGAACCGGAAATCAGAATAAGTGAAATTATTATACTTCTCAGCATTACCGCCCCCCTACTCTTCCGACATCTCGAACGGAAGTTCATTATATGATCTTGAACGGATCTGGCTTAATCCCCATAGTACGAAAAAAATGAAAAAACTTATAATATAATACCTGTAACCTGACCCCTTCGCTATGGTAAAGAGAACACAGTTAACATTTTTCGGATTATTACTGAAAAGCTCCATGTACGTATAATACTTACCTGCATCATCCAGAACAAAATCGGTATTGTAGCTGAGATCAGATTCGTGCCAGTAGCCGTCACTGTCTCTCCCCTCCTCATCCCAGAAATCGCCGATTATTATATACGACTCCAGCGGTTCCGGCATCGCGTCTATATCTTCAAAGACCTCCTTCAGAACGGCGGGATCAGAAATTTTACCGCCTGTAACATCATTCAGCCTGGTTTCATTTATCAGCATCATCCGAAAAGAGAGCCACTCCAGGTTCAGTGCCTGTATCTTCTGGTCAACCTTCACCTCTACATTATAAAGCTTATTCCCCTCCGGTATCTCGAACGGCCCGTAAAGCACCTGGCTTTCGTACACACTCCCTTCGGCATCAGCTGCAGGAGAGTTTTCCACCAGGACATTTTTCAGGTTCATCACGCCCTTCACCGGTGTTTCATTAAAACAGCTGTAAACTGAAATTACTAAAGTTACAGCCATGCCGGCGGCGTACAGACGGCTCCCCCACTTAAGGGACTTTCGCTTTTTAAGAGTATTAGCATACAGTTCCTTATACTGTTCTATCTGAAAAGCCTCGATTACATCTCCGTGTTTAAGTCTTTCACCTTTGGTGATCGAAACCTCTTCATCAGATTTCTCAACCGTATAGTTTTTTCCGTCTTTCTTAAAATCAAAACATTGAGTCGCCTCGCCGATTTCCGGTTTCCACGGCAGTTCCCCTTCCGCCAGTACTATCCTTCCGATATAGCCTTCGGACTTAGGGATTTTTTTACCCTCAAATTCTATGTACGAACCGTTGGTCTCCATGTCGATTGATTCCGGGACATACTCCTCGTAAGAATCGATCCTGCCCTCCTCCTCGACAAGGTAATGATATGTGCCGTCGTCAGATACGGCAACCCATTCGTCCCAGGTTGATTTTTCGTATTCATCCTCGTCCTGGTATCTCAACCTTCCGATTATCTCGTACTCTTTCCCTTTGAGTTTTCCTTTGAGGCCGAGTTTGAAAATCGTGGAGTCCTTATCAAGGGTGAGATCGTCGGCAAATAACTCGTAATATTCCTGGGTATGCTGGTCATATTCGGTATTGCACTGAATACACCTTGCCACCGGGATTGATACATCCTCCTCCTCATCCTCATCATAGCGGGTATGGGAGCCCTTCGAGAGATCGCCTCCGCATTTTGGACATTTGATTGCTTCAAGTTCCTTTTTATCTTCAGTACTCATGGCATCCCCTGGTTAAGATACTCTATTTTTTTGCTACTACCCCGCCGTTCACACCAGGGCGGAGAAGTTTCAAATCCGTCAGCAAGGATTTTATATAATCAGCCTTCAACGACTATATCACGTTTGAGCAGAGGCCTTCCGGAGAACATCTCCACCTCGTTTTCAGTATACTCAACAGAAACCTTTTTTCCATCAGAAACAGCGTCGAGATAGATTACCTCGGAACCGGGCTCTGTGTAAAAATAGAGTTCACCCTCGCCGCCGTCCACTACCGCATGGCCTTTCTCCTTCACCATAACCTTTTTATCGCCGACCATTATATTCTGGCCTGCCTTGATTCCGTTTATATCTGGAATGTCGACGGCTTCATAAAGATCGGTATAGAGGGTAAAGGTCCCTTCATCCTCGGTTAACCATGACTTTTCACCATCGAGTTCGATGAACCATTCGTCATAGTACCCACCCTGGTATTTGTATCTCATCCGCCCCAGGGCCGAGAACGGTTTCCCGAGAATCGTTCCCCTTGAACCGACCTTGAATATTGACGGAAATTCCGCGAGCTTCGGATATTTGCCGGCGATATCAAGACCGTTTCCGCTCACTTTAAGATGCGTTCCGCAGTAATTGCAGACTACAACCTTGCTGAACCTGTTTGTAATTCCAACCGGCGCCCCGCAGGAGGCGCAATTCATCGATGACATCTGTAATCTCCTTAACCCTGCTGAGCTCCGCACTCGGGACAGAATTTCGCTCCAGGCTGAAGGGCCGCATTGCATTTCACGCAGTTTGATCCCTGGAGATTGGCGCCGCACGACGGACAGAACTTCACTCCCGCCGGAATCTGGGCCTTGCACGCAGGGCATGCCGCCTGCGGTACAGTCATCTGGCCGCCGCAAGAAGCGCAGAACTTGGCCCCGGGCTGGTTCATAGCTTTGCACTTCGGGCACGGAACCTGACCGCCCTGTGCCCCCTGCTGCGCATTCCCCATTACGGAACCCATCATAGCGCCCATCTGCTGTCCGATACCTGCACCCATTCCGGCGCCCATCATTCCGCCAGCCATGCCGTCATTGGAAGCGGCTTTCTCCAGAGTATCGAATGTGCGCTTTGTCTTGTAATCTTCTCCCATTATATTCATCTCTGCCTTGTCGGCAAGGGCCTTCTTCAGCCGTTTTACATTTTCGTCGTCATCGGGGATGTTGATCGATTCAACCGCAAATCTTACCAGCTCGACGCCGAAGCTTGCAAACTCCTCGACCAGTTTCCCTTTTCCGGCGGAACCTATCTCGTCGTAATATGCGGGGAGTTTCAGTATTGTGATATTCTGCTTTATCATAAATTCAGCGACAAGGTCCTGCACCTTCGGCAGAATCGCCATGTCTCTGAATGCCGTGCCTATAGCTTCAGTGGTAAACGCCTGCCATGTTCCTGTCGCCATTATCAGAAACGGTTTAATGTCCTTTATCCTCACAGAATATGATCCGAAGGCCCTGATCGGCACCGGAAGGTTGTACACCGGGTCCATCAGCTGCATCGGCTGTTTGGTGCCCCATTTCAGGTTCGGTATTTCAGTCTTGTTTACGAAATATACTACTGCTGGAAATGGCGTCTTGCCGCCGAACGGCAGGTTGATCAGTTTCTCAAGAATCGGGATATTTCCGGTACTGAGCGTATGTCTTCCGGGACCGAACGAATCGAGTGCCTGGCCGTTTTTAAAGAAAATAGCCTCCTGACCCTCTTTTACAATCAGCTGAGACCCCAGAGCTATCGCACCCTCTTCAAATTTAAAAATAACCTCGCCCGGTTTATTATCCCATTGTACGACATCAAGTAACGCCATTATATGACCTCCATTATCACATATTTTCTATCATCAAAATTTTTATCGAATTCCCTGATTTTTGTTTTAATGCTTTTTATCTCCGCAGCGAGAGCGTCCCCCTGCAGGTTCTGAAGGGCTGCAACAGTTTTGCCCACCTCGTCGAAGGCTGTGATCAGTCTCCAGTCGTATTCGAGAAGCCTGTTCTGGTCCTCCTCGGTAATTTTGACCTTCGAAAAAGTACCTCCTGCCCCGTAATCGGCATATTCGACTTTTTTTACCAGGCCTTCAAGGAGGTTCAGCAGAGAATCGATCTCCTGTGTAACTGAAAGGTTTCCGCTTTTTACATTTTCCCCGGATATCACCCCAAGGCTGTTTTTGACAGAAAGGATTTTGTCAGTTATAAAACTTCTGATCATCCTGTCCGCATCGTAGTTCTCTGACTTTTCAACATAACCCTTGAATCCGGGAAGTGATGTCGTTATCCTGTCTATAAAATCCCTGTTAGCCTGAATTTTCGCTTTCAGATTATTTAAATCGGGCTGCATTTCTCCTGCCTCTTAGTATTGCTGCAATACTAATAATTTTATTAAAATTTTTACAATGTCAAGATTTTTTAAGATCTTACTTTTCCGATAATAAGAGTTTTTTCAAGAAATTGAAAATTATTGCAATATCCCTCCATCATCAATTAGAAGATAACTAATCCCTTTTTTTGTTTCAATAAAATTTATAAGTTATTGCTGCTGAGTGTATCGTGTATCTTCATCAGCATCTCAATATAGAGTTCCCTGGCTTTCAGATACCTCATTAAAAGTTCATTAGAAGCCACCGCCATCGATATGTCTTTAAACCTCTCCTGCTCAAACTTCTCGAGGCTGAATCCCGCATCCTGTTTCTGCTGTATCGTTTCCGCTATTTCATTATATTTTTTCAGCAGCAGAGAGGCCTCTTTATCGTCATCAACCTGCTTATTAAGCTGTTCAAATTTAATGTAGACTTCAGTCTCTTTAATGAGGGACCCCAGTTCGCTGGCCCTGGAAAAGATCTCTTCCATATCATAACTCCATAAATGAAAATATCTGAACAAAAACCGCCCTGAACAATCGATTTCAAAGCTCATCTTAACTGATTCTGCGCCACGGGCATTAACCGTCTTTAAGGCCATTAACCGCCTTACAATCGGGAAAACAGAGTTTTTATAACTGCTGAATAAGAATATAACCCTTTTTGTTTGACAAGAGAACTATATCTGTTTATAATTTACAACCAGTAATAGTTAAATCTCAACAAATTTAACACAGAAACAGAAAACCGGCATGGTTCCGGTTATCTGCAAGTTATACCGGATTTAAATGATGAATTAAAGTTCAACCATAGACCTGCTGCTATAAAAAAGGAGAATCTGATGTCAGAAATCAAAGAAGTCGTTGAAGACGAGAATAAAATTGATACGGTTATCGCTGAGGATATCGATTTCAGGGGTACTTTAAAGTTTAAAAATTCTCTCAAAATCAAGGGGAAATTTGAGGGAAAAATTGTATCAGACGGACAGCTTATAATCGGCCGTGAATCGGTAACAAGCGCCGACATTAACGCATCGCTGGTTTCTATAAGCGGTACGGTAAACGGGAAAATCAAGGCCGGTAAAAAAATAGAACTTTTCAAAAAAAGTAAAATAAACGCGGACCTTGTATCTCCGGAGATTGTGATGGAGAGCGGCGCTGTTTTTAACGGGACATGCATAATGGAAGGTGAACAGCAGTAATTACAATGAGAAAAATCCATCTGATACTCCTCTTGATAACAGTTTTTTCAGCCCCCCTGATAAGCGCTGAAAAAGACAGTCAGGTGCCGGATATTTCCATAGGTATAAACGGCAACTACGGTTACTTTGATGTTATTAAAAAGAATATGGATTTTGAAAATAAAAAAGGAATATATGCAGGGGGCGGAGTAACAGTCGAAAAACTGTTAAATGCCAATACAGGTTTCGGATCGGGGATCCAGTACAGACGTTTTAAAACAAATTTTATATATGAGGACTCCGCCAGTGCCGTCAACCCTGCTCTTAAAGTCACATGGTCGTTCCAGTCAGTAAATATACCTTTTGTTATACTGCTTTCTTTCAGGGGCGGTTTTTTCGGAGTCAGCCTCGAGGCGGGAGCTGTCTATTCTCATATAAGCTACTCCACGATGGAACTGGACACAACGCTTCCGGTGATAAAGACTACTGAAAACGCCGTTAAATACATGAAATCCGATCAGATGGGACTTACCGCCGGTACTAAATTCAGGCTGGAGGTGACAGACCACACCGACTTCACCCTCGGAGTTACAGGGGAGTACTACCCGACAAATCTTTTAATACAGAGAGAGGGCTTCAGCGGTAAACTGAACATGTATAACTACAGCCTTACCATAGGATACATGCTCAGAACAAACGTTTTCTCCAGATAGAGAACAGAGTATTAAACTTTATATTCGACCATAATCAATACAAACATAATCCGTCGTAAAAATCCGTTACTGCTTAGCAGTTTCCTGAAAAACAGGAAACTGCTAATGTGAGGTTTTGTGAATTTACTTCACAAAACCGACTCTGAAAAAGCCACGGATGGACTTTTTCAGGAACCTGCTAGATGAAATTAAACTTCAGATATGCATGATACCGGACAGTTATCCGCGCATGCACCGCAGCTGATGCACTCAGATTCGTTTATCTTTCTTTTTCCATCTTTCTGCTCTGAAATGCATGATACCGGGCAGTCTGCTTCACAGGCGCCGCACCCTGTACAGTCTTCCGCTTTGATTCTAAATGCCATAGTTCTCCTCCATCTTCCAAAACCGGCAAACAGTTTTGTAGTGTAATTTTATTTTTAAATTTAATTTTTGCCGAATGCTGCAGATCATTAAATCAGTAAGTCCACCCCATGATTCCAAGCCCGATTATATTCATTGTTACAGGTACAGCGTAGAGAATAGCCAGCATCGCCAGTTTATGCTTCATCTGTTTCAGCAGGCAGACCAGGTTTGCAAGAGCAAAAAACGGAAAATATCCGATAATAAAAACAAGCCAGACGCCGGCAAAAGACCTGAACCAGTATTCGTATTCCCAGACCAGATGTCCACCCTTGTTCAATACACATTCGATTATTACGCATATTATCGAACAGAATATCGCATAAAACCATCTCTCCGGCAAACCCAGAATCTTTATCTCTTTTTCCTCCGTCAGCATATGGTAGAACGCTAAACCGAGGATCGAGAACATGAACATAATCTCGATATTCCACCCCACAAAAGTGCGGAGCGCCGTATCGCCTGGTGTAGTCCATACTGCTGATCTTCCCGACAGCACCATGAACCATCCGTTCCAGGTTTCATTGAAAAAATCCCCTCCGAAGACCGCAAGCCCTGAAAATACCGCATTCCAGTTACCGCTTTTTCTAGCCTCTTTCATCTCCCTGGAGTATATGTATACAACAATGACCAGCAGAGGTACAACATACCATTTTAGTGTAGATAAATCCCGCAAACCGCTTAAAGCCTTCAAAGTTGCATCTGTCATAATAGCCTCCCGGGGAAAAATATGTATATTGCCTTTATTTATATAATAATTCTTTTAGTAAGAAATTTTTCAATATTTTATTTAATAACCCCTTTAAAAAATACACAATTACAGGCAGCACCTTCATTCCGGTAGTGAAATGAATATGCTGCCTATTTTCCAGGATCATTAAATTGCCCATGAAAAGCTGTTTTTTTACTAAAACAGCAGTCCATTATAAAAACTCAGGGTCGGACAATCCTGAATCCGTAAGAGGAGACCAGGAAATGAGGATAATGAGAGTTACGATAGTAAAGCACAGCGTAGTTGGAAGCGTCATTAAAGCCTATTCCGCGTAAAATGCGGTAAGTACCCGAAGACGCTCCGGTATAATCTGTCAGAGTTCCCGCAGGATACAACTCGTACCAGTCACCGCACCATTCCCACACATTACCGCTCATGTCATATAATCCCAGCTCGTTAGGCAATTTAATCCCAACCGGGTGAGTAGTATTGCCGCTGTTTTCGGATGTCCAGGCATAACTCTTTATCCTGGTATAATAACCTGCGCTTTCTGTACTCCCGGCATAAGTCTTTGTGAAGCCGCCGGTATTCACACCGCCGACTATATCAGAAGTCCTGCTGTCACTGGTCGCTCCCATTGCAGCCCACATCCATTCCATCTCTGTCGGAAGTCTATATCCACTGTTTGTCATGGTTGCCGTCGCTGCATCCCATGTTGTATTTACTGTGGTCGGGACAGATGCGAACGTCAGAGTCGCGAAGTTTACTCCTGCTACGCTATACACAGGAGTAAGTCCATCGGCTATACTGAGCTTGTTGCAGAAAGTTATGGCCTGGTACCAGTTTACATACTGTACAGGATCGTTTATCCCGGTTGAACAAGCTGTATTGCTTGGATCTGTACCCATTACCGCTAAAAACTGAGCTCTGGTGATCAGATTCGCACTCATGCTAAAAGGTGATGATATTACGCTGATGTTTGTCGCCGTAACATCCCGCTGAAAACTGCCAGCAGGGACGTAAACCATTTTCCCGATGTAAAAAGTTGTAAAATACGTTTTGTGATTATATCCCAATGCTATTCCATTAGTGTTCATTATCGAAGGTGAAAGATTTATACTGTATCTTCTATTATGCATAAGCGGCTGTGCAGGTGTAAATGACGCTACAATGCCGGTTGAATTTACTGAACCGGTTATATCGCTTCCGTTTTCATCTTTTACTGTAAAAGCACCGGAATCCGTAACAGTTGCCGGTATCATTTCTGTGTTAAACACAATACTTATCACAGCAGTGAGTCCGACGCCGGTTTCACCTGCTGCAGGGTTCGAATAAACAACAAAGGGATGGGATGAAGCATCGGTTCCGTCGGTTCCATCAGTACCGTCTATTCCATCGGTACCGTCACTGCCGTCTATTCCATCAGATCCATTCGTTCCGTTGCACACATATTCTGTTTTCGTAATCTCATCCGCATCCAGTACATTGTTTTTGTTGTTATCAAATCCCATGTCTATCTGAACACCGCCGGCGGAACATTCTATACCGGGAGCTATAGTGCTTTTACTGGCAAAGAGTGTCGATGCTGCATTAGTGGTTACACTCCCACCACTATCTCCTCTGTTACCGTAGCAGGCGATGAATGAAAACACCCCTGTAAGCATGATTATAGCCGCAATCTTTATGTAAATCTTCATAATTTGCTCCTCTTCAAACAATATTTCTTTTTGTATAAATGAAAATGCGCATCGGTGAATTAATTAATTTTATTCTCTTTCAGATTCTCGATAATTTTTTTATACCAATTGTCAAATCCTTTTTGACCTGACTACTCCAGCCCGATTTAAACATTCTGGCACTCCGGGGATGGATATTTTTTAAGCATAAAAAAAGAGGATGCCCGAAAGCATCCTCTTTAAAATTTACAATACAAATTCCTGAATTACAGGTTTGCCATAATTCCCGGAACAACTTCAAAAAGGTCCGCAACTATTCCATATGTTGCTATGTTGAAAATAGGTGCTTCTGGGTCTTTATTAACTGCAACGATGCATTTAGCGCCTTTCATACCGGCAACGTGCTGTACAGCACCTGAAATTCCGAGTGCAAGATAAAGATCGGGAGTTACAGTTTTACCTGACTGACCAACCTGTCTTGAAGCTTCTGCCCAACCGGAGTCGATAACAGGACGAGATCCTGCATATTCTCCGCCGAGTTTCTGTGCCAGAGGAATAACAGTGTCTTTGTATTTATCGGCATCTTTGAGTCCTCTTCCGCCGGATACAATGATTTTAGCAGCAGTAATATCAACGCCGCCTGTAGATGTTGCGATAACTTCTTTAACTTTAGTTCTGATCGCGCCGAAAGAAACGGATACTGCAGATACATTGCCTGCTGCACCGGCTTCTGCTGGATCATATGCGCCTTTCTCAACAGAAATAACAAATTTATCTGTAGTTACAGATTTGGTTTCCTGGAGTTTACCATTATAGATGTTTCTTGTGCAAACGAGTTTGCCGCCGTCAGCAGCAAGTTTGTTAACGTTGGAAACTATACCAGCGCCTATTGCAAGAGCAGCTTTAGCAGCATAGTCAACACCGTCATATGTATGAGGAATGAGAACGCCTTTAACGTCTTTTGCCTCAACAACGCCTTTTACTGCCTGTGCATATCCGTCAGCTGTATAAGCAGCAACCGCTGCGTCAGCAACTGCGAAAACTTCAGGTATGTATTTTGCAACTTCTTTTGCAAGAGAATCATCTTTTGCGAAAACCGCAGCTGCCGGCTCAAGTCCGAGTGCTGGAGCAACTTCTTTTGCTATTCTGCAAAGTTCCATTGTTGCGCTGCTGAGTTTTCCGTCTCTGTGTTCTGCAATTATAAGTAATTTAGCCATTATCAGATCCTCCTACCTTATATCACTTTAGCTTCATTTTTGAGTTTATCAACAAGTTTAGCAGCGGCTTCTGCCGGTGCTCCCTGAATTATTTCTGCCATAGAATCAGAAACAGGAACAAACATTTTGATAAACGCAGTTCTGGAGGCTGCTGATACACCGAGGTCTGCGCCGGTTGCAGTTTTGAGATCTTTCTTCTTGGCTTTCATGATACCAGGAAGGGTCGGGTACCTTGGCTCATTGATACCGGACTGGATCGAAAGCATTGCAGGGCCAGCAAGTTCAAGAACTTCATTAAGACCGCCCTCAAGCTCTCTATTAAGAGTAAATGCTTTTCCGTCGGCTGTTACAATCTTAACAACGTTTGTTGTGTGAGGAATCCCGAGGATGTCAGCGATCATAACACCGGTAACCGCTGCCTGGAGATCTTCTGACTGAACTCCTGTTAATACAAGGTCTACACCGCCGATCTTCTGGATAGCCTGTGCGAGAGCGCTTGCGATTACAAAACCATCGCCATCATAGATAGCTGGATCGGTAATGTGCATTCCCCAGTCAGCTCCCATAGCGAAGGCCTGTCTAATGTCTTTGGCCGCTCTGTCAGGACCTGCTGATACGATAACTACTTCCCCGCCGAGTTTTTCTTTCAGCTGGAGTGCTGCTTCTACAGCATAGTTATCAAAATCGTTAATTTTAAAAGCGATTTGTGATTCGTCGACTTTTTTGTCATCAACGATCTTAAACTTAGATTCCATATCAGGAACCTGTTTCAGACAGACAACTATCTTCATTACGATACTCCCTTAATTGATTTTTTTGTTTATCTATAAACTAGAGTTAAAAAAGACCATTTCCATTTCTTACTATGGTCAAATTAAATGTCAATATTAATCTTCTTTATTGAATAAAATAAACACAGCAAAGAATTCTGTTTAATTATCATACAGGGGAATAAATACCCTGCAATAGAGTCATAACGGTAGTATTAAAACCTCTTCATACCCAGTTTTTAATCCATTCAATCATTAAACTATCATTTGATAGTTTAATGATTGACAAAAATATCACATGATAATCTTGTAACAATATGACTTTATCAAATGATAATAAAAAAAAGCGTAAAACCGGGATAGAAACACACAACAGGATACTTGAAGTTTCCGCAAAATTATTTGCAAACAGGGGTTATGACAGTGTTTCTCTCAGAGAAATAGCCGGCCATTTAGACATAAAGGAGAGCTCTCTGTATAATCATTTCAGGAACAAAGCAGATATCCGAGAGTCTCTATTCAGACTTTTTGCAGAGGAAACATTCAAATCAAGACCTTCTGAAGCAGATATTGATAAAATGCTGGAAATCATGCAGCCAGAAGAGATATTCAAATACATTGTATTCCATGTCGGGAGCAAAATAAGCTCATTGCTTCAGAATACTGCGATGTTTATTCATTACGAGAAATTCAGAAATCCACTGGCTGCAGAAACATATCTGAAGTACATGGTAAATGAGCCGGTAAACTATTATAGAAATCTGATCGAAAAAATGATCACAAGAAAAATGATTAAACCTGTCGATGCACAATTATTTGCAGAACAATATAATTATGTATCTATCGCACTTACCCAGGAATATTTCATATCTCAAAACGGATTAACGGATAATGAATCAACCGTGAAATATATGATAACGACATTAAACTTTTTCTGTGATCTGATGAGGAAATAAAAAACATTTTAAAACGTGGAGTTCAGTTTTATGGGTATAGATAAAAAAAAATCCGAAACAGCATTTGCCACGCTCTCATTGAGGGCGCTTTCAAATTATGAAAATGCAAATAATATCAAAACAGCTGATAATTTAGCTGTGATCTTTCTGCCGGAAGACAGAAAAATGATTCTTGCTGATACAGATTCAAGAGAAGCTTTAAAAAAAAATTTACCTGAAGGTTTATATGGATATGTAATAGCGCGCACACACTATTTTGATCAATTATTTACAACAGAATTAACAAATAATATTGATCAAATCGTCTTTCTGGGAGCGGGATATGACAGCCGTCCATACAGATTCAAAGATCTGATCAACGATACCAGGATTTTTGAAATTGATTCCAGACAAACCCAGGAATATAAACTTAAAATTCTAAAAAGTAACAACATTAAAATTCATGAAAATATTTCATTTATTTCTGCTGATTTTGAAACAGATGATTTCATATTTTTACTTCAAAAAAATGGATATGACAAAAACAAAGAGACATTGTTTTTACTGGAGGGGGTAACATTCTATTTATCCGGTGATACAGTAGTTTCGATGCTTCAAAAAATAAGACAGAACTCGGGAGCAGGGAGTAAACTGGGTTTCGATTTCCAGACAATAATAAACAAAGAAGACCTTCTTGATTCAGGCATTAAAGATGAAGCAATTAAATTTGGAATCAAGACGGGAGAAATAGAAAAATTTATTTTTGAGAATCAATATAGAATAACTGAACATTTAAAATCAACAGATATTGAGCACAGATTTCTTACTTTAGAAAATGGCGAGTTATTTGGTAATATACTTCCAATTATGAACTTTATATTAATCGAGCACTGATAGTATCAAAAAGTTTGATGCAGGATTAATAACGCCGATATGGAAAACGGATAAAATTATCGCAGATCAGCCAGTAATCTAAGGGATATTCTGCATATCTGATTTCTGCAGAATATCCCTGATCAGATCTATTTATAATACTCTTTTACAATCTCAATAAGCTTTTCTGCAGGAATATTAACTATATCCTTTTTACTCCTCTCTTTAAATTCAAGTTCTCCATTGGCGAAAAAACCCTTTCCGGCAGTAACCCTCAGGGGGATCCCGATAAGAT
>CAYTNW010000032.1:0-33397 GCA_964439325.1 uncultured Leptospirales bacterium | reverse complement strand
CTCTTTTAATTAAAAAGAATAGTACTTGAAACTTCATTAATCCGACATTATTATTAAACAAACAGAAAGAAGAGGAGGATCTTGTATGGCTGAAACAGCTTTCGATTTTCAAAAATTTATGGATGAGACAAAAGCAACTCTGCTGACTCCGGCTGAATATTTTTCGGTTATGCCGAAAACCGGCGGATTCGGCGAACCTATAATCAAGGCGCTGATTTACGGTTTTGTAGCGGCATTAATTAATTTTCTCTGGATAACCCTCAATCTCAGCGCGGTCGGGGGAGCTTTTGGCGGTATGCTGGGGGGCGGTATCGGAATAATGGGGCTTGTGATGGCCGTTATAGGCGCTGTAATAGGTCTGTTTATCGGCGGTGCGATAGTTCTTGTTATCAGCGCGATCTGCGGTGGAAGCACTGATTACGAAGCGAACGTAAGGGTAACTGCATCTCTGATGGTAATGTCCCCGGTTAATGCACTACTGGGTTTCCTGGGCGGATTCAGTTTATGGCTGAGCGGTATTGTGAGCATTCTGATAGCCCTGTATGGACTGTGGCTTCTTTATAATGCTATTATAAAAGCTCTTGGAGGAAAAGAGGGTCCAGCAAAAGTTATCACTATCATTCTGGCAGTTATTCCTACCCTGATGATTATAAGCGGACTTCTCTGTATGAAGGCTGTCAGTACGCTGCCGGGTCAGATGATGAAAAATATACCAACAGAAGATCAGGAACAGATGAAGAAAGCTCTTGAAGAAGCAACAAAGAGCCTCGAGCAGATGAACAGAGAGATGGAAAAAGAAAAAAAATAGATTTTTAAAATTTTTATTATTCAAAAAGTCATTCCCCCCGCGTTTCCATTACAGTAGACCGGGGGGAGGATGGCTGCAGTATCCTGCTAACCCCCCTTGATTCCGTTATTTTTTATTAGGTCATTATTCAGCATATAGCAAATCAGGTATTCCTCTATGCTTTTTTTCGGCCCTCTGATGCTGATCTTGGAACGGAATATGGCGTTGTTTTTTCTTCTGACATAGAAGTGATACATTTCGCGCGGATCGTGATAATCGCGCATTGTATAGGATTTCCTGTTTTTCAGAACTTTTTCTAGATCTTCCATGTTGAAAGAAGAGATCGATTTTGACTCCATGTATTCTTCTATTTTGATTATCTCCTCGTACGAGAGCCCCATCAGATACTCTTTCAGTGCATCAAGGTTGTCCTCATTGAATTCAGCATCTCCGAGAAAGTCGAGCCATAAGGGCTGGTGGTTGGTGCAGAACAGGGTTATCTCGGCTATTCCCTGCATTGTTCCGAACTGCGGAGTGAATGACTGCCTGGAGATCCAGAGTTCAGTCAATACCGGTTCAAGTTCATCAATCCCTTTATAAATCCTGTGTTCCCATATTTTTGCAAGGAGATAACCGGCTTTTATTCGGAGGTCTCTATCGTTACTTTCATCCGAGATAATCGATATATAAACCTCTTCAGTCATGATGGAAAAAACATTGAGCGAGATAGTTTTTCTGATCTCATCTCCGATCGGACACCGGTGCAGGTAGTCGGTACAGATATATGAAATGAGGATAAAAAAATTCATTTTTGCTATTGTAAGACCTCTCCCCAGTACTGCTTTGGTCGGCGTATTTAAAAACAGGTTGATTGTCGGGTTTGAGCATAGATTTTCCACAAGCGTATCGAGCGTTCGGCTGTGCCTCCCCAGTACCTGGTGGCTGAGCAGTGAAGGATAGCAGGAGATCGAATCCGCGAGCATCTGGATGGATGACAGAGTCTCTTCGAATGCTTTTTTATCCTCCATATCCCCTGAATTTGAAATCATATTCCTGGCTTCGGAGATTATCCGCTCTTCAGATTCGCTGTATATCTGTGCTTTTTTCATCTTTTCCCCGGCAGTTTTTTTTGTCATAACCGGCTGAAAGTATCCGGTCAGGGCTTCATAATCAGTTATTTCAATGCTTTAATTTAATACCGTAATACGGCGGAATCAACAGTTTTAGATAAATGGTTCAGCCGGCTGTTTTTTATTTTTGCGGCTATTTTTCTTGATTACAGGATGAATTTTATTTGCGTAATGCGGGTTGCTTTTAAATATATGCTATGTTGCCGTGCAGAGGGTTATAAACTCTTTTCTATTGTTATAAATATCAGATTACCGAGAGGCTTTGATTGGACCGCCGATATGTTATCCCTTTTTTTGTCTTTTTTATTTTAACTTACATGACCGACTGCAGTTCCGCCGAAAAAAAAGATCAGTATCCAGACAACGGTATACTTATGTCCGGCAAAACGGAGGTTGTACCGTTTTTTTTTGATGCCGGCAAAACGGGCGTTAAGAGAATATCGAATCTGAAGAAACCGGCCGGTTTTAAACCTGCTAAGCCTCAGATCATTACGTACGGTAATGATGATATAAAAGTCACTCTCTATGCGAAACAGTTTGCACAGGGGAACGGTGTCTATGCCGAGATCGAAAAACAGACCGGGAGGCCGGAACCGGAGGGGGTTGCTCTCTCTTATAAAAATATAAGTGTTCCTGTAACCA
Source organism: uncultured Leptospirales bacterium (assembly GCA_964439325.1). GTDB lineage: Bacteria > Spirochaetota > UBA4802 > UBA4802 > UBA5550 > WRGT01. Next base: position 30,838 of record CAYTNW010000032.1, on the reverse strand, counting down.
AAACATCATGGGGATACAGGTGTTTGTGGGGTATAGATCCCGAGGAGAAACCGGGCCCCGCCGCGGTGTGTATAAACTATATGGTGAATAGCAGTGTGAAGACACTTGATTCAGAAATTAAGGTAAAAGATATAGATTTCCCTGTTTCAAGGAGCATGCTGAATGTGGGGAAATTTTCAGATAAAGACTATACAACAGATAAAAAATATAAAGATATTATAGCGGAGTGTACTGCTCTTTTAGATAAAGCCTTCCATTCTGTGTCTAATGATAGTATAATGAATACCCTGTCATATCCGCGGGACATGCATAAAATAACCGGCGATTACTGGAGGAAGAGGGTATATCTTTCATATCAGAAAAAGGGTAAAAAGAGGGTCAAGGTCGAAGGGAGAAAGAGGTTTCACAGAGGGGTCGACCTGAAGGGTGCTGTCGGTGCGCCGGTTTTTGCAATGGCCGACGGGGTTGTAGTCCTCTCCCATACCATGTTTTACGAGGGGGATATGGTGATCGTGGACCACGGAAACCAGGTTTTTTCGTATTACCAGCATCTTGATTCCAGGAGGGTGAAAGAGGGGGACAGGGTTGCGGCAGGGGATGTCATAGGGGGAGTCGGCGCCACAGGGATGGTTACGGGGCCGCATCTGCATGTGGCTTTCAGCATCAGGGGAGTGCATGTCGATCCTCTCAGTATACTCTCGCTGCCTGTTAGCAGATAATTTTTTAAAAAATTTGTTGTAACATCACAGGGATGATTGTAACTGAGAATAATGTGTCCCGGAGAGTTTGTTATTCATTTGTGCCTGATGCGGTTCAATCTAATACTTAACAGCTGATAATTATTACTATACGGTATTATTCCGATTTAACAGTCTCCTGAAAAAGGATACTGACGATTCAAATTCATGCAAACTGGAGTTTTATATGGACTTTACAGAAATTGAAAAGATTACCCAGAGAGTGAAAAGTGAAAACGGTTTCGTTGATGAAATCAGGAAAGAGATTTCATCTGCGATTGTAGGGCAGGAGAAACTCATTGAGAGGATAATTATATCCTTTATGGCGGGGGGGCATATACTTCTTGAGGGACTTCCCGGTCTCGCGAAAACCCTCGCTGTAAGGGCCTTTGCCAGGGCCGTTGATACCGGTTTTATGAGAATCCAGTTTACCCCGGACCTTCTCCCTGCCGACCTTACCGGTACCCAGATCTACAATCCGAAAGACCTCGATTTTTTTACCAGGAAGGGGCCTCTTTTTACTAATATACTGCTGGCTGATGAAATCAACAGAGCCCCGGCAAAAGTCCAGTCAGCTCTGCTCCAGGCTATGGAGGAGAAGCATGTGACCATAGGGAGTACGACATTTCAGCTCCCTGAACCGTTCATGGTGCTTGCCACTGAAAATCCTATCGAACAGGAGGGGACATACCCGCTTCCTGAAGCGCAGCTGGACAGGTTTTTTATGAAAGTCCTTGTGGAGTATCCATCTCAGGAGGAGGAGATCGAAATACTCAGGAGATTCAAGGATATCAGCGCCGAGAAGATAAGGAAGATAATCACTCCGGCGGAGATACGCGCGAAGAATGAACTGGTTGAAAGCATATACATCAACGACAAGCTTCTCAAATACATTGTTGCGGTCGTTTCTGAAACAAGGAATCCGTCAAGGAAGGAGATCCGTAAATATATTGATTTCGGGGCCAGCCCCAGGGCTTCAATCTCTCTGATGAGGGCTGCAAGGTGCATGGCGTTTATCAGGGGGAGGGGGTTTGTCACACCCGATGATATAAAGGAGATCGGAGCCGATGTCCTCAGGCACAGGATAATTCTCTCCTATGAAGCTGAAGCTGACGGAAAAAATGCTGATGATATCGTTAAGCTTGTTTTTGATTCGGTGGAGGTTCCCTGATTGGACTCAAAAGAGATAGCTCTCTTAAAAAAGATACGGCTTGAGACCGGCAAAAAGATCAATACGAGTTTCTCCGGAGAGTACAGGTCCGCTTTCCGGGGATACGGCCTGTCATTCGATTCCGTCAGGGAGTATATCCCGGGAGATGACGTGCGCCGCATCGACTGGAACGTTTCTGCGAGGATGAACCATCTTTTTGTTAAAGAGTATATCGAGGAGAGGGAGCTCTCTGTGGTGTTCATGGTCGACCTTTCCGGTTCAAACGACTTCGGCATATCGAGAAAGAAGAAAGAGGTGATACTCGAGTTTCTTACGATGATGCTGTACCTGGCCAATATGAATAACGACAGGGTATCTGTAATACTGTTTTCCGACAGGATTGAAAAATTTATACGTCCCGGTAAAGGGAGAAAATATGTGCTCAAGGTGCTGGACGAAGTAATAAAATGCAGGGCGCAGAGCCGCGGCACGGATATATCATCCGCGGCGGATTTCATGCAGAGGGTAATGAAGAAGCGGAGCGTCGTTTTTGTAATATCGGACTTCATCGATAAAAAAAACGATTATATGACAAGGCTCCGTATAATGTCCCGGAAGCATGACGTTATACCTGTCCAGGTATATGACCCCGTTGAGTATGATATGAATTTTTTCGGTCTTACCGAATATCTCGATCTGGAGACGAATGAAACGTTTCTTTCAGATTCCATTCCGGTGAAGACGAAGCTCCCCGATACAGGCGAATTTGATTCGATAAAACTGAGGACTGATGAACAGATCGAAATTCCGATACTGAGATTTTTTACCAAAAGAATTAAAGCTGGATGAAGATGCATTTTTATGAGAAAAAATTTTAAATTCATAGTTTTTACCGCGGCCGTTTTTGCTGCTGTTGTATGTTATGCGGGGGGAGCGTCATACGCGTCAGAAGTGTCTCTGAATGCCGCTGTAAATCCGGAGAAAGCGAATGTAGGGGCACCTCTTGCATACACCCTTTCGATATCCGGCATCGATCCCGCTTCGATCAGGATAACGCTGCCTGAAAAAAAAGTTGTCTACCCTGACAAAAATGAATCAGCAGAGAGTGATAGTAAGAAAAATAAGAATAAACCGGGAGAAGGGGAAAACTCGCCGGATGAATTTGTTCCTCTGTATATCATAAACAGCGCCACACGGGATGATTCCGGACCGGGGGGAGAGAAACAGGTCAATATAAAGATTCAGCTGAGCTACTACAGGCCCGGTATCTATGTGCTTCCGGAGATAAAAATCGCCGGGTCTGACGGCGTAACGATCAGTTACAGGATTCCATCAGTAACAATTGAGGAGAGCAACAAAGAGGGAAAACTCGAAGATATTGAACCTCCGGTATCCCTTTCGGGAAACTATACCAGAATAATTTGGCTTATCGCTGCGGTTCTGCTCGCTATAGCAGCAGCGGCTGCTGTTTACTACTATTTAAAGAAAAGAAAAAAACCTGCCGAACCGGAGGCTCCGCCTGTTCCCCCGATCGAAATTTTTCTCAGTGAGGTTGAATCGTTAAAACTCAGAGAATTGATAGATCAGGGAAAGGTTAACGAATATGTTTTCGGAATATCTATCATATTCAGGAGATATCTGTCATCTATGCTGATGTTCGACGCGGCCGAGATGACTACCGATGAGATCGCTTCAAGGATAAAAAGATACATGCCGGGAGAGATGTATCAGATCTGCGGCGAGATGATTTTAAGCAACATGAGGCTGTGGGATTTCTCGAAGTTTGCGGAGTTCGCTCCGTCGACCGAGCTGCTTCTTGATAATCTCGAGGCGACCGTTTCCACAGCGAAGAAGATATCAGCGATGACAGAGGCTGCGAAGGAGAACGCGGTTAACGAAAGGGGTGACAATGGAACACTTCGCGTTTAAATATCCGTACTTCCTTCTTCTACTGCTTCCGCTGGCGGTATGCGCCTGGCTCTATATTTTCCGCGGTGCGGGGAAAAGAGGCTCCGCGATTGCTGTGCCTTCATCGGAGATTCTGAAAAGAAGAGCGAGCCTGAAGACAAAGACATATCCTTATCTCGGATATCTGAGACTGGTATCCGCAGTAATTCTGATAATAGCGCTGGCTGCACCGGGTAAAAGGATAACTTATACAAGTATTAAAAACAGGGGACTCGATATCATAATAGCGCTTGATCTCTCCGGCTCGATGAGGGGTGAGGACTTTCAGCCTGACAACAGGCTCACTGTGGCGAAGAGGGTTGTCTCCGATTTCATAGAGAAACGTCAGAACGACCGTATTGGGCTTGTCGTGTTTGCAGGCGATGCGTATCTCCAGTCGCCTCTCACCGTTGACCATGAGATTATCAAGGAGATTTTAACCGAACTCGATTTTGATACAGTCGATGAAGACGGCACAGCAGTAGGGGACGCGCTGGCGCTTGCGGCCTCCAGAATGATGGAGGGGAAGGCGAAGGGGAAAATGATACTACTGATAACAGACGGTATGAATAACCGCGGCGAGATTGATCCTGAAACAGCAGCGAAGACCTGCGCCGACATGAACATCAAGGTTTATACGGTCGGCATAGGACGCGATGGTGAAGTCCCGTATCCTAACTCCGCCGGTCCCATGTTTCCCAAGGTCTATGTGAGCAATCACTTCAACGAGGAATCACTTAAAAAAACAGCAGAGGAGACCGGCGGGCTTTATTTCAGGGCTGATTCGACCGGTGTTTTCAAATCAAGCATGGAACAGATTGACAAGCTTGAAAAGTCCGATGCAGACCTGAAGGTTTACCATGAATTCGATGACAGGTCCGGATGGATACTTGTCGCCGGGATCTCGCTTTTTTTTATCGAGATACTGCTCAGATCTCTTTTCTACAGGAAGCTGCCATGATTCAATTTATTAACCACGAATATATGGTCTACATATTCTCTGCCGGCGCGGCGGTGACAGCCGCTCACCTGTTCTATTCGATATGGCGGCGTATGGCTGTGAACTCCGCTACAGGGAGCAGGGAGGCTTCGAGGAGCGTGATTGCAGGCATCTATTCCAGGATTGTTATCAAGGAGACACTTGTTCTGATTGCAGTCATTGTTTCCTGTATCGCCCTGCTCGGGCCTGGATGGGGTGATACGGTCAAAGAGATTTCAAATGAGGGCACGGACGTGCTGATCGCCCTCGATGTAAGCAGGAGTATGCTGGCGAAGGACGTTGATACTTCAAGGCTTGAGCGGGCAAAAAGCGCGATAAGAGTCATCACTGAATCCCTGCAGGGTGACAGGATAGGGCTGCTGATATTCGCCGGAGATTCCTTTCTGCAGTGTCCTCTGACTAACGATACAGGGGCTTTTCTGATGTTCCTCGAAGCGGCCGGTCCCGATTCGGTAAGGCTGCAGGGGACCGATATGGGGAAGGTGCTCGCTGAAGCGGGGAAGGTCTACCAGAAGAAGAGGCTTACTTCAAAAATGCTGATAGTGATTACCGATGGTGAAGACCATGAGGGTGGAGTTAATGCCGAAGCGGAGAAGTTTAAGGAACTCGGGGTTTCGGTGTATACGCTAGGTATAGGCCGCAGCGGCGATCTGATTCCGGCATCGGGGAGCAGCGGGGCTGGAGGCTTCTACAGGGACAGCAGCGGTACGCTGGTTAAAACGAAAAAGAACGATGATCTGCTGAAGCAGCTTTCCGGAATGACCGGCGGATTCTACGTGGATATAACGGATAGTTTTTCCGGACTTGGAAAAATTATCGATCTGATTGAAAGCAAAGAGAAAACGTATTACGGATCAAAAATGGTCAGGCAGAAGATCGACAGGACATATATCTTCCTGCTGCTTCTTGTCATTCTGCTCTGTGCTGAAATGTTTATCCGTGAGAGACAAAATATTACGGTCGTGCGTGACAGAGAGTTGCTATGAAGAAGAGTTTTCTGATAATTTTAGCGGTTCTTGTTTTCGCAGCCTGGCTTGACCCGTTCAGCGACGAGGTCGAGAAGGGGAACCGGAGCTATGAGAACAGGGAGCCGAAGCAGGCCCTGGAACATTATAAAGATGCGGAGAAGCATGCGCCGGATGACAAAAAGAAGAGCATGCTGGATTACAACAAGGGGGACGCTCACTACCAGCTGGGAAATTACGATATAGCAGCCGACAAGTTTAAGAGTTCAATTTCGTCGGAGAACCCCGAAATACAGAAAAAGGCCCTGTTCAACATGGGGAATACATATCTGAAACAGAAAAAGTATAAAGAGGCCGCGGAGAGCTATATAAAATCCCTTGAGATAGATCCGAATTACGACAAGGCAAGAAAAAACCTTGAATATCTTCTGAAAGAGCAGAAGAATAAAGACCAGAACGATAAGGATAAAAACGGATCAGACGGCAGCTCCGACAATAAAGAGAAGAGCGGCAAAGACAAAAAGGATAAAAAAGATAATGAAGAAGGCAACAGCGAAAAGAAGATGAACGACAGCCAGGTGAAAAACCTGCTTGAATCTATGAAGAACAAACCGGTAAGAAAACAGAAAGGGAAGGGCGATGGCAGGAAATATCTTGAAAAATACTGGTAGAATTTTATTTGTAATACTTTTTGTTTTTTTATACGGATCGCTTTACGCGGCCGAGATTGAGACCGAACTTTCACCCTCACGGATCGGCGTTGGTGAATCGGCGACTCTGCTGCTGAAAATCACAGGGAAATCTTCAGAGGTTAAACCTGTCAAGTTTCCGGCGCTGAACGGCCTGAATATTACATTCTCCAGTACAAGGCGCAATTTCCAGTATATTAACGGTAATACCTCTTCGGAAATTGTGCTGACCTTTTCTATCTACGGAGAGAAAAAGGGTGTGTATAAAATACCGCCGTTTATTCTTCAATCTGGCGGTGAGCAGATCTCTTCAAGAGAGGTTACACTGACTGTTTCCGAATCGTCAAACGGCGGAGGGAAAGGCGGAGACGCAGGTCCGGTTCGCGGAGACATTGAAGTGTCCGCCGCGACTGTATACGCCGGGGAACCGTTTGTTATACGATACTTTATCTATGGCGGAGCTGATGAAAACCCGCAGATAGAAGGGTTCAGCGAACAGCCCCATGTAAAGGGCTTTGTAATGAAAAAAATTGAAGGTGGTATAGACAGCGACGGTAGAACATATGCCGGAGCTTTCTGTCTTGTACCTGTCGAAAACGGCGTTCACGATATAGGGGGAGGTTCGGTCGAGGCGACGGTCGATGTGAACCGGGGATTTTTCGCGATGAGCGCCAGAAAGAGAATTTTATTCCCGACTAAGAAAATTACAGTTATACCGATCCCCGATGCCGGTAAAACCGGAAAATTTTCCGGAGACGTCGGAGAATTTAAAATTGAAGCCCAGGTCCCCTCAGGCATATTTAACCTGTATGACGAGATAAAAATTCCGGTAAAAGTGTCCGGTAAAGGGAACCTGATCACTCTGTCGAAGCCGCTGATTGAGAATGAGGACGGAATAAAAACCGTTATTGAGGAGAGGGAGCAGAACCTTTCGATAAGCGGAGGAGCCATTACCGGCGAGAAAAATTTTCTTGTCACCGTGATACCGCAAGTTATGAACGCAGGGGGGAAAATCAATCCCGGGAAGATATATATAGAGTATTTTAATCCGTACAGGAAAGTATATGAAAAGGCCGAAAGCGCCCCGCTGACATTTGAGATTCAGAAGGGTGCGGTAACCGGAGAAAAAAGCGAGGTGCAGTTTTCACCGGAGGGGGCTTCAAACGGGAAATTTGATTACCGTTATATAATACTTATAGTTGCCGGTCTGGCGGCAATTGTTATAGCTCTGGTTCTGTGGGAAAGGAAAAAGTTAAAAATGATCAGGGCCGAGCTGAGAACTGAAACACCCGTTGAAAAGGAAACCGGTCCTGAAAACCGGAAAGATGATATTTTAAAAAACCTTCAGAACTCTATCTCGGACAGCAGCGGTGATATGTTTCTGCTGAATGCCGACAGGGGCATAAACCAGGTTGATTCCGGAATGCTCTCTCCGGCAGAACTGACTAAATACAATCAGTACAGGGAAAAAATTTATTACTGCCGTTACGGAGGCGGGTCTTTTGCTGAACAGGAGAAGAATGAACTGGTACAGTGGCTAAAAAGATATATAAAGTAGATTCAGACAGTCGTTCAAGGAGCATTAAATGTTTATTAAAAAATCGATAAAGAAAAACCAGCCGGAGTCAGACTGGGAGGATATGGGGCCTCTGTATCATGAATACTCGCTGTTTGGTATAAATAATATACAGTTGCAGGGGATTTTTGTGCCCAACCAGAAATGCAAGGAGCCGGTTATCAGCGCATATATCCAGCTTGCCATTGCGAAGTCCCGGAAAAGGCTCGGTGAAAAAGTCACTTTCACTGAACTCTTCTGCGCGGATGCATATTATGCAATGGTGGCACTAAAATTCGGCGCAGATAAAGCGTACGGTGTTGATAATAATCGTGAAAATTTTTCATACAGATCAATTGAAATTGCGAAACGGTTAAAATATCGGAACTATGAGTTCATACTGGCCGATCTGAGCGACATCAGCCAGTTTGAAAAATTTGAAAAAACAGATATAGTAGCCAATATCGGCGGGCTCTATCATGTTTCCAATCCACGTGAAGTTCTTGTGAAGTCATACGAAGCAGCAGAAAAATTTTTAATAGTTCAGACTGTAGTTTCATTAAGCAGCAAAGATCCCGACTACTTCGTAACGCCGGCACCAGGATGGACATGGGGCTGCAGATACAGCCGCGAATCATTTGATAAAATGGTGCGCGGTTTCGGATGGAAGATCGTTGACAGTTTTTTTAACGAACTGGAGGGAAACGAGCGGAGCGACGACCGCGGCAGTGTTTACTATCTGATTGAAAAATAATATTCTGGATAACATACTGATTCATCCCGGATGTTTATGTAGAATAGAGATAGATGTATAGACCGGAATAATTTTTAAAAACTGCGTTGTCGGATAATTTGCAGAGCAGGAAAAGAATGAACCGGTTCAGTGGCCAATGAAACATCTGAATTAATTATTTTAACAAATAAGGGTTTCTCAATGAAAAAAGCTGAAACGGTTGCAGCACTTAAAGCCGGATTTTTATATTTTCTCGGCATTTTTGCGCTTGGATTTATACTGGGGACTATCCGAACAATTTTACTTGTGCCTCGTATAGGACCTCTTGCTGGAGTGCTGCTGGAGATTCCGGTTATGCTGACAGTTTCATGGTTTTTCTGCAGAAGACTTATCGTTAAATACTCAGTAAAAACTGAATCAGAATATCTCTTTATATTTGGCGGCTCTGCATTTTTATGGCTTATGGCTGCAGAAGCTTTGATGTCAGTATTACTTTTTGGACAAACATGGAACGGTTATATTACCGGCATACTTAATTTACCGGGCGCACTTGGTCTATCTGCTCAGATTGTTTTTGGCATTATACCGGTAATTCAAAAGAGGTTTTTTACCTGATCATACCGTTGTACACGCAGGAATAGTTATCATTTAAGCTGTTTCTTCGATTCCTCCCAGAATTTATCGAGTTCTTCGAGGGACATGTCGCTGATCTGCCTCCCGGATTCCTTTACTCTTTTTTCTATGTATCTGAAACGTGTTGAGAACTTGTCTATTGTTTTTCTCAGAGCGTCCTCAGCATCGATTTTTTTAAACCTGAGGACGTTCACAAGGCTGAACAGGATATCTCCCGCCTCATCTACGATCTTTTCCTGCTCGTCAAGCGTTACAGCTTCCTTGAATTCGCCCACCTCTTCATCGAGCTTCGCTACCGCATCATCAATCTTCTCCCAGTCAAATCCTACATGAGAGACCTTGTCCTGTATGCGGTATGCCATAACAAGGGCGGGGAGATGCCTCGGGATTCCGTCAAGTATAGAGTTCCGCTCCATTTTCTCCGTCTTCTTGATCTCCTCCCACCGGATTTTCACGCCACGTGAATCGGTAATGTTTTCGTTGCCGAAAACATGCGGGTGCCTTCTTATCAGTTTATCGGAGATTCCGTTTGCGACATCGTCGATTGTAAAGGACGAAGTCTCAGAGGCGATTTCGGAGTGGGCGTAGATCTGGTACAGCAGATCGCCGAGTTCCTCTTTGAGGTCGTTCAGGTCTCCGCTTTCGATCGCGTCGTAGACTTCGTATGTCTCCTCGACGAGATACGGTTTAAGCGAGCTGAAGGTCTGTTCCCTGTCCCATGGGCATCCGTTTTCGGCTCTCAATATCCTTGCCACCTCTTTAAGCCTGTAGAGCGGCTGCTTGTCATTCAAATTCATGCTGTTACCTGATCCCGAAATTCTTTTTCTGTTCCGCGACAGTCGATACAGGTTTTCTTCCGTAGTGATGCCCGGGCCAGATCTTCGTATCGTCGGGGAGAGAGAGGATTTTGTTTTTAATTGAGTTCACAAGCGCGGGGCCTGAACTGTCGGGGAGATCGGTCCTTCCGACACCCTCTGTAAAGAGCGTGTCCCCCGTGAAAATATTTCCGTCGGAATATATGCAGATCCCTCCGGCAGAATGGCCCGGGGTATGTACCACCCATAGCTGCGTATTTCCGATTAAGATCCTGTCATTGTCTTTAAGCAGAAGCGTCTTTTTGCCGGCCCTGTTTTTTTCGTCGGAGAACAGCGCGCACTCTTCGCGCCTGATGTTTCCAAGGTGGCGGAGGTCGTCCTGATGGATCAGGAGTACCGCACCGGTCTTTGATGTAACATGAGAGTTTCCGGATGTATGGTCATAGTGTCCGTGAGTGTTAATAACGTATTTGACTGAGGCGTTGTGTTTCTCGACCTGCTTGAAGATGGAATTGTAATCGCCCGCAGGATCTATCAGTACCGCCTCCTTTGTCGATTCATCAACAAGCAGATAGCAGAAGACCGCCATTCCGGTAACGAGTATCTGTTCAATTATCATAGCACACCCTTTAATCTGTGGTTTTACAATGCACCAGGCTGAACTAATGCTGAGAATGAAAAAACGCGGAGATCACTGTTTCCGGTCCGTCGGGAAAACCTCAACGCGTTTTTTTCAGATAAACTGCTGAAACCTTGACAGTCAACAATTATTGAGGCTGAACAATAAAAAATCGATATTCACCCTGTAATTATTTATTTCTTATAAGTGACTTTAAAAAAAATGATAATATTTAATAATCTGATTGAAAATGGGGCAATGATCTGCATTATAATAACAGAAAATTGATGTAAGCCTTGCGGTGATAATGGCCGATACTTTAGTTAGGGCCGGGATCATTTACAGGTGAAATTCGATAAAATACGGTGTTGATATGAGAAGAAATCTTTATGCGTTAATAGTATTATTGTTTGTGTTTTCATTTAACGACATCACTGCATCAGATAAAGCTAAGTTCAATGACGGCATTAATGTGGAACAATTATCAGATAAACCGCATCAGTATTCAGTGTGCTTAAAGTTTGATTCTATCGAATCCGTGACTGTCGGTACTACAATAATTGCGGAATCGCTTGGAATTAAGCATGAGAGCTACAGTCTGCAGAAAAGCGAATGGAGCTATAATTCTGAAAACAATCTCCTCCATCTGGATAGGGAAATCGACAGCTCTAAATATATAGTCTCTGTAACCGGAAAGTACCGTATCCCTTTGAGTGTTGTGCCGGTGGAAAAAATCGATTCTGCAAAAATCCGTTTCATCGTTGACGGACGTATCGGTATCCCTGATAAAGATTTCCGGTATGACCAAATAAAAAATGAGATTGAACTTTTATCATGCACAACCGGAAAAGAAAATTATATTCTGCAATACCGGCTTTCACAGGGGAGTGCGAGTATAGGCTCAATGAGTACTTCTCTTTTAACCCGTTCACTGCTTGAGTATCTTGAATGGCCGACTGACGGGAATACGATCCCGCTGGACCGCAGCGGTTTAAGGTTTTCTCCACAGGAAAAAAAATATAAAAGCGTATGGATGGTGCAGTTTTTACCCGTTGGATACGGCTATACCGGGAAGGATCAGTTATCCGGTTTTTACTGGGACACTGTTAAAAACGAACTTATCCTTGATGAACCGGTTGATACAGAAAAATATTCTGTTATGATACTTGGCGAGGAGATTTAAAAATGCTCGCGGGGCGGTATACTGATTCTCAGCCAGGCTGAACGATAATATCCATCTCCTTGTTTGAATATCCGTACTGTCCTTTGATCGATTGAACCATACAGGTATCAAAAAATTTATATCTTTTATACGGATCATCGTCCGGTTGAAGTTTCAGATTTTTGTACAATGTCAGCTGCTGCATCATCGCTGTACCCATCGGGAAAACCGCGACCCCGTTTTTTTTAAGGAGATTCAGTGCGGCATAGGGGCTGTGCATGCACCCTGCGTGAACTATGACCGCGTCAAACGCTCCGGCCGTGTCATCAAGCTCTGAACAGTCACCCGCGAGAAATTTAATATTAAAAAATCCGCTGGACATAAGCCTCTCTTTTGCGGAAAGGGCAAGCGTTTCATTAAGCTCTATCGTCAGTATTTTGTGTACCATGGTCGAAAGGAGGGCGGTCGAATATCCCGAACCGGTCCCTATTTCAAGCAGGTTCCATTTCTTGTGAGGAGAGAGTATTGTAAGCATTTTTGAGAGTATCACAACATCATCGCTGAACTCCCCCAGGCCGACAGGTACAGGTTCAAAACCGGCGATCCTGTCTTTAAAAAAAGGATCAAAGAAAAGAGACCTGTCCACCGCCTGGAATGCGTGAAGGATCTCTTTTTTCAGATTAAGTTTTTTAATGTTCTTCTGAAATTCATCGTTGATTTTATTTGCACTCATTTTTGTCTGACCCTATTCAATAAGCTGTATCATATAAGTTAAAAAATAATCCGATATAAGTATGACCATCGATGAACGGACGACGGCCTGTATTGTTGATCTTCCGACACCCTCCGCTCCCCCGGATGTATTAAAGCCGCTGACGCAGGAGATAATAGCAATCTCCATTCCGAAGAAAACAGATTTCGATATTCCCGACAGAAAATCGGTAAGCCTGATATTCTGAAGGATGTTTGCGATATACGTGTCAGGCGTAATGTTAAGAGAAAAGAAAGCTATCATCGCCCCGCCGAGTACACCGACGATGTCGGTTATCACTGTAAGGGCAGGAGTCATTACAACACAGGCTATAAATCTCGGCACTGACAGGTACTGGACCGGTTCTGCCGACAGTGTCCGAAGCGCATCTATCTGTTCGGTCACCTTCATTGTTCCGATCTCGGCCGCTATCGATGAACCGACCCTCCCGGCAAGAAGCAGTCCGGTTAAAACCGGGCACAGTTCCCTGAACATCGAAATCGTTACCGCGCTTCCGATAAATATTGAAGATCCGGACATCAGAGAATCCATCGCCTTGCCTATCTGGAGCGCCATAACCATTCCGGTGAAAAAAAGTGTGATCGTTGTAACGGGAACCGATTTATAGCCCACCTCGAGCATCTGGTTCAGGACATTTTTCCGGTCGAACGGGGGCCTGAATGTCCAGATCAGGGTGTCCTTAAAAAAAATAATGTGAGTCCCGAGAGAATAAAAAAAATTTTCGATAAGCGAAGTTTTCTCAGTTTGATTCATGAGTTGGACTCGCCTCCTCGTAGGAATGAGACACGTCGAGGTTTCCGAACTTCGTATATTTTCCCCAGAAACGAAGATCTACGTTGTCTATAGGGCCGTTTCTCTGTTTCGCGACCATTATTGTCGCTATACCTTTTTTTTCACTGTCCTTCTTGACCTTCTCTTCGCGGTAGATGAACATTACGACGTCTGCGTCCTGCTCGATCGCGCCTGACTCACGAAGGTCGGAAAGCGTCGGCTCCTGGTTTGTCCTGGATTCGACCGCTCGCGAAAGCTGTGAAAGCGCGATAACCGGGATGTTAAGCTCGCGGGCGAGCTGCTTCAGCAGCCTTGAGATCTCTGCAATCTGAAGGTGGCGGTCAACCCTTGAAAGGCTCGTTATCAGCTGAAGGTAATCGACTATTATCATCGACAGGGGAACCTTCTGCGCCAGCCTTCGCGCCTTTGCCCGTATCTCCATAATCGTAGCCGAGGGCGAATCGTCTATGTATATAGGAGATTTGTTCAGCCTGCCGGAAACGCTGAATATCTTTTTAAGCTCCTCCTGGTCGATATGGCCGGTACGGACCCTCTGAGAGTCGACCATGGCCTCGATGCACAGCATCCTCAGGCCCAGCTGGTTTGCCGGCATCTCAAGTGAAAAGAACAGGACCGGTTTTTTATGCTTTATCGCCACGTTGTTCAGGATGTTTAGAGCGAACGCGGTTTTCCCCATACCGGGGCGGGCTGCGATAATAATAAGTTCAGCTCCGTGAAAACCAGTGAGCATCTGGTCAAGCTCGGTGAAACCGCTTTCGAGCCCCGTTACCATCTTCTTTGTACGGTACCAGGTCTCGATGTCGTTCATCGTGTTGTTTATTATTACTTCAATATTTTTATAGTCCGACGTAATCCGCTGTTCGGTAACTTTAAAAATATCCCTTTCAACCTCATCCATAACCTCTTCGGTCGTTATGCTCCTGTTGAAGCATTTCTCAATCGAGAGTTCGGCGACATCAATCAGCCTGCGCCTGAGGCTCATCTCTTTTATGCGCCTGGCGTAATTTTCGGCATTGCCCGATGTCGAAGATGACTGGTATATTTCCGCAAGTCCGGGGTTCCCGCCGATGCGGTCAAGCTGGCTTTTATCAATGAGTATCTGGCGGAGTGTCGTAAGGTCAACCGGGAGAGACTTTTTTTCAAGTTCGAAAATGGCTTCAAAAATGATACGGTGTTTTTCAAGGTAAAAATCCTCCGGCTGGAGGATTTCAGTGACTCTGAGCAGGGCTTCCCTGTTTAGCAGGGCAGAGGCAATACAGGCAGTTTCTGTTTCTACATCCTGCGGGGGAAGCCTGTCCATCGTCATGTTTTTACTCCTTGACTACATTAACTTTCACTGTAGCGGTAAGACCTTCATCGAGTTTTATCGATATTTTATATTCCCCTTCTGCCTTGATCGGAGCATCAAGAAGGATCTTTCTTTTGTCGATATCAAAACCCTTCTCTTTAAGGTGTTTGGCTATATCCATCGAAGTTATTGAACCGAAGAGTTTGCCCTCTTCGCCGACCTTCGCGGTAATTGTAAGTTCGACATCGGACATACTTGCGGCAATCTGCTCGCTGGTTTTCTTTCTTTTGTCTTTTTTAATCTTGATCAGCTTCATCTGGTGATCAATTGCCTTTTTGCTTGACTCGTTGGCAAATATTACCAGTTTTTTCGGGAGGAGATAATTTCTCGCAAATCCCTCTGCTACTTCTTTTATGTCACCGGCATCTCCAAGATTCGGGACGTCTTTCTGAAGTATAACTTTCATTGTTTACTCCTTAATATTTCGTTCTATTTCGGGTACCAGTTTTCTGAAATCTCCCCAGAGATCCAGGGTCCCGATTCCAATTAATACAATCATTGCAAAGACGATAAATGACGGCCCCATAATCAGCAAGGTCAGTATCAGAAGAGGGAGAAGCACCGAAGGCATCCCCTTTTTTATGATAAAGAACTTAATGATTCCCAGGGCCTGAATTATATACAGCACCGACGCCGCCAGTGCAACGTTAAGCGCCACGGCCGAAACTACCGGATACTGAATCTTGTCGAGCATCATGAAAGTGCCCCATCCGGCAATCAGAGAAAAAATTATGTAATCGTTCAATCTGAAAAACTCCAGGGCTCTGACCGATTTGCCCTGATTTTTCAGAAATATTTTTTTCATCAGCAGAAAACTGAATGATGTAAGCAGCACGGAATAGAGGAAGGCGGAAAACGGAATCATGTCTTTTGCAAACTGAACCCATTTGCCGTCCCGGATCATCTGAAGCGAGAAATCTATCTCGTCTCTGAGCTTCTTCCGGTTCTCCTCGGGGGTCTTGTACTGTTCAAATGCTTTCTCTACCTCACCCCTGGTCTGTTCCAGCAGAGTGATGACTTCAACCTTGCCAGTATCTATGAAGTCATACCCTTTTACTCTTTTCATTATATGAAAGTCCGCTGTAAAAACAACAGCGAATAAAATCGCGGAAACAGTTATAAAAAAATCGAGACCTGATGACTTTTTAAAACAGTATCCTCCGGCCGTCCCGGTTATAAGAGGGAGTGTGTAAAGTGAAACTCCCCCCTGGTATCCGCTGATCACAGCCGGTATTGCGACTACAGGCACGAAAACAATCAGGCTCATCCACTCCCACCTGTAAAAAATCAGAGCGGCGCAGATTGTCAGGATTACGCCTGCGATGAAAAATACCGCCCCCAATGTTATTTTTCAACAAACGGGACAAGAGCGATAATTCTTGCTCTTTTTATAGCCTGAGATACGCCTCTCTGATGCTTGGCGCATGTTCCTGTTACTCTTCTGGGCAGTATCTTTCCCCTATCGGTGATAAACTGCTCAACCATCTTGATATCTTTATAATCGATCTTCGCGTTTGCATCGTGGCAGAACCTGCATACCTTTCTTTTAAAACGCATATTTCTCTGATAAGGCCTGTCTTCTCCTTCACCCTGAGCGGCGTAAGGTCTTCTGCCGTATGACGGTGCCGCAGCGGCTGATTCAGTATCAACCGGTGCGTCCGCTTCTGTTTCAATATTTTTTATTTCTTCTGACATTACTATCTCCTGTAATCATAGTTTAATTAAAACGGTATGTCGTCGTCTGAAAAGGGATTCTCCTCATAGCTGCCGCTTCCGCCTGACGGAGCGTAGTCATGATTGGGTTCTGACGTTTTACCGCGCATCTCCGCCGGATACTCGTCACCCTGGCCCTTTCCGGTCAGAAACTGGAAGTTTTCTACTACGACTTCAACCTTTGAACGTTTTTTGCCATCCTGGTCGTCCCAGCGCGACTGCTGGAGTCTCCCTTCAATGGCGATTCTGTGTCCCTTCTTGCAGTACTCGGTGATAATCTCGCCGAGCTTAGACCAGGCTATGCAGTCGAAATAGGACACCTGTTCCTTCTTTTCACCCGTAACAGCGTAAGTTCTGCCATTTGCCAGTGAAAAACTCGCTACGGCAGTACCCGCCGGCGTGTAGCGGATTTCCGGATCGCGTGTAAGTCTGCCGATCAGTATTACCCTGTTAAGGTCGCTTGCCATAAGTTTTTTCTCCGGTTACGCAGTTTTTACAACTTCTGGTCTTACAAAAAGATATCTGAGTATGTCAGCGTTGAGGCCGAACTCCTTCTGTATCCTGTCTACAGCGTTGGGAGCGGCATCTACCAGCATAAACATGTAAAAGCCTTCTCTTTCTTTCGAGATTTCATAGGCGAGTTTTTTGATGCCCCAATGATCCTCTTTTGTGATAATTGCACCGTGTTTCTGAAGAATCTCTTTAACCTTTTCTTTGTGAGATTCCGTATCACGATTTCTTACTATAACCGTAAGTTCGTAGTGATTCATAAATCCTCCTTCCTGTGGTATTTGCTGCTGAAATACGTGATTTGTTCGTTTTCAGCAGAAAGGTTTTACAATTCTTTAAAATTGTGCCAAATTATCAATAATTATTTTATTATTTGGATAAATTAATCGGGTTGCATATCGTTGCTGTCTATCCTAATGTAGATAGATTACTATTCATCAGTCCGGCTGAATACTAAACTATGTCTCATAATAATCAGGATATAAAAAATAAAATATTTTATTGCGAGTTTTATACAAAAAAAATTCAGATTAACCTGGCGAAGTGGACTTGAGAACTTCATGTTATAATGTATTTAAATCCCCCTGCCGCTATCGCGGCTTCCCCCTTTAATAAAAAGGGGGCTATTGTTTTAGCCGGCCTGAAGCTTGAACATCAAAAAAGTAATGCCTCCTTTATCAAAGGAGGTGGCCGAAGGCCGGAGGATTTATACAACCGGCGCATAGGTAACACTTCATTTAAGTATTTTTTGATTATATTTTTATACTAAAAATCATACCAAAAAGAATAAAAGTCTTGAATAAATACAGAACGTTTTACAAAAAAAAGCATTACAGAGGTGTTTTGTAAGTCAGACGGTTTTCAGGGTGGAAATTTAAATATGAATATGTTCGACGCCGATTTGAAGGTTGACACTGCTTTAAAGGAGATAGGGGAGATACTGCTGAAATGCCTGAGGTATGAGCCCTGTGATGAACAGAGGCTCGATTCGGCGCTTGCTGATATAGGTGAAATTATCTCCGACCCTAAAAAACTGGGTCAGTGCGAGTATTATTTCAAGGTGACCGGGAGCAATTATGTTCTTTTTTTCTTTTCGAACATTATCTATAATTTAAAAACCAAAAATGACCTGATACTCTCTCACGATGTGCTCCTGTGGCTCGCGAGCGTATGGAGGAATTTTATACAGAGAAACAGGACCTATCAGAACTATTTCCGCCTGATGGATACCTATTCAGTAATGATGAACAAATATTACACCGGGGGTTCTGTCCGGATAAACAGGCTCAGCAACGTCAACCAGATAAGCGATCAGTTTGTATATAACAGGGATGGCAATGATTCCGAGCTTGAACGGCTGGAAAAGTTTTTTTCCGTGTCGGAGGAGATCATTAGCGGTATGAAGCCGACATACTATTTTCTGCTCGATTTTTTCAGGGAGGTGAGGATTGCCACGGGCGAATTCCCCGCTGATGCCGGGATTATAGAGAAAAAGGGGCTGTCAGGGTACGGTCATGAAACCTATACCTATAAAAGAATCCTGGAATACGCGTGCAAATCCGCCGGGATCCTTGAGGGGGCTTATCTGCTGCTGAAAAAGAAAAAGACTGAAAGGCAGTTAAGAAACTTTGACGGGAAAAAGAGATTTTTTACAGCTCAGGAAATATATGATATATATGCTGAAAAGTTCAGCTCCCTCAGTAAGGAGTTCGGGGAGCTGAACTGATATGCGCTACTGTTTCATTTTACTCTTCGAATCGTCTCTCCATTTTTTTGCTTCTTCGTTATTCGGGTTTATTTCGAGGACCTTGTTGTAATACTTCACAGCTTTGTCCCACTTCTTCTGGAACCAGTAACAGTTCGCTATGCTGTATATAGCATCTTCGTATTTCGGATTGAGCCTGACCGCGTTTTCAAAAGACGCAATCGATTCGTCCCACCTCTTCAGCTGGTAGTAAGAGAGGCCGAGCGTGTAGTGGTGCTGAGCGGTTTTCGGATCGGCTTCTACTACCCTGATAGCGTACTCAAGCGCCTTGTCGTAGTCCTGCATGTCGTAGTATATAAGCGATATGCCGTGCAGCGCCGGAGCGTGTTTCGGATTGATGTTCAGAATTTCAAGGTACTCCTTCAGTGCCAGGTCGTTTTTCTTCAGGGTTGAATATGAGTGTGCAAGCGACCATTTTGCTATTATAAGCTCTGGATTCACCGTAAGGGATTCCATTATCCATTTGTAGGATTCTGTTCCGGGAGTCCCCATATCCTTATAGCCGTAATTTTTCAGCTGGCCCATAATCTGAAGTATCTCTGCGTCCTGCTTGTTGAGTTTGTATGCCTCGTCAATCTCCTTCTGGGAATTGGTAAAGTCTGAATTGTTCAGGTATGCCATACTTAAAGCCCTGTGTGTCTGGTACAGGTTGGGCCCGTATTCAACCGCTTTTCTTCCCTGTTCAATGGCGATTTTCAGATACGGCGCCGAGTTCCCTTTTGCGTACTGTATCTGGAATCCCCACAATGCGTTAACATCAGCAAGTCCGGCCCATGCCAGAGCGTATTTCGGGTCATATTGCAGAGCCTTGTTGTAGTACTCGATTGCAACGGGATAATTTTTAACATCGTACTGTATCTGCTCCATCCTCCCCTTTATGTAATACTGGTATGCTGTGTAGTTGCCGGTTGAATTGGAGTATTCCTGAATGCTGTTCCTCTGCTGCGAGGCTGATTTACCCGAAATCTTGTCGGTCAGGTCCTTTGCAAGCTGTTCCTGAAGGTTGAATATTTCATCGGGATATTTTCCGTGGACATTCGATCCCTTGATTACCTCACCTGTGCTTACGTTCATAAATTTAGCAGACAGCTGTATGTTTTTTCCGATTTTATTGAAGGTCCCGTAAACGATGTAATCCGCGTTCAGTCTATCCTTGGTCAGCTCACGCAGATTTTCCAGGTCGCCGGATTCAACTCCTATAGCCTGCTTAAACTCGGCGCTTTCAAGAAGATGCCTCTTTACCCTGTTTGAATCTACAACGACGAAGTTGTCAACAGTGGAGAGCGCACCGGATAGGGTTTCGCTTATACCGACGGTGAGAGTTTCCAGCTCGGCATTTTTTTCCTTATTCAGTTTGTCAAAGGGGAGTACAACTATTTTGAAATTCTCCGCGCTGAGAGCACCCTGGAAAAGTGTTATCAGTAAAAAAGAAAAGAGAAGTTTATTAATGATTTTCATGGAATTCTCCATATGGATAGATTATACAGCTATAGTAATTCCGGATTAAAATATTTTCTACAATTTTTTTAGTTTTGAAACAATAAATGATCTCCGCCTGCAGCCGTGCCTGTTTACTATAATAGTATCAAAAATTGACTTTTAATCTTTTATAGATTAATATTTATTATTGTGATATAATTATAAATATCTGCCGGGCCTGTCTTTAAATTTTATCGGGAAATGTAAATGAAAAGAACATTTATCAATTCAGTTTCAATAATATCCGTATCGGTTATCCTTCTTTGCGGGTGTATCAGCAGGGACAGCAACCCCGGTAAAATAAAAATAGGGATTCTTTATCCTCTGACAGGAGAACTCGCAGAAAAGGGCCTTGATTCCACAAGAGGCATACAGCTTGCGGTTGATGAGATTAATAACAGCGGCGGGATTAAATCACTCAAAGGAGCAAAACTCGAACCTGTAATAAGCGATACAGAAGGAGATCCTGAAACCGGTGCCGCTGAAACCGAAAGGCTGATAAAGGAATCGGGGGTCTCTGTTATCATAGGTACTTATCAGAGCAGTGTGACCAAGCCTGCCACCAGGATTGCTGAAAAATATAAAACTCCTTTCATCGTAAGCATATCGCTTGCAGATATAATAACAGAAAGGGGATTCAGATACACTTTTCGTCTGGAGCCAAAGGCGGAATCCTATTGCCGCGACCAGGTGAGGTTCCTGCTCGATCTGAAAAGAACCGCGGGATACAGTGTGAAGAGAGTAGCGCTGCTGCATGAAAACAGCGATTTCGGAACATCGACGTCATTTGCCCAGAAAAGAATGCTGAGGGAGCACGGGCTGAACCTTGTTGCCGATGTAAGCTATAAGGCGGAGGGGCTTAAGGACCTGTCGAAGGAGATACAGACCGTTCTTGCTTCAAAACCGGACGCGATCCTTGCCGTTACATATCTCAAAGACAGCATTATTATCGTGAAAACCCTGAAACGGCTGAATACGGGGATTCCGTTTATTGACACTGCCGGGGGAACCGTTTCACCGGAATTTATAGCGGTGCTCGGACGTTCGGCTGAGGATATTCTTACCTCTGCCGAGTTTTCAAAATACACAGAAAGCGGTAAAAAGCTGAATGAACGTTTTCACGCGAGGTTCGGAGTGGACATCACCGGAGACAGCGCCTATGCCTATCAGTCCGTACTGGTGCTGAAAGACGCTCTTGAAAGGGCTGCTTCGACCGGCAGGGAGAAGATCCGCGCGGCCCTCGCCTCCACCGATATGCAAAAGGGGGAGAGCATCGTCATTCCCGCTGAAAGGATAAAATTCAATAAAGACGGACAGAATGAAGCAGCCAGGCTGTTCATCGTTCAGATCCGTGACGGGGAATATATACCGGTATGGCCGGATGAATACGCCGGAGCAAAGGTAAGATTAAAACGCTGAGGTATCGCTTTGCTGAAGAATTGGTCAGGATTGTTCCTGTTCCGTAAAAAAAGTTTATCGTCGAGGCTCAGTCGTGCCACGATTTTTGTCGAGATCATTACAATTCTGATCGTCGGGTTAGGGCTTGTACTGATTGCAGACAGGGCCCTTGAAGAGTATGTGATCAGGCTTCAAAAAAAAACGGCGGATAATATATCGGGTCATATCTCCTCGTACATAACCGACGCTGTAAACGACCTGCAGATGTTTGAAATCTGTAATACATCTGAACCGGAAGACTTTACAAGGCAGAAACAGCTTCTTGATAATATGGTCGTTTACAGGGGTACACTGTTCAGCCAGATATCGCTTATCGATTATAACGGTCATGAAAGGATCAGAATTTCCAGGTATCATACATATCTCAAAAATGAACTGAGGAAACTGGACAACTCCGACATTTTTAAGAAAGCCTCCGCCGGTGAGACCTATATAAGCCCGGTTTTTATCTCCCCTGAAAGCGGCCTTCTTTCTATGCAGATAGCCATAAGGATAAAAATTAGGGGATATTTATATGTTTTGTTTACAGAAATCAATATCACCCGTCTCTGGCAGGAGATATCCGAGATAAAAACAGGGACTACCGGTTACGCGTATCTGGTCGACAGATCGGGGAGATATATTGCCTCCCAGTCGTCTGCTGATATTTTACAGAATTACGGTAAAGACGTAAGCGGGATCCCTCCGGTAAATGCATATATACACCGCAGGGCGGAGTCTGATCTCTGCACTAAATCATATAACGGAGTTGGAAACAGGCCGGTAATAGGGGTTTTCTCCCCGATTGACAACACGGAATGGGCCGTAATAGTAGAACTTCCCTCATCAGAGGCCTTCGAGGGTGTAACGAAAATGATGATATATCTGGTCGGGCTGATGCTGCTGGGATTGGTACTGGCCGGTGCGTCGGGTTATGTTATCTCGGGGAGAATAGTCGGCCATCTGAACAGGCTGACTTCAGCCGCAATGGACATAGGAAAGGGTAATCTTGACGTGAAAATTCCGGGGCAGGAACTCGATGATGAAGTCGGGGTTCTGGCGGGGACAATGAACCGTATGCAGGGGGAGCTTAAAGAGCTTTATAAAAATCTTCATATACAGCTTGCAGAGCTCAGGTCTGCGCAGAAGGCCCTTTCGGAGAGTGAGAAAACCGTTAAGGCCGTATTTGAAAACGCTTACCAGTTCATAGGCCTGATGAACACCGACGGAACACTGCTTGAGGCGAATCACGCGGCTCTCGCTTTTTTGAATATATCAAAATCGGAGGTCATAGGAAAACCGTTCTGGGAGGGACCATGGTGGAGCCATTCACGGGAGCTGCAGGATAAACTCCGCGAATCGATAGACAGGGCGGCCGGCGGGGAGTTCATCCGGTTTGAAGCGACGCATCTGGATTTTAACGGAAAGGTCCATTATGTTGATTTTTCGATCAAACCGGTTTTTGATGATGATAATAAAGTTATTCTGCTGATACCGGAGGGCCGCGACATCACCGAGCGTAAAGAGGCCGAGGAGGTGAGGCTTAAACTTGAAGACCGTTTCCGCCAGATACAGAAGATGGAGTCGATCACAAATCTTGCCAGCGGTATAGCGCACGATTTCAATAACGTGCTCGGAGGAATTGTCGGCACGATATCGCTAATGAAATATAATCTTGAAAAAAACAGGGAAATGGACAGCGGTTTTATCAAGGAAAAAATTTCCGTTATCGAAACTGCCGCCGACAGAGCGAAAGACATAGTCAGGCAGCTACTGACGCTGTCGAGAAAACAGGACTATCAGCTGATGCCGGTGGATATTAATGTATCGGTGGAGAATGTCCTGAGGCTGTGCAGAAACAGTTTTGATAAAAGCATCGAAATCAACAGCCGCTATTGTGAAGGGAGTGCCATGGTCAATGCCGATTCTTCTCAGGTTGAACAGGTACTTCTTAATGTGTGCATAAACTCGGCCCATGCGATGACAATCATGCGCAGGAAAAATGAACATATTGGGGGAGTGCTCTCTGTTGAGACCGGAATAATCGATTGTGACAGAGTTTTTTATGAAACCCATCCGGAAGCCCGGTATGAAAGATATGTTATCATATCGATATACGATACCGGTGTCGGTATGAATAAGGATACGGTTGCTAAAATGTTTGATCCGTTTTTCACGACGAAGGACAAGGAAAACGGGTCCGGTCTCGGTCTGTCGATGGTATATAATATAGTTAACGATCATAACGGTTTTATCGACGTATATTCTGAAGCCGGTACAGGCACCACGTTCAATATATTTTTCCCGTATTATGAGGATACAGGAAATACTGTATCGGCCGCCGCCGAAGAGAATATCTACCGGGGTACAGGACTTGTCCTTGTTGTTGATGATGAGGATATTATAAGAAATATCGCATCCGAAATTCTGATTGAATGCGGTTACGAGGTATTACTGGCAGAAAACGGGTCCTCGGGGATTGAATTATTGAGAGAGTCCGGGGATAAGATATCGCTGGTTATCCTGGACATGGCTATGCCGGGGATGAGCGGGAAAGAAACATACATTGAGATGAAAAAAATTAAACCGGATATCAAGGTGATACTATCTTCCGGCTTCAAGCAGGATAAGCGGGTGCTGGAAAGCATGGAACTCGGCATTAATACTTTTATACAAAAACCCTACACGATTTATAACCTTTCAAAGACAGTTTATCTTACACTGAACAGCTGATATAAAACCAGGGTACGGGTTTTGTTTTCCGGTTTTTACGATACCCGAGCCCCGTACCGGTAAATCAGCAGACTATAAAATTATGGACAATTACTGCTTGTACAGTAATTGTCCGGACAGAATATGCTGAGCTGTGATATTCTCGTGAAACATAAAAATTTTATGGAGGATATTGATGAGAAAAGCTGTCGGCGTATTCATTTCTTTACTGTTTTTCGTTCTTCTCTCGGGATTGACTGCATGCGGAGGCGGAGGTGCAGGCGGTAATGGCGGAGGGGGTGGAGTTTCGCAGCCCACAGAACTGCAGCTTGCACAACAGGATGCTGCCAATATTGCAATAACTTATAACGGCGGGGATAGTATCGGTAATGTTACCGGTAATATAATTCTTCCTGTAACCGGCGGTAATGGATCTGTTGTAACGTGGGAGTCCAATAATTCGGCATATCTTGATGCCGGAGGGATAGTTAACAGGCCGGCCTTTGGCAGCGGTAATCAGACTGTAATCCTGACTGCGACTATTGTTAACGGAAGCAGTTCGGTAAAAAAAGATTTTATTTTTACAATACTTGAAACACCGCAGACGGATTCGGAGGCTGTGGCACAGGCGAAAGCCGCTCTTTCTATCGGCTTTGCTGAAGGCGACAGCGATACTAATGTAACGCAAAACCTTGTTCTTGGTCTGACCGGTCTTAACGGAACAGTTATAACATGGTCTTCAAATAATACAGGCTGCATTACAAACAGCGGTACTGTGACACCGCCTGCCTTCAACAGCGGACATGAAACGGTTGTACTTACGGCTACAATCCGTAAAAACGGAGTATCGGATAATCGGGAGTTTACCCTTACTGTAAGGGAAATGCCTCCGACAGATATGGAGGCTGTAGCACAGGTAATCGCCGCGCTGAATATCGGATATTCCGGTACTGATAATGCTTCAAGTATTACTCTTGACGTTTCACTTATAACTTCCGGAAGTTATAATACGGCTATAACATGGGAGTCTGACAACCCATTATATATTACTAACAGCGGCAATGTTTACAGGCCATCCTTTATTTCCGGTGACAAGACTGTAAAACTGACTGCAACAATTTCACGAAATGGCTATTCTGATAAAAAAGAATTTAACAATTTGACAGTAATAAAAAATGCTATAACAGATGCAGAATCGATATCGCTTGATGCAGGATCTCTTGTTATAGGTTATAACTCACCCGACACAGACGCTTCAAGTATTACGACCAATCTTACCCTTGCAACTTCAGGAAGCAATGGCACTACAATAAGCTGGTCAACAACAAACTCATCATTTATTGATAACATGGGTAATGTGACAAGGCCGGTGTTGCCGGATCCGGACGCAGTAGTCACTCTTACAGCGACTATAAGCAAGGGAGAAGCTGATCCTGAAATAAGGATTTTTGATAATTTAACGGTTATTGCGCGGCCGCTAACCGATCAGGAGGCTGTTACACAGGCAGAAACAGCACTGACGGTCGGATATGCTTCAGGTGACAGCGCTGCTAGTGTAACTCAGGCGGTAATTCTTTCCGGTTCCGGCAGCAATGGAACAAATATTACATGGGCAACAAGTAACGAGTCATACATTACTATATCCGGTAGTGTGACCAGGCCTCCGTTCACTACGGGTAATCAGTCTGTAAAACTGACAGCAACGATTACAAAAAATGCGGTAACAGCTGAAAAAGAGTTTGATCTGATCGTCATAGCGCTGCCTCTGGGTACACCCGGTGTGACGATAACAAACACAACTGAAAATTCGGTTTTAACATGGCCGGGAGTTGATGGCGCAACAAGTTATGTTATTCAGCGTTATGAATATCCGGGGAACTGGTATTTTTATCAGGAGATAACCGATACAACATTCACCTATACTCATGAGGCGCCGCTGGGCAACGGGAGTTTTGTCAGTCTGAGAATCTGCAGCAAATCCGGAAGCGCAACATCATCATATACCGGAGAATTGAAGGCCTATTCATTGCCTTACACGCCTGTTAGTATTACCGCGTCGACGGACCAGACCAATAAAATTGTTTTAACATGGTCAATCCCCCCGGCGGCAGAAGGTAAAGGCTATAAATACAGGGTTTATGCCGACGATTCAGCCACAGGAGCATTTACATATGCCTGCATGGGGACAGGAATATATGATACAACGGCTTTAACGTGTACAATAACAGAATTTGGCACTGCTGATAAATACTTCAGGGTAGTCGCGGTAAACAGTACAGGAACTGTTGAGGGTATTAAAAGTGAAGCTGCGCTAGGCCGTGAACTTCCTGATTCAACCCCCCCGGTTATTACAATAAGTGATGTCAACGGATCGGCATATTCAGCAGGTATGTCTTTTTCAGTAAATACCGCTATCAGAATTAATTACAGCATTACTGATAATTCTGGCGGCTCAATGGTTTATTCCGGCTGTTCCATCGATGCAGGACAATCTGTAAATATGTCGGGACGATGGTCGGAATCCCCGTCAAGCGGATCAACGCGTAATTCGCCGACTACAGGCTATTTCCAGTTCAATCCACCTGTTACAGGGAGCTGGAGTATTGAGATTATGTGGCGCGATTCATCAAGCAACTATGCCAGGAAAAAGCTTTATTTCAGTATCAATTAATTCAGCAGTTTTTTGAAAAACCGGAAACTGCTATCGCGATTCATCGGCCATGGATACCCATCCCCGCCGTGATAACAGGACTTCCTGTTTGTCAGAAACCCGGAGCAGTCTGCAAGGCTTCGGGTTTCTTATTTGGGATATGTTCAACCTTTTTCAGATTTTATAATCCTGATAGATAATGGTCTATATATCTGAAATACTTCATCTGC
The DNA here is from genome assembly GCA_964439325.1 of uncultured Leptospirales bacterium. Taxonomy (GTDB): domain Bacteria; phylum Spirochaetota; class UBA4802; order UBA4802; family UBA5550; genus WRGT01. The sequence goes on along the minus strand of CAYTNW010000032.1, from coordinate 3,425 downwards.
AGATGATCATATTTTAATTGACAGACCCGGGCGGATATTATTTATAATTGTTTTATGGGAAAGGGAAAATATTCTAAACAGATCAGCGATCTGCTCTACGTTATTGCATTTTTATGGGTAGTTCTGCTGGTGAGCTGCTTTTTCCCGATTAATCAGTACGGTATTATTCCGAGAGAGACCTCCGGCCTTCCGGGTATTCTGTTTGCGCCGTTTTTACATCACGATGTATATCACCTGGCGGCAAACTCCGTAATGCTGTTTATCCTTGGAATGTTTTTAATAGCGCTTGAAAACAGAAATACTTTTCCGATCGTTATCGCGATCGCTGTTCTGGGCGGGGCCGGCACATGGCTTATAGGGAGGTCCGGTTCCGTGCATATCGGAGCCAGCGGCGTTATATACGGGATACTCGGATACCTTATAACGCGGGGCCTTTTTAAAAGGGATCTCAAATCACTGATCATATCGCTGGTGGTCTTCTTTCTGTATTGCGGGATGATTCTGGGTGTTCTGCCTGAAAATCCCTCAATATCATGGGAGAGCCATCTTAGCGGATTTTTATCAGGAATTCTTCTTGCTTCATCATACGGGCGGAGGTAGACAGGGGGTGTGTATATGAAGGACAAAAATGCGGAGGATTCCGTTATTCCGGTAGTCAAGGTTCATGTCTGGTTTGAAAAAGACAACGGCGTCTACTTCGGTCATGGGAGATATGAACTGCTGCAGCTGATTGATGAGCTCGGGTCGCTGAAGCTTGCCGCTGAAAAGATGGGGATTTCGTACAGGGGCGCATGGGGTAAAATAAAAAAGACCGAAGAGGTCATAGGAAAGCCTCTGATTTACAAGGACAACAACAAGGAGGGGTACAAGCTTACCGACTTCGGGAAAGACTTTGTAAATGAATTTCAGAGCTATTACGATGATATAACCGAATACGCCGGCAAGAGGGGAATGGAGCTGCTCAAAAAAATCGGTATTTTGTAACCTCAACATTTTCTGCAAGGGAACATCTGAATGAGTAATTTTTACACTGCTTTGTCCGGCGGGGACAAGACCCCGCGAGACTATATTATCCTGTCCGCATTATTCGTATATCATTACATCTGCCATTCGATAATGCTGATACCTGTAATCTATAATGAAAGGTTCCCCGCGCCTCATCTGCCGGACCTTGTCATAGATACAGTACCGTTTGTACCGTTTATCGCGCGGTATAACTACTGGTTCTGGATCGCGGTTTATTTTCCGTCAGCGCTCTACCTGTTCTATAAGAATAAAAGGCTGTTCTACCGGTTCATGATCCTCGGAGGGGTGCTTTCTCTTGTTCGCGGAATCACGATCCCCCTGACGCGGCTTGGTCCGGTAACCGGGAGCGATGTCAACTCTGCCGTCTACTTCGATTTCTGGAGTACGTGGCTGTCAGTGGTCAATCCGTGGCAGGCTCTTGTAAAAAACACAGCGGGGATATATCTTACGAAGGACCTTTTCTTCTCGGGACATGTCGCTACCACTTTTCTGGTTTATCTCTATTCCCGCAGGCTGGGGAGGGTATCACTGCTGTTTCTTGCGGCGAATATAATTACGGTAATCATTGTATTTCTGTCTCATCTGCACTACACCGTGGATGTAATCGGGGCATACGCGATTGTGTACTGCGTCTATGCTGCAGGGGACAGGTTTCTGCGCGAAAGGTTCTGTCTTTAATCAGCTTCGAAGTGAACTGCAGTTTACGCACAGCGGGTTTGTGACAACTCCGGTCATAAACTCGTTCCTGAGGTTCTGCATCGGCGGGCCGTTCCAGATTTCCGTAAGAGTCCGGGACACCGCGCTGCCGAGCACGAACTTTTTGTTGTAATCGTAACAGCACGGCACCACATCTCCGTCCCAGGTAACGGTCATGTTGATCCACGGGAACGAGCATGTAACCCTCTTGCTGCCCTGTGGTCTGTTAACCGGAGCATCCGGTGCCAGAGCGTGTATCTCCGGGACGTTCCCGTCCCAGGTGGTGTAGGTCTTCAGCAGGAATTCATCAATTCCGGGATGTGATCTCCATTCGTTTTCAACCGCCGCTACGCTCTCTTTGTTCAGAGAAAAGTCTATCATCGAAAGAATTATACGCATGTCGCAGGGTTTCTCTTTTTTGAGTTTCAGAAAGTTTATAGTGTTGCTGCGCGAAGTTTCGTAGATATTGTTAACTCCGCGTATCTTAAAAAACGACTCGTCGTCGTGTCCGTCAAGTGACAGGTAGAGAACATGGAGTCCGGATTCCAGAAGGGCATGAGATTTTTTTTCATCAAGCATTACCGGATTGACCGAGAGTCCGGTATAGATCCCTTTTTCGAGAGCATATCGTATAAAGAGATCAAATTGCGGGTGAAGCAGGCTCTCGCCGAAATGATGGAGCCATACGACTTTGTTGCGGTGGAATGACTCGTTGACACCGGCGAGTTCGTCGATAATTTTTTTAAAAAGGTTTATGTCCATAAAACCCTGCTCTCTTGTCATGTGACCGGTACGCGGGCACATAACGCATTTCATAGGGCAGCGGTTGGTAAGTTCTATGTTGAAAAGGCCGAAAGGGACTGACGCATCAGTTTTTCTTTCTGCACAGGTGTTCACAGTATCATGTTCTTCCATATATTATATCGTCGAACCGGACCGGTATTTGTCAAACAGATTCTGTATGTGCAGTCCGCCGGAGAAATTATGGTTTTAATGTTAATGCCTTCAAATTGTGATAATTTAGAGCATTAATAATCTATTATAACCGCCGCCGGTCTTTACCGGATAAATATTTATTAAATTTTTGTCCTTATAGCAATGGTCCATACAGGTTATTTTTGTATAGATGGTCTGTTTTTAACCAATAAAGATTATTGATCATATGGAGTGTTTGTTTTCATGAATATTATTTTTACAAAACATGGATTTTTGGCAATTTTTACTACTATATTTATTAAAAGAAGCAAAATTTATTGACATTTTAAAATACCACTTCTATGAATCCTTTAATAAAATAGGGCGGATTTTTTTTATAATGCCCGGGGGAGATTTATAGCCTGCTGTTCCTTGCGTCATTCAGGATTCAGTTATTTTTTATTATAATTTAAAATTTCAGGAATTTTATCAAAGGGGTTCTGTCCTCTGTATCCTGTAAATATAAAAAAATAAATCAGTTAACAGAGTCACCATAAGTATTAATTTTATGGCGGGATAGATTAACGATGAAAGTACGTCATTTTATGTAAATTCAGATGTTTATGGCTAATCTTGTCCCCCTGCAAAATAGATATAATTTATTAAGGAGGCTTTTATGCTTAATCCGTTGGTTGATACAAGGGACGTAAAATTTGTTGTTTTTGAACTTCTCGAAATTGACAAGATGACAAAGTACCCTGTTTTCGCAGATTTCGATCACGACACAT
>CAYTNW010000031.1:0-34815 GCA_964439325.1 uncultured Leptospirales bacterium | reverse complement strand
CTCTACCGGCAAAATTATAAGCATAATCGAGTAAAGAATCAATTATTTCTCCCTGTGTGCCGGTTTTTTTCCCGATAAACCTGATTATCCCCGATAATCCAAGCTGCCTTCCGTCTATATCGCGCAGTTCGGGGAGGCTGCTGGAAAAAACGATGAAACTGTCCCCGCTCTTAAGCTGCATCTCCACCTGTCCGGCTTTGAAATCGGCGCTCCCCGGATAACCGCTGGAGCGTTTACTGAAGCGGAGATAGGCCGCTTTACCGTCCCTGAGCAATATAGGGTATGCGTCTCCGGAGTTCACAAACTTTATTGTCCTGTTATTTATATCAATAATACTGGTGAAGAGCGAAAAACCGGTATTTGATCCCGACCCCTCACTGCAGTAATCATTTATCACATTCACGATCCTGTCCGGCTCGCGCATATCAAGCTCGAACATCGCCCTCATCAATCCCGCGATCACTGAAGCGCGCATCGCGCCGGGGATCCCCCTGGTATTCAGATGTCCAAGGGCAAACAGATAAATCCCCTTTTCATATTCCCTGAAGATATGGAAAGCCCCCCCCACCTCTCTGGCGGAGAGCGATTTTGCCGCTGCGTCAAGTTTATCGCTTACGAAATCAATCGACGGCGCCAGAGATTCCTGGATATGCTTGGCCGACTTAAGCTCGCTTTCAATGCGCTCGTCCTCTATGGCCTTCTGGAAAAATATCGCATTCTGGACCGCAAGAGCTGCCTGGTTGGAGAAGACATGGAAAAGGTTCACATCGTTATCATCAAAAGCCTTTTTACAGACAGGATTTATCGCCTGAATAACTCCAAGGAGCTTTCCTTTGAAAAGCAGAGGTGCGCAGAGTATTGACTTTGTAATAAAACCGGTATTTTTGTCATACATAGGATCAAATCTGGGATCGCTGTAGACATCGTCGACATGAAGGCTCTTTCTGTTCAGCGCGACCCATCCGGCTATACCCTGACCCATTTTTACCCTGTATTTTTCTTTAAGCTCGTCACCGGCTTCACCGAGGGCGACTTTAAAGACCAGTTCATTCATGTCATCGTCATAAAGAAGAAGGGTGCTTGTCTCGGCATCCATAATATCTTTAATCATCTCCATTATGATGGAAAGAAGACGATTAATGTTCAGAGTGGAGTTTATTATGCCGTTTATTTCAACAAGCCTGGACAGGTTTTGCACCTGTCTCTCGAGAAATTCAAGATTATTGATGTTAGTTGTTTCATTCATTCCGCGAGTATGCGGGTATCAAATTCATTCTGTCAATGATATTTCTTTTTTAGAGCGAAGTTCTTTTCACTCCCCGTTGTCAGGGGGGAGCGGAATAGGTTTTTTTTATTTTTTGCTGTTCTCCAGCGCGGCTTTTATAAAATCCCTAAATAGAGGATGAGGATTAACCGGTTTGGATTTAAACTCCGGATGGTACTGTGTACCGATAAACCAGGGGTGTCCCGGAATTTCCACTGTCTCCACAAGATTATTTCTGGGATATATCCCTCCGATTTTCATCCCCTTCTCCTCAAAAGCCTGCCTGTACTTCATCGTAAACTCGAACCTGTGCCTGTGCCGCTCCATAACTGATTCCTTGCCGTAAATTCCGCTGATTCTGCTGCCGGCGGTAAATTCGCAGTGGTAGGCCCCGAGCCTCATAGTGCCCCCTTTCTCGGCAACAATCTCCTGCTCCTCAAGAAGGGAGATAACCGGATACTTTGTGGCATCGTTAAACTCGGTCGAATTGGCGTTCTCAAAACCGCAGACATTTCTTGCAAACTCGATTACGGCGCACTGCATTCCGAGACAGATCCCGAAAAAGGGGATATTCCCCTCCCTCGCAAGCCTTATAGTGGCGATCTTTCCTTCAATTCCCCTGTTGCCGAAACCTCCTGGCACCAGTATTCCGTGAATTCCGGAGAACCGTTCTTTAAGCTCCTCCGGCCCCAGGCCCTCCAGCTCCTCGGAATCGAATTTTACTATTTCAAGCTCCGCCTCGTTGGCCGTGGCTCCATGCACAAGGGCCTCGTATATCGACCTGTACGCGTCCTGCAGCTGGATATACTTGCCGACTACCGCGATCCTGACGCTGAATTTCGGGTTCCTCAGTCTGTCGATGAAAGAGTTCCACACGGGCAGTTTTATATGGTCCACTGGGAGATTGAAATGCTCCAGCGTGATTATATCAAACTCGTTCCTCTGGAACATAAACGGTATTTCATATATAGATCCGGTTATATCTTCGGCGGAGATTACATTGCGCTCTGAAACGTTGCAGAAAAGGGCGATCTTCGCCTTCATGTCCTGGTCAAGAGGAAACTGCACCCTGGCAAGAAGAATATCGGGGATGATTCCAAGCTGCATCAGCTCCTTTACCGAATGCTGGGTCGGTTTGGTCTTCTGCTCCCCAGCTACCGTAATTGTCGGGACGAGCGTCAGATGCACGTTCATAACCCTCTTGCGCCCAAGCTCCTGCTTTATCTGGCGGATCGATTCCAGAAACGGTATCGATTCTATATCCCCAACCGTTCCTCCGATCTCCACAAGGACGAAATCGAGGTCATCGTCATTGGAGACATCGTAGATACGTTTTTTTATCTCGTTGGTGATATGCGGTATCACCTGAACCGTTCTGCCGAGGTAGTCCCCCCTCCTCTCTCTCTGGATGACGGTATTGTAGATCTGGCCTGTTGATACCGAATTTTTTCTCGAAAGCTTCGAGTTTGTGAACCTCTCGTAATATCCAAGGTCAAGGTCCGTTTCAGCGCCATCCTCTGTCACATAAACCTCCCCGTGCTGAAACGGGCTCATTGTGCCGGGATCGATGTTCAGGTACGGGTCCATCTTCACTATAGTTATTCTGTATCCGTGCCCTTCAAGCAGCATTCCAAGAGATGCGACGGAGATCCCCTTACCGAGCGAAGAGCATACTCCCCCGGTTACAAATATATATCTGGTATTGTCCGACATAGGTTTACCTTCTTTTAACAGTCTCCTGAAAAAGTCCATCCATGGCTTTTTCAGGGTCGGTTTTGTGAAGTGAATTCACAAAACTTCAGATTTTCGAGGCTTTTTTAAAACTGATCTGCCCCGTAAATGGTGATACATCTGACGAACAGGACGTTCTAATGTCGCGAAGGACATGGACGTCCGAGAGTGACCATGTATCACTTTAACAGTTTTCTGTTTTCAGGAAACTGTTAATTTTCATGAATATAAAATTATGTCGCTACTATATGAAATAACAGAATACTGTAAATTAAAAATACCCCATATCTCTTTCCGAATTTATACAATCATGTAAACTTTTCAGATTTTTATGACCGGTTGAAGTCCAGTTTTGTACATTTTCAGTAAAAATTTCATTTTTTAAGACTTTAAGATTAAAAAGGTACATGGATGTATCGCCATTTATATCGTTTAACTCAATTTAAGCATATGAGTCCGTCGAAATTTTTATTTTAAGCACCCTCTTGGGAGAGTGGTTTTACCGGTATTTATTAATTCTCTCATTTTATAATTCATGCCCTCACCCGGCCGCTGGCCACCCTCTCCCGTTTTCAGGAATTGATCGGGAGAGGGTTTCTGTAGAATGAAATTCTCCGCCCCCCTTCTCCCTTTTCAGTTCATCAAAATGGGAGAAGGGGCCGGGGGGATGAGGGCATTTGGCTTATTAAATAATAAATTCTAGTAGAATAGGGCTCCCATTAAAAGAGAAAAATAAAAACCCGCATCCGGTTTAAGTATTTATTAATGGAATAAAACAAGACTTGACATTAAATTATACTAATATCAGAATATTTTCCGGTCTTCAATCATTTCGGGGGTTTTATGAGCATTTCTGACAAAAGAAAACATGAACGGTACTCCTGTTCGATCAAAACGAAGTTTGAATATTTTATCGGGAATCCGGATGACATTGATATTACGACAACCGTGCCAATGAAGGGAAAGGGGGTAATAATAGACATAAGCTGCGGCGGAGTTTTTATTGCCAGCGACACACGGGTTCCTGCGGGGATGCCGATAATACTTAACTTTACCCTTGATAAAAAGAAGATGAATGTAGAGGGACGGATTGTCAGGACCGGATTATTGCAGAATAACCCGACAGAGATCGCGAAAAAGTTCTCCATATTCTCATCGAAGGGAGATTCATATATCGCGGTTGAATTTTCAAATCCAATAGACGAGTTCAACAGCTCAAAACTTTAAAAAAGCATGAAGAAGCGTATAATAAGAATCAATGATATCTCCCAGATCGACACTTCAAAGGTTTCGGTCTACGACCTGAACAACAGGTATATAGATCCTCTGGGAAATATATTCGGGCTCCGGTATAACAAGGACGGCCGCAAGGTGGAGATAATAAAACTGGAGAGGTTCCATTCCGGAGAAAAGGATATCTACCAGCAGATCGCCTCAAGGCACAAGGAAGGCAAGAGCGGCTCCGACTCCGGAAATGACTCCGGCAGACAGAACTCAGACCATGAGAAATCAGAGGAAGAGCTGTTGTTTGAACCGGAGGTCTTCATCGACAGCGTAATCAGCAATGCCGAGATCCACAAAGAGAGAATAGCCGGAATTATAAAGAACCTCTACGATTCCGATATCTTCCAGAAAGATACGAAACAGGAATCTACAGAGTACGACGATATCGTCAGGAACCTTGAAATAGACGGGACACAGCAGCTCGACAAACTGGAGACCTACTACCGCGAACTAACCAACTATCCCAGGTCGATCACCTATTACCAGTCAAAAATTGACAATGCCGGACAGAAGGTTTTCGAAAAACTGAGCGGCAACAAGGAACGTACAATGCGTTTCATCTTCTACTACGAAATGTCGACGACAATAAGAAGAATTTACGGAAACCTGAATAAGCATATCCGGCACCTGGATGAGTTCAGCGCGAACAAGAATGTTGAAGAGAGACCGAATATGACCAAGCACCAGAAGCAGTCTTTCATAGATGCAAGAACCTCGATAGGGAACACGATACAGGACATTGACGATATTATCAAAAAGAACGGCATTCTGTACAACTACGCCTGTAACCTGAAAAACTATAAGTAGACCGCTCCTGCCGAGAACATCAGATACCCCTCTTTACCACCTTTATCGAGATCAAACAGATACGACAATCCGAGTTTCAGAGCACCGGAGCTGTACATTATTTTTACACCTGCCGCATAGACACTGTAGTTATGGTTCGCGCCGTTGTACAGGCCCCATTTAAATACCGGGGAAATATAGAGTGTCCGTTTAATAACATCACAGACAAAATCAACTCCCGATACGTTTCTCCATGACGAAACAGAGAAATCATCCCCCCTGCACGGAAACAGGGCGTCAAAGACATAACGCCGGGAGTATCTTACTTTATCGGAGGTATAAAAAAAGTTACCGTTGAAAGATATGAAATAACCGTAAAATACAGGGAGGTTAAACCGGTAGTCCATAATAAGCTTTCCGGAGCTCCTACCTTCAATAAAGTTCCATCCGGAAAAGATATCAGCCGATGCCGACACTGCATCGCTGATATCGATCTTGTTCATGCTGTTATCATAGAAGAGTTTCGTATGCAGTCCTGAAAAAGATACACCCCTGCCGGTTCCGGGATATCCAGAAAACCTGTCAACAGCAGCATCATAAGTAAAGTTTATCCCCGCCGCTCCGCCGGAAAAACAGATCCCTCCGCCGGGTGAGACTGACCTGCGTCTGTAAAAGAGACCCTCCGTGTTTCCGGTTCCGTCACTGGAAATGGAATCCCTGCTGTCGCTAACCTCGGCGAAAACTGTGAAATACGGTCTTCCGCTGATGTCTTCAGCAGCGGCGCTGTTGAAATAAGCAGAACCTCCGCTGTAAGACCTCTCTTTAAGGTTGAAGGTTGATAGTGCCGATATCCCGGCGCCTAAACCGTCACTGTTGATTCTGTATTTTATCCCCGGATAGATACCGTAGACGGGGTTGCCGTATATACCGGCATCAATCTGGTGAACCCTCACCTCCGCATCAGCAATTAATACAATCTGGTCGTCTTCTCCCCTCTTAACGGATACATTCAGTCTTTTTAAACTGAACCTCTTCTTTACAACTGCAACGTTTTCTCTCAGAATATTTTCGTTAAAGATATCTCCCTTCACGTAAAGCAGCAGAGCCGCCTGTTCACTCCCCTTCCCGATTCCGTTGACAATTATCCCCGTCACCGCAGACTCGTTAAAAAACATGTCCAGGGTCCCGTCGCTGTTCAGTACCGCTTCCTTTATGTAAAACGCACTGTATCCCCTGCTGTGGTAACGGTCTGTAATCAAGGCGCATACCCTCTTGATATCTCTCTCCGTAAGTTTTCCGCCGTCCGGTGCGAGTATATCGCCTATATCCACAATATTCGTACTTCCATGGACACGTAATAAACCGGCGCTGTTACCTTGAGCTCCCGCCAGAATCGCCGGTGCAAGAACAACCAGCAATGTTGTGAATAAAAATCTGCCTTTCACTGCAGGGGCCGCACCTTGATGTCCGGTGTCACAACGAATTTAAAATATTCTTTTTTAATCGGTGTGTTTATAACTATTTCGCGGTATTCCGTAACAGTGTGTACTACTCCGTTTATTGTTCTAGCACTGATCGCGATCCTTGAGGGAATATTGATCCCATTAATGCAGGCATAATCAAGATACTCCTCTTTAACTGTTTCGCGACCGGACTGATCAAGTATTGTTTTTTTTATTACAAGTTTTGTTAATGGGTCGATGTACAGCATCATCCTTGATTCGTTTCCTTTTGATCTGATCGAATAAACTTCAGCAATTCTGAACAGTGATACGAACTTCATCCCTTCATAGACAGGTTCGATGTTTTTTAAACTGCCCGGCGCGACAGGATTCATCAGCGATTGTACAGCGCCGTTCTGCGGGCCTTTCTTCTCCGACAGAAAAAGGAGTTTGCGTTCCGGATAATACCAGTACAGGCCTGAATCATTGACAACAACGATCTGATTTTCAGGTTTTACATATTCGATCCGGATATAACCTTTTGAAACGGCAAAGTAGCTCCCCGAATAGACTTCGGTGCCGCCTCCTTCCGGATACACATACTGGGTCATGGATGCTTTTATCGATTCAACAGAGAGATAATCCGCTATTATCCTGTCAAATCCGGATGCTGCGCTTTCAACCGGGGATGCCCCCGCTATCACGAGAATCAGTACTATTTTGATTGTTTTTCCCACCGGCACTTCCTGTTGTCTTCAGCTGATGCTAATTCGTTAAATATATCAACTCAAAATATATTTTTCTTGAAAAATACAATCATTTTTCAAAACCTGTTAAACAGCGGATTGTTTTACATTCATATTTCCGCGATTGTACAGGTACGCATAAATGGTTGATTAAATGATACTGAAAGATATCTGCGGAAAAATCATATCCTCAAACGAATTCAGAGAACTGAACCTGAAAAAATTCGAGGCCCGTTCGGTAGAAGGGATATCCCCCGCCTCATTCCCTGTGATTATATCATCCATATTTAACGAAAGAAAAAACCAGACGTTTGTAATCACAGAAAATATTCAGCAGATGAACGACCTCTATCTCGACCTGACATGCTTCATAGATGAACAGAACATCTACAAATTCCCTCCATGGGAAACAATGCCGTACGAGTTCATGTCTCCGCCGGAATCGATTGAGAGGGACAGGATAAAATCGATCTACAGAATTCTGTCAGGAACTCCGGATGTTATCATTGCAACGGTCGATTCGGTTATACGCAAAATCCCCGCGCGGAATTTCTTCATAAAAAAAGGCCTGACCCTTACGGTAAACGAGGATTATCCCTTCGATGATATTATCTCGACTCTGGTACAGTACGGTTACACCCGCGAAACACGGGTCGATTCGTTCGGACAATTTTCAGTAAAGGGGAGCATCGTCGATATACACCTTTCGTCTTACGAAAACCCGGTCCGTCTCGATTTTTTCGGCGACACGCTGGAATCGGTAAGAGAGTTTGATATCGAAACGCAGCTCTCCGCCGGCCTCGACACTCATGACAGCATTACGATATACCCCAGGAGAGAACTGATCCTGTTCGAAAAAGAAAAAAACTCTCTCAGGGAGAGGCTTAAAACCAGGTTCAGCGACGATATGGACCTCCCTGATGACTTCAGGCGCTGGCTAGAAAATGACAGTATCAATGAAAAAATTCCGGGGATCGAAGATTTCTTCCATGAGGTCACCGGCTCATGTTCTGTAACGGACCTGCTTGACGGCAGCGCGACGGTCATACTCCTCGACTGGCCCGGTCTGATATCGAGAAAGAACAGAACATTAAAAAACTACGAAGAGCTCTACGAACGCAAATCGGGCGAAATCTACTGCAGCCCTCCTGCTGATCTTCTTGTGCCTGACCTGATCGAAAGCCTGGAGAAAAGATCGGTATCCCTGCAGACATTCACCGCAAGCTCCGGCGCGCTGAACTGGAACATGAAAAGCATTAAAAACTTTCAGGGAAGAATAAAATCGGTACGGGACGAAATAGAGGAAAAGATCTCGTCAGGGTGGCAGGTCATAATGACCACATCATTTGAGGGGCAGGCAAGAAGGCTGAGCGATCTCTTCTCCGGGACGGGCGCAGACGCGTCATTTGAAACCTACGACCCTGAAGCGCCGCTGAACATCGTACTCTCCCCTCTCAGCTCCGGTGTCGAACTGGGGGAGTCGAAGATCCTTATTATAACCGACCATGAAATTTTCGGAAAGAGCTACCGAAAAAGAAAACAGTTCAAAAGCAAGACATCCCGTCCCATTGAGACATTTCTCGACCTTAAGCCGGGAGATTACGTCGTGCATATCAATCACGGCATCGGTATATTCAAAAGCATCGAAAGGATGACGGCCGGAGGGGTTGAACGGGACTTCATTGTGATAGATTATGCCGATGAAGACAGGCTCTACGTCTCTCTCGACCAGATAAGCCTTGTACAGAAATATATAGGCGCCGAGGGGAGAAAACCGCGGATAGATTCTCTCGGTAAAAAGTCCGCATGGAACAGAATCAAACAGCGCGTCAAGGAATCAGTCGAGGAGATAGCGCGCGACTTAATCAAAATCTACTCAAAAAGAAGCGCCCTTAAAGGGTTCAGGTTCCCCCCGGACACTCAGTGGCAGGAGGAGTTCGAGTCGCTTTTTGAATTTGAGGAGACGCCGGACCAGCTTACGGCAATTGAGGACGTCAAGGACGACATGGAATCGGACAAACCGATGGACAGGCTCGTCTGCGGCGATGTGGGATTCGGCAAAACCGAGGTTGCTATCCGGGCGGCTTTCAAGGCTGTAATGGCCGGGAAACAGGTCGCAATACTCGTCCCGACGACAATACTCGCGATGCAGCATTTTGAAACTTTTAAAAAAAGATTCTCCACCTACCCTATTACCGTGGAGATGATATCCCGTTTCAGAACAAAGGGCGAGATTATAAAAATCAAGAGTAAACTCGCAAGCGCGGAGATCGATATAATAATCGGAACCCATGCGATTCTCACAGCCGACGTGAATATTAAGAACCTCGGCCTTCTGATCATCGACGAGGAGCAGCGATTCGGCGTAAAGCATAAAGAGCAGCTTAAAAAGTTCAGAACGATTGTTGACGTGCTTACTCTTTCGGCAACACCGATCCCGAGAACGCTTCATATATCGATGTCCGGAATCAGGGACCTGACGGTAATCGCCACTCCCCCTGAAAGCCGCCAGGCGATTGAGACATACGTGCTCGAAGAGAACCCGGACATCCTGAAAGAGGCCATATTAAACGAGATTGCAAGAGGGGGCCAGGTTTTCTATGTATACAACAGGGTCCAGACGATAGAGACACAGATGGTGCTGCTTAAAAAGCTGGTTCCTGAAGCGACATTCTGCATAGCCCACGGGCAGATGCACGAACATGAGCTTGAGGATATAATGATAGACTTCATGAACAGAAAATACGACGTACTGATCAGCACGACAATAATCGAGTCCGGTCTCGATATACCGAATGTCAATACAATCATTATAAACAGGGCCGACACGTTCGGTCTGTCACAGCTCTATCAGCTTAAAGGACGGGTCGGACGCTCGACGCGTCAGGCATATGCGTATCTTTTCTATCCCCGGCACGCCTCGCTGACCGAAGAGGCACAGAAACGCCTCCAGGTAATAGCCGAGTATTCCGAACTTGGCAGCGGATTTAAAATCGCGATGAAAGACCTCGAAATCCGGGGTGCCGGAAACATACTTGGACATGAACAGTCCGGAAGCATAATGGATGTCGGTTTTGACCTCTACTGCCAGATGCTTGAGGATGAGATCAAAATGCTGAAGGGTGAAGAGATAAAGGAGTATTTCCGGACTTCACTCTTTATCAAAACCGACTTTTTTATACCGGACTCATATATAAATGACGACAGGCAGAAGATTGAATTCTATAAAAAATTCGAATCGTGCGAAACAGCCGAAGAAGTCGATCTTCTCTATGGCGAACTGATGGACAGGTTCGGCCCGCCGCCGCCGGAAGTGAACACGCTGGTTGAACTAGAACGGATAAGAGCGGTCGCATCGCTATTGCGTATCAGCGAAGTAATTGAAGAGAACAACAGGATCAAAATAAGGATCTCCTCCCTCTGCACTATACCGGGTGAAAAACTCGCTTCAGCCGTCTCGAAGGATAAAAGGCTGTCGCTCGATCCGCTGGACCCCGAACTGCTGATCTTTAAATATACGGAAAAAGCCGCAGAAAAAAAATTGGCTGAATTAAAAAAATGGTTGCAAACATTTATGTAACTAAATTGATAATTAGCTACATACTTGAATACTTCAATAACATGTAAGAGCTTATTTTAAGCGGTAGTTTTGATCTCCGTCATGCCTGTATACGGCGAAGATATATATCACCCTTTATTGAGTAATTACAGTAAAATTTTATTAAAACCAGGGAAGAAATATGAAAATCAAACATCTATCAACAATCCTCATTATCGCTATACTTGCGATTCCACAGATGTCATGTAAAAAAGATGTGGCCGCCAAAATTGACGATGAAGCGATCACGATGGAGGATTTTAACAAGTTTTATTATCTGCAGAGCAGAATGATGACAAATATCGAATCTAACGAGGAGATAGACAGGCTTGCAGCAAGTCCTGAATACGCCAATCATCCGCTTCTGAGCAAGGCCGGTTTTCTCGACCACCTTATAGCCCAGAAGGTTCTCTATAAAAAAGCTATGGATGACAAATCAATTGACCACAAGGAACTTGACACCGTTCTGGAGATGATAAGAGTTCAGACCGTAGCGCAGTATTATTTAGGTAAAAAACTGAAAGATAAAATCACTGTTTCAGACGAAGAGGTAAATGCAGTCTATAACGCAAACAAATCCAAATTCGCAGGGAAAACAGCTGACGAAGCAACAGCATACATTAAACAGCAGATTTTCGCGCAGAAATCCCGTGACGAGACCAACAAGTATATCATGGAGATGCTGGCTGAATACAAAATAAATAAAGAGGGATTTAAAGAGGCCCAGAGCAAAGCTGCCAAAGCAGCGCTTCCAGACGCGAAAGCTCCGGTAAAAAAATAACATTATTATCACATCCATATAAAAAAAACGCGGCTATTCAGCCGCGTTTTTTTATACATTACCCTCCGGCCTGTAAACCTGAATAACAGGGGTGATAAATAAAAAAAAATAAAAAATTTAATATTGACTATTATATTATTTAATGGATATATATAAATTCTAAATATCTTAAATGAGGTAGCTGAATGACACCGTTAAGCCATTTAAAGACAATAGTCATTTTAATTTTAACTTCTGTTTTTATCTTATCCTGCAGTACAAAGAAGAGTCTGATGTATTCATCCGGTAAACTGTCAACCGGTTCAAAAATCGCGGTTATTATAGACTCGCAGAATAATATAAAAAACGCTGTGCTGATAACGTTTCTAAAGCAGGGATACAGGGTAAAGGCATTCAACTCATCCGATCTTTACACATTGAAAGATGTTTATGATATTGCTGATCTGAAAAAGATATCATATAACATGTCAGACGATACAGTATCGACAGTACAGAAAACATACGATAACATCTATAAACTGCACATATACAATTTTGAACTCAGCAAAGCCGAATATCTCAAACAGATAAGGACCGAGTGGGACGTTGAGTACCTGATACTCCTTGATCTTAAGGCATGGGAAAAGGTGAGCTGGGCAAGGATAATCAACCTCAAAACATTTGAAATTGATTTCGTAGAAAATTATCCCACAGCCTATAATGACAACATCGAGACAATAACGGAACACTTTATCAAAAACTTTTCCGGAAAATAGTAAAATTGAAAACAGGGCTTTTACATATATTTTTCATCATTTTAATCCTTCAGCTTGCCGGCACCAGCGCTGACGCGGCAAGCGCGGCATTCGGTTTTTTTACAAACAGGTCCGGAAACGAAAGCCTCGACTATCTTGAGAAGATACTGCCCAATTCATTTGCCGGTGCATTAAAAAATAAATACAAATTCAGCGTGATCAAACCGGGCCAGATAACGGCCCTCTCACCGGAAGAGAACGGCGGAGCTAAAAGGGAGATAAAAGAGGATGAGCTCAAAACCCTGACAGAATCTCTCGGTGTTGATTATTTTATCTACGGCAGTTTTACACCGGTTGAGGATAACAGGATAAAACTTGTTATCAATATCTACAAAAACGGCGCACCGAACATTTTCCAGTTTGATGATTCCGGATACCTCGCGACCGAAATTTTCAAACTGGTCGATAAAATAGCGGCTCAGATAAAGAATATAACCGACGATGCAATGATCTACAAAAAGGAACCGGTTTCGCCGAAATCGAAACTGGCGATCCTTACAAATGTCGAAGGTGAAGATCTGAATTCCATCTACTGCGAATTTCTGAAAAGCGGCTATAAGCTTTCGCCGACCCAGGGTAACGAACTTCACAGCCTGATCGATTTTAAGCAGATAAAGAAGTTTTACCATTTCGGCGGAGTAAATGCCTCCTTCCACCTTATAAGCAACAGAAATGATGCCGAACTGTTTTACGGAACCTGGTCTGGCACAGAATATTACAGGAAAATGATCGACGAGGAGAAGGCCTTTGAACAGTATGCGTTCAACTATATGGAGAAACAGAACGGTATTTTAAAGAAGATAAAATCCTTCACAGCCGATCCTGTCGAATACATACTCATCATAGGCTTCAGTGAAGCCAAAGATAACGCCTGGATAAGGTGTCTGAACCTGAAGGATAATAGACTTATAATCATGGAAACAGGAATAGACGGCTCCACGATAGACGAAATTACAATGAAGATAATAGCCAGTATAACGACCGGTCTCCCTCCTGAAAATCATTAAATCTATTTTCTTCTAAGAAGAGTTTCAGCCTCCCTGTAAAAACCTGTTTTTCTGTATAAATCTATCAGCGCCTTTTTGTAAGTCTGGTTGAATTTGTCGGATTCATATGCGTTTTTCACATATGCGGTCGCCTCCTCAACTTTACCCTGTTTATCGAGATTAAGGCCTATGTAAAAGGAGAGTTCCGGCAGCATAAAAGTATTGTTTTTCGCATACAGAAGGCTTTTATAAGACTCATCATAACGTCCTTTTTTAAATAAGGCGACCCCGTAGTAGAGAGCTGTATTCACATTGTTCATCATAATTTTTTTATCATAAAAATACAGAAGGTCGCCATAATTCCCGCTGTAATACAGGTTTTTCAGAATCTCTTCAAGAGTCCGGCTCTCCTCAACCGAACCGTCTGCAGTAGCGGCAAATAACTCTGCCCCGCGGACAGAATCACCCATCTGGAGATAGTTGAAAGCAGCGATTTTTTTAAACTCATTGTTGTCGGGATATATTATAATCAGCGGATTTAAAAAATTATCCAGTTCCTTATATTTTTTTTTGTCGTACATACCGGCTGCTTTCAGAAGAAGTTCTTTCTCTGTATACATTTTATGATAGTATAAACTGAGGTAGTTGTAATAAACCTTGCTGCTGTATCTGTAAGAAACGAAAATTAAAGCGGAAAAAACTGTCATTATGAGCAAAAACTTCTTCATTTTTCTATCCCTTGCACTCAGATGTAGGGGTCAGAGCCCCATTGTTTACAGGAAACTGATCCATTTACCGCCCAACGCCGGCTATCAGTTTCCCCTTAATCAGCTTTAAATCAATAAAAAAAACTATATTTAATTCTTGAAATATATCAATATAAAAAATATTTTATCGAAAAATGAAAAAATTTTAAATAGATACAGGTTCCGGCGTATTTATTTAAAAAAAGGGAATCAATAGCTAATGAAAAAAAAGTTTTTTATAATCGCCGTGCTTCTTTTATCATCTCAGGCCAGCCTGTTCGCCCTGACCGGGGATGAGGCTCTGGCAAACTTCAGAAACAGAATGAACAGTATCGGCAAGCTGACCGGTATAATATCGTGGTCAGAACCGTCGGGTGAAACTTATACCGGAAGCTTTAAATATATGAGCCCCGGTAAAATCTATATCAAATTCAGCAACCCTTCAGGTAAAACCATTGTTTCCAACGGAAAGAGCCTGTGGGTATATACCCCTGGAAACAATATCTGCGGGGTACAGGATCTCGGCGGAGGGGGTTCCGGAGGGATTGCCGCGCTTACGACGGGATACTTTGCCATAGTGACGGCACAGGGACCCGGAGGTTACACGATAAAACTAAAAAGCAACGACAAATCTTTTACCGAGATAATGCTGATGGTAGATTCGACTTTTTTCATTAAAAAGGCGATACTGAAAACGAAGGAAGGGGGAACCTACAACTTCTCAATTTCCAATACAAGTACTACCGCCGCTGTAATACCGAACATTTTCGATTTCAACGTGCCTTCAAATTCACAGGTTGTAAAAAATCCGCTTAACATAAAATGAGGAAACCATTTGAACAGAGCAGGAATAATCATACTACTGATCACACTGTTATTTTCCGGGAAAATACTGACAGCGCAGGAAGCGGTGGAGGATGAAAGCCTCAATTTTACATATATAGGCCCTGCCCTCTCCTTCGGATACACCCGGGCTGAATACAGGGACTGGAACAAAACATTAATCAGAACAAAAAAGATGTCGGGATATGATCTCTCCGGCGGAATGGTTCTTGATATCTTCGCAGGCGACTTATGCGGGGATTTTCAGTTAAAGTATGTTTATAACGCTCTGGACTTCGCCGTAACATATCTGGACTTCAGTATTGCATGTAAATACTATTATCCTCTTAATAATTACGTATCCGCCGGGGGAGGTCTCGGACTGTATTGCGATATGCCCCCGTCTAACCGGAAGTACAACGGAAGTGCAGGTCTGCAGCTGCCGGTTTCAGTTGTAATTAATGCGTCTCAATCCGCAAAAATGTTTACAGACATCTACGCAAGATACGGTTCCTTCGGTATAGGGCAAAATACTAAATCATTCGAAGCAGGGTTTAATGCCGGATTTATCTTCAAAGTCGGAAGGATATAGCAGCATACTTCACGATGCCGCTGTACCTTCGACTCCGTTCTGCTGCTATATTATATTCAATACTCTCGGATTTTATAACAATATCACCGGTTTTTACGGAAAAGTTTTTACAGCCGTTTTTTTTATCCTCTTTGTCTTCACCCTTATACTTACAGTATCAGGATACAGAATATATTTCCGCAACAAGGTGAAGGTTTCAGTTACAGCTGCAGCAACCATATTAATCTGCTCGATTCTCTCTTTTTTTTTAAACAGCCGTATTCATAATCTGACCTCCGGCCGTCTCCTGCCGGAACATATAGAAAATTTTTCTGCCTCCGCCGATGAAATCAGCCTTAAACGCTATTCATCAGAGATATATTTTCATACTGAAGAAAATTCCGGGACGAAAGTAAACGGAATTCTTTATTACCAGGGTGAAACCGTTTTCAACAGAGGGGATCTTCTTTTCATCCATAAAAAGATCCGTAAAATTCCCCCCGGTGATACAGGCAGGTTCAATACTTATTTAATCTCACGAGGTATACACTTTACATCATCAATAACAGATTCAGATATCACGGTTCTGAAAAAAAATGACCTCTCTTTACGCTCTTTCATTCAGAAATCTCTGCTTCAGAAAACGGATTTACTTTTCAGTCAACCTGCTTCCGGACTGATTAAGGCGCTTCTAACCGGAAATCAGAACTATATCGGGAAGGACGTAATAATCAGGTTCCGGGATGCCGGTGTACTGCACTGTCTTTCGGCATCGGGGCTTCATGTGGCGATATTCGCCTCGATTCCGGTATTTCTGCTGGCCCCGTTTATCAGAAGAAATATCGCGATGACAGGATCATTACTGCTGGTACTTTTCTATCTTTATATTACCGATATGCCGGTTCCTCTTCTGCGTGCCGTAATCATGTTCTGTTTATTCTATCTGCAGCTTCTGCTTTACAGGAGAAGAAACGTCTTTAATTACCTCATGCTTACATGTTCAATCATACTGATGATTTCACCGTGGGAGATTTTCAGTCCCGGTTTTCAGCTCAGTTTTGCCGCGACTGCCGGAATTCTTATATTTTACAGACAGTACCGTCAATCGCTTCAAAGCCTGCCCGGGATAATTGCCGATACTGCCGCTGTTACACTCTCTGCCCAGATACTAACGATACCTGTGATAATTTTCCATATGAACCAGCTTAACACAGCCGGACTTTTCTCAAACATCATTGTAATACCTTTAATCTCTCTGGTCACAGGTTTATCGATGTTTACAATAGTAATATCGTTCATGTCAGTATATGCATCAACCATCGCAGGAACAATCACCTCTATCTTAATAAAATCATCGTTTGCAATAACTGATTTTATCTACAATCTGAAACTGAATTTTTATGTCTATGATCCGGCGCCGCTGCTCTTTGCGCTTGTTTTACTCAGCGCCATCCCTCTTATCAATCACAGAGAATTCCTCCGGTTAAGATTTTTGCCGGTACTGCTTTCAGTTCTCCTCTCTACACTGTATCTGAAGAGATATAACTGCAGCAGCGAAGGAATCTACACGGTCAAAGAGGGAAATTCCCTGGCGGAAATCAGAATTGAAAACAGACAGCAGGTTTTAAAACTAGATCTTCAGGAGGGTGCCGATACCGAAAAAATTATACGCGATATCCAGACATGGAATCCGGACATAAAAATCATAGAATTACGAAACAGCGGCAGCACAAATATGCTTGCATCAAAAAAAATTATAAACGATTATATAATATCTGAATACCGTTTCTGCGGTATACCGGACATAAACAATTTGTTTAAAAAAATAATTTTTCAACTTGAAAAAGATAATGTAGTTATAAAATATATGGATTAGTTTCTTAATATTTTTGATATGACACTGAAATGCGCTGTCTTTTTTTTTATAATTCTCCGATATTAATATGAATAGACAAATCTAACTGAAAATTTTTAAGAAATGATACCTATTGAAAACAAGAAATACACCGATAAGCTGTTCAATGGCGAAGAAGTCTCTTTCTCTTTCAGATTCATCGACGAGAAGTCTCTTATCCAGATAAACACACTTATTCTCAGAATTCTGTCATCCCAGGGAAACATCTTTCTGCTGGAGACATTAATTACTATAATCCGCGAAATAGTATTTAACGCATTTAAGGCTAACCTTAAACGGATATATTTTGAAAAATCCGGAATCGATATAAATGACAGTTCGCGTTACAGTTCAGTAATGAAAAACTTCAAAGAGGAATACCTGTATAACCTTAACGACCTCGAACCGGAAATAGAAACCAACAACGACTATTATATCCAGGTGAACTTCAGACAGAAGAAAGATTTTCTTGATATATCGGTTTTTAACAATATTCAGCTCGTTAAAGAAGAATATGACCGTATCATGTCGAGGCTGCAGCAGTCAAAGATATCTCTTAATCTCGCAGATGCATACAATAATGTATACGATCCCACTGAAGGGGCCGGGCTCGGACTTGTACTGATGATTTTTCTTCTTAAAAACTCGGGGATCGGCACTGACAATCTCTCATTTGAGAATAATTCCGACGGTATAACCGTAAAAGTAAAAATCCCTAAACAGCTGAAGGAAGCGACTATTGTATCTGATGTTAAAGATAAAATCCTTAAAGATGTGGATTCTCTCCCGACTTTCCCGGAGAATATCATAAAACTGCAGCAGCTCTGCAACCAGAAGGAATCATCAATAATAGAAATATCTGAGCATATCTCGCGGGACCCGGCCCTGGCTGCTGATGTTATCAAATTATCAAATTCCGCCGGATTTGTGCCTGGGAAAAAAATCTCGAACATCAAAGAAGCCGTCAAGATCATAGGTTTTAAAAACCTGTATTTTCTTCTGACGGCAAGCACTGCAAAGAAAATTCTCGGCAACAAGTATAAAAAATTTGAAATTATCTGGGACCACTGCATCCGGGTAGCTTCCTATTCCCGACAGATAGCAAAAGCAAAAAATCTCGGAAAATTAGTGGACTCGGCTTTCATAACCGGCCTGCTTCACGACATGGGAAAAATTGTTCTTCTTAACGCTGACGAAAAGATTATTAATACGATCTCTGAAATTACAAAGAATAAACAGCTCAGATCATCATCTATACTTGAAGAGATATCAATAGGTATAAGCCACGCGGAGATAGGGGGTCTGATCGCTGAAAAATGGAATTTCCCCGACGAGCTGAAAATGCCGATCGCAAACCATCACTCCCCACTGAACTCGGACTCTGCGCACAAAGATCTTACATATATTGTTTACCTTGCCAACATGCTCTGCGGAATTGAGATCAATAAATACAACTATTACTATATTGAAACCGATGTGCTGTCATGGTGTAAAATAACATCTATCGAGCAGATGCAGGAGTTCCACGAAAAAATAAAGAATAATTTCAACGATAGTCAGATATCTCTGGGTTAACAGTAGATGTTTGAATATACGATAACAGACACAAGAAACGGATTTAAAACTCTCGCCGTCATTAATAAGGAGACCGGCAAAGAGACCAGGTTTCACTCTTCATATGATCCGGTAAAAGAGGCTGAAAGGAGCATAGAGGCTTTTGACAAGGGGAGAGCTTCGATCATTATAGTATCAGGTATCGCCCTCGGTTACCATCTGGACTGTCTAAAAAAAAAATATCCCGGCACCAGGATCATTGCTGTTGAAAAAGACCGTAAAATCGCCTCGATCTGCCGCGAACTGAATCCCGGTTCTCTGCAGAATATAGATTTGATCTCCGGTACCGGCGGAACGGAACAAATTTTTGATTCGCTCGACCTTGCTGATCTGAAAGGGATATCCCATTACATACATAAACCGTCATATCAGATGGACCCGGAATTCTACGACGAAGTGATAAGCAGCATAAAGGTCTATATCTCATCGAGAATCAGCGATCTGCTGACAAGGTTCGAATTTGAGCAGAAGTGGATTGAAAATATTTTTAAGAACCTGCGGCATCTTGAAAACGCGTGGAACGTATCAAAACTTTTCGGAAAATTCAAGGGATATCCCGGAGTCATCGTTTCCACCGGACCTTCGCTTAAGAATAATATTCACCAGCTTCAGATGATTAAAGACAAAGCCGTTATCGTGGCAGTGGACACATCGTTAAAAGTCCTGGATAAATACAACATTCAGCCCCACTTTGTATTAACGCTGGATGCGCAGAAATACAGCCTGAAGCATTTTACAGGGGTCCATCCCGGCCGCACAATACTGATAGCAGACATTGTAAGCTGCCCGTCAATACTGAACACATACTCCGGCAGAAAGATCATCAGTACTACTTCAA
The DNA here is from genome assembly GCA_964439325.1 of uncultured Leptospirales bacterium. Lineage (GTDB taxonomy): Bacteria > Spirochaetota > UBA4802 > UBA4802 > UBA5550 > WRGT01. The sequence continues at coordinate 14,918 of CAYTNW010000031.1, read as the reverse complement.
AATATTACCAGGATACAGAAGGAAATACAGTAAGGGAAACAACACCGATCATCGACTGGATTGAAAAAAAAATCAGTCCCATCGGTGACATACAATCAGGGGGATCTGTTGCCACAAGCGCCTTTGACCTCCTCTACAATATGGGGTGCGATCCGGTAATACTTACAGGACAGGATCTTGCTTACACGGGGAGAGAGTTCCACTGCAGCGGTACGTATCATAACGACGACTGGGTACCGAAAACAAACAGGTACAGCAATCTCGATACTATAAACCAGAACATAATCAGAAAGCGGAGAACAAAATACGTCAAAGCTTACGGAAATAACGGTACCGTTATTTCAGATTTTGTATTTGACCTGTACAAATCGTGGTTTGAAGATTCAGCCGGAAGGGTTTCCATATCTGTTATTAATTCCACAGGGGGCGGCTCTAAAATTAATAACACTAAAGAGGTCAGCCTGCTGGAAGCGGTAAGGAATGTACAGATTAAAACCGATCCCGCCGAAATCATTGAAAAGATTTTATCGACCGGAAACAGCAATGATATATCAGGAATCAGAACGGCTATTGCCGAGGGATATAAAAAACTTATCCGCATAATTGAATTGACCGGACCGGAAGATCCTGATAATGAAGTCATAGATAAAATTAATTCGCTTCTTGAAGATGATGATACAAACTCTCTGCTGAGTCCGCTTATGAGAAAATCGAGGTTCTACGTATCCCGGCACTCATTCGGAGCAGATAAAACAAAAGATATCATCTACAATGATATAAGGGCATCGGCAAGAAAGATGAAAGATTTTCTGAAAGAGTCAGGGATGGCCGGATAACGGCGCTTATTCGCGTGTAAAATTTACGGAAATAAGATAAAATTTAATAAAGAGCTGAAGTATGAAAAAATTTAAAAATAGCATGATACTGATTTTTTTTATACTTATTTACGCGTTACCGGGGATTACCGTATCACGTGTAGACTGGATTGATGGAAAAATCAGATCCACCGGAAGCAGCCATATGGCGATAGATGAATCAGGTTCCCCTGTTGATATGGAAACCGGGAAGAAGCTCTCAATATCCGAAGCGAGAAATGCCGCTTATGAAAGGTCCAGAGAGAAAGCGCTTGCAGAAGCCATTAGAATGATCAGTGAAATACAGGTCGATAATGAAAAGAAAGTGAAAGACCTTATAAGGGAAGATCCGGAGGTCAGACAGAACCTCCCAAAAGCTCTGGAGGAATTCTCCGTTTTCAGGGACAATCCCTCCGGCTACCTCTCTTCAGCATGCGATCTCGAATTCCCCCTGGGACATCTTCTGACCATACTGAATTACAGTTTTCCCGGAAACAGCTTCCCTGTCAGAGACGACATAGATATCCAGACAAAATACACATCACTGATAATAGATGTAAGAGGTCTCGGGATCAGACCGATGCTTCTCCCTGCTGTTCTGAATGAAAACGGCCTCGAGATTTACAGTAAAAATTTCATCAGGCCGGCGGACGCGGTTAAATACAATTCTGTATCGTATGTCCATAACGAAAAAGACGCCATTAAACACAAAAAGTCCGGTAAACATCCGCTGTTCTGCGCGGCATTAAGAAACGTCAACGGGAATCCGGTAATCTCCGACAATGATGCAAAAAAGATATTCAGTCATAAAAAAAATATTGAATATTTAAGCAAGTGCAGAGTTATATTTATAATAGACAGGTGAAAAAATGAATCCGATTCTCAATATATTAACTAAAGTAATTGTGGCGATCAACCAGGCGATCGATTCGATGTCGCTTAAAACAGTTGAAGCAATCAGGCGCGGCTTCTTCACCTTCATCTTCATTTTATGCATTGCCGGAATAGTTATAGGATATAATATGGGGACAAAGTCGGCAAAGATTAAAAGCGATCCACTGGCGCAGTTTGTAAATGACACATTCAAAATCGATATCAATAAGGAAAGGGCAAACGGCGACTTTTCCGAAATGCTGGAAAGTGAAATCGTAAACGAATCTCCGATGAATAACTTTAACAAGTCAACGTTTCCCACAAGAGAGAATCTGAATCCTGAAATAAGAAAAGAAGCGATTGAGTCTGAAAATAAAATACCCCCCCCCGATCTGATTGATAAACCGTTCAAACCTGAAACGCCTGTTGATGAAAAATTTAACCAGAACCAGCCGCAGTTTGATCAGTCTGTCAAGGCTCTTGATAAAACCGGAAAAGAGGACAAAACCGGCAATGTCATTTTCAAAGATGATGACATTAAAAAAATTCCGCCGAAAACAGCGGACGATAAGAACATAATAAAAATACTCGAAAAAGACAAGAAAGTGATTCCTGAACCGATAAAAAAAGATACCGGAATTATTGTTAAATGAAAAAACTGATTATAATTACACTCCTGCTGATCACTGTTCCGTCATACTCCAAAGATTATCACAAAACGGAGGAGATGATCAACAGCATTCTGACTGAAGAGAACAGCTCGAATAAAAAAGCAGAAGCTGTTGAAACCGTCAAGGACGAAAAAACCGCAGGAACTGAAAGTGAAAAACAGAACGATGCGAAAAAAACGGAAGAGGAAGATGCCAAAAAAAACAGCGCGATGACAGGCAAAGATGAAGTCCTGCTGAAAACCGGAATACAGCTTTATGAAAACGGTCTCCTCGACCACTCGATCGCAAGGTTCACAGATCTGATCAAGAACTACCCCTCAAGCCCGTTTCTGAACAACGCGAGGATGTTCGCCGGGAAGATCTATCTGAAAAAATATCAGTATGACGAAGCGATAAAACAGTTTGATGAAATAAAGGAAAAATCGGGGGAGTACCAGGCCGCGCTGTTTTACAAGGCCGAAGCCTACAAACACAAAGGGGACCATATCAATGCGATAGAGTATTATCAGAAACTATCCTCATCTTACCCTGAACACGCACTTGCCGATATTGCTATACTCAGCTCCGGAAAGCTTTATTTGAACAGCAACAAGGGATATCCGGCGCTTGAATCTGCGATTAAAATAATAAGGTATTATAAAGAGAGAGACACCGTTGACGATGCATACTACCTTATCGCCAAAATTTATGAAAAAGATCCGCTCCTGAAAGACCTGGAGATGTCGCGAAAGTTCTATAAGCAGTTCATTTCCAAAGCGGAACTGAATCAGAAGCACTTTGCAGATTCCCCCCTTCTCCCCGCAGTTAAAAAAGACCTTGAGCATCTTGAGAAAACATATTTTAAATTTGAAAAATAATCTCATATCTTATAAATAAAAAAGGCTGCCAACCGGCAGCCTTTTTTATTGTATATTATTTTGAATCACTTTTTCTCATTTTTCTTTTCTTCAATCTTCTTCAGAACTTTTTCCTGAATCTCTTTCGGAGAAGTAACATATTTATGGAACTCCATCGAATAGTTGGCCCTGCCGCTTGTTATATTCCTCAGCTGTGTAGCATAACCGAACATCTCCATCAGCGGTACATAACCGTTAAGTTTCTGGGCGCCCTTCCTGTACCTTCTCATGGCCTCAATCTTCCCTCTTCTGCGGTTGATATCGCCGATTACATCGCCGATATAATCGTCAGGAGTGTTCACCTCAAGCTTCATCATAGGCTCAAGAAGTATCGGATTACATTTCAGAAACGCCTGTTTGAAAGCGATTGCAGCGCATGTCCTGAACGCCATATCAGACGAGTCGACATCGTGATAGGTTCCGTCAAGGAGGACCACTTTAACATCAACGATCGGAAACCCTGCGAGAATCCCCTTTGCAAGAGTGGCCTCAATACCTTTCTGGACTGAGGGTATAAATTCCGCCGGGATCGCACCACCCTTTATATGGTCAACAAATTCAAAACCTTTACCGTCATTCGGTTCTACCCTGAGAACAACATGGGCGTACTGTCCTTTACCGCCGGTCTGCTTCGCATGCTTGTAATTGACTTCATGCTCTGCGGTAATTGTTTCCCTGAACGCAACGGAAGGCTCTCCCACAACCGCTTCAACACCGAATTCATGCTTCAGCCTGTCTATGATTATTTCCAGGTGGAGCTCCCCCATTCCGGAAATGATAGTTTCATTGGTCTCATCATCATAGCGCACATTGAAAGACGGGTCTTCCAGCGACAGTTTCCTGAGACCTGCGCCGAGCTTCTCCTCCTCCTTTTTTGTTGGAGGTGAAATCTTCAGCTCGATAACTGTAGGAGGTATAAAAATATTTTCAAGGTATAGAGGATGGGCCGGGTCACAGAGCGTATCTCCGGTCTTTGTATACTTCATCCCTATAAGAGCGACTATCTCTCCGGGGCCTGCAACCTCTATGTCCTCCCTGTCATTCGCCTTTATTCTCAGGATACGGCCGATTCTCTCTTCTTTATCCTTTGTTGAGTTGTAAACCTGCATACCGGTTTTCATCTCGCCGGAATAAATCCTTACGAAAGTCTGCTGGCCGACATAGGCGTCATTAATCAATTTAAATGCAAGACCGCAGAACGGCTCTTTTGTCGAGGGGTGCCTCGCATGGCTCTTCTCGGGATTGTCGATATCAGTACCGACAGTTGAACCGACATCAACCGGCGAAGGAAGATAATCGAGAATAGCGTCAAGCAGCAGGTGTACGCCTTTGTTCTTGTATGATGAGCCGCAGAAAACCGGGGTTATCATAGATTTAAGAGTCGCCTCCCTTGCCGCTTTTTTTAGCATTCCGGTCTCTACATCTTTACCGTCAAGAAAAAGTTCCATGATCTCTTCGTTATAATCCGCAATCTTCTCAATCAGGTAAAGTCTTGCTTCTTCAACCTTTTCTTTAATTTCAGCAGGGATCTCGATCTCTTTTTTCGTATACTCTTCAAAAATATATGCTTTTCTTTCAATCACGTCCACTGAACCGCGGAAGTTTTCCTCCACCCCGATTGGAACATGAAACGGAACCGGATTCGCATCAAGATATTTATCCATCTGTCCGACAGCTTCGTAAAAATCAGCGCCGATCCTGTCCATCTTGTTAACAAAGGCTATTCTCGGAACTTTATACCTGTCTGCCTGGTTCCATACGGTTTCACTCTGCGGTTCAACGCCTGAAACAGCACAGAACAGAGCGACGAGACCGTCAATGACGCGGAGCGAACGTTCGACCTCGACCGTGAAATCCACGTGGCCGGGTGTATCAATAATATTTATCTGGTGGTCTCTCCAGTTGCAGGAGATAGCCGCCGAGGCGATTGTAATCCCCCTTTCCTGCTCCTGCTTCATGAAATCCATAGTCGCGGCCCCGTCATGAACTTCACCGAGCTTTCTTGTTACGCCGGTAAAGAAAAGAAGCCTTTCTGTTGTAGTAGTCTTACCCGCATCAATATGGGCTGCAATACCAATATTACGGAGTTTTTGTAATGGCATATATACCTCACCTTTTTAATGACATAGTTAAATACAATTTATCTTATTTTTACCAGAGTGGTTTTTAGAACTGAATGCTGGACAATAATAATAAATTAATTACAAAATAATCAAGTCGGATGGCATAGTCAAATTAGCAGTACTTTATGTCAAATTATTTTTGATCTGATGAAATTTTTAGTAAATCAAGCTGAATTTCCGAATTATATGCGGCCGAAGTACCCGGATGCTCATCAACAATATATTTAAAAATTGCTTCCGCCTTTGAATCAAAACCCATTTTTTTATAACAGATCCCTATCTGAAAATATGCGTCTATCCCCTCCTCTGTACTGCTGAACTCCTGATAAAGAGTTCTGTAAGCTTCTATCGCCCTGGTGTATTCAAACATCCTGATATGTATTTCAGCGATTTTTTTCAACGCCTCGTTCCGGTGAATACCGTCAAAATATATTTCAATATATTCATTGAATTCATTAAGAGCACGATCATACTTCTCAAGTTTATAGAACTCCATCCCGTTCTGAAACTTCATATCGTCAGCAACCTTCTTCAGATTGGCAAGACCCGTTTTCTCCTCTGAATGCAGACATAGATTGAAATTCAATATAAGCACTACTAAAATAAATATAGATTTAAATTTGAACTTATTCATATATCTCCTCTGTATTATGTCACATTAATTATCGGTAAATAAACTTTTTTTATTAGCAAAATTCTTTCTTACCGGTTACTGTTCAATTAATTTGATGCCGTAAGCAGCATCTGTCACTCTTGCTAAATTCAATAAATCACAACATAACTTACTTGACAAACATTTTTTATGTTATTTATGCTATAAGCGCCGGATTCGTTTCTGTGATTATTTTTATAAAATTAACTTTATTTGTTTGATTTTCTTATTTATAAAATATAATAATAAGTGATAGGGCACAGTTATTTATAAAAAATTTTGTACTATCGGTATTGATATAAATGAAAAAAATTATAATAATAGAAGACGATACTGTAATCAGGGAGAGCCTTAAAGAGATTCTCGAACTGAATAACTACGAGGTCCTCGCCTCTGACAGCGGAATCGATTTAATGAAGAAGATCAACGAATTCGTCCCTGATATTCTGATTACAGATATAATAATGCCCGACAAGGATGGAATTGAAATAATAATTGAAGCAAAAAAGTCACACCCGGATATTATTCTTATCGCGATCTCGGGCGGCGGGAGAATAGACTCTGAGAGTTATCTGAACACCGCAAAATATCTTGGCGCTAACGCTACACTGAAAAAACCCTTTTCACACGCACAGCTTCTCGATCTGCTTAAGAATCTGATGGAATAAAACAGCCTGATGCCTCTTATCTGTATCTGTAAAAAGATAAAATCTGAAATCAGCATCTGACATGAGATTATGCCCGATATCACTATCCGCAGAGCGCAGTTCACTGACATCGAATCGATACTCGAAATTGAGCACGGATCGGCGGGATCATGGAGTTACAGCCAGTTCATCAATGAACTGAATAACAGGGTTTCACTGTTCCTGGTTGCAGAACTGGAGAATTCAATAGCGGGTTATATCGTCGCATGGAAAGTTGCCGGAGAGATACAGTTGAATAATATCGCGGTAAAGAAAAGTTTCAGAAAACAGGGTATCGGCGGGAGGCTACTTTCAGCAATCACGGCCGGTGAAAACGGCACAGGTTTTTTTTCAATTTACCTTGAGGTGAGAAGCAGAAATTCCGATGCGATCAATTTTTATACCGATAACGGTTTTAAAAAGACCGGTATAAGGAAAAACTATTACTACGATGACGACGCGCTTTTAATGGAGAAGAAATTATAAATGAAAATAAAAAGTGTATCATTTCTGAAAAGCTGTACAAATCCATCCCACTTCCCCGCGTATGATCATCCGGAGTTCGCTTTTTTCGGCAGATCAAACGTCGGCAAGTCATCTCTGCTGAACATGATCCTGGGACAGAAAGACCTTGTAAAGACCGGATCACGTCCGGGAGTAACACAGACTATAAATTTTTTTATTGTCAATGACAACCGTTCCTTTGTCGATCTTCCCGGTTTCGGTTACGCGAAACTGCCGATGTCGATAAAAAAGAAACTGCTGCCGATGATACACGAATATATAGAAAAGAGAGAGAATCTGAAACTGGCATTTCTTCTTATTGATATCAGGAGGGTTCCCGGAGACTATGAGAAAGATATAATTGAGCTGCTGGCGAAAAACAGGGTCCCGGTTGTGATCACGCTCACCAAATGCGACAAGCTTTCTAAAAACCAGAGACAGAAAAACATATCCGAAATCCAGAAGGCGCTTGAAATAGAGAGAGACTCAATCTTTCTTACATCCTCAGAAACAAACGAAGGAAAAAAAGAACTGCTGATGCTTATAGATGAGTTCTCTCATGCAAAGAGAATTACAGCTGAGTCATCAGATACATAATTCTGCTGGCCTTCTCCTTCGGGAAAAGGGTCATAAGGTACGACGTAATACTCATCTTGCCCGCCGCTTCCGAATCCGCATCCATCTGGCGCAATACATCTATGATAAGTGGATCGTCCCAGTTAGCCATAATCTTAGTGGCTTCCTCAGGCGGCATGTTTGAAACCTTGTTCGCAAGGACGACCACATTCTTTCTGTACCCTGAATCTTTTTTTCTCTCGTTCTCGAGTTTTTTCTGTTCGAGTTCAAGTCCTTTCCTGACCTGTTCCAGTTTGTCCTTTTCCGCGCCGATCTCCTTCTCCTTTTCGGCAATCAGGGCTTCACGTTTATCAAGCTCCTCTATGCGTTCCAGCAGTTTTTCCTTCTCTTTCCCGAACTCCTCTTTTTCAATCAGTGACGGTTCATCCCCTGGTGCATTCAGCGAGAGTTCCTCGGAGCCCTTTAATGAGCTCAGTTTGGCGTTGAGGTTTATCATACCTATATTATCGAGCCAGAAAAGTCCCATACCGGACAGGAAGATAATAAGTATTATAAGATATATTATTTTTGATCGATTTGATACTGCCATTTCTCTCACCCCGTTAAGTATTTCTCATGGAAAAGTTTAATTTTAATCCCTCCCCCTTGATGGGAGGGGGAAATGCTATTATCAGACAGTCCCCAAGGAATTATTAGAATTTATCAAACGACCTTTACCGGACACTGATACTGACCTGTTACTTGCCGTTCTCCTCTTTATACATATCTATGACTTTTTTTACATATTCGCGCGTCTCTTTAAATTTAGGGATCCCTCCGGCTTTATCAACGTTCCCCTGGCCTGCATTATAGGCTGCAAGAGCCAGTTTGTAATCCCCCCTGTTGTGATTGAGCAGGCTCTTCAGATGTGTAACGCCACCCTTGATGTTCTCCTCCGGATTAAACGGATTTTCAACTCCAAGGCTCATCGCAGTTTCCGGCATAAGCTGCATCAGCCCCATCGCTCCTTTTGCAGATATCGCTTCAGAGTTGTAGTCGGATTCGGCTTTTACTATCGAACGGACAAGAGAGGCTGGTACCCCTTTTTTCTGTGAATAATAATTTATTATCCTGTCTATATCTTTCTTTGATACGCTCCCCTCTTCATAAACGCCATCTTCGTTGTTCAGAAAATTCAACGCCTCGTCGGTCATTCTGCCGAAGTCGCCCGCCTTTCCGGTACCGGCTACATCAGTTCTATTCTTAAACAGGCCGAACCTGCTTTTTATCTCGTTGATTCTCGACATCACATTAAATACATCTTCTATCATAGCTCCCTCACATTATCTTCCTGTGATAAAGTTTCTGGTTCATATCATCATTCTCTTTTGCCTGTTCCCTGTTGTATTCATATTCAAACTCTTCAAATTTACGGTCTTTCAGTTTCTCAACCACTTTTTTATCTCTCGACGCGGCAACAAGCCTCTCCCTGATCCTGTCCACTTCCGGCTGCAGCTCGTCAATCCTTCTCTGCGACTCGATTATCGCCTTACGCGACACATCACTGTATCTCATCAGCATCAGGACCTCTTCAGCGGAAAAAAAACCCTTCTTCATTTTCTCGCTCTGCTGTACTTCAAACTGTTTAATTTTATTTCTCAGCTGATCCTGTAAAACCCGCTCCTGGTTCTGCAGAGACAGAACTTTCATCAGTTCATGTTTGATCTCTGTTTCTCTTGCCTCCCGTATGTCAAGAAGCCGCTGTAGTGTGAAGTGGAATTTTTTCATAAAGCCGGCCTATCTCAATACCTGCGCGAATGCCGGAGGTCTTGATCCTGTACCCGCCGCTTTTACCTTTTTCTCTTCGGGGAGCATCATCGATACAAGCTTCTCCCTGATCGCCGGAAAATAGTCCTGTTCAAGAATTCCCTGTCTCAGAAAGGTATTCATTTCGTTTATCATGCTGATAGCCCTGTCGACGACAGGATTAGCTCCACGCACATATCCGCCGAGATTTATCAGATCTTCAGCATCCGTATAGGCAGCAAGCAGTTCCCTGAACTTGTACGCCGCTTCGAGATGTTTCTTGTCCACTACGTCTTTCATAACCCTTGAGATAGAAGCCAGTACGTTAACAGCAGGATAATGACCCTTGTTCGCAAACTTGCGGTCAAGGACAATGTGTCCGTCAAGGATACCCCTCGCGGCGTCGGCGATCGGTTCGTTCATGTCGTCACCCTCAACGAGTACGCTGTAAAAACCTGTTATACTTCCGCCGTTAGAGCTTGTCCCTGATCTTTCAAGCAGCTTGGGCATCATGCTGAATACAGAAGGGGGATATCCCCTGGTGGCAGATGGCTCGCCGGCAGCAAGCCCTACTTCGCGCTGCGCCATCGCGAATCTTGTTACGGAATCCATTAGAAGGTTAACAGCCATACCCTGGTCGCGGAAATACTCCCCTATCGCGTGGGCAACAAAGGCGCCCCTGAGCCTGATCATCGGAGGCTGGTCGGATGTAGCGGCGACCACGACCGATCTTTTCAGACCGTCGGGACCAAGCTCCTTCTCGACAAAATCCTTTACCTCTCTCCCCCTCTCACCGATCAGCGCGATAACGTTCACATCGGCATCGGTATATCTCGCGATCATCCCGATTACCGTAGATTTTCCGACCCCGGAACCGGCGAAGATCCCTATCCTCTGTCCGCGCCCTACGGTAATAAGCGAATCTATCGATCTTATTCCGACCGACAGAGGTTCTGTTATAACTTTACGGTCAAGGGGATTGATCTCTCTCCCCTCTACCGGATACTTGACCCTGGTGAAGATTTCACCCTTTCCATCAAGGGGTTTGCCTATGCCGGAGATAACCCTTCCGAGAAGTTCTTTGCCCACAGGCACCATCAGCGATCCGCCGACGGCATAAACCTCTGCTCCGGATACGACACCCTTCATGTCGCCGATAGGCATCAGCACAACCCTGTTTCTGTTGAAGCCGACAACTTCCGCGTAAAGATACTGGCTTGGACCTGTTTTGATCTTGCACATGTCGCCGTACTTAACCGACGGCCCCAGTGACTCGATAGTAAGCCCGACAATCCTCTCAACGGTACCGGTAAACTTGATCACTTCAAGTTCTTCGATCTTTTCCCTGTACTTCGAGAGAACATCAACCTTTTCATGTGGAAGTATATTTATCAATATTATGTCTCCTTAGAGTCTGGCAGTATGAATTAATTATACATTTTCTTCTACTGTCATGCCCGCGCAGGCGGGCATCTGTATTTATATAATAAAAGATTCCCGTCTTCACGGGAATGACAAACTTTGCTACAACGTGCTTGTATTCCTGATCGCTTCTTCAATCGCATCTAGCTGCGTCGAGATCCTTGCATCAACAGCGCCGACGTCTGTTTCAATGATACAGCCGCCTCTTTCAACCCTTGAATCTTCATATATATTAACTTTTTTCAGAGATTCCATCATCTTTATAAGTTCATCTTTATGAGCAGTTGTCATATCGAGGTCTGCAAAGTTTACGCGTATATCTATTCTGTCCCTGTCTTTAATGCGCTTGATCGCTTCCTTGATATTATTGATTACAACTTCCCTTCTTTCAACGATTTCGTCCTTTATGACTTTTCGTGCAATCATCAGAATCATTTCAGTCATAAGCTTTTCAGAGGATTTTATAATATCATCCCTTATATCCACCGCCGTGGATACTATTGTACCGAGCCTGTCGATGAGCCTCATAACCTCGGCCTGCCCCTCTTTATATCCCTCTTCACGTCCCGCCTCATGGCCCTTCATATAGGCATCGTGTTCTATCTCCGAGACCTTCTTCTCGGCTTCAAGAATTATCTTCTCAGCCTCGAAGTTGCTTCTCTCAACCTCGCGCTCCGATTCGGAATCGTGTCTCTCTTTCTCGATCTTTATCTGCTCCCTGACCTTTTCAAGCTCGGCGAACGCGACGGCCTTGCCGTCCTCTTCTATCTTGCGGGCCCTTTCCCGGGCCTGTTCCAGCATCTGTTTAACTTCTTCCTCGGTTTCGCGTCTGTAGCGCTCGAGCTCGGCCTCCATCTCCTCAATAGACGGGCCCTGATAGATATCTATAGGATTCCCCGCCTCATCCATTTCAAATTCATGATAGTCATCTGTATCGATGAGGTTTTTCTGGTATTTTGCAGGAAGCTCTACCTGCTTGACCGTAGTTATGTGCTGGATCTCTCCAGGTTTAAAAACTAACTTAGACAACTAGTTCCTCCTCTCCGGTTCGGGCTACAACTATCTCGCCTGCATCCTCAAGTTTTCGTATTATGTTAACAATCTTCTGCTGGGCCTCTTCAACGTCACGCAGCCTTATAGGGCCCATGAAATCCATATCCTCGCTGAGCAGAGACGCCGCACGTTTTGACATGTTTCTGAAAATTTTCTCCTGTACCTCGTTATCAACTCCCTTAAGCGCTTTAGCAAGCTCCTGGGTATCAACCTCGCGGAGAACCTTCTGGATAGACCTGTCGTCAAGCAGCACGATATCCTCGAAAACGAACATCCTCTTCTTGATCTCTTCCGCAAGTTCCGGGTCCTCTTCCTCAAGGGCCTCAATAATGATCTTTTCTGTACCGCGGTCTACGTTGTTCAGTATTTCAACGACTGTATCTATACCGCCCGCCTGGGTAAAGTCCTCACTGGCGAGTGTGGAAAGTTTTCTTTCAAGAACCCGTTCAACCTCTCTGAGTACATCTGGAGAGGTCCTCTTCATCTCCGCGATACGGCGGGCAACGTCTGCCTGCACATTGTGCGGAAGCTCGGCAAGTATCTGTGCGCTCTTCTGCGGATCAAGGTATGCCAGTATAAGCGCTATGGTCTGGGGGTGTTCACCCTGTATAAAGTTCAGAAGGTGCGAAGGGTCTGTTCTTCTGATAAAATCGAAGGGCCTTACCTGTAATGAGGATGTCAGTCTGTTTACAATATCTATCGCTTTCTGTGTACCGAGGGCCCTTTCAAGAATATCCCTGGCATAGTCGATACCGCCCTGGGAGATAAACTCCTGGGCCATCATCATCTCCTGGAACTCCTGGAGCACCCGGTCCTTGTCATCAGGCTCAATCTTATCGAGCCTGGCGATCTCAAATGTCATCTGCTCGATTTCATCTTCACGGAGATGTTTAAATACTTCCGCAGAGACATCAGATCCCAGTGAAACCAGAAATACTGCCGCCTTCTGCCTTCCGGTTAATTGCGATTTTTTAGACTGAAGCATTCATTGACCCCGTAACAAAAAAAATAACACAAGCCGATCTGTATATCGGCCTGAGTATTGTACTGTATAATATATCGGCAGAAAGCCGCCATTGTCAAATTAAAAAACTACTCTTCAGCAAGCCATGTCCTTAACAGTTTAGCCACATCGTCGGGACGCTCTTTGGCCAGCTGCAGCGCACTCTGCTGAAGTTCAAGCCTTGCCTTCTCTTCAAGGGAGAGCTCGACATCGATCCCCTCCTCTTCAGCCGCCTTAAGGGCAGCCTCCCGCATTTTCTGCTGTTCAAGGGCAAGATATTCCTCTCTGGCGCGTCTTCTTCTTTCAAGCTCCTTCTGCACAGCCCTGAACAGGATAAAACCTACAAAAAGGGCCACAACCCCGATAAGGGCCGCGAGCAGAAGCATCTTCATCTGCTCTTTCTTTCTATATTCATCCCTGAGGGAGTTCCAGTAATTCGCACGGTCGAACATGATATTTTCAACAGCGACCTGGTCACCCCTGGCCTCGTCGAAGTTTATAGCCTTTTTGACCATATTTTCAGCTTTTTTCAGATCCTCCGGCGTCAGAGGTATCTGTATCGGTTTTTTTGCAGGATCAAGGTCATAATCTCCGTCGGGCAGCCTCGGAAGATCCTGAACTCCGTCTATGGCAATCGCGGCCGTAACACGCGTTACGACATATGGAGCCTTCGCAATAGACCTTGTTGTCTTATTGACCGCGTTATTTTCAATATCTTCAGATTTATCATACTTGGAGAACTGGTCATCGCTCGCTTTATACCCCGGAGGTGTGTTCCCTTCTGTTCCTGCAGGTCCTTCGGGGTTCCAGCCGTGACCCTGGAAGTTCTCTTTTGTGTTTTTCTTCGAAATTACCAGTGAGTCCTGGATTTTCCGTTCAGAATACGGAGTTTTGGGATCATCTGGAACCATCGTTATAGGAGTGTGTTCCGTCTGCTCTTCGGTGATCTTGTCCCAGTTAAACTCCATGTTCAGTCTTACTATCTGGATCCTGTCAGGGGAATAGATCCTTTCAAGGCCGGCCCGGATCTCTTTCAGAAGCATTACCCTTGCTTTTTCTTCTATCTTTTTCCTGTACTCGATAATCGTATATTCTTTCTTCTCATTTTCAAAATCGTCGTCAAAGTCAGATATTATTTTGCCGAATTCGTCTGTTACGGTAACATTTTCCGGTTTAAGCCTCGGTCCTACGGCTCTCGAAACGAGAAAAGTGATACCCTTAATCTCCTTCATACTGAGCTTCTCGTAACCGGGAGCGAGATGTATCGTAACAGCGGCAGTGTACGGAGTCTGCTGATCAGAGTATAAACTGTCCTCCGACATCGCTATTTCAACCGATGCCTTGTCGACATTCTTAAGTGATTCGATGTGCCGCTGGATCTCTCCGCGAAGAGCACGCATATATTTAACATCGAGTTCCCTGTCTGTTTCAGTCCAGCTTGAAGTATCAAAAAGTTTGAATCCGGGGATACCCTTCGGAAGGATGTTCTCCTGGGCGAGTCTTGTAACTATTACAGGTCTTTCATCAGGCTTGACGAAAATTGACGTTGTTCCGGAGGTTTCGTAATAAAAACCCATTTCATCGAGTTTTTTGGTCATCTGACCGAAATCGTCAGCTGAAAGTTCGGCAAACAGAAGGGCATTCGGCTTTGAACTTGATACGGATAACAGCACAGCAAAAGCTATTATGACAACGGCGATAACAACACCGACGATTATTCTCTTGGAACGGTCAAGCTTGTTGTATATCTCCTTGACCTGTTCGAAAGTTTTCGTAAAAAATTCGTTCATCTGCCCCCTCCGGATAAGGAACTGAAATAG
>CAYTNW010000030.1:0-41438 GCA_964439325.1 uncultured Leptospirales bacterium | reverse complement strand
CAGGGAGAAATAATTGATTCTTTACTCGATTATGCTTATAATTTTGCCGGTAGAGTAGAAAGACGAAAAGACCTGTCAGTTCTTTCTTTTACCATTAAATAAAGGTGCTATATGGGCGAATTTGTGTCAGTTATGTTCTGCCGGAGATGCGGATCGAGATATGTCGAAATCAGGGAGTGGAAAAACGAATCGGCTATTGTTCACTGCCGATCGTGTAAAAACAGCTCTCCGATCGAAGGCTTTACAATGGGCAGGTGCCAGGTCACAAGGAAAGAGCTTGAAATCGCGAGAAACACCACCGCCTTTTTAAATAATTTCGAAAAGTAATTTTTAACACTGCACTCAGATCTATCCGGAAGTTTATGAGTTAATCCGCCTGATCCGGATTTTCCTTTCATGCCGTTTCATTTATTTGACTCACCTGAACATGTTGCTTATTATAAAATAAATTCAACAGAGAGGTACTATATGAAAAGGCTGGCTTTTTTTCTGTCTCTGGTTTTTTTAAGCGGTATGTTTTTTACGGCCCTGTCCGCTGAAAGTCTTCTTAAACAGTTTGAGGGACACTGGATGATCATCAATACGAACTCTGCTGTAGTAGATAGGGATTTCATCGCAATAGGGGAGTTTAAGGGTTATAGAACGGTATCAATCTGTTTCATAGCTAAAGTGGTTAAAGCGAAAGATTATTTTTCTATCACATGTAATCCCAGACCAACAAAAGCGGAGAAAGAGAACGCTGCAAAAATATTAAGTGACCAGGAGCAGCCGTGGGATGATATGAACGAGAAGAATATTCTCAAAACAGGTATGAAACTTTTTCCCACTAAAGACGGTTTTAAGCTAAGCGAAGACGGAAAAGAATACTGGAAGATGTAAAATAAATACGGTAATCAGAAGTGGCAGATCGCGGCCTGCCACTTCTGATTACCGTAATAAATCGCTATTTTCTTCTGAACAATTTTTTCAAAATAACGCTGGCAAAAAAGTATCCCAGCCTCAGCAGTCTCCCGTATCTCAAGGGGTTTATTATGATTCTATAGAACCAGTCAAGGCCCCTCTCCATAAAGTATGGAGGTGCTTTTTTGATCTCTCCTGAAATTGTATCGATGCTGCCGCCGATACTTATAAATACCGTGGATTTGAATTCATTTTTAAATTTATAGATCCACTTGTCCTCTTTCGGAAATCCGAGCCCCACAAATACGATATTGGCTTCCGATTTTCTGATGGCTTCAATGACAGATTTTTCCCTTTCGGCATTGAAATATCCGCCGTGGCGCCCGACAATGCGTATATTCGGAAAGGATTTTTTTATATTGAAGAAAGCCCTCTCTGTTATTTCCGGTTTTGCGCCCACAAGAAAAATGCTGTACTCCTTTATCTCCGCCAGACGGATTATCTCCATCATGAAACTGAGTATCGCGATACGTTCTTTTAACGGATTTCTCAGCATTCTTGAGGCCCACTGCAGGCCTGCGCCTGAGGCAAGATGCATGTCAGCCTTGTCTGATATCAGCCTGAGGTCATTGTTCGATTTTATCCTTGCGAGTTTGTATGGATTCAGGGTGATCACATGATGGACCCCTTTGTCTTCAATCATTTTGATGACCCTGTACACCGCCTGCTGTCTTGTCAGGTTGTCAACTCCGACATTCAGGATATTTACTATAGAGGCGTCCTCCAGGGAAATCTGGTTGTATTCAAGGATTATATCTCTCTCTTCCTTGTAAGAGTTATAGTAATGGGAATCTTCTGACATTTAATTCCTCCTGTCAATAATCTCTTTTCATTGAGCAGAATTCACCGCACATCGAACACTGATCATCTTCGCATGATGACACAGATTTCCTGTATCTTTCGGCTTTTTCACGGTCGAGCGCGATGTTATACATAGCCGGCCAGTTTCTGTCTTTTCTAGCCCTGGACATTTCGTCGTCAAGCTTCGAGGCCCTGGAGCCGTATTTGACTATGTCTCCGGCATGGGCTGCTATCTTTGAAGCTATTACACCCTCCCTGACGTCGTCCACATCCGGGAGCCTGAGGTGCTCGGCCGGAGTTACATAGCAGAGAAAGTCCGCACCGGCAGACGCGGCTATTGCCCCTCCGATTGCACCGGTTATATGGTCGTAGCCCGGAGCGATGTCTGTTACAAGAGGGCCGAGTACGTAGTACGGAGCGTCGTCGCAGAGCCTCTTTTCGAGGCGTATATTGTCAGCGACCATGTCAAGAGGCATATGGCCCGGTCCCTCTATGATTACCTGCACGTCTTTCTCCCTTGCGCGTCTCGCGAGGTCGCCGAGTATTATCATTTCATGAAGCTGTCCCCTGTCGCTTGCATCGTGAATCGATCCGGGCCTGAGCCCGTCGCCGAGGCTTATTACAACGTTAAATTCCGCGAGGATATCGAGTATCTCGTCATAGTGTTCGAACAGCGGATTTTCGCGTTTGTTGAATTTCATCCACTCTGCCAGTATTGCTCCACCCCTGCTTGTAATCCCTGTTATCCTTTTCTGCGAGTGAAGCGACTGGACTGAAGATAGTGTTACACCGGAGTGTATCGTCATGAAGTCGACACCCTCTTCGGCCTGGCGCCGTATTACCTCGATAAAGTCAGAGATCTTCATCTCTTTCATCGATTTTTTCTGAGAGACCATTTTTACCGCTGTTTCGTAAATCGGCACTGTCCCCAGAGGAACAGGGGAGTTCTCAAGAATTTTTTTTCTGAACAGCGAAAGGTCTCCGCCTGTACTGAGGTCCATCACAGCGTCGGTTCCGGCTTTAAGAGAAGCGTCAAGTTTTTTCAGTTCTGTTTCAAGGTCGAAAAGGTCGGGTGAGGTGCCGATGTTCGCGTTTACTTTTGTTCTCAGTCCTTTCCCTACGGCTACAGGCGTAATATTCCTGAGACGGTTTTTCATAATTGTGATTTTCCCCGTGGAAAAGTTTTCCATCAGCTCTTCAACGGGTAATGATTCATTTTTGGCTACGGTTCTAATTTCTTCTGAAACTATCCCTTTTTTTGCCTGAGCGAAAATATTCATTGTCGTATTTTTTACCTGTTCATTTATTATCTTTACTGCCCGGCCTAGTTACTGAGGAATTTTGTAGCTGTCTGAAAAATCCTGTTTTACGGCTTATGCCGCACCCCGGAGCAGGGCGGTTGAATCTTCACTTTGATTTAAAATTGAAAACAGCTACGAATTTAGAATTATTCAGATTCGGACATAATATGGGTAATTTAATACCTGTTCCATGAGTGTCAATAATAATTCTTGAACAATATGTTTTTGTAAACCTTAATCAGGGAAGAAATCATTTATGATGCCCGATCACTCTTTTTTCAGAATTGCCGGCAGTCTCATGAAAAAGTCAGTCCGTGGCTTTTTCATGACCGGTTTCGTGAAGTGAATTCACTAAACCTCACATTTTTCGAGGCATTTTCCAAAATTGATTTGCCTCGAAAATGTTGATACGTCCTGTATCATATTAGTAAATTCCTGTTTTTCAGGAATTTACTAATATTTTAATTGAAGATATACATATTATACTTACAATAGACAATCTTGTAGCATTTGTAAGATAATTTCCCTATATTACTAAAAATATTATCGGCAGCCCCCTGACAGACAGGGGATAATCAGAACTAAGGGCGGATTTATGGATAGATTGAAGATGCAGCAGAAGTGGAGTATTGTTGAATACGAGAACGTTTATTTTATTGAACCAGGTTTCCGGCACGAAATGGTAATGGAAAAAATAAATGATGTAATTGATACCTATAAACCCGGCGTTGTTATAAAGGCCGGACTCGGTTCCGGCAGAATCGTACTCGATTTAATAAATAATCATAAAGAGATAAAACTTGTGGTTGTAGAACCTTCATTAAGGATCATTGAGGATTTCATAAAGAGTAATTCCGATAACGGGAGGATCAGGGAGATCGGTTTTATCAACGGCGAATATGCCAGTTTCCCGGTTGATTATTACGCGGCAGACCTGATTATCTCGATTGACAACCTCGATTTTCAGGAGACCGCGCCGGTTATCGATGAATTTAAAAGGGCACTTCAGTTTGACGGGCATTTTCTCTTCGCGGGGATTGTTCTTGACGATGAGGATGTCGAAGGTGTGTACGATGACTTCATGAGGCTGATATCACCGCTGCATAACGATTACTATCTGAAAGACGATCTGAAAACTTTTATGAAGCTGAAGGAGTTTACTTTCGTCAAGGGAAAGGTCGACCGTTTTGACTACAATATCGACGATATAGAGCGTCAGCTTCAGGGGATATACGGTGAAATAGATACCGCAGGGGCGGAGAGATATCTCGGGGAGAATGCCGTTCCCCTTGCAGAAATATACAAACTCAACGGAAGAAACATAAACCTTCCGTACTTTACCGGCGTATTTATGAGAAAGAAGGGATAAGGGGCTGTGCTGATCAGAAAAAAAAATATAAAGAAAATTCTGCTGCTGCTTGCTGCAGTGACGATTTTCTTTGAACCGGGATACACTCAGAAGAAGGACACTGTAGAGCTCAACGCACAGACAATACTGGCCAGGGTCGACAGAATAATGCAGTATCCCGAGGGTGAGATGCAGGGGAGGATGAAGCATATAACCCCGGACGGTAAATCTTTTGACATAGAGTTTAAAGGGTCCATAACCCGGAATGATTTCCTCTTCTTTTTCAGCAGCAGTTCAAGGGGGGAGAGCCTGAAGGTTCTCTACAACATGGGGGGTGAGGATATCTGGGTTTATAACAGACACTCCGTCCAGCTTTTTCACAAGATGGGCATAGATAAATACGACAGGGTGATGTCCACAAACTTCTCATTCATAGACCTGTCGAATGCCGATTTCCAGAACAACTACAATTCGAGAATTACCGGAAAGACCCTGATAAAGGGCGTGGAGTGCTATAAACTTGTTCTTGAACCGATATTCAGCGGAAGCGAATACGGAGTGATAGATATGTACGTAACCGTGGACAAGTATGTCCCTCTCCGTATAGATTACCACGACAGGGACAAGGTCATCTTTAAATTTCTTTCCCTGGCGAAGACGATGGAGAAGGATGGAAGGATTATACCGCTGAGGTACGATATGCTGAATATCAAAGACGGTACCGTGACTATACTGAGTTATCTGAAATTTGACGAAGCGATAAAGTACAGCGGGGAGATATTCAGACCGGAAAAGCTCGGAGAATAGCGTGCCCCAGTTTTTTATAAGAGAGGGTGATATTAACGGCGGCAGCGCGGTAATCCGCGGAGAGGACTGTCATCATCTTGTACATGTCAGAAGGGTTAAAGCCGGCGACCTGCTGAGGCTGAGGTCCGCGGACGGCAGGGGATATACCGGCCGGATTTCGTCGGTCGGAGCATCGGAAATAACACTGACTATAACAGATGAAATAATGTCTGCCGGGGAACCGGTCGATATATCGCTTTACATGGCGCTGATAAAGGGGGGAAACTTCGAGTTCGTACTTCAGAAGGCTGTCGAGATAGGCGTTAACCGCATAATACCGGTAATTACATCGCGGACCGTTCCGGATCCGTCAGGAAAAACGGATCAGAAGATGGATCGCTGGAACAAAATAATTGCAGGGGCGGCCAAGCAGTGTTTCAGAAGCGGCATACCGGTTCTGGAATATCCGTCAGCATTTTCAGATGTAATAAAAAACGTCAGTTCCGCTATAAGGCTTATCGCTCATCCCGGCGCCGTTACGGAGCTTCGCGATTTTCTCTCAACTTCTGAAAGGCCGTCTTCCGTGAGTCTGCTGGTCGGTCCTGAGGGAGGGTTCAGCGAGACGGAGATTCTCTCCGCGACCGATGCCGGATGGATCGCGGTAAACTTCGGTACAACACATCTGCGTGCTGAAACGGCCGCGGTGATACTCCCCTCTCTTGTGATTTATCAATGGAGCTGAAAATGACGGTTATATCAATTATACTGGAGAAATTATGAACCGGGAGATCTATGCTGCGATTGATGCCAACATAAACAGGGGGATAGAGGGTATCCGGGTCTGTGAGGATATTTTCCGGTTCAGCGTTAAAAACGCAGTCTCATCGGAGTTTAAAAATCTCAGGCATAAAATAGCGGGACTGGTCTCGGCTATACCTGACCGTGAGCTTCTTAACGGAAGGGATGTCCCGAAAGATGAACAGAAATTCGTTAACACAATTTCAGAGATGAAACGTGAAAATATAAAAGATATTTTCAGGTCCAATATTCGAAGGGCGGTGGAGGCATCGAGAGTAGTTGAGGAGTTTTCAAAAAGCATAGATACGGATATTGCCGCCGGTTTTCAGGAGATACGTTTCTCTCTCTATGACCTTGAAAAAAGGGGATGGTTTCTCCTGGAAAAGAATCTGCTGCTCGGGAGGTTCAGGTTTTCTCTTTATGCGATTATCGATTCGGCTTTTGTTGAAACCTCGCGGATGGAAGAGACAGCAAAAATATTATCCGGTTCCGGAGCGGATATTATCCAGCTGAGGATGAAAAACGCCTCTGACAGAGATTATCTCACCGCGTCGGAAAAAATCTCAAAAGTCTGCAGGTCTAACGGTACTCTGTTTATTGTAAACGACAGGGCCGATGTCGCGCTTCTGTCAGGCGCCGACGGTCTGCATATAGGTCAGGATGATATACCTCTTTCAAAGGCTAAATCGCTGACCGGCGACAGAATCATCACCGGTGTTTCTGTATGCAGCATGTCCGAGGCTTCGGCGGCGGCCGATGCAGACTATATAGCGGTGGGTCCGGTTTTTTCGACATCCTCGAAAGACGGGAGCATGCTTGAAGGGATCGGGATTGAAACGGTACGCGAAATATGCCGGAGCACTGAAAAGCCTGTGGCTGCGATCGGCGGCATATCCGAAGCGAATATCGGTATGCTGATTGAGGCGGGTGTCACTTCGTTCTCGATGATATCGGCTCTGTACAGGGACGGCCGTATTTCGGAGAATACAAAGACGCTTCAGGACATTATAAAGGGATACAGTAAGGTAAAATGAAACCGGAAAGTCTGATCGCGGAGAGGGATCTTCTCAGGAGCAGATGGCGCGGTGTCAGGGAGGACCGCCTCCTGCTGAAAAAAAATCTGCAGGATGACAATTTAAAAACGGCCGATATCAGAAAAAATCGGGAATACAGAAGATTGAAAAAGGAACAGAGGCATATTTCAAATATGATAAAACATGCTGAATATAAAATTATCAGAGCGGCTGTCAATGGGGAACGGTAAAAAAACAGAGAGCATTATGCTGTTTTCCGAAATGGCGGACAACATGAAGGAGGGGAACGTTTACGATTACCCCGATGCTCCGGCAGCGTTCAGGTCCGGTTACAGATTTGTCGAGGTGGATGACAGCGAACTGATAAAACTCCCATACGGAAGCTATATGTTTACACTGCCGGGGAGGTATCCCGTTACGTCAACCGGCAGCGGTTTCAAAACTATGAAGGAGACTCCTGACGGTGATCCGATAAGCGCCGTAGCCGCGTTTCTCGCATCGGGATATCTCAGAACAAAACTCCCTGCGTATGAGAAAAAACCGGGTTCCATAACGCTGCCGCTGTGGGCCTATGCGGGAGTTGTGCTTAAAGATGATGAACTGTACGTGCCGGCAATAAGGATAGATGAAGATCCGCGCTCCGATCCTCACCTGCATGAGGACCACAAGGGACTGAAGCGGGGAATAAAAAAAATAAAAGAGCTTTTTCCTGAAAACAGGCTTGTTAATCAGCTCAGTATATGTTCAACAGAATATAGCTGTCTGTGCGCGAGAAATTTTTTCATGGGAAGGTACGAGTGTCCTGTCCCGACGAGTCCGGCATGCAATGCCGACTGCCTCGGGTGCCTCTCGTTTCAGAAGGAGGAGTCCGGTTTCCGCGAGTCACAGTTCCGTCTTGAGTTCTCACCGACCCCTGACGAAATTTCGCAGGTAATGATCCATCACCTCGAAAAAGTTGATTTCGGCGTCACAAGCTTCGGCCAGGGGTGCGAAGGGGAGCCGCTGCTGCGCGGGGACGACCTGGCCGAGTCGATAAGAATGGTCAGAAACAAAACGGACCGCGGCACAATAAACCTTAACACAAACGGATCGAAACCGGAAACAGTAAAAAAACTGATCGACGCCGGACTTGAATCGATCAGGGTCAGCCTTAACTCGCCGACCGAAAAATATTACACATCTTATCACCGCCCGGTGAATTATAGCTACAGCGATGTCATAAAAACGGTCGAAACCGCCCTTGAAAGAGGGATATTCGTGTCGGTCAACCTTTTCTTTATGCCGGGTTTTACCGATTCGGTAAGCGAGGTTGAAAGCCTGTTGAAGTTCATCGATAGATATCCTGTTTCGATGATACAGACAAGAAACATGAATATCGATCCCGATTATTATTTTGAAAAAACCGGTTTCGTCGATGAAGACTCTGTCGGAGTAAATAATCTGATAAATATGCTGAGGGAAAAGTATCCGAGGCTCCGTCTGGGGTATTACAATCCTCCGCTGAAAAAATAAAATGGAGACACAGATGGAAAGCTATATTAAAGACCCTGTAGACTACGCGAAAAATGTAGTGGCGAAAGATCCGATGGCTACATTTCTCGGTATTGAAACAGATGAAGTGCGCAACGGTTATGCAAGATGTTCTGTTACTATCAGGCCGGATTTTTTGAATGCTGTTGAGAGAGCCCATGGCGCGATCATATATGCCGTGATGGACCAGGCTTTTGCCGTAGCTTCAAATTCCACCGGGAACATGGCCGTATCGATGAATTTTACTGTTAATTACATATCCGCGGCGATTGACGGTGAGAAAATTTTTGCAGAGGCGACTCCGGTCAATGTGGGAAAGAAGGTGAGTTTCTGGAAGATTGAAGTAAGAGGGACGGGGGACAAAATTATTGCCAGCGGGGACGGATTAGCTTATCATAAATAATGATATCATTGTCGAGGTTGCGCTATGAAGATTCATGTAAGCAGAAGAAGTAAAAAAACAGGAGCACCTCCCGGTACACTGGTTCATATCGGAAGGGAGGTTACCGGTGATGTGGTAATCACGCGGTGCTGCTACGATGAAGAGAATTTCGTGGAAGACAAGAACATATCTCTTGTTGAACTTTTTACCAGCAGCAATGATTTCGCAGTCGAATGGGTGAATTTTGACGGGATACATGATGTCAAAATGATTGAACAGATAGGTACTCATTACTCCATTGATACACTTATCCTCGAAGATATTGTAAACTCAAACCAGCGCCCTAAAATAGAAGATTACGGCAACTATATCTATATAGTTATGAAGATGCTGACGATAAACCAGAAAACAGGCGAGATTGAAACTGAACAGGTCAGCATCGTATTCAATTCAAAAATCGTGTTCTCATTCCAGGAGAAGATGGGTGATGATTTTGAACCTCTGCGTGACCGTATAAGGAAAAAGAACAAGATCAGAAAGATGGGGACCGATTACCTGACGTATTCGATTATAGACTATGTCGCCGATAACTATTTTATTGTCCTTGAAAAAATCGGCGAGAGGATAGAAAAGATCGAGGAGGAGGTACTGATGTACCCCGACGATACGACTCTGAAGAAGATCCATGAACTTAAAAGAGACACGCTTATGATCAAGAAGAGTATATGGCCTCTGCGCGACGTGCTCGGTCTGATGATAAGGCCGGAGAATGACTTTATCCAGGATTCAATAGTTTTTAACCTCAGAGACGCATATGATCACGCGATAGAGGTGATCGATACGGTTGAAGCATACAGGGACTTTTTATCGGGCCTGCTCGATATTTATCTTTCAGGTACAAGCAACAGGATGAACGAGGTAATGAAAGTCCTGACCCTTATATCGACTGTTTTTATGCCTCTGACATTTATCGCAGGTGTTTACGGAATGAATTTCAAAAGGATACCGGAAACTGAGTGGTACAACGGCTATTTTTATATTCTGGGCCTGATGATATTGATAGTAGTTCTTATGTTTGTATTCTTTAAAAAGAAAAAATGGATCTGAAAATGCTGATAAGATTCAATGCTGATGACGAGAGAGAAACCGTTAAATGGATGATAACATATTTCTGCCTGAAAAACCATAAAGAGGGTGAAATCTGCAGTCGATGCCTTCAGCTGCTTGAATATGCGGGAAAACGGATTGATCACTGTCCCCATGGCGCATATAAACCTGTCTGCTCTAATTGTGAAATTCACTGTTATAAAGATATATACAGGGAGAGAATCCGCGAAGTGATGAAATTTTCCGGTCCTCGCGTAATTTTCAGAAAGCCTGTTTTCGGAATGAAATACCTTATTAAAAAAAAGTTTTATAAGAATAATAAAAAACCCCTCTGAATCGAGGGGTTTTTTATTCTATAATAGATATGTTTACTTTTCACTTACAAGTCTGTTCTTTTCGAATACCCCGGAAACCTTGGATGTATCAGGCCATGTAATTGTTCCCTGTCCGTCAATCATGCCGTCTTTCCACTGGCCGGTATAAACAACACCATTTGACCATGTATAAGTGCCGGCTCCGTTCTGTTTGCCGTCTTTCCACTCGCCGTTATAGATATCTCCATCTTTCCATTTGTAAACGCCGCTGCCGTTTTTTGTATTGCTTTTATAGTCGCCGGAGTAGGAATCGCCGTTGTTGAATGTGTATGTACCTTTACCGTCACGAACATTATCAGCATAGGCTCCTTCGTATTTCGCGCCGTTAGGCCATACCATAACGCCGTTTCCGCTTACTTTACTCATGCTGAAATCACCGGTATACTCTTCACCTTTGGCGAATTTCGCTTTGCCTTTGCCGTTCAGACAGTCACCCTCAACACAGTTTGTACCTGCCCCGAAGGCTTTAACAACAGGAGCAACTTCTTTTACAGCTGCTGTATCGGCTTTTTTCTCGGTTGATCCGCATGACGCAATGAAAAGAGCAGCCAGTGCAACAACCGGGAGTATAATATAATTTTTTTTCTTCATAGACTACCTCCTGTTAACAGTATTAATCCCGCTGATTAATAACATGTTTTGTTTTCAATAAACAGAAGCGGCCGGTAATGCCGCGCCGCCCCTGTTAAACGGATTATTCAGTTATCATTTTTATGTTAGTATCAGCCGGGATTGTATCAACATAAACGTCAAGAATTACAGCTTTGCTTGTATTGCCGACGCCGTCTCTTGCGATTGCTTCGACTTTATGCATTCCGTTTGTGCTGAACTGGATTTCACCGGTATAAAGAATGAAATCATCTTTTGTATCGACTCTGTAATAGATGGCCTTAACACCGGATTCTGTATCTGTCGCGGTTACTGTGTATTTGTAATCTTTTGAAGCCACGTTCATTTTGTCTTTAATAAAGAAAGCTTTATCAGCCTTGATTTCAACGGCCGGAGCTGTCTTGTCCACTATTATATTCATATCAGCAAGGTTTTCAGTGAGAGTGACACCATTTTCATCTACGACTTTGGTTGTATATTTTTTTGTAAGATTTCCAACCTTGTCTTCTGATGTTACCTGGAGAATTACAGGTGCCATGGAATTGAGGCTGAAGGGTTTAACATACTGTTTGTGCTCTTCCCCTTTTGCCGCATAAGTAACAGCTGCAACACCGGAGATATTGTCTTTTGAAGCAATCATGTAGTTGTATGTAAATGTTTCAGATGCGTAAATCTTGTCGCCGTTTTTTGCGAATGGAGCAGTTACTGTCAACAGTGTATCGGGAGCTGTTTTATCAACTATTACATTGATGGTTTTTACAGCTTCCCTGTTACCCATTTTATCTATACTGTAATAGGTTATAACATGGCTTCCTTCATCGCTGAGAGTAAAAGGAGCTGTATATTTCTGCTCCTCTTTATTGTCGATTTTGTACATGATGGTATCGGCAAATACGTTGTCTATATCGGCAAGTTCAAAACGGACCTTGTCATTTACATAAGTATTGTAACCGTCGGAAAATGTTTTGGGATGTCCCTTGAGCAGCTGAATATCCTCTTTCTCGAAAACTTTTTCAACATGTTCTGCAGCGGTATCCTCTTTTGTAAGCTGATCAGGTGTAACCTGAATCGCGGTTTTATCGTCTGCTTTTACGGTCTGATCGTTAGTTGTCGCGGTTTTATCCGCTGTGCCGGCTTCCTGAGATATGGCAGCGCCGGATATCAGAATGAATGCTGCAAAGATGAATAAAGATAATATTGAAACTTTTTTCATTGAAAACCTCCAGAATTAATTATTAACACATTAAATTTTTAATAGATATCCCTGACCGATAGTATTTCGCGAATATCATACCTTTGTTAGTTAATATTATATAGTATAGATTTTTAATCAATTAAAATTAATTAAAATATTTAAAAATAAAAATTTTTTACCCCGAAGATGCTTTATATCTCCAAAAATTTATAAAATACTATACTTTTTATAAGCCAGGGGTAGAATTGTCTATGGACCGGCAGAATACTGAATAACCGTTTCAGTCGTGAAAAACGTGCTGAGAAACCGGGGTTACGGGGGGAGAGTCCGGTCCGGGGAATACCGGCAATGTTGAGCAAAACCCGCCCCCTTAAAACAGCCGGATAAAATACTTACCGGGGTTTTTATGAGTATAAAACTGAAAGAGAGAAAGTTCCGATTTGAAAGACCCGACATCCTGAACGGGATGTATCTTCTGCACTACGGAGGGACCTTTTTAGGCCTCTGGGGGATAAACGGGTACTTTATTCTTGCCGATAACATTTTTCTTGATACGGGAAACCACAACTCAGACAAAAAGACTTTTATAAAGTTCCTGCGGACGCTTGATAAAAACAGAAACTGGAAAGTACTCAATACGCATCTCCATGAGGATCATTGCGGAAAAAATTCGATCGTACAGAAAGTCCTCGGCGCCGAGATATACTCGCCGGAGCGTGTTGAGGATTTCTCTTTCGTGTCAACGCTGATGGATCTTGTCTGGGGGAGGCCCGATACCTTTACGCATTCGATGATTGAGAAACCTGTATACGAAACCGATGCCGGCAGAAAGATTGAAGTGATACCGACCCCCGGACATTCCGAGGCGCATACCGCTTTCCGGATAATGCCGGATAACGTGATATTTTCCGGCGACGCAATTCCGCTCCCTGTAAAGAAGAGATACATCACTTCCGGAGAGAACTACATCGAGGAGATCAGGTCGCTTGAAGTTCTGCTGAAATATGCCGCAGAGGGATCGGTATTTGTCTCGGCCCATCACGGCATACTGAAAGATCCGGTAAAAACAATAAGTGAAAGAATCAACGGGATGAGTGAAGCCGTGGACCAGGTGAATACTCTCCTCCAGAAGGGTTATGACAACATTAATAAAATAGGGGACAGCGTGTTCGGCAGGCCCGATTTTATCTACAGGAAGTTCGGGGAAAATCTCCGCTGCAGCCAGGAGTGGGCGGTCAGCTCGATAGTCGAAGGATTGAAAAAATAAACCGTTTAAATAAAATCACTGTGCCCCCTTGAGAAGGTTAGGGGGCTTTTGAAACAGCGAAAAGGTCTGAAGCTTAACAGGTATGATAACTAAATCAGAAATAATCAGCAAAGCGAGGGAGATCGGTTTTGCCGATATCGGATTCACCGGCGTCGAACCGTTTGACTCCCAGATCGAATTTCTTGAGAATCCCGGGGCGCATTATGAATGGACCGTAAAAGCCGGTCTGGCGCTGAGGGAGGGTACTGATCCCTCTTCCGTGATGGAGGGGGGTAAAACCATTATAGTTCTTCTGTACAGTTACCTTCAGGGAGCAATACCCGTGACTCTCACAGGAAATTTCGGCAGATGCTATCTTAACGATGACAGGGTGACAAAGGACGGACTTGCTCTTAAAATAAAGGAGTTCCGGGGATATCTCAGGGACAACGGTGTCGATACAAAACTGTCAAAGGGTATGCCGGATAAACTTGCCGCAGCCAGGGCCGGCGTCGGGACGTTCGGCAAGAACTGCCTGTTATACGCCGGCAGGTCGGTATCGGGGAGTTCGTTTGTTTTTCCGCTGCTTATTTTAACCGATACATACTTTGAACCTGATGCTCCATCAATAAAAACTGAATGTCCTGCCTGGTGCAGGAACGCCTGTATTGCCGCATGCCCCACAAGAGCGCTTCTCGGCAACGGAAAGATCAATTCACAGAGATGCATCTCGTACATGACCTATTACGGCGATGAACTTACTCCCCGTGAAATGCGTGAACCTATGGGCATGTATATCTACGGCTGCGACAGGTGCCAGAATGTCTGTCCCCGGAACCAGGCGCGTCTTTCGGCCAGGCTTCCTCATGACGAAAAACTGGAAGATATGTCGGAGAAGTTTGCTCCCGAAAAGCTGCTGAGTATGGACAGGGAATATTTTGAAACCTTTATATGGCCGAGAATGTTCTACATGTCTTACAAAAAGTTATGGAAATGGAAAATGAATACCGCCAGGGCCATGGGGAACTCTCTTGATAAAAGGTATATACCGGATCTTGCCCGCGCGCTCAGAGAGGAGGATGATCCCAGGGTCAGAGCCATGGCTGCCTGGAGCCTGGGGAGAATCGGCGGAAAAGACGCTATTGAAGCATTGAGACTCTCTGCCGGAGACGCCTCGGAAATTGTCCGGGAGGAAGTGGAATTATCGTTGAAAAATTCCGGCGATTAATTATATTTGTATAGGATAATATATTTAAGTTTATTTATATATTATAACAGTAAACTATTGATTCAGTACAATTAATGTCACTGCGAGGCATGGAATGCCGCGGCAGTCTGTTTTGTAAATATATCTGTTGTCTATAATGTAGTTATGGTTTTTAAAACAGACTGTTTTACGACATTTACCCTGAATCTGTCGAAGGGTTTGCAGAGACAGAGCTCTGATTCATTTAGTGAAATGATATAGTTTAAAAAAGAAATGAAATATGTAACCGGGCAGTGTCAGGCTCCTCAATTCCCTGTTCTATTGCTTATTCTTACAAAAAGAACTGTGGATCAGGCTGTATACTGTCAAAACGGCAGATGTGAGAGGTTAAAATCATGCTGGAAATCGGATTCGCAGAAAAGGGTACTATAGTAATAGTAAGCATAGCCGGTGAGCTTTCGATGAGAACTGTTTCTGATTTTGATCTATCTTTTAAGAAGTATATTAATTCCGGCTTTGAAGTCGTCGCGCTTGATCTGCAGTATATGTCTTTTCTTGATTCATTCGGAATGAACAGGATTATTAAAATATCGCGTCCCTTTGTTGAGAGCGGGAAGGAGTTTGTTCTTATCAACATGAATGATGCAATACTCAATACGTTCCGAATAGCCGCATTCGATACCCTTTTTGCGATAATGTCGGGCGACGATTTCAGGAAAAAATATCTTCCCGGCGAATAACTGATAAACATTTCTGTGTGTAAAATTTTCCAGTCTGTTTAAGCTGCCTCTTTTAAATTACTAAAATAGGATTGTATATACTTATAGAGCGATGTTGAGTATTAAACCTGTTTTGTTTTAAAAAAAATTGACAATAAGTGTAAATTCCTGTTATCTTCAGAACGGGTATAAGTCATTCGTCAATCTGGGGATCACGTTACAATTTTTAACGGCTTTTTTAGTAACGTTGATATTCAGGATTGATAGGAATTCAGAATAAAACTGATATTTACACTACAGACTGTATTGAAGCATATTAGCAGTTTGCAGAAATATGGTAAACTGTAAATGCGATACATCCAGTACGGGAATCGATGTCGTTCGCGACAGGTAATGTCCTGTCAGTCAGATGTATTGCTGCTTTCGGGGCAGCTCAGTTTGAAAAACCTCGAAATTCATGGTTTTGCGAATTTATTTCAAGAAACCGGCCCTGATAAAGCTGCTGATAAGCTTTTTCAGGAGATTATTAAAAAGGAGTTTAAACGAAAATGAAAATTTTAAAATGTTTCACAATGTTTAGGATCTTATTATTCATAGTTATACTCTCTTTGTCAGCTAATATCGGATGTAAAGATGACAACAAAAAAGCTGTAGATCCCGGTAAAACCTGCCCGGTTACACTGCTGCAGACTACAGACATGCATAACCGTGTAGCGGGAGTCGGACCTTTCCTGTCATATACACCGATGAACACCGCCGATAACGATACCGTTCTTGGCGGATTCGCAAGGCTTGCAACTGAAATCAATACAATACGTACCGCAAAGACTGCTGCCGGATCACAGGTACTCCTCGTCGATTCAGGGGATTATGACATGGGTACGGTATATGATTTTCTCTGGAATCATGATCCCGCTCCGTTCAGGTTTATACAGCAGATGGGTTATGATGTTATAACTCTCGGTAACCATGAGTTTGATTACGGTCCGGCGAAGCTTGCAGTGATGATCAATGCAGCAAAAAACGCCACAGGCGGATTTACTGTCCCGATCGTTGCGACAAATACTGTTTTTGATGGTGCGACAGGTACTGCTGATGACGCTCTTGAAACTCTGAAGGCCGGAGGTGCGATAGTAACCACCTATGTTAAAACAATTCCGAACGATCTGAAGATAGGATTCATCGGCCTGATGGGGAGTTCTGCCAATACCGATTCGCCGAACGCCGGTCCGGTCACATTCCAGTACGATTATACCAACGCGACTGTTAAAGCGGCGATTCAGGCTGTGGTTGACGATTTGAAAAATAACCAGGGAGCAAATGTTATTATAGCACTCTCTCATTCAGGAATTGTCCCCGGTACGCCAAACTCCGGTGATGATATAAAGCTTGCGGAGAATATCACAGGTATTGATATTATAGCCTCCGGACATGACCATGATATGACAAGTGAAATAATTAAAGTTTCAAACACCGCGACAGGGCATGTGACAAACATATTCTGCGCCGGTGAGTACACGGAAAATCTGGCAGAGCTCAATTTTACCGCAACGCAGAATATCGGCGCAATTAATCTTACACTTGCAAACCATCCGATAGATGATACAATTGCCGGCGACACCGCGATTAATACTCTTGTAACCGGTGCAGGTGGTATGAACGATTATATCAACGGATTGAGCAGTTCGTGGGATTTGACCACTGATTTAGCAACGATGGGAAATTTCACTCTCACAGGTCCGTCGCCTGCGGGGGAAAACCGTCTTGGAGAACTTCTGGCTGATGCGTTGCGCTATGCGGGCAGAAACGGGACTGATCAGGTTATCGGCGCATTCGCAACAGGTGTGATCAGAGACAGGTTTTACGCTAACCAGCATATTACATTTGCCGATCTATTTGCGATGGTGCCGCTTGGAATCACTACCGCCACAGACCAGGGAACATATCCGGTACCTGGATATCCGCTGCTGAAGGTATATCTGACCGGTACCGAGCTTTATGATATGTGCAGGTTTGATGCTCTGATAATCATGTTTAATTTATATACGTCGAACTTTGCTCATCTCTCCGGAATTCAGTATACATCCAGCCCGGATGCGACTCTTTTCAGGAAAATTGACAGCGTTAACGCCTATGCATACAATGATTATCAATGTACAGGTTCTGTCGGTTCTGCTATAATAAAGGATACATCACTCACACCGCCCCTCTATCCGCTCGTTGTAGACTCATATGTAATGGCGATGCTTCTGTCGTCTGATATACAGAATCTGCTGCACGGACTGGGAATTTACATTACTCCGAAATGTTCAAATCGCGATGCTGTTACATCGCTGAATATGCTGTCGACACGTCTTGATCAGGATAATAATTCAGGTAACGGGATCCAGGAGGTTTACGCATGGTCCGCGCTTATCGATTATTTTACTTTGCTGTCGGGAGATATAAACATAGCTCCTTACAATGAGGCAACAAATACACATAAAAGGATAATTACGCAATAGACAAAACAAGGGGCTGCGGTAAAAGGCAGCCCCTTTTTGTATTAAACCATACCGAGGTTTTTTTCTATCAGAAGTTCAAACCGGTTCTTTTCCGACAGTGCGAATGAAGTGAAGCGGCTGTACATCTTTATCTCGGCGTAGTCGAGGTTGACAGATGTTGGAAAAAATTTATAACCCTCAACGCTCTCCATCAGTGACGATATTTCGCGGCTTACAATCTCTATTTCGCTGCGGCTGTATACTTCAGAGCTCCCGCCGTCGGGGAGAGTAAACCGGTAACCGACATCGCCGTTTTCAAGAAGGTGCAGGAACAGGCACACCGGAAAGAGCTTGTCGCGGTATTGAGAGAGGATAACATGTTTTTTGTAGTCAAATTCCGTGATAGTGCATTTTCCGGCCGTATCGATGTCAACGGTAAATGTCTTTATGGCACCGCCGTTTTTGGCCAGGTTTGATTCGGGATTTGAAGCGGCAGCCTGCTGGACCGCGCTTTCAGTGAACGAGATAAGCCCTGCGAGATACTCGTTGTGAAACTCGCTTTTTTTTCTGAACATCATCAGAGAGCCGCGTTCATTCAGCACGAAGAAGCGTGAGTATTTGCGCCCTTCATTGATGAAGATTTTTACAGAATCATCAGAGGCGTGCGACATTATTTTAGAAAGATAATGAAACTCAGGAATCCTGTCGTCAATTCTGTTCCGGTTTACAAGTCCGCGGTTGTAGGATATCGTATAGAGCATCTGGTTTTCGGAACTGTACTGCGTGAATGAAACCGGCGAGTTCCCTTCGTTAGTCACCGTGTTTGAAAAAATGGTGAACCTGTTTGCCATCATCGTGATAAAACGCTGCTTGACCGGAGTTTTATTCTCGGTGAAAAAGACAAGCATGTTCTGCAATGTCGACTTAAGGGTGTTGAACTCTCTTGTCGTGGCGTACGGTTCGGATGATGTGACGTGCAGCGCGTTGATATCGGTCAGACCGGCATTAATCGCCCCGTTTATAATCCTTGTCGCTATCGCGGGGAGATCGTTGATGTTGTGGAAAACTTCAAACCGCGTCTCGCCCCAGCTGTTATGGTAGAGAAAGTAGTATTCGTCGACTTTTTTCGAGTATTTCAGGAACGGATTTACTATTATATAACTCATTACCGGGAATGAATCGCGCAGAAAGAAACTGTTCTGCAGATTCAGGTTCTTCATTGAAAAAACAGTTGAGAGTTCCGGTATAAGGTCGCGTATGTAGTTGGAATCCATGTGGTAGAAACCCTGTTCAATCTCAAGCCTTGAGTAATCTTTCTGATAAAGGCCGTTGAGGCTGATCCATACGATAAGCGACAGAAGGTGAGGGCTTTTACGTATCAGGACTTTTACAGCCCTGTCTTCGATGATGACCCGTTTGTTAAGGTACCAGGTCTCGTTCCCTTTGGTATCTCTCACATAATCGAGGGAGAGAAGTTTTTCCGGCGGATACTTCTTGAAGTTCAGCGTATTGTCTATTTTTTTATCTTCGGGATTGAAGTGCGAATATATCTTCCTGTTGATCGCCAGCAGGGACTGCTTGTCGATTGATCCGGAGTTGATCTCGGTTCCAAGAGCGGCAAGGATATTTTTATAACCCTTCAGAATTACCTTCTTTGTGTTGTTCATCATCTTGTTGGTCGATTCTATGTCCCAGTTCTCGAAATTATCGACATGCTTTATCGTGTCTTTATCCCATCCCCACGTTTTAGTGTAACGGATCATTATTTCATAAAAGGTCTCTTCGCCCGCTTTCTTGTCGCTCTTCGAAAGGCGCGGATTCACTTTGAGATAAAAACATGTTTTAATGATATTCAGAGAGGTCAGATCGTCGGAGTTTCCCTGGTAGTAGTTGTATACCTGGTCAAACATGATGCAATAGGCGTCGACGCTCGGTTTGTCTGTTTTTCCTTCGTGAATATTTCTCTTTATGATGTTGCTTATGAACGGGTTTTTCCTGTCGTCATTAATGTACCGTTCAAGGAGTCCGAGTTTGATGATCGATTTGAAAGGGTTGCCGAGGGATTTGATGATCTGGAACAGGGCCGCTATCAGGAAGTCCCCTTTATTGATTGCTGCTATGTTGCCGAGATCGATGAACTCTTTTTCATAAGGAGTTCCTTCGATCGCGGAGAACCACTCGGCATAGAGTTCATCGGTACAGTCAGCCGGTACGGCCCACCAGAAAGGGGTAACGTTGTTTATTATTATGGAACTTCTGTAAAACTCCTCTTTCAGCATCTGTCCGAGAGATGTGCCCGAAAGGCCGTACTCCTCGTCCTCGTCGAAAATATTCTGCTTGATGCTGTCTATATCATTCAGGAAGAAATGGACCTCTCTTTTATGGATATCCATGACCCACTTTTCTATAATACGGCACTTCTGATGGAGGAGAGACATCGATTCGGCATCCAGCAGACTGAACCTTCCGCATATCCAGAAGTCGAGGTCTGAATCGGGCGTGAATGCGATCGTCCCGGCGCTGCCGATCAGGGCGAAAAGGCGTATAAGTGATTCTCCGGCTGCTTTCTGCGGAACGAACGACGGATTTGATACCTTCAGCTGTGCCAGCAGTTTCGGATGGATCTGGTAGTTGTCTATGCCGTGTGGCTTTGTGATCTCCTTCAGATAACCCGGAAATTCAGGCTGGTTGACAGTGAACAGGAAAGGTATATAGTTGAAAAGGTTCACAAGTTCCGGCGTGGCAAGCGAGGCATGAAGAGCTTCTATCTTCGCGTTATTGTAATCGGTGAATTTCTGATGCATTCCCCGAATCTGGGCAGTTATCTCGTTAGTGTTTGCCGGGCTCATTGATTTTTACCATTACTGCATTCTGAATAGATCATATTCTGTTAAGCATATCCTGTTTATTGACTGTGAACTTTCCTGCTGCATTGCGGTCGTATATATTGGCGATGTAGTCTTTATACGATTTGAGAAGGTCGATTGTTACCGGCCGTTTCAGTGTTTCGCCCTTGCTGCTTTTTACTATCCTGACTTTCGGATTTAAAGGATACAGCCGGTTCATCTCCTCGACGATGCCGATCTCGCCGGTGCTGGTCCTGACAAGGTCGCCCGGCTTCAAAAAGAGTTCACCCTTATTCAGTATCTGTCCCATTGCACGGACAAAATCACGGAAATCAGCCGGGAGGAAAGAGAAAACTGATTTATACTGGGCGATTACCATGTTTGTCATAAAACGGATAGCCTCTCTGGGAGTCATCCCTTCCTCGCCGGGTTTGGCCATTGTTAGTATTACGAATACATCTACAAGTCCAAGAAGCCTGACCTCTCTCGGGATGTTGTTCTGGTACTGGTCGATATCGAATCCGTATGGATAACCCCCGCCGTCGGCCCTTTCATGGTGGAGCAGAAGAATTCTTTTCTCAAGGTCATGCAGCCGGGGATTCTTTTCGACGAATTTATATCCCACATGGGTATGGTTTTTTATTATGTCGAACTCATTGTCGTTCAGCTGCGCCTTGTTGAGTATATCCTTCGAGACCGAAGTAAAGCCGATGTCATGGAACAGACCACCGACCCCCATCGACGACTTAATTTCCGGTTTAAAGTCAAGCCTTGAACCGAGAATCGACGCGATGATCGATACGTTCATCGAGTGCTGGTAGTAGTAATCGTCCATGTCTTTGAGCTTTGTGACTACGTCGTAAATCCCGTCCCCGTTTTTTTCTGTTTCGGTGATAATTTTTTCCACAAGAGAGCGTGATTTGTCGATCAGCCCTCTCGAAATGCTGTCGCCGGGAGACCGGAGAAATGTCTCGCGCATCTCGTCAAGCAGGTTCTTCGTGTGATCATAGGTCTCATTTTTAAGTTCTTCGGAGAGTAGCGTTTTCTGGACAGGTCCGCTGTCTGGTGAAACTTTTTTTGTCGGGTCAAAGTAGAGACGGTCTACGCCGGAAGCCAGCAGATGGTTTAATACACCTTCGGATAAAGGGGTATGCGCCTCAAGAATGAGGTTGTTATTTTTATCGAATACATCAAGATTAAAGCGGTACCCCGCTTTAAGATGTTTTATATCGATAATGCCATCCTTCTGTTTGTCATTGCTGTTTGACGGACTCATCGTTCATTGCACCAGATGTTTAATATAATTCCGCGGCTGCTGTTAATTATTAAATATAAAACAAATTCGGAATCAATCTCTAAAAAAATTACTATAATAAATGTAAATAATTGAGTATTTTGTCAATATTTTTAAAATCGATTTAATCCTTTTAAAAAAACGGTTTACCCGGGGGGATTAAATCGCACCAGAGATTAATCGTTCCGGACTGGCCTGGAAATCCGGAGTATGGGCACAGAGGTTATTTTTTTTCTTCAGGTCTGTTTTCTATAAAAATGACCTTCGATTCACAGGTTATGGTAATAATATAATAGAGTTCAGCTTTTTCAAAGGCACTAAAACGGATACGGTATTCAGATTCATTTATTGTAGAAAGAGGATCACCGGGATTACTGCATATTTTCACAGGAGAGTACAGTTCCCATTCGCTGTTGAAGTTTCTTCCAATCTGGGTGTAGGTATTGTCCAGTTTTGTCTTATACTGCGGCATATTCAGTTTTTTTTCTATTATAAAGTATGTAGTTTTGGGTATTTTCTGTACCGGGAAAGTTTTCTGAAGCGAAGCCGATTCAATATTTATCGTCATACAGTCTACCGGTTTTTCAAGGGTAAAAAATACTTCATAAGTGGGGGAGCCGTCGATTTTCTCATTGGATAAACCGGTATTTTTTGTAGTATTACCGCTGGTCTGTATCTGGTTAAAGGTGTCTTTCACAGGTTGTGAACATGCAGCTGAAAGTGTAAGGAAGACCAGCATTATATGATATTTTTTCATCAGAGCCGCCTGGAGCAATATTTTAATCTTAATAGTAAACAGTATTTGATCATTGACATTTATAGCGTTATGAAAAAAATATTCAACTCTTTTTGGGTTGAAGTTAACCGGTTGATTATGTATTATAGCAGCTCACGAATGAAATAGAGTTTAACTCAGGTTTCGACTCCGCTCAACCAGCGTTAAACAACGATCCCTGAGCGGAGTCGAAGGGAAAAACATATTAATTTATCCTTTGACTTCTGCAACTCAAATATAGAATATAAATGATGATAAAGGCTGGAAATAAAAGGAAAATTTATGGTCAAACTCTGTTCTTTATGCAACCACAGATGCGGTGTATTCCGGGAGTACCATACCGGACGGTGCGGCATTGATGACAGCATATATGTTGCACACTACGGTCTTCACAATGGTGAGGAACCGTTTCTTACAGGGAAACACGGTTCCGGTACGATTTTTTTCGCCGGATGCTCGCTCCGCTGCAGGTACTGTCAGAACTACCAGATAAGCAGGTGGAGAGTATCAGACGGACTTGACGGTGTTGAAAAAGTTTCAACAGAGCGGCTGATGGAGATATTTCTTGAGCTGGAGTCCATGGGCGCAGCAAATATAAATTTTGTTTCACCCACGCCTTATGCCGGACTGATACGGGATGCAGTTATTAAAGCGAAGGGGTCCGGTTTTAAACTTCCCTTTGTGTACAACACACATGGTTATGATTCAACCGGTACAATTGAATCGCTCCACGGGCTTATCGATATATATCTCCCCGACATGAAATACGGCGATGATGAACTTGGAGAAAAATTCTCCGGAGCTTCTGGTCTCTATACATACGGAAAAGCGTGCATCAGGAAGATGTACGGGCAGGTAGGTCTGCTGCAGCTTGATCCGGAGGGTGTCGCTTACAGGGGTATCGCGGTAAGGCATCTTGTTCTTCCGGGCCATGTGGAGAGCTCTTTACAAATACTGGACTTTCTTGAAACAGTGGACCTGGGACTACATATATCCCTGATGTCGCAGTACCATCCTTTCCCCGGTAATATTGATACACTCTATCCGGAACTGAACAGGACCCTCCGCCGTGAAGAGTACGAAAGGGTAGTCGAGTATGCCCGTAACCTGGGATTTAAAAACCTCCTGGTACAGGAGATGGACAGTCACACCTCCTTTCTCCCCGACTTTGACCGTGACGATGTCTTTAAAGGCTGAAATATTATAAAAGTCTCCAGAAAAAGCCCATCCCTGGTTTTTTCTGGATCGGTTTCGTGAAGTGAATTCACGAAACCTCACATTTTCGGAGCTTTTTTAAACTGATTTGCCTCGAAAATGGTGATACATCTGACGAACAGGACGTTCTAATGTCGCGAAGGACATGGACGTCCGTGAGCGACCATGTATCACATTGGCAGTTTCCTGTTTTTCAGGAACCTGCCAAGAAGGACCATTACCTCAATATCCGGAGTTCCCGGAAACATGTCGAGGGGTACGCATTTGACAGGCGCGTAGCCTGAGTTTTTCCACTGATCGATATCCCCCGGTATTGTTTCGACGCCGCAGAATATGTGCAGCACAAGTTCAGGGTTTCTGGCGGCGACAGCCGGTATCACGCCGGGCGCGGTTCCGTTACGCGGCGGATCGAGGATTATGTATTCCGGGACTCCCGGTTCGGGGAGGGTCTCTTTCAGCGAGCGGACGTCGATTCTCTTCGCGTGGAAAGTCCACTTCGCGCCGGTCTTAAGCATCTTCATGTTCTCCCTGGCGGAATCGATCGATGAGCCGGCAAAGTCGATTCCGGTTATCTCGCTGTAGCGGGAGGCAAGGTAGCATGAGAAGAAACCGTATCCGGAGTAGAGATCTATAAGTCTTCCGCCGCCGTCATGTTCAAGCAGCGACGCCGCGTTTTCAAGCATCGCGCCGCAGATCGACAGGTTTACCTGAGAGAAACCGTCCGGGGAATATCTGTAGGTAATGCCGCCGGCGCGGAGAGAGAGCATCCTGTTGCCGAAAAGTCTTTTAAGCCTCATCCCGTCAACATCTGACGAAGTGTTCAGATAATATTTTGAACCGTCCGGATCGAGGAAAAGGAAGGCTCCCTGTATCTTACCGGATTGCTGCTGCATTTTTTCGGCGACTTTAGTGAAACCGGTAACAGTGTCGGAATTTATTCTTTTCACGTTGAATATCAGAGTGTGGTTTTCGTAGTCTCCCCGTATTATCACGAAGTTCAGAAATTTCGTGATGTTTCTGTTTACCGGGCTGTTAAGCTGCTCTCCGAGTTTTATATATATCTCCGAATGGGAATCCGGCTCAAGAAGCGAGGGTTTGTCGGTCTTTTCCGATTCGTCGGAGCTCAGAAGAAATCCGGTGGCGGTTTTGTGTACCCGGCGCTTTGTAGTCGTGCGGTATTTCCTCGGCATCGGGGAGGGTACAATTACGCCGGCAGAACACCTGGCCGTTATGTCATTCCAGTATGCTGAAAAGGCGCGGTCTTTAGAGCGGAGCTCATCCTGATAATCCATCTGCGCAAGAGGCTCCGGGCCGTGAAAACTCTTTTTAGTCTCACGTTCAAGCCGCCTGACATAAGGAATTATATCGTCGTTCTTTTTACGCTGCGGGTCGTTATAAACTTTCTCTTTACTCATTACATTTTCCGTGTCTGATATGCTGATATTTTTGTAACGATAAGATTCCGGTACCGGTTACTGTCAAGAGAAATACAGAGACCGGCTGAAGTATGCAGCCCTATCTGCCCGGTTCGAGAAAAACCTCGTATGTGACCGATGTTTTACCGTTTTCCCTTGAATATTCGTGACGGATAGCGGAGTACTCCTTGCCTGGCTTGATCTCCCATTTGAGGATCCAGTTTTTATGAAAACTCTCCCTGTTGTCGTAAAAAATTTTAACATTGCTGTCGGGGCATGATGCACAGAGATACTTTTCTTTCGCGCCGGGAGCCGACGGAATGAATTTAAAGTAAATATTCATGTAGTCGCTGTTATCTCCGGCCTGATCGTTTTTTGACGGGAGAATTTCAGTAATAACGGCCTTTCCGCTGTGATTTGCCTGCCGCTTTTCGTATTGTTTTGTATTGCCGTGTATCTTTTTTTTGTCAGGTGACGAGCACGAAACTGAAATTAATATTATAAGGACAACAGGTATGAAAATTAAATATTTATTCACGGCGGCCTCCCTTGAATATGAGTCAGTACTCAGTCGCGCATTGTGGCGACAAGACGTTTCGGTTTTCTGAACAGATCCAGTGCGCTCAGAATGTCAGGACAGACGATATCGGAGAGCATAAGCGTCTGAGTGTATACTCCTTCATCCTGCAAAATCGCGATGCCTAGAGCTGACTCTCTCAGCATAAGCATGTCGTTTTTTCCGTTGCCTATCGATGCGGTATGGTCCTTTCCGAGATTGAGCAGATACTGAAGCTTGGCCTCGGACTGATTACCCGGATCTAGTATGGTTAAGGTGCATTTTACATTTTTCAGTTCAATGCGCGATGTGCCGAATGTGTCGGCGGTGATTATATGTATATAAAACTGGTTTGAAAGTTCGTTTAAAATATCCTCAACGCCTGGAATGAGTTTTCCGTCAACGGCTACTGTCCCGTTATAATCGAGGAGTATGTTCTTGATATCGAGCGTACCGTTTCCCGGGATCAGTATTTCCATTGTCAGTTACCTTTCTTTATAAGTTTTTCGATCAGAAGAGCGGATTCGTCATGCCGGTTCTCATGTGCAAGAGAAAGGGCGGTTTTGTCCTCTTTGTCCCTTGTTTTAATATTCGCCCCCTTGCCGGCGAGATACTTGATAATGTCTGTATAGCCGTATTCTGCGGCATACATAAGCGGCGTTCTCCCCATGCTGTCATAGGAGTTGATGTTTACCCCTTTACCGACAATCATTTTTACTATATCCATTCTGCCGTTCTGTACTGCATGTATCAGCACAGATTTTTCTTTGCTGTCCCTGGCGTTGACGTTTGCCCCGGCCCTTATAATGACCCGGGCAATGTCATCGTATCCTTTGATGGATGCCCTGATCAGAACAGTGGTGTCGTCCTTATATCTCATGTTGACGTTTGCCCCGGCACCGATAAGAAGTTTAACCATATCGTAATTGCCGGATTCGACAGCATACCAGAGCGGGGAGAGTTCGTCGTCGTCACGGATGTTAGGGCCTGTACTGCCGCGCAGGAGGACTTTCACTTCGTCGGTTTTCCCGCTCTTTGCAGCCGCGATAAGATCGTCTCTTGATCCGGCATACAGTATCTGCGGCAGCAGAACGCATAGAGCAGTGATAACTATAACGGAGAGTATCCGGTTTTCATGTCTTATTATCTGAAGCATAGAGTAATCCTGGTTAAGATTTATTTCATGAAATTTTTAATCCCGGTGAATATAAT
Organism: uncultured Leptospirales bacterium; assembly: GCA_964439325.1. Classification (GTDB taxonomy): domain Bacteria; phylum Spirochaetota; class UBA4802; order UBA4802; family UBA5550; genus WRGT01. The sequence continues at coordinate 14,245 of CAYTNW010000030.1, read as the reverse complement.
CTGCGCGGCAAGCGCGGAGAGGATAAGCCCGGTTATCTTGCTGACAATTATTATTCCCTTTTTTTTAAAAACGTTTTCAAGATATGATGCAAGATAGAGCATTATGCCGACAAAAAAAATTGAGACAAAGAGAGCTGAGAGCCCGATAGCTTTAAGCTTAAACGTATCAATCTCGACACCCATAATAAGGATGGCGCCTATAGTCGCGGGGCCGACTATTACCGGAATCGACAGCGGTACGACCGCTATATCGTCCTCGAAGTTGTATGATGTCTGGACGCCCCTTGAATGGACAAGACCGACTGCGGTAATAAAAAGAAGAGAACCGGCACCGATACGGAATGCGTCGATTGTTATGCCGAATATGCTGAAAATCTCGCTTCCGAACAGGTAGAGTACAAGACATGAGATGGATACGGAGAGAGTGATCTTCAGTGCAAGTTTTTTTCTTGCGGAGTTGTCCATCCCCTCGGTCATCGTCAGAAACATCGAAAGAGCGAAAAATGGAGTCAGCAGGAAAAAGAATTTTACAAACGTATTGATAAAGAACATTATTTCCGACGAATTCAGCATTTTTAACGCCCCCACGTTTTTCGTATGAATCAGTATAAGCCGGGACGGCAATATTTTCAAGTTAAATTTATGAAGCGTTCAAAACAATGTAATACCGCTTCCGCTTAAGAAAACATTATCCGGACGGAGCAGTATTTCCGGCATTCCGCAGATCAATTTTTTCCGTAAGTTTAAAAAAATAGTGGAATTTATTTAAGCAATCGTTTAAAAATTACAGGCATGGTTTTACAGCAGACGCAGCCGGTATAAAAGAGAAGGGATGAATATGGGTGAATTTAAAGAGAGACGTGAACGTTTGCCTTTTAATCAGAAAGTCAGGCTCTCAACCGGAAAGGGTGAAGTCGCTGCGCAGGGTGTTAACATAAGCGAGAGCGGCCTTCTTTGTCTGGCTGATCAGGAGGTTCAGCCAGGTACCAGGGTGACATTCAAAATGGAGATCCCCGGGGCTAAATCTTCAATGGTTGTTGACTGCGAGGGGAACGTCATCAAGTGTGCGTTAAAAGACGGAAAATTTAACATAGTAGTGGATTTTACCGAAGACGCACTTATGTAGCGGAAGACCGCTTTCTCGGTCTACTGGCGGTACTCTTTGATTTCACATTCGGCGCATTCGAGCCCGTCAATAATACTCTGTTTCTCAATTTCAGCAGGAGAGTTTTTCAGATAGCCGGCTTTCTTTTTCCATCTCCCGGTTGCGTAATACATTGTCGACAGCGTGGCCCCCACGAGCCATCCTATCGGGACTCCCCACCATATGCCGTCAGTTCCGATTCTCCATGAAAGAAATGCCGATGCCGGAATACGGACAAGCCACAGAGCAATGAGTGTGACGAACATCGGGATTAAAGTATCACCGGCGCCGCGGAGCGCCCCGTTGAAAATGAACATGATAGTGAAAATGATATAGAAAGCTCCGACAATTGTAAGATAACTCCGTCCTATTGTTATGACTCCCTGGTCTGAGGTAAACATGCTGATAAGGTGATCTCCAGCGAATATGACGATAATCGAGATAATGACAGATATGGCTGTTGCAATCAGAAGGGTGGCACGCAACCCCTTCCATACCCTGTCAGTGAGGCCTGCACCGATGTTCTGCCCCGCGAAAGTGGATACGGCCATCGACATGTTCATTGCCGGCATCATTGCGAAGGCGTCGATACGCCCGGCTGCGGTGAAGGCGGCAATGGCGTCGGTGCCGTGGTTGTTAACCAGGCGGGTCAGGGCCATCATCCCCGCGGCCACAAGCATCTGCTGCATGCCTGACGGGAGACCGATATTCACGCTGAGACGGAAAATTTCACGGTCGAACCTTATTTCACGCAGTTTTGGAACAAGTATCGGATTTGCCTTTTTGAGGTAGTAGATACCGCCGATAAATGAAACACCCTGCGCTATTACCGTGGCTACGGCCGCGCCGAAGATCCCGAACCTGAATACTATCACGAACAGCAGTTCAAGTATTATATTGATTATAGTAGAGGCGATAAGAAGGTATAACGGCGTCTTCGAATCTCCGAGACCGCGTAGAACGGCGCTGATGGAATTGTATCCGAAAAGAAAAATCAGCCCGGCGAACATTACGTCAAGGAACAGCTTCGCGTTATCGAAAACGTCAGGCGGAGTGTTCATAAGCCGCAGTACATAACCGCTTGAGGAAAGTCCGAGAAAGGTCATAATCAGCGACATTACAAATATGAAGATGTACGATGTTTCGATTGTAAGTTTTACCTTTTCCATATCTTTCGCGCCGTAGTATTGGGAAATGAGAACAGTGGTCCCCATCGAGATCCCCATTATAAGGGCTATCAGAAGAAAAAGTACAGGAAACGATGCGCCGACAGCCGCAAGGGCACCCTTGCCGATGGCCTGTCCCACAATGATCGAATCGAAAACATTGTAGAACTGCTGAAAGATGTTGCCGAAAAGCATCGGGATCGAAAACAGAATTATGAGCCTGAATTCGCTCCCTTTTGTCATATCCATCATGGAAAAGTAAACCCCGTGAAAAACTTATTTGTATACAACAAATTAACGCATAATATTTGTCGACCAATAAAATTACTGCATTAATCAGGAACGGCAGTTTTTAAAATGTATTTCAAAATTTATGAAATATTGAAAATTAATGCAGTTTTCGATGTTATATAATTTTATATGAAGTAACAGATTGCATTTTTTCTTTACGGATATAAAAAAATATTCCTGATTGTCAGCGAAGAAAATTTGATTGTTGAAGGATTGTAGAGGATGGACAGAAGAACACTGGAATACTATTCGAAACATATTAAGGACGTTGCTGAATTTTACAACTCGGCAGGTAAGAGCGGAGTAAGCCGTTATTTCAGGTCTGCATTTAAACAGAACTCCTCAGTAATCGATCTCGGGGCCGGATCGGGGAGGGATATGTCGATACTTCAGCAGATGGGGTATGATGTTTACGGAGTCGATGCTTCAATTGAAATGGTGGAATACATAATCAGATATCTCCCCTCATTAAGGGAAAGAGTAATATGCGCAGAGGTTCCCTCTGACGAACAGTTCTTCGGAATGAAATTTGACGGTGTTCTATGCTCGGCTATGCTGATGCATGTTACCGATGATCTGATAGCCGAGACTTCACATTTCATCAGAGGCTTATTGAAAGATGACGGGAGGCTTCTTGTCTCAGTCCCGGTTGAAAGAGACGACGTTGACAGCGACGGGAGGACTCCGGAGGGGAGACTGTTTGTGATGCGGACGCCGGAATACTACCACCGGCTTTTTCAAAATGCCGGCTTCAGAAAAACAGGCTATTACGAAGAGGGAGACTCGCTCGGCAGAAAAGGGATGAAGTGGGGAGTCGCGTTATATGATGTGGTATGATTCAGCGGTTTTCTATTCGTATCCTTGTCGAAAGCAGAAAGTTCAGTAATCCGATGCCTGCAGCGCAGAGAAAAACCGCTTTGTATCCGTACGATACCCACAGTATACCTCCGAGAAACGGAATTGTCATCGCGATAATATGGTCGAAACTTGTGCCGGCCGCAAGTACCGATGTGACATCCTCATTGCCGGTAACGATTTTTTTAACGTAGGTTGATCTGGCCATCTCGACGGCATTCATCGAGTTATCTATGACATAACATGCCGAGAGTATAATTATTGCGATACAGGCAGGTGCGATATCCGATGCGAAAGCGTAACCGAGACATATGAATACAAGAAGAAGTCCCTCGGCGGAAAGAACGAACCTCTCTCCAAGTCTGTCAATCGCGTTGCCGACGATTGTTCTGGTCATAATGCTTACTGCAACAATGAAAACACCGAGCATCGCAAAAACCGGGGGAGTGACGTGAAAAACCTGTATCAGTACCCAGGGTGCAAACGTCAGAAAGATCTGTTTCCTCGCCCCGTTCACAAGGCTGAGCGTATAGTAAAGGGCATATCTTTTTTTCAGGATGAACTTCAGTCTGAATTTTTTCGGTTCAATCGGCTTCATCTTCCCCAGTACTCCGGCGGCTATCAGATAGAAAACGGAAGCTATGATAAAGGCGGTGCGGTACGTAAGACCGAGGTGTCTGAATCCAAACCAGACGACGGCAAAACCGAACAGCGACGCAAAAAGGTTATACGCGTTATACCGGCCCAGCCTGACACCGTACTGTTCTTTTTTTGAGAGATGCATGCCAATGCTCGGAGTCAGGGGGAAAAACATGTGAGAACCGAGGCTGTAGACCATGATCCATGTCAGTGCGGTTGTGAATGTCGGCGAAAGGATCCCAAGGCCGAAAAGTCCGGCCGCGGCAAGAACCATCGCTGTTACGGCAATTTTGATATCCCCCATGAAGGAGAGAAGCGCCAGCACAAACATTATAGTCATTCCGGGAAACTCCCTTGGAAGTTCAACAACGCCCCTTGCATCGGCGGAGAGCCTGAACACATCGCTGAGATAGTTATTGAAAGTCGTTGAATATATGCTGCCGGCGATACCGGTAAAGATCCCCGCAAAAAGAAAGAGTGTGAAATCCCGGTCATGAATCAGGCCGTGATTCAGTCTGTTTAACAGGGCGCTGTATTTTATTTTTATGACTGTCATATCATATAAACCGTAGATCAGAGTTTTTCATTTTGTTAATCATCTTGTGGAGGTTTAAAATCAGGCGTTGTTTTTGTAAAGCATTGTTTTGGGGGGATGACCTCACCCCCCGGCCCCCTCTCCGAAGCAGAGAGGGGGAGGATAGGTCGCGACCTGCCCGCAAACGCGCAGAAGGGAACAGTCATATGTCATCCCCGCGCAGGCGGGTTCGAACACTGTCATCCCCGCGCAGGCGGGGATCTATTTTATCCCGGCCGCCGGCCGGGAATCTGTATTTATTATAATATTTTTTTGCCCGCTTTTGTCTCGCCACAAAAGCTGGGCGTGAAAAAGCAGAACGCATTTCGGGCGTCCTGCCCGCGTTCTGCACTAGCGCATCCGTGCGCGTCGGGCACTGCAGGGGGTTTCACCCCTTTGAACCCCGTTTTACGTATTCTATTTTCATACTTCCGGTTATGTGCTGCGGATGTTCCTCCGTGTCCGTCCTCGCACACACGGCCGCCGTCGTGGCGGCCTTTTGTTTTTAATTTTAAAAAGAGATCGAGTGATGGATTTCTAAGATGTTTCATTAAGTCTCGTTATGCCAACATGCGACTGGCATGGATGCCTTAGTGTCCCAGGTCATATACGACCGGAGGGAGTCCCCCTGTGGGAGATGTGAAGGAGGCGACTCATACTCGCCGTCACGGCCATCCTTACCGCTCCATTCGTTATTGTACAAGTATTAAATGCCATTGCAGAGGTATGCCTATTCATAAAGATGCGGAGAAGCTGTAGAAGATCAAATTGTTTTTCACTGCGTAACTGAATATAGTAGTAAGCCTTGTTCCTGAGGATTTCATGCTATTGCTGAATATTTTTCAGAAGATGAGCTCCCCGTTATTCCTATAATTTGAGGAGGGGCTGAATAACGTTGAATTGAATGTTGAAAAATATCAATCCATCTCTTTCAATTTTATTCTTGCGTTTAAATAAAGAGATGTAGAAATAATTGCCCATAATAATAATATGCTCATCTGCAATTTTTGTTTTCGTGCTGATGACCAGTTGCTTCCCTCTTTATATGGAAGAGCCCCGTCTTTTACTTCATAATCAAGCTCTTTACCATGAGCTATGCTGTCAGTCACTACGATTCGCCATACACCCTTTTTATCTGGCAGAAAAGCGATAACACCTTTTGCATCTGTACGCGAGTTGAGGTATTCTGTTTTTCTATTATCCGGTGAATAAATTTTTACCTGGGAATAACTGAACGGTTCTCCGTCATCATAGCGGATCTCCGCAATGACCGCATTGTCAATTCTAACAGCACCGGTTACGCCGTGAGTGAATCCGGTCTTAGTAAACAGAAAAACTATTGAGAAAGAAATCATTATTAAATATTGTTTACTCTTCATATTGCTCCTTCATAAAAAATATTAAAGGAAGCCGGCAGTGCCGGGTATAAGCAGTTAACCTGCCGGCTTTTATAAGTGGATTTATGGATCAGCATAAACTATTGTAAAATTATTTGATAAAAAAACTCAATGTGGCATTGTATGACTGTTCATCCGCTTTTTTTAAATCTTTATATGGAATTTTATTATTAACTTTTAACAGCCATAAACCGGAATCAGTAAGAGTAATTCTTGCAATACCGTCTTTGTCAGTTTTAATTTTCAACGCAAACATCTCGTTCTCTTTTTTAAATCCTTCATATGTAGTATCAATATCAGTTTCATATGGTTTTCCGTTTAACATAACTTTAACAGAAATAGTATCCCCCTTTTTTAGAAGGGCCGGATCGTTTAGAGGTATTATTTCAATGTCGTGGCCGACAGCTTTGCTGAAAGAGGTGCCTCCGGCTTTTTCGGAGCAGACAACAGCTTTGCTGAAAGATCTGCTGAAAGTACAGATCGCTGCATCAGCCACCTGTTCCTTTGTTTTATTTTTTTCATATTTCCCGTCGGTTGTTTTGCATCCGTAAGTACCCTTCTTGACAGTTGCTATAATATATGTTCCCACCTTGTTCAACTTTTTGCTCTCAAGGATATTTCCGTTCCATGAAGAAAGCTTAACCGACTTGTCTTCAGGGGTTACAAGCTGTATGTTTTCAAGCAATGTTTTATCAATTACTTCAGTTTCATCTGTCGCAGGGAATTGATGCGCATTTGGAAATTTTATTTTTAAGGATCCCCCCTTGTCGGTTTTAAATTGTGAAGGCTGTATCCATAATGCATGTGCATATAACGAGAATGACGCAATAAAAGTGATTGCAAGTGATGATAAAATTATATAAACCTGTTTTTTCATATTTAAAAAGCCTCCTTTTATATCATAAAAATCAGATTAAGTTATCTGTCTTATAGAATACCGTATCAATTAACAAGGTATGCATTACCATCTCATGTTAACAGATCCATAGTATGACCTTGGCAAGCCGGGTGAAAAGCTTGTTGTTGTGCCGGAATCGTTTGCTGAATAAGTTGAAGCGTATAGTCTGTTGAGAATATTTTTTATCTCAAAAGTGATATCTATATCATTATTCTCAAAGATAAGTTTATAGAATAATCCGGCGTTAAATATATTATAACCGCCATAGGTTAAAGTATTCAGACTGTTTAAATACGATTTGCCGACATATAGCCATTCACCCTTCAGTCCAAGGCCTGAATGCATTTCTGCTTTGAATCCGGCCTGAGCTGAATATTTCGGCAGTCCAGACAGTTCTTTCCCCTCGTAGGTTGTATTTCTGTTTTTTCTTACATCAGAACTTATAAAGGCGAAGTTACCATATAATTCTATCAGTCTTACAGGTGTAATCTTTACTTCTATTTCAGAGCCGATTCTCCTTGTTTCACCCGCATTGGAATATTTTGTAACATCTGAAGAAGCATTGGGATCAGCCTGTATTTCGTTATCTGTATCCATTATAAATGCAGCCGCATCAAATGTTAATCTGTCTGCGAATGTCAGGGTTGTCCCTGCTTCGTATTGCCATATGCTGGAAGGTTTAATGTCTGACCCTCCGAAAATCGCCGTACTTTTCGGCATTGCGTAACCGTTGCTTACGTTTCCCCTTAAATCGAGAGTGTTTTCTATCATTGTTGATCTGAACCCGATTTTGGGGCTTATGTGAGTATATTTTGACATTCCGAAGGATTTATTTTCTTCGGATGTATTGTCTTTTATACTGTAATCAATTTTTCCGGTGAAGGAGTCTACACGTAATCCGATGGTGGGCCTGAACATCGGGTGAATATTTGCTTCACCCTCGGCGAATAATACGTAGTTATCAAGTCTGTTTTCATATTTCAGAACTTTTGTATCTCTTACCCTTTCAACGGTGTTCCATTTGTTATAATCTGTACCGTCAGAATAATACTCCAGTCCGCCGATTACCCTGAGAAGTGAATCGACGTAGTTTATGTTGATACCGGAACCGGCTTTGTATATATCATAATTGTGTTCAACCTGCTGTTCTGCAGCCGGATCAGCAGCTATACCTTTCTGCCAGCGGACCCAGTCAGTTTCACTGCCGAAAGCCCAGTAATTAATCTTTATATTATTGTTTAATTTGTATCCAGCATCAAAGCGTTCACAGAACTGGGTACGTTCTCCGCCGTCGTTTTCAGCGCTGGGTCTCTGTTTAAAAGCCTTATCCCTGTCTTCACTCTGGGTTTTTGTAATATAGCCTGTACCATCCCATATCGCACCGTGGCCACGGAGTGAAACACTTATCTCAAGATTTTTAGCAGGCTCAAATGTAAATCGGGTTGAAGCATTTCCCATAAGAGAACCTGTATTTTCCATGTATCCGTCAGTGCGGTAAAACTGAACTGCTGTATTGTTCCATACATTATCTGATACCTTTTCTCCTACAGCAATCTGGACATCGGAAGTTTTGAATGAGCCGAATTTCAAGCTCATAAGGTCGTACTCTTCTTTTTTTCTGGTATAAAATGCCATTGTACCGGCTTTTGAAAAATTTCCGTACATGGCAGTGGACGGTCCCTTGTAAATCATCACCTGATCAATTTCCAGCGGTATTACTATATTCGGATCGGCATAGCCTCCTCCATGCCCCATTGTTTCATTTAGAGGGATACCATCAAGATAAATCCCGAGATCATCACCATGCACCCCCCCTGTAAAACCACGCATGCTGACTGTGTTTGAAACCAGTCCCTGCCCGTACTCTTTCATTACAACACCGGGTACTGCCTTTACGATATTCGCCGCTTCAGATACACCGAGATCTTTAATTTTTTCAGAATCTATAATATTGACGGTATAAGCCGATGAAGTAGATTTGAAGATATCACCCTTTACAATTATTTCGTCGCTGTTCTTTCTTCGTTTGTTTTTGTTTGCATCTTTTCCAATTGCTGATTTTTCATATACAGCATTATCAGGTTCATTTACATCTTTCCGGTCTTGTAAGGCTGTTTGAGAAAATACCGCTGCATAAGAACAGATTATAAAAATTAAACTTATAAGAATATTTCGTTTACACATTGTTTTGATATACCCCCGAAAAAAGTATTAATTGTTTGACAATTAATAGCACAAAATATAAATAAGTAACACATGTCAAATATAAAATAAATTTAAGTGACAAAATTTAAATAAAAAAATAAATAATGTGATAATTACATCGGGCAAAGAATTATGTGTTATGTGAAGAGCGAGAGGTCTATAAACAATGTTTGAATGGAGTCATAGTTTAATCCTGAAAAAGAATCTTTTTAAAACATCATTTATTACCTCTCTGGTTGTACATTTTATTCTTTTTACTTCAATCTTTACAGCAAACATATCCGGCAGACAATATATATCATCTGATGATATCGATATTTCACAGATCGATGTAGATCTATCACAGATCCCTCCGGAGCTGCTTGGCGGAGATCAAGATCCGGCAAAAATTGAGACTGTTGAGTGGATAGAAGGAAAAAATAAAAAGGCGCGAAAAGAGGATCCTGTGACAGAAGAGGAGAGTGTAAATGCGGTTTCCGGTAAAACAGAAGATGGCGAAGGTTATATGTTTGCTGTCCATGGAGACAGACCCCCGGTGCCGATAATACGGTTTAATGTTAATGATTTTTATCCTGCTGAAGCAAAACGTGCGCAGATTAACGAAAAGACTGTTCTTGTAAATGTACAGATTGATGAGAACGGCTCATTGAACAGCATAAAGATAGCTTCAACACCTGCCGGTTACGGTTTTGATGAAGCCGCGATTAAAATATTGAAACTAGCCAGATTCCGGCCCGGTTATAAAGAAGGTCATCCCGTAAAAATGAACCATACAATGTCTTTTAAATTCAAACTGGAGTAGTATATGAACATAATTATTGATTATGGAGAAATGATCATTTTTGCGGTTCTGGCTTTTTCAAGCATACTAGCTTTGGCTGTGAGTATCGAACGTTCTGTTGTTTTCTATCGGAACAGAACAAAGTATACTACCGGATTTATTACAGACCTGACGTCGAAGCTTCACAGCCATGATATTGATGGTGCGTTAAAATTATCAGCAGAAAGCGGGCCTCATGTATACCAGTATTTTGCAAGTTATGCTCTTTCACATTACAGTGCAGGACACGAAGGTCTTAATGAACTGATGGATGGAAAGAAGATCGAAATAAGTGCTGACCTTGAGAAACACATATCGGTATTAAACACTCTCGGAAATAATGCTCCGTTTATCGGACTTCTCGGTACAGTGCTCGGTGTTATAAAGGCATTTCACGGTCTTGGAATGCTCGGTGGGGCAGGAGCGGAAATTGTAATGAAGAGCATCTCCTCTGCACTGGTTGCGACAGCAGCCGGCCTTGCAGTTGCGATCCCGGTGGTTATCGTGAATAATCATTTTTCGACCAGAACAAAAGAGGTAATGCAGAACCTTGAAATTTTATCAAAGGAATTTATCGCGAGTTACAGTTATAAATTAAAAAAACATGCCCGGAATGATAATCATTTCTGACGGAGTAATCTCTGGTCTGCAAAACAGCGAGGTATGCAAATGGCAATTAATCAGACAGATAAAGGGAATATGATAGGAAATATAAACATAACACCGCTTGTGGATATTCTGCTGGTGCTTCTTGTTATATTTATGGTAACGGCAAATTTTCTGAAAAAAGAATCTATTAATATAAACCTTCCGAAGGCTGCGGCGGCTGATCCGAATGTTGCCTCGTCCCTGCAGATAAGTCTTACGATAAACGGCAAAATTCTTCTTGAAGATGTGGAGACAGATGAACAAAAGATTGTTAACATCCTGCGGTCACAGGTCAAATACAGGCCCAACATGCGTGTAACTCTGTCTGCCGATGAAGAATTGAGCTATAAAACAATAACCCATGTGATGGGATTAATAAGACAGGCAGGAGTAAACAGAATTGCATTATCGGTAAAACAGTAATACTCCCTTTTGCCTCAACCAGTAAAGAAAACAGCAGAAGCGTAATTCTAAATAGGGATTTGTCCGACTGTTTTTAATATTGCAGTATTGTATTTCAAAAAATCCGTCACGTATTAAAAAGATTAACCATCCTGTCGAGCTCCTGGGACATGCCGGTGATCTCCTCGGTAGTGGCCGCAAGCTCCTCGATTGAGGCCGCGTTATCCTGGCCCATTTTCCCTATCTCTTCAATAGTCTCTGCTATGCTTAAAGTCGACAACCTGTGGCTGTCTATTGAATTCTTGATCTGTTCAGTCAGGGCTTTCATTGTTACCGACTGCTTCTGCGTCTGCTCTTCGTAAACAAGCTGCTGACGCATAAAATCCGACATTTTATTAATCACGGCTGTGATATTGCCTATATCGGTGATGATAGATGTTATCGAGGTCACGGTGTTTTTAAGGCTCAGCACGCCGTTGCTGATATACGAATCATTGACCTTGATCAGGCTGTTGATGTCCTTTATGTTTACCGCGGTTTTATCGGCGAGTTTTGAAATCTCCTCTGCGACAACCGCGAAACCGCGCCCGGCATCGCCGGCCCTTGCCGATTCGATGGCCGCGTTCAGCGATAGAAGGTTAATCTGGTCTGATATGTCGTTGATCAGTGATACAATGCTGTTCATCTCCTTCGAGCTGTTTTCGACGTTCCGCATAATTGTGTTAAGGGACTGCAGGGATTTTTCCCCGTCCCTGATTTTGGCTGTAACGTTGTCTGACATGACTGTCGCGGTTTTTGCTTCAATGCTCAGGTCCTTGATCGAATCACTGAGGTCCCTGATCATTGTGCATAAAATGTCCGAGATATTGCACTGGACATCGGTGTCAAAGGCGACTTCATCCATCATCGCGTTGTTCTTTTTTGTCGCTTCAATTATTACAGTCTCGATTGACGACTGCTTCTGTATGTTCTGGGAGATTGAAACAGCCGTGACGGATACCTGTTCCATTGCCGAAGCCAGGCTTAAGGATGTCTCTTTAATTCTTATGATTATACCCCTGAGTTTACTCTGAAATTCATTAAATCCCCTTGAAACATCCGATATCTCCGCCACCAACTGATCCGGCAGTTCTTTAGTGAGGTCTCCGTTCCCTTCGGATATTTCGCTGAATTTTGCGGAGAGTTCATGCATCGGTCCGATAATTTTACGGCCTACAAAATTAATGATGAGGACAGTAAGCAGAACCGCGAGAAGCAGAGTAGATAAAAAGATTACTGAAACATTGATTTTCTTCTTTTTCAGATAACTGATATCGTAATCAGCTCCCAGCACCGCATATACCTTTCCCTCTGAATCTTTCAGCGGTGTGAAAAGCGATATGAACGTTCCGAACTCATCCTTATAAGGTTCCGCTGTGAGAACCTGTCTGCCGGCGGCGAAGGCCTGTACCAGTTCGGCAGGGGGCTCCTTGTAATCGGTCAGAAAGGTTATTGAGTCCTGATCGGTCTTGTTATAATTGTCTGTATCGAATATGAACCGGTAACCGTCGCCGTTTTTTACTATAGTATATACAAACGCCAGGTGATAGATCTTCTGAAGATTGTATAGATGCGACAGGGTCTGTATATAATACTCTGACTGCATTAACAGGGCTTTTTTTTCAGGATTGTTCAATTCCGCCATCTTATTAAAATCTATATTATCAATACATACAGCCGCCGCTGTTTGAAGATATGCGTTATTCGACTCGTTCAGATTATTGATGAAAAATATGTAAAAAATTGTGCTGCTGACAATCATGATTACAAGAAAAGCTGTCCCGAAATAGAGGTATAGTTGTGTTTTGAGTTTCATTTTTTGCCTATAAATTTGAATAGTCTCAGAGTACATATTCTAACATGTAGTAAAGTTATGTCAAATATTCTATCGCCAGAAAAGCTCAAACGTGTTTTTTTTGTAGAAAATTGAATGTTTTAGTGTTATAGAAAGTTGATTGTTTTATAAATTACTGTTTATGACTGAACTGATGTTTATGAAAAATCTTGGAATAAATGGTTTATCCGTGCCGGGAAAGAATGCTTTTATTCCGAGCCATAAAGAGCACATTCACAACCTCAGAAAAAAAATTTGACAATAACTGTTTGTACAGGTGTACGATAAGCAGTTTCCTGTATTTCCGGGAACCATTTGAAAAAATTTTACTGGATGATTCTTTACTATATGTTTCCATCGGGGCAGAGTATACTGGAATACAGAATATCTGATAATGATCTGAAGCTGTATAATCCATATTTAAAAAAACTGAAACAGTTCATTGACCGGAACAGCAGCCTCAGTGCTGCCGATCTTGCGTCACTGCTTATTGAGCATCGTCATGACTTTGTATCACAATACAGCTTTACGATCCCGTATTACGATATACTGGCAAAAGTAGCGTCCTACTCACCCATTGTCGAGATAGGGGCAGGGAGCGGGTACTGGGCCAGATGCCTTAATGAAATGGGCGCCGATGTGATTGCCTACGACAGTTTTCCTCCTGGGGAGCATGGCTCGTGGGAGTGGGACAGCTGGAAGTCATGGTTTGACGAATCGTGGTTTGACGTTATTGAACACGATGAGTCCGCAGCAGCTCTGCACCCGGACCGTACTCTGTTTCTCGCGTGGCCGATGCCGATGAACCTGATGGCGTATAATGCGCTCTGTCACTACAAGAATGCCGGAGGTAAAACTCTTATCTTTATCGGAGACCCGCACCCGGGGTCATCGGGCGATGAGAATTTTTACCGTATGCTCGCCGGGCAGAGAGAGATTGAAAACATCAGCCTGTACAGCTGGCCCGGTATCAGCGAAAAACTGATTATTTATTCGCTGGAGTAGTTGATAAGCCTTTTTAGAGATAATTTTAGTCAGAGCAGGTCACGAAATGAATAAAACTCTGTCATTGCGAACGAAGTGAAGCAATCTGTTTTGTTGTAACATTTAGACTTCACTGCCATTTATTTAATTCAAAATACAGATCGCGTCGCTATCGCTCCTCGCAATGACTTAAACAACTCATTCTTGGTAATATCCTGATAAACTGGTAACTATTAGCTAGAGGGGAGAGATTCTCTGGAGACAAGTTCAATCGCCGAAGAGAAAGATAATTATAGCGAATAAATAAAAAAATACTTGCCTTTTGTATGCTAACGTATATATACCTGTC
>CAYTNW010000029.1:21057-41547 GCA_964439325.1 uncultured Leptospirales bacterium | reverse complement strand
ACACCGGTACAGCAGCTGTAACAATAACGGATATCACGACTGCCGGAACCAACTCAGCTCTTTTTACGGTGGATCACTTAAATACAGACTTTGCGCTTGCGGTGGGAGAGGAGACAACATTCAATGTGACCTATACGCCGAACGCGGTAGCTGCCGCGCACGTGGCATATGTAAATATTGCAAGTAACGCTACAGGTGCGCCATATACCTTTGATTTGCGGGGAGTATGTGTTGCGCCTGATATAAACATTCAGAATGCGACTCCTGCTAATGTTGCGGACGGAGGATCGCAGGCTGTAACAGATACGACGGTAGGCACACCGACGACATACACGTTTAATGTTCAGAATTCGGATACGTCTACGACGCTGAATATTGCCGGGGTGAGTATATCCGGAGCGGATGCGGACCAGTTTTCACTGAATCTGGCATCGATGGACTCGACGGTGACGAGTGCAACACCTACCACGTTTGGAGTTGTATTCAACCCGACAACGGAAGGAGCGAAGAATGCGGTGCTGACGGTGTTCAGTGATGACCCGGATCTGGAGAGTACATATACGATATCGATAAGCGCGACAGCGACCGGGGTGCGTACCCTGACGATAGTCGACTTTCCGGATGACAATGATGCGGTATCGACCGGTCCTTATTATCAATTCGGGTCTGTACTGGTGAATTCATCGAGTGCGGTGAAAACGTTTACGATAAAGAACACCGGTACAGCAGCTGTAACAATAACGGATATCACGACTGCCGGAACCAACTCGACTCTTTTTACGGTGGATCACTTAAATACAGACTTTGCGCTTGCGGTGGGAGAGGAGACAACATTCAATGTGACCTATACGCCGAACGCGGTAGCTGCCGCGCACGTGGCATATGTAAATATTGCAAGTAACGCTACAGGTGCGCCATATACCTTTGATTTGCGGGGAGTATGTGTTGCGCCTGATATAAACATTCAGAATGCGACTCCTGCTAATGTTGCGGACGGAGGATCGCAGGCTGTAACAGATACGACGGTAGGCACACCGACGACATACACGTTTAATGTTCAGAATTCGGATACGTCTACGACGCTGAATATTGCCGGGGTGAGTATATCCGGAGCGGATGCTGACCAGTTCTCACTGAATCTGGCATCGATGGACTCGACGGTAACGAGTGCAACACCGACCACGTTTGGAGTTGTATTCAATCCGACATCTGCGGGTACAAAAAATGCGGTGCTGACGGTGTTCAGTGATGACCCGGATCTGGAGAGTACGTATACGATATCGATAAGCGCGACAGCGACGGGAGTACGTACTCTGACGATAGTCGACTTTCCGGATGACAATGATGCGGTATCGACCGGTCCGTATTATGAATTCGGGTCTGTACTGGTGAATTCATCGAGTACAATGAAAACGTTTACGATAAAGAATACCGGGACAGCACCTGTAACAATAACGGATATCACGACTGCCGGAACCAACTCGACTCTTTTTACGGTGGATCACTTAAATACAGACTTTGCGCTTGCGGTGGGAGAGGAGACAACATTCAATGTGACCTATACGCCGAACGCGGTAGCTGCCGCGCACGTGGCATATGTAAATATTGCAAGTAACGCTACAGGTGCGCCATATACCTTTGATTTGCGGGGAGTATGTGTTGCGCCTGATATAAACATTCAGAATGCGACTCCTGCTAATGTTGCGGACGGAGGATCGCAGGCTGTAACAGATACGACGGTAGGCACACCGACGACATACACGTTTAATGTTCAGAATTCGGATACGTCTACGACGCTGAATATTGCCGGGGTGAGTATATCCGGAGCGGATGCTGACCAGTTCTCACTGAATCTGGCATCGATGGACTCGACGGTAACGAGTGCAACACCGACCACGTTTGGAGTTGTATTCAATCCGACATCTGCGGGTACAAAAAATGCGGTGCTGACGGTGTTCAGTGATGATCCGGATCTTGAGAGTGTATATACAATCAGTATTTCAGCGACAGCAACTGGTTCAACTGTTGGAACTAATATTGATTCAAGTGCTGCTGTCGGTGAGCATGCATCAATAACAGCATTAACTGTATCAGATCTCTATGCAGCTTATTATGATTCCAGTAATGGTGATGTAAAATTTACACAATCATCTGATGGCGGAACATCATGGAGCAGTAAAGTAATTGAATACGTTGGTGATTATTCATCAAATGAACGGAATATTTCAATTGCTGCAGTGGATAGAGCGCCAGATACAATTTATATAGCCTATTATGATGAATCGAATACAAGGCTCTGTATCGCATATTCTACAGACGGTGGTTCAACATTTACAAAAGCTGAAGTTGATAACGCAGCTGATGTCGGAAAATACTGTTCGATTTCTGTCGTATCAGGGGCCAGTGCGGCTGCCGATCACGTTTTTATCAGTTATTATGATGCTACAAACTCCGATCTGAAGTTCGCTTATTCTGCAAACGGAGGAAGCAGCTGGGGAAGTGTAACAGTAGATAACACTGGAACAGTGGGATTATATACTTCGCTAAAAACAGTGACAGACGTCGGCAGAGGTGGTACTGCTTACGATGATATTTATATTGCTTATTATGATGCAACAACGACTAATCTTAAACTGGCACGTTTTTTAAGCGATTCCGTCGGAGGAAATGGTTATGCGTTTGATGCGGATTGGGTTATCAGTAATGTTTTTGTCAATACGACAACTGATGTCGGTAAATATGCATCTCTTGGTATTTATGTGCCTGTTGTTGCAACTCCCGCTACAGACCGGTTGTATCTAAGTTATTATGATGCTACACCGGGTAATTTAAATCTTCTTTTTAATTATTCAACAGATGGGGGAGCAACCTGGAGCGCAGCTGTAACAGTTGATTCATCTGATGATGTAGGTATGTATTCTTCATTGGCAGTTTACTACAACTCAACGGATGGTTTTACATATGGCTACGTTACATATTACGACAATACAAGTCAGAATTTAAAATTCGCATATGCGAATAGCAATGCAGGTCCCTGGACATGGACAAGTTCATCAAGAGATTCTAATGGCTATGTAGGTGAATTTACATCACTGGCTGTAATACCCGGAGGAGGAGCAGGTAGAGCTTCAGATTCCTTATTTGTAATTTATTATGATGACACAAACTCTTGCCTGAAGTTTATCGAATCGGCAGATGGCGGAACAACCTGGTAGATTAATTTTAATTGATCATTCCTTCCCTTTTTGATGGGAAGGAATGATCAAAATAATACATAGTGCTGAAAAACATCAGGTAGCAGGGGAGTTTACTTAAGCTCAAGTTCTTTTATATTTTTTTCAGCTCCTGAATAGCCCAGTGAAAGGGCTTTTTTGTAATCCGCGAGAGCCTTCTCTTTTTCACCTTTTGCCTGATATGAAAAACCGCGTCCATAATAAGCAACTGAAAAATCAGGTTTAAGTCTTATTACTTCACTGTAATCTTTTATAGCATCATCAAAGTTACCTTTATTTTTGTATACAAAGGCCCTGTTATTAAAAGCAAAAGCGTTGTCCGGCTGGAGCTCTATCGCCTTTGTAAAATCCCTGATCGCATTTGTAAAATCCCCTTTATTCATGTAGGCAACTCCGCGATTGTAAAAAACAGTGGGGTCAGACCTGGCGTCCAGTGAATCGTTATAGCTTTCTATCGCCTTGTCAAATTTTCCATCACGTGTAAGTTCGACTCCCTGCTGCGCGAATTTAGCCGCTTCTTCCGGCGACTTTTTTACCGACATAAAATACGATACAACCGCTCCGGCAATTACTGCTGCTGAAACGATATAGACAATCTTTTTGTTCATGTTACTCCTCTTGTTTTAATATTTTTATATTATTGGATTAATGATCTGCACAAACAATGCCTGGTCTCTGCAACCGGGATGAAATATTTTAAAGACCTGTGCTGAAATAGAGATCAGCAGGTGTTACTTCATTACCGGCAAAATCTGTTACATAATACGGCGCCGCGCTTATTCTTAGTCTGTATTCCGTCGACGGCAGCAGGTATGTCGTGGGATAGGGATAAAATCTGAAAGTTTTAAAATCGGTGTCTGTAAAGTAACAGCTGATGTCACCCGGCACTGCTGCTCCGTTAGTAACGTCATATAATGTTACCGAGAGATCGTTGACCGTGGAGGGGTCTATCATCGGTATTTTATTATCGTTGAAAATAATCTCAATATAACCGTCTCCGCCGACCGGGTCCGGATCCACATTTTCGGCTCCGTTTGTTATGCTGGTAAAGGAGATTATCGGAGGTGTGATATCTGTGGATGAATAATCCCCTGTCCTGAATTTATATTCAACGTATAACGGATCAGCCGGGCTTATCGTTGTTGCCGGAGGCGTAACCAGGTTATCAAAAACGAGGGTACGGCTGTAAACTTTAACCAGTCCTGTGGTATCAGACGTCGTGCCCTGGTTTGTGCCGGAATTGCTGTAAGTAAAGGAAGACGTGCCTGTAACTGTAACCGGTACAGCACTGCTCGTGTTATAGCCGCTATTCGTCAATCCGGAAATTGTTACCAGGTCATTGTTTGATAATCCATGATTGAGAGAGGTGAATACTGTCGCAACATTGCCGCTCCTTGAAACAGATATAGTATCAAGTTCTGTCTTTGCTGATGCATATTTATAAATACGAAGCGCATAAAGTGTATTACTCTTTAAACTCCCGCTGAACGGCCGGATTGTAAAGCAGTTGGACGATATGGGATTATAGGCAGTATGGGTTAAACCTGCGATATTCACATAAGTACCGGAAGAGAGTCTGTGATTCGCTGCTGTAGTTAATGTTGCGACACCATTTGCTCGTTGTACAGTTGCTGATAACGAAAATATAGTAGCTGTTACTGTTCCTGTTGTGTCGGTTGAGGATCCTTCATCTGCGCCGGGATTACTGTATGATATAGTTGTTGCAGTTATTGCGGTTATAAGTACAGGTGCGAGGGAATTGTACGCGTTATGAGTCAAACCGGTAATAATTATAGAATCGCCGGCCAGAAAGTTATGATTTGCTGTAGTAGTTATAGTTGCAATACCACCGGTGCGCTGTACAGCTGCCGATGATGAAGATATGGCGGCCGTTACTGTTACTGTTCCTGTTGTGTCGGTTAAAGGTCCTTCATCTGCGCCGGGATTACTGTATGATAAAGTTGTAGCAGTTATTGCGGTTATCAATACAGGGGTAAGGGAATTATACGCGTTATGAGTTAAACCGGTAATAATTATAGATTCGCCAGCCCGAAAGTTATGATTTGTTTTTGTAGTTATGGTTGCAATACCACCGGTGCGCTGTACAGCTGATGATGATGAGGATATGGCTGCTGTTACTGTTCCTGTTGTGTCGGTTAAAGGTCCCTCATCTGCGCCAGGGTTGTGATACGTAAAAGTTGTAAGGCCGGTTACTGTAATCTTCACCAGAGGAGAAACCGGCAAGATACTAATTGGCACATGTCCGGAAGAGGCGTCATACAGATCAAAAGCAGTATTCATTTCATTGCTGTCATTTTCCATAAGGTGTGAAAAAACAACCGTAATACCGGGAAATTCGGGAGAGATATCATAAGGATATGAAAGCGGAATATCAAGAGACTGTAATGTTCCGGGATAAACCTTCTGAATCATCGGATACAGCGTTCCTGTATCTTCGGCGGGGAGACTCCCAGTGACAGGGGGAATGGTTATAGTCGCCGCCACTTTGTTGCAGGACAATACTGCCGCTATCCAGAGGCATAAAAACAGGTTAAATAATATCCTAATCATATGATTCCCGGCTTTTTCCCATATTATTAAAATTTTGACCCGATATTGAGAACAAGTTACAGATAATAAGGAAAAATGCAAGTTAAATACTTTATTAATGTTTCTTCGGATAGATGGTCTAAAGCTGATTCTGGCAACAGAAACTGATCCTGAAAAAGAACGGAGGTATATGTATTGTGAAAATATTATACCAGGCTTTCGAATGAAAGCCGCTTTTTACATTAAAATTTTAAAATTGACAATAATAATATACCCCTGATTATAATTATATTACATGATGATGGAAAATATAATGAGCAACTATTCGAAATATGAGATCAACAATACCGATCCGTCTGAAAAGAAACAGTACATCCGCTCTATGTTCGATTCAATCGTTCCGACATACGATCTGCTGAACCGGATACTGTCAGGGGGTATAGATAATCTGTGGCGTAAAGACCTTGTCCGTCTTATCGGAGCATCCGGAAGTGACAGGATTCTTGATATCTGCTGCGGTACCGGTGATCTTACAAGGCATCTCGTGAAAGGGGGAGGGGAGATACACTCTCTCGATTTTTCATTTAATATGCTTGTTAAAGGTGTTGGAAAGGGGTGGCTCTGCGGAAAGAATATCTCAGCCGATGCGGGGAGGCTCCCTTTTAAAAACGGCAGTTTCAACTTTCTGACAATAGCCTTCGGAATCCGGAACATTCCCGATGTTGACGTCTTTTTAGCTGAGTCGCTTCGAGTATTGAAACCGGGAGGAGGCCTGTTTATACTTGAGCTCACAAGACCGGATAATCCTGTTGTGAGATTTTTTTACAACCTGTACCTGACAAAGATTCTTCCTTTTATCGGAGGAATCCTCTCCGGCAAACGGGAGGCTTACCGGTATCTTGCCGGAAGTATATCCACCTTTCTTGACAGAGATACATTGATAGAAAGAATCAAACACGCCGGGTTCGGTACCGTCGAATTTGAAAGAAAGACTTTCGGTGTGGCGACAATATATATCTGCCGTAAACTGTAAATCTCTTACATCGGGGAGCGGAGCTTTATGAACGGAAAAATACTGGTTTTGGGACACAGGGGATACAGGAAAAAATTTCCGGAGAACACGCTTCTTGCTTTTTCCAGGGCTTACGAATTCGGTGCGGACGGAATTGAATGCGACGTGCAGAAATCCTCTGACGGAGAGTATTTTATCTTTCATGACGTTGAACTCGGAAGGATGACCGGATTCTCCGGAAATATCGATACCGAAAATTCGGCAAAGATAAAGACACTCGACGCAGGAGCCGGGCAGGGTATCCCGGATCTTGAATCGTTTCTCAATTCTCTCCCCGCGGATAAGTTGATAAACATTGAACTGAAAGAGGAGACTCTCACAGTAAAGGACTGTGATGTCATTATCGGTAAACTGAACGGTAAGAATCTGAAAGACAATATTCTGATTTCATCGTTCAACCATCAGCTTTTACCTCCATTTAAAGATGCCGGTTTCAAGACAGGGATGCTGTTTGAAACCGATACGTTAAGGAACAATGCTTATAAACAGATCGTTAAAATGACGAAGTTCTGGCCGTGGTCGGTAAATCCCCCTGTAAATCTCTTCACCGGCAGGCGCTCTCTTTCACTGAAGCTATTTACCCTGACGGCTAGGATACTCGGCATAAAGTTCGCTTTCTGGACAGTGAACAGCAGGGAACAGTTCGATGCGGTTAAGGAGATCGCGTACGCGGTTATTACCGATGATGTAGAGCAGATGATCAAGATCAGGGATAACCTGTAACGCAGGGGTCAGAGCATGGAAAAGTGGGTGATAAGCAGCAGGAAAACAGATTACCAGAACAGGCTTTTTCAGATAAGAAGTCTCGACTGCATGCACGAAAAAAATAATGTAAAACATGACTTTTTTGTTATAGATACCTTTAACTGGATCAATGTGATCGCTCTGACCGCGGATGGAAGATTTATTCTGGTGAAACAGCACAGGCTCGGCACTGACGAAATCTCTGTGGAAACTCCGGGCGGCGTAATCGATGAAGGTGAGAGCCCGGAACATTGCGCTGTCAGGGAACTGAGGGAGGAGACCGGTTACACCGGTAAAAAGGTCCATCATCTGAAAACTCTTTGGGTTAATCCTGCCATAATGAGCAACAAAATCAGTTTTTATCTGATCGAAGAGTGTGAACTCACTTCAAGGCAGGATCTTGATGCTGCCGAGGATATCGATGTAATCACGGTACCGGTTGAAGACCTTGCCCGGATGATCCGCTGCGGAGAATTCACTCATTCCATTGCCATAACAGGACTCGGTCTGTATTTTTTGTCGCCGCACAACAGGTTCGGCAGCGTTACCCTCTGAAATCACCGTTTCTGTACTGTCTGATAAAAACCTCTCCGTCTTTTCTGCCGTGATCGTACGCCGTCTGGAGGCCTGCGGGATTTGTATAGTCCCACTTGGATACTTCGGGAGGGACCGACGGCTGCAGGTAGATCCGGCCCGGTATTTTCGGGATCCTGTCGGCACGGTGAATTCTTGACATAAGTACAAGCATATTTCCCCTGTCCGCATCTTCACCAACGATTGATACCGGTACATTATCGATAATCCCACCGTCGAGTGCTATCTTTTCTCCATATTTTAATATGGGGAGAAACGGAGGCGTACATGACGAACACATGACGATATCCGCCGCCTCTTCGGGAGTGTTGCAGTCATTCAGCCTGGCTACAGTATATGTATAACCGAGCTTCAATGCGGTTTTCGGATGAACAGGGTGGGAGATGTGCTTCTCAAGAGTATATGCCATAAGTCCGACAAATGTGCCTGATAATGCCCCGAGGTATGATGGGGGATTTGCTATAAGAACCCGTACCTCGGGACCGTTTTTCAGGCGTTTAATGGCCGCAGAATTCATCGTTTTCAGCACGACGTTTCTGTATATCCTGTAATGCGGGAACACCGGCTCCCTCTTCAAAAAGTTGCTGATGTAAAAATTCTTTCTGTTTGCGGCTGTTGCCTCTTTTATCAGGGCAAGTCCGGTATCGGCCGTTCCTGAAGCGATCATGCCCGCCATCGCGGCGCCGGCGCTGACTCCTGCCATAACGTCAGGTTTGAGGTCCAGTTCTCCCGAGATCGTCTCCCATAATCCGACCTGCCATAAACACCTGCTCCCCCCTCCGGAGAATACTACTGATTTAATGTCTTCCATTTTTGTTCCTTAATTTGCTTTAATACATCCGTCAACCGGTTCACCGAATTCGGTGCCGTCGATCGAAAGACAGAGAATTTCGTTTGAGTCTATCTCCGTGAAGAAGATATAACGGCAGGCTTCATTGCTGCATGACGAAACGCATCCGTTTCGATTTTTTAAAATTCTCTGTACAAAGGGATCTCCGCTGAAGTCGTACTCCGACAGCGCTTTAACCGGATGATAGGAAACCGTCGCGTTGTTTCTTATTATATAAAAAAAACCTTTTTTACCGACAGTTTTATCATCAAGTTTATATACGTAATTTCTGTTTTTTCTGATAGAATCCGCTGTTGAATTCAGTTCATTTCTTACGCTGAAGCCGGTGATCTGCATTTCCGAACATTGCAGAAGCGGCAGAGCCATCATTATTGCTATAAGCGGAATTGTAATTTTCATACTGTTAACTTTCCGTAACAAGGCTAGGTTTAATGGCTGTTTTTGTCAATTTTTTGAATTATGTCCTGAAAAAAAAGATTGTAATTACCGGAAATTTAAGTTTAATGTTAAGTGAATATTTTAACCGAATTAATCACTATATGACCGTTCAGCGAAATCCGGTCTTGTATAACGCTGAAAGTGACATCGCAAAACATGTTAATTGTTTTATATAATGCCCGGAGCTTAATGAAAAAATTTTATATTATCATACTTCTTTTCGCGGCGAATATGCTCCTTGCCGAAGACAGGTTTTCAGCCGGTGTCACTGTCGGGTACCAGTACGACACCGGTATGCTTTCCGATAGAGGGAGCATGCAGGGGAAGGTGCAGCACAATGTATCATCAGGAGTACTTCTGAAGCTTGATATAAGCAGGTTTTTCCTCCGTACCGGGGCCGAGTATTCATACCCTTTCCCGAAGGGTAAGATTTCATCCTCAAGCGCCGGTTTTGTAAAAGAAACATCTCTCAGTTTTATAGAAGCGCCGGTGTACGGAGGGATAAATTTTGCCATCCGTGATTTCGGCGCTTTATATATGGGGGGAGGGGGCTCGTACATATTCGGATCGGGAAATGTGAAGACAGCGTCCGGTAAAAAGAAGGTAAGCGAACAGATATTCGGGTACGGAATGATCGCAGGTATACAATCGGAGATTTACAGCAACGCCTCTCTTCTCTTTGAATGGGAGTATATGTCTGCGAGGACATCGCCGGTTGCCTCGACGGGCGGAACTTATGATGATTATTCGGTAGATTATTCCGGGCAGAGGTTCCGGTTAGGTGTAATCTATCATTTTAACAGAGAATGAATTATATGAAAATCTTCAGATTGCTGATACCGGTAGTTATCTTTTTTTATGCGGCTTCATCATTCGCGGCGGAGATATCCGTATCGGCGCGTCTCGGGTATTCACCCTCTGTCGGAGGATCGATGAGTTCAGGGTGGCAGGCTGATCCCGCGAACCTTGATGTACCGGACGGAATATACAGTATCAACAGATCTGGCGGCGGTTTTGCGGTCTCCGGTGTCGAGTCCCCTGTTGCAGTTATAACGGGGATAGATCTCTGTATAATACGCAATTCGATCTATTACAAAGCGGGAGTTGAATACCTGTACCAGATATCAGGGGGGAGCGGCAAGACTATAAATCCCGCCGGGACGGAGGTAGTGAACGTTGAGTACAGCCAGTGGTCGTGCGACGCCCCGTTTACCGCAGGGGTATCTCTGTCGTTCTGGAATGAGACCCGTATCTATCTCGGCGGAGGACTCGCTTTTGCCTATGGTGCCTGCAGCAATAAATTTACTTCCGCTTCGCTGGACCACAGCGGAAGTTTTACAGGTTATGCGTTTCCTCTTGTCGCTGAGGTCGGATGTGAATATCTGGTCAATGAGTACGTGTCGGCCGGCTGCAATATAATGTATTTAAATGGGAAAAGTTCGGTGATTGAAAACGGGACTGATTATGCGAGGATAGATTTTTCGGGTTTTCATATCTCCGCAATGGCAGCGCTGCGGTTCAGTATTTAGCGGTAAAACGAAAAGCGTGATACTGCATATATACAGCCGGTTCACGGACATCATTCTCTTTCGCAGTATCAGAATGTCCTGTTTGTCAGATGCAGCGCCGTTTTTTAAGGCAGATCAATTAGGGTTTAACGGAAGTATTTTGTGAAATACATAAAATTAATATTACTGCTGATGATGTTCTGCACCGGGGCCGAAGCCGCGAGCCTGTTCAGTATGGGAATGATGGCCGGTGTGGCTAATGACGCGGGAAATATTGAAAAGACCGCAGGAAATATAAATATGGAGATGCACGCAGTCGCCGGAGCGGACGTGAAGGAGATTGAAACGACATATACTCCTGTATTGGCATTGTCGCTCGGCTATATAAATGATACTCTGCTGATAAGGGGCGGCTGGGAATATGCCACAAATTATTTTTACAATTCATCGGGGTCGATAAACAACGCGGGGAGTAGGAATAAAATCGGGATCGATTACTCAAGGTATACGTTTCCCCTTACCCTGGGGATAGTTATTCCTCTGGCAGACAGAAACAGGATCTATTTCGGCGGCGGAATAGATATGAGCTATGCGCTTATGAAGGTTAAACAGTCAAATCCAGCTGCCGCGCCGCTGACGCAATACCCCGGCACCTCTCATACTTATTCAGCTTTTCTGACCGGTAAACACATAAGCTTCGGAGCTGAGGCTGTCGTTAGCAGAAACTACTCATTCTCAATGGAGTTTACCGGTTATTACGGCAACAACAAGAAGGTTGTAAGTGAAGATAAAAACAGAGCTGCATGGATGAATGTAAATTCTTTCGAAGTCACAGCCGGCGTAAAATATAACTTATATATTAAGAACTGAAGACACACTAACATTTTTTAAAACAGAGGAGTGTTAAAAAACTGTCAGTCTGAAGGCAGTGTAATTACCGTTCCACAGGAAAAAAATTTGATCAGTTACATAGTCTATTTCACGGCAGGAACATTCACCGGGAGTTTTTTCTATACACTTGCGTTGAGGTATGCCGACGGCAGAATAAAAGAGAATCCGTTTAAAGCCCTGTTCTCCCGTTCTGAATGCCCGAAATGCGGAGGAGTAATCGCTGCGGTTAATCTTGTTCCGATATTCGGTTACTTGTTTTCCGGAGGCAGATGTTCCGCATGCGGCGGCAGGATTTCAATACTGTATCCTCTGATGGAGGTACTTTATGGAGTGCTGGCGCTGCTGATTGTGTATTTCCATGGTACCGATCTTCTTTCGCTGTTTGTCTATCTTATAACTTCGATATCTGTCACTATAGCGGTTGTGGATATCAAAACAATGAAGATCCCTTTAAGCCTTAACGTAATCTTTTTTGTTTTATCTCTCTATCCGGTTTTTATGCACAATAATTTACGTGACAGCATATACGGATTTCTCTTTCTTACGGTTTTTTTCCTTGTAATAATGTTTATTTTCCCCGGTTCTTTCGGAGGGGGGGATATCAAGCTCTATGCTGTTTCCGGTTTTCTGCTGGGACTTGAGATGAGCATTGTGCTGCTGGAGGTTTCACTTATAACGGGGGCCCTGGGCGGTATAATCTGGGGCGCGTCCAGGGGATGGAACTTCAGAATAAAGATCCCCTTTGCTCCGTTCATAGCGGCCGGAATTGTCATTACGCTGCTCTTCGGCAATACGATTATACTCTTCTATTACAGATATATTTACGCTTTCTGAAAAACTGATCATTGTCTGTTTGTAAGTCACCAGAGGAGCCGGGGAGAGAGGATTTCTGGCGCCGGCAGGATGTTGTTTCCGGGACAGTCCCGATACTGATTTCAGGGTTGTCCCGGTCTGTGATGTCTGATCGCTGTCAGGAATTAAAAATCTCCATAATCCCTTTACCGGCCGGTTTCTCGATTACACCCTTTTCTGTTATTATCGCGCTGATATTCGACGCCGGAGTTACATCAAAAGATGGGTTGAGAATTTTTACTCCTTCCGGAGCTATCTGTACATTTTTGATAAACGCCACTTCATCAATGTTCCTGTATTCTATAACGATGCTGTCCCCTGTCTCGGTATTCGGGTCCAGGGTTGAGACCGGTGCTGCAACATAAAACGGAATGTTGTGCTCTTTCGCCAGTACCGAATGGGTATATGTGCCTATCTTGTTCGCGGTATCTCCGTTTTTCGCGATCCTGTCCGCTCCGACAATAATTTTTTTTATCGTGCCGTTCTTCATGAAATATCCCGACATGTTATCGGTAATAAGAGTGACCGGGATATTGTCTTTAAGGAGTTCCCATGTCGTCAGCCTCGCACCCTGCAGGTACGGCCTTGTTTCACAGGCGAAGACCTCGATTTTTTTACCCTCTTCAATCGCAGCCCTGATAACTCCCAGGGCGGTTCCGTAACCGCCTGTAGCAAGGGCACCGGCGTTGCAGTGTGTCATGACTATATCGCCGTCTTGCAGGAAGCGGGATCCGTTTTTACCCATCCGCCTGTTCGCTTCAATGTCCTCTTTTAATATAAGGACTGCTTCATCTTCGAATTTTTTTATAGCCTCTTCCGGTGTATTGGCTTCGGAAAGGATTTTTTTCATCCTGTTGATTGTCCAGAACAGGTTGACTGCGGTGGGCCTTGTGGCGGCGAAGCAGTCGAAGATCCTGTTCATGTTGTCCCTGAAAGACGCTGTATCGGTGATTTTCAGTTTTTTCGCGCCGAGGGTAATCCCCATTCCGGCAGCAATACCGATCGCCGGTGCGCCTCTTGTTTCCATAGAGGTAATCGCTTCGGCTACTTCATAAAAGTCCGTATATGTATGATACTCCTCTTTCATCGGAAGAAGCCTCTGATCCAGGATAGTAACCGAATCTCCGTTCCATCTTATAGTTTCCATAACTACCTCTTTTTATTGATTTCTGTTTACCTTGTATTTTTTCATCCTGATGATGTTTCCCCTCTCGTGCCATGAAACTTCATCCATATGTATCCGTATTATAAGAAGCCCGCGGCCGCTGTTCTTGAAAAAATTTTCCGGGTCTCTCGGGTCAGGAAGGGTTCTGTAGTCAAAACCGGGGCCCTGGTCTTCAATCTCGTAGAAGACATAGTCCGGGGTAAGCTCATAGGTTATTTTTACAATCCTGTCTTTATAGGGGGAGAGCAGTTTTCTGTTTTCTATTTCGTTGTTAAATTCTTTCATCCCACCTTTGTCCCTCAGGGATGAATCTATTTCAAAATTACCGTGAAACATCGCGTTGGAAATGGCTTCCTGAAGAGAAAGAGATATGTTTTCAGAAGTCGTGTAATTAAACAGTCCGGCAGATACAAGATCTTTGGTGAAGTTGAAAGATATAGTATTAATCAGGTCTCCGTCATTCGGAATTTCAAGAACTGTTTTTTCGTACTGCTTGTACTTCGCAAGGTTATCGGAAAGTTTTTTTTCAAACTTCCTCTTCAGTATTGTCCGCACCGAAGACGTGAGGTCATTGATATCGAACGGCTTGCGTATGTAATCGCTTGCGCCGTATCTCAGGGCCCTGATTGCGTCCTCGACATTGCCGTGTCCGCTGATGATCAGAACTGGTATAGGTTCGTCCATACTGTTGATTCTTCTTAACAGCTCAATGCCGTCCATCTTGCGCAGTTTGATGTCTGTTATTATCAGGTCGGCTTTATGGTCGGCGTTTTTCAGATAGTAGAGCAGATCCTCACCCTTTTCGAACGAGATTACGTTAAAGCCGATCCGGGAAAGCTTCTTCTGTATTGTTATCCTTATAATCTCCTCGTCGTCAACAACGAGGATTGTCGGTAAAGTATTTTCAGTCACTTGTTCTCTCTCACGCCTGATTATTTATTTGCTGTGTTTGCCGTCATTTCCAAGTATGAGATGTCCCATCCTGTCGCGTTTTGTTTCAAGATAAAACCTGTTTTCATCCTTCGGTGCGATCTCCAGAGGAATTCTCCCCTCGACTTCAATTCCGTAACCCTCTATACCGATCAGTTTTTTGGGATTGTTTGTAATCAGACTGATCTTTCTCAGGCCCAGATCGATAAGCATCTGAACGCCGATACCGTAATTTCTCAGGTCTGAAGGGAATCCAAGTTTGATGTTCGCATCGACCGTATCCATACCCATGTCCTGGAGATGGTACGCTTTAATCTTGTTGCCGAGCCCTATTCCGCGCCCCTCCTGGCGGAGATAAAGTATAACGCCGTAGCCGTGTTTCTCGATATACTCCATCGCGCTGTGAAGCTGTGAACCGCAGTCGCACCTGCGGGACCCGAAGACATCTCCGGTCAGGCATTCGGAGTGTACGCGCACGGGAACGGTTTTGTCGCCTTCAATGTCCCCTTTAACCAGGGCTATATGTATTTTATCTTCGACTTCAGCTTCAAAAGCTATTACTGTGAAGTTGCCGTAATCTGTCGGCATATCTGCAGATGATATCCTTTTTACCAGTCTCTCCTTGTGCTGTCTGTATTTGATAAGATCGGATATTGTTGCAATCTTCAATCCGTGGGTTTCGGCGAATTTATCCAGGTCGGGACGTCTTGCCATGGTTCCGTCTTCGTTCAGAATTTCGCATATTACACCGGCCGGTTTAAGTCCCGCCATCCTCGGCAGGTCGACAGCTCCCTCTGTGTGACCGGCCCTTACCAGCACTCCCCCCTTCCTTGCCGCAAGGGGGAAAATATGGCCCGGGCGTCTCAGGTCTTCCGGAGTCGTGTTTTCATCTATAAGAACCTGAATGGTTTTTGCCCTGTCATGGGCTGAAATACCAGTTGTTGTACCCTCCTGCGCATCGACAGAGACCGTAAATGCGGTACCGTACTTGTCGGTGTTCTCCTGAACCATAAGTTCAAGGCCCAGTTTCGATGCCCTCTTCTGCGTCATAGGGGCGCATATCAGTCCCCTTCCGTATCTGGCCATAAAATTTATAATTTCCGGCGTGCAGTGCTCGGCGGCTATAACAAGGTCCCCTTCATTCTCTCTATCTTCGTTATCCACAAGGATAATCATTTTACCGTTTCTGATATCTTCAATTACTTCTGGAATTGTACTGGACTTCATACTGAATCCTCCTACAGATAATACGGACAGAGTCATTGCGGGCTTTATAATTTCAAATGTTTTTTTCTGAAAGATGTTGCGGGAGCGGAGGATAGATTAAAAAAATATGCGATTTTGTAGAGTTTTTATTGTAAAATCGTAAGGTCCTCTATACATTCGGTAAAACGGTCTTTACTCCTGCTCAGGGTGACAGTGCTGTTACATATATAAATAAAGAGACATTGGGGGGATAGAGTGGGGCATATCACCAGTAATTTAAAAAAGGTAAACTTACAGGATGCTGAATAATGGTAATTGAGCAGATTATAGTGGGAAGGATGATGGTTTTCTGTTATCTGATCGGTGACGAAGAAACAAAAGAAGCTGTGTTGATCGACCCATCCTCCGATTTTGAAAAAATAAATTCAGTAATAGATAAATATCAGTTTAAAATAACAAAAATTATCAATACTCACGGGCATTTTGACCATATAGGAGGGAACAGGTATTTTATCAAGAAAACCGGGGCTCTGCTTCTGATTCATCAGGCAGACTATTATTTCCTTGAGAAGAATGTGAACAGGTTTATCTCTTTTCTTAAAGGGGGGAGATATATAAAACATGATGTGAAGCTTCTCAACGACGGAGATATAATAAGTGTCGGAAATGCCGGGATAGAGGTAATTCACACTCCGGGACATTCACCTGGAAGCATATGCCTGTACTACAGGGGAAATCTTTTTACTGGCGATACTCTTTTTACAGAGGGGATGGGACGTACGGATTTTCAGGGTGGTAACGGTGAGGCAATTATAGATTCGATAAAAAAGCGTATATTGACGCTTCCTGATGAAACGGTTATCTGGCCGGGGCATCATTACGGAAGGTTTCCTGTTACATCCGTCAGAGAACAGAAAAAATATTATCTGTAATCATTCTTCGATTATTACGAAAGCTGCCGCGTAATCTGTGTCGTGAGTAATTGATATATGTATCTTTTTATTCCGCATTCCGTCAGGTGCCAGATCCAGATACGGTTTACCCTTGTCGTCATTTAATATTGTTATTCTGCTGAAGGAGAGGACCATTCCCGATGCCTTAAACAGCGCTTCTTTTACGGCGAACCTTCCGGCGATGTACTCCTCTTTTCCAGCCGTGGGGATTTTGTCTATCTCCTCCGGTGACAGAATTTTTGCAAGGAACCTGTCGCCGTGTTCAGCTAAATTTTTTCTGATACGGCTGATGTTTACTATATCTATCCCTGTCCCTGTAATCATGCCGATTTTTCCACCATGTCTAGTATGCGGAATATTTCATCCCTGCTGCCGGCAACAACTATGGCGCTTCTTGCTTTCGCGGCGTTTTTAATGCCGTGTATATATTTTACAATATGTTTTCTCATCAGATGCAGCCCCCTCTCTCCATATTCCGAAACCACAAGGTCGAAGTGTTCTTTTGTCTGAGAAATTATTTCATGTACATCGGGAGTTCTGCCGCTGAAAATCCACGGATTACCGATGGCACCACGTCCGATCATTACCGCCCTGCAGCCGGAGAATTTCATCATCTCAATTGCTTTATCATAAGAGTCGATGTCGCCATTGCCGATAACCGGAATGTCGGTTTTTCCGCAGATCTCACGGATAACATTCCAGTCCGCAAGGCCGCTGTATTGCTGGGCCCTTGTCCTCCCGTGAACAGTGATGAACGTAACCCCCCCCTCCTCAAGTGCCTTTACAACCTCAAGATAGTTCATCGAGTTTTCGTCCCATCCTGTTCTGATTTTTGCCGTTACGGGGATTGACGTGCTCTTTACGACGCTCTCTGTTATCCGGAAGACAAGTTCCGGGTCTCTGAGCAGTGAGGCGCCGTTTCCCGATCCGCATACTTTTTTTGCCGGACATCCCATGTTAATGTCAATCACATCCGGATTATATGTTTCTACTACAGATGCGGCTCTCCCCATAACTTCCGGCTTTCTGCCGAAGATCTGTATCGCGAGGGGACGTTCGTCTTCTGCAAATTTTAAAAAGTCCATCGTCTTGTCGTTCTTTCTGACGATCCCTTCGGCGCTGATAAGTTCGGTCATCGTCAGACCGCACCCGTGTTTAACGCATATTTTTCTGAACGGGGAATCGGTATATCCCGCGATAGGGGCAAGGACCAGCGGTGAGCGGAGTTTTAATTTTCCGAGTTCGATCACATTTTTACCTGAAGGGAGGCTGATATATTAATTGTATTATTGTCAATCATGATTGAACTGAACCTTATACAGTCTGACACCGTGCAAGATATGCGTGCCACCAGCCTGATGATATATGGCGGATTTCGCCAAAACCGGAATTTTTCATAATAGACTCTATCTCTTTGCGGCTTGGATCACCTATGCCGCTGAATATTGCTGTCGATCCGGGAAATGAAAGTTTTGCTGCAAGCGGGATTATGAAACGTAATATAGGGGGGAGCAGGTTTGCAGTGATGAGACTGTACGACGGTACCGGCGGAAGATTTGCTGCATCCATTACGCGGAAGTCTATTGACCGGCATCTGTTCAGTTCTGCAAGTTCGCGTGCATTTTCAATCGCGACAGGGTCTATGTCCAGAGCCAGGATGTTGCTTAAACCCTTGATCGAGGCCAGAATAGCCAGGACGCCTGTACCGGTTCCCATATCCATCATCGAAGTTTTTAATTTTTCTTCAGGTGACAGGTTCTCAAGTAATTCTTCCAGCAGCGTGAGACAGAGTATAGTGGTAGGATGCCGTCCGTCTCCAAAAGCATAACGCGAGTCCAGATACAGGACAGTACGGCCATCTGTGCATGTATATCTGCTGTCTCTCGGGAGAAGCAGGATATTGCTTCCGGCACAAATCGGTTCCTGGTCGAGAGCGTCATTTTCCCATACTATATCACGGTATGCCCTGAGTATGGGGTCGTTATCATCGGGGAAATTGAAACTTATCTGATTCATATGTTTATCAATCATGCGTCGGGATCGGCTGTCAAGTTTTTTGTTTCTGCAGGCTGGTTCGATTTCCAGCGGTTGTTGGCATTCTGTCCGGATCCATACTCTAACATATGAAAAAAATATGATAGTAAGATGATGAATCGTATTAAACAAAAAAAAAGAGACCAAGATGGTCTCTTTTTTTATATTTTAACCCGGCAGCGTCCTACTCTCCCACACAGCTACCCATGCAGTACCATCGGCGATAAGAGGCTTAACTTCTGTGTTCGGAATGGGAACAGGTGTGGCCCTCTTTCTATAGTCACCAGGAAAATTTTCTTTTCCGTTTCAATAAAACCAGTTAAATCGATATGGTTTTTTAAGTCAACTCAATTGTTGTTTTTTTTAAATTTTTTTTAAAAAATTTAAAAAAATTTACCGGGGGTCAGAGCCCCCGGTTGTTCTGTAAACGTTTTCCCGATTAAAAGGTTTTTTTAAGGGTCAGAGCCCTTAAAAAAACCCGCAGCTCATCTCTCTCTCCTTCAACCCGGGGTCAAAGGGGCGTAGCCCCTTGGAAAAGCCCCGCAGGGTATGTTATTTTGCGTTGATCCACTTCATCATCTTTCTGAGTTTTGCACCGACTTTTTCTATCTGGTGTTCAGCTTCTTCTTTCTTGATCTTGTTGTAGAAAGGACGTCCCTTTTCATTTTCAGCGATCCAGTTTTTAGCGAAGGTGCCGTCCTGGATCTCTTTGAGTATTTTCGCCATCTCTTTCTTGGTAGTTTCGGTTACGATTCTCGGTCCGCTTACATAATCGCCGTATTCAGCGGTATCGGAAACCGAATATCTCATATAGTTTATTCCCCCCTGGTAGAAGAGGTCTACTATCAGTTTAAGTTCATGCAGACACTCGAAGTATGCTATCTCCGGCTGGTATCCCGCCTTAACGAGTGTTTCAAAACCTGCCTTAACAAGATGAGAAGCTCCACCGCAGAGAACAGCCTGTTCGCCGAAGAGGTCGGTTTCAGTTTCTTCTTTAAATGTCGTTTCAATTACGCCGGCCCTTGTGGCGCCGATTCCGTCAGCGTATGCAAGAGCAATCTTTTTAGCTTTTTTTGTCGCGTCGTTATGTATGGCTATAAGTGCGGGTACTCCGCCCCCTTTCTCGTATTCACTTCTTACAAGGTGTCCGGGGCCCTTCGGTGCAACCATGATCACATCACACTCTTTCGGAGGATTAATTCTTTTGTAGTGGATATTGAATCCGTGCGAAAATACCAGGGTTTTCCCTTTTTTCATAAAAGGAGCGATGTCTTCTCTGTAAATTTTTTCCTGGATATGGTCAGGTGCAAGTATCTGTATAAGGTCTGCCTGCTCAGCAGCTTCTTTTGCGGTTACAGGTTTAAAATTGTGTGATACCGCGAGTTTGTAGTTTGCGGTACCTTTTACTTCCGCGATAATCACGTTAAGTCCGCTGTCTCTCAGGTTCTGCGCCTGTGAATGTCCCTGGCT
>CAYTNW010000029.1:0-20957 GCA_964439325.1 uncultured Leptospirales bacterium | reverse complement strand
TAATCACGTTAAGTCCGCTGTCTCTCAGGTTCTGCGCCTGTGAATGTCCCTGGCTTCCGTAACCTATTACAGCTATTGTTTTACCTTTCAGTATGCTGATATCCGCATCTTTTTCATAATACATTTTAGCCATTTTAATCTCTCCTTGAATTCATTATTTTTTGTAAATGTTCAAAAACATGGATAAACAAGTTTCTCCGTTGCACCTGACGCGGCGGGGATAAAATATTCTTCACACGTTTTTTAGCAGTTATTATTCACTTTTTGAAAATCAGTCTTTTTCCTTGAGAATTGAGACTACTCCGGTACGAATAGATTCCTTGATTCCATAAGGGGTTGCCAGTTCTATAAACCTGTCGACCGTTCCTGTATCCCCCTTAATTGTAAAAGTTATGCTCTTGTGTGATATATCGGCGACTTCGGCCTTGAAAAGCTCCGCCAGCTGGATGATCTCCCCTCTCTTTGAAGCGGGGCAGTTTACCTTTATAAGAGCCAGCTCCCTCTGGAGAGATGCCTGTTCAGAGTGATCCGATACTTTAATAACATCAATCAGTTTGTTAAGCTGTTTTTTAACCTGTTCAATAATCCTGTCATCACCCTTTACTACTATTGTCATGACGGATGTATCGTCGGTTTCGTTTTTACTTACCGCAAGGGAGTCTATGTTGTACCCTCTGGCTGAAAAAAGACCAGCCACTCTTGCCAGCACACCGAATTTGTTTTCAACTTTTACTGATATTACATGTTGGCTCATTTTTTACCTACGCAAGTTCTCTCATTATAGTGTCCTTTATGGTTTTTCCCGCAGGTACCATCGGATAGACATTCTCCTCTTTGCTTACATTGAAATCAATAATTACCGGCCTGTCTGTAACGGCAAGGGCTTTTTTTATCGCATCGTCCACTTCACCCTTATCTGTTACCCGCAATCCGATACAGCCGTAGGCATCCGCGAGTTTTACAAAATCAGGCGCGAAACCTATACAGGTATGCGAATATCTCCTGTCCCAGAAAAGCTGCTGCCACTGGCGGACCATACCGAGAAATCCGTTGTTCAGTATTGCAATTATTATAGGGAGCCTGTGCTGTGCGGCAACAATCAGCTCCTGTATATTCATCTGGATGGAACCGTCACCGGCAATATCTATTACTTTTCTGTCAGGTCTTGCGAGTTGAGCTCCTATAGCCGCCGGGAGACCGAATCCCATTGTGCCTAAACCCCCTGACGAAATAAATGTTCTCGGTTCTGTATATTTATAGAACTGTGCAGCCCACATCTGGTTCTGGCCCACTTCCGTGGTTATTACAGCCTTCCCCTCTGTCAAAGCATAAAGCCGCTCGACCACATATTGCGGTTTAATTTCATCCTTTTCTTTCATCTCATACTGCAGAGGGTTGTCTTTTTTTACAGATTCCAGCTCTTTTACCCATTCACCTATATCGGGGGGCTGTATCTCTTTGTTGATCTCCTTCAGGATCTTTTTACAGTCTCCGACTATCGGAATATCTACAAGTACATTTTTACTTACCGATGCCGGATCGATATCTATATGGATGACTTTCGCGTTAGGTATAAAATCTGAAATTTTACCTGTAACACGGTCATCAAATCTCGCGCCGATTGCAATCAGAAGATCTGAATGATGAACTGCATAATTTGCATAATATGTACCGTGCATACCGAGCATCTCCATCGACAGGTGATCTGTTTCAGGATAAACTCCCATTCCAAGCAGGGTAGTGGTTACCGGTATCCCGGTTTTTTTCACAAACTGTCTCAGTTCTTCGGATGCCTCCGATATTATGACGCCCCCTCCGGCATAGATTACTGGCCTTCTGGCTGATTCTATAAGCCTGCAGGCTTTCGTTATCTGTCCGGGGTGCCCTTCGTATGTAGGTTTGTAACCTCTGATTGATACCTCTTCCGGATATTCGAAATCATGCATCCCGTTTGAAATATCAACAGGGATATCGATAAGAACGGGCCCCGGTCTTCCGGTGGATGCTATGTAAAAAGCCTCCTTGATAATTCGTGCGAGGTCTTTTATTTCCGAAACGAGATAGTTATGTTTTGTAATAGGACGTGTAATACCGGTAATGTCAACCTCCTGGAAGGCATCGTTTCCAATAAGGGCTGTGGAAACCTGTCCGGTAAGAACAACAAGCGGTACTGAATCAAGATGCGCTGTCGCGATACCGGTAACAAGGTTTGTGGCTCCCGGTCCCGATGTCGCGAGGACAACCCCTGTTTTGCCGGATGCCCTTGCATATCCATCAGCCGCATGAATAGCGCCCTGTTCGTGCCTGGTGAGTACAAATTTGATCGGCGCGTTGTAAAGTTCATGAAATATCGGGATGACTACCCCACCCGGATATCCGAACATATATTCCACATTCTCCTTGAGAAGTGATTCAACAATAATCTGAGAACCTTTAATTTTCAAAATGAATCTCCTTTAGAGCAGATATATTTGTTACGGTTTTCAGCCATCGGGCTTTTGTCAAATTTTTTTTATAAGAACCTTTAAAAGCTTGATTAGATTATAATAGTTCCCTTATACTCGCCTGCAGGGCTGTATTCATAACTTTGTTTTAACGGAATATACCGCTTTTATCCCGGTCAAAAAGTGATAAAAAACTTTTATAAATATAAATGATTAGGGACAGCAGGTACGCCAGCCTGGTTTTATTTAATACCGGTCATTATTTAATGTCCAATAAAAATTTTTAAATTATCTTAAAATTTAACTGATTCATTCATATTACCGCAAAAATCAAAAAAAAATGGATTTTAAATGAATAAGGATACTGTTGAAAGGGTTTTTAAAAGAATTGTAGCAATAAACTGCCTCTATAACGTGAATTCAATTCCCCAGTCGGATGTTTTTTTCAAGGAAACCGAGGCCCTTCTAGGACTGACTGTCTCAGAAATTGATCTGATAATAAAAATGCTGAAAGAGAGCCATAAAATCTTCATAATGGAAATTTCGCGGGAGGACAGTGCCAGCAAGGCTGAAAAAATTTTCGGATATGTTGATGCCGACTTTATGAGTGTCCAGAAATTAAGGGATGTTTTTCATAGAGCATTAATGGATGACTATGAAAAGGAGACCGGAAAGAGAAAATCGGCAGGGCAGATAATAAAGGAGATGATCCCCCAGCTGCACTATATAAACAAGACGCCTATGGGAAAACTGCTGAATAAAGCAATAATGCTGGATGAATTCATGCGGCTTCTGGAAAAGGATTATAAAGAGTACACGGAGGAGTGGAAAGAAGAAAACCTTCAACAGCAGCTTGTAATCAACAAAGAGCTATTCATTAAATTATCTGATGTAAAAAACGCCGACAGGGAAAAAGAGGTCCAGGTTGAGAGAAAAGTCAAACCGGTAAGGGCGGTTGATTCTCCGATGATGGAGGATTTTTCAAAACAGATCAGCGCAGGATCAGTTACCAGGGTACTCCATATATACGGAGTGGAGTTTTTTTTCAGGGTAAATTTAAGACAGTACAAGTTTGATTATCTTTCTGAAGTCCTTGACACAGGTGTTATCGACAGAAAAATAGATTTAATGAGTCTGAAAGATATGCTTAGAGTTATAAAAGAGAATATGGATGTAGATAAAGAACTTGAGAATCATTATGAGGAAATAATGTCGCTTGACAGAAAAGTCAGCAGGAATATAAGTTTCAGTAAAAAATAAATCTGAAGCAGGAGATTATACTTTATAATTTACAGTTTTCTGTTAAAAAGGAAACAGTAAATATGATACAGGGATGTATCGTCATTTTCATGGCAAATATTTTTAAAAGCCCCGAAAATGTAAGGTTTCGTGAATTCACTTCACCAGACCAACCCTGAAAAAGCAATGGATGGACTATTTCGGGAGACTGTAAAAGAAAGTTGATAATATGAAAAAGCTATACATAACATTTATATTGATTTTAACAGCGCCGGCGGCGCTTCATGCGGGGGAGTTTTTAAATTCGGTTGTTCACCTCAATTTTGGAGGAATGTACTCGTTCGCGGCAGGTGGAGATCTGATAGACAGGGAGAAAGAAGCAATCAATGGCCCTTCGGGCATTACCGATAAATCCAACATAAGCCACTATGATACTGCCGGCTGTGCTACTCTCGACATAGTTCCTACAAGTCCGATAATTATCGGGATGGAGGAGAATGCGTTTAAATTCGGAATAAGAAGCTCTTACAGAATTCAGTATGTCAACCAGAGGGTAACGACAACAAAACAGGAAGTCGGCAATAAGGTTATGGATTACAAATCATGGATGATCGGTCCGATTATCTACTATGCTCCCTTTATCGGGCCTTCAGACCTCAATACCGATTATACCGCCGGCGGCGGTTTTACGCTCTATGCACTTTATGGACAGCTAAACGGCCATTTAACAGCATTCCCTTCGATCAGGGAAAAAGACCTGTCTGTCACTGCTATTAATTCAACCGGGGATTATAATACCAGGATCGGCGGTTCAAAAATGGATTTTGGTATCGGTGCAGAGTTTTCTCTCTGTTCGTTAAATGTAGGGGTGAATATTTACTATACCTATATGAAATTAAAAATGGACGAAAAGATATACAGCGGTTCCGGTAAAAAAAGCAATATAAAAGAAGGGTGTATGGAAATTTATGTCGGAATTCCGGTCGAGTCTTTCATCGAGCCCCTTCTGCCGAAATTCTAGAGTTCAGGCCTTTCAGGCAGCTGGACCTGAAAAGCCTCTAAAAGCTGAAGTCCTTATTAAAGAAATCCGGCTCAATTCAGAGTCACTCAATCTTTTTACGGCAGGTTAACTGTTCTTTTTCGGTTTGCAGAGATCGGGATTCTTTAAATAATTGTCTATTGAGATCTTACTTTCATAACACTCGTTTTTCATATATTTTAAAATTGGAAGGAATGTGTTTTTTTCTACAAATCCCGGAATTGTTGTTACCGGCTTGATCCTGCTATTAAGAAAAAGCAGAGTCGGAAAACCCCTTGATCCGGTGTATGACATCAGTTTAGCCGGCGGGATTTTTTCTCCCATTATTTCAAAACTGTCATTATCTCTTTCAGGATTGGCCTTTACGCTGACAAAATTTTCATTCAGGTATTGCGCTATTTCCGGATCCCCGAAATCTTCAGAAATCATTTTTTTACAGTAGATACACCACTCGGTATAAAAGAATATCAAAACAGGCTTTTTCTGCAGTTCGGCATTTTTCAATCCCCCGGAAATTGTTTCCCATTTTACCGTTAAATCCTCATTTTTTGCCGAGATGTTATTGTTATCCTTGCAGGAAAAACCGCTTATAATCAGTATAAGCAGCGTGATAAAAGTATATTTTATTCTGTAAGACATTTTTTTCTCCATACAATCTGATTTTTTTTCGGCAGAATTCAGATTTTCTTATACCTGATTAAAAGCCGCAGGGTGTAGAACCCGGCCCGGAAGTGAAGGCCGCTGAATCCCTCATAACACCGGGTGAAAATGTCATCCGGCTGCATACCGTTACAATTATCAGACTCCTGAATTTAATCAAGACAATAAATTCGTAATAAAATTAATTTTATACCTTGACTGCGGGACTTATATTGTTTTTTATTTTACACTGTATAATGATCCGGCTGAAAAGTATCATTGAAAGACCGACGTTCCGTGAAGGAACCTGAAAGGGGCTGTTCAGTCGCTGTTTATATGGCATAAAAAAAGACGATGATCCTCATCTTTTGCAGTCAGAATGATACAGAACAGGAAATTATTTTTTTCTTGAACGGCCCTGTTTTTGAATAAATGTTGCGTTTAAAAACCTTCGTCCCGTATCCCTGCGGGGGAGGTGATTCTTTCGGAATATAAAAATTAGCACTATTTATTTGTAATATTTTTCCGCTGCTGGAAAGAGCGGCAGCTTTTTAATTAAATTCACCGGTTTTTCGTAAAACCGTATACTGTTAAGATAATAATGGAGAAAAAAATGCCTGTAACATCAGATGAACTTAAACTTATAGCCCGCACAGTGAGAACACTTTCGATGGATATAGTACAAAAGGCAAATTCCGGACATCCCGGTATGCCGCTGGGCTGCGCGGACATCGCCTCTGTACTCTGGACGAAAATAATGAACTATAACAGTGATGATCCTTCCTGGGTAAACAGGGACAGGTTTATCCTTTCTGCCGGCCACGGCTCAGCCCTTCTTTATACGATGCTTCATCTATCCGGATATGCCCTTACGCTGGATGATCTTAAAAAATTCAGACAGATGGGGAGCCTTACGCCGGGGCATCCGGAATTCAGGCATACGCCGGGAGTTGAAACCACAACCGGTCCGCTGGGACAGGGTTTTGCCAATGGAGTGGGTATGGCTATTGCCGAGAGCCTGCTTTTCGGCGAGTTCGGGGATATAATTGATCATTATATATATGCAATCGCCGGAGACGGATGCATGATGGAGGGGGTCACCTCCGAAGCGGCATCAATCGCGGGCCATATGAAACTGGGGAATCTTATCTATATCTACGATTCCAACAGGATTACAATTGAGGGATCAACAGATCTTGCTTTTACCGAGGATGTCGGTAAAAGGTTTGAGTCATACGGCTGGCATGTGCAGGAGATCGACGGTCACAATTTCGACCAGATAGAATCTTCTATACTGAAGGCCCAGGGTGTAAAAGATAAACCGTCGCTGATTATCGCGAAGACTGTTATCGCCAGGGGGAGTGCGTGCATGGAGGGGAGCGAGGAATCGCACGGTGCGCCGCTCGGGGAAAAGGAGATAAAGGCTTCCAAGGAGAAGCTTGGATGCGACAGTGAAAAAAGTTTTGATGTACCGGGAGAGGTCTACGAAATTTTCCGCAGGGTTAAAAAAGAGAAAAAGACGGTTTATGATTCATGGCAGACTAAATTCGGTTCAGCCGTTAAAGGCGAACTTAAAGATAAATGGAATAAATTTTTTACGAAGCCGGATGTTGAAAAATTAAGAACAAGCCTTCCTGTTTTCGAGAAGGGTGCAAAGATCGCAACACGGGCAGCCGGCGGAAAGGTTCTGGAAACGCTGTACAAAGAGCTGCCTAACTTTCTCGGAGGTTCGGCAGACCTGGCGCCAAGCACAAAAACAATGGTTAAAAATATCAGTGAAAGCGGTATCGGGAAAGCCGGAAGAATACTTCACTACGGGGTGAGGGAAAATGCGATGGGCTCGATACAGAACGGAATTGCGTATTATGGAGGATTCATTAATTTCTCTGCGACATTTTTTGTGTTCATGGATTATATGCGTCCGGCTGTAAGAATAGCGGCACTTTCCGGACTCCAGTCTATATATGTATTTACTCACGATTCAATTTTTGTCGGAGAGGACGGTCCGACTCATCAGCCGGTTGAGCATCTCGCCGTGTCAAGGGCGATTCCAAACCTTAACGTAATAAGGCCCTGTGATGCCGAAGAGACAGTTGAAGCATGGATCTCCGCCTTAACCAGGGAAGACGGTCCCACAATGATCGCGCTTTCAAGACAGAACCTCCCGGTAATAGACAGAACGGGGAGAGCATCAGCCAGGGACCTTGCAAAGGGCGGGTATATAATTCACGATTATGACGCTCATGATCTTGTTATTATCGCAACCGGTTCGGAAGTAAGCCTGTCCATAGAGACGGCCAGAAAATTATTTTCCGAGAAGGGTATCCGGGCCAGGGTTGTATCCATGCCGTGCTGGGAGCTCTTTGATAAACAGGAGGAGTCATACAGGAGAGAGGTTCTCGGTACCGGAGGTAAAAGAGTTGTTGTGGAAGCGGGGATTAAAATGGGGTGGGAAAAATATGCCGGAGAAAATGCCCTTTATATTACAATAGATGAGTTCGGAAGATCGGCGCCTGAATCTGATATCGCCGGTTATTTCGGTTTTACTGCTGATAAAATATTTGACCGCATTCTGAATTTTATCTGACCGTTTATTGATAGCCGGATTACTGCATTTTTCCGGCAGACTGATAAAAAAACGATTAAAATTCATTCCGGATATCCCGCAGCATCGGGGTATGCCTGGAATGGCACCTATTCAGAGTTATTATCCCGCAGAGAAGCCGTTATCAGTACCGTATTTAATAGTAAAAATTTACTTCTTAAAGCGTCTTTTTTTTTTAAGTAGATTGAATAAATGTATTATTTTTATTATACTAACTATGGATACCTATTAATTTGATTTAAAATGCTTCTTTTTCAGTTGTATTATTCATAAGTTGTTTTATAATAATTACATGTTGCTATCATTACAGGAGAATTCTTATGGGGGATATGGGTCTAACCGAGGTTTTTTTAAATGAATCAAAAGAGATTATCGGAAATCTTGAGACGGATATTGTAACTCTCGAGGAGAACAGGGAAAACCAGGAGATAATTAATAGCATCTTCAGATATTTTCATACTCTGAAGGGGAGCTCTGGAATTGCCGGTTTTAATCTGATATATGAATTTACTCATAACCTTGAAAGTCTGTTTGATAAAGTAAGATCAGGCGATATCTCAGTAACCAGGGATATTATAGATATACTTCTTGAAAGCATAGACTGGATCAAAAATCAGCTGTTTGGCGACAGTGAAAATGAAGAATTAGATAAAGTACAGGCGGATCTTACTGTCAGGATTAATCAATGTATGGGAATTGATCCCGTTGAAAAAGAGGAGAAGGTCGATTTTCTCAGTTCTGTCGGGGCTTATAGCGGAGTTGGAAGCGGAGATAGATATTTTAAAATTTCTGCGGTCTTCAGGGAGGATATTTTTAATAACGGCATTGATCCTTTGATGATAATTGAAGATTTAAGCAATCTTGGAGAGATAATGATCTCCAATGTGGATCAGAAGAAAATACCTGATTTATTCAAGATGGATACTGAAAAATGTTACATGTCGTGGGAGATAATTTTAAAGACAACTCATGATGAAATGAAGATCAGGGATATTTTCATTTTTGTGATGGATTATAACCAGATTGATATTGAGAATGTAACAGACAAATATGTAGAGGTAAAAGATCACGCACTTTTGACAGAAAAGAAGCTCGGCGAAATACTTATCGAAATGGGTATAATCAGTGATTCCGATCTCGATGAAATAATAAAACTGCAGACAGACCAGAATTTTAAACTAGGAGACATCATCGTTCAGAAGGGGCTGGCATCTCCGAAACAGGTGGACGAAGCACTTCAGGAACAGGACAAAATCAAGAAGAGGCTTGAGGTAAACACTGTCAGGGTTGAGTCAGCAAAACTCGACAATCTGATGAACCTGCTGGGTGAGATTGTCATTGGTCAGGCATCGCTTCATAAAATATCCGAGGATATGGATAATGAGAGA
This sequence comes from uncultured Leptospirales bacterium, assembly GCA_964439325.1. GTDB lineage: Bacteria > Spirochaetota > UBA4802 > UBA4802 > UBA5550 > WRGT01. The sequence goes on along the minus strand of CAYTNW010000029.1, from coordinate 11,603 downwards.
GCTTTCCAGCTGAAGAACTCGCTTTACGGTCTTGACAGGGTAACAAGGGAATTCCAGGAGCAGATCATGTCTATCAGGATGGTGCCGATCGGCCCCACATTTGAACAGTTCAGAAGATTTGTCCGTGATACTGCACATGCGCTTGATAAGGAGATCAAACTTAAAGTCGAAGGCGGCGACACGGAGCTTGATAAAACAGTAATCGAAAAAATCGGTGATCCTCTGAAACATATGATCCGTAACGCTATAGGACATGGTATTGAGGCCGCCTCGATAAGGGAGGCTCGCGGCAAACTGCCGGCGGGCACAGTAACTCTAAAAGCCTATCATCAGGAGGGGAATGTCTTTATTGATGTTATAGATGATGGTCAGGGGATCGAGCTTGCAAAGGTCAAGAGAAAGGGGGTCGATCTCGGTCTGATAACCGAGGATGAGACATCAAAAGAAAAAATTCTATCATTAATATTTAATCCCGGTTTTTCAACATCTGATCAGGTCGGTGATCTTTCCGGACGCGGAGTCGGGATGGATGTCGTGAAAAATAATGTTGAGGATCTGAGAGGGTCCGTCGAAGTAAAAAGTAAAGAGGGGGAGGGGACTTTGATCAGAATCAAACTTCCTCTTACCCTGGCTATTATTGAGGGGATGCTGGTTAACGTAGGCACTTCGATACTTATTATACCGCTGCTGTCAGTAATTGAAACCATACAGGTAAAAAAAGATGATTACCGGACGGTTGAGGGGAAGGGGGAGGTTATACTAGTCAGAGGCGAGTATATATCCCTGATAAGGCTTAATGTGCTTTTCGGGCTGGATGCCGGAATTACAAATCCCTGGGAGGCCCTTATTGTTATTGTAGAATCGAAAGGCCAGAGAATCGGTATAATGATAGATGATCTGGTAGGCCAGCAGCAGATAGTTATCAAGAGCATAGATAATTTTATAACAACTAGCAGGTCTATATCCGGAGCAACTATACTCGGGGACGGCAAGGTCGCTCTGATAATAGACATTCACGGACTTGTTGAAGAGATAAAAAATAATTAAAAGGTGCTGCAAATGAAAGTTGATAGAGAAGTGAACGTAAAAAATATAAACAGTTTCTATTTCAGCCTGAGGGAGGAGATCGAGAACAATAATCAAATTATTCTCGACTTTTCAGAATCGGTCCGAATAGATTCTTCAGCGGCCCAGATTATACTGGCTGCGGCAAAAAAGGTAAAGGAACTTGATAAAAGTATACGTTTTGTCGGGGTATCGCCGGAGTTATTGAAATTATTAAAATTAGCAGGGATAAAACTACAGTAATTACCGCATAGGGGGGAGATTTAAATGAGTAAGTATATCATGGTTATTGATGATTCGCCGACTATAAGGGTCAGTGTGGAACTCGCATTGAAACAGCTTGGCTTAATGATAAAACAGGCGGAAAACGGACAGGATGCTCTCAATAAGATAAACGAATTAAAAAGCAGCGGAGAGGAGGTTGTTCTCTGTATTAGTGATATAAATATGCCGGTACTCAATGGTATAGAGTTTATCACGGAATTCAGAAAGGTTGATAAATTTACTCCGGTAGTTGTACTTACAACAGAGGCTGAAAAGGATATAATTCAGAAAGGTAAAGAAGCCGGTGCATCGGGCTGGATTATAAAACCGTTTCAGGCAGAAGATTTGATTAATGTAGTTAAAAGGTTTGTGAAATAATTATGTATGAAAATATGAATAAAACCATTGAAATCAGCAAGAATGAAGAGATGAAGCAGTATGTTACATTTCTTGTCGGAGATGAAACATATGGTGTTTCAGTAATCAAGGTTCAGTCTATTAACGAAATGACTGAAATAACGCACGTCCCGAAGGCTTTATCGTTTATTAAAGGGGTGATAAATCTCAGGGGGGCCGTGATACCTGTAATCGATATGAGGAAAAAGTTCAATCTCCCTCCGAAGGAGTATGATTCTTTTACTGTCATACTGATTGTCGAAGTGCGGGGAAGGCTGATCGGAATGATAGCGGATGCTGTTTCAGATGTAGTAAGTTTTCCGGTTTCCGACATTAAGACTAATATTAATTTTTCCGCAAGGGTTGATACAAGCGCTATTGAGGGTGTAGGGATGGCGGGGGAATCTCTTATTATACTTCTTGATGTGGATACTTTTTTAAAAAGCGAAAACTTTAAAGAGTCATGTTAAGGAGCCAGAATAACAGAACAGGAAAAGTTTTATATTTGATATATCCGGGTGATCATTATGTGTCCAACGAGGATTGTTATATCGGAACAATCGCTGGATCGTGTCTTGTGGTCTGTCTGTATGATCATATAAGAAAGGCCGGCGGCATGATAAATTTCGTGGTCCCTGGAACTGCTGTTACAAACGGTCTGCTCCATGATGATATCTCACGGATCGGGATTTTAAACATGGAATATCTTATGGCCGATATGATAAAACTGGGTTGTGACCGGCATCATATGAAAGTGAAAATCTTCGGAGCAGGTTATTCCGATGAATCAAAAACAGGTGTTTATTCAATACCTGAAAATAATATTAAATTCGTAAAAGAGTACTTTGCTCTTGAAAGAATTCCTATAGAGAAAACAGATCTTGGCGGAAATTTCAGAAGGAAAATTTATTTTTCACCTGGAGACGGGACGGTATACAGAAAAGTTCTGCAGAATAATGAGGATTTTTCAGAGTTTATCAAACTCGAAAAAGAATATGTTGAGAATGAATTTAAAAACAGAGATAGAAAAGGTACAATACTGCTTTTTGATTAGGATATATAATGATAAATAATTATGAACTCAGTGACAGTGATTTTTATAAATTGCGGGATATAATTTATAAGGAAGCGGGGATTAAACTCAGCGATGTAAAGAAAATTCTGATGCAGTCGCGTCTGATTAAACGTCTGCGTGATTTGAAACTGGATAATTTTTCCGATTATCATGAGTACCTGATTAATAATTTTGAAAAAGAAAAAATAAATTTTATCAACGCGATAACTACAAATAAAACAGATTTCTTCCGCGAGAATGACCATTTCGAGTTTATGAAGAGCAAAATTCTCCCCGAATTCGCGGCAAAAAAAGAAAAAGAGCTAAGGATATGGAGTGCCGGTTGTTCGACAGGTGAAGAGCCTTATACTATTGCGATAACACTGTTCGAGTATTTCAGCGGAAAGGTATCACCGGAGTTTTTGATACTCGCAACCGATATTGATACGCAGGTTCTCGATAAAGCGCGAGACGGAAACTATTCAGCAGATCACCTCGCCGATGTTGATCCGAAATATCTTAAGACCTATTTTGTACAAAATGAAAATGAGAAGGGGGTTTTTTACAGAGTAAAAGATTTTCTGAAAGAGGTCGTATATTTCAGAAGGCTGAATCTCCTATCGGATGAATACCCGATGAAGAAAAAGTTTGATATTATCTTCTGCCGTAACGTAATAATCTATTTTGACAGGGAAACACAGAAAAAATTATTTGAAAAATATTACAGCTATCTCAAAGACGACGGATACCTTTTAATCGGCCATTCTGAGAATATTACCAGTATAACCGACAAATTTGTCCTGGCCGGCAGAACCATATATAAAAAGGCGGTTTGATAAAGGTGCATACAGTTGTTAAACATAGGCTGGGTAAAAATCTTAATATCATTTATCCGGGTGAATACTTTATAACCGGAGAGGATGAGCTTATAGGGACTCTTCTCGGTTCATGCGTATCAGTCTGTCTACATGATTCGGAAAACAGAATAGGCGGCATGAATCACTTCATGCTTCCGGGGAAGATAAGTAAAGCGGATATATTTAACGATGATAATGCCCGTTACGGAATTGCGGCCATCAACCGGATAATTTCAGAAATCATTGCCGCGGGCGCATTGAGGAAAAATCTCACCGCGAAGATTTTCGGCGGCGGTAACGTAATCAGATTCCTAAACATGACCGGGAAAAAGAGCCTGATCCCTTCCGATAATGTAAGGGTGGCAAAACTGTTCATGGAGATTGAGGATATACCGATTGTCGGTCTTGACGTCGGAGAGGACTATGCCAGAAAAATAATTTTTGATATCGAAACTGGCAAAGTTTTTATGAGAAAATTCAGAAGCGGAGAAGTAAACGACATAGTCACTGTCAGAGATGAAGATGTGTTGATAGATAATTTTTTAACCCGTATGGAATAAAGGTTTCCCTATAAAAAAAGTGTATACCTGAGAGAAGAGAAACGAATGGAACAGAATAAAGTAAGAGTACTGATAATAGATGATTCCGCTGTGATGAGAAAATTTTTAACGGAAATTTTATCTGGATCATCTCAGATAGAAGTCCTTGGGACGGCAATCGATGCGGCAATAGCGGCAAAAAAAATTAATACCCTGAATCCCGACGTTGTTACGCTTGATGTTGAAATGCCCGGGATGGACGGCCTTACTTTTCTGCAGAAACTGATGATTGCAAATCCTATTCCTGTTATAATGGTGAGTTCACATACTGCGAAGGGGACAACGGCTGCGGTGAGAGCTCTCGAACTGGGCGCTTTTGATATAATAGGAAAACCGCAGCTGGATAAAAATGAAAGTGCATCAGAATTCGGCAGGGATCTAATTGAGAAAGTGATCGCGGCCGGATCGTCTAAACAGAAATTGAAGAAACGTGCCCCAGTAAAGCTGGAGGTTGAAAGGAAGTATTCTGCTGATATAATACTGTCAAAGGCAGAGCGTTCGAACAGCAACAAACCGACCGAGAAGATAATCGCTATAGGAGCATCAACAGGGGGGACCGAGGTAATAGACCATATACTGGAAGAGCTCCCCACCGGATGTCCCGGAATTCTGATTACACAGCATATGCCTGAAAAATTCACTGAGGCTTTCGCAAACAGGGTCAACAGCAAGTCAAGGCTCTTTGTTAAAGAAGCGCAGAACGGCGACAGGCTACTAACCGATATGGCGCTCATAGCGCCAGGGGGTAAGCATATGATTCTGATGTCAGACCGGAACGGTTACTGGGTGGAAATAAATGACGGTCCTCCGGTGAACAGACACAGGCCCTCCGTAGATGTTCTGTTCAGGTCTGTGAGCAAATATGCAGGCGATTCGGCAGTCGGTATAATCTGTACCGGAATGGGAAACGACGGTGCTGCAGGGCTTCTTGAAATGAAGGAATCGGGTGCTTTTACAATCGCACAGGATGAAGAATCATGCGTGGTTTTCGGAATGCCGCGCGAAGCCATAAAACTCAATGCTGCAAAAATGGTTACTGATATTGAGGGTATAATAAACTACATAAAAAAAATGTGTCATTAAAAAAGTAAAAAACGTCTGTATCTATTCCGGCCACTTGTATGCAGTGATAGTATCTCCGCTGTTGATAGTCAGTGTATGGCTGTTTCCGTCAGAAACGGTTATACTGCTGTTAAATGTTATATTATAAACATTAATTCCGTTTGAATCTGTACCTGATGTGATTGAAATATTGAGGCTGTCTGTAGTTGTGCTGTATATATATGTTCCATTGTTAATCTGAATTTTATATGTAGTTCCGGAAAGCTCACCGGATGCCGGTGTATAACCGGACACAGCTGACGGTATAGATACCGCTTTCCAGTAAATTTTAAGATTAAAATTCGGATTCACCGAGTCCTTCCCTGCTGCTATACCCGTATAGGCTGCATCACTTAGTGTTCCGGTGTATATAACCGCACCGCATGCTTTATAATCAGCATCTGTGGGGGAACCTCCGGAAGGACATGTGTAGCCCGCAACAGTGTAACTTTTTTTTGCCTGTGTTTTGACGGTCGTAAATACCGGGTCTGTATAACCGGTTGTTGTGCTTGAGCTGGAGGAATTGTTGCAGGAAAAGCTTATTCCGGTAATAAATATAGAAATAACTACAAATACGAATTTTCTCATACAGTCCCCCGGGTTTTACAGATCTTTTATGTGAACATTAGAAAAAAATTAATAGTATGTGTAAAGAAAATAATTGTTCGAAAAATAATGTTTTTCACAATTAACGGAAGGATGCCGGAGAGAAATATCCGGATTATTATCAAATTCTCAATAGCAATTATGCAATAGAATAAACTTTTTTGAAATTAAGCTTTTTTCTTGACTTGATTATCTTTTTCTGTATTACTTATTTCCAGATAGAACAATCAAAGGAGCGCTATTTTGAAAAAGCTATTGTTTACGATAATTATATTTTCTCTGTCAATATCATCATCATTTGCCTCGTTTTTTGTGAATGGCGGGGGAAACTATATGTATACAGGCGGTTTTATACCGGTTTACGGTTTTGAAGGGGGCGCAGGTTTCAGTCTTAATGAGAATATCAATTTTTTACTGGATGGCTCTTATGCCCTGTCTACTGAGAATGATAATGATAAGATTAACAAAAAAAAATATGTCTATAAATTTTATACCGGCGGAATTGAATATATTCCGACACTGGATATTTTTGAAAAAAATAATATCTACTGGAAAAACACTTTAAGCGTTGGGGCATCGACAGTTTCCCGAAAAGGTCATACTGGCGGTGCAAATGCTGAAGATCAGCATTCCGGGCTTTTTACGATGTTTAAAACCGGTCTTCAGTATAACTTTACCCAGGTCATCTCACCCTATTTTGATCTCGGGTATCATAAAACATTTTTTAATACGGCCAAAACCAGTCTGTCTATCGGAGGGTTAGAATTCGACTTCGGGGTAAGATTTTATATCTTTGGTAACAGGGACTTTGAAAGCGGCTATTGATAAATTTGTATCTTTTTAAAAAACCGGAATACATATGTCACAAAAAGCTCGGGTTTAATCCTGGGCTTTTTTGTGTTTAAAAAAAATTGACTTTTCAGAAAAAATGGTTACTTTATATATAGAGTCTATAAAGGGTTTCAGATGAAAAATGGATTGAATATCGGATTAAATCAGACTCATAAGTTAATAATGACACAGACCCTGAGGCAGTCGATAGAGATGCTTCAGCTGACCAATCTTGAACTTTCCGAAATGATTTCACAGGAATTTATGGAGAATCCTCTTCTTGAAGAGGCCGGATCGTCACAAAGTGAGGATTATCTCGAAGAAAAAATAAATAAAAATCTTAATGGAGAGGATGTGTACTCGTCCGATTCGCATGAAGTAGAAACGTATGACAATCCGGGCGATGGCAGTTCAAATAACAGCTACAACGATGACGATAAAAACAGATTATTTATAGAGAATGCAGTTACTACAAAAGAGAGCCTGAAGGATCACCTCCTCTGGCAGGCGACTATGACTGCCTGCAGCGAGAATGAACTGGCAGTATATGAAGAGATAATAACAATGCTCGATGACGACGGTTTTATATCTGAAAACCGGTTTGAGAGTATCGATGATGTGAATAAAACTGCAGTCATAAACAGCATCAGGCACTTTGATCCGGTGGGATGCGCTGCGTTTTCTATCAGGGATGCGCTGCATATACAGGCACAATATTACTTTCCCGATGATAACCTGCTTCATTCTATGCTCGCTGATCACTTCGCTGATATAGAGAAGCTTGATTACGGAAAAATATCCAAAGCTCTCAGCATCTCAGAAAGTGCGGTCATTGAAAAGAGCAAAATCCTTCATAACCTGAATCCGTTCCCCGGAAGATCATATTCGGGCGGAGAGGCCAGACCGGTTATACCGGACATCGAGGTCAAGCTTGTCGACGGAGAGATGATAGTCACTCTGAATGATGACTGGATTCCGGGAGTCAGGCTCAGCAGCTATTATGTAAATCTTCTGAAGAATAAAAATATTGATGATGAGCAGCGTGAATATCTGAATTCCAAGCTCCAGTCCGCTACGGCACTGCTGAAAAATATTTCCTCAAGACGGAACACAATTCTGAAAGTAACAACTGCGATAATGAAGAACCAGCAGGATTTTCTTGATAAGGGACCGGGAAATTTAAAATACCTGACTCATCATGATATTGCCGATGAAGTAAATGTTCATGAATCAACGGTAAGCCGGGTTTCCAGCGGTAAGTATATACAGACTCCATGGGGAGTTTTTGAATTGAAATATTTTTTTGTATCGCGCCTAAAAAATGCGGGCGATAACAATAGTAATGATGAACAATCCTCCGATAAAGTTAAGGGGATGATTCATGAGATAATCAGCGGCGAAAATCCCGACAATCCTTTAAGCGATGAAGAGGTTGTGAATATTTTAAAGGGAAAAGGGATTGTCGTCGCTCGGAGAACAATAGCGAAGTACAGGGATATTCTGAATATACCTGCTTCAAATAAAAGAAAAAAAATTAACATGATCAAATCATAGGAGAGCTTATGAAGATTAAAATTACAGGTAGACACATCGATGTATCTGAAAGGCTCAGAGAGTATGCGGAAAAGAGAATATCGAAGCTTGAAAAGTATTTTCAGCAGCTGATTGATATTCATCTGATTCTGTATGTAGAAAAACTGGATCACGCTGCCGAACTTGTCATCAATGGAGATTCGGTACAGTTCCATGCTCGCGAGAAAGCCGCAGATTTATATTCAGCAATTGATCTGCTTATTGATAAACTGGATAGTCAGATAAGCCGTTATAAAGAGAGGATTCAGTCAAGGAAGGGGCATGGTGCCGAGTTGGAGATTACTTATGATACAAAGAGCGAGACCGGGAAGGAGGCGATTCTCACCCAGGTAAGCAATAGACCTATTAATGATATCGAAGCCTTTTTACAGATGAGAGTTGATAAAAAAGACTTTATTCTTTTTAAGAAAGGCGCCGGATCTGTGGAACATGATGCAGATTATGCTAATAAGAATTATGCTGTAATTTACAAAAGCGGATCAGCTTTCAAGCTGGTTGAAGTGCCATTTGAAAACCATAAGGGCAACGAATTCAATGCAGATACTTTCGTGGAATATGATCTGGAAGTGAAGGATGAATCAGCATCTCACCCGAAAATTGATTTTAAAAAGGGGAATGACTGCAAAATAGACAGACTGACTCTTGATCAGGCCTTTGAATCTTTTGAAAAATCAAAGGAAGTGTATATGCCTTTTTTTAATGTCGAAACAAGATATTTTAACATTCTCAGCCGTTCAGGGAAAAAATTAGAAGTACTTGTACCCGCTTTTTAACTATATTAGACCTGCCGGATATTGTTTCCGGCAGGTCTAATATCAGATATTAACAGTCATTTAAACTCAACTTTTTACCGGGGTCAGAGCCTGTTTTTCACTTTTCAGGGTCAGAGCCCTGGTTATACGGACGAAAATTTCTGTTAATAGCATACTTTTGTAACTCTTTTATAGTATTTAATGTAATATTTAAGCTTTAATACCGGTTTTACCGGTATTTTAAAATTTGTTTTTTATTATGTTTACATTTTTTTTTACTGGAAAGAAATTGGTATAGTGAGATAATTCTGCTATGGGTAAGCTTACTTTAAGATATTTTATCGAGGGAATAGGACGAATAGATCTTCAGCTTCGCCTACTGACAGGTGAAGGGGGGCTTGACAGAGAGATTAAATCCGGAGAGATTAATAGGCCCGGTCTGGCGCTTGCGGGATTTTTTGACTATTTTGCATACGAAAGAATTCAGATTTTCGGCAAGGGCGAAGCTGCTTTTATGACCCAGCTCTCCCAGGAGAACCGGGTCAAGGTCTATGATGAATTTTTCAGTTATCCGGTTTTCTGCTGTATCTTTACGTATGATTTTAAGCCTGATAACCTTTTCCTGGAATATGCTGAAAAGAGGGACATCCCTGTTTTTATCTCGAAGAGGGGAACTACCAGATTTATTACCCTGTTTGTTCATGTTATTGATGAAATCTTTGCCGAAAGCGTTACCCTCCATGCCACCCTTGTTGATGTTTTTGGAGTAGGGGTACTGCTTACAGGAAAAAGCGGTGTCGGGAAGAGTGAAACAGCACTGGAGCTTATTGAGAGAGGGCACAGGCTTGTCGGTGACGATATGGTCATTGTAAAAAAAATCGACGAATCCCTTTTAATGGGAGCCGGCTCGGAAATTTTAAAGCATCACATAGAGATACGCGGCATCGGTATTGTAAACGTTCGTGAAATTTTCGGTATCAGGTCTGTAAGAAACAGAAAACGTATAGAGATGGTTATACTTCTTGAGGAGTGGGATTCCTCAACAGAATATGACAGGCTGGGACTCGACGAGAAAAAGTACACGATACTTGATATTGATGTTCCTTATATAACCGTCCCGGTCCGTCCCGGAAGAAACATTCCGATAATTATTGAAACAGCCGCGTTAAATCAGAGACTGAAGAAGGTAGGGGTCAATTCCGCGAGGGAACTCGACGAGCGGATAAAAAAGTGGATTATCACCGAAGGTGGGAAGCAATGATAGAGAGAGATGTTGTAGTAAACAGTGATGCGGGTATTCACGCAAGACCCGCGATGATGATTGTACGGGAGGCTATGAAGTATCCCTGCGAAATTACCCTGATAAAGGACAATATAGAAGCAGACGGAAAATCGATAATGTCCGTGCTGGGGCTTGCAATAATATCAGGATCAAAATTGACTATAAGGGCAAGCGGAGAGGGTGAAACTGAGCTTGTAAGCTATATACTCAATCTCATTGAGAACGATTTTAAAATCTGATTAATATATTATATCTCCTCAGGAAGTTATTTTGTCATCAGACAAAAAGAAAATAAAAAGTGCTAATTCTATACAGGATATTCTATTTCTTATCGGCATAATAATATTTTCTTCGATATTGATAATAGGACTGTTCCCCGGAAGGATTGATGCAGGCCTTGTTGATGAAAACTTTTTTATCACAACAATGATGGCCATTCCCATAATAGCGGGAATATATTTCATAGTTATGTCTTTCCGGAGAAGCATCAATATAAACCATGCCGATATTCCGGGGAGTATCAAGAAGAAAATTACCCTTTCATTTGTCTTCATTGCCGTTTTGTCTGCGATGCCGATCGTAATTATTTCAAGCAACTATTTTAACAGCAGTCTTTCAAAGATGTTCAGCGGAAGAACAATAAAAGCACTGAATGAATCTGTCGATCTTACTCACAATATATATTTTAAACTGGAGCAGGAAGTCAGATCTGAGCTGGGCACTATAAGATACATGTTTGCAAATTTTTTAAGTAAAACCGGGAAAGAGGACCTTGAGAAATTAGCCGGAGCATATAAAAATACGAATTTAAGAATTGTTTTTTTTAAAGACACCGACGGCAGACTGTCAATTATCGAAAACGAGCAGTCTCTAACAGAAGTTGATCATATAAAATTGTTCCATTTTTACAAAAACCTCGATACATCAGGAAAAAGAACTGACAGGATTGAAATAGATGGTAATGACCTGATAAGCGGGATGTTCAGCTATGAGGATGTGATGGTCGTGGTCTATGCCACCATCCCGCAGAATTTTAAAAAAGCAGAAGATCTGTTTATTAAGGCAAGAGATGATTACAGGAAGATTGAAAGCCAGAAGGAGTATTTTGAAACCGGTACCGGATCATTTCTTATGTTTATATCAATTGTCATTGTAAGTATTGCCTATCTTATCAGTTTATACATCTCCGGCAGAATCACCAGG
>CAYTNW010000028.1:0-41909 GCA_964439325.1 uncultured Leptospirales bacterium | reverse complement strand
AAGAGGTTACACCCCGCGTCGGATTGAGTATTAAATTGCACCAGGAATTTACCTTAAGGTAAGATAACCAGAAGAATCTATTGAACTTAATCTAACTTACCGTAATTAAATTATACCTGTTAAACTTGTCAATCCTTAATATAAAAATAGTGAAAAAATGACCTTTGTCACATAATCAGACGATTTTACAAATTGCACTATAAATATGCGCTGGTAAAATACTCACATTTATATTATATTCAAACTGCCCGTTACGACTTGATTTAATAAAGACTTTTAGACGATGTTTTATTTGACAAAAACTGCGGTCCTATATAGATTTTCGGAAGATATAAATGGATGACAAGTGAACTGATAATAATCGGCGAGGAGAACCTGTTCAATTATCTTTTTGATCAGGATTCCCCTGTTATGGAACTTGATATTATAAAATATTTTATTCCCTCTAACGACAGTGTAATACATCAAAGCACGCTGTTTGTAAAACACTTCTCGGTCTACCATGCGCTCTATAAATTAAAAACTTCAGCCGGATTAAAAGGATATTATCTGCACCTTGATTGCATGAGGATAAGAATGATTCATATACCGGCACAGGGCCTCTGCAGACATTACTATCCCGAAACGGGGAATTTCTGTAACAAACCGACAGAAAGCTCTTTCTGCGGACAGCATCAGGAAGAGTATAAAGATTACCGGCACAGTATGATCTTCGATCTACTCCAGGACTTCTATATAGACCCGGAAAATCTGGCTTTTGAAGATTCAGGATTACTTAAAAAGATTATGAACGGAATAAGCACATATTGCATAAAGAAAAGGGATATAGACGAAGCGCTCGGACTTTTCGAAATAAGCAGGCCCGGTAAAAATGCAATCGCCAGACGCTACAGGGAACTGGCCGGAAAATATCATCCGGACAGATACAACGATTCCGGAGAGATGATGAAAAGGATCAACAGTGCATATATGATTTTGAAAGAAGTTTATATCCTGTAATCGGGTCTTAGACCTGAAGGGCGGAACTATTTTTCCTGCCCGTAGTTTTTAAGAAACAGCCCTGTCTGCATCATTAAAACAAATGGAAACACCAGCCCGTAAATGTATAAAGCTATCCTGAACTCACCGAGCAGCAGAGAAGCAATGACAAAGAAATCACGGGTATCAACCATCCCTATCATATACTTATTACTCAGTTTTATCTCAACCTTTCTCTGTCCATTGGAAAATATCTTTTTTGTATCGCTGACCCATCCGCTCATAACATTTGAAAGTATGGAAAAAAAGCCGAGGAACAGGTAAAATTCATTGCCAAACTCAATCTCTATTATGTTGCCCCAATCGGATAAACCATAGCTTTTATATCCAAGATAGCCAAGAGTACCAAATATCATAAACTCTTTCAGTCTATCAAGGTATGAATCAAACCAGGCTCCGAACATTGATGCCTTATTTGAATACCTGGCGAGGTCTCCATCAGCAGCATCAAGGATTGCCCCTGCCCACCAGATAATTGCCGTAACAGTATAAAGAGCATTATTTTTTCTGAAAATCATTAAAACCAGACATGAAGCAAGACAGAGCAGGAATGATATGAAAGTGACCATATTCGGAGTAAAGTTGATTTTGCTGAAAAAATAAGCAACAATATGACTTACAGGCCTTGTCATAAAGGAACCGAAAATTCCGTCCGGTAACTTCTGCCCCTTTTTTATCTCCCTTAAATCATCAAAAAAAGGTTTTCTCTTCATTTTTGCAGCTAAATAATCCGTTTTTATATTCATAAATATCCAGTTGTACAGAAGAAGACTTTTAAAGAGTATATTATTACATTGTCATACTAAAATTGGAAAATATTGTCAAATTAAATTTAACAATATCAGCATTTTAGTGCCATTCTGAAAAAAAGCAGCAGTAAAAAAGCTTTTTCCGAAGATAATAAAATATGCATGTAAAAAACCATCGATTTCCAGAGAAAGGTTTTGATATACTTTATAATAACATTCTACAGTGTAAAATTTTTATTATATCCCATTTTGCCGGCAAGACCGTGGAAAAGTGCCGTGTAGTAGGTCTTTATGTTAATGAATTTCAGTCTTGTAAGAGCGATCATTGTGACCAGGGTGGAATATACAAGCATATTAAAAATGTAAACAGCCCAGGATGTGACAAGGTATTTTTTTTCAAGATATACACGATTTCTGATCGAATAATAAATTCTGAAAAGATCTCCCCCGGTAGCTATTTTTTTTATCGCGCTCCCTTTCACATTCCATGACTGTTCAATATCATCAATTCCGCTTTCAAGAGAGAGTATTATTCTTCCGTCATTAGCGATATGCCGGCAGCAGAAATCAAAATCATCACAATAGAGATAATACTTTTCATCAGGGTACCCTATTTCTTTAATGACATCTTTATGGAAGAACATGCCTCCGAACGGCACTGCCGAAACATCAGCTTTTATAATCCCTTCGTCCATATCGGTACAGGTGGAGAATACATCAGCAACATGAAAGGAGCGGAATATGTTTTTTTTACCGAGAATCGATTCAGGTTTTGAATTCTTTACGGCATTTATGTAGTTCTGCCTGTTTCCGCGAAGCAGCGAAATTATTATCTGATGATTTTTATGTTTACCAAGCTCGGCCTGCATGTTCTGCATCAATGTTTCATATGCGTCCGGATAAGGAAGATTATCATCGTCAAGCAGCCAGATAAAATCCGTTTCCGGGTCATCCAGCACCTGTTCAACTCCTGCTTTTATCGCATATGCGGAACCGGTATTCTTTTCGAGCCTGACAATCTGTATCCTTTTATCATGGGAGGAGAGTGCTGACAGCGCTTCAGCGCTTCTCTTCACAGAGTTATTATCCACTATAACAATCCTGTGAAGGTTAAAAACAAGCAATGCATCAACTACCTGTTTAACGTAGCTGTACCTGTTTCCGTAGGTGATGATAATAGCTGTAGTATTCATATTATATGACTATCCCGGTAATAAATACCCGGGCCTTATTTCTCTGATCCCGGTCCCGCGGCATAATGATGCAGGTTACCTGTTATCATAATTTTTTTCAATCCACTTGCGGTATTCTCCGCTCCTGATACGGTTAATCCATTGGTCATTAGATAGATACCAGTCTATTGTAAAATCGAGTCCGTGATCAAAATCAAAACTCTGGGTCCAGCCAAGTTCTTTTTTTATCTTGTCGCAGTTGATCGCATATCTTCTGTCATGCCCCGGCCTGTCTTTCACATATTCAATCAGGCTTTTGAAATGATCCTTATCCTTCCCGGAACGAAGGGCCATTTTTTCGCAGAGAACATTAACAAGCTTTATATTCTCCCACTCGTTCTCACCGCCTATGTTATAGGTTTCCCCCTCTCTTCCTTTATTCACAACAGCCCACACCGCGCTGTTATGATCCTCTACAAACAGCCAGTCGCGTATATTTTTTCCATCTCCGTAGACCGGAAGTTTTTTCCCCTCCCTTATATTCATGATAATTACCGGGATCAGTTTCTCAGGGAACTGGTAAGGACCGTAATTGTTGGAGCAGTTTGTCATCGTTACTGGCAATCCGTATGTATGAGAATACGCCATAACCAGGTGGTCCGATGAAGCCTTGGATGCTGAATATGGACTTCGCGGATCATAGGGCGTTGTTTCCATGAAAAAACCGCTGTCGCCTAGAGACCCGTACACCTCGTCTGTACTCACATGATGAAACAGTACATCATCCCTTCCGCTCCATGCATTTTTTGCCGCTTCGAGAAGATTGAAAGTCCCCATGATATTTGTATTAATAAACTCAGCCGGTCCATGAATCGATCTGTCGACATGTGATTCCGCCGCAAAATGAATAATGGTATCGATATTATATTTTTTCATCACTGCATCAACATCGTCTCTGACGCAGATATCTCCATGCACAAAAAAATATCTCCCCCCGCCGAACTCTTTATCCATATCAGACAGACTCTCCGCGTTGCCCGCATAGGTCAGCCTGTCATAATTAATAATCCTGCCGGCAAAACCGGTTTTAGTAAAAATGTATCTTATGAAATTGGAACCGATAAATCCGGCTCCGCCTGTTACAAGAATATTTTCAAGTTTTCTCATATATACCACACTTTAGTAAGTTTTTTCTTAAAAGCCTGAATGCAATGCAATTTTATCAACACAGCGTTTCCGTAATCAGGATTTCATATCTCTTATGTATTCCTCAAGAGTTACTCTCCAGTCTTTAGGCCTGTATCCGAAAGTATTGTAAAGCTTGTCTTTTATCATGTACGAATATGCAGGCCTCTTCGCGCTGGCCGGGTATTTTGATGAATCCACAGGACTGATTTTTATATCCCTGCCGGTTATACCGTATTTTACCGAAAGCCTGTAGATCTCCAATGCAAACTCATACCAGTTTGTCATACCCTCGCCGGAGAAATGATAAATTCCATACTTTTCTGAATCCGACCTGATAAGGCCTGTTATGAAATCAGACAGTTCGCCGGTGTATGTAGGGCTGCCGAACTGGTCATTGACCACTGTGAGTAGATCTCTCTGACTGAACAGGCCCTGCATCGTATGCACAAAGTTTTTTCCGTAAGGACCGTAGAGCCATGAAATTCTGAAGATAAAGTATTTATCATACAGAGATGCGAGCATCTTTTCTCCTTCAAGCTTGCTGGCGCCATAGACGCTAGTCGGACCGGTATTGTCGTTTTCTGAAAAGCCGGCTTCTTTATCCCCGCTGAAAACGTAATCTGTTGAAAAGCTGATGATCCTGGCACCGCTGTTTTTACTGATCTCCGCAATGTTTTTAACCCCCAGGGCATTGACAGCATAGGCTTCCTGTTTTTCATACTCGGCCTGGTCTACGGCTGTGTAGGCTGAGCATATCAGTATCCACTTAAAATTCTTTCCGCTGCAGAATTCCCTGACAGCATTAATATCGGTTATATTCACCTCAAGATCGCTCTCCAGAAAAGGGAGCCCCGCCTTTTCAAGCTTCTCAGCAAGATGCCTGCCGAGCATCCCCTTGCTTCCGGTTAACCATATCATTCTAAAATACCTCTGTATCTTTTAATAGCGGGAGCCTGGAATCCTTATCTGAAAGAAGAGGATTGTCAACAGGCCATGTAATTCCGATTTCAGGATCGTTCCAGATAATGCCTGCATCGCTCTGTGGAGCATATTCATTCGAGCATTTATACATAAGATGCACTTCATCGGTAAGAGCCAGGAATCCGTGGGCAAATCCCTCCGGTATATAAAACATTTTATTATTCTTTTCCGAGAGTTCTACCGCAATCCATTTTTTAAAAGAGGGCGAACCCTTTCTGATGTCAACAGCGACATCCCACACCGCCCCTTTTATAACCCTTACCAGTTTTGCCTGAGCCGCAGGAGATTTCTGATAATGCAGTCCCCGCAAAACGTTTTTGGTCGAGAAAGAATGATTATCCTGACTGAACTCCACTGTTATACCGTTTTTTTCGAAATCACTTTTCTTGTAAGACTCCATAAAGAATCCCCTTGTGTCACCAAAAGAACGCGGTTCAACTATAATACAGCCATCAAGATCGGTCTTTATAAAATTAAACGGCATCGTCTGAACTCCTGTTATTATGTATCTGATTACTCAATAAGCTGTTAACGCCCAAACTTTTAAAATGGATGTTTGATTTCAATAATATCCATCAGGTACCTGCCGTATCCCGACTTCATAAGAGGTTCGGCAAGCCTGCGCAGCTGCTTTTCATCAATATATCCCATCTCATATGCGATCTCTTCGATACACGCGATTTTGAGCCCTTTTCTGTCTTCTATTATCTTTACAAAGGTTGAAGCTTCATGCATAGAATCATGGGTACCTGTATCGAGCCAAGCATAACCTCTTCCCATCAGCTGAATATTCAGCTCTCCGCGGCTGAGATACTCTTTATTGACATCGGTTATCTCTATCTCACCGCGTGCTGATGGTTTAAGATTTCTAGCAATATCGATAACATTGTTATCATAAAAATACAAACCGACAACAGCATAGTTCGATTTCGGGACAGCCGGCTTCTCTTCAATTGAAATCACTTTTCCCGCTTCATTGAACTCAACCACTCCGTATCTTTCCGGATCATTCACATAATACCCGAACACTGTTGCACCTTTTTTGTTGCTGACCGCTTTATTCAGCAGTTCAGTGAGGCCATTACCGTAAAAAATATTGTCCCCGAGGACCAGACAGACGCTCTCTTTCCCGATAAAGTCAGCTCCGACAATAAACGCATCTGCAAGGCCTCTCGGTTTTTCCTGGACGGCATATGATAAGGTCAGACCAAATTTTGAACCGTCGCCCAGAACCCTTTCAAAAACCGGAGTATCCTCGGGAGTGGAAATAATCAAAATGTCTTTTATCCCTGCAAGCATAAGCGTTGACAAAGGATAATATATCATAGGTTTATCATAAACCGGGAGCAGCTGTTTACATACGACCTGTGTCACCGGATAAAGTCTTGTACCGGAACCACCTGCAAGAATTATTCCTTTCATTTTAACCTCATTAGAAATTTTTTATTCCGAAACACACTAAAAATACATACATAATTCTGATAAAAAAAACACAAGCGTATTTTTTAAATATTCCCGGTGTTATTCAATCCGGCAGGAATTTAAGTTTGTTAAATCATAAGTTTCACAGGCACTGGATGCCAGAAATTACTGATTTATTATATTAATTTAGCTATTAACTTGGCTATGCAGATCAGGAATATATCCTCCGGATAAAGATACCTCCGCATTTTAAAACCGCTGATAATCGTAGACAATCTGCCGGAATATGATAAATAACCTGCATAATACTTTTCTGCATTTTTAAGAAATTCCAGGTCATCCTCATCTTTATATACTTTCCTGTCTATATATGACTTAACCCGCTTCTGATAACTGCTGAAACGGTTATGCATATAAACCTTCCTCCGGTTTGAAAAAAGATATAATAATCCCGGGAATGAAGATTCGCAATACCTGTCTTTTGCTCCGATTGCATTTTCGGGATGCTGCCTGTATTTAACAAGGGGTTCGTCTATAAATACTATTCCATTTCCTGCGGCTGCATTTATTGCGAACCACCAGTCATGAACAAGGGATTCATCGGGTATAGGGAGACACCTTTTCGCAAAATCTGCCTTCATCAACATCGTTGCGCCTGTATAGCTGTTACGTAAAACCAGGTACCTGTAGTGGTCCCTTTTTTCCGGTCGAAAAAAACCCTGATATTTCATCAATGACGGTGCAATTTCGTTGCTGTCGGCATCAACAACAATCATATCTGACGCGACGAGATCACAGTCGGCGATTGTGTTTATCTGTTTTTCAAGTTTTCCCGGGAGCCAGAGATCATCCTGATCACATAATGCGATATACTCTCCACTGCTCTGTTTTATCGCATTTTCAAAATTATTTA
Organism: uncultured Leptospirales bacterium; assembly: GCA_964439325.1. Lineage (GTDB taxonomy): Bacteria > Spirochaetota > UBA4802 > UBA4802 > UBA5550 > WRGT01. The sequence goes on along the minus strand of CAYTNW010000028.1, from coordinate 34,446 downwards.
TAAATCCGCGTTCTTTATTATTGTACACAATAGTAATGACCGGATATTTCATCCGCAATCTCTGGAGAATATCCATTGTCATATCATCCGAATTATCATCAGAAATTATTATTTCCATATTCGGATAATTTTGTGCAATAACAGACTCTATCTGTTCTTCAATGTATTTTGCACCATTATAAGTTGCTATTACAACTGATATGAGGGGTAGTTTTTCTATTTCATTCAAATTTAAAATGCCTATGTCTAATACAGTTATAAGAATCCGGATAAACCATCATCTGAGGTGTCTTCAGGGTTCTTTTTTTATTTTTTTTATTTCTACAACTGAATTCAAATTTCAAGCAACTAATCTTTAATATAAATCCTGTATCTTAATTAACAGCTATACTTTTATAGTTATAGCTTTTTTTAAAAATCCCGATTTTTCACTTTTATTACGATGCGACTCCTTTTGTCAATACACAATTTGGAAATCACATCCCGATAAAAATATTGTTTTTAAAATATATTTAAATCTTGCAACATAATTAACAACATGAATTTTCTCAGTATATTTCTAGAAAAGAAAAGTATTGCACTTGATTATTCGATCTATGAATTTGATATAATTGTTGCTATTGCTGAAGACAAGAATAATTTTATAGGACTTAACGATAAAAAAAGCTCTTACTTTGAGCAACTATCAGCAATTACGTATAAAATATAATGGTACAGCTTCCATTTTTTTAAGTATATAAACTATCAATTACATCGGTCCCGGGAACAAAGGCGCAGTTTTCTATACATTATTCTGATGAGTAGAATATGCAATGGAGTTATGGAGTGAATTTGAAAAATAGAATCGAAGAGCAGCTTAAGAAAATTCCGTTCATATATGATATTTCAAAATATTTATTCGGTCAATCAAGAGCATTAATAAATTTCCTTTTTCCGAAAAGATCAAAGCGCCGGATAATGGTAATCTCTGCATCTACAGGTATTGCATACTTCATCAAAGATCTGTATCTGCTTTATAAATTCTACAAGACAGAGCCGATAAATAAAAAACTGGCTATCCATATACATTTATACTACCTAGACCTGAATGATGAGTTGATTTCTTATCTCAGGAATATGCCTTACAGATACGACCTTTTTCTGACAATTACAAATATAGAGGAAAAGGGATATATAAATGACTACTATATTTCGAAATTAAAAACGACAAACCTCGATCACCTGACAGTCCTCACAGTACCGAATGCAGGCAGAAACTGGGCTCCCTTATTGATTACTCTTAAACCGTATATTTTCCAATATGATTTTTTCTGCCACCTGCATACGAAGAAAAGTCTATATACAGGGAATCAGCAGGATGACTGGCGAAAACATCTTTACGGCTCTCTGCTCGGAAGCGTGGAGATTATAAAAAAAATAATAAATACAATGATATCTGATCATTTAGGGATCATGTATCCTTCAACCTACCACTCTATGCCATACTGGGTACACCACTGGCTGTCAAATAAAACATCAGCAAAATCTTTAGGAGTTAAAACCGGTATCACTTTCGATACCTCGGTTTACGCCGATTTCCCGGTCGGATCAATGTTCTGGTTCAGACCTGATGCACTTTCGAATTTATTTAATGCAGGTTTCAGGATAACGGATTTTCAGCCTGAACCGATTGCCAATGACGGCACCATCGTGCATGCGATTGAAAGATCTATATGCATAATTGCCCGGAATAAAAAATATTCATATGGCGAATTCGATTTATATAACAATACAGTTAGAATAAACAACGGCGCCAAGAATCTTCAGCAGTACTGGGGTAAAACAGCAGGGGGACTTTATTCGAAATTAAAAAAATTCAATCATATCTCTTTTGATATATTCGACACCATAATTTCGCGTAAATTATTCACGCATAAAAATCTTTTTGATATAATAGCCAGCCGGATTACTGACAAACCGGGAATCAGTATCAAATTCGCACAGCTCAGAGAAAATACAGAATCAGGATTAAGGAAAAACCTGAAGAGCGGCGAAGACGTAACCATTGGACAGATATACAGCAAGATTAAAGAAAGCACGGCGCTATCAGACGAAGAAATAACAGAGATGATGAACATAGAGATTCAAACAGAACTTGATTTCTCGGTACCGAGGAATGATATCCAGAAACTGGTCAAACGGCTTATTGCCGAGAATAAAAAAATTTATTTAATCTCAGACATGTACCTCACAGCAGATATAATAAGAAGATTACTAATTAAACACGATTTTCCGGTCAATGATGTTGAAATTCTTGTTTCCTCGGAAACCGGGCTGCGAAAAGATACCGGCAAGGCCTGGGACGAATATAAAGATTTAATAGAAGTCCACGTCGGAGATAATGAACATTCAGATATACAGATGTGTGTTGATAGAAAAATTCCGTGCTTTCATGTGATGTCATCCTCAAGACTGTTTGAACTATCATTTAATCCGGATTTAAAAATGTTTTCAGGAACGGGTGATTCCATTATTGCAGGTTTGATAATCGACAGAATTTTCAATTCCCCCTTTTCTTTAAACAAAACAAATGGGAGGCCGGTATTTAACACGCATTATGATCTCGGTTATTGTGTTTTCGGCCCGCTGCTTTATTATTTCACTTTCTGGCTCTCAAAAAAAGCAAAGGAAACGAAGATCGACAAGTTACTGTTCCTGGCGCGTGAGGGATACTGGCTTCAGAGAATATATGAAAAATATTCGGCTCTTACCGGTGAACATACAGATAACATATATTTTCTTACATCGAGGAGAGCGGTTGTACTACCCTGTTTCGAAGATTTTTCAGATATCTCAGCATCGTTAGGTATAGTATTCTCAGGAACAATATCTGAACTTCTGAAACACAGGTTCGGTATTGTTGATGAATCAGCGGATAATTCCAGGATATTTAAATTGCCGACAGATAAAAATAAGGTTAGTGAACTTTTAAAGAGCTACCAGACAGAGATATTAAAAAATGCCGCAATTGAAAAAAAAGCCTACACCGGGTATATAAAATCTCTGGGTCTGTCCGGCAAAGAAAAAATCGGGATTGTTGATGTAGGCTTTGCCGGAACAATCCAGAAATACTTATCAAAAATCATGGATAATGAACTGGTCGGTCTATACATGGTTACCAATGAACATGCCAGAAAAAATAAAATAAGGACATACGGTTGTTACGGTGAATATTTGAATTCTCAAAAAAAGAATAAAATCTATGATTATTCACTTTTTATTGAAACTATACTGACAACCACATACGGACAGCTGGAACGGTTTGTCACTAAAGAAGATACAATAGAACCTGTATTTAAAAGGCACGTATTATCAAAAAAAATGATAAACGGGATCAACGAAGTAATGGATGGAGTTCTCAATTTTACCGAAGATGCCTTCAGACAGCTTGGCAGGCTGAACGAACCTACAAAAGAAGCTTCAAGTTTTTTTTATAATTACATGGTTACAAATCCGGACTGTATTAACAGCAGAATTAGAGATATTTTTTATATTGATGATTATTTTACATCTTCAAAAAAAATTGATATCTACGACCTGTATTACGGAAATAAAAAGAATCCCGCTAAGCAGGGGCAAAAATAGTTTCAATACCTGTAAAATTTTTTAAAAACCTCCCTCATACATCTTCTTGCATCATTGATATCAGGCTCCGCCCAGAATTCTACATCTTTATATGCCTCATAATCATCACAGGCTGCCACCAGGGTATACCTGACTGGAAATGCCAGCTCCTGATGATACATATATTCAGTGTTACCGCCGTAATTAGTTGCAATTACCGGCTTTTCGAGAGCTAATGCCTCAAGGATTCCCAGTCCCAGCCCTTCACCCCTGTGAAGCGAGATATAGCAGTCCATTGAGTTCAACAGACTCATAAAACTATTTCTGGAGAAAGGTTCCTTGATAATTAACACTTTATCACATAGTTTTTTATCCGAGATGAAATGTCTCAGTTTATTTACCTTGTCAGTAAAACCTGCCTCATTATTGGTTTTTATCACAAGAATCACATTTTTTTCATCCTTGAACTCTTCATACAAAGCAGTTATTATTCCTTCAGGATTTTTTCTATTATAACTGCTTCGATAATCCATATTGAAGAAAAAACAGAATTTACCAGACAGACTATAGTTCTCCCTGATTACCTCCGGGCTATCCTCAAGTATCCAGTTTTTTTTGAACGGATACTTAATTTTAGTAATTATAAATCTCCGGTCTTTTACTTTTGCGAGGGTATCTTTGATGAAATCACTGAACACATAAATCTCGTCAAACTTGTTTAATATTTCAAGACGATCATTGAACCCGGTTTCAAACTCCCACCAGAATACGACTATGTTATGTTTATTTTTAAATAATAACGGAATTACTTTAATAATTTTCGCAAGAAGTATCAGATCAATAAAAAAAATATTATTTCTATATTTTAAATCCCTGGTATAGAACTGCCGGTATTTTGATTCCTCTTCATCGGTGATAAACTTATGATTGTAATTAACAACATCGGTGAGGGTAAAATCAACGCCGGTTTCTATTAATTCATCAACAAACGCCCTGGCAACCTCACCCTGACCTAGAATCTTCGATACATAGCCGAAGACGTTATATCCCTCCAGATTCTTTTCAGTGTCTATCTTGTATTTTAAAAATAACAAATTCAATGCTTTCGCAAAAAAATTTTTTATCAATACCGATTTCTCTTTAATTATATTTATCATTATGAATTTTTTCCGGATATCTCTAGCTATCGAGCATTGAAAGAAGAGTCTCCTCAATTTCTATCCTGCTTTCCCAGCCGATGGCGGATTTTATAGTGCCGGCATTTCCAGTTATGGACATAATCTCGTTCTTTCTAACAAGAACATCTTTTTGAATAATATCCATTTCATGACCGGAAAGTTTTTTCATTAAATTGAATATTTCACGGACAGTTCTGCTCGTACCGCTTGAAATATTGTATACTTCACCCGGCCTGAAGTCACTGATTATGCTGCAATAGGCCTTTACAACATCCCGTACGTCCGTGTAGTCACGGGCTGTATCTATATTTCCCAGTTCAATAGCTTTATCCCTTTTCTTGAATGCGTTAATAATTTTGGGAACAACAAATCTGTCTGACTGACCAGGGCCTGTATGATTGAAAGGCCTGGCTATTACATATTCAATTCCATATTCCGCGCTGAATGCCTTAACAGCCATTTCACCCGAGGCTTTACTCGCTCCATAATGATTCACAGGATTTACAGGAAATGATTCATCGATCGGGAGCCTCTCTTCAGATACGTTACCGTAAACCTGGGATGAGCTGATAAAAAGAAAACCTGGTTTTTTATTCAGCTTATAGCATGAATACAACAGGTTTAGTGTACCATGAAAGTTAATATCGTATATTCGTGATATGTTAGAATGGTCCACACTGGCTATGGCCGCGAGGTGTATTATATAATCTGGACAGGTCGATTTTATAACTTTATCGAGAAGATGCTGATCCAGTATATTGACAGCTATGGTATCCGACGAAAAAGATTCTGTATCAATACCACAGACTTCAGTGTTCCCTGACTTCAACTCACGGAACAGATGGCGGCCGACAAAACCGTTAACACCGGTAATAAGGACTTTCATCTATTTCTATCTATATCACGTTTCAGCATAATTTCGGAGAGCTCTTTATATTTGATTTTCGGTTCCCATCCGAGTTCCTTTTTTGCTTTTGAATAATCTCCAATAAGCAGCTCCACCTCTGCCGGACGATAAAAGGATGGATTGACCTTTACGAGAATTTTACCGGTACCGGCATCCTTCCCTGTCTCATTCTCATCCTTCCCTTCCCAAACAATCTTCTTGTCGATAAAGCTGAAACATACCTCAATCCACTCACGTATTGAGTGAGTTTCATTTGTCGCAAGAACAAAATTATCAGCAACAGGGGCCTGAAGTATACGCCACATCCCTTCAACAAACTCTTTAGCATAACCCCAGTCTCTTTTTGCATCCAGGTTGCCTATCTCGAAATAATCCTGCTTCCCTGTATAGATTTTTGCAACAGCGTCAGTAATCTTCCTTGTAACAAATTCAATGCCTCGCAGCGGCGATTCATGATTGAACAGAATTCCTGTTGAAGCGAACATATCATACGATTCGCGATAATTAATTGTCATCCAGTGCCCGTAAAGTTTGGCAACACCATATGGACTGCGCGGATAAAAGGGTGTTTTTTCATTCTGCGGGATTTCCTGAACAAGACCGAAAAGTTCCGATGTAGAAGCCTGGTAAAACCTGATTTTTTTATTAACCATCCTTATCGCTTCAAGAAGGTTTGTTACTCCGATTCCTGTTACTTTACCGGTAAGGACCGGATTTTTAAAAGAATGTGCCACAAAACTCTGAGCACCGAGATTATATACCTCGTCCGGTTTTACTTCATCAATTACCCGCGTAAGATTGCCGGCATCGAGGAGATCAACTTCAACAAGGTTGACCTTGTCTGTTACATTAAGTTCATCTAACCTCCAGAAGTTCGGAGTACTGAGTCTTCTGAATCCCCCATACACCTTATATCCCTTGCTCAATAGAAGCTCTGAAAGATAAGCTCCATCCTGTCCGGTAATTCCTGTGATAAAAGCTGTTTTCATTTATTCCTCAAATTATAATTTTAAAAATCACCATTTTTATTATATCTATTTCATGTGTTACGGGAGCTATTTTTTTACAGTTTTTTTTAAAAAAACATGCCAAATATGTCAATAATATAAAAATATAATAATTGGATTAAATACGGCACGAATTGTGACAATTATGATTTACTATCACAGAAGTTTGCGACCTGACCTGCCAAAACATTTGTCATCTTAAACAGACCAGGCAATGATCATCAACAGAGAGCATTCATCATAGATTCTGACTCTGAAATACACCAGGCGGTGTTCTATTCATTCATAGAGGGGCTTATAAAAAAATTTATCATAATACAGCAGCATATCCATCCGGATTATTTGACTGCCATCTCCAGCTGTCTCTGCACATATCATTAATATCTTTTTCCACTCTCCAGCCGAGTACTCTTTCTGCTTTTGAGGCATCAGCATAGCACAATGCTATATCTCCAGCCCTTCTTTCAACAATTCTGCAGGGTATTTTAATACCGGATTCTTTCTCAAAAGCCCTGACTACATCAAGTACACTGTAACCCTTTCCAGTACCCAGGTTGAACACATCAAAACCTTCAATCTGCTCTATTTTACCAAGAGCTGCGAGATGCCCCTTCGCAAGATCAACAACATGAATATAGTCACGGACTCCGGTTCCGTCTTTCGTAGGATAATCATCTCCAAAAATTTGAAGTTCTTTTCGCTTTCCCACTGCAACCTGTGTGATAAAAGGCATAAGGTTGTTTGGAATGCCGTCAGGATTTTCACCTATAATGCCGCTTTGATGGGCCCCGATCGGATTAAAATATCTCAGCAAAACGATTTTCCACATAGGATCTGACTGGGATAGATCTTTCAGTATCTCTTCAATAAAGTATTTCGTTCGGCCGTAAGGATTTGTTGGTCCGGCAGGGAACTGTTCTGTAATCGGCACTGCGGAGGGGTCACCATATACAGTGGCAGATGAGCTGAAAATCAGATTTTTTACATTATTCTCTTTCATTACTTCACACAAAACCAGAGCGCTGTCTATGTTATTCGAATAATATTTAAGAGGTATCTGCACAGATTCACCAACTGCTTTTAATCCTGCAAAATGTATTGCACCGTAAAATTTTTCTCTCCTGAACACGTCTCTCATTAAATCATAATCACGGGCATCCGCCTTATAAAAAGTTATGTTTTTCCCGGAGATTCTCTCTACACGCTTCAGCGCTTCTTCGCTGCTGTTGGATAGATTATCTATTACAGTCACCTCATGTCCTGCTAACAGCAGTTCAAGGCATGTATGGCTCCCGATGTACCCTGCACCACCGGTTATCAACATCTTCATATTATTTAACACCCTTTTCCCGGAAAAATATTATACTCTGTCATTAACTGCAATTTATAGATATAAGCTATTAAACTCATCCATCTTTTTTTATTTTATTCTGCCAATTTAATCCATATACATCAACTCTTTTGCCGACCTGTCGCCAGAAAATATACCTGCGATATCGATAAATACTCTTTTAAAAATCAAAAGTATAATTAAGTGAATAAATATGAAAAAATACGATTTCCCGGGAAGCAGATTTACTCTATACTAAAAGAATCAGAAAATGAGTTTTTTGTGATATGCGAAAGTGTATAAGAAACTAGAATTCATACCATTCCCTGGATAATTATACAAAAAAATCAATTATTCAACATGCTGATTTTCTATTAATAGTCTTAGCCTTATCAGGATATTTTATGATTAAAAAGGAAAAGTAGAAAACTGACTCAACAGATAGTATAAGATTATGGAACAGAATTTATATCAAAAAATATTTATTAAAAGGTTTATTAGGCTGGATTATACCAGACATAAAACAACTAGTACAAATTTGTATTCAATAACAAATGTCTTCGATTGTAATTCTGTTGTTATTTATCCCTATTCTTTTATAAGTACAATATTCCCCTTATGAGCTGGCATAGAAGATGTGGAAAGCATCAGCATCATTAAAACTTTTATAGTTATGCGGTATATAGATGGAAAAAATGATATATTTCCTATTTCTGCTAATCCAATTCGAAGTGTAGTTAAAATACCTCACTCTGTAAAATATTCCCAATTAAGAGCTAAATTGATTAAAGAGTTGACAATTTATGTATATAAAATTAACCTTTAAGAGTTAAGATTGTATTTTGTATGAAAAGGAGAAAAACCCATGTTTACTCTTTTAAAAAAACTTAATTTTTCATTCCGGTTTTTGTTTTGTTTATTATTTTTATGTCTTTTCATTTCATGTGATTACGGAAACAATTCAAAATCTGCCAACAATTCAAATTCTACTTACACAATAAAAGGGAAAATACTAAATAAGGATTATACACCTGCACCTGACGTAAATATTTATATTCAGGACTCGCTTAAAACTGTAACAGACACTGATGGAACTTATACAATTACAGACTTGTCTCAGGGAAGTTATACTTTAACTGCTAAAAAGGCCCTTGAAGATGGTTCAGAGACAATGATATCATATGACTTTAACTGTGCTGATCTCGTTGATATGATTATCAATTCATTACTTTTACCAGAACCTGTAAAAATGCTCCCCCCTTTGGAGATACTTACAAACTCTATAACAGTGACATGGGGGAAATATAATGGTTCCGATTTCAGAGAATATAAAGTTTATGCAAACAATCTACCAAATATTGATGAGAATAATGGTACCCTAATTTATGTTGAAACAGATTCAAACATAAATACATATCTTTTTAAAGGTGGATATGGCATGCTCACTGGGATGATGGGAGTTTCTCCCGGAGTTACTTATTATTTCAGAATTTATGTAATGAACTCAAAAGGACTTCTGGCAGGGAGCAATATCATTTCTGTTACAACACGTCAATGGGACAATGAAGCACACTTTTCCCGGTTCTACGCTTTAAAAGCTGTTCAGAATTTCGCAGGTACTGATGAAATCAGGGGAATAACATATGATGGAAATTATTTATGGCTGATGTATTTCAATAACAATGTTACAATTGTACAATATGACTATACAAATGGAACAGTTCTCAAATCCTTTGCTATTACAGACAGCAATAAAAGCCCGAATGGATTAGCATGGGATGGTCAATATCTCTGGATGTCATGCTATGAAAAAATAAAAAAAATTGACCCGGTTTCAGGTGAAGTAGTTAAAACATTTACAGTAACATATGGTGTTACAGATTTATCCAGTGATGGAACAAATCTATATTTAAACAGGTATTACCCTGATGTTGATGCTATATCTCCATTAAATGGGGGTATCGTCAAAGAATATGGTAATCCATTTTCGAAATTACCAAATTGCTATACAGGTATTGCATATCATAATGGAGAGTTATGGTTTTCATGTAGACAATCGCAGTATCTGGCAATTCTTGATACGGAATCCGGTGAGCATATCGGTATCGTTGATGCAGGTTTAAAAAAGTATTATTATTTATGCTTTATGAATAATCAACTCGTATGTGTGGATGAGGGATCTCAAGTTTATATATTTGACATTGAGACTGTGAAGTAAATCTTGTTTTATAATGGAAAACCAATTTAATTAATCTTCATCAAAAAATATTAAATTACCTTGATGACAGCTATAATATTAGCGGCAGTTGCTGAATATAATCTTATATTTATTAACAGTTCACCAGTCAGCTCTATTTATTATAATTCCTCAATAATCCTAAAACATTTGTTTAATATTAAGTATGACGTGCTCCCCGTTTTTTGTACCGATTATTGAGGGAAAACCTCAAGCTGTTTTCCTGATAAATTCATAAGGTGAAATACCACCAAGACTGCTATGCGGTCTTTCGCTATTATATTCAAATCTCCATTCGCTGATTTTGTATCTGGCATAACTCAGATTCATAAACCATTCTTCATTCAGACACTCATCCCTGAATTTTCCATTGAAACTTTCAACAAAGGCATTCTGCGTAGGCTTGCCTTTATCTATAAAACATAATTCGACATTATTATCATGAGCCCATTTAATAAATGCTTTAGAAGTAAACTCCGTTCCGTTATCACATACTATCTGTTTCGGCAGCTTTCTCTTTTTCTTTAAATCATCAAATATTCTGACAAGCCTTAAACCACTTATTGAAAAATCAGCATGTTGAACAATTGATTCTCTTGTATAATCATCCAGTAAATTGAATACCCGGAACTTGCGGCCATCATATAATGAATCACTTACAAAATCCATTGACCATCTTTCATCCATTCCTGATGGAAGTATCATTGGTTTCTTTTCACCGCAATATCTCTTTTTGCTGCCTTTTATCCTGTATTTCAGATTTAAACTACTGTAAATTCTATATACTTTCTTATGGTTAACCTTCCGTGTTTTACGAAGTTCATGCGTTATCCTTCGATAACCATAACGTTTCTTTTTAGTGGCTATTTTGCGGATCTCTTCCGCCAGTTCTGCATCTTTATCTACTTCATTATGCCGGTATACAGTTCTGTTTATACTTACAATCTCGCAGGCTTTCCGCTCACTTAAAAATTGTTTCATATGCGATACAGCCTCTTTCTTCTGCTCCCGGCTCACCACTTTTTTGAAAGAACTGATTTCAACGCCTGGATATCTAGAGCCTGTTCAGCAACAAGCTTTTTCAGACGATTATTTTCATCTTCCATTTCTTTTAATTTTTTCAAATCAGAAAGTTCCATGCCTGAGTATTTTGAACGCCAGTTATAGAAAGTATTCTTGCTTATTCCATACTTTCTGCAAATCTCCGGAGTCCCAAGACCTGCTTCCGACTCTTTCAGTATTGCGTGAATCTGCTCTTCGGTAAATCGTTTCTTTTTCATTCTTATCTCCTGCATTATTTAGTTGATTTTTGCAAGAGATTTTCCCTATATCAATGGTATACTTTTGGGGGGCAGGTCAAGTAATATAAGTATTCTACTTATTTTTCACTGCCGGAGTACCTACATAGGTCCCTGGCTCCATAATACTTTTTACAACGGTTGCGCCAGCACCGATAATCACATCTGAACAAACTGTAACTCTCTCCAATATTACCGCACCGGTACCTATAAAAACATTCTCTCCTATACTTACATTACCGGAGATATGGACACCCGGTGATACAGTAGAATAGCTCCCTATAGAAGACTCGTGCCCGACCGTACAATCCAGATTAATGTGAACAAAATTTCCGATCTTAATTTCAGTGGTTAACACTGATTGTGAACAGATTATATTACCTTCCCCAAGAATTAATTTATCTTTTCGTCTATCCCATGAAACGGAAGGATGAATTAAATTGGGGAAAGAACCTGACTTTATATTTGTTTTAATATTAGACTCAATCTTTTTCTTGATTTTTGGACTTCCCACAGCAATAAATGAGTTTGTACTGGTTCTAAAAAATTTTTTAAAGAATTCGATTTCAGAAATTATCTCACAAGAGTTTAAATAACTTCCGATTAAACTATTTTCGTTCTCAACTACAAAAAAATCAGGCCTGAAATCTGTACCATCATTTAAATACAGATCATTAATAAGCCAATCAACTTCTTTTGCGAATCCTGCAACTCCAAATATACAGTTCATCTGTCGCCCTTATAAAAACTTTTGATTGTATTACAGATGGTATTTATCTGTGATACAGACAAACCAGGCCAACTGGGTAAATTCAGACCTCTCCATCCTAAATTTTCCGCTACCGGGTGTTTCTGGAACTGTCTGGAATACATAGGCATTGTATGCACAGGATAAAACAGCGGTCGTGTTTCGACACCGGCTTCAGCAAGAAATTCCCTGAGTTCATCACGGTCAGATGCGTCTTCAGTGAGTATTGAATACATCCAGTAAGAATGCCTTACATTACCGATCTCATTATGAGTTGTTACAGATGTCCCCTTTAAACCTTCATCATACAGGTTTTTTACTTCTCTTTTTTTCCCAATGAAAATGTCTGCCTGTTCAAGTTGAGCCAGACCTATTGCCGCACAAATATTCGTCATTCTATAGTTATATCCAATTACGTCATGCCAGTACTGCCTGTGTTTAGCAAGACCCTGCCCTTTAAAATGAACTGCCCTGTCATACAACGTATCATCATTTGTAACGACCATCCCTCCTTCACCGGTTGTGATGGTTTTATTCCCAAAAAAGCTGAAAGTCGATATGTCGCCGAATGATCCAACATGTTTATCTTTATACAATGATCCGAATGCTTCAGCACAATCTTCAACAATAAAAATATTATTCTCTTTTGCAATAGAACATAACTGTTCCATCTCACAGGGATGGCCGTAGAGATGTACCACCATAATTGCCCTGGTTTTTTTTGTTATTTTTCTCTTTACATCTTCAGGATCCATCTGCCATGTATTTTCAAGGGAATCGACAAAAACCGGCGTTGCTCCAGTGTAGGCTATAGCATTAACAGAAGCTATATATGTCAATGTCGGAACAATAACCTCATCACCCTCTCCAATACCCAGTGCGAGCAGGGCGAGGTGGATTGCAACTGTTCCATTACTGACGGTGGTTGAATGCCTGACTCCGATGTATTCAGAAAATTTTTTTTCAAATTCAGTGACATATTTACCTTTTGATGAGATCCATGTTGAATCAAGACATTCATTCACATATTTCTTTTCATTTCCAGTTAATGACGGCTGGTAAACCGGTATTTGAATCATGCTTCAATCCTCTCTTTAAAGATTATTTAATATTTTAGCAGTAATAATATTATAATATTTTCTGCTTACATCATCCCAGTTATAAGCAAGAAGAGTTTTTTTAATATCTTTTTGACTGTTTACAATCTCGCTCCGGCTTGAGATAGCATTTTCAATCTCTTTCGATAAAACTTTAAAATCGAGCGGTTCAAAAAAACGCAAACCGCAGTTATCAATATTATAACCGATAGATTCGACTCTTTCGATAGCCATGGGAATTTTTGAAAGAATTACCGGTGTATCCATATATAAAGCCTCAAGTGCGGGCCATGGAATACCCCCTTCGAAAAGAGTCGTTACGACAGTTGCAGCAGCATATTTATGCAATGAATACAGATCTTCCTCAGGCACATCTCCCGTTTGGATTATATAATCTGAAAGCTTGTTTTCATCGATAAATCTGGATGCAAGGTTTGAATCCTTCACTTTTCCTGTTAAAACAATTTTAATTTTTATTTTTTTTTCAATAAGAATATTTAATGCTTTTAGCAGAGTAATTACATTTTTATAGGGTCGTACCTGAGTAGGAAAAAAGATATAAGGACTGTCAATCTTATATTTTTCTTTGATCAAATCTTCCGATATAATTTTTTTATCAATATCATCCGGAATTATCACCGGAAGATAAACAAAATCTGTCAATGCTTCATCTGTATTCTTTATATATTTCAATGTATGAAATTTCCGAACGTAATCACAATTGCTTACAAAAAAAATTTTCCCATTGATTAGATAATCCGATATCAAATTTACTGAATTATCAAAGGATGCCAGCCAGCTATCAGTATCTTTTACACCCCACTCATCAACGAACAAATCATAATAATCATAAAGATGGAGATCATGCAACGCCATTAATTTCGGTTTTTTAATCTGTAATGCGTTTGATAATAAAAAAACAGGGATTATAAAACAATCAGCTTTTGAAAAATTATTGGCAATTCCTGCAAGCGGTTCTATTTGATTATCTACAATAGGTTTGCTTTTTTTATTTATTTTAAATAAAATTTTGTCGTAAATACCTTTTAACAATAAAACAAGCATTAATGGATAACAAGCTATTAAATAAAAAAAATTACTTTTGTTTTCTGTACTATAAAAAAGTCGAACGGATGTTTTGAAATTTCCATAAGGGAGTTTCCAACTTACAGAGTTTCCATTATTCCGTAAAGAGTTAAGTTGCCATGCATCACTAAATAGCTTAATTTTCGAATTACTTAAGTTATTACTTTCTGTTTTAATTTCAATAAACTTTTTATAATAAACATCATTCAACAGTTCAGAAAATAAAAATTCTACCTCTTTTTTATTTATTTCATAACACCATATTTCGCACTGTATTCTATGGTTTTTAATAATGTATTTTGTCAGATACAGGATATACCGCGCTATGCCTTCACGCTTCATTTGTGTAAATCCAGGAAAGCCGAGCCAGACTCCTAAAGTTTTAAATTTCATAATTGTTTATTCAATACCCTCATTATACTTTCATAATAATGTTTTGAAGCATCATCCCATGAATAGGAAAGTAATTTGTCTCTGGCAATTTTCTGTTTTTTTACATATTTATTTCTATTTTGAATAACATTTTTTATAATCGCCGCAAGTTGTGATGCATTTTCTGAATTAAATATTTCAAGATTATGATTCTTATGATCAAAACCTGCAAAATTTAACCTTTCAATAGTAACAGGAATATCAGCAAGTATTACAGGTGTTTCAAAAGAAAACGCTTCAAGAGCCTGCAGGGGAAAACCACCTTCAAAAAGTGATGGAGATACCATAGCGGCTGCATATTTATATAGACTGTATAGATCAATTTCTGGTATATTATTCACCTGTATTATCATATCGCTTAATTTATTCTTTTTAATATAATTATAAACTTCCTTATTATGTTCAGGAACACCAGTGATGACAAGAAAAATTTTATCACCCTGATCAATGAGTTTTTTTAAAGCTTTTAAAAGAGTAATGAAGTTTTTATGAGGTCTTATTTGAGAAGGAAAATAAATATACGGTTTTTTTAATTTATATTTTGCTTTTAATTCATCAAATGACAGTAATTCATTTTTAACATTGTCTGAAACCATATTCGCTAAATATATACATGAAGCTTTATCTTTATTTGCATTTTTTAGAAACCTCACATACTGCTTATCTATTACATATTGGCTTATTGTAAAAAAATAGGAATTATTATCGACAAACGCGTTCGCGCAATTTACACCTCTTTCAATCCACTCAACACATTCAGGATCATTTTTTATGCACAAATCATAAAATTCCAATGTAACAAGATCATATAACATTATTATTTTAGTCTTATTCAACTGCAGGGCATTATCAAGATTAACAATCGGGATAATAAAACAATCCGCCCCACTCTGGACATTTGCAATTTTTACCAAAAAATCATTTTCAATGGGAAAAGATGAAACATCTATGCAATAAAACTTAGATAATAATTTACAATATATTCCCTTATATAATAAAAAAGAACACAGAATGTAGACATAAACTTTTTTTATCCCTTTTGTATTTTTATTATAATTCAGAAAACTTTTAGAAGTTTCTTTCCAGCTTACACCTTCAATTCTCTGAATTGAACGCAAATTATAAAGAAACATCTGAAATAAGCTTTGAAAGCATTCAGTTTTTATTTCGATCCCTTTCACTCCATGCGACAATAATTTATCTATATAATATGTTTGAATTTCATGTCTATTGATTTCATAACACCAGAATTCAAAAGACATAGCATAATTTCTTGCTAAAGACTCAACCATATAATAAATCGCACGAGCTATTCCTTCATTGTTAAAATTAACACGCGTCTTATATCCAAACCAGATCGCAATTTTTTTATTGGACATAATATACTACTTTTCTTCTCCCTTAAATTCAAAAAAACCAATAGCTATACCTAATCCTCTTTTGTCACGCTGATCCGGTTTTTTATACTTTTCCAATCTGAATAAAATCCTATTTTTACCTTTTTTTAATATTCCGTGTTCTATAATTAAGTTATAATCTTTCAATACATCAGTGAGTTCAATCTTACCAACAGATTTTTTATTTATTAAAATTGTAATTGATTGGGGATTATATGCAGCGGCATTAATTAATAAATGATATCCTTCATCGGGTTTAAAATCAGCTGTAAATGATATTGATGCACTTTTACCGCAACTCCACCTGAAACCGGTTTCTGCCGTGAACCAGCCTTCTAAATAAAATTGATCATCCAGATAACTTACTCTTTTATTTAAACTCAATTCTTTGTTATTAAGATTTATCTTTCTAGGAACATAGGGTGATAAAACTATACTCTTGAAAATATCAAAATATTTTTCCGCAGCTTTTTTCCAGTTATAATGCATATTTACTTTTATAAAGGCCTGATCTACATAATCTTGGATAATCGGTTTATTCTTTAAAATATATTCAATCTTATCCGCAAGATCCTGCGGATCATGAGGGTTAAAAGTTAAGGCATTATTACCTAGCAACTCCACCTGTTCTACCAGAGGTGGAATATTTGAGCACAACACCGGACATTTATTACACATTGCTTCAATAACAGGGAAACTTCCTGCTTCATATAGAGTAGGCATAACCAGTAACTGTGCATTTTTATAAAGAGTACTAAGAGTATTATCCTCTACATAACCAAGGCCAATATAATCATTACCCTTTTCTAATTTCAAATCTTCAGCTAAAAATAAAAAATCCTGTAAATATTGATAAATCTGTTTTGCGTCTTTTGCTTCATAATTCAATAATTCGCTATTCGGCCCCGTAAAAACAATACATATATCAAAACCTCTATTTTTTAATATATGCAAAGCCTGTAAAACAATTTTCTGATTTTTATGTGGTGCAATCCAACCAGTAGTAAGTATATATTCTTTTTTAATCACTGGCGGTAACTTCCCATTGGGAATATCAGTTATTTCTTTTGCAACACCAGCTCTAACCACTGATACTTTTTCATAATAGTCGGGATAAAAACGTTTTATTTCATCAGCTATAAAATTACTCGATACAATTAATCTTGAACAATTCTCTAACCATGGAACCATCTGTCTATCAATGACCGGAATAACATGTTCAGGGATTGTACCTAATTCAGGGTGTTTATAATTAAAGTCATGCGGTATTGAACAAATATGATTATTAACAACAGGACACTCCATTGCATAAGGATATGTAAAAAAGACCAGATCAAACTTCCCGGATGAACATATTTTTTCAATATAGTGCTTTGACATATCAGAGAAGTCCGATATTTTAAGGCCAGACAATGTTGCCAGAAAAGTTCCAAGTATCCGTAATGCCCACCCGGTACCGGGTATGTTAAAGATCCGATGCGACCTTAAAAGTCTGAATATAATTCTATTTTCCGGAAAATACTGTACTTTTATATTACCCTGAAGCAGTTCATCCGGCCATCTGAATTTGTGACCGCCTGAATTAATATTGCGAAGCAACAAAGTGATATCCCATTCTTTATTCGCTTCCATCTGCATGAAGCCATTAATTAAACCAAATAAATATCTTTCAACTCCTCCAGCGCTAACCATCTGATCGACTATTAAAAGCTTATACATAAAACCGATTTCCTTTACTTAATATTATATTTTCAGAGTAAGTCTTTAACAGATCTTCATCACTTATTTCTAAAACCTCGCCCGTTGGCTCCTTTATAAGATATATTTTAAAACCATCATTTCTGATATCTTTTAAAAAACTCACCGGATCCATCCCATTCCTCTGAAAATGTCCTATTCCAAACTCCATAATAATAACAACTTCAGGATTTTTAATAATTATTTCTTCCATACCTTTTAGTATTAAGGGTTCAGCTCCTTCAGCATCAATCTTGATCATATCTATATGGTTTACATACTTTAAAATATTATCAAGACTATCTGTTTCGACCTCAATAAGGGTACCTTCATTTTCATAGGGGAAAAGAGTATTAAGTCCGTAAATGTCGCATAAGTTGAATTTAGCTATACCCTTCTTGTCTGATACTGCTACTTGAAATGATTCTACTATACCATCAAATCCGTTAATACCAATATTGCTGTTTAAAAGTTTGTATATTCTTGGTGTTGGTTCAAAAGAATAAACTTTCCCTTCTAAACCAAGAAGTAAAGCCGCCCTGAGTGTAACCATTCCTATATGGGCTCCAATATCAACGAATGTACTTCCCTTTTTTAAATTATTAATAAGAAACCTGTCCAAACCTGGTTCAGGATCACCAAATATCAGATGAATTAAAAGTTTATGATCTTCTGATGGGATACCAAAATAAAAATCCCTTATTTTTTTAAAAACAGTATTATTATCTGCATAAATCAGAAAATCATTATCCATTTTCCCAAATAAATTATCAGACTTTTGATGTAACCCTATTAAATTTCCAGAAATTACATCAGTCTTTTGGTTTAGTTCAGTCAGATTTGCTGAAATGAGATCTACTCTCTCAATGAATGTTCGAAAAACGGAAAGCTCGGTAGAAATCAAATTTATTTTCTCCTCTAATTGAATGAGCCTGTCATTATTAGCTTTGATCATTAACGGTATTTTAAACAAATAGTAAAACCAGCGTATCACCGGGAATCTATCTGCAAATATTTTTTTATTCATTTATTATTCCTGATTTATTTATTTCCCAAACATGTTTGATTAAATCCGGTTGTTTTTTTTCACCGGAAATCCGGCAAGATATTTCATTGCTATCCTGAATTACCAACGCACCATTCTCTTTTTTACCAACAAGTCTTACATAATATTTATATTTGCCTGATTTAAAAGGGATTCTTTTCATATCAATTTTTACATTATATATTCCCGGATTTAAATCTTTAAGATCAAAATCTGAAAAATCATTACGGAAATGAGCAATACTACCACCTGTACCATCATTTATTACAAGATTTACAAAGAACTCATTGAATGTCTCTTTAATTTCAAAATCTATTAAAAACTCAACTTCATCATCAGGAAAAATTTCGAACTGATCTCTAGAAACATTTTTATGCCGGACATCATTTATAGTTATAGGATTGTTGATCCGCTCCTCTTCTTTCCTTTTTTCCTCCTCTATTCGGATTCTCTCTTCTTCAAGACGTCTTTCTTCTTCCAGTTTAGCACGTTCAGCTTCACTCAGTTTTAATTCAGATTTTCTCTGTGCTAATAATGCACTCTCTCTTTTGAGTTCCTCATCATGTTCTCTTTCAGCAAGTTGCTGCTCAACATAATTTCTATAAAAATCAATAGCATCGTTTGTATTGCCGTCAAAATGAATTTCACCATTAACAAAAACCAGGGTTCGCATCGTAAGAGATTCAATTAGACTGAGATCATGACTTACTAGGACCATTATTTTTGCTACATTAAGAATATTTTCCATTCTTTTTTTTGCCTTGGCTATAAATGAGATATCCCCGGCGGAAAGCATCTCGTCAAGAAGAAGTATTTCGGGACTAATTACCGTTGCTATACTGAATGCAAGCCGCACAATCATACCTGAAGAATAATACTTCACAGGCACATCTATGAAATTATCAAGCTCCGAAAACATCACAATTTCATTCTCTTTTTCCGCTATCTGCCTTTTTGTAAAACCAAGCATTGCTCCATTCAGATATATATTTTCCCTTCCGCTGAATTCGGGATTAAAACCGGCTCCAATTTCAATCAGAGGCTGAACAGTTCCATTTATATCCAGATTACCAGTCGTCGGTTTTAATAGCCCTGAAAGCACTTTAAGAAATGTGCTCTTGCCTGCACCATTCAACCCAATAACTCCAACTCTTTCACCATTATGAATAGTAAGGTTTACATTCTTTAAAGCATATAACTTGTCTTTCTTCTTCTGCAGATAATCTCTTTTTTTAAATAAATTGGCAAAATATTCTTTCAGGGTATTTGTCTTGTCATAATAAAGATCGTAAACAAGTGAGACGTTGTTCACATTTATATAAAATTCGCTGCTCATAATTTAAAAATAATCCTGTTGTTAAATTTGGTTAATAAATAGAGACCGGAAAAAAAAGTAAAAAAAGTAAAACATGCACAAACAAAAAGCAATTTCATACCGGGAAGTTGATTCAGTAAAAATGGTGTTCTGAAGAGTTCTACAAAATAATAAAATGGGCTGAAATAATTCAATTTTACAAGAATCGGAGGAGCAGCTTCCTTATAATACATAATCGGCGTAAGAAAGAAACATGCATTTAAAACCACGGGGGTTATATGAGCAAGATCACGAAAATATACAGTAGCAATACTCATAATAATTGCAATTCCAGAAGCAAAAAAAACAGCAAGCAAAACAGGTATCAGTGAAAAAAAATAAACATAAGAAGGAGGAATCTGATGAAATACAAAACCTAGAATCAGAATAGCAACCAGAATTAGTAAAAAATTCGTTACCTCGTAAAATACTACATTCAGGACAAATACAAGTTTGGGAACATATATCTTCTTTATATAACTTTCATTGGTGAACATAATATTACATGACTGATTTATTATACTTGATATAGCTGAAAAGATTACGGCTCCGGAGAACATATATACATAATAATTAGTACCTGGCTTAACTGCTCTCAGGCCATATGAAAAGATAAATGCCAATGTAAAATAATAAGCCATCGGAGCAAGGACCGTCCACAAGTATCCGAGAACTGATCTTTTATATCTTACTTTAAGACTGGTATAAACGAAATTATATATTACATACCTGTATTTATAAGTTTCTTTTAATTCATTCAGCATATTATCTCTTCTATTTTTATTTAAATGGATATATCTAATTTTTCTTATTTTGATTTGCTATATACATTTAACTCCCTAAATCATGTATAACATATAAAAAACCGTTTCCCCTTTTTTTCACAAAAGCTCACATTTTTCGAATACTCTTCTGCTGTAATCTCAAATCACCGACTAATAACTCTTTATCTACAATAAAAAGGTCAGGGTCAACACACACAGCACATTAAGCGCATAGAAATCATGATGGTATTTTTTACGAAACGGATGCAATGACTCTTTCATACGATCAACTGGATTATTATAAAGCTTATACGCCTTTGAAAGATGATCCACCCTGATAGCAATTTCTTTTTCTGATGACAAACGAACTTTCTCCTGCTTTTGTGTATAACTGAATATGCTATTATCCTAAATTTCCTTCCCGACACGCATAATATGCTCACGAATATCACTATTTGAAACACTATTGATATCAATCAAATCAATTTTATAAGGCAGCATAAGCTCATCCAGATTTATCCTGATGCTGTTAAGCTCACTCAACGAGAGACCTTCGGCTTCGACGCAAATATCTATATCCGAACCCTCTTTGTTAATACCTTTTGCCCTTGATCCGAATATAAGCGCTCTTTTTATTTTTTTATTGGATTTTAAAGTATCGGAAATTTTTTTTAACTGATCCTGTTTCAGGCCGTATTTCATCTGGATTGTTCCTTCAACTCTTTCTCTCTTAAATGTAACATGGTTTTTTCAAACTCAACGAAAAGCTGCACGTAAATCCCTGTTATTTCCCTGATGACCTGTTCTGCCATGGCTTCATCATATGCATGAGATGTCAAATTTCTTGTTTGTATCATCTGCATCCAGATTTCGCCATCTTTTATCAATGCTACATTAAAGGCTTCTCTTATCGCATCTCTGGATCCCCTTATGTTTGTATTACCCTGGTATTCGAGATAATCCTTCATACAATTCCATGCCAGTTCATGAGTATATTCAAAGGACTTAATAATACCCTGTTTTTCAAGATCACTGAGTTGACTACTGGAGAATAAATCCGCAGCCTTAATGAGCCTTGACAGAGCCTTTGAATAATTTGATAGACGCTGAATCCACCTTATATCATGCATCAGCACACCCCGGAATAATCTTATTTAGCAATATTTTGATAATATAAAATTACGATTAATTTTCATTTCTCAACCGCTCTGTTAAAATCATCCTCGATCCTTATGATGTCGTCTTCTCCGAAATAGTCACCTGTCTGTGTTTCGATAATATCGACCGGCACGGTCCCGTTATTTGTAAGCCTGTGTTTTTCACCTGCCGGAATAAATACCGATTCACCGGCTTTCTTTCTGTACATCGTATCACCGATCTGTATGTCGGCAATCCCCGACACTACCACCCAGTATTCGCTTCTGTGTGTATGCTTCTGCAGAGAGAGCCTTTTACCCGGCTTCACGGTGATCTTCTTAACTTTATATGCATCCGAATCATTGAGTATTGTATATGTCCCCCACGGTCTGTGCACTGTCGTATGGAGGACCGTCATCTCCTTCTCGGAACCGGACCCCTTCTGCAGCATCGAGACGACTTCCTTGACTTCCTGCGAGTATCCTTTCTTTGCAACCAGCACAGCGTCGTCAGTATCAACTACTATAAGATTATCAACCCCGATCAGAACCATTTTTCTCTGGTCTGTGAGCACAAGATTATTGCTGGATTTGATCTGCATCAGGTTTTCATCTATCGAGTTGCCATGTTCATCCTTTTCCATGATATCAAAAATTGCATCATAACTGCCGAGGTCTGTCCAGCCGATCTTAGATGCGACAATAAAAACGTTCTCCGACTTCTCCATAACCGCATAATCTATACTGTCAGAGGGGATATCTTTCATGTATACTTCAGAGATTGAAATCCTGACAGTATTTTTTTCATTCTCCTTCGATGCCTGATTATATGCATAGAGAGATTTTTCATATATCACAGGCGAATATTTTTTCAGCTCATCAAGAAAAACACCTGCTTTAAAAACAAACATCCCGCTGTTCCAGTAGTAGTTCCCGCTGTTTACATACTCTTCGGCGGTCTGAAAATCAGGCTTCTCCCTGAAACTTTTTGCGCTGAACAGGGATTCGGTTACCGCCTCTCCGGCTTCTATATAACCGTATCCGGTCTCGGGATATTCAGGCTTAATTCCGAAAGTTACAAGCTTGCCTTTACGCGCCGTATCTATCGCAATGCCCACTCTTTCGTTATACGATTCAGTATCTCTGATCAGGTGGTCCGAAGGGGTAACAAAAATTATCTCTTCCGGATCACAGCTGAAACATGCAAGGGCAATCGCGGGAGCCGTATTTCTTCCAACAGGCTCCAGAACAAAAAGCCTGTCTTTAATTATACCGGCCTCATCCATCTGATGTTCCGCGATAAAATAGTGATCCTTATTTGTGACAATAAAGAACTTATCAAACATCACATCATTACGAGATACAGTCTCCTGGAAAAGCGACCGGTTATTGATCAGCTTCACAAACTGTTTCGGGAAAGCCTGCCTCGATAAAGGCCATAACCTTGTGCCGCTCCCTCCGCATAAAATCAGATTTATCATCACACTGTCCTTATCAATATTTATTATCAAATTACATCCGCAAAATGCGGCCTGAGTCTTTTAAAAACGATTATACCGGCAAGTAACGCCGTAATTGTGACACCCCAGAACCATATAATTGAAAACAGATCTCCATGCCAGAAAGGTTTTTGCATCAGAAATGATTCACGGAATCCATTTACTATATAAGCCATGGGGTTCAGTTTCACAAAGATATGCCACTTTGCAGGGAGAACGTTTACATCCCAGAAGATCGGGGTCATCCAGAAACCGAACTGGAGCAGTATGGAGACCACATATCCCACGTCCTTGACGAATACATTCATGGCTGAAGTTATCCAGCTTAAGCCCAGAGACAGCAACATCATTGCGGCCAGATAGTAGATAATTTGTAGCCACCATAGTGATGGATAGATCCCGTTGACAGCCAGAATAAAAATAACAATGATAAAAAATATCACTTCAATTATACCCGAGCTTAACAGTTTTACAATTGGAAGAATGCTGAGTCTGAAATTGATCTTTTTAACAAGAAAAGAATACTCGGTGATGACATTTGTTGACCCGGTAAAGGAATCGGAAAAATAGCTCCATGCCAGCATCCCTGTAAAAAGATAGCAGATAAAGGGAACACCCATGGGCCCCCTCCCTACCTTCAGACCGAATGTAAAGACAAACCACATAATCGCATTCATAAGAAGCGGCTGTAAAATAGCCCAGAAAAGTCCAAGCATAGATCCCATGTACCTGCTTTTAAAGTCCCGCTTAACCAGCTCATAAATCAGGTACCGCATTTCATATATTTCCCTGATAAAACTGAACATTTCCTTAACTATTTTTATAATAAACATATCACCTTCATAAGAGGTTTAAAGATTTGAAAGCAGCTATAACATTTAAAAATTCAGGACGCCCTGCAAAATAATATATAAGTGGCACCCAGAATCTGTAAAAATCAAGATATTTTTAATTCACTTTTAATTTCATTTTTCAGGACAAAAAACCTCAATCCTGTCATTGAAACTTTTCAGTACCTGAACTTTTTTGCATTAATGCTGAATACATATGTCACTGGTTTCATCTGACAAATACAGCAACTTAAATAATTCGAGGAAATACCTCTATCTTACAGTAATAGTCAACAATATGCCCTTTTTAGTCAATCGTTTCTTCAGTTAAAAAAATCATCTCCCCCCGAAAAATTACATGTCCGCATTTTATAAATTTTTTAAGATTTAAAAATTTTTTTTACCCTGCCCGGTTCATTAAACGTATTACCAGTGAAACGCATAATTTATTGTTTCATTAAATTATGTGAAATTTCTATTCCGGAGATACAATATGTTTAAAAAAATTCTCGGTCTGGTATTTACAGTTCTTATTATGTTTCTTGTCTCATGCGACTATACCGGTAAAAAAAATCACAGCAGCAATCGTAACGCTGATATCCCGGCGGAAACTCCGGCCGATGATCCCTCCGATACGGATCCGGCCGCAGTCAGCCTCGGAGCGCTGGAGATATCGCCCGGTGTTCTTGACCCGGAATTCAGTCCTGAAACGACCCGATACAGCGTCCTGCTTCCCCCCGGCATTTCCGAACTTGCAATTACCGCCCGTCCGGCGGAGGGGTGCAGCGTCAGGGTCAACGAGTCGGAGTTAACATCCGGCGCGCAGTACAGCACTGTTCTGCAGATTGATAAACCGGAAACGGTTGTCAGCATCCTTGTAATCGCCGGAGATGACAGAAGCGCTTCATATTCACTTTCTGTTACAAAACCGGTGGAAAAAACCGTGGAAAATTCATCGTTCGAAATCTCAGACGAACGCAAATACCCTTCCGGATGGAACATGGCTGGTTCGGGGGAGTTCGTATCGGGCAGTGAATATTCAAAGACAGGCAATTTTTCGGGCTCATTCACCACACTCACCGGCAGCATAAGCGGCCGTGAAATAATCAGCTCACCGGTTGAAATTGAACAGGGGAAAAAGATCACTGTTTCCGGATGGTTCTACATCCCCGCAATCGACGGCTCGTCCGCCGAACGGGACAAACTGGGACTTAAGATTTACTACTTCACCGACGCGGAATGCATCACGCCAGCCTCGACGGCATACGACACTATGACAAAAACATCACTATCACAACAGGGTGCCTGGGAAAAGCTGAGCTATGAGCGCGGCGCGGAGGAGATACCGTCAGATACACTGTATGTCAGGATCGGTATACGGGCATGTTATGACAGTACAAAGGGGGGTACAAAAAACGATAAAGTCTTTATTGACGACATCTCTCTGATGCAGTAAGGGATTCAGAACTGAAAATCCCCCTGCCCCCTTTATTAAAGGGGGCTTTTTTTAGATCAAAACATTCAGCGAAACAGGCACAGCCCGCCAGACCTGAATGTTAAAGCCTCCTTTACCAAAGGACGGCTCATGCGCATCTCCCACAATGGGACTTCCGAAGGTCGCCTGCTCCCGCTGACAGAGGAATCAGGATGATTGCCTGCAAACATTCGACAGGATGTCGAAATAAAGTTTGCCTAGTACGGACCTGTACGTCGGACGTGGCCGAAGGCCGGAGGATTTCATAGATATCGTTGTCGGAGCGATGCAGTGAGTCTGTCAAACCGGCGGTCGGATTTTTATTTTCCTTGACGTAATCCGAATAAAGGATTAACTGGTTACCAGTGAATATCAAGCAGCGATAAAATACACACAGCAACCATATGAATTCAGTATTATATAAAATCTTATTTGTTATCAGGGACAACCTGGTTAATATACTCCGCTCATTCATATCGAGTTTCGGAATACTCTTCCTTGTAATTTTTTTTGTACTATATCTTACCGTCAGAGATTCTGTTACCACATACATCAGCGGCTCGCTTCTTGATAAACTTGCCAGTGATGAAATTAAAATTCTCCCCGGCAACGTCAAGACAATTGAATTTGTAAAAAAACCGGGCTCTAACGGAATTTCACCCGATACAATGTCACGTATCAGACAGATTCCGGAACTGGCAGAGGTAAATCCGATCAGCAGGATAGGGCTCAACCTGAGGGTGGAAGTCGAGATGCTCGGCAAGAGCAAAATGATGTTCGTACCGGCATGCGGTATAGACAGACAGATTATTAAAAACAAAGTGCCGGGATGGAGGAGTTTCTACAACAGAAAACCGGTGCCGCTGATTATCCCGAGATTTACAATTGATATAATAAACAACTACCTCGCAATGGACGGTCTGCCGTCACTGTCGGAGCAGAACCTCACGGGGTTCCCTGTTAAACTGAAATTCAGAACAGGGAAAAGGGGGAGCCCGGACCGGAGGGAGTATCCCTTCGATGCGCAGCTGCACAGTTTTACCGACCTCTTAAGTTTTCCCGGAGTGATTCTGCCGAACGAGCTTCTGGTTGAGGTCGCCGGGCAGTACAGGCGCGAGGCCGGGCGTTCCGCCGGTTTTGAATACATCGTCGCTTACGCAAAAGTCAGGAACACCGACAGTCTGCCGCAGGTAGTCGCCAGGCTGAAAAAAATGGGCCTCGGTGTGGAGTCGCAAAAAGATATTACAGAAAAAGCCCAGAAGACAATCAGGCTTATAGACGGGGTATTCTACGCAATCATGGGCGTATTCTTCATTGTATCGGCGATTTCGATATTCAACTCCTACCTGACCATTGTTTATATAAGGAGCCAGAAGTTCTCGCTGAAGAGGGTGCTCGGTTTTTCAAAGGCGCGAATTCTTTTATCGTTTGTTATTGAAGCCGCGTTTATAGGATCTGTCTACGGTGCCGCCGGTTATTTCGCCGGAAACTATATTGTTTCAAACGCAGGTCAGATGCTGTCAAAATGGGTCCCGGCGCTTGGATATGTAACTTTCCAGGGGAGAGACATTGAAGTCCTGTTTATATGCATGGGACTGTCATCCGCGGTATGCGCGGCCTCCGCTTTTATTCCTGCGGTCTTCGCTTCAAATATGAATCTGTTCAAGGCGGTGAGAAAATAGTATGCTGCTGTCGGTTGAAAATATATCGCTTAATTTCGGCAAGCGCATGATCCTCGACGACGTTTCGCTGAAACTTGACGAGGGGATGATCATTGCGATAACAGGTAAGAGCGGAAGCGGCAAGACCTCTCTGCTGGGGATCATATCCGGTCTGCTTGATCCCGACTCGGGATCGGTTTTCTACAAAAACAGAAATATCCTCAAATGGGGGGACTTCAGAAGATCGAGGTTCAGAAACAGGGAGATAGGTTTTGTTTTCCAGTTTTTTAACCTCCTCCCCGATATGACTTCATATCAGAACATACGGTACCCGACCATAATTAAACTCCTGTCAAACAATGTTGACGGAGAGATCCGCGACCTCGCGAGGTTTCTGAATATAAACGAGGTTCTGCACCAGAAACCTTCCACACTCTCCGGCGGGGAGAGACAGCGGGTCGCAATTGCGAGAGCGATAATAAATCATCCGAAACTGATACTTGCCGATGAACCCACAGGTAATCTCGACATAGTCACGGCGGCTGAGATTAAAAATCTTTTTCTGAGGTTAAAGACCGAGGAGAAGATGGCAATCATTCTTGTCACGCACGACCAGAGCCTGATTGAAATCGCCGATGAGCATTATCATCTTGAAAACGGGAAGTTCAGAAAGATGGAAAAGGCCCCGGCAGAAAAGAAAAAAACATCTCCTGAAACAAAAAGGGCCGCTGTAAAAAAAACGGCAGCCAAAACAAAACCGGCAGTTAAAAAGAAATAAGCGGCTTACTCACCCTGCGACGCGTTCCTCAGTTTCTGTGTCAATTCAGGTTTTGAGGTTGAGAGTATTATAGTTCTGGACTTCCACTCAATATCGTTTTTCAGGAACCTTGTGGAAAGGCCGACTGCCTCGTAAACGTTTACAAGCCGCGTAGTCCCGTTTTTATCCACGACGAATCTCCTCCCCTCCGGCACACAGAACAGCTCAGAATTTTTAAGAAGCAGGTCCACAAGCTCACGGTCCGCGGTCCTGGATATAACCTGACGGATTATCTTTGAATAAAAAATCACCATGCAGTGATGCTTCTGATTATAAAAAACCACATTCCTCATATCTTCACTGATTTCAAAGGTTTCGCAATCGGTGATTATCCTGAGTTCGCCGCTGTCAAAATACGGCCTGGACATTGTGAGAAAGAGGGTCAGTTTTATCGGGTGCATGTAGTACTGCTGAATATATTCAAGAGAGGCCTTCTGTTTCTTTTTCGCTTCGGCACCGGATGGGATCTTAAGCTTTTCTTTTTTTAATTTGACGAGGTCGTCAAACTTTTCACCTGTATAGTTTTCAATAGAAGTATACCCGGAATAGCACAACGGCCGTTTAACCCCCGTCTCTTCACCTGTTTTATTTGTATCTTTTGCGGCTGTTTCTGTTTTGTTTATCTCTTCCCGGCCGGCATCTGTTTTATTTTTATCCGCACTATCAGTTCCATTCATGTTATCAGTTTTATTTATCACCGGCTCTATATAGACCGGATCGGAGAGAGACCGGTATTCCTGTTCTGTAATAAAAAGAGAGTCATCAGCCTTTATGTCAGGGGATAGGATGATCCTGTACCAGTAGTTGACCCCGCTCTCGGCAGTCAGGTCTTCAAACCTGGAGTCGCCGGTCTGTGAAATGACGGTAAATTCACCATCTTTTTTCTGTGATCGGAGAACAGTATAAGTCGCGTTTTCCACCTTTTCCCATTCCACAACTATTCTGTCGCCGTAGAGGCCCTGAGTTACGGTCATGTTTTTAAGATACCGGTCCGCGGGTAGATCACTCTGTAAAATGGTAACTGCTAACAAGATATTGACAATACTGGCGAGCATAGACTATTTTCCCGTTTAAGTTATTATATTCTCATCATTTATTCACGGCACAAAAAAAACAGTATTTATACAGCGCTTTTTGTCAATACACAAATTTTTCATCATAAGTATTCAACACGGTTCCTTCCCTGTTCTTTCGCTTTATACAGCAGCTGGTCAACTTTTTTTATCAGCTGCTTAACATCCTCACCGTTATACACAGCCGCCCCGATACTGATTGTTATTCTGAACGGCCTGTCGTCGATTTTCAGGGTCTGTACATCCTCCCTGATTCTCTCAGCCACAGCGGCGGCCCCTCTTATCGGCACCTCGGGGAGGATAATCATGAACTCCTCTCCTCCATAGCGTCCCAGCACATCCATTGAACGGAGGTTTCCGCGGAGAATTTCAGCAGTTTTTTTCAAAACGAGATCGCCGAACTGATGGCCCTGCATATCGTTAATACTTCTAAAATGATCGATGTCGAGCATCAGCAGCGAAAAAGCAGTTTTGTATCTGCCGGCTTTCTCGGTCTCCTGCATAAGCCTGTCGAAGATATGTCTCCTGTTATAGAGGCCGGTAAGTGAATCTGTTACCGAGATCTTCTCAAGCATCTCCGTTTTTATTTTTATCTCTCTCATTGAAAGATAATTTCTTATATTTGTTTTCAGACGCGCTATGAAGAGGTCGTAGTTAAAAGGTTTTGTAATATAATCATCGGCCCCTATAGACAGGACCCTCGATATAGTTTTGATATTGTCTATCCCCGATATCGCTATAACGATGCCCGTGGTATCATCCTCCCTCAGTTTCTGTATCACCTTATCACCGGTGGTGTCTTTCAGCACAAGATCGACCAGGTATACATCATAATGAGTGATCGATTCAAACAGATCCTCTTCGCTTTCGAAATAATCGACATTCTTTATGTCATACATCGAGAAGATCCGCTCTACGATTTTTCTGTCCATACGGCTGTCGTCGAGTACAGCATATGAGAGTTCGCTCATCTTTACCGACAGGGCATCCTCTTTCATGTAATTTACAAGGTTCTGTTTTATATAATCTCTCCCCGACTGTTTCAGGATGAAATCCACTATTCCGAGATCGAACATGTTTTTACGGTCTTCAAGAGTATCGTTGCCGGTGAAGACCACTACAGGAATATTGCGGTATTCGGAATCATTAAGTGCTATTATAAAATCGACAGAGTTCCCCTTCTCCAGTTCCAGCGACGTTAGGATCAGAGATATATTGTTGCTTTCATTCTTTATTATTTCCATCGCCTCTTCGGTACTTCCGGTATTCAGATATACCGCATTAATCTCGGAGGATATTTCTTTAATCAGTTTCCTGTATGTATTATTCTTTTCAAGATGAAGTATCGTATACATCTTTTACCTCATACATTGCTATATAAATTTATGTATTTCAAAACAGCATTATATAAATAAAAAAAATAGTCCAGCAAATATTGAAAAAATATTATTTTGCATTATATATGTTTTATCCGGATGTACTATAAAAGTTCTTTTTTTTTGATTTCTGTTAAAATCAGCACTATCTTAGCTACAGACCTTTGTACAGGCGGAAACGGATAATGACAGAAAGGTCCAAAAATAATCTCGAGCGGGCATCCACATTAAGGATCAAACTTGTAGCGACTTTTTCGATTTTGTTCGGTGTCACTTTTGCCGCAATATCGCTCGCCAGCTACGGTGTGAGCAAACTGATAATTACCAGGGATATAGACCTTCAAACTCAGGAGGTCGCGACCGGTCATGCCGCCGAGATCGACCAGTGGATAACCAGGATGATCTCAATCGTCGATGCCTACTCTTACATGATCGGGAAAGGTCTCCCTGATGATAAAAAGATAACATCAGAAATACTGAGGAATTACAGCAGCGAATCTTTTTTTTCCGACCTCTATTATGGATCTGTATCCGGAAGATTTGTCAGCGGAACTAACTGGTTCCCCACAGAAAAATATGATCCACGAGTGAGACCGTGGTTTACAGAGGGGGTAAAGAACGGCAAAACAGCGATTACCGGCCTGTACCTCGACCAGGGGACCCAGACTTCAATAGTATCCGTTTCGTCTCCGGTATATTTCAGGGACGGTTCCCTGCGGGGAGTGTTATCGGCAGACGTCTCTCTCGATACAATTGAAGAGAAACTTAAAAAGATCAAGGTCAGGGGTAAAGGCTATTCGGTTCTGATAAATGAAACCGGTACAATTCTTTTTCATCCCAAAAGATCCATGATCGGTAAAAGCCTTTATGATCTGCCGAATATCGGCAGTCCGATAGAAAAGATTTTCGAAAGAAAGCAGTGGGGGATGCATTACGATCCGTACGATGACCGGTTTGCTGTCTTCACGCCGATCCCGTCGGCTAAATGGATAATGGTAATTGTTTTGACAAAAGATGAAGTGTATGGCGACCTGAAATTTCTCGCGATGAAATTCTTTCTTATATTCATGACCGCGCTGATCGTGGTAATTCTCACCTCTAAGTTTTTTGCATTGAAGCTCACCTATTTCATGCACCTTCTGGAATGTACAGTTGAAATACGCACAGCAGAGCTTAAAGAAAAAATAGCCGAGGTTGAATACCTTTCACTCACAGATCCGCTGACCGGTATCGCGAACAGGAGGAAGATTGAATCTGTACTCTCGGCCGAAATCGACAGAACGCACCGTACCGGAAACCCGCTGTCGGTGATAATGATCGACATAGACAACTTCAAGGAATTCAACGATATATACGGTCACGGGACCGGGGACAAAATATTGAAAAAGTTCGCTGTTACGATGATTCTCGCATTGAGAAGCATCGACATAGCCGGACGCATTGGAGGCGAGGAGTTTCTTATCATATGCCCGGAAACCGATATGACCGGCGCGTTTCTCGTCGCGGAAAAGCTTCGGGTCGAGGTGGAATCAATGAAGATAGATTCACTCGGACAGATCACAGCATCGTTCGGATGCGCGGAGCTGTACCCCGGCGAAAAACTTGACAGCCTTATTTCACGATCAGACCAGGCCCTCTACAGGGCTAAAGAACATGGACGCAACACGGTAGAGATCTACATCTGATCCTCTTTTAACATATCGAGTTAAAAAACCCAGAACACGGTATGCTCTTTTTCACCCTTTTTATCAATGTATTTATACAGTCCTTTAAGTATTGTAAACTTTGTAAAATCTGTCGCCTCCTCTGTTTCATAATCCCAGAGAATACCCCACAGGCTTCCGATCGAATGATACTTTCTCTCAGGAACCTTCACCTCATCATACAGCGAACCCAGGAGCCACATTATCCTGTCCTCCCCCGCAGCCCTGTCCTCGTTGCGGTAGTAAACAACTCCCAGCAGGCCGAGGTCGAATCTGCCGTTGCTGTCTTTGCTGAAGTAGCTGAGTGCCGGCGGAACCACAAGCGTGGTCTCATACCTGTCTGAAGAGTACCAGTACAGAGGCAGAACCCTGTTATGAAAATAATCGCCGTTTCGTTTGACTCCGGCAAGCCAGAGAAGAGCATCAACGTCATAGTTTCCGTTCTTCCGGTATTTTTCAAAGCTGAACAGAGTTCCCCACAGGAGCCTCATCTCCGCGATCTCCGGATCTATGTCAAACTCCATTGTCGTCAACAGCAGCGAATATTCATTCCTGTCGTAACCTTTACGCTTAAACTTCTGATGATCAAACATCCAGAGAAAATTCTGCCTCTGATAACCCGAAGATTCGTACCAGTATGCGCCGGCGACAAAACGTGTTTTTGAATACGCGTTACTGCTGAAATACGACAGCAGAGGAAACAGCACAAGGCTGCTGCCGCCGCTGTTTCCGCTCCACCAGTAGAACGGAAAAACCATCGAGGTATTCACACCGCCGCTGTCACGCCACCAGTCTATCACGCCAAGAATATTTTTATGCTGCTCTCCGCTCTCTGAAGTTGAATAGTATAGAGGAAAAAGAAAAAATCTGCTGTAATCTTTATCGCTGCAGTTATCAAGCAGACCAAGCATGTTCCAGTGACTGTACTCCCCGTAAGTTGATCTGTAGAAGACCGGGAGCAGAGGGAACCACATTTTTGAACTGCTTGCGATGACGCCTTTATAATCCGACTCTTCGCTCTGATAGTAAAATAACGGTGTCACGGTCTTTTCAGAAGTTGCGGCGGCTGTTTTTTCAACGGAACGGTAATACAGCGGAACAACAGGAGCAAACAGCGAATATGAATAACCGGAAGCCCTGTTCTTCTCTCTGCTGCAGTATAAAGGATTGATTCTGCGGCGGAAAGCATACTCACCGGTCTGAAGATTTTTCACATCCCTGCTGTAGGAGAGAGGAGTAAATGTCTGGGAAGACCACCCCTCCTCCTCGCTCCACTCCCTGTGCACGATCAATGGGAGTATTCTGTAACCGTTCTTTTCTGCCGAACTGTACCAGTTTACCAGCGGCCAGATTACGCTCTTTTCATAATATTCCTTCTCAGCGTCATACTCGTCCCAGTACATTATCAGTCCGTATGCCTTTATATATGACCTGTCCTGTCGCT
Organism: uncultured Leptospirales bacterium; assembly: GCA_964439325.1. Lineage (GTDB taxonomy): Bacteria > Spirochaetota > UBA4802 > UBA4802 > UBA5550 > WRGT01. The sequence continues at coordinate 214 of CAYTNW010000028.1, read as the reverse complement.
GTGCCGCGTAAGGCAGAGTTACAAAATATGATTCCTTTTTCTCGACCGACCTGTACGAAAAGAACAGAGGAAAAACGGTGGAGAGTTCGTCGTCACCCTGCTCTCCCCACATGAACCATGCAAGGGGGAAGAACCGGAAATATTTACGGGCATCGGCATGCTCGTAATCGACCATGCCGAATAAAAACCTGTAGCCGCTGAACGAACGGGAGTT
>CAYTNW010000027.1:0-49537 GCA_964439325.1 uncultured Leptospirales bacterium | reverse complement strand
AAACGGTTCCATTGTGGGCAATATTTCATCGAACTGGGATATCCGCAAAAACGGATCAATAGTGGGGAGCGTGGCCGATGACGGTACTGTCCGCAAAAGCGGATCTATCATAGGGAAAATTGATAATGACGGTACAGTGCGCAAAAACGGCTCGATAATAGGTAGCGCGCCCGGCGGAGATAAAGCGCAGGTCGCGGCGTATTTCTTTTTCTTCTTCCTCGAAGAGTAGATTGCGCACACCCGGCGGTGCGGCTATTAATTTTTCCAACATAAACTTAATTATGCAAGGGGCGGTGCATACCGCCTCTTTGTATTTACCGGAACGCTGACAGGAGGCCATAATAATCCCTGATTAAGAGCATCGCCCCGTACTCTTCACTACTGAATGGTTCTAATCTTCATTTCCACGATTTACGTCATGTTTATGCTCAATCATTGCGCGACATGGGTACAGCTCTTCAAGACATACAGGCGTTTCTTGGTCATAGCAGTGTATCCGTCACTGAACGTTTCTATGCACAGGCTGGTGGTAAAGACGCAAAGGCAAAAGTGGAAAAACTTGCAGAAGTTATACTCTTTAAAAGTAAAAGCATCTTAAAATCGTGGGGAGATCGTTGGAAATAATGTTGTTCGTTTACTGTCCGTTGTGCGGAAAAGGAAAAGCCCTGATATTATCAGGGCTTATAAGCCAACGACCTGAATCGAACAGGCGACCTGCTCATTACGAGTGAGCTGCTCTACCGACTGAGCTACGTTGGCGGCTTAAATGCGTACTGTGTTACTAATCAGGGATACACATTTTATGTCAAGAAAAATGCGCTGAATTATTAATAAGTTTACGTTTATACACTACCGCTCATCCGGTACTATTCGAACTATTTAATTGACTTATTCCGTACGATGATTTTAATTATCTTCTGAAGATTAATGTTCATTTCCCTGTAAGGTGCGGAATTATTTGTTAATCAATATGCTGCTGAACTTAAAATATCAAAAACGGATTTTTAATGGCATCAGAAAATAAAAAAAGTTTTCAGAAAATGTACAGAATCGTTCTGCTCTTTTCTCTTTATCTGTCACAGGGGCTGCCGTTCGGTTACCAGGCAACGGCCCTTCCGGTTTATCTGAGAGAAAAAGGTATCTCCCTGACACTAATAGGTTTCAGTACAATACTTGCTCTGCCGTGGTTCCTGAAGGTTTTCTGGTCGCCGCTTGTGGATACCGTATGGAACAGCGGAATCGGCAGAAGAAGGTCGTGGATAATACCGCTTCAGATACTGCTGTTTATCACCATCGTTTCGGCATCCTTCACCTCGTCTATGGGTATAACTTTTCTATTTATAAATGTTTTCACAATGAACCTGATCGCCGCGACACAGGACATCGCCGTTGACGGACTTGCTGTGGATATTCTCGGTGAACATGATCTCGGCTACGGAAACGCGGCGCAGGTTGTGGGGTACAAGTCGGGAATGATTATAAGCGGTGGTCTTCTTGTCTGGCTTACAAAATATTTCGCATGGAAAACTCTATTTTCAGTGATGGCCGCTGTATCAATACTCCCGCTGATTCTGGTCCTTTTTTATAATGAGAGAGGCACGGTTGCTGCGGCTGTTAAACGTGTTAAACTTGCCGATGTACTGGAGATACTTGTCCGATCGGTGGAAAGGAGTTCTTTCAGGTGGCTGCTCTTTTTTGTGGCAACTTACAAGTTCGGCGAAATTATGATAGATGTAATGTACAAACCTTTTCTAATAGATTCCGGTATCGCGGTGTCTGATATCGGTCTGTGGGTCGGGACCTGGGGGATGGGCGCGTCGATCGCAGGGTCAGCTGCGGGGGGATTCGTCGCATCAAAACTCTCCGTCTACCGTGCGGTGTTTATCGCTTCTATAATGAGGCTCTTTCCGCTGGTCTATGTAAGCGTGCTGACGTTCATGATTCCGTCATCATACCACGTAATAACGGCGACGATGTTTGAGCATTTTTTCGGAGGGATGCTGACTACGGCGCTTTTTGCGCTGATGATGTTTAATTCAGACAGAAGCATCGGAGCAACACATTATACGCTTCTTGCTGCTGTTGAAGTTTTAGGTAAAACACCCGGGGCACTTGTTTCCGGTGTTCTGACGGAGAGAACCGGTTATTCAGCCTGTTTTATCACCGGTACGTTGATTTCGCTCGCGGTAGTTATCATATTACCGTTCTACAATAAAAGTTTAACAAGGGAGCATTTATGAGATTCAGACCATGTATAGATCTTCACAACGGAAAAGTAAAACAGATAGTCGGCGGTTCGCTGAAGGAGGACGGAGCGATCGAGAATTTCACTTCGGACAAGGATGCAGCCTATTATGCCGAAATATACAAACGTGACGGTTTGAAGGGGGGGCATGTGATAATGCTCGGACCGGGGAATGAGGACCAGGCGCTTGGCGCGCTCATGGCCTATCCGGGAGGGCTGCAGGTCGGAGGTGGTATAACGCCGGAGAACGCCGGCAGGTATCTTGATGCCGGAGCGAGCCACGTAATAGTCACATCTTATGTATTTAAAAACGGCAGGTTTAACTTTGATAATCTGGAGAAAATGATAAAGAAAACCGGAAAGGGGAGGCTTGTGATAGATCTCAGCTGCCGTATAAGGGATAATGCATATTATGTCGTAACTGAAAGGTGGCAGAACTTTACAGATTTTGAAATTAATCATTCGAACTTCCAGAGGCTTGAGGATTACTGTGACGAATTCCTCGTTCATGCAGTGGACGTTGAGGGGATAAAAGACGGTGTGGATACAAAACTGGTGAGCATTCTTGAGAGTTCCGCTTCAAGGCCGGTAACATATGCCGGAGGTGTTAAAGACTTCAGCGATATTGAAAAGGTCTTCAGACTTGGTAAGGGTAAGATCGACCTTACGATAGGGAGTGCACTGGATATTTTCGGAGGGAGTATACCATACAGCGAGGTGATCAAATGCAGAGAGTTCGGGATGCAATATGAAGAAAGACGGAGAAAAACGGACCAATAAGCGGGTCAAGAAGTACATCTTGCTGCCGGTTCTGCATTTTATAGTTCCGGCAGTATTAATTATCCCGGCTGCACTGACCGGAAACGAATTGACAATGGATGAAATGAAAGAGATAGCTTTTAATGAATTCAGGGATATAGCCGCCGGAGAGTGTGAAGTAACCTTTGATGGCGATGATATATCTATTACCCCCACAGGGAATAAATATGTTTTTATACAGATAGTGACTTACTGCGGCGAGATCGACGTATTATCATCGTACCGGACATGGAACAGCGATAACGATTTCGTGATGTTATATAAAAATTTAAGGGTCACGCTGAGTACCCGCAGTGTCAGGACCTTCATCGCGAAGACCGGATCCTTCATACAGAAAGAGGGCGGTGATGAAAGATCTCTCCCTTCCGATGAATTCGGACTGATTAAAAATAAAAAATATTATGTAAAAATTACGCAGGAAAATTACCATCTCCCGCCGGACAGGGAGAGCGGAAAACCGCGTAAGGGGACCAGTCATGTTCTATGGATCAGCGATAAACCGTTTCTTAAGGGGAGACCTCAGGTCGGGCTGACACCGATGTACAAAAACTGGTCTTATTGACAGCCTTCAGACCTTAAATCTGTCATGATAACAGAAAAGCCTGAAATAGAAAATCAGTTATAAAGAATAAATCAGAAAACAGCAGATTTATGAAGGCTCATTTTCAGGATTACATTTAAGCGGATTCCCATTAATCAGGCAGTTTTTTATTAAAAATTTTCATATAATAGTGACAAAAATGAAAAATAATTGTGGAAATATTTTATAATGTTAGATAAAGTAGTTATCAACATTGTAAAAAGTTATACAGATTCGTTTTTTAATACAGATTAGTATTTCAAATGGTAATTCAGTTAATTCTTTATAATGGTTCTTACGCGCAGTGTACCAAAATTATACTGCTGTCTGAATAAAAAAATAATCAATAAAGACGGAGGACTCACTAAATGAAAAAATTTTCAATTCTTGCTCTTACATTTATGCTCGCTCTTAGTTTCGCAGCATGCTCTTCAAGCAGCGAAGTAAAAAAAGACGAGGTAAAGAAAACTGTTGAGCCTGTTGTAGATCCTAAAGTTGCTTGCAAAGCTGATGCAGACAAAAAATTTGATGCATGTGTAACTGCAGCTGGTAAAGACAAGAAAAAAGCTGATGCATGCGCAAAAGAAAAAACAAAAGCTTATACAGCTTGCGACGCAACAAAAGTAGCCGAGCCTGTTAAAAAAGAAGAAGCTAAAAAACCTGCAAAAAAATAATTGCTGTTTTTAGAAGATAAGAAGTAGGAAAGGTTTTTTTTACTTCTTTGAAAGAACAATTTCCGGTAAGAATACGGAAGTTGTTCTTTCAGATTCTTTAAACACCCTCGGATTAATCTTTTAGAAAAACCCCTTTCAAATTCAGTCGATCCTATAGCACATTACGAAATGACTAGATCTCTCATTGCGAATCCTACGACAGGCTCATGGTAAACGCCGTGAAGCAATCTGTCTTAAAAAATTTAATTTCATAATAAAAACACGTATTTTTATAAAACAGACTGCGAGCGAAAACGATGTTCGCCTGCCGGCACTAATACAGGATGCTTTAATAAAGCCGGCCGCGGCATTACATGCCTCGCGGTGACATTAAATGTACTGATTAAACTCATTTCCGGTGGCGTGTGTTTACAGGTTCGTATTATCAGACCAGGACTATTAATTGATTTATCCCTTAATGCGTATTATTTTTTGTTATCGATACATTTTCTGAAGTGGAGGGGTGCTTTATGAAAATTGCAGATAAAACCAGGGTAGCTGTAATAGATGCATGCCGGACACCGTTTATGCGGTCCGGAACGGCATATTATGATTTAATGGCATGGGAGATAGGACGTTATGCGGTAAAGGGGCTTGTTGCCAGAACCGGAATAGATCCGTCATTGATAGATTATGTAATAATGGGAACGGTAATGTCTGATATTAAGACGACTAATGTTGCCCGTGAGATCATGCTCGGGGCTGGACTTCCAGGTTCAATCCCGGCGCATACCTGTACGGCTGCATGCGTTTCCGCGAATATCGCGGCAACAACAGCCTGTGATATGATAAAGGCCGGAGCAGCGGATACGGTAATAGCCGGAGGGGTCGAATCTTTTTCCGATCCCGACATAAAAATCTCAAAGAGATACAGGAGGTTTGTTCTAGACCTGACGATGTATAAAAGACCGAAAAGTGTATTCGGCAAACTGAAACTTCTGAAGGGTATGAAGCTTTCAGATTTTTTTATACCGGAAACTCCTGCGATATCTGAATATTCCACCGGGCTTTCTATGGGTGCAAATGCCGAAAGGCTTGCGCGGAGACTCGGTATTACAAGAGAGGAGCAGGACCGCTACGCTTTCCGTTCGCACAAAAGAGCGGTCGAGGCAGCTGAGAAGGGGCTTCTCATGCGTGAGATTATACCTGTTGTGCTGCCGGGGAGCGGCAGTGTGATTACTGCTGATAACGGACCTCGTACCGACGCTACGATGGAAAAGCTTGGTAAAGGGAGACCATCATTTGAAAAAAAATACGGTACCGTTACGGCCGGAAACTCCTCCTTCCTGACCGACGGGGCATCTGCGGTTCTGCTTATGAAAGAGTCCAGGGCCAGAGAAATCGGTCTGAAACCGATGGCCTTTATCCGCTCATATGCCCAGGCAGGCTCTGACCCCTGGGACGAACTGCTGCTTGGTCCGGCATTCGCCACAGCCCGCGCACTGAAGAGAGCGAACATCCGCCTGTCGGACATAAAGGTTTTCGAAATACATGAAGCCTTCGCCGCCCAGATCCTGGCAAATATCCGGTATATGGAGTCTGAAAAATGGAGCAGGGAGAGCCTCGGTTTAAAAGACAGGATGGGTTCTGTCAGCCAGAATCTGCTGAATACAAGGGGAGGGTCACTCTCACTGGGGCATCCGTTCGGTGCGACAGGAGGAAGGCTGATCGCCAGCTGCTGCAGCAGAATGAAGGATGAGGGCGCCAGATACGGTCTTGTCGCGGGCTGCGGAGCCGGAGCGGTGGGGAGCGCGATGATACTTGAAAACGCGGAGTGGAGGTGATCGGGATGAAATATGCAGGTTTTGAAAAAACAGAAAACAATATAGCTGTAATCACACTGGACTGTCCCGGAACAAAAATCAATGTCATATCGACGGCCCTGATGAAAGAGGTTGATATTATACTTGGACTGATTGATAAGGACAGCAGCATAAAAGCTGTGGTTGTACTGAGCGCTAAAGATGATAACTTTATAGCGGGAGCTGACCTCTTTGAGCTTAAACGCCTGAAAAATGACAGAGAAGTCACAGATTACATAACTCTGGCACATTCGCTTCTTAACCGTCTTGAAGATATGGATATCCCTCTTGTAGCGTGTATAAACGGTCTCTGTGCGGGAGGTGGACTTGAGGTCGCTCTGGCATGTAATTACCGTATGGCCGTCAGCAGCGCCGGCACGCAGCTCGGTCTGCCGGAGGTTAATTTCGGACTGATCCCCGGCGCAGGGGGATGCCAGCGTCTTCCCGGGCTTGTAGGACTCACGACTGCGCTCCCGATGATACTCACTGGACGCCTGATCCGTGCGAAAAAGGCGAAGAAAATAGGCCTTATAGATGAACTTATTCCGCCCTGCGGCATCAGGGAGACTGCTGTAAAGAGGGCGCTGATGTTGGCAAATGCCGGCAGAATAAAACATAAACGTAAAAGAACAATAACAGATTTCCTGCTTGAATCGAATCCGGCGGGACGAAAAATAGTGTTTTCACAGGCCCGTAAAATGGTTACGAGGAAAACCTCAGGGTGTTATCCCGCCCCATACGCTATTATTGAGGCGATAGAGTGGGGACTGAAAAAAGGGAAAAAGGCCGGGCTTTTAAAGGAGATAGAACTGTTTGAAAAACTTGTAGTCTCGCATGAATCAAAATCTCTTATAAGCCTGTTCGGAGGAGTAACCGGACTGAAGAAGAACCCGCAAAAGAATATTTCACGCAGAACAGGCAAACTCGCGGTGATAGGAGCCGGATTCATGGGTCAGGGGATCGCCTCTGTTTCAACTCCGGTCTGTGATACCATACTGATAAAGGATAGAAATCTCGATTCAGCGGGCGGATGTATCAAAGAGGTATGGAGGGGTCTGGAGAAACGCGCGAAGTCCGGAGCAATTGATCCTTTTGAAAAGAAAGTACAGTACGGGAAGCTTGTACCGTGTGACGACTATTCGATGTTCAGAAATACGGATCTTGTAATAGAAGCGGTATTTGAAGACCTCAATCTGAAGAGAAAGATACTTGCCGAGGTTGAGGCGTCTTCCTCCCCCCACACGATATTTGCATCAAACACTTCGGCTATCCCTATCAGCGACATAGCCGCCCGCTGCAGAAGGCCGGAAAACGTTATCGGCATGCACTACTTTTCACCGGTGCCGAAGATGCCGCTTCTTGAAATCATCACGACGCCGAAAACAAAACCGTGGGTAACCTCAAGTGCCCTTGAACTCGGTATAGCACAGGGTAAGATCTGTATTGTAGTGAAAGACGGCCCAGGTTTCTACACTACAAGGATACTGGCTCCGATGCTGAACGAGGTAATGCTGCTGCTTGAGGAGGGGGGCGTACCGGGGGACATTGACAGCGCGATGAAGCTGTTCGGCTATCCTGTAGGTCCGGTAGCTCTTATTGATGAAGTGGGCATAGATGTGGGAGCGCATATCTCTAAAGAACTCGGTCCGCTGTTTGCTGACAGGGGAAATCCCGTATCGCAGGGGATACCGAAACTCTTCGCGAACGGTTACCATGGTAAAAAGAACCGTAAAGGGATCTACCGCTACGATATTAAAAAGAGACAAGGGGTCAGAGCCCCTGACGAAAAAGTATATGAAATACTGGGAGGCGCACCGAGAAAGCGATTCGACATGGAGCTGATACAGCAGAGAGTAAGCCTTATGATGATCAATGAAGCGCTCCTCTGTCTTGAAAGCGGGGTGATATCAGCTCCCCGTGATGGTGATATCGGGGCTGTTTTCGGTCTCGGTTTTCCTCCGTTTCACGGAGGGCCTTTCCGCTATATTGACCATATAGGTGCAGATACTGTTCTTAAAACAATGGGTTCGCTTGAGGAGTATTACGGCAGCCGTTTCCGCCCGGCAGAGATTTTAAAGAATATGGTGAAAAAGAGAAAAAGTTTTTACAAAGATTGATAAAATTATACTATATTCCGGTCGATGCTAATACGGAATTTATAGCTGAAACGGTTTATAAATAAAAAGGATATAAAATACTTTTTCAGATTACTGATTTCATCGGCTGTAAGGCCTGTGATTTCAGATATTTCATTTACCGGCATTTTTTATAGATGTTCTTAATATTGATTTTAACTCTTCGATATTCCGGATTTCTTAAACATCTGGTTTGAGGCTCTGACCCCTTATGGTTGCCATCTTAAATCCATAAAACAAACCTCTTTAGGTAAGCATCTTCATAGACCAAAAATCGTTCAGCACGTTCCTTAAAATTCCGCCCGAGCTTGTAAAAATATTCATGTAAAGTAAATCGTATTGGTGATACGAATTTTTCGTTGAGGTAGCAGTTTATGAAACCGATCTCGTTTTTACGGGGATCGCGGGAGAGACCTTTTCGCACCGGATTATATCCAATATACCACAGAAGCCAAAGCAGGTATTCTTCAGGATTGTCAGACTCCTCGATAATTGTGGAACCGAACCTTTCGTTCCAGAACGGCCCCGTTTCACCCGTAGCGCGGTTGTATTTCTCCGCCATCCGCGCCTTGATAAACTGCATGATTAGCGATATACTCTCCTTATCCTCAATAGTTTTAATTATTAGATGAATGTGATTAGCGACCAGTTCCGCGGCGATCAGTTCAAAATCGTATTTTTTCTGACACATCTGTACAGATTCGATGAAATGTCTCTTGCCGTACCTGCTGTGGAGCAGATTACGTTTTCCGCGGCATCTTGTGAAACAGTGGTAGGTTACTCCCTGCGCTATTGTTCTTAAAGATCTGGGCATATAAGTCTCCTTATAACTAAATGTATCTGATATTTATACGTTTTTCATGAGAGGATGATTAAAAGATTTTCAGAGGGTCAGAGCCTTTTTCATTGTATCCCAAATCATGCAGATGTATTTATGTCACACTCCGAAACAGACCCTGTATCGAATTTATAGTTTTCTGAGCGTCCCCTGTATTTTTACTAAACATTTGTTGACTATTTACCTCCATATAATTATCTTGCACTTATAGGAGTTTTCGAGATGAAACTGGAAATATACAGAAATCTTCCGGTAAAAGAGGGATTTTATCCGTTATTCGGCACAAGAATCTCCGCCGGATTCCCGTCTCCGGCCGATGATTATATCGAAAATTCGCTCGACCTCAACGAGCATCTGATCAGACACCCCGCCGCGACATTTTTTGTACGCGTAACCGGCGACTCGATGACCGGGGCGGGGATAAATTCCGGCGATATACTGATAGTGGACAGGTCGGTTACCGCGGCAAACAACAGCATAATAGTCGCCATCCTTAACGGCGAGTTTACTGTAAAGAGGCTCATCCGCCGCGGAAGGGCTTTAATACTTTTTCCGGAGAACCCCGCCTACGAACCGGTGGAGATAAAAAACGGTTCAGAGTTCGAGGTATGGGGAGTAGTCGTATATGTGATACACAGCGTGGCATGAATATGAAACGGGTATTCGCCCTTGTGGACTGCAATAACTTTTACGCCTCGTGCGAGAGGGTCTTCAATCCCGCTGTGAGGAAGCGGCCGGTCATAGTTCTGTCCAACAACGACGGATGCGTCGTCGCGCGTTCGGCCGAGGCTAAGGAGGCCGGAGTCCCCTTTGCCGCGCCGTACTTCAAAATAAGGGCGCTGGCGGAGAAATATAAAATGGCGGTGTTCTCTTCGAACTATACGCTATACGCCGACATGTCGCACAGGGTGATGAGCATACTGGAAATGTATTCACCCGATGTTGAAGTCTACTCGATAGACGAGGCTTTCCTTTCGCTGTCCGGTATCAGCGGGAGCCTGTATGATTACGGCAGAGATATCCGCGGGACGGTTCTGAAGTGGACCGGGCTCCCGGTATCGGTGGGTATCGCTCCGACCAAAACTCTCGCAAAGGCGGCGTCTCATCTTGCTAAAAAAGACCCGGCCATGGGCGGCGTGTTCGATATGACGATGAGTGACAGGGAGAGGTATCTCGAAAAGGTAAGCGTCGGCGACATATGGGGCATCGGCCGCAAGTACGCGGAGAAACTCAACGGCAGGGGGATCTACAGCGCGGCGGATTTCGCCAGGGCCGACGAAAAGTGGGTGAAGGCAAACATGACGATCACCGGACTCAGGACCCTTATGGAGATACGCGGACATTCTTGCATGAACATCGACGACGCCCCGGCGCCGAAGAAGGCGATCGTCTCTTCAAAATCGTTCGGGCATAGCGTCGAATCCATAGAGTTCCTGAGGCAGTCTGTATCGTCATACACCGCAAGGGCGGCGGAGAAACTCCGTGCGCAGAGCGGGCTCGCCGGTTTAGTCACAGTGTTTATAATGACGAACCGGTTCAAGGATGAGCCGCAGTACGGAGCTTCGCTGAGCTGCGAGCTGCCGGAGCCGAGCTCCAATACCCCTGTTATTACGCGTTATGCGCTGGCGCTTCTGAAACACCTGTATAAGGAGGGGTATCGTTACAAGAAGGCCGGAGTTATGCTTTCCGACATTATATCCTCGCGCGATCTGCAGATGAACCTTTTCCTCGGAGAACGGGAACGGGGGAGCGGTGCCCTGATGGAAACGATGGACAGGGTAAACAGGGTGTACGGTTCAGGTACCCTGTTTTACGCCTCGGCCGGTACCGAAAAGCCCTGGAGCATGAGGCGCGAACTGCTCTCCCCGGCATATACCACGCGCTGGGAGGATATTGTCGAGATCAGGATATAATTCTTGTTTTTTTACTGAAAAATGGTTTAATTTTTTTTATAATGATTTATTTTTTTCAAAAAATGTTATAAAAGCTCCACTAATTCCAGAGGGGCGGGAAATTAGATAAAAAACTGACATCATGTCCCCTGGTCCATCCCATCGATGGAGGGGTATAAGGGTTTATCAGTGGTTTAAAAATCATTTAAAAAGAGGAAACTTATGGAACAGAGAAAACTCGGCTCGCAGGGACTTTCCGTTTCAGCAATCGGTCTCGGCTGTATGGGAATGAGCGATTTTTACGGACACGCCGACGAAACCGAATCTATAGCTACTATTCATCATGCTATAGAACTCGGGATAAACTTTTTCGATACTTCCGACATGTACGGCCCGTATAAAAATGAGGAGCTGCTGGGGAGAGCGCTGAAGGGTAAGAGAGATAAGGTCATTATTGCTACGAAGTTCGGTATCGTACGTACAGGCGATCCCGCATTCCGCGGCCTGAACAGCAGGCCTGAATATGTTAAACAGTCATGCGAGGGTTCACTGAAAAGGCTCGGAGTGGACTGCATAGACCTTTATTACCAGCACAGGGTTGATCCGGCTGTCCCGATTGAAGATACTGTCGGCGCAATGAGTGACCTTGTTAAAGCGGGTAAAATACGTTATATCGGACTGTCCGAGGCAGGTGCCGATACTGTAAAAAGGGCCAATACCGTTCACCCGGTAAGCGCGCTTCAGACAGAATATTCGCTCTGGACACGTGATCCCGAATCTGAAATATTCAGCCTTGTTGAGAAACTCGGCATCGGTTTTGTCGCATACAGCCCTGTCGGAAGAGGTTTTCTCGCGGGTAAATTCAGAAAGTTCGATGATCTGCCGGAAGATGACTACAGGAGAACTTCACCGCGTTTCCAGGGTGAGAACTTCAATAAAAATCTGGAACTGGTCGCGAAAATAAATAATCTTGCAGAGAAACGCGGTGTTAAACCTGGACAGCTAGCGCTTGCATGGGTAATGCACCGCAGCAGAAATATTGTTCCCATTCCCGGAACAACAAAACGTGCACATCTTGAAGAGAATGTCAAGGCGCTTGAAATCAGGCTGACAGATAACGAACTTGGTGAGATAGAACAGATTTTTCCGCTGAACGCGGCAAGCGGAACGCGCTATCCCGAAGCGATGATGAATATTATTGGAAGATAGAGTATCTGTTAAACACCCCTCTCTTTCAGGAGAGGGGCCGGGGGTGAGGTCAAACCATGTTCAGCGTAAACTTATTCAGCCGCAAGTTTTTCAAGAAATGCTTCGAGGTCTTTAATACTGTAATATGCGGTACCGTCTTTTATGATCACCGGCATCGTAATCCTTGTGATTTCAGATTTTGCCGTGTGTTCAATCATACTCCACATCTTTTTGTCCATAGCTTCATCTTCAGTGGGACATTCAGTGTATCTTATCCCCTTTTTCTTTAAGAATTCTAATGTATATTCGCATCTGCTGCACCCTTTTTGCGTGAACACCAGAAGTTCACTTGAGGTATCTGAATAGAGAGATGCTGCGGTAAATATTAATAAAAACAGATTCAGATAATATTTCATTAAGCTATCCTTTTATAAAATAATAGAAAAAGTATTATTATGACTTTGACTTTAATATCGATTGTACTTCAGCAATATAAAAAACAGAATCAGTTCAGGTCTCTACTTTTTATTACGCTGTAGATTTCATCTTTTATATCGGCCGGAAGGTCTGATGCGAAATGGGGCGGACCGTTTTTAAGATAATCGTCGTAAGACTGGTCTTCTGTAAATTCATCTACATCATCATGTTTTGTAGATTCTATAAGATACCATATAATATCAAAGTCATATATAAGAATATCAAGTTCTCTTGTGAGTCCGTTTTTTTCAGTTTTATAATTAAATCTTTTTATCGGTTTCATACTGTTATGCCTTTTAAAAATATTCTCTGATATTATACTATATTATCAACAAAAAAATAATTCATCAAGTAATATATGTGCGGTCTTTAAAGTATTTGACTATTTTTTTATAAACAGGAAATTATCTAATACTGGAAAAAATATGAAACCTCTATTGCACCTTGCGCCGGTTAAGGGCGTGACAGACAGAACTTTCCGGACGGTATTCGTCAGACACTTCGGTGGGCTCGATTCTGTACTTGCTCCCTTTGTCAGGATAACCGACAGTGAAAGTAAAATAAAGTCTCTGGCCCCTGATTCAAATCCGGGAATAAGAACAGTTCCCCAGATTCTGACTAAATCGCCGTCCGAGTTTATTGCACTTTCGAAAAAATTTGAAGAATACGGCTGCGACGAGGTTAACTGGAACCTCGGCTGTCCCTTTCCTATGGCAGTCAAAAAAGGGGAGGGTGCGGCAATGCTGCGGCATCCGGATGACGTAAATGCGTTTCTCGACAGGGTCTTCCCGGCTGTTTCACTGACGGTATCTGTGAAGATGAGGACCGGAATGGAATCCCACGATGAAATTCTGAAACTGATACCTGTTTTGAACTCATACCCTGTGAAGGATATTATAATTCACCCCAGGACCGGTATTCAGATGTATGACGGAGAAGTCAACACTGATGCATTCTCTTCGGCTTTAAAACTCTCTTCGCACCCGGTGATATACAATGGAGATATAAAAACAGCGGACGATTATCAGAGACTGAGCGGGATGTTTCCCGGAGTTAAGGGGTGGATGATCGGAAGGGGGATTCTTTCAGATCCGTTTCTCGCTATGGAGATTAAAAACGGAAGGTCCGATGAAAATATAACAAAACTGGTAAGGCTGAAACAGTTTGTAGATTATCTGTTTGATGCGTATCAGGAGGACCTTCACTCGCAGGCCCATGTTCTGGATAAACTGAAGGGGGTCTGGTTCTATCTCTCGGAATTTTTTCCCGACAGCAGAAAGATCGATAAAAGGATAAAAAAAGCGCAGAGTCTGAACCACTACAGGGATGAAGTGACGCGTATTTTTGACGCGGGTCTGTATTGAACAATCATGTGAAAAAAGTATCAGACCCTCATCCCCTGTCCCCTTCTCCCGTAGTACCGGGAGAAAGGGGAAGAGTAGAGAATTTAATCCTGTTACATAAACCTTCTCCCGGCCGCAGGCGGGGAGAGGGAGGCCATCCCATTGGAATGGCCGGGTGAGGGCAGTTCATTACTAGTATTATCCGGTTTTGTATTTATGCTTATTTATATCATCCATCTCTTCATCTATAATGACACCGAGACGTTTTACACCCTCCCTGATATCAGGTATCGAGGGGAAGCTGAAGTTGAGCCTCATCTCGCTGGCTCCTCCCCCCGACGGATAGAAGGCATTGCCAGGCACATAGGCAATATTTCTTTCAAGGGATTTTTTATGTATTTTCCCTGTATCCACATGTTCGGGAAACTGCAGCCAGAGAAAAAGTCCGCCATCTGGAGGCACAAAGGATGCCGAGGGGATCATCATATCAACCTCTACTGCCATTATATCTCTCTTCATCCGGTAGATATCCCTGACTTTATCTATCTGCCTGTATATAGATCCCGATTCGATAAAATCGTTTATTATGAATTGTGAAAGCGTATTGCTGCATGTGTCCTCACCCTGTTTCGCAATCGTACAGCGTCTGATTGTCTCTTTCTGGGCAGCCATCCATCCGGTACGGAGACCGGGGGAAACTGTTTTTGAAAACGATCCCAGATAGACGACACGTTCGTCGCTGTCAATATGTTTAAGCGGTTTGATACGCAGAGAATCGTAGCGTATCATGCCGTAGGGGTCGTCCTCGACGATCATGATGTTGTATTTAGATGCAATTTCGTAAATATCCCTTCTGCGTGATGAGCTCATCGTGATACCGGTCGGGTTGTGTATCGAAGGTATCGTGTAGATAAACTCCGGTTTGTTCCCTGTAGAGATCAGATCGGATACTTTCTCCTCAAGTTCGTCCGGGATCATGCCGTAACGGTCCATCCCGACAGTATGGACATCCGCCATGAATGAACGCAGAGTGCTTATGGCTCCTACATATGTCGGCGTCTCGGTGATTACCGTATCTCCGGGATTAATCATTATCTTGCACAGCAGGTAGAGAGCCTGCTGCGAACCGCTTGTTACAAGTATATTGTCAGATGAAGGGGTTATGCCGTAGGCAATTTTCATCAGAGAGCATATTGACTCACGGAGCGGAAGATGTCCGTCTGTAGTTCCGTACTGGAATACGGATGAACCGTATTTCGCGATTGCGGTGTTTATAATTTCCTGGAGTTCTGTAACAGGAAAGGCTTCAGGTCCGGGAAGGCCTCCGGCAAAACTGATCATCTTAGGGTCTGCGCTGAATTTCATCAGATCACGGACAGCCGATGATTTCATGTTAAAAGACGAATTGGAGTATCTGGGGGTATATTTATCAATCATAACAGTAGTCCCCCTGGTAATAATAGAAGAAAGCCGCGGATACGGCCGGATTAATTGCTGCTTTGACTGATGCGGCTGCTGATACTGCGATAGATATTGTTTTCATGACGGTCTCCTTTATGTTTTTAAAATGTTTTAAGCATTGTTGAATGAAACGCCGTAAAACAAAAAAGCCCGCTTTTAATCGCGGGCTCCGTTTTCCTGATTATTGTAAAAATAATTAAGAATCTACCCGCGCGGGAATATACCTGTTCACAGCGGCCGCTGCAGCAGTTATAATCAGACAGATCGGTGTAGATTTCATTCTTTTCATAAATCCAGTGTAGTTAATGTATATTATTATAGTCAATAAAATTTTAAAAATTTTTTATACTTTAAATACTTTAGGAATGGATTGGTGCTATATCGTTGATAACCATTCCACATGCCCAGGATAAACGTCGTGGAGCAAACTGTTTTTTGGGGCAACATATCCGCTTCTCTATAATTTTTTTCCTTCAAAACAGATCGCGTCTCCACCGCTCATCGCAGTGACAGCGGTCTGGTAATTTCGTGAAATGCTGTAAATCACAGTTCGGGGACTTCTCGTTTATTTACCAGCGATTCAATTGCTTTCCTCTTAACGGTAGTGCCGGTTCCGGGGATGCTGTCCACTTTTTCGATCACTATCTCAACCGGTTCTCCGAATATCCGGTTCAGCTGGTCGGTCAGCTCTTTAAAACGGTCTTCACGGAACTCTTTGCCCGGAACAAGATATATTACGACAAGTCCTTTCTCCTTCTGTACAACCTTGAACTCCTCCATAAGGTGGAGATATTTCTTAATATACATCGTGAACGTATTCAGCAGTTTGAGTGATGAAATAAACTTTCCGCTGGGAAGAATGAATGAGTCATCTCTCCTGCCGTCAAAAGCCTCAAGGAGCGGGAACCCTCTGCCGCATGTGCATTTTTTATCAGACGGCCGGCCAAGGTCGTTTATCCGGTATCTTATAAACGGCATCACAGGACTCATCATTGTTGTCAGGACGATTTCACCTATTTCTCCCGGTTTTGCGTCTTCGCCGTTTTTATTCAGAAACTCAACCCATACGTTATCTATAAACAGATGATAGTTGTGCTCCCTGCACTGAGACGCGATCATCCATGTTTCTTCTGTGGAATATTCGTCGTAAACCGGGCAGTTGAATACCTTTGATATGAATTCGCGCTGGTCGGCGGTTGACAGCTCGGAGTTTACCGATATAAATTTCGGTTTTATAAGCTTCAGGTCGTCGGCTGTTACAGTTTTGGAAATTTCAAGAATCAGTGACGCGTAACCGACGAGCATGTCCGGTTTTTCCTTTTTTATGGCGTCGATCTGTTCGCGGACGGGGAGTATCGAAGATACATGGGCCGTTCTGAACAGGGGCCCCACGCTTCGTATGTTGGTGTTAGTATATTTCACGTAAACCGCTTTATGCCACGGCCTGTATCCGAACATGGTATAGACACGGAAATTTGTAGTGTTGTAAAAAGTATGAGTGTTATGGCTGAATACGAAGGGGAGGGATCTTCCCGTTGATCCTGTTGTAGCGGAGTAGTGGCATTTCTTGATGTCGGTTCCGCGTGCAAGGATACCTTCGGGGAAATTTTCCCGTATTTCGTCCTTAGTAATAAACGGAAGTTTTTTTAGATCGTCTAGAGTTTTTATGTCGTACGGAGAAACCCCCGCTTCATCATACTTCTTTTTGTAATATGGTACATTTTTGTACGCATGACGAACCTGGCGTATTACTTTTTTCTCCGCCCTTTTCTTCAGGGTCTCCTCGGATTTCCACTGGTTGATATGAACAAGAATGGACGCGTATAAGCCGTAAAAGATGTAGTTGAACATTTTCTTCTCCAAATGTGTTAACGGGAAATTCAGGGATCCTTCTATAATAAGAAAGAAGTATAGATTCACATATGTATATAAAAAACTATTAAAAAAAATATACAACAATACTATGCAGTCAAGCATAATTTATTCATCGGCGCCAATCAGGTTTATTTTGATTGCCGAAGTCTCCGCAACCCATTCGGATGCGGTATGGAAAAGATCGAAAACTGTTGTCCAATGTGGTTTTCCCGAACCTGAACAGGGTGGTTGAAAAGATAAACGGATACAGATTTTTTGATCAGGAGAGGGAGGATTCCCGACTTAATGCTGTTCTGCAAAGGGTAACATAACTATCCTGCCTGTAGTTCAAAAGGATAGTGATAAAAACATAAACAAAAATGATGCTGACATCCAGAAAAAAATGGGGGATAGATTCCCCGGGCCGTGGAGGGAGAGAAACAGCTACGATTACAGAAATTACCGTCCTCAGAAAGACTACGAACAGTTTATAAATTACCTCCGGGCAATGAACCGGAAATATGTCAGAGACCCGGTTCATATCTATATACAGGGGGGACTTGTATTTGAAAAGTTAATAAATGAGTATAAACAGCGAGATTTACGGCTGTAGGAAGTTCATATTCAATACTTATCATCAATCAGCACTATCTTGACCTTGAAATTACTCATCATAGAGGGAAACGCTACGGACTCAGAAGGATTCTTTTTATAAAGCGGATGAACATGGCGATGAACAATGATGATTCAGCTTTACAGAAACAGACCTGCAGGCTTTGTGTCGCTGATACCGATACCGTGTACGGTTATCCGGGTCTTCGGTATTATGGGTTTATAAGGAATTCCGCTCGGAATGGCCCGGTACAGTGTTCTCTTTTGAGCTGCTGATTCACAAAATCATCGAGTGGAAATTTTTCGATCTTTCCAGGGGTCACAATCCTCTTTTTAAAGATGATGAAATGCATGAAGAATAATTCTCCTTTTTAGAGGGAGGCTGCAACATTCTCGATAAAACGTTCAAGCCTTCCGCGGCTGGCAAGCACCTTCGGCATGCCGGCCGTAATGCTTACGGTGTTGTCGGAACCGGCAAGTGTCATGAAAAACGGAACAATCTCCTGGCAAGGGGGAATAGAAAACCAGGAGTCTGCTTTAAACCCCCCTCCTGCAAACCTGTTTATATCGAGTTTTCCCAGGTTCGAAATTATTCCGGAGTTATGGTACAGTCCGCTGGTGTGTTTAGCGGTGATAATTTTCCTCAGTTCGCCTGTGATAATACTCAGAGGGACATAGCTCATCAGTCTTTCCCTGTGATAATATCTGCAGTCATAATAGTTTTCAAGCTGAGAGGCAATGTCTCCGGCCACCGATTCCACGGTTGATCCGGGATCTACTTCTATATAGATCGTATTGGTAAGGTTTCCTGTTGATCGTATTGATCCGTCGCGCTGCCGTAAATCCACAGGTATCGTTATACGCACATCTCCATCCTTTATACCGCGCGCCTGTTCCGCAACTGCTATCGCTACGCGGGGAAGAAGATTTTTATATTTTCCGGATAGTATTCTCCTTGTCCAGCGGACTCCGCTCCCTGCTGAATCGGCGCTGCCTGTGGGAGCGATGAATTTATGAGGAGGGGGGAATCTTCCCTCTCTCTGGTAGACCCCGGCGAGTTCTATATCTGTAAGGGTTGAATCTGATCCGGCAGGTTTCTCCCCCCTGAGTACGCGGAATATTTCTTCGGCCCAGTAAAGGGTGCCTCTTCCGTCCATCACGGAATGGTGCGTACGGAACGCCACACGGTGAACATCGTCACGGATCAGAACTACTTCGCACGTGGGGCCCTTGCGAGGATCAAGGTATTCCTGCAGAAACGGGGCGCTGCTGTCGCTCATGCCGTCCCAGCCGCTGCCGTCAACCACGCGGAGACGCGGGGCTTTGAGCGAATCAACCCATTTTGTCATGGACAGACGGCCTTTTAATACAATCCTGCTTCCGGGATTGGCTTCCGATGCTTTATCAACAGCTTCAAGCCAGCGGCCGGTATCGAAAGAACCGCTCCCCTCGAAAATCATCTGGTTGCAGAACGGCGGCGTAACGCGGTCGGTTGCAAGAAAAAAACGTTCGTTGAATGACAGGGCTCGTTTATACATAGTTTGAATTCTTCTAACAATTATGGTTTCCGGGACGGAACAAGTCCCTTTACAATATTTTCAAGTATCGTGTCAAGCCGGTTATTATCCGCCAGAGACACAGGCATTGAAAGAATCAGAGATGTGGAATCGCCGCCTCCAGCCATCCCCATGAAAAACGGGTAGTATTCAAGATTCGGAGGTATCCCCCAGAATGTATCCGCTTTAAATCCGCCGCCGCTGTAGATATCGACAGGTATTATACCCATATTGGTGAGCATACCCGATGTTCCGTATCTCCCCGTGCGTTTGTTATCATCCATCATCGCTTTACCTTTGTAGACGAGAAAACTCATCGGGATATAGATGAAAAGGGGGTCAGTTCTGTCTATCATGCACTGGCGGTTTTCATGCAGCTGGTCTTTTATATTCTGAGAAATTTTTTCAGGAGTTGAATTTTCTGTAACCTCGACATATATGCATACAGCGAGATTTCCCGTCGATCTCAAACCGGGGCTTATCGGACGCAGGTCTACCGGTACTGCGAAGTGCACAGGCCCCTGTCCATGTTTCCGCGCCTCAGCGGCGGCCAGAACAGCGACCTGTCCCAGAAAGTTGTTATAACGTCCCTTCAGCGAAACTCTTTTCCATGTGAGACCGGTTTTATCTGCCGATGCCTTTCCGGTGGGCGCGATATCGTTCCTCGGAAACGGTTTGCGGTACTCTTTATTCTGTGATCGTGCCAGTTCGTAATCGCTGATTACAGAATACGATCCGCGGGGCTTTTCGTTTCTCAGCACACGGAAAATATCTTCAGCCCATGTCAGAGTCCCCATCCCGTCCATCACGGCATGGTGTGTCCTGAAACATACTCGCAGCGGGCTGCCGTTGATAAGCAGCACTTCGCATGTAGGACCGTAACGCAGATTGAACCTCTTTTCCAGGAAAGGGGCACCTTCCGGGCCTGTGCCGTCCCATGCTCTGCCGTCTGCAATGCTGACCGGCGGAGCGGTACCGGAGTCAATCCACCTGCTGGTGCAGAGGTGGCCTTTTAATACAAGTCTGCTGCCGGGATTTACGTCAGATGCGATCTTTACCGCATCGCGCCATCTATTTATGTCGAATTCTCCCGTACCCTCGAAAAACAGCTGATTTACAACAGGGGGGCATATCTCTTCGGCAGCGACGAAGATACGGTCATTGTATGTCATTTTTCTGGTATATTTTTTTCCAGACATTCAGCAGCGCGCCTGAATTTTCAATTTGGATATGATCGAATCCATCAGGGTATCGATCCTTCCATTGCCGCCGTAACAGGATGGTAGTGTCAAAACTATATCTATAAATGACCCGGTCCCCTGAATAGTCATGAAGAATGGGGTCAATTCGTTTCCTGGGGGGATGAAGAAAGCTGAACCGGCGGTAAAGCTCTCTGTTGAAAAAATATCAGGAGGTATCTTTCCGAGATTTGATATAATGGCTGAATAGCGGTAGAGGCCGGTTTTCCGTGAGGCTACCGATTCCTTATAGAGGACTTTTTCAAGAACAACGGCCGGTATATATTTCAGTATGCGGTCCTCCCATGTGAGGGTTCCGTCGATTTTCTCTTCGAGCCGTTTCCTGATCTCGCCGGAGAGCAGGGCTGGCGTAGTGTCTTTTGTGATCTTGAAGAAAATCGCGTTTGTAAGATTGCTTGTGGAGCGGAATCCGGGACGCCGTGTCCTCAGGTCAACCGGCACTCCTATACGGACACTCCCTTCTCCGTGTTTCCACGCTTCTCCTGCTGTTATGCACATTATTTCCGGAAGAAGAGCGGAAAACCTCCCTTCAACTGTTCTTCTTTTCCAGATAAAACCGGAGGTGTTTCCGGCTTTTCCCGAGGGGGAGATATATCTCTCCGAAACAGGTTTTTCAATTTTCGGCGAGAGGTTTAGAAACTGGTCTTCATATGCGAGATGATCCGATCCGGCGGGAGACTCTCCGCGGAGTATCCGGAAAATATCCTCAGCCCATGTGACCGTACCGCGCCCGTCCATCACCGCGTGATGGGTCCTGAAGGCCAGACGTAAGGGTTTACCACTGATAAGCAGAACTTCACAGCAGGGTCCGTTGACAGGATCAAGAGATTCTGAAAGAAACTCCGCGTTTAACGGGTCTCTCCCTGACCATCCCCTTCCGTCAACTTCTCTTACGGGGGGAGCGATTCCGGTATCTACCCATCGGCCCGCTGTCAGCATCCCTTTTCGGACGATACGCGCTCCGGGATTTGCTGATGAAGCAAGTTCGACGGCACGTTTAAGCTGTTCAAAACTGACAGCCCCCGTACCTTCAACAATCATCTGGTTGCAGAAAGGGGGCCAGAGTTTTCCAGCCGCAAGCCATATCCTTGAAGCGTTTGACAGCGGCCGGAATTCTTTTTTATTTTTCAAAATCTGCAATGAAAGTAGCTTTAGAGTTTATAAAATTATATTATCGAAGAGCTTCTTTAGAAAATTTTGCGTCTTCAATTTCTTTGTTATAAATAATTTTATCAACAGTGAGTTCGGTTCTTCCGCTTCCGTCGGCCATGGATACAACGATTTTCATCGGTGTGTTAATCCCGTCTATTTTTGATATTTTCTGATTTTCCATTGTTTTCAGAATTTTACCCTTCTGATAAAAATCTATTTTTACAATAACATAATCCGTTTTTCTCACGTAGAGAGTATTTTTTTCATATGTTTTTGTGCCGGATTTTTTTACCGCATCTACGAGGTAGCATGGTTCGCCATTAACAGGGGCTTCTTTGACCAGTTTATATTCGTAGTTGTTGATCTCCCTGCTTTCAAGGTCTTCATAAGTCATATGAGACTGTACAAAGGATTCACTTTTGTCGCCGCCGACGAGCCTTTTTACTTTTCCGGATGAGAGGCTCAGCCACTGGTCATCTTCGCCGTTTTTATGCGTATGTGTAAGGACCTTGATCTGTGTCGGTTTTGTGAATGTAATCAGAACTTTGTCTTCACCGGCGATTGATTTCTGGAAAAGCAGAAATTCTTTTTCCTGTACGCTGGACCCTTTGTAAATGTTCATCATTACCTTGCTTTTTGTACTTTTCGGTTTTGTCTGTTTTTCAGATTTTTCGATTATCTCTCTCCCTGTAAGGGCGAATAGAGACTGTACCGAGAAGACTAAAACCAGGGATGTGAGAAAAAACAAACGCTTCATTGATTAGCTCCTGAATTATTTATTTTTGTGAATCTGTTTTATTATGCCGGATATTTAAAAATTTTAAAATAAAAAATTTATCTGACGAGAAAAAATATGCTGTTTTGTTATATATAACGGTTTTACCGCTGTACAATAAATCATGATCTCAATTACTGTGTATTACCATGGATTATTGAGGTCATTTACTCTGTCGTAAAAAACCGCTGAATACTTTACCGGAATTCCCCGCCTGATATAGGATAATAACCTTCCGGCGCCATAATATCATCAAGTAGCCCTTCACGGATTTCTGAACCGTACAGCAGAAATAAAATCAACGTAACCGGAATCAGAACTCGTACCGGATGCCGACAATTACAATATCGTGTTTTTTGAAAACCGAGAACATTGTAATATCATCGGACGGCGAGTCGCTCATATGCGAATAAAGGATTTTTACCGATACATCATTGATGTTTATATACATCGCGGGCATCAGCACGTAGCCCTCATGTTTAAAATCGTAGAGACCTCCCAGTGACATCCTGAGCCTGCTGTCAAAAAAACTGTAGTTTATACTTGATGCCAGAAGATCTGTGTTGAACGGCAGCATAAGGCTTTTGTCTGCATAAGCACTCTGTATCCACTCAGAGGTTATCGTAAGCTTTTCATAGATGAAGTTAAAACCGGTAGAATATGAATACATCTTCGATGTTCTGGTGCTGAATGGTTCGCTTAATACGGCTTCAGCGTTCTTTATGGAGAAATTTTTCGGAGTTTCATCTACTACTCCATATTTATTCGGCGAATATGCCGCCTCTCCATGGAGTTCGAACTTCCACAGTTTGAAAGAGAAGTCTGTGCCGAAATTTGTGCTGGGATGGTATTCCTGCAAAACCATAATGTCCGACGTATCTGTGATATAAGCCATCGGGCGCAGTATGGGGCTTGCATCTGGCCCCTGGTAAACGCTCAGTGAAAGGTCAACTCCGTTTATACAGCCGGCCAGGCGTGCTCCGTAGCCTGAATTCTCAGTTGTTGCAGGAAGGTCTTTATGCTCCTGCTCAACAATAGTCATAAAGCCGAGATCATATCTGTAGGCCCAGAAGTTCTGTGCAATAGGTGATATAGCACCGGTCTGAACCGGTACATAAACGCATTCAAGAGTAAAATCTGAAGCGAATATCATAGTTGATACAGATGGAACTCCAATCGTCGTTTCGTCCGAATCCTTGTAAAAAAGCTCCCTTGAGTCTGTGGGATTTATAAAGGATGTAGGGTTGAATACATCAGACGTACCCCATCCGTAGATCTGGTTCCCTATGCGAATTCTCAGATGATTAAAAGAGAGATTAAGATAGCATTCGTTTAGGGATGCCTCGGAATACTTCCCTGAGATCCTGCCGTTACGCGAAATTTCAAAAATTTTATCAGAGTAGCGGTAATCTGAATAACGGTCACCGGAAGCGTACAGAGGAAGTACGTAGAAGTTGGGAACGGCCTTCATGTAAAAGTTTTCATTACCGATCTGCATGCTCAGCTTGGTTCTGATTTCATTCTTTTTATTTATATCGCCCGGCTCCTGTTTTGTATATGTACTGATGATATTTTCCAGTTCGATAAATCCGCTGAAAATAAACTGGAAACCCAGACCCGATGATCCCATCTCAAGTTCGTCAAAATCATCATCGCTGCTTCTCTTGTCATCAGTCGATATCTTGTTCAATGCATTACCTGTAAGCGCGGTATCCTTTTTAAGTTTTGAGGTGTTTGTATTCAGGTTCTGCTGGTTAACAATGACGATTTTCGGTTTAACAGTATTTGTACCTGTGTTTGTATTCTGATTCTGCTGGTTAACAATGACGATTTTCGGTTTAACACTATTTGCGCCTGTGTTTGTATTCTGGTTCTGCTGATTATTTATAACGCCTTTCTTTAACTTTGTCTGGTCATTACCGGAGTTTTTATCAGGTTTTCCTGTTTCAACAATAGCATTTATAGTTGAAAGCAGAATTTGGTATGGTATTATCGCATTTGCCGGTACTGCTGACAGGTTAATCATCAGTATAACAGTTATATTTGTAAGCAGTATCTTATTAAAACAGGAAAAACTACCGGTTCTTTTTAATTTCTTATGGTATTCCTGAAATAACAATGCAGCAACCGCCTTTTTTAGTGTCTTTTCAACGTATAATATGCATCATTATACATATATATTTAAATTATCATATTTGAGCAAGTACTTTTTATAAAAAAACAGTCCAGTAGGGTTTTTTTTATTGACACATATGGATTTTTTCAGTTTATTAAGATTACATAATAGTGTAAAGAGGATTTTCGTGATATCATGGATGATGTTTTCCTTTTACAGATTCCTGCAGGGATTTCTTCAATGGAGGGTATATGAGTAGTGGTTCAGCCGTTATTAAAGAATCAGAACAGACAACATTCACTAAAAACCGCAGAATAAATTCAATTACACTTCCTCTAGAAAAATATTTTTCCTATACTTACAAAGGTTTCAAATTCTATACTATTGATATCAAGCATACTCCCGAGGATGAACTCTATCATATACTGAAAGAATGTGAAGCAGTGGAAAAAGCCTGCTGGAATGCACAGGAGGATTTTTATGATTACGCGCTGAAGCGCGATCTTCTCACATATGTTGAACATAATGGCAGAATTGTTGCGTTTCAGATAGTTTCCTACTGGATAATGGACAACTATTTTATATTTGATCTTGATGAGACTATGGTGCTCAAGGAGTGCCGCGGAAACAGCATGGCAAGAGCCCTATCCATGGTAAACAGCAGGATTTTTTATCTCAGGCTCTGCAAGATGAGAGATATCGACAGAATAGTATTCCTTGGTCTAACGCCCAATCTGGGACTTATAAACCTGCTTGACAAATTGCGCTGTCTGTACCAGTTTCTCGATAATTCATTCAGACCGTCAGAAAATCTCCTGAAAATACATGATGCTTATCTTGCAAAGAAGGGAGCGGTTCTTGTTCATGAAAACTATCCGTTTTTTTTGAAAGGCGTCTTCCCCGGATCTATGGATAAGGGGAAGGTTAACAAGAGCGCCACGGAAAGAGTAAATAAGATTCTTCCTCCGGGTCTGGATCTGAACCACAGGGGTGATGCATTTCTGTTTTTCGCGTCATTCAGTCTTGCCGGCGTATGGCCGATTATGGTGCTTTTCATGTTTGTTTCGCTGGGGAGGGGGATGCTGATGAACCGGAAACTTGGTTTTTTAAGCAGAAACAAATTTGAAGATGCCAGACAATATATAGAATTAAATGGAGATATGATCAGTTACGATGGAAAGAAGAGGCGCCGTATTTTCGGGCTGAGACGTAATGAATCCTGATAACGGCTTTTTATAAAGAAACTATCTCGAACCGGTATAAACAGAACTAGCTTTGTATATAAAAAAATTCTTTTTTGATATATTAAATGGATAAAACTGCTGAGGGGAGTGCGTATGAAAAAGCTTGCGACAAGGATTTTTATTCTTCTGATCACATCCATTCTGATCCAGCAGCTGATGCAGCATGAAACAAAGGCCTGTAACGTGGCTGTGGTATCAGCGTCGGCATCGGCAACAGGACGTCCATTTATATGGAAAAACAGAGACCATACCGAAAGTTACAGACACCAGGTACTATATTTCCCTGAAGAAAAAGCGGGCATCGGCGGAAGCATGAGGCTGATGGGGGAAACTTTTTTTAACGGCACCGCCGATCCGACCACTGTCTGCACCGGCGGAACGAATGAATCGGGTTTCGCTATAACGAATACTACATGTATTGATATAGATCATGACCTTTTTGACGCATCTAACGTAAATACCAACCTGATGGAAAAAGCCCTGGCTGAATGCCGGTATCTTTCCGAATTTGAAACTCTGGCCTTAAATTACAGATCATACTGGAAGGGTAAAAATATATCAGGAATTTTCGCCGTTATTGACGCTCATGGCGGGGCGGCAATCTATGAAATGTATACAGATGGAAACGGGAATCCGCTGATGTTCCGTAAATTTGATGTCGTCAACAATACTGTTACCGATGAAAACGGCGCTGCGTTTACCGATTACAAGTATCCTCAGACAACCGGATTCAATAACCGTACCAACAGCAACCATACCCGCGGCTGGATTGATATCGCATCCGATACACCAAGAGAGCTGCGCGCACGTCAGCTGCTTTCCGCAATGAAATTGAACAATACTCTTACTCCGCGTAATCTGATGCGTTATGTATCGAAGGATGTCTGCGGAGGTACTCCGGCAGATTATTTTTATGATCCTGCCGATCCGGCTCAGGTAATCACCAATGTCTGGGATAACAGTAATTCCGATAACGATACATATCTCACGCCTAACCGTGACGGTGAGATGTTTACAGGCTACTGCATCAGCAGGTTTCAGACCACTATGGGTCTTGTAATTGAAGGGGCCGCGACTCCAGACCAGGTAAACACAGTAACTATGTGGGTATCGCTGGGTGAACCTTCTCTCAGCGTTTTTATACCTTTTTTCCCCTATGCTGAACATGTTTCACCCTATGCCACAGATAATGCGCATGATAACAGCGGTTATTACTGGGATGGTGTTTCAGCCACATCAAGCACAAAGCCGACATGTTTTTTAAATCTGCTGTTTGACTGTGTTGAGGCCAATCCGTTCAGTATGACATATTATCCGTCGTTAAATAATATCTATAAGAATATTGATTTATATACTAACAACGGTTCAGGCAATTATCTTGATTACGGATACAGAAATAATGGAGGGGCCTATCCAGGTTTAATCGGATTCTATAAAATGGATAACACAATCGATTATCCGCGCCTGTTATCTCTGCAGGCATGGACCCTTCCGCTGGAAGACCAGGTTTTTAACCATACCGATGAGTTTTTAAAACTGCTGCGGTCTGATACCTCTCTGGTAAGCAGGGATGAACTGGCGAAATTCTCCAATTATGTATGCAGCTATGTTTATAATAATTACTCAAACCAGTCTGCGAGCTACGCGGCATGGAGCTATACTCTTCCGGATAACGGCGTTGCCCCGAAGGTAATTTCCATAGATCCGGCCAATGGCGCGGTAAATCCCCCTGTGACAAATAAAATTACTGTAAGGTTCAGCGAAGCGGTTGATGCTTCGACAGTTAATGCGAATACCTTTAAACTGTTGAACGGAACAGCTGGAGTTGACGGTACCGTTGTATATGATTCCCTGACTCATAGTGCGGCATTTTCACCCGACGGCGCACTTGCAACTAACTCCACATATACGATAGTTGTTACAACCGGGGTTAAAGACCTTACCGGATTGAATATGGCTGCACAATATACTTCAACATTCACTTTAACCTCTGGGTCGGATCCTGACAGCACGGTTCCTGTGATAAACGCTGTAAATACGGGCAACGGCGGGAGCGTTTTCCCGGTGGACGGTTCAATAGTTGTACAGTTCAGCGAAGCGATGGATCCGGATACTATCAACGTCAATACCTTTATCGTCACGGTGAATAGTAATGTTGTACAGGGTACGGTCGAGTATAATTCTGCAACTAATTCAGCAATTTTTACACCGGATTCACCTCTGTCTGGAAATACGACCTATACTGTAGATCTGACGACCGGCATCAGGGATCAGTCGGGAAACAGTATAGCTGATGATTATACATGGAGTTTTACAACAGGTACAGCGGGATCCAATCCTTCGGTCAACAGTGTAAGTCCGGCAGATCTGTCTGTGCAGGTCGATACCGGAACGCTTATTTACGCGCAGTTTGATAAACTGATGGATGAGACATCAATAAACAGCGGTTCATTCAGGGTAACCGCAGGAAGCAGCAGCGTTAACGGTACTGTTACATATGATACTGTCAACCGTACCGCGCTCTTTACACCGGCAGGTAAACTCGATTACAATACAACATATACAGCGGAACTTACCGCTGATATAAAAGACAATCAGGGGAGATATCTCACAGATACAAAATGGTCATTCACAACCGGGTCAACGTCCTCCGGAGGATCGGGCGGTTCAGACGGGGGCGGATGCGGTACTTCGGCAATAGCGGCAACTGCCGGAACCGGAACACAGCCGCTGCTGCCGGGCCTTTTGAGTCTTGCCGGGATGATGATCTTCCCGTTCTCTCTGATATATTTTCACAGAAGAGGAAGAAGAAGACTTTCGGATAATAATTAATGTGGAAAGGCTGTCCGGTAATAAATTATTCAACGTACAGCCGGTTGTTATAAATAAGGAGACTGACTGCTATGACAGTTAAAATAAAACATGGTTTGAAGGTCATGGCGCCGTGGATCGCTGCGTTTATAATTCTCGGGATTGAGTTTTATAATATAGATCTGTATTTTTTCTTCGAGTCTCTTAAGTCGGCCAATCTTTTATTATATATTCCGCTTGTGGTACTGTTCGTCCTAATATGGTTCGTAATTGAATCATTTAATCTGCAAAAGCTCTACCAGTACTTCGGTTATAGCCTGCGGTATAAAAAAATGCTGAATATCCGCGGTGCCACTTTTCTGCTTATGATTGTTAATTACGGCCTTGGCGCCGGCGGAATCGCCATGTATATGAAGAGAGACCAGGGGGTGCCGCTGCTCAGATCAACCAGTATACTGTTTTATTACATGGTTGTTGAGAGCGCTGGGATAGCGTTCCTTGCCGTCACAGGTTTTCTCCTGGCGGGTGATTCATCGAAAATCCAGTACTGGGTTATATATCTGAGCCTTTACCTTTTCGGGTTTTATGTTCTTGAAATTGTTCTGTTGAAATATATCCCGCCGGTCGGATTTCTGAAAAGATTCATTAACAGCAGGCTTGTCGAGCCTATAAGGGAAAGTACATGGCCGATGTTTTTCAGCATTTTTTTTCAGAGAATGGTCTACTTCATAACTTTTATTATTTTCTTTTACTACGCTACCAGGGCTTTTCATATGCAGATACCGCTTCTTACTCTCACTGCGTTAGTACCGATAATTTTTTTCGTCGGGAATATCCCGATTACCCCCTTCGGTCTTGGCACTATCCAGGCAGGGATGCTCTATTTTTTCAGGGATTATGGCACCGAAGCGAATATACTTGCGATGAGTATTGTTTACACAGTATCTCTGATGTTTTTCAGGGCACTGATCGGACTTTTTTACCTGCATAAAGTAAACGGCCTGAAGCTGGAGATTGTAGCCAGGACACCGGAGAATATTTCTGTAGGGATGGAATGCAATTAAAGAGAACTACAAGCTCACTATTCTATTGCATCCCTGTAACTTTTCTTTTTTTGTTAAGCGGTACTTCATCAGCAATACAGCCTGTCGATATCATCGCTGAAAATCCTGAAAGATACTTTGTAAGACAGGGCTCTGCCCAGTGCGGGCCGGCGTCGTTTTACATGATTTTTAAATATTACGGCGATAATCTTAAGCCGTATCCGTTTTTCTATGACAGTTCGGGTTTGCCGGTTGATCTCGGTGGTAATGCCGGAAACGGCGATACTGTAAAGGAAAACAGTCCGGTGTCTCTCTGGGTCAAAGGAAAAGATCTATCAACCGACTGGAGCAGGCTGCCGTGGAGTATAAAAAAGATTTATTTTAAAAATAAAGACGGGATGTATCAGAGATACTATCAGCAAGTGGAATCAAATGATTCGATTATAGGTATAGAACACAAAAACACCGTGATCCGTAGCAACATTTTTCTGAACCGCATTGTATCCGGTTTTCTGGAACAGAACAGGCCGGTAATTGTACATCTTAAAAGGAGATGGCCGTTCCCCGGACACTATATTGTTTTAATAGGTTATAACAAGAAAGATGGTAATGTGTCGTACATGGATCCATCCGGCGAAACAGGTAATGTGATCAATACCGTTCCGCTGGGCGATTTTCTAAACAGATCATGGTATAAAGGGAAAAGCACTGCATGGTGGGGCGGAGCGTGCTGGAACGGAAGGTGGGTGGGGTTTTATCATTCCAGATAGTTCAAATTACCTTTTAATCATGTTTAACAAAAATCAGTTTTTCGCTTTTGAAACCGTTTGCAGATATAAAGCTGACCAATTCTTTAAGTTTTTCGGGATCTATCTTTGGTGAACGTGCAAGAATCCATAGATAATCCGGTGTATCCGATGTAACAACTGCATATCTATATTCTTTATCCAGGTAAATGACCCTGTATTCCGAACCTATAATAAAAAACACCACTTTAAGTATTCCGTTTTCATTTTCAGTTTTACGGTATGCTTTTCCGGTAATGGATTTTATAACTCCGGATTTAATTCCTCTGTTTATTACCTGTACACTTCCGTCGCTGTTTAGGGTATATTCGGCAGTAACATTGTCCATTCCGCGTTCAAAAAAATGATCATATCTTGCTATTTCATACCAGGTTCCGGAATATTTATCTATGTTGAGTTCCGGAACGGGCGGTATCTTTATTGAAGAGTGACATGTGAAGAGAGTTAGCAATATGTTGATTGTGATGCAAATTGTAAGGACAGGTTTTAAAGATAATAAAGCGGAATAATTTAAGTTTTTCATAATATTCATCATCCTGCAACAGTTTTGATTTATATAAAGTAGATAATTCCTCATTTTAATTGTAAAATAATTACATATAAATATTATTTTTTTTATTAATTGCTTGACGTATTATAACAGGTGTTATATAACGACTGTTATAATACGTCAAGACTGGAGCAAAAATGCCGCCTAAAGCTGTGTTTAACAGAGATGATATAATAACCACCGCGTTCGAAATTGTGAGAAAGAGCGGGTTCAGGGATTTCAGTACAAGAAAGATTGCCGATGAGCTCAATTCTTCAACCGCTCCCGTGTACTCCTATTTCAGCTCCATCGACGAACTGAAGAGTGAAGTACTGGAGAGGGCCGAAAAGCTGATGCTTGAGTACACAATGAAACCTTATACAAAAAGCGTTTTCCTCAATATGGGGACTGGTCTTGTGCTGTTCTCCCAGGAGAACCGTGAGCTGTTCAGGGCACTCCTTCTTGAAAGCGGCGAAACACGCTCAATAATTGAGAAAATTCTGAAAGAGCTTACAGAGGAACTCGAAAGAGATGAGCTTTTATCTCTCCTACCGAAAAAGGAGAGAAGAGAGGTTATGAACAGGATGGCGATTTTCACACATGGATTCGCATCACTGCTTTGCGTAGGACTGATTGATGATGTAAGCAAAAATACCGCAATTAAAACTATGCTGAATATGGGGCGCGATGTCATAAATGTGGCGCTTAAAAAAGCGGGGATAAAAGAACACTATACCGCATGATGAAAAATTATGCCGTATTAAAATAAAGAAGAGGGAAATTATGAAAACAAGAATTACTGAGATGTTTGGAATCAAGTATCCGGTTATCTGCGGTGCGATGTATCTGCTTGGCAATCCGCAGCTGACAGCGGCTGTTTCGAATGCCGGAGGTATGGGAAACCTCACAGCCGGAAATTATAAAAACGCCGACGAGCTAAGGGCAGCGATTCGAGAGACGAAAAAGCTCACCGATAAACCGTTTATGGTGGGTATTACCATTCTTCCTTCGTTCCATATTACTATGGATGATCACAGAAAAAATATTGAAATCTGTGCCGAAGAGAAGGTTGGAGGCGTAGAGGTGTCGGGTACACCGCTTGATAAGCTGGGAGTTAAATATGTTGATATGCTCCGCAACGCAGGTGTAAAAATGTTTCATAAAGTAGGTTCTGTCAAGCATGCTCAGCATGCTGAGGATGCCGGTTATGACGGGATATATGCTGCCGGTATTGAAGAGGGCGGTCATCCCCTTAACGATGATGTTACAACAATGATTTTAACTCCGAAGATTGCCGAAACAGTGAAAATCCCCGTTGTCACAGTGGGCGGTATTGCTGATGGCAAGTCTCTTGCAGCCGCACTTGCTCTCGGAGCTGAAGGTGTTATGATGGCAACAAGGTTCATGGCAACACACGAGTGTACAGTACATGAAAATATCAAACAGGAAATTATCAAGAGACAGGAATATGATACAACGCTGATCTGTAAGTCAATAAATCTTCAGGGCAGGGCGGTTAAAAATAAACTTGTTCAGGACATTCTCGCGGCTGAGGCGAGGGGAGCCGGACTTGCAGAACTTGCCCCTCTGCTTACCGGGACACGATGCCAGACAGCATGGGATACAGGTGATGTAGATATCGCCCCGATGATGATGGGGCAGTCAATGGGTAGAATTCATGACATAAAATCATGTAAAGAAGTCATAGAGGATATGGTGAAACAGGCTCAGGATGAAATTGCCAGAGTAAGCAGACTGTTTTAATCTGTGAATCACAAGTATTGAAAATTATCCCGCCGGCGGTTATAAGGTATTTAAGCCGGAGTAACTGTCGGTGAGAGTATGTTTGAAAACTGATAAGTAGCGGGGATTGCGGTGTAAATTATAAGTAATATTGCGCCCGCAATCCCTTATAATATTCTGATTGGCTTTAATGCTCAAATGCCGCGTTTGTAAGGATTCTGTGATGCTGCCTTCAACGGCAGGGAATAAGAAAAAAAGGAATGAGTATATGATTAATCCGATTATTGATACACGGGATATAAGATTTGTTCTTTATGAAATACTGAATGTCGATTCGCTTACATCTTTTGATAGATATTCAGGATTTGACCATGCGACATTTGACGCGACTATTGATCTTATTGAGAACATATCTGTTAACGAATGTTATCCATATTTTGATGATGCTGACAAAACCGGGTGTTCTTTTAACGGAGCAGACGGCAGCGTCAGACTTCCCGAATCTGTAAAGAAACCTCTTAATTCGTACTATGACGCGGGATTTATCGGTATTGTGGAATCGCCGGAAATCGGAGGTATGGGTTTTCCGATGTCAGTCGGTGCGGCCCACCTTGAATTCATAAGCGCAGCTCATCAGTCCCTTCTGATGTATGCGGCTCTCGCCCACGGTTCGATGATGCTTATATCTAATTTCGGTTCCGATGATCTGAAAAGAAAATTTGTCCCGAAGATGATGAAGGGTGAGTGGGGCGGAACTATGAATCTGACTGAACCGCAGGCCGGTTCGGACGTCGGGAGGCTCGCTGCCAAAGCCGTGAAACAGCCTGACGGAACATACAGAATTACCGGGCAGAAAATATTTATCTCGGCCGGTGAAAACGATTATTATTCGAATATCATTCATCCGGTTCTCGCCAGAATAGAAGGTGATCCGGAAGGAACAAAGGGGATCTCGATATTCATTGTGCCGAAATTTCTTGTGGATGAAAACGGGAATATCGGTAAACGGAATGATGTGAAGTGTTCCGGTGTTGAACATAAGATGGGTATTAAAGGGTGCGTGACCTGTACCATGAATTTCGGAGACGAAGGGGAATGCGTAGGCTATATACTCGGGAAGGAACGTGAAGGGATGAAAATTATGTTCCAGATGATGAATGATTTCAGAATGGGCACTGCAAGCCAGGCCCAGGGAGTTTCATCAGCCGCGTATTTACATGCCGCATCGTATGCGAAGGGGAGGCTGCAGGGAGCGGCTCTTAAGGATATGATGAAACCTTCCGCGCCGATGGTTCCTATTGTTGAACACCCCGATGTTGCGAGGATGCTTCTGTGGATGAAATCATATGTCGACGGGCAGAGGATGCTGGTCTACAATATGTATTATAATATGGACCTTGCAAAAGTTCTTACAGGCGACGAACAGAAAGAGGCTGAAGGACTCATTGATTTTCTTGTTCCGATCTGCAAAGCCGGGTGCAGCGACAGAAACGTGCTGATAACTTCAGAGGCGATGCAGGTATTCGGCGGTTACGGGTTCTGCAGCGATTACCCTATAGAACAGATGATGAGAAATTCTAAGATACTCTGTATTTTTGAGGGAGCGAACGGAATCCAGGGGATCGACCTGGTAATGAGAAAGCTCCTGATGAATCCTGAACAGTTTAACTACAAGGTTTTTAAAAAAAGAATACAGAATGCCGTTGATGCGGCATACAGCAACGATGTGGATGATGCCTATATTGAACCGCTGGAAAGGGCGGTTGAACGTCTCGATGAATATGTTAACAGGATGAAAGAATGGGCCGGAAAATTTATGTTCGGCCAGATACTTTCCGGGGCAACGCAGTTCAGAAAAGCTATCTATATGCTTGCACTTGCATGGATGCATGTATGGAGTCTCTCGGAGGCTTATCCGAAAATGAAAAAACATATCGGGAGCAGGAAAGGTGCGGAACTGAACTCCCTGCTGTCTGAGGATAGCGAAGCCGCATTTTATTATGGCAGGGTGCTCTCTTCACGTTTTTTTATAAAGGAGGAGTTCCCGCAATTTTTCGGTATGATTGACAGCCTTTTCACCGATGAGTGGCTGGCGCTTGAAGCTTCTCCATATTCTTTTACAGGAACAGTGGATCAGTAGTAGGAATAAATTTTACAAAATCAGCAATGAATAGTAAAAAACTAAAAGACCCCTTTAACGGGGTTTTTTAGTTTTTTATCGATAAAATGGTTTTATGCTATAAATTTGAAAATACCGGGAAGACTTATTATATTTTAATAAATGGATTAAACAAACAATTCATGGGATTATACGAATGATAAATGTTTTAATAGTTGATAATTCAAAAGAAGAAAGTCAGCTGCTTTCCCGTATCTTATTATCAGATCCGGAGATAGCTGTCTCCGGTTTCGCAAAAAGCGGTGAAGAGGCCATATCAATAATAAAACAGAGACACCCCGATGTTATAACAATGAATATGAGTATGATAAACTGTTATGAAACGATAAAGAATATAATGAAAACCGTACCTTTGCCGATAATAGTAATCAGTTCGAGCAGTAAAACTGAAAAATTAAACCTGTCTTTTAGTGCGATGGAAGCTGGTGCGGTAGCGATAATAGAACGGCCTGTCGAACTGGGAAAAGCCGGGTGCGGGAAGAAGAAAATGGAAATTATAAGTACGATAAAACAGATGTCTGAAATAAAATCGGTATTCAGCAGAGATATAAATCCTGGTATCAGATACCGAAAGGAGTACGGCCAGCTAAACCTGCACAATATCGATATTATAGCTGTGGGAGCATCAACAGGGGGACCTCAGGCCCTTCAGAAATTTCTTCAGGGAATGAACCGTGATGTCAGGACTCCTATATTGATTGTTCAGCATATTTCAAGCGGGTTTACCGCCGGATTCGCCAACTGGCTCTCTTCAACCTGTTCCCTCGATGTCAAAATACCGTCCGATGGAGAAAAAATTCAAAACGGTAAAGTATATATAGCACCGGATAATCTTCATATGGGAGTAGACGGTTCCGGGTGCATCTATTTAAGCGATGTACCCCCTATAAGAAATCTGAAACCGGCAGTTTCCTTTCTTTTCCGCACAGTCGCGGAATCTTACGGGCCGAACTCGATCGGTGTTCTGCTGACAGGCATGGGCCGTGACGGTGCTGAAGAACTGAAGCTGATGAGAGATAAAGGAGCGATGACATTCGCGCAGGATGAAGAAAGCAGTGTGGTATTCGGAATGCCGGGAGAAGCGGTCAAGCTTGGAGGGGCTGTCTGTGTGCTGCCGCCGGACGAGATCGCTTTCAGGATTAAAGAAATATTAAAAAAAGAGTAGATAAACAGTGATGACGGGTCCTGAGCCAAAAGTCAAAATTCTCGTCGTGGATGACAGCAAAACACAGGCGATGCTGCTTTCATGTATGCTGGAGAACAGCGGCTTTTCCGTAACGATGGCTCATAATGCGGATGAAGCACTCCGTTCAATTAATGAAAATAAACCCTCTCTTGTTATTACGGATATAGTCATGCCGGGAAAGACAGGTTATGAACTATGCTCGGAAATCCGCCGTAATGAGAAAACCGCGGCAATACCGGTAATGCTTCTTACGACCCTGGATTCCCCGGGTGATATTATCTCAGCCCTTGAATGCGGAGCTGATGATTTTATATCTAAGCCGTATAATGTCGACTATCTGGTATTTAAATTGAAAAAATATTTCAATAGTGCCCAATCGAACAATACAAAAACAGGCAATGAGTCTGTTGAAGAGATAGTATACTCGGGGAAAAAGTACCTGATACCGTCCGACAGGCAGAAGATGCTTGATATGCTTATTTCTACATATGAAGCGACTATACAGAAAAACAGGGAGTTGATTGATGCGCAGGAAACTCTGGTTAATACAAACAGGCGGCTTGAAACTACAATTTCTGATAAACAGACAGTTCTTGAAGAATTGCGTGTCAAAGAAGAACTCCTTAAAAAGTCGAACAGCGAACTGAATATCATGAACCGTATCGGTGCAGTAATAAACCAGTCGGTTACACTTGATGAACTGCTCCCCGGAGTTGCGTCTGAAATCTGCAGTTCACGGCTCTCCGGACTATGCCACGGCATTGAAGTATGGCTCAATGATGAAAACGGGGACCTGAAAAAAACCGTAGAATATCCGTTAAGTAATGAATCTGTAGACGTCTCCGCTGAAATGGAAGAAAAATTGTTCATTGCTGATATATTAAGTAAAGAGCAGCTGAAAATAAAACCGGAATGCGACATAGCAGACTGTAACTGGAATAAAACAGGGACACACCGTTCTCACGGACATTGTTATATCCGACTTGTTGCAAGAGACCGCAGAATAGGTCTGATGAATATTGTGACTGAACCGGGTTATGGAACTGAAAGGCAGACACAGGAGATGATGATATCGCTGGGTAAACAGCTCGGTATGGCTATTGAAAACCATAATCTGCTGATCGAGACCAGACTCCTCTCTCTGCACGATCCGCTGACCGGACTTGCGAACCGCAGAATGATTGATATCACACTCGAAAATGAGATAGCCAGGGCAAACAGGTATGATAATATCTTCTGCCTTGTGATTATGGATATTGACTATTTCAAGCATTATAATGACCAGTTTGGTCATGACGAAGGTGACCGGATACTGATATCGCTCAGCAGCTACCTGAAGGAGAATATTCGTGATACAGATATTGCGGCAAGATTCGGTGGAGAGGAGTTTATACTGATTATCTCTGAAATCGGTATTGAGGATATGCGCAGGGTCGCCGAGAAGCACCGCAAGATGATCCAGGAGAAGGTCGGGATAACAGTTAGCATGGGAATCGCAGAGTATAAAATAAATCAGACCGGAGATGAATTGATTAAAGCAGCCGATACAGCTCTATACCGCGCCAAGGAGAACGGCAGGAACCGGGTTGAGATATCGGACTGAAAAAATATATAAATAATTCTTTCAGAAAAGTTTGAGAAGTTCTGATGGAGTGCTGATCAGGACCTTTGC
This sequence comes from uncultured Leptospirales bacterium, assembly GCA_964439325.1. Classification (GTDB taxonomy): domain Bacteria; phylum Spirochaetota; class UBA4802; order UBA4802; family UBA5550; genus WRGT01. The sequence continues at coordinate 11,507 of CAYTNW010000027.1, read as the reverse complement.
GCCGCTTTCAGCAAGCTCGGCGGCGTCTCTGTAACCCCACAATGCCCCGACCGGGAACATTCCGGCGTTGATTGCCGTTACCATATCCGAGCCGGAATCTCCGAGATAAATTATCTCTCCGGCGAGGATCTTCAGAATGTCTATTATTTCAAATGCCGCTGCCGGATCAGGTTTTCTCGGAACATCGGGCCTCTCTCCGAAAATGGCATCGAAGTTCCATTTTTTGAGATATTTATCCGCGACTTTAAGAGTTATGATATGATTTTTATTTGATAAAACAGCGAGTCTGATATTCCTTGCAGAGAGTTCATCGAGAAGCTCCGGAATCCCTTGATAGAGAAGAGTTTTCTCCCCCCATCTGCTGCCGTAAACCATGAACATTTTATCAAGACATGTATCGATTGTTTCCCCGCTCCGCTGTTCCGGGGGGAGTACATTTGTTACAAGGTTCCTGAGCCCTTTCCCTACAAGAATTTTATATTCCGGAATTGTGTGCAGAGGATATCCCATCTCTTCAAGCACTGAATTCATTGAGTCTCCGAGGTCATCGATTGTGTCGAGCAGGGTTCCATCGAGATCAAAAACAACAGCTTTAAATTTACTCATACAGATCCATTAAAATGTTTTTGTAACCGTATAAATGCAGCATGTTTTAATGCAAGTTTATTTGTGAACATAACGAAGTTTTCTGCATACCTGCCTGAAATTAGTAAAAGAAGTGAGTATGAAGACTCACTTCCCAAAATATAAAATAATATGTTATTTTAGAATATTTTAAAATATTTTAGTTATTAAATTATTTTAAAAGCCGATATATATAATGAGACATAACTGTTAAGGAGGAATACTATGACAGCAATAAGGTTTCCAAATTCAGTTGGTATTGGAAGTAACAGCAGCAGGACTGACAGAAGTCACATTGAAGCAAAAGGTACCAGACGTATAATTACATCTGAGCGCGGCAACGATGTTATTGAGATATCATCTGAAGCAAAGGTTAAATTTGAGAAAGACAATCTGGTAAGACTTGAAAAAGTAAAGCTTTTGAAAGAGGCAAAGAATTATCTTGAAGTTCTTGCGGAGGATATAAGATTTAAAGAAGCTGATTTGAGAAATGTTTACAGACTTGGCAAGATATCGGAAGCAAAGAGCAGGGTCAGGGATAATTTTTATGACAGGTATGAAAAATTTATAATTGAGAAAATGCTTGATAAACCTGAAGTTTAAGAAACGGGTATAGCCGGATGTTAAAAACCCGGCTATACCGGAGGCCATATGGGAAAAACAGAAATAGTTCATTTTGCACAAAATGTTTTAGGCTGCGGTTGTGATAACAGTGTTTTTGATTCAATTGATACTGAAGAAAATGTTGAACTTGACTGCGGAGTAAGTTTAAAAAGAAGAATTGTTATAGGAAATAGACTGCTTATTTATATCGGGGAGGAGAATCTGATAAAACCAGCAGATCTCGGTAAAGTTTTTAAAGATGGAGTGACCGAGAGAAACGGCAGAGGTTACAACAGGCTCCGTGTAGTGATATTAACTCCAGATGCCGGAAAACTTTTTGCAGCATATAATGATGTATTCATTAATTTAACAGAGAGAGATGAAAAAACGCATCTGCACATTATTTCCGAAAAAGATGCAAACATCTGAATTAGCAGGAAAATACATATCAGTAAAACTAGGATCTATTCAGAAGGAGCCTTCCGAAAGAGAGGAAACGGTAGTCGTCACTGGAGTATGATCTTTCTGATACTCCATCGATACCTGATTCAGGCTTCTTTGTAGAATCAATAAAGTATATCATCCCCGATTCTTCTTTTACAAATATACTGATATGGGTCGGAGTTGCAGTCTCCCCCATGAATATCAGGTCTCCGGGCCTCGGTGAATCTGTTTCAACGGTCCATGAGTTGTAAAAATTTATTACCGCACTGTCTTCAAAGGGGAGTGAATAGCTGCTCCCCTCTATGGCATATTTATAGCAGTTTACTATAAGCCCGGAACAGTCTATTTTTATTGCCTTTAACATATCCTGTCCGCCATATACATAAACCGTATCAGCTTCAGTATATTCAATTGCGGCAAGCAGGGCATTTGCAGCGATATCGTCCGGTGCTTCAACAAGAACCGGTCCTGCTGAACGGTCTGGGTTTTTATCAGTATCAGAAACGATATCTGTACACGATAAGAATATCAGAATCAGCATTGAAATGATTGTGATCATGCTTAACGATATTTTTTTTCTGTATGTCTTCAACTGTTTAACCTTTTATATAACCAGAGAATAACCATCTGATTTCCGTTATTCCGGCTGCAATAAACGGTAATAAGATCAGAAGGATATTTTAAGTTTATCTTCATCAACGCATTCAGTCAGATAAATTAAAGTGTACCTCTGATTTCTGCATTAAAGAGTATCTTATCTGTCTTTATTAACTGCAAAAGAGAAATATGTATTAATTAAATACGTTTAATCCTGCAGTCAAGTTTTTTCATAAACAAAATTAGCTTGAAAATAACAGAATGAATGTTGTTGTTATGTATAGTTTCAATATCACAGGATTAGAGGAATTCTTTATGAATGGGAAAAAAGTTTTTATAATACTGCTTGCGTGTATTTCAACAACTCTTTCGGCAGGTCAGCGTGATAAAGGGGAGATAGTACTGAAAAGCCTATCGATAAAAAACGGTAAGCTTTCATTCGAGACTGAATCAGGCGGATGTACGACGAAAAAATCTTTTAAAATAAATGTAGAATCACCAAAAACGGGTGATGGAAAACTAACAAATTATATTATCACAATTACAAGGATAGCGCCGGATGATTGTAAAGGATTTCTGCCTGAAGGTGTTTTAATCGAGTATGACATGGAAAAAGATCTTGGTATAAAAGGTGGCTGTACTGTAACAGTAAAGAATATGGTACTTCCATGAAACCAGACCTCTGCTGATTGATCGAAGTATACTATTCAGATAAAATCAGATAATACGATCTATACAGAGACCAGATAGGAATACAAGTTTCTGTATAGATCATACATACTTTCTCAGAAACAGAGACCTATCGCAAAATATGGAATTGGCGCCCATGTAACAGAAACATCAGCGTTGCCACCTGTCGGCTGAGACAGGAAACCACCTTCAAAAAAAACGATATAATCATTATTCATGATGTATTGCAATTCTATACTGAGGTTTATACCAAGACCGGTAATCGAATCCTGCCCCTCCAGTTGTCCTTTTCTGTACCCGAGGTTCAGGCCTGGTTTGACGGCTGTCACCGCAGATACGACAAATCTGGGTTTCAATGATACTCCGAATTCGTAGATATCACCGCTTGCAGAATAATTTCCATATGAAGCTTCAACTGATGAATAGTTGAAGAAACATCCTACAGCAAATTTCGGCAGAAGGTATGCGTCTGCGAAACCACGGAATAGAAGTCCAGCATCTTTATCCACGTCAAAATCTTCAATTGTAACGGTCCCCCCCATCCACATGCCTACCGAAAGACCAAAGTCGTAATTTTTGGCATCAAAATCTGCCGTGTTGACAGGTTCTTTTGAAACTGTGGTTTTTTTACCTGAAGACTTTGCATCAGAAGATTTTGTTGTGGTCGTATCAGTGCTGTAATCGGAAGATCCTGCATGACCTCCTTTTGCAGATGATCCGGCCGGTACAAGTATTATTAAAGCGATAATAGTTAAACTTGAAACGAAAAGACTTTTAGCTTGGTTCATCATACTCATTGAGCAACCTCCTGATTTTTATTGAATCTGTTTTTCATTAATCTGCTTTTTTTTAGACTTTACTGTATTTTTTTCAGCAACCGGTATTTCCTCAGAACTTCCGCTTCCAAGATCAAGATGAGTACTCACTGTAAATACGTATGTGCGATAGGGCTGGTTATTGCCGCTCGATAATGCCTGTTGTATTATTGAGCTTATTGCTATGTTCCACGGCAGATAAATGATATCGATACCGTAATAGTACGCTGTAGAAGATCCGATACCGGTACTCAGTGAACCGCTCCCTGTGGAACTTATATCGTAATCGATTGTTGCATCTCCTGACATTCTGGTAATCATGAAAAAAGGAGTGAATACAAATTCCGGATATTTTATCGCAAACTGAATTCCGCCCTGCGGTCCTCTCATTGTGCTTGAAATGTCAACAGTTGCTTTATCTGTTCCATTAGCCATGTCCATACCGAGAAAAAACCATGTGAAGTTGAATCCTCCGAAAAGAATTACTGTATATCCCTCTTTGCGGACTGGTTGAAACTCAATATCAAACGGAACAGAGAACATCCCCATCTTCATAGTTGCATTGCTCCCGACATCACCCCCTGCACCTAGAGCAAGTCCGCCCAGGTCGAAGGCGAATTCGTTTTTAAAAGCATAGCGGTAAAAACTGCTGATACCTCCTCCATAAACTGAAACGTCACCTCCCATTTCAGGATCCTTTATTTCGCCGGTCATATAGAGAAATGTTCCGTTAATTTTTAAATCCTTCTGACCTTTACTGAATTCGTACCACGGGATAGGGGGCTCTGACACCTGAAAGTTAGTCTGTTGTGCAAAGAGATCCAACTGAAAAAGAATGAGCAGAATGAATAGAACCGGTAAAAACGATCTTTTCATACACTAACCTCCTTTTGGTCAGAGGGGCGATCTTTTATTATCTTCGAGTAATTTTATAAAACTTGAAGAAAACATAGATTATAAATTTCACCCGCTTATAATAATGTATAGTGAGGTTCGGTAGATAAATCAAACTCTTGTGGTAGAATCATAAAAAAATATAGTTTTAATTTAATACTTTAAGAGTGGTATACTACTATTATGCTCTGACCCTCTAGGTAATTTATGGGGGGTCAGAGCCTGTTATGTATACTCAAGTGAAGTGCTTGTTAATTAAACAGGTTGTATTACATAAGGGGTCAGAGCCTGTTTGTGAAATATCAAAAATAATATAAATATAAAAAATAATTATGTAACAGTGAATGTTACCGCCCTGATTAATGCAAAAAATCAGAGCGGATTCTTTTAATTAAAACAGTTCATTCGTTTTAGCAAGCAGCTCCTTTGCTTTTTGCTGATATCCGAATGCCCATGGATACTCATAATCGACTTTTTTTATATCCTTTGAAAGGATATATTCCAGGTCTTTTTTAAAAGCATCTTGATCTCCGTTTTTTGTATGAAGATATCGTGCACGGACATAATAGTTAACAAGACCATCCGGTCCGACCTGTATAGCTTTTTTGAATTCTTCGGCAGATTTGTTTATATCTCCACCCATAAATCCGGGGACAATGGCATAAAAAGCTCCCCATGCCATATGAACTCTTCCATATTTCCAGTCCGGCTGGATTTCGCTCATTCTTTCAAGAACCTTTTTCGCTCTTGATGGCCAGTAAAAGTTGATAAGACGGCTAAAAGGATTAAAACATTCAGTCCAGTATTGGCCTATAGCTACGTACCAGTAAAACATTGCCTCCATTTCATTGACTGTAAGTACTTTCGTACATTCCCATGCCGGTTTTCCCTGATCGGCAAGTTTTTTAAATTCAGGATTTGTGTACATAGCCTGTTCGCAGTACTTGATTGATTTGAGATAATATTTTTCTTTATCATCCTTTTCTGATGCATAGATGTAAGCATACAGGTGTGTAAATTCACCAAGCTTGCTCAGTGCTGTGTAATTGTCAGGTTCAATTGCAGCGATTTTCTCGTATTCTGTTATAAGGTTTTTAATCTTATCTGCTGAGTTTGCTGATAATTCAAGAGAAGCAGCTGAATTCAATAATGTTTTGACATCACCCTTGCCTGATTTTTCGACTTTTGTTTTCCATCCTTCATCCCATGAAATGCAGCTTATAAAGCTAAAAAGAACCGCCAGAATTAAAACATTTAAAACTTGTTTCATAAAATACCTCCTTTGTGTTTAAATAGAGCATTTATGAAATTAAAATGTTTTAAATTGGAGTTGTCAAAATTTTTGATCATTTTTTTCTATAATTCTAGGGGATAAAATAGGGGGTCAGAGCAGTTTACTGAATCAGAGCCTCTATCAGGGGTCAGAGCCTTTTTAACGGCAAAAAGCCATATTCTTTCAGGAATATGGCTTTTGAGAATTCAAATATAAAGTCCAATATTTATTACAAAAACAAATTATATCACTATTTATATAGATATATTTTAAATTACAAGTATCACTACTGTTTAATTGATAATAACTTTTTAAGGATTAACCAATGTATTTGGTGCAGTCCATGTACCTAAAGTGACAGTATCTCCACCGGTTACACCACCATTAAGTGTCTGATTACTCCAGCTGTGAGTAGGAGTCGGACTGTCATTCATATAAAGGTTTATTGCCGCATCTATATCCGGAGAAGATGGCCAGCTTCCGCTATGGTAATGAATCCAGCACTTGAACTGGTCACCGGTTGGAATTTCAAAAATCCTGATATTTTCCGGACCGTAAGCCTCAGAATCTGTGTCCAGTTCTATATCATATCCTGCAGCTTCATATTTTCTGCTGCCGACGTTGTAGTATACATGCCATGAACCGGAATTACCTGAAATGCTCCAGTCAGCAGATGCAATATGGAGATCGAGATCTTCATTGCCGTCCCAGACCAGTTCAAATCTATATATAGATGAAGGGATAGTGCATTCTATTTTTACGATTGATGAGCGCCCTATTGCGGTACCTGTGCTGTTATAAACAACAAACGCAACGTAATTTGTTCCGCGGCTTAAAGTAGTTCTTCCAAAGAAACATGAGGGTGAACCGTCTGAATCGATCAACGTTCCGTTTAACCATATCTTACCTTTAACATCTGTAGCAGTTGTAGCTGCATTATATGTCAGCATACCAAGCTCAATTGAAAAAGATACATCTCCTGTAATATTGTACGTTGTCCTGTTTGTAGCCTCGTTAGTTATGAAATTAAAAGTTTTTACACCCTGCACTGAAAGACTATTCAGGAGCGAATAATTGTTATAAGTTGTGATTTCATTGATGAGATTACTTTCTGAGGTCGTAGTTATAATTACCGGTGCTGAGGTTGTTTTTTTTAAATCGTTTTTTCCTGAACTTATCAGTTCGCATTGTGTAAATCCCAGAAGAACGGTTAATGTAATAAATGTTGTGATAACTGATCTGACTTTTTTTGCAGTACCCATTTTTTATATCTCCCATATGTTTTTTGGTAAAAATTTGATATTCTCCATCGCAGAAAATCCAATTCAGCTTATGGAGAACTCAATTATATAGATTGTTTATTTAACAGAAAATGTTGTTTAACATAAATGAAATAATGTTAAATAATTCCCTGTTTTAGAAGATATTATTCATTTAAATAAAACAATGTCAAGCAGCATTAGTGAAGTTATAAATTGTAATTCGCATGATTTCGCCTGTTTTCAGAAAAATTTAGAATTTCAACTGATAATATTTACTTACCCTGAATTTTCGTCATAATACCTTCCGGTGTAAATTCAAGCTCTACTCTGAGTTCAGATGATTTGAAAAACTTTTTCAGGTAGAGGGGGACCGGGCCATTACTGTTTTCATCTATTCTCAGAACAGGGGAGTCCACGTTCCCGTAAACGCTGTTGATCACACTCCCTGTTTTTCTGTCGTATATATAATTTCCCCCCAGGGGACAGACCGGTTTGAATCCGAAATTTGTATATGTCAGGCCGGAGAGATCTTTACCGTCAGCATTCGGGAATATCATCCCCATAAGTTTTATTGTACCTGAATTTTTTCTGCTCTTCTGAAGACCGTTCTCAATCAGTGCTGCACGATATGTATCATGTTCAAGTACCATAGATGACGGCCTGTAGATAATCGAGGCATTACCTCTGGTTATAACGGTGTTTGTGCCAGGTTTTACGTCGAGGATCTCTTTAATATATTTTTCAGTCGTAGCAATATTGAGCACGCTGTCCTTTTCCGCTATGTATATTCTTGTCGTAAGAGAATTGAAGAATGTAAGTTTTATTACCAGGATGTCGGTTTTGTTGTAGACGGTAATATAGTTTTCGCTCTGAACAAAATTATTTAAACTACCGCGATCAACGAGCTTATTAATAACAGAATTCACAAACACTGTTCCCTGCTGAGGTTTTTTCAACGGCAGTGCAATACGTAGCGGATGGAACAGTGACCATGCAAGGAATCCTGTGAGTACCTCAGATGAACGGATAAAACTGTCTGTAAAAAAATCTGAAAGTATTGAAGAATCAAAGTCTGCAAGGGGGAGAGCGTCTCCCATATGAAACTGCAGCTCTCCTGTAAAAATATCTTCCGGTTTTGATATCGATTTCATCGTCTGTTCATTATTCAGACCGGAGAGCGCGAGGTAGCTGTTTATCATCAGAGGATTAATCTTGAAAGCCATGCTTAAAGTATCACTCTTTATTTTACTATCTGAATGGAGTTCAATAGGGGTGCCGCCGATTATACCGGTCAGGAGAGAATATATTGAACTGTTCACAAGGGGGAGTATGCATGTCTCAATCGAGAATACTGGACTGTTCTTTATTCTGATCCCTATAGGATCAAAATAATCTTTCCAGAAACTGCTGTATGATTCAGTAAATTTTTTATACTCCTCCACTTCCCGCTGAGATATGTTTCCGGTTTCAATTTCGATTAACGGGATCATGTAGCCCGTTCTTCCGTAGGTATCACTCTTAACCTGGAATGAACCTGGTGTCATTGATAGTCCTCTGAATCTCGTTGAGTCGAGTCCTCCCGGTTTGCTGACGGTTTCAATTATGCCGAGTACTTCGGCAGGAGTGTAAGCCTGCTGGCCTGTCAATTTTTTATAAAACATTTTTAAGTCATAGATAAAATCATCAGGACCGTTGCTCTGCTTTTTCTTCTTTCTTTCTTTTATTTTTTTGGGGGCCGATATTGTTATGGCTGTTCTGAATGATTTCCAGTTTGCGATTTCGCTCTGTTCCAGTTTTAATGCCCTTCCGTAGTAAGAGCTGTGCTTTATTGAATCGAGTTCACGCCTTCGAGGATCGGTAATTGACGGTCCCCCGGCGGTGTTCATTACATCTTCGATTGACTGAGGAAAACTTTCTGTCATCTGGTAATGAAAAATGATATATTTCTCAAGAACGGAGAGTTTCATACTTTCGTACATCCTCCGCGCTTCTTTTATTCTAAGCTGGGGGGAGATTAGATGGCGTATAAACTTTTCAGATAGAAAAATAAAACCATCTTCGCTGGTAGCGCCTGACGGATAAATTGAGCGCATGTATTTGTAATCAGGGGCATCCGAAAGAGCCGGAACTTTTCCCGAAAAGGTATCGACTATTTTTCCTGCAGCTTTAACCGAGTTTGAAATTATTATTGTACCGTCTGAAAGAGTGAGAAAGAAAGACCATACATGGCGGTCATCTGTATAAAGATGAGTCCCTCTGTAGCCTGAAATTTCTATTTCTTTTTCTTTCGCTGAGTATTTTTCTTTAACTGCTTTTCTCATCCCTGATATGCCTCGAACTAAAAGCGGCCCCGGAGCCGGCTGTATAACGAGAGAAACGTCGCTACCCTCTATGAGATAGGGGTCAGAGCCGATTATAACTATATCAGTCATAGAGTTTGTATAAAAAGCGGGAAGTTCAGAAGACTCTCTGACTGCAAGCTGAGTCAGGATTTTTTCTTTAATCAGGAAGTCAGCTGAAGCAGGTGAAAACTGTTTGTAAACAGAACTTCCAATTTCGTCTATAAAATTAAAAAAATTAAAGGCTTTTAAAGCATCGTTGAAGTGTATATAGTAAAAATCCTCGGGAATGCATTTATCAACAGGATAGGTTTTATAATTTTTACGATCCAGCATTTTCTCATAAGGATGGGATTCCAATTTTATAAGGCTTAATGTTGCAGGATCAATGTCTCTCATGACTTCATCTGAAGGTCTGATGGATTCTAGCTGGAGAGATTCTCTTATGGCGAGTCCGCCGGAAAACAGAGAATAAAAATTAATATCTTTTCCTCTTTCATTGAGTCTGTCTATATCGTCAAAGGAATTGCTTTTATACTTAGTCGGTTTTATACCAGCTGATTTTTCCAGATGTTGGATCATTTCGCTGCTGTATCCGAGGTGATCACCGCCAGATAACTCTATATCATACAAGATATCAGCGATCAGCTGTTTTTTCTGTCTGGCGGATTCACTACGTGAATCCGCGGACGGGAATATTGCCAATACTACCAGTAATATGGTCACAATCGGATTTTTAATATTCATACTGTCTATCCTTACAGTTTTTTATACAAACAGACTTTTTTGTATGTCAAGATGAAAAAGTTTATTGATAGGGTCAGAGCCTGTGAATCAAAAAAGTCTTGGTTGGACTGTTATATCAGAAATTTTATCAGATTCGGTTTTTTTAGTTTCCCTTAACCATTGATCAGAAACCTCTTTTTGCACTCCCAGAAATGCTGATTCAGAATATGAAGGATCTGTTATATATTTTTTATAAAATGATGTTGCCATAGCTGAATTATTATTTGCGTAACAATAAATACATCCGTGAGGGCAACTGTCATATATCCCTATATCTGTACTTTCCGTACATCCACACTCTTTTCTTGTAGGCTTGATTTTCAGTTTTGAAAGGTCCTTTCCGTTAATAATTGAAAGAAGCTTTCCGTCAATACAATGCCCTTTTTTTATTGTTTCTCCAGTAAGGTAATCGCCGCAGCAGGAAAAGATCGTTATTCCGTAACTTTCAGCAATGGCAGATAGTCTCTTTGCAAGTAAAATCCTGTCATGCATATCAATTTGAAGGAGAGAAATACCTGAATTTTTTGTAAAACTCCTAAAACTCCTCTCAACTTTACCATAGATAGTAGGAAAACTGATATAGCATCTTTTAATATAACCAGACAGCATTTTACAGAGTAAATCAAACTGATTTATATGAAAGTCGAATCCGGTGATCTCCGAAATGAGTATAGGATCGTATCTCCAGTTGATTTGTTCTGGAGAAAAAATTGTGCTTAAATATTTTATTGATTCAATTGATTCATGTGTATCTGGTGCACAAGGCTCAAAAACAGTGGGGAGTCCGGTTATTGTATAATTAAAAAAGAGATGATAATTTTCATTTTTTAATAATAGAGCATTATTGATAAAAGGAGAAAAATTTTTTGACCAGAGTACAAGGGAATGAATATCATCTTTGTTTAAAGATAAAATATTTTTTTTTGCATTAAAAGGATTTGAGTACCCGGCAAAGCCTTCATTAAGACGGTTCATGAGCCAGTTGCCATAAAATGCCGGTATATCAGTTCTTCGTGATACTGAAATGATTTTCATTGATACAATCTTTATCTCCCCTTAAGAATGAAACTACTATCTGATTGTTTTCAATAAAATAGTTTTAGTCAAATAAGTTTTATTTATTAGTTTCAGGGTCAGAGCCTAATTTCAATAATTAGGCTCTGACCCTGAAAATTTTTCA
>CAYTNW010000026.1:0-49655 GCA_964439325.1 uncultured Leptospirales bacterium | reverse complement strand
TGACAGGCGCCGAGTTCAGCTGCACCGTTCCCGATTTTGAAACCAAAATACATGTTCTTGCGTACGGCTTCACACCATCGCAGGAGGAGAAGCTTTACAAATTAAGACACGACATATACCGGTTCCAGAGATTCGCTCTTGAAAACAGCATCCCCACAATCTGGGCACATCCGCTCTATCACTACGAGGAGAATCACCGGCTTTCGATGGATTTTTTCGACAAGATGTCGGTCATATTTGAAAGATTCGAGGTTATTAACGGACAGAGGGATACATGGCAGAACCTGCTGGTAAAAAAATGGGTCGAGTCTATGAGTAAAAGCAACATCGAAAAATACGAGAAAAAGTTCGGCATCAAGTCTTCCGATTACTGCCGTAATCCATCCGGCAGAAGGATGTTCGGCGGTTCCGATTCACATATGGGAATTTTTACAGGGCTTACCGGAACAAGACTTTACTTAAATAAACTGAACGAAAGAGTTAAAAACAGCTCCAGAAGCTCGCTCGCGCTTGAAGCCCTTCTTGACGGCGATTCTGCACCATTCGGAGGTTACAACAACACAGAAAAGATGACTGTATCCTTTCTCGATTACTTCTGCCAGATAATTTTAAATATGAAGGATCCCGGACTGTTGAGGTTAATATTACACAAGGGTGACGCGAAAGATAAATTTTTATCTCTTCTGGCAATTAATGGTTTCTCTGAACTTCAGAGGCACAAACTCACATTAAACTTTCTGACTCTATTTCACCAGTGTCTGAAAGGTGAAGTGCCCGGTTTGACAAAAAGGCTGATGGTGCCAAAAGACTACAAAGATATATTTACAGAGGCCGCCAGAATGGCGGATGTCCGTAAAAAAGCGCCGGAAAAGATGGCAGAGGCTTTCGACATTTCGATAGCGGAGATTTACAGATCTCTCTTCAATCTTATATTCAGCAGACTCGATACAAAACTTAACAAACTCGACCTTTATAACAATCTGTCGATAAACAACGCGGAGGATTTCATTGGAAGACTTGAACTTCCAGGCCATATAAGAAAATTTTTTGAAGAGAGCGGAAAGAACAGAAAGGGAGGAATGACAAGCATCAACGCTTCAAAATTTCTTGACGGCCTTACATTTCCGTTCCTTGCATCGTCGGTGATCGCAGCTGCTAATTACGCTTCAAGCAGGGTGATGTATAAATCCCGGCCGATGCTGAATGCATTTTCCGAAAAACTCGGAGATCTGAAACTCCCGAAAAAAATGCTCTGGCTTACGGATACGTTTGAAGACGGCAACGGCGTATCTATGTTTCTTCGTCATATGCTTGATGAGATTAAGGGAAGAGATCTTCCGATAGATATTCTTGTCTGCAGCGATACGGTAAAACCGGAAGATCATCTTCTGGTAATGAAACCGGCCGCGGTATACGCACCTTCATTCTACAAGGAACAGCCGATAAGGATTCCGAACATCATGGATATGCACAAGCAGTTCAGGGAGGGTGAGTACGACAGAATCCTATGCTCTACCGAGGGTCCGATGGGGCTGATTGCTATCTACCTCAAGTCTGCATATTCGGTACCGGCTTTCTTCTTCGTTCATACTGACTGGATTGCTTTCGCAAAATCAGCTCTCAACTTTGGTGATCCGGCAATGAACCGCTTAAGAAGGATCCTGCGCGGTTTTTACAGATCTTTTGACAGAGTACTTGTTCTCAACAAAGAACAAAAAAAATGGTTCAGCGGACCGGAGATGGAGTTTAAAAAGACCGAGGTAAAACTTACATCTCACTGGGTCGATGAAAAATTCAGAAACACCGGGACTTCAAAACAGAAAGTGTTCGGTATCGGCGAAAACACGAATGTCATGCTGTTTGTCGGAAGGATCAGCGACGAAAAGGGTGTAAACGAACTCCCTTATATATACAGCCGGGTAAAAAAAGAGATTCCGCGGATACAGCTTGTGATCGCCGGCAAAGGCCCGGAAGAGAGCAGACTGAAAGAACAGATTCCGGAAGCAAAGTTTCTTGGATGGGTAGAGCACAGTTCGCTTCCAGATATTTACTCGGCTGCCGATATGCTTATACTACCGTCAAGATTTGATACTTTCGGCAACGTAATTGTGGAGGCCTTCGCCTGCGGATGTCCCGTAATATCGTATAACACAAAGGGACCGAAAGACATAATCGAGAACGAAAAATCGGGTTACCTTGTAAACACAAAAGAGAAGATGGCCGAAGCGATCATCTCTCACTTTAAAAATGTGAAGAATATAAAAACAATGAAAGAAGCAGCTTCTGCCAGAGCGGAGGACTTTACTGCCGACAGCATAATCGGAAAACTTCTGAAAGACACGGAACTGGTATAACATGAACAAGACTCAATGGTGGAAAACCGGCGTTATCTACCAGATCTATCCGAGAAGTTTTTTCGACAGCAATGATGACGGCATAGGCGATATCAAAGGAATCACTTTAAAGCTCGACTACCTCTCATGGCTTGGTATCGACGCGATATGGCTGTCACCTGTAAACAGTTCACCGATGTACGATTTTGGTTACGATATCTCTGATTATTACGATATAGATCCGTGCTACGGAACTCTGAACGATTTCTATGATTTGATCAATGAAGCGCATAAACATAAAATTAAGATAATTATGGATCTTGTTATCAACCACACATCTCACCTTCACAAATGGTTCATCGAATCAAAATCATCAAAGGAAAACCGCAGGCGCGGCTGGTATATCTGGCACAAAGGTAAAAACGGCAGGGCACCCAACAACTGGAGATCTGCCTTCGGCGGAAGCGCATGGGAGTTCGATGAATATACGGGTGAATACTATCTCCACTCCTTTTTAAAAGAACAGCCGGACCTGAACTGGCGGAATCCGGACATGAGACGGTCTATACACAAGATGATCCGCTTCTGGCTGGAAAGCGGAGTTGATGGATTCCGTCTCGATGTCGTGAACTGGTTCGTAAAAGACGCCAGATTCAGGAGCAATCCTGTGACGATAAAACCGCTGAATCCCGAAAAACATAAATACGACAGAAACAGGCCGGAAGTTCACGAATATATACGCGAACTCAGAAATGTAGTTGATGAATACAAAGACCGGATGACCGTCGGAGAAGTATTCACACTCCCGCCGGGTGATCCGCGACTCGCCGCTTCATTTCTTGGCACAGAAAATGACGAGCTTCACCTCGCTTTTAATTTCTCGATAATGTACAGGCTCTGGAATGCACGCAGTTTTTACAAATGCATAAATCAATGGTATAAATTGATCCCTGAAGGCGGGTGGCCCTGCAACGTTCTTTCCAACCACGATCAGCCTCGTGGAAGAAGCAGGTATATGGGAGGCATCGATTCGGAAAAGAGGGCAAGAGTTGCCGCCGTTTTTCTTCTCACAATCAAGGGAACACCCTTTCTCTACTACGGGGAGGAGCTTGGAATGAAGAACGCGCGGCTGAGCCGCAGTGATATCGTCGACCCTCTTGGAAAAAGATTCTGGCCGGTATACAGGGGAAGGGACTGCTCCCGCGCTCCGATGTTGTGGAACGGAAAACAGTATGCCGGTTTCTCCCATACCAGGCCGTGGCTCCCGGTTGACAGTGACTACAAAAGCAACAATGTACGGAGCCAGATGAATGACAGGTATTCGCTCCTCAATCTTTACAGAAGCGTGCTTCATTTAAGAAAAAAACATAAAGCATTGAGTGAGGGCAGATTTATACCGGTCGTGAAAGGCATAAACAATGTTCTGGCATACCTGCGGATTTTTGAAAAAGAGAAAATTTTCGTCGCTTTGAATTTTTCACCCGAAACAAAAACCGTTAATGCCGGTGACGGCGCCCAGTGGAGAGTTCTTTTTTCGACCCACAGGACGATCTTCGAACATTTCACCTCTCTTAACATTACGCTTCAACCATATGAAGCGCTGATAGTTTTCCGGATCGGTGATCTGTAACAAAACCAGTTTCAGATTATATTGATTTCACTAAAATGCGGACTGGTCCCGTCCTTCACGCTCTTCTCTGTAGTAATTTCTTCGTCTCTCTTTAAATACTTCACCAGCAGCACCTGGTTTCCCCTGGAATTGTATTTCATGACATCGAATATATTTTTTGCCATTACTATCCCCCTTCCATGAGTAAGATGCGGAGCGGCTGATTCGTCACCGATTCCGGAAAAAAACTTTCTGTGATTGAATCCCCTGCCTTCATCGGTGATCTTGTAAATAGCCTTAGATTCCGAGATCAGGTATTCGATTTTCACCCTCCTGTCCCTGTATTCCGGCCTGTTCTGCCGTTCATTAATGAATTCAAAATACCTTTCGTTCAGCATTGCCTCCGTTTTTTCATCGAAAGAGATGTTCAGGTTCCCATGTTCAATAGAATTCAGGATGATCTCACGCAGCCCTATCCTTAGCGCGTTTATATCGCTTTTATTGATATATTTCTGAAGATTACCGGTAATTCTGTGTGTTATATCGTCAGCAGTGAACAGATAATTGTTAATCATGTATTCGCATTTTTCGCTTACAAAAAATTCAGAAAACCTGCTGTCCGATATTCTTGACGCTTTTCCAATTATCTCATTATGCCCTTCAATCTGTATGAATTCAAGATTTATCTTAAAGGCCACCGGCTCCGGAAGGTTCGGTGTTTTTATCATAGTGTCAAACCTCAGGGCGGTGTTTTTCTTTCTTGATAACTCGAGTTTTTCGCCGATTATTTTCCGGAGTTTTGAGCTGCCGTTCGATTCATCATAAATTAAATCGGTGATTCTGTATTTTATCAGGTTCTCAGGGCTTATTTTAAAACCGGTTTTCACAGCATCGTTTGCACTTCTGAAATACCAGTACTGATCAAGAGTGAAAATTATATCGCCGGTACCCTCTACTATATATCTGTATTTTTTTTCCGACAGTTCGAGCAGAAGGTTCCTCTTCTCGGTTTCGTTCATTGATATGATCAATTTCTGCTCCGTGAGTTTATGCTGTTCAATCTCCTTCTGAAGCGAAAGATTTGCATCGACATAATCCTTTGTTCTCTCTCTGACCCTTTCTTCAAGAATACTCTGTGTTTTCAAAATTCGCGCCCCTATCTCCCTGCCGTAATAGATGATAATCATGATAAAAATAAAAGACGAAATCAGCACCAAAACTATGAAACGACCGGTTGAAAACTGACGGTTTCGACGAACTTCCAGGTCGGTCCGTTCGACGATATCCGAAAGGCTTTTTATTATTTCATCCTCCATCGCTCTTGTGCTGTCTATCTTCTCCCCGACGTTTTTCAGATTTTTATTGCTCAGATCTACAATGCAGCCGGTAAACATCATTGTGATTGTTTTATGCTTTTCACGAAGTTTTTCGATATCCTGCGGAAGGGTGGTCTCTCCGGAATTCTGCAGTTTAAGATTGAAAAGAGTATTCTGCACATTCAGCGAATTTATTGAAAACTCATGATATTTCTTTATAAAGGCGGATTCGCTGCTGCCGGAGACGAGTATATTCTCCCAGGAGAGGATCTGTTCATGAAGTGCGATCTGCGCCTTACGCGCAAGCTCCATTGATTTCATATTCTCGTTCAGATCCGAAGAGAGACCGTAAATCGAGTATAACCCGAAAATTGCGTTAAGGACGAAAATACAGAATAAACCGGTCAATCCTCCGCTTATCAGCAGGTAACTTTCGCTTTCTGACGAATTAATTATTTTTTTTATTAATGCGACCGGTTTAAGTATTTTCATCTTCTCCCTCCTTCCCTGTGCAGATAAGCTATAGATAGGGAGAATTATTCAGTTTTGATAAACTTATTGTTTAATTTGTGTTAAAAGCTTCTTCTCTATTTTCAGTATTAATTATTACGTTTCCTGTTTTTAATTTTTTCCTTATTCACATATATATGAAAATTGTTGACGATGTAACACAGTTGATATTTTATTATACCGCTGAAGATGAAAACGTCACATTCACCTCTTCATCTTTCTTCAGAAGTTCAAAAGCATTTTCAACACCCTTTAAAAGATCACCTTCCGAATCGCCGGACACATCGCCATGCCCCGGATACACATACTTAATCTTTCGCGTTGAAAGCGAATTTAAAGAGTTTATATAATCGCCGACACTGCCCGATTCCGCTATGTATGGAAGAACTCCCCCGGCAAACAGCGTATCGCCTGTAAAAATAATTTTTTTTTCCGGATCATATATGCATATCGAACCGGAGGTATGACCCGGCGTGTGAATTACATCGAGCACAAAGCTGCCGAGATCGATACGGCTTTTACTCTCTAGCCATAAATGAACATGCATATTAAGTTCATTGATATCACCGGACTTGTATAGAGTAACAAACCTGTCGTTAAACGCCATTTTATTGGCAGCAAAACTGTGCGCCGCGATAATGGCGTTCTCCTGAAAATAACGGTTGGCCCCTATATGGTCAAAATGCTCATGCGTATTGATCACAATATCAATATCACGAACTTTAATACCGAGCGATGCGAGAGACTCCTTCAAGTAAGAAAAATTACTGTCAAGTCCGGAATCTATCAGCGCGTTTCCCCTGCTGCCGATAACAAGATAGCTGTGACTCCCCTTCCCGCGTCCGCGTATTCTGTAAACATTTTCCTGAAGCATTTCAGGCGTTTCAAAACTCATATTAAACCGTTCCCTCTGCATTGTTATGCGAATTATTTCCGAACAGCCTGGCAAGACCGGTACCGGAAAGATAACGCTGCAGACCGGTACTGTTTGAAACAAGCGTAAAACTCCCACCCCTGTTCTCCACGGCCTTTTTGAAGGAGTTTATCAGCGCTACATGATATATCATCTCCCTTTCATCCTCAAGACCGTCCACATCGAGCGTTATGTTACTACCGCATCTTTCAATGAGCGAACGGATGAATATTCCCGCTGAAAGAATCGCATATTTGCTGAGTTTGCCTGACACTCTGACTTCAGTATTACCTTTTTTCTCTACAACTGAATAATTCAATTTTTTCTCCTTTAAATAATATGGATAACAGCGTTAGTACTGAAGTAAAACATAACACCGTTAAAACTGTTCCGCTGTTATCATCACGCTGGAAATATTCCAATAAAGCGTCAAAAAAATATATGTTTAATATCAAATAAATATAAATTGTGAATCATCTATCATGATGAGCCGAAAACCACAGGAACGATATCATTACCTCTCGGAGAAGAATATGTTCCATCAGGAATCTCTCCCTGAAATCGCATATATTTTTATAATAAACAGATTTTTTCTTAATTATTTATTCACACGGATCGTTTTAATCTGCACCGAAATTAAGTTTCAAACGGTCCAGAACACGGCAGATTAACAAGTAGCGGGTTCTGTCCGGAGACAATTCAGTCTCATAAACAAATTTCATATCAAATTACAATTTTCAGGAGGAAATTATAAGATGTTCACCAGTAAAAAAATCATATCGCTATTGGCGACAGCGGCCGTATCGCTGACGGTAATTACCGGTATCGCAGCGGAAAGCAGGAAAGTCATTATCAAGGGATCAACTACTGTTCTCCCGATTACAATGAAGGCAATCGAAGCATTTAAAACAAAAAAACCTGAGATTTTAATCTCGGTTGAAGGGAGCGGTTCCGGTAACGGAATTAAATCCCTTCTTGACCAGACATGCGATATTGCAAATTCATCGAGAGAGATGAAGAAAGAGGAACAGGATAAAGCGAAAGAATTAAAACTCAAAATCAAAGAGGTAGCCGTGTCTTACGACATGATAGTACCGATAGTTAATCCTTCAAACAAAGTAAAAAATATTACGATGGATCAGCTGAAGGGAATCTTTGACGGTACAATAACAAACTGGAAACAGGTCGGCGGAGATGATGCTAATATAGTTACAGTTTCAAGAGACTCAAGCTCGGGAACCTATGAATACTGGAATGAATGCGTCATGAAAAAAACCGACACAAGAAAGGACTCGCTGATGCAGGCATCGAACGGCGCGATTGTCAACACTGTATCTAATAATAAAAAAGCGATCGGTTATATAGGTTTCGGTTATCTGGACAGTTCTGTCAAGGGACTTGATGTAAATGGTATAGAAGCCAATCTGAAAAACGGCAAATCGGCAAAATATCCAATATCCAGAAAGCTTTATATGTACGTAAACCAGAACAAATTTTCCGCTGAAGCGAAAGATTTTGTAAATTTTCTACTTTCAAAAGAGGGACAGAAGATTGTCTCTGAAGCAGGTTTCATACCACTTAAATAGTCAGTGTGTTCTCCGTTTAAACTACTTAAGGGGAAGAGTTGTACATCGCTCTTCCCCTTTTTTATGCATCATTAAGATTAAACACCAAGGCTTGCATTCTATACGGATTTTCCGTAATTCAAATTTTAAAATTCATAAAAACTTCACGCAACTTTTATAAATTCTGAATAGCCCTGCAACATAGTCCGGCCTGTAAGTATGAGAACTTCAGGTTTAATCCGGAGTATCAGATATCCGTATTAGATGATTTTCTCAGAAATAATTAAAACATATTTTAAAAACAGGAGATTCAAATGAAAAGACTTTTCACAATCGGAATGGCTCTTCTAATGGCAGTAAGTGCATCCGCGCAGGAAGTAAAACAGGAAGTTGAAAAAAGGGGTCCGGTGTTTACCTATAACGTATGGGCCAATGCTTTTGCGGTTACAGAAGACACTGCAAAAAAAGATGAGTCGAAGGAATACTCAAACATCAGGCTAAGACCGATGTTCACACTTGCAAACGATAATGTTTCTGTTGTATCGAGATTCGAGATTGACCAGACTTTCGGAGCCAAATATTCAACATCAGGTAATGATGTTTCTTATGCAGACCCCGATGGAGATGAAAAAGCTGTTGAATTAAAATGGGCTTATATCAACGTAAAGGATATGTTTGTACCCGGAATTTCAATGACTGCCGGTCTCGCGCCGTATGTCTACTCTGTCGGTTTTAATAACGACATGCCCCTTTTCAACCTTGTTTATGACGCAGGTATGGCCAAAATAGATCTTTCATATGTTAAATTCATAGAGGGTAGCACTACAGATAAGTCTGCCGCTGTTGCCGCTTCATCAACATCAGGCGTTAAAGCGGAAGATGATGCACAGGCATATGTAATCAAGGTACCGGTAAAAAGCGGTGACATTACTGTAACACCATCAGTTCTCTATTTCACTGGAGAGAAAAAGGTATTGAAATCTGACGGTACGGCGCTTGGATATGAATCAACTTTAACAATGCCGGCTCTTGGTGTTAAAGCAAAATTCGGTGATATTTCTCTCGATGCAGACCTCCAGTACATAACAGGTGAAATGAAAGCCTCTGCCGCAAAAGCAGATGTTGCAGCATACGCAGCATATTTAAATGCAGGTTACAAAGCATCAGGCTCACTCAAGCTGAATCTGTTTGGTATGTATTCAACCGGCGAAGATGATAAAGCTGATAAAGTAACATCTTTCCAGACGGCATGCCAGGATGAAATTGAAATCGGCCCCATGTTTATCATAAATGATAACGGCTTGATCACACAGGTTGGTGTTTCAAAAGAGTACGACAAAATAACTGAAGGTCTTACCATGTTAGGTATTTCCGCAGAATTTAAAATGGATAAGCTTACCGCTCTTGCACAGGTTGCATACGCAAAAACCTCATCCGATAAAGTTGTAAAAGATACGGCTCTCGGAACAGAGATCGACCTGAGACTTTCCTATGAAGTTGCACCTAAAACTTCCGTATGGGTTGAAAGCGCATATCTTGCGGGAGGAAAATATATTGAAACAACAAATGCAGCCAGCGGAGAGCAGAATCCGATGTACTATGCCTCAGGTTTAATGACCAGTTTCTAATCTGCAAAAAAAATAATATGTGTGTTTTGAAACGGAGCCCCTGAAAAGGGACTCCGTTTCTGCTATTAATAATTTCATGAAAAACTCCATCATAAATAATACTTGATTTTCAGAGTATTTTTACTCATTATGGCTGATACCAGAATGATTCTTTTACTCAATTCTGTTTTGTTTAATCTTTTTTCCAGTTATAATTCAATAAACGGGTGGATATTCATGATAGATAAGAATATTGTCAGGTTTGGTGTTTCAATTGAAGAGAAACTGCTTACAAAATACGATAATTATATTTCGGAAAAAGGATACGTCAACAGGTCTGAAGCTATCAGGGACCTTATCCGTGATGTGCTGGTATCGCAGCAGATTGAAAACCCGGAGATGGAATCTTTCGGAACGTTAACTATCATATATAATCACCATCACAGCGACATTTCCGATAAGCTCAATAACGTACAGCATGATTATTTTCATAATATCATATCAACCACACATATCCATCTTGACGCACATAACTGTCTTGAGGTGCTTATACTTAAAGGCAAAGCCGGCCAGTTAAAGTTTCTTGCGGATATTATTCTATCGATCAAGAATGTCAAACATGGAAAATTTGTAATAGCCTCTACCGAGACCGAACTTGATGTTTAAAACATCGGAGAGAACCGGCGCGGGGATTAATCCGCAAGGCTCTTTTTAAAAGATGAAAAATCAACCGGAAAATTCGATATAAACAGGTTAGATTGAGCCTTGGCTATTACCGCACCCTCTTTTGTTATCTCTCCAACCGCGTGGAGTATAGTCTTCCCCTCCCTGTAGATCCACCCTTTCACTTTTACAGTATCTCCTGCCTTTGCAGTACCGAGATAGTCAATATTGAAGTTTGTCGACAGGAACTGTTTTTCATAACCGAGCGTCGCGCATGCGTACCCCATGGCATCATCAAGGAGCGCACTCTGTATCCCTCCATGAAAATAGCCAGCAGGATTCGTCATCTCGCGTCTTACTGTTATTTCTACAGAGTAAATGCCTCTCTCTACTTCAACAAGTACACCGCCGATCCAGCTTGAAAGACAGGTAACCGGAAAATCTTTAAGATCTTTACCGATAAAGAGTTTCATCATCTTCACTGTCTGCGCAGAAAGCTCTGCAGAATAAGCCTTATTTGATTTTTCCATCTGTCTCTCCTGTAAATAACGGTGCATTTCATTTAAAGGACTGATCTATATTCAGATCAGCAGTTACAGACGGTTATTTGTCAACAATTATAGATTACCGGGTTATTATATCAATCATCAATGCGTATAACGTTAAGGATACAGCCCGATCCGTCGCAGCAGGAAAAATTTGAAAAATTTCCGGAAATTTTATAATTAAGAAAATTTTTTTGTACAAAATTCAAGCAAATTGCATATTATTCCGATATTTCAAGTGTAATAATTTACCTGAGATCATTTTTTAAATCAGGTTAAAAAATTTTATAAGGAGTAAATATGGCAACCGCTAAACAACTGGAGAACACGATTAAAAGAAAAAGCGCAAAAGTAGCAAAATGCGAAAAAGAGATCAAAGCTGAAAACGCTGCGATAGCAAAACTCAAAGGCGAATTAGCCGCTGCAAAGAAAAAAGAAGCAGAAGCTAAAGCCAAACCAAAAGCAAAAGCCAAAGCAAAAGCTAAACCAAAAGCAAAAGCTAAACCGGCAATGTAATTTTATTTTTAATTAATATCAAAAAGAGGGGTATCCCCTCTTTTTTTTTACCTGTCCCCCTTTTAAACTGAAATTCATAACCGCATAACACTGCCGCAGAACCAAACCGGCTGATTCTGCAGCATTGTCCTTTGCAGATAGCTAAACCGGAAGTATTCTTCTAACTATCCGGCTGTGACACGGTTCCTCCCGGCCTCCTTGCTCCGGTACATCAGGGAATCAGCCCTTGCGATAACACTTTCGACAGTATCGTTTTCTCTTACAACGGTTGCACCGGCGGAGATTGTAACTTTAATGATTGAGTCTTTATACGACAGCCAGCTCTTCTCAATAAATATCCTTATCCTCTCCGCCATGGAAACGAGCAACTTGATATCACTTACCGGCATTATGGCAATAAATTCCTCTCCGCCCCACCGCGCTATGATATCGGCCTTTCTCATAAGATTTGCGGCTGTTTTACCTGTCATCTCCAGTACCATATCTCCGGCTTCATGCCCGTAAGTATCGTTCACATTTTTAAACTTATCAACGTCCATGAAAACTACCCCGAAGGGGATATTGAATTCGATGAATTCGTTCATTCTATTCTGCAGCCTTTCAAGTCCATACTTTCTGTTCCCTATTTCTGTAAGAGGATCAAGATACACTTCGGATTTCAGGCTCTCAAGCTCGGTTATGATCTGGTAATGTTTAGAATTGTCAGAGAATATTTCAACCGCGCCTGTAATCTCCCCCTTATCATTATACATCGGTGATACCCTGACAGACACAGGTACCCGGTGCCCCTTCCTGTGATGCAGATATACGTTTACCTCCATCCCCACGCCGTCAAGCTTTACGGCAGCAAGAGGGCATCCGTTTGTACAGAGTTCAACCCCCTGATCATTGATATGGCGGAGAAGATTTTCAGAGCAGCTGGAACCGAGGACTTCACTTTCAGCATAACCGGTTATTCTTTCAGCTCCCTTGTTCCAGAAGGTTATACGGTTATCCATATCTACAAAATAAACCCCGTCAAAAAGGTTCTCTACAAGATCTTTATAAAATGTATCATTCATATGATTATAATCCCCAATAATACTGAATTAAAACATACCGGTTATTAAAGTTAATACAAAAAACGGTTTTGTTCAATTTCTTTTTTACCCGTTACAGTAATGTATAATTATTTTCCGGCAGTTGTTTTCACCGCCATGTGAAAATATTGACACATTTAATTGATAAAATTACCTTGATCTCTGCCGGAGTAAAACCAGTATTTCGCAGAGGTAACCATGTCAGAAACCAACAGTTCTCTCATTTCCATATTTCTCGCGCTTGGCGCAAACTTTTTAATAGCACTATCCAAGTTTGCCGCAGCGCTGATCACCGGATCAGGCGCCATGCTTGCCGAAGCAGTACACTCCTCTGCTGATTGCGGCAACCAGGTGCTCCTTCTCGTCGGCCTGAAACGCTCTAAAAAGGCTGCCGATGTCGACCATCCTCTCGGCCACGGAATGTCTATCTATTTCTGGTCATTCATAGTAGCGATAATACTGTTCTCTCTCGGAGGGCTCTTCTCTCTGTTCGAGGGTATTGAAAAATTCAAAAATCCTCATACGGTTGAATCTCCGGTTGTCGCTATTGCGGTACTGTTAATCAGCATAGTTCTTGAATCTATATCTCTCAGCGGATGCCTTAAACAGGTAAACCGGATACGCGGGGATCAGTCGCTGATCAGCTGGTTCAGGGAGAGCCGGCAGAGCGAACTGCTGGTTGTCTTAGGCGAAGACATTGCCGCCCTGCTCGGTCTTACCGTTGCGTTAATATCGGTGATCCTTACCGTTTTCACCGGAAACGTCCTCTTTGATGCGGCAGGTACCGTAATAATCGGTTTGATTCTTATAACAATCGCTCTCTGCGTCGGTTATGAAGTTACCAATCTGCTTATCGGTCAGAGTGCAGATTCTGAAACAAGAAAGGCGATAAAAGATTTCCTCTCAGAAAGGGAGGAGATCAAACACGTTCTGAATATCATAACCCTTCAGTTGGGCCCGCAGATACTCGTATCTGTAAAAGCAGAGATGCGCGACACTTTATCGGCCAGGGATATGATTGATGACATCAACAGGTGCGAAAAGGAATTGAAGGAGAAATTTCCCGCAATCAGATGGATTTTCTTCGAGCCCGATATCAAGTAGTACCGGGGCAGGTTCGTAAAACAATTTTTTTTCAGAAATTTGCTGAAAAACAGAATTAAAATTGAAAAAAAATCAAATAATGTACATATAAAAGCCCATTTGGGCTTGACAAATATCGATGATTTTGTTTTAACTATTTCATGGACATAATGTCGAATTTTTAAAGATATTATATTTTGCGGAGTTGAATCTTTAATGGGAAAATCAAAAACAGAGTACAACAAACTCCTTAATGAGATGATCAATGTTGATAAATACAGAGAGCTGGATAATTCGATTCATCACGGTATCAGCAGATTTGACCATATAAAGAGGGTCGGTTACCTGAGTTTTCTGATAGCAAAATTTTTCAAACTTGATGTAAACACCGTTACAAGGGGGGCCCTTCTCCACGATTTTTTCACCGAAGATGATGTGGAAAACTATACCAGGAAAGAATGGCACAGGCTCCATCCGCAGATAGCCCTTGAAAATTCAAAAAAGTATTTCAATTTAAATGAAATTGAAGAGAACATAATCTCTTCGCACATGTTCCCTATATGCAAAACAAAACCAGTATACAAAGAGAGCCACGTAGTAGCCACTGCCGATAAACTTGTGGCCGTCTATGAGTTCACAAAATTTAACCTTGTTTCCTATACCTATATTCTGTTCATGTTTATATACTGACAGCAGATCATACATTTTCTCAATGAAATCTGAATACAATCAGGCAATCAGTATTGAACTTCATTTTATTTAATCATTTCACAATACCTCCTCAAAAATCTTGATTTAATGTAATTCTATTATTATACTTTAATATGATTGATTATAGCCCTTTACGAAACGGTTAGCCAGGGCTATTCCCCGGGTCGCCTGTCATCGCGGGAATGGCATCAGCATACTAATTCAATTATAGACCGCTATAATTACAGTTCGTCTGTTTCCTGAACTATATTAAATTGAGGAATAGTCAATGACAGGTATCAACAGCGCAGTCAATAAATACAAAGAGATGACCCGCAGCTTCACATTTTACAAGGCAGTTGGCCGCGCAATACTTATCGGTTTTTTTGTTCATATACTGTCTATGGCTATTTTTTTCACGCTTTCGTTATGGTTTCTGTTTTTCATTAATCTGTCAAGTTCCGTCATGTATGCAGGATTATACATATTATCAAGGCGTAAAATCGTTAAAATCGTATATATACTTGGCTGCCTCGATATTCTGACCGTTACTTTCCTGACCACTATGATGCTCGGATGGGATACGGGTTTTCATCTGTATATTCTGATAATTATTCCCACACTCTTTTATCTGCCTGATATTAAAACGTATTTCAGATTAATCACGACATTCTCCATATTTATCATATACTGTACACTCTTCTATCTTTCACACCACAATCCTCCGGTTTATCAATTAACGCCCGGGATTCATAATTATCTCAACTACTTCAATATAGTTGCTATTTTTTATATTATTACGATCATCAATTATATGATCAATCTTTCCCTCACCAACGTCGAAAACGGACTCAGAAGCATGAATGAAGAACTCTCTCTGCTCGCACATGTAGATCCGCTCACTAAGATACTTAACAGACGCAGCATGCATGACTTTATACAGAAGTCGATAAAAAAGGCCCAGACTACCGGCGAACATATGAGCTTTATCGTCGCAGATATAGATGATTTTAAAAAAGTGAACGATACATACGGCCACGCCTGCGGCGATATGGTTCTTGAGGAGGTTGCCCGTGTAATGGCGGGCACAATGCGCGAGGGTGACAGGATTTCAAGATGGGGCGGAGAGGAGTTCCTCGCCGTAATCACGAACGGTTCACTGGAACGCGCAATCGTTGTTGCCGAAAGGATGAGAAAATCCATAAACGACTGCAGAATGACCTATAACAACGAAACAGTTTCGGTAACGGCGACGTTCGGCATCAGTATAAGGTCCGCTGATGAAGACGCCGCCGGCTGTATTAATCGTGCGGACATGGCCCTCTACAGGGGTAAAAAGGCCGGCAAAAACCGGGTAGCCCTGTGGACTCCCGATATGAAAGATTGACACGCTCAACCGCGCCTGAGTTCAATAATATTTGCCGCCATCTCCCTGAAAGTATCATCGTGGGTCACGACAATCGCCTGCTCAAGATTCTTAAGCATATCATACAGTGACACGCTCAGCGCCTCCTTTTTCTCCGCATCAAGGTTTATTGTCGGCTCATCAAAAATCGCAAACCGGCAGTCTGTCATCTCGGAAGCAAGTGCGGAACGTATAGAAAGGGCGACAGCCACCTGCTCGCCGCCGGAAAGCATATTGTAACGGCGCTTGCCGCTGCCGGAAGAGACGGAGACAAGATACTGCTCTCCGGCGTTCTCCCAAAGAATTCTTTCAGCACGCCCTGTCATGCGCTGATAATTTACTGTTGCAGCGGCGGCGATCATACGGGTCCTTCTTTCGGAAAGATACGGGCCGAGAAGTTTTATATCGTCACGGAACCTGTCGGCCATTGCCTTCTTCCTGGCAAGATGTTCAACCTGTTTCAGTTTTATGCCCAGTTCATTTGTGAGACGGTTATTGTTTTCCTCGTTCAGAAGCGCAAGGTCAAACGCCGACTTGAAATTCATCAGACTTTCATTCAGCTCTTTCAATTCGCCCTTCAGTCCGTTGTATACCAGCACCTGTTTTTCGTGATCAACTGAATTATAAACCACGGCATCATGCTCTCTGCATAAACCGTCATGGCGGACAGACATCCTGTCAAGCATGGACTTTTCGGACAGCAATTTCTTATGCAGTTCATCCCTACGTTCAGCTGACTGGACAGCGCTGCGGTATCTCCGGTCCACCGGCTCAAGGGCCTTAATAGAGGAGGCATATTCCGAATACTTCTGTTTAAGACGTGCCAGAGGTTCGATCCTAATCTCAAATATTTTTGCAGATTCAACACGGCTGGCTATTTCTGCGTTGTATTCCGTTATTTCCCGATCAATGCCTTTCAGAGCGTTTTCCGCATCTCTGATCCTCCGCTTTATAACGGAGAGATCATTCTCCTTTTTTCTGATCTCGCCCCGTTTTTCATCAACAGAGCGGTTTACTCCGTCAAGCGAAGCCCTGTGTCCCGCTTCAGCCCCCTGCATCACAGCCGCCGCTCCGTCATAGTCATCACTGAGTATCAAAGACGCTTCCTTTCCGTCTGTACCTGCAAAGAGTTTTGTTATCTGATGAGCAATTTCAGAGGACATCTGTTTCAGGTCAGCCTCCTCCCTTCTGTAATTTAATGCATCGATTATATTTTTTTTAAGAGCTGCGAGCTGTTCTTTTTTCGCGCTTTTGGCACTGCCGCATTTCTTAATTCGCTCGTCGAGGTCGCCGTACCGGACCGATTCCCTTTCCAGATCCTCTATTTTAAAATTCAATTCATCCCTTTTCGGGTCAAAGTATCCCCGCAGGCTCCCCTGCTGCCCGATATTCCGGCACTGCTCTTTTAAAAACGGGCACACCTGTTTTGACAGCTCACGCTCGGCATCACCCAGTTCCATCAGAAGCGTCCTGTGGCGTGTTATTTCCGCACGCAGAACGTCGCGTTTTGTTCTCAGGGCCTCAAGCTCCTCATTTTTCTCCTCAAGCTTTTCAATCTCAGCGTCAAGTTCCTGTTCGTCGGCCGCACCCCTCTCTGCGGCAGAGGCAAGAATACCCCGCTGAGCACTCTTTTCAGAAGATTCTTTAAACTTTCCATGAAGGTCATCAAAACATTTTTTTCTTGCCAGCAGCGATGACAGCTCCGCTTCAGACGACTTTTTATCCTTCTCGAGTTTTTCAACGGCGCCGGAGATTGACGCTATCTCTTCAAGCAGTGCTTTCATGGAGAGATTGTCTCCATCAATCTGACTGATCAGCGTTTTTCTGTTGCCGTCTGAAACCGCTATATCTTTTTCACGCTTTGCAATCTGTTCCTTATTCGCAAGACATTCTTTTTCAGCCCTTTCAAGCTCATTAAGTTCCGCAGCGGTTTTTTCACTTTCCAGTTTTATTTTATCGTATTCATCGTGTGAGGGTTTCAGTTCCGCTGCCTCTGCTGCAGCGAGAACGGCACTGTTCAGTTCTCCCTCCATGTTCTCCACCAGGTTTTTTTTGTCATCAATCTGCGAGACCAGCTCCCTGATTGTTATCGAGAGTTTTTCTTTAATGTTTTTTCCCGCTTCAAAATTACGGATCTCTTTTTCGGATGTCTCTATTCTCTTTACTGTTTCAGCGTATTTTTCAGACGCGGTCAGATACTCTTTATGCGCATTCTCCCTTGTTCTCTCAAGTTCACTGCCGTCTTTAAGCTGAGAGCGCGCCGATTCTATCTCTCCCCCGGCAAAAACCAGCTTTTCGTTATAGCTGTCGCAGCTTTTTTTTAGAATCCCGTTATACATCTGACGGTAAATCTCAGTCCCGAAAACAGGATTGAATACCGCCTCCCTTTCTGCCGGGGTTGAGTCAAAAACAAGGGTGAACCTGTTCTGCGACGCTACGATCACATTATCAAACAGCGCGGGATTTTCCATACTGTTCCCTATCAGTGAATTTACTTTATGATAAACATCGCTCACCCTGCTGATGTTCTGCTTCGATCCCTGCTGCGAAAGCGAAACAGACGACGCTGGAAACTTTCTTAAAACTACGTAAACATTCCGGTCATTTCCGGTAAATGTAACCTTCACATGACCGGATGACTCATTCATCGTGAGAGTCTCCCCTGAATCCGAGCGGAGTTTCATGTTAAAAAGCGCGAACCCTATCGCATCGAGTATGCTCGTCTTTCCCGATCCGTTTTCCCCCAGTATCAGGTTGATACCCTTTTCAAATTCAAAATTCGAATCGCGGTGATTTCTGAAATTTTTCAGTTCAATGCTGTTTATATACATCTCAGATCCCTCCGATCATCTCTTCAATCATCCGGTCGAAAAGCTCCAGTGCGTGCTCCGGAGGCTGGTCTTCAAGCTGGATCTTCTTCAGCTCCGGCAGATATCTCACGATAATCTTTTCCGCTATGCCCGAGGAGTAGCCTGACGATTCCAGCTTTTCTCTCTCAATCGATTCGGTTGTAACCATATTACTGTCGCCCGGAACAGAACTATCTGCCGGTCCGCCGTAAGAGAAGGTTACCCTGGCTTTCAAAGCCCCTGCGCTTTCGATCTTTTTTTCACATACCGTTCCGTCGGGATAGAGGTTCTGGTCAACGACGAAGCGGCATACCACGACAGGGCTCTGCTGAAAACTTAGCGCCATCAGCCAGTTATCAAACTCTTCGTTGAATTCTGTATCTGTAGACGAGATGAAAACATGCTCAAGTTCAATTCTTCTGCGTCTTGAAGTATCTATTCTTTCCCGTTTTCCTGTAACTGTATCGAATACGATGAAATATTTTTCATCTCTCTCGGAGATATCCCAGTACTCGGGTGAACCGGGAACAAAGAAGAATGGTTCCTTTTCTGGATAATGGTGATAAGAATGAAAATGGCCCCCCGCTATATAGAATGCTTTTCCCCTGAAAAGGTCTATTACCCCCGGAGTTACCGTACCTGGAAAACTCCCCCCTGAACCTATCGCAGTGTGAGCAAGGATAATATTTATCTTATCGGGATCGAGAGCATCGGCAAGCGAACGGGACATCTCCTCGACATAGATACCGGGATAACCCATTGAATAAAAATTAATATCATTCAGAACCACAGGCTGAAAAGTATAGTTATCATCCCCGCTGACCGTAACTTCAGGCATACCTGCCAGTTTGCGATGGACCAGATAGTTAAGCCAGGTTGAATCACTGGTACCGCCCCGGTCATGGTTCCCCTCGGAAATTATTGCGCTGATCCCCGCCTCCTTCATCCTGATGAAGATACGCTCCGCACGTTCAAGGATCTCCGGTGTAATCTCACGGCGGTCAAATATATCACCGGGAATTATTACCGTTTCGACAGAATTCTCCACTGCGTAATCGGCGATATGGCTGAACGAATCGAAGTAATCGTTGAACCGCGATTCCGAGTAATCTCCTATCCCCCCCACCGGACGCCTACCGAGATGGAGGTCTGAACAATGAAGTATTTTCATAAAATCTCCGGATAAATATTTTCCTGATTTTTAATATTACGACCTGATTCGCTTACAAACAAAATTTTATCTTGCAGAATAATATTATGTCGCATCTGTGTAAACATATAAAAAGTCATATAGAGTTTTAATATTAAATTTCCGGAATATTTTTACTTTTTCATCAGACAAAAACAGAAATTTGAATAAAATGCATAGTTGTAATATAATTATTCATTTTATTTAATACCCAATATAAGATTTATTCTATTTTTTCACAATAACTATATAATTTTTCCTTTACTTTTTTAGTATCATACTGTATAAAGTAAGATAACAGTTTAATTTTAGTACATTTAATGTCACTGCGAGGCATGGAATGCCGCGGCCGGCTTTATTAAAACATCCTGTTTAATACCGGCAGGCGAACATCGTTTTCGCTCACAGTCTGTTTTGCAAAATAACTGTTTTTATAAAGAAATTGCAGTTTTTTAAAATAGATTGCTTCACGGCGTTTACCCAGAGCCTGTCGAAGGGTTCGCAATGACAAGTGGTATAACCATTTAGTATTTTGAACTTACATTGATATCGTTCCGGAGGAAAAAATGGTTCTCAAATCTCTTGATTCACTTCTTGAAATAGCAAAATCAAAACCCGCGGCAAAACTGGTACTTGCGGCAGCAGCCGACGACAGCGCATTAAGTGCCGTCAGGGATGCGGTGAAGGCGGGAATAATAGTACCGGTTCTTGTCGGAGACGGCAAAGCGACCAAGGAGATTGCCAGGGCAATTGAATTTGATCTTTCCGGAATCGAAATTATCGAGGAAAAAGATCCCATTAAGGCCTGCGCACTGTCTGTATCTTTGATAAAGAACAATAAAGCTCAAATACTTATGAAAGGACTTGTCAGCACTGCCGACCTTCTCCGGGCGGTACTGAATAAAGAAAACGGCATCTGCAGAGGATCAGTAATGAGCCATGCTGCGATGCTCGAATCTCCGCACTACCATAAAGTCCTGTGCATAACCGACTGCGGTATGAATATAGCTCCAGACCTGAAAGAAAAAATTGAAATTACCAACAATGCTGTTGATATATACAGAAGACTGAAACTCGAAAAACCTAAAGTCTCGATCCTGGCGGCGGTGGAATTAATCAACGAAAGAATGGATGCCACTCTCCATGCCGCGGCGCTTACTCTTATGAATAAAAGGGGACAGATTAAAGACTGCATCATTGACGGTCCTCTGGCATTTGACATTACGATATCAAAAGAGGCCTGCGCCCACAAGGGAATTGTTACCGAAGTCGGAGGCGATGCCGATATAGTGATTCTGCCGAATATCGAAACAGGAAATACCCTTTATAAAGCGCTCGTATATCTCGGTGAGGCAACTGTTGCATCAGTCGCGCTTGGTGCCACAGCCCCGATCGTTCTGACATCAAGATCAGACTCGGACAGAACAAAGATGATGTCTATCGCACTTGCGACATCGATACAGTAAAAATTCAGGGAGGGAGAGATGAGAATACTCGCTATAAATCCGGGGTCAACTTCAACAAAAATTTCAGTTTTCGACAACCACGAGGATATCTTCACGATCAACATAAAACATTCGGCCGAGGAGCTGGCCCCCTACCGTAAAATAATAGACCAGTATGATTTCCGCGAAAAAATGATACTCAAAGAACTGGACCAGGCGGGTATCAGCCTTTCCTCAATTGATGTCGTCGTCGCCAGAGGGGGGCTTCTGAAGCCGATACCGGGCGGTGTTTACAGGATAAACGAAACCATGATAAGCGACCTGAAAGACGAATCCACGAGGGCCCATTCAAGCAACCTCGGAGCGATTCTCGGAGACGCGATATCAAAGAAGACCGGAAACAGTACAGGATCGTTCATAGTAGACCCGGTAATCGTTGACGAGATGGAGCCTCTGGCAAGATATTCCGGTATGCCTGAAATCCCGAGGGTCAGCATTTTTCACGCCCTCAACCAGAAGGCGGTTGCGAGAAAATACGCCAGGGAGCACAACGTAAAATACGAGGACCTGAACCTGATTATTGTCCATATGGGCGGAGGTGTAACTGTCGGCGGACACAGAAACGGCAGGGTCATCGACGTTAATAACGGCCTTGACGGCGAAGGGCCCTTCTCCCCCGAAAGAAGCGGAGGCGTACCGGTGGGTGACCTTATTAACCTCTGTTATTCCGGCAGATACACACTTGAAGAGATGAAAAAGAAGAACGTCGGCCAGGGTGGGCTTGTTGCCTACCTCGGGACCAACAGCGCATATGATGTGAGTAAAATGGCACAGGGCGGAGACAAAAAGGCGGAGGAGATCTACCGTGCGATGGCATACCAGATAGCCAAGGAGATCGGTGCCATGTCTGTTGTGCTGCGCGGGAAAATTGACGCAATTCTGCTGACCGGCGGCGTAGCATATGATAAAGTTTTCTGCAAGTGGATAGAGGAACAGGTTCACTTCCTGGGCAAGGTTGTCGTTTATCCCGGTGAGGACGAGATGAAAGCTCTTGAAGAGGGAGTTTATTTCGCCCTTAAAGGCGAGATGGAGATTAAAGAATATAAATGACCTGATCAGATCTGATATTGAACGACCCCCATATATATTCAGCTGCAAAAAAAACATCCGGCATCAGCCGGATGTTTTTTATATTGTTTCATAATTACTTTATTACATTTATTACGGTTTAACAACCGGTTTTACCGCTGTTTTTGCCTTTACATCAACCGGTTTCACTGTCTTTGCCTTCTCTTCAGCAGAAACAGAATCCACAGAGATAAGGTCATCTGCTGTAGATTTTTTTGAAATCAGGGAATCAAAGCTGTATGTTGCCGCGAATGATGTAGACATCGGCACAGATGTAGTTTTACCGGATACCATATACGGTCCGTCAACAAACAGATCAATGTTTGCCAGCCAGTCAAAAGAAAAGCTGCCGAGCTTATAACTCAGTCCCATATTTAAAGTCGTTGACGATCCTTCATCTTCATCAAGAGTTGTAGGTGTTGATACGGCGCTTGTTCTTGAATTTGTAATATTTTTTCCGCTGTTCTTGAACGGTTTATATACAACCTGGCTTAATCCGAAACGGCCTGTCCAGTTTTCGCTCATCGCAGCCTCAAGGCCCACCAGCAGAGGAAGAGTAACAGTCGTTTTTTTGCTGTCATACTTGTCCATATTATTGGCCAGTGTGATTGCGTCTTTACCTGAATACTTATTCGAGAATGTTTCGTATTCGGTATTGAATCCCATGAAGGCCTTAACCGTAGGGCTGAGTTTGATCTCGTCGATAAAACCGAGCTCTATGATCTGCCCTTTTCTGTCGAAAGTATCTTTGGCATTAACATTGTACGCTGTATTGTTAAGATTGTCTATTCTCATTTTACCCGCTGTAGAACGGTTCAGGAACTGATAGGCGGTTCTGATATGAAATTTATGAACCGGGGTTACAGAATACTTCAGCTGTGCGCTGGCGTTTATGTCCATCGCTCCGGAACTTTTATATGACATCGAAGTATCAACACCCTGTAAACGCTTGTTGTATGTATTTTCAAGACCATAGAGCTTGCATCCCACTGCAGCATCAAGACCCAGTATGCTGCTGAAGTTAAAGTAACCGCCCAGAGTGGATGAATACTCGGTGTTGATAAATTTGTACTCGTCGTAATACCCGGTCACATCGCCGGTTTTTTTATCTGTCCATGATGTAGCGTAACCGAAAGACGCCCCCACTCCCCAGTTATCGAAAACATACGAGAAGATAGCGCTGAGGTTCCTCTGGGTGAGACTGTTGCGTTTTGCAGTACCTGCCGTTGTACCAACCGGATAATCTCCATCCACCGGATCTGTAAGATCGATTATCTCGCCGTTTTCAAGCAGTGCGGCCTGATATCCGAGAAAGTTCTGAAGCGGAGTAGTAGAGTATGGAACGACGCTTACACCTTTCATGGAATATGTATCGATATGAAAAAGGCTCTCCTTGTCCTTTGAGTTCCATACCTGGTTTGAAACAGGATAACCGAAGTGCAGCCCGAAGGTGAATCCCCTCACAGGAGAATAGAATACTCCCCCCATATTCAGACCGTCGCTCAATCCGCTGTGTTCAAAAAAAGCGATGTCTTTATAGTTGTCAAGATATGCGGGATTCTCATAGATATATCCCTGCAGATTATCAATACCCCAGCTGTAATTCCCGAGGCCGAGGCCCTGATCACGTGTTGTTGAAGCATAAAGAGACGCACTGCACAACAAAACCGTAGAGATTAATAAAGCAATTTTACTTTTCATTGTTACTCCTTATAATACATATATTTGTTTTTCAAAATCTGTAGCCAAGAGAAAAATTAAGGGAATAGGCGCTGAAACTGCTCCTCTCGAAATAGTAAAAATAACAGCCGTCTATTCCGACGACTAGATGTTTAAAAAGAAGCCTCTGTATACCTGCACCGAACTGGACCGTTAAATCGGTTGAAAAGCTGTCAGAACCGCGTACATTCGCATCTATCATCGATATACCGAGACCCGGTTTTATCTGCACATCAAACCAGTTATATATCGCGAAGGTGGATGTTATCGTCGGCATAAGAGAATAAAATGTCAATCCGCCGTCGATCTCCTTGTCTGGAGGAGAGGTGTAGCTGAAATCAAGTCCCATACCTATACTGCTCCCCCCTTTCTGGTTGTCCTGCAGCGATATGCGGGTGATCCAGGTCGGATCAAGCACCGATGCGACACTCCCCTTCGGAACAAAGTATCCGCCGGCAACATTCAGCGACAGGCCTTCATTGGTATTGAATTCCCAGAGGCCTTCGACCCTTTCAGTTTTGATAAGCTCAGGGACCTTTTCAGATGTCTTTACCTGGGCATTGACGGCTGAGCCTGTGCAGATTAAACATCCAGCCAGAACAACAATTTTTATTTTACTCAATTTTTTTAGCACTTTAATCACCAATCCATCCCTGATTTGCTGCTGTCCGCTATATTTCCAAACTGATTAACTACATTTATATATCGTTGACTTCGGCTGTTTCCTAAAATATTAATTTTTATAGCCTTCCAGCAGTTGACATCCGCTGCGACAGAGGGGAAATTAATCTCACGGACAAGTCCCTGCGAATCATATACCCTCATTGTAATAGGATAAGCCAGCCATTTTGCTGCAGTCGGATCTGACTGATTTGTCCAGTCGCGCAATGTGTATGTATATAAGCCCCGCACATACTGAACTCCCGCCGCACGGAACAGGTTTATTGCCTCAGGTCCGTATCCTCCGGATGTACCGTCTCCATTATCATAACCGGCTGTTACGTCACGAACAAGGCTTGCGGTATAAGTGGTTCCGCTCGGATCTCCGGAATTGCTGAAAGTACCGGTTTTTTCACTGTACGACTTATGATTTGACCAGTATACAAGGAACCTGTTAGCCGGCGCCCCGTCGGCCGGTGTCACGTTCGTCGGACCTACCAGATGCAGGTCTAAATCACTTGGAGTAAAGCCCCAGAGCACTACGACCCTAACCTGAGGTTCGGTCAGCTCCTTGCACATCGCCTGACGTCCAAGAGCTTCAGCACCGTCACTTCCGTTTACTATTATATTATCCACCTGAAGGCTGAAATATCCGCTCTTTGATAATACCATCGTGTATATACCGGCATTCAGAGAAGGGGTAGTAAAGGTATTGACACTGCTGCCCAGTGTAGTCGTATATACAACATTCTGGTCCCCGTCGTATATAGTGACTGTGGCAGAATAGATAAATGCACCGTCATTTGCGTCAATTATCGTTCCGGATATTGTTGAGCTGGTCGCGCCGTCAGGCATTAAGTATATACGTCCGAGATCGGTGTCCTGTCCTATTACAACAACTATATTAGATTTTGAAGTTGTGCCATAACCTGTCATTGATACCGACAGGTGATAAGATGTATTCGGTGACAGCTGAGCTACCGGAACATTTACAAATGCGAAGTTGCCGCTCCCTGTATCAGACGTTGCAGTAGATATCCGTGTATTGGTGTTATCAAAAAGTTCTATTGTTGCCCCCTCCACAACCGCTTTAGTCAGAGCATTAATTATAACACCTTTTATACCGCCGACTATACTGATTCCGTCACTGGCACTACCCCAATCTTTCCATGATGCATCTGTTACAGGCACACCGCTGGCCGTATTTACTGAAACCCTTGCATAATAGGTTTTGATGGTCTGGCTTGTCACAGCGTATGTATATCCGTTTACAAGGCCGATGCTTATGCCGTCATGTCCTCCGTAAATAATCGTATCATCGGCAAACGAGCTGTTTGAAGCAATCTGTATTTTCACATCAGCGGCACTGCCCGGCAGCGTCCAGCTGAAATTGAGACTTGCGTTGTTTGAATTATTCCCTGAGTCAAATACTGCCGGGGAAGTAATCGGAGGTTCTACAATTGTCCATGTATAAGATGTTACAGCCGGTTGACCGGTGTTACCCTGCCAGTTGCTGTAGTTTAGAACCGCATCCATTGTATTGTCCCTTGCCCTGACATAAATGGTATGGGAACCGAGAGAAAGTCCGCTTACTACGATATTATAGTCAGCACTCTTTTCCGAACCGTCAGGGATCCAGTTAACATTATCAAAACTGTACTGGTAGGCTACGACATCGGTCCCGCCGACATTTATATTTATAGAAGTATCATATGTACCGTCGGCAGGTGTATCCGCGAGTACCGCTACAGGCGCCACTGTATCAATTGTCCAGCTGAACTCTGTCGCAGTAGTCTGCGTATAACTTCCGTTCATACCTCTTACCCTTATGGTATGAAGTCCGTCGCTCAAACCTGTTAATATTATATGTGTGGCGATATCGATTTCAGCCGACCATGCACCGCTGTCGATACTGTAAATATACTTCGTCAAACCTGTTCCGATTATGGTCAGATCTACTCCTGTCACACTTGTTAACGAATTCGGTGTACCTTTGATCTCCGCCACAGGGTTATCTACTGTCTCTATAACCCATGTATACGATTTAGCAGCTGAACGATCCGTCCAGTTCCCTGCCGTATCCTTTCCGATTACTTTTATTGTATGCGATGTAGACCCAAGACCGCTTAATGTAATTTTTTCCGAGGTTAAGGTTTCACTGCCCCAAGCGCCTCCATCCAGCTGATACTGGTAAGCAGCAATACTTCCGCCGACGGTTATACTGGCAGTTGTTAAATTTGTCGGATTGGCTGGAAGATTGCTGAGAATAATATCATCCGCCGTCGGAGGAGTAACATCGATTGTCCAGGAATAGCTTGTAGGTATGATCTGCCATGTTCCGGCGCTGTTTTTTGCCAGAACCTGAATAGAATGTGAACCTGCACTCAGACCGACACGGGTTATTGAACTTGTGCTGTCAAATTCAATGCTCCAGTCCGCACTGTCAAGCTTGTACTTATATGATACTATATTTGTACAGTTTACTGAAATATTAATGCTTGTCTCTTTTGTAAGTGCTGACGGAAGACCGTTTAATACCGCAGCCGGTGTTGTCGAATCTACAGTCCAGGTATATGTAGTTTCAGAGGTCTGCTCATTCCCGGCCTGGTCTATACCTTTAACATGTATTGTATGGCTTCCGTTGTCAAGAGCGCCGGTTGTGATAACCTGACTTTCACTCATAAATTTCTGTACACCATAGGTACCTGAATCTATATAGTAACGATACGCATATACCCCGTTACCGGTTATTGTAAAACTCGATACGCTGCTGCTCGTTATAGAATTCGGTAGGCTTTTAAACTCTGCAACAGGTGGAGTTGTGTCTACTATCCAGGCAAGCGTTGTAGGAGAAGTAATACTCTGCCATTTATCATAAGCATCAGCACCTATTACACTTAAGGTATGCCCACCTTCAGTCAGGCCTGTTGCGGCGATAGGATTGGCAGCATCGGCAGTAATTTCACCGCTCCACCCCTGCTGGTCAAGGTTGTATTTATATTTCGCTACGCCTGTCACTATGATACTTATACTGTTTAATTTTGTTTCACTTGGCGGAGTTCCGGTCAGTACTGCTTCCGGCACGCCGGTATCAATTGTCCATGTATATTTCGTTACAGTGGATGAGGATGCAGACTGCCAGTTCCCGGAGCTGTCGCAGCCGATAACATACAGCGTATGAATTCCGGTACTTAAAGGATCGGGATACTGGCTCTGCGGGTTTCCATCGCCAAGCACAATACTTGATTGAGTAAAACGGTCATATTCGACACCGTAGTTGCTGTCACTATCGAGTGAATACCTGTATTTCACAACTCCTATACCGGCAACGGTAAAAGTGATGTTTGATGTCTTATTGGATACGGCCGCGGGATAATCCGTAATTGTAGCCGTTGGAGCATTCGTGTCTATAAGCCAGGTATATTCAGTAGCATCACGCAGACTCTGCCAGTTTCCGGCCTGATCCCGTCCTATCACCGATATTGTATGGTAACCGTCCGCAAGACCGGTTAAACTTATAATGCCGGATTCAGCCAGAGTAATCTCGTTTGTCAGAGTTCCGCTGTCAAGCAGATACTTGTAGGCTTTAACATCGGTTCCTGTTACTCTAATAGCCGCATGATTAACCGCAGACGACTTGGCCGGTAGATTTTCCAGTACAACCCTGGGAGATGTAATATCGACTGTCCAGTTCCATACAGTTCCTGATGCATCAGCCTGCTGGTTCCCGGCGGCATCAACACCAAAAACTTCAATTTTATATTCTCCCTGCGGAAGCGCGTTCAGTTCAAGAGGTGAAGAAACATCATATAAACCGCTGATTGCTCCGTTATTTACACGGTAACGGTATTTTACAACATCTCCCGCTGCTGATCCGACCATGATATATGTCTGCTGACTGTTGGTCGGAGTTAAGGGAAGATTCGAAAGTGTGCACACTGGAACGACATTATCAACCGTCCAGGTCAGGGTAACAGGTGTACCGGCGCTTGATTCATCCTGCGAGGAATAGCCGGTCACTTCCAGTGCATATGTTCCGTCGGCAAGATCTCTGTAACTGATCACCTGATCTATAGACAATAATTCACTGGTAAAACCGTTAAAAGTATATTTATAGTATAAAACATTATTTCCGCTGATAGACAGATTTATATTACGCAGTTTTGTAAAACTTGCGGGAGAATTGTTTATCATGACCGCAGGCTGAGATTCAGAAACGGTCCAGCTGTAGGAGTTAACGGTCGTCTCGACATTACCCGCATCGTCTATACCCTGCACCTCAAGAGTATAGTCCCTGTCCCGGAGTTCCGTGTAAACAATGCTGTTAGAGATCGGTACATAATCACTCCATTCATCATTATTCAGCCTGTAACGGTAAGCTGTTGCATCGGTGCTGTTTACAGTTATATTAACCAGTCGGCTGTTTGTAACCGCAGCCGGAAGATTTTCAAGAGTTGTAACCGGAGATACAGTATCGATAATAAACGATGTCGCAGTCGCGAAATTAACATCCTGCCATTCGCCGGTACTATTATTCCTCCCTACTACTTTCAAAGTATGAGCTCCCTCGCTGAGAGAGTATAAGCTTATTGGTGTACTGATATTTACTTCACTGCTCCAGGCGGAATTATCAAAGCTGTATTGATAACTTCCTACATTTGTTCCGGAAATAGTTAGAGTAAAATCCCTGACATTGTATATGGGATATGGGGAGGTTAACGGCATCTTTACGGTACCGTTATAAATATCCGCGACAACACTCCCTTTACCTGTAAAATTGGTAAAAGCGTTTAGAATTGTATTATTATTCATATCAGCAACACGCTGGACCAGCAGAGTATATTCTTTTCCATGCTGCATTCCATAATCATAACCGGTGCTGACTGTCAGTGTAACAGTCACTTCATCACTCCCCAGCACAGCACTGAGTACATTAACCCTGTTATTCCCCTGGATGTGATAGTTCTCAGCGGCCTCGGCGCTGGTTTTGTCTACGATCTCATTAAATCTGGCTACGACGGTGGCTTTATCCAGCGCCTCGGCTGACAAAACAGACGGGGCAGTATTATCCGGCGTCGGCGAATTATCAACAAGTATCCTCTCTTTCTTGTATTCATTTATCGAGTCACCGCTGCATCCGGTCAGAGCGAAAGAGACTGCCATCATAAATACCAGTGCGAATTTATATATTGTTTTCATAATTGCGCCCCCTTCGTTGATAGTAGAGATTTCATTGACTATATTTTTCATGTTTAGTACCTTGTAACCTTCAGATTATCAATCAGTGCATTACTGCCATGCTCCCCTCCTGAAGTACCCCGGATCTTGATATAGACAGTATTATTACCCTTAAATGATGAGAGGTCAATATAATGAGTAGTCCATGACGGATTGTCTGATGAAAGTGACCAGCTGTATCTGTATATCGAATTAAAAGCTCCGTCTGTAATGAGATCAGAATCTGTGAAATTCGTGTCGCCGGTTCTTGCGTAAACAGCTACTCGGTCGGAACCGTTATATACTCTTTCGTGCATCATACTGAAACTGAGGATGTAGCTACCCGCTGTGTATAAATTGAGAGATGTATTGGCCACTACCTCACCGTAGTAACCATAACCCCATGACCAGTCTGCGGCTTTTGCGAAGTAGCTGCCTTCGGGAGCAGTTAATGACGTACCGTTGCCTGAATACGCCCCGGTAGCAAGGCGGCCCCAGTCACAGCTTGACGAATCAGATGTAATATTATTAAAGTTTGTAAAGTTGGATGATGTAAATGTTTCAAATCCCTCTGTTAGAACCGTCGTCGACCCTGTACCTGATCCGGTAGTAAACGTGTAACTGTAGGTATTGGCATCATTTGAGGCAAGGTCCTGGAAAGACGTGCCGCTGCTGCCGATTGAAACCGTATATAGAGTTGAGGATGTAAGTGTTGAAGTAAAAGTATACACCAACGTTCTTCCGTCATCAAGCCAGGTTCTTGTACCGCCGGTTACAGCCGGAGTAATCGTAACTGTTGAAGACCTGGTCATATTCATCGGCTCACTGAATTTCATCATGATCATTCTGATGTCGCATCCGACAGAAGTTTCTCCGTTTTTCGGAAATACATTAACAACTGAAGGTTGTGTTGCATCTGCACCTGTAGTAAATGATACAAAACCTACAGGATATAAGGTCAATGTTATTGTACCTGAACCTGCTCCTGTCAGATCTACAGCCGTACCGGAAACAGCATTTGCGGCAGTAGTCGCAAGCTTGACAGTCGTAGCTGATGCATATATTACATAATAGTAAGTGCTTGAGGATAAAGCCGGTGTGGCAACAGGCAGTGATCCCGTGCTGCTTATTCTGACCAGATCCCCGGTATTCCATCCCGATGCACTGCTTATGGTGAAAGTGTTGTTTGTGGCACTCATGGATGTTATGTTTGCTGACGTAGTGGTTGACGAAGTCAGATTTACAGTTTTATCAATGATATTGCCCGCGGTATCTTCAAAAGTACCGCCCCAACCGGAAAGCTTCAACCTGTATGCCGTATTCTGTTTAAACTGTCCAGTCACATTATAGGTAATGGTAGTGTTTCCGTTAGACCATGTTCCGTAATCAAGCATGACACCGGCAGCTGTCGATGCGCCCTCGGTAATTACCGCCCATCTCTTGTCTGGATTCATCGCCGTGTTAAAAGTAATCGATAATGAATTTTTAGTAACAGATACACCTGTTTCGTTATTTGATGGATTCGAGCTCGAAACCTGCGGCAGATTTGAAACTGTTGTAAATTGCCAGCTTGTATTAGCCAGGCTGTTGCCTGACAGGTCGCTTATTGATGATGTAAGGCTTACTGTATATGCAATATTAGGGGAAAGATTGTAACTCGGAGTCAGAGTTGCCGTTCTGCTTACCGAATCATAAACCACACTGAAAGGAACTCCGCTTAACGTAAATGTACTTTCACTCACCCCTGTTACCGACTCGCTGAAGGTTACCGAAATCGCCGTTTTAGTTGAAACTTCAGTGGCGTCTATCACAGGATTCCTGCTGGTTATGGTAGGTGCCGTTGAATCGGTAACAGTTGTAAAAGTCCATGAACTGGTCGCGGCCAGCGGATTATCTGACAGATCCAGGATACCGGTCGCCCCTCCCCCCTTCACTGTTATGGTATAAGTCTGTCCGCCGATAAGGTCATCGGTCGGGTCCAGTGTCAAAATGAAGTCAGTACTGTTATAAGAAATACTGGCGGGCACCACTGTTCCGCTTCTGCTTAAATATATGGTAGAACTGTTATAGTTTTTTATTCCCTCGCTGAAATATACTCTTATATTGCTCTGCTGATCTATATCCGTCGCTCCGATTCCCGGGATACGTCCTGTTATTGTCGGCGACGTTACATCCGCCACTTTCATTGTTGTAAAGTGCCAGGTCGTACCTGCGAAATTGTTCGGCGTCGGTGTAGCTTTGTCTGTTATATCGCCGCTCACCGTAACGGTATAGTACTGCTCGGATGCCATAGATACGGATGGAGCAAATGTCAGCGTCTTTTCATCGGATGATATGCTGACGGTTCCGGTAATCGCGGGATTAAGAACTATACTGTTCTGGTCCCAGTTCGTTATCGCTTCATCAAATGTCAGGTTTACTGATGAGTTTACCGGCACATTTATATCACCATTTGCAGGATACCTTGAACCGCTTACCACCTGCGGAGCAATGTTATCAGCACCGGTTGTAAATGTCCAGCTGACCGGGGAGAGTACATTACCCGAAGCATCATGTACAGCATTGCTCAGGGTTACAGTATAGGAGGTGTTATACTCAAGATTGCTGTCCGGATTAATAACTGTTTTGTAAGAAGATGACGAATATAAAACAACCGCGCTGACATTATCTGTACCGTTCTTTTTCAGTTTAACAGAAG
Organism: uncultured Leptospirales bacterium; assembly: GCA_964439325.1. Classification (GTDB taxonomy): domain Bacteria; phylum Spirochaetota; class UBA4802; order UBA4802; family UBA5550; genus WRGT01. Next base: position 16,916 of record CAYTNW010000026.1, on the reverse strand, counting down.
TCCCGTCAACACCGATTACGTTTTCATCAAAAGTGAATTCGACGTTCGAAGTCAATGCAACACCGGTCGCGCTCGCACTCGGAATCATAGAGGATGTTAGTACTGTCGGAGATGTCGTATCCGGAGCGATTACATTAAATGTCCATGTTACTGAATTCGTATTATCCGGTGAAAGCATATTGCCGGACATATCCACAACAGCGGTTGTCAATTCGGCTGTATACGACCCGGTAGCAAGTGTACCGGACGGAGTAAGAGTGGCTCTTTTATTTACGCTGTCATAGGCAACAGTAGCTGTGACCGCCGAACCCGCGCTCTTAAGTAAGAACGCGCCTGATGGTATCACAACATTTTCACTGAAATTTACGACAACCGAAGCCGCATTTCCCGGTACGGTAACACCGGTATCGGGTGACCTGCTGATAATATATGGTTTTATTACATCTTCAAGAGTGGTAAAACTGAATGTATAGTCAGAAGCAAGAGCGTTTCCGCTATAATCCGTAATTGCACCCGCGAGAATGGAAACTGTATAAACCTTGCCGTAATCAAGAGTACTGTTTGGACTGAATTCAGCCGTAAAACTGAACGGATCGTACTGAAAAAGACCATCAATGACAGTTGATCCCTGCCTGACAACAAAATTCGAACTGCTTAAACCTTTAATATTTTCCGAGAAGGTAACTGAAACTACCGGATCCAAAGCTATGCCGGTATCTGTATTATTCGGATCAGTAAGTGTTACCGCCGGCGCCGTTGTGTCAGGCTGAGCAACGGTTACAAAACTCCAGCTGTAAGTGTTCAGCGTATTCCCGAATCTGTCTCTTATAAGGTTAGATGAATCCGGCGATAATGTTACAGTATAATTCTCCGAATAAGACAGCGCGTCTGGTGTCAGGGTCGCGGTTTTAGTACTGTCTATATAGCTTACTGTTGACGATACAGGATTTCCCGAATCATCTGTTATGACAAAGGTGAAAGCGCTGACATTAACAACAGACTCGCTGAAAGATACTACGACGGATGTGTTAATATCAACATTATTCAGCGAACCGGGTGTAACACCGGTTATCTGCGGTTTTGTGTTATCCTCAGTTGTGAAAATCCACTGCGTATCGGCAAGGGCGTTACCGGAAGCATCCTTAATCCCGGAAGTCAGGTGTATGCGGTAGCGAGTTCCCTCAGAAAGGGAATTAACAGGCTGCAGCTGGATCTTTTTGGAATTCGCTATAACCAGATTGCAGTTTACATCTGCTCCTGTATCAACACGTTCCAGTATGCAGTTGTTAGTCAAACCGCTTACACTTTCAGAAAAATTAATCTCGATATTCGAATCTATCGGAACACTGGTCTGATCTTCAAGCGGATAGCTGTCATCAACAAGAATGTCTGTTCCATTTTTATCTACTGCGGGTATTATATTATCTACAACTGCATTTGTTGAAAATGTCCATTCTGTAGCTGCTACGGGATTATTTGCCCGATCTTTTAAAAGGCTGGTCACACCGACCCTGTACTGTGTGTCGTCGGCAAAAGCGGCGGAGGGTTTTAATACCAGCTGATGCTGATCATCATCATAAACAGGTTCAAAATCTATCGGATAATTGTCAGTTACTCTTGTTATATAACATGCTCCCGAACTTTTAATGCTGGTGCTGGTGTTTTGGAGAGATTCGGAAAAATCAATAACTATCTCGGCATTCGTTGCGACAGAAACACTTCCGTCGGGTGTTCTCTTCGTTATTACAGGATCATGCAGGTCATCTGTGGTAAAACTCCAGGTTATTACGCCGGCGAGAGAATTGCCTGCAAGGTCCTTGATATTCTGATTGAGTATAATGTAATACTTTGTATTATCTGAAAGGTTGCTGTCCGGATTAATTACAACTTTTTTCGCAACATCGTTATATGTCACGGTACTGCATACTGTTGTGCTGGTATCAACCGGATTTGATCTTATAATAATATTATCCGCTGTAAAATTCGTACTCTGCATCTGCTCGCTGAATGAAATGGTAATATCCCGCGCTACGGGAACCTGTGTATCGTCATAACCCGGGGTCGCGGCGGTTATTGTCGGCGCTGTGGTATCAACAATCTTACCGGTAGTAAAAACCCATGAATACGGTTTCATCGGCACTCCGGTTCTGCTGATTATACCTTCATCAAGTGTGACTACATATAGCGTATCAGCATCAAATGTCGCACTATTTGCCAGAATCATTGTTGCGGTTTTTGTTGTGTCATTATATGTAATACTGCATGAAAGCTTGCCGTAAACGCCGACCTTGCTTATATAGAAATTTGAAGCTGAAATATTGGTAACAGACTTATTGAACTGAACGCTGATCTCTGAATTAAGCGGTGCATCGGTTGACGCATCTGCAGGAGATACAGTTACAACTTCCGGCGGAAGGATATCAATATTATCAGATTTATTGCTGCATGCCATAATACAAACAGAAACAGAGAATATCAGAAACATTACCGCTTTTTGTTTAAAATTTTTCATTAGACCTCGATTTATATTTTTCCGGATGGATAAATTTTCAGTTTTAGGTAAGGATTTCATAAAGTTTCTCCTTTAAGCATAGAATCCGGAAAGATTTCATATGATGACCGGAAATTTCCCGTTAAAATTTATCATAACTCTGAACTGACTGTATTTCGCCGGTTTTCAGCTTAACTTCACCGTTCTCTGTTTTTATTACTGCCGAATTTCCGGTAACGGTAATTGTACCGACAATCACTTTCCCGTTACGGGTTTTAATCTGTTTCAATGCTCCATTATTCAGATAGAGGTTAACCAGTTTTGAACCGGGCAGATTGTCTCTTTTCACATAAAAACGTTTTAAATCCTCAGCCCCGGTAACCCCTGTCATTGACAGGAGTTTGTTCATCTCGATCATACTGAGAGGTTTGCTGCTTATTAATCTGCCGTTGAAAACCGTGGAGCGAGCCCCCGGGATCAGAGGCAGTTTTTTATCCCCTGTTAATAAATCAGCCGCTTTTTTCATCACACAGATCTCGGAATAATCACCGGACCTTAAAATGGAGAGAACAGACTTCCCTGCCATTTTCAACTGTGTTGAATCATTATTTATCTGAGCGGAACTGTAGTTGTTATTAACAAAAACAGCTTCGCCGGAGGAGAGTGAATATACCGGTTTATTTACGTCTGAAATAATAATTGTGGATTCAGGGAAAAGAAAAATCCTGCTGTCATCACAGGAGAGAACCGCGAATGAATTTATACCTGTAGCAATCGTATCACCATCATTGATCACCGTACCGGAACCGGCACGGGATGAGTTATAAAAGACATCACCGCTCTGTTCTGTCAGATTATAATTATTACCACTGCATCCTCCAATTAATGCGCAGCAGAAAATAAGCGGTATAATTATGATTCTGATTTTACTGAACATTCATTACCCTTTTCGATATAATTATAAAAATTTCCTTTTCAGGATCATAAGATAACAATTATGCATTATATGGCAACAAAAAAAAGCCCATCTATGCTTTTTTTTGATCTTTTTGAAAAAAAAACGCAAAAAAATATTTAAATTTTAATACAAAATGTCTAAAATTGTCAGAATATACGCACTATAATATTTATCGGCAGAACCGGTCGTTTTTTATATACAAAAATTATTGAAGTGCTATAAAATTATCAGCAGCTTGCTGCTGATAATTTTGTTACCAGGGCATGTCTGCTCCGCAGTCATCAAGGTTATAAGCCCTGTAATAAAAAGATGTTTTTATTTCAAAGGGGACTGAACAGTTTTAACCTGCTTATTTTGTAAAAATTATTTTTTCAGCTGCCTGGAATCTGTATAATTTTACAAGCGGAGAGCACTCTATGAAATATTTCTGCCTTATCACGGTACTAAGCCTGGTTATGTGCAATACAAAACATATCAGAAAGGATATCAGAATTGCACACTATACCGGAATTGTAAAAATCAACACCAGCGATGTTAATCTGAAAAATACAATTCTAAACCGGGGAGATATAATCGAAACTGGAGATAATTCAGAGTGTGATATTATTATAAATGAAAAAAATATAATAAGGCTTAAAGGGGGGAGCAGGCTTAATCTTAAAATATCTGTCAACGATATCGTCATCAGACTTGACAGGGGTTCTCTTACGTGTGTTACTCGGGAAGTATTTTCCAGGGGGGAGAAATTCCGGATAGAAACACCTGCTCTGAACGTTACAACCGGAAAAGCATCTTTTTGCGTTAAAACAGATAATGAAAGAAATACTTATATATGCATCTGTAATGGCACAGCAGCGATAGAAACAAAAACAGGAAGCGGAGATATAATGATAGAATCCCCGCACCATTCCCCCAGAAGGTTTACCATTGAAAAAAATAACGCGCTGATAGAAGACAACATTCCCGGTGTGCTTTATCATTCTGACAATGAAATTGAACAGATCGCCGGTATTATCGGGGAGAGAATAGAATGGAGCCTGCCGGCTGCACATTAGAAGTGCGGTTTACCGTTCTGCTCCGCGCCCCTGCATTTAAATCATGATTTTTTTCTTTTTAAAATACTTGACCTTAATTTTACCAGTTACTTTATTAAACAGTAGTATATAAATAATACTTTACTATTGAATAATTATACTTGATGTCATTCCCGCGAAGGCGGGCGACCGCTGGAAGAGCCCTGGCTAATCTATTCCTTTTAAAAAAGTGGATTCCGGCTCTTCGCTATCGCTGCGGCCGGAATGACAGCGCGAGAACTAATTCAATCGTAAACAGTTATAGAATAAATTTACCGGAAAGATATGAAAAGTTTTAAAAATCTTGAAAACCTGATAGCAATGGCGCTGGATGAAGACCTCCTTGAAACAGGGGATGTCACTTCCGAAGCGATATTCAGCGATGAAATATACTCTTACAGCCTGATATCAAAAGATGACGGTATTCTCTGCGGGATTGAAATATTCATCTCGGTGATGAAGCATGTTGACAGCAGAATTGAAATCAACAGCAACTGTACTGACGGGGACCCTGTGAAACGCGGCGATATAATCGCCTCAGTTTCCGGTCAGGTTGTTTCAATACTTAAAGCCGAACGTACCGCCCTCAATTTCATTTCGCATCTCTCCGCAATCGCCAGCAAAACGGCGTTGTTCGTCGACCGAGCCGGCGGCAAGGTCACGATACTCGACACAAGAAAGACCCTCCCCGGCTACAGGGAACTTCAGAAGTACGCTGTCAGGTGCGGCGGCGGCGGCAATCACAGGATGGGCCTGTACGACATGGTAATGATCAAGGACAACCATATCGATGCGGCGGGGGGGATAGAAGCCGCCGTAAAACGCGTTAAAGATAAGTGGGGAGATAAATACAAAATCGAGGTTGAAACACGGGACCTCACTGAAGTGACCGAAGCCATCAGGTGCGGCGCCGACAGAATAATGCTCGACAACATGGACGACGACTCAATGAAGGAAGCGGTTGTTTATATCGCCGGACGCGCGGAGGTTGAAGCATCCGGCAACATGAACCTGAACAGAATTAAAGACGTATCGGATACAGGCGTTGATTATATCTCATTCGGTGAACTGACAAATTCGGTTAAAGCCTTTGATTTCACGCTGAAAGAAAAGAGAACCGGGAAAGGGTAACAACATGAACTTTAAAAATTTTACAGACCAGATGCTGAAAGATTATATAATGGAAACAAAGCGGAGGCTCGGCAGCAGACTTATCATCCCGGCACACCACTACATCAATAAAGACCTCGTAGATCTTGCCGACTTTACCGGTGACTCATACAAGCTCGCGGTAGATGTCAGCAGAAGCAGCGCGGAATTCATCGTTTTCTGCGGCGTAAGGTTCATGGCTGACGGAGCGCGTATCCTTGCAGATAAAAAGCAGCATATACTCCACCCTGAGCCCGCGGCCGGTTGCCCGATGGCGGAGATGATAGACGAAGAGACTGCAAGTCTCGCTGTTGAAAAAATAAGCGGGGTATGCAGCAGGGAGATTATCCCTCTGGTGTATATGAACTCATATGCAGATTCTAAGAGTTTCTGCGGAAGTCACGGCGGAGCGGTGTGCACAAGCTCCAATGCAGAGAAGATCGTACGCCACTACCTGGACGCCGGTAAAAGCCTTTTCTTCTTCCCCGATTATCATCTCGGACGCAACGTAGCCGCACAGATAGGTCTTGACGACTCTGTCGTAGTCAGGGTAGGACGCGACCTCTCGCTTGAAAACGGAAAGGACCTCAAAGAGGGAAAGATGTTTTTATGGGACGGCTTCTGCCCGATACACCAGGAGTTCGAGGATGATGACGTACTGATTATGAGAAAAGACCACCCTGACGCGAAGATTATCGTGCACCCGGAATCGAGGAAAAGCGTCGTTTCTCTCTCCGATATGTCAGGCTCCACGCAGCAGATCTATGACCGCATAGCGAAATCTGAACAGGGTTCGGTATGGGTGGTCGGTACCGAAACCACGTTCGTAAAGAGGATAGCCGATACGTTTACTGACAAAACCGTTCTTCCGCTGAAACCGTCACCCTGTAAAAACATGGTAAAACTTAATTTGAGAAACACAGCGGAAACGGTTAAATCGATTGAGGATTTTATCGCCGGCACAGGCCCTCTGTTAAATGAGGTTTTCGTTGATCCCGGCCTTGTTGAAAACGCAAAAAAAGCTCTTCAGAGAATGATAGACATAGTGGAAGGAAAATAATGCTGGTTGTCATACCCGTGAAGACGGGTATCCACTTTTTCAAAACATCGGATTCCCGCCTGCGCGGGAATGACATGATGCATGATGATGGAGATAAATAATGAGACACCATTTTGATGCTGTAGTAGTCGGGACCGGTATCTCCGGTCTTACATGCGCGATATATTTAAAGAAGGCCGGTCTTGATGTTGTCGTTATGACAAAGGAGAGCAGAATACAGGAGAGCAATACGTACTACGCCCAGGGGGGTATCATCGCCTCAAAGGAGGATGATTCACCAGGACTGCTCCGCGAAGATATACTCCAGGCGGGATGTTCGTACAACAGGCTTGATGCGGTTGATTATTTCGTCAAGTACGGTCCGGCCCTTGTGTTTGAATTTCTCGTCGACGAGGTGGGGATCCAGTTCAGCACGGCCGAAGACGGAAAGATCGATTACACGGAAGAGGCCGCTCACAGCGTCAGAAGAATCGTTCATTATGAGGATCATACCGGCGATAAAATCGAGGAGTCACTTATAAGCCACGCGAAAAAACTGGGCGTCAAGTTTCTGGTAGACTATACCGCGATAGACCTTATTACCAACAACCATCACTCGCGCAACACCCAGGAACTCTACAAGGAACGTGAAGTTATGGGGATCTACGCTCTCAACAACAAGACGGTTGAAACTGAAACTTTCTTCGCACAGAGCGTTGTGATCGCCACCGGCGGAATAGGAAACCTCTATTACCACACTTCAAATCCAGTATCTGCCACGGGCGACGGCATAAGCATGGCGTTCAGGGCCGGAGCCAATATAATCAACGCCGAGTTTGTTCAGTTTCATCCGACGACCCTTTTTCACAAGGATATAAAACGTTTTCTTATATCCGAATCTCTGCGCGGAGAGGGGGCAAGGCTCAAAGACCATGAGGGCCATGAATTCATGTACGAATACTCAGAGATGGGCGACCTCGCACCGAGAGACGTAGTCGCCCGAGCGATATACGACAGGATGTCAAAGTCCGGAAAAGAATATATGCTTCTCGACATTGCCAACTACTACGAAGGGCGTACTCCGCTGGAAAAAAGATTCTCAATGATCTACTCCACCTGTAAAAGCGGCGGCATAGACATCACGAAAGAGCCTATCCCGATTGTACCAGCCGCCCATTATTTCTGCGGAGGTATAAAGGCCGACCTGAAAGGAAGAAGCTCCCTTAAAAACCTTTACGCCGTCGGTGAGGCATCATGCACCGGACTGCAGGGCGCAAACAGGCTTGCGTCTACTTCGCTCCTTGAGGGGCTGCTATGGGGCAAATCAGCAGCTGAGGACATAATAGTAAAAAAATACAAAATCAATAAAAGCCGCTTTAACAGCATCCCGGACTGGGAAAAACCGCACTATACAGAGGAGTTTGATCCGCTGCTGATAGACCAGGACATGAAGGCGATACAGCTGACAATGTGGAACTATGCCGGTATCACAAGGACGGAGAAGGGATTAAAACGGGCCGAGGCAGACCTCGATTACTACTCGCACAGAATTATGAGTTTTTATAAAAGCGCCAAGCTCCATAAGGACATTATCGAGCTCCGTAACGCCGTGGTGAGCTCATCGCTGATCGTATCGGCCGCTCTGCGTAATACAAAATCTGTCGGGTGCCATTACCTGATCAAAAATAAATAAAAGATGGTCCATTCGATATTCTCCTGTCCCGTATGCTCCCTCCCCCTATACTCAAAGGGCCGTACATACAACTGCAGTAATAATCACGTATATGACATCTCGAAAGAGGGTTATGTAAATCTTCTTCTTGCAAACATGAAGCATAGCCGTGAACCGGGCGACTCGAAAGAGATGCTTGATGCCAGAAGACTGTTTTTAAACAGGGGCTATTACCGGCCTCTTGCTGAAAAAGTAACATCGCTGACAGTTAATTATAAAGAACAGCTGCAAGACCGCGATATTGTCATCCTCGATGCCGGATGCGGAGAGGGATACTATACCGATTATATATCAAAAGACAGACATGCCGGGAAATCATCAATTATATACGGTATCGATATATCAAGGGAGGGAATCAGGTCTGCTGCAAAACGCAACAGCTCCGTACAGTTCGCGGTGGCCGGGATCTACAAACTCCCGGTACTGGACAGCTCTGTGGATATTTTGATAAATATCTTCGCACCGTTCAATGAAGCAGAATTCGGAAGGGTACTGAAAGAGAACGGACTAATAATTTCAGTCGCTCCCGGCGCCGGTCATCTCTATGAAATGAAACAGAAACTCTACGACGAAGCATACTCTAACGACGAAGCGTTCGAAATATCGGATAAATTTAAAATCTCGGAAATCATCAGAGTTCAGTATGAACTCAGTATCAAAGACAATGCCGACATTTTCAGTCTTTTAAAGATGACCCCATACTACCATAAAACCGGACCAGATAAAATTAACTTATTTCTGAACAATATTAAAGAATTGAAAACCTCCACTGATTTCGTGATACGGGTTATAAAAAAAAATAACAGATAACAGCAATCTCACAGCGAGCCAGATTATTTATAAAGCTCCAACTTTTTAACTTTTCAGAAAGGATAAAGGTCTTGACTTTTTTAAAAGCTGTCATTCTAACAATCACAGGAAAAGCAGATTATTATCATTTAATTTCCGTTCTGTACCATCGGGCTATCCGGAAGCATTCATGCAATAAATATATTTAAATATTTAAGCTACAGGAGAAATCGGAAGATGAAGAAATTAATATATCTATTGCTGCTTGTAATATTCTGCCAGTCCTGCAAATCAGGGAATAATGAAAATCCGGATAAATATCATATAGATCCTGTTCAAATTGAACCAGGGGCATCACGGATATCTGGAGTTGCTCCTTTGAGTGTGCATTTCACTGCAGGGATTTCCAATAGCACATCTGCTACACGGGATTTTCATAACCTTGATTATACCTGGGATTTTGGAGATCCGGAAAGCGGTAACTGGGGTACTAACGGGAAATCAAAGAACTCGGCAAAAGGCCCGGTAACTGCACATATATTTGAAACCCGCGGCACGTATACTGTGAATCTGACAGTAAAAAACGGAACAACCGTGGTTGATAGAGAATCCTTTAATATTGAAGTACAGTATCCTGATTCCGTGTACAGCGGTACCGCAACAATCTGCGTATCCGATCTCAATAACAATGATTTCACAGGGAGTCCGGCCGGCGCTGTGCAAATCGCAACTGACAATCTTGACGAAGTAATGCCGTATATTAAAGCCGGAACACGGATTTTGTTCAGGCGCGGTTCGTCATGGACAACAGGTGGATTATCATTTCCAGATAATGAAGGACCTGTAACAATCGGCGCATACGGTTCAGGAACAGAAAAAAATGCTTCAGGTATTTACAGTAACGCTCCTTTAATAACAGTAACAGGAGGTAATTTCTGTAATCTTGACAACAAGCAGGATTGGCGAATTACTGATTTGCATCTGGTGAATAATGACGGAACCGCAGGTTCTTTCGGTGGCGGTTATAACATGCAGCGGATTTTATTTCAGCGGCTCCGGATTGAGGGTTTTTCAAACGCAATAGGATGGTCTCACTGGAACAACGATAGTAATCTTATGACTATAGATCAAATGGTAATTAGCGATTGCGATCTTAAAAATTCCGGGGAGTATCTTGTATATGCCGGGGGTGAAAGAGTTGCTCTGTTAGGATGTATTTGTCAGAATTCCATGACTACACATGTCACAAGAATCTGGCAGGCTTACCTGGGTGTAATCAGCAATAATATTATTTCAGGTTCCAGCCTTAATAACAGCAATGGACGGCATGCTTTAAAATTATGCGGTCCAGGATACTCTACACTTCATGGTGTTAATGAATACGGGACTCCTGTACCGGGTACGGGGCTGCTTGAAAACAGAACAGAACTCACGGTAGTATCAGATAATGTTTTCGGAAGTTCAGGCCCATGGCCTGTTATGATCAGCCCCCAGGATGAACTTACAGATGCACTTGTAAGCGATATTATTTTTGAAAGAAACAGGATAATTACAAATTACGGCATAAAAAGTTCTGTGAATGTTAATGTTGCTCTCCATGTTACAGCCAGGTATGTCACTGTAAGAAATAATATTTTTGACGGCACCGGTTCAGGTAATGATTATACTGCAATAGCAATAGAGAGTTCCGGGAATCAGCCGACACCGCTGGGAGTTGAAGTATATAATAATACAATATACAGGTCGGATAATACTTCAGGTAATAGCAGGTATGGTTTATCAATCGGAGAAACAGCCAAGCAAACGATAGCCAGGAATAACCTGATATCCTTTCCGGCTTCAACTGTACTGACAATTGCAATAAATGACTCAAGTTCCGATTTAACAGAAGAAAGTAATCTTTTTACAAATACGCCCGGATTTATAGACCCGGATAACAGCAATTCTTTACTTAGAGATTTTAGTTTAAATGCCTCATCAATCGCTATAAATGCAGGAGTTGAAGTCCCGCTATTTGAAGATTTTAACAATAAAACAAGAACAGAGGGAGCTATTGATATAGGTGCATTTGAATATTAATTTACCGGAGTAAGGCGTTTTTCAGCAGGAAAAAGACAATAGAGTAAAAATAGGTATTATTTTTTTACTCCATAATAAATAGTTAAACAAAAACATCTTGCAAAAAAAGATATAAATACAAAAAATTATTTCACCCCAAAATCCGGAGACTGCAATGAATCTTATGAAGCCGAATCTATTCCTTGGATGGATAATATCCATCGTGATTATCATGGGCGTTTCGATCACAAGAGTTTACAAAATTGAAGATCAGCTTACCGGCTATGTAACCGCGTATCAGGAGATGTCATATAAAATTGAAAGGGAGTTCATCGAAAACATACCTGTTTACAGGGATTACGTCAAACCGGAATTTGTCAGAGAGCTTCAGAAATTTGACCTTACAGCACATGCAGCGCAGGCAGTTAAACATGGAGTTGCCCCTCTGAAAAATCTGGAGGATATAAACGGAAACGTCAAATCGGGTAAACTTGTCGCTGTCGGATCAACCGGTGACGAACTCTTCTATTTTCACAACGTCCAGAAGGAATACCGCTACCTTACACCGCTGTGCAAAAGCGGGCTTGAACTGGTCGCGTCGAGGTTCCAGCAGAAACTTCAGGCGCATAAAACAGGACTCCCGACGGTCAAACTCGCAGTGTCATCCATGATCAGAACCGTCGATTATCAGGAAAAGATATTCGGAAGAAAGTTTGTTTCTGTGCACAGTTACGGCGGTTGTTTCGATCTATATCTCGACGATTACTTCGTTCAGCTCCCGTCGCCGCCGGGCAAAGAGAGTGCGCAGGAGAAAATACGGAAAAGCCTTCACAGCCGCACAGGTTTTCTCCTCGGCGACGCCTTGAGGGAACAGTTCAGGACAGTGCTTATGGAAACACTGCTTGAACTGCAGAAAGAGGAGAGGATTTACGTTTTCCTCGAGGACGACAGAAGATGTTTTCATATTACAGTTCCCGTCAGGTGATATCCGGCTCCAGGAAACGGTCTTACTGCCGGCTGACGGTCAGCTTACAAGTCTTGCTATCTCCTCCTCCTCTTCCCTGACAAGGGCAACCTGGTCGACCGAATTCCTTCCCAGAAGAGTTGTTGACGCAGAAACCTCCTCGCCCTGTGCCGCCAGCTCCTCCATCGTCGCCGATACGCTTTGCGCAAGTTCATTAATCTGCGCGGTATTGTCTTCAACCTTATTAATCAGGTTTGAGAAATCCTCGTTTATTTCCTTGATTGCCATCGATAGCGCCATCCCCGACTCTTCATGACTGACAAGATTTTTGGAATTCTTGTCATATATCTCGGTAATCTGCGTATTGATTTTGGTAATGGGTGCTTTCAGGTTTTTAAGATAGTCCTGCGTCTGCTCGGCAAGTTTGCCTATCTCGTCGGCAACCACACCGAAACCTCTCCCCGCATCACCGGCCCTGGAGGCTTCGATCGCAGCATTAAGGCTGAGAAGATTAATCTTGTCGCTGATATCATTCAGTATCTCGATAAATCCGCCCAGTATATTTATCTCATCAAGCAGGACTTTTATCTCTTCATTATTCACCTCCAGCTCTTTACTGACCGAACTCATCTGGCTGATCTGTTTTTCAATGGTTCTTTCCTGAATATTACGGCTCTCCTTGAGTTTCAGTATTTCATTAAAATTCTCCTCCATATGCATGCCGAGCACTGAAAGTCTTGAGGTTATATCCTGAATCCCCCTTGAATACTGGTCCATTGACGAATTAATCTCTTCAAGCGAGGTAGTCTGATCGACCTGAAACGATTTAATTTTTTCAAACAAATTCTTTATCCTCTGTTCCCGCAATTCAATATGTCCCTTCTCTTCAAGCAGCTTCTTCTGTATAATGCCGCCTGCATTTTCCCGGACCGCTATCGCCCTCTCTGAAGTCACCGCATCCTTTATTCTTTCACTTTTATAGTAATCAAGCCTGAGACTGAAAAACATAACAAATGCCAGAGGTATTACCGATACAGCGGGAAATCCTCCGGTAAGGAGCGAAACCGTTATTAAATAGATTACCGCGCCGGCCGCTGCCATCGAAGTAATCATAGCCGTTTTAAAAAAATGCTTAACGATATCAGAACGTGTTAATTTCTCGTATGGTTTGCCGATAAGTTCCGCCACGTCTCTGAGATAAAGGTTTTGAAACCTTGAAACAAATTTTGTTTCAAGGTCGTGCTCATACTCTATCCTCACCCTGTCGGCGTTTATCTCAATCTCGTTACCCATAAAATCAATGACGGCGCTCTTCGCATAACTGACATTTCCCCCTTTTTTATCTTTATAAAACTCGCCGTTTTTCTTGTATTTATAAAAACCGTCAGTATCCAGATAAACAGAATCATCAATCTGATCAATCGAGATCGGCAGTCTTGTGAAGTAGACTTTCGGATTCAGATGCTTGTTTCTCAGGTATCCCCTGACAACTCCGACAACGAAGGCCGGTGTAAAGATATGGAGAATCCCCTTGCCGTAAACAGTCTGCTTCCGGGGATAATAAACCTTACCGTCAATCTTTATCTCCTGCGGCACGTCTAAAAACGGATATTCCTCCACCGGGGGAGAATATTCAAATTCGATATATCCCCTCTGTCTCGGCTCATTTTTTTTTGTGAAGTAATTTACTTCTGTGTAGGATATCATATTTGTACTGAGTTTAGCGGTCTTTGCGGCACCGCCGATCAGAGTCCTGGCCTGTGTCCATTTGATATGCCGGAAATTTTTTTTGTTTGCCCTCGATGTCGCAGCCTGGTCCGCAAGATCGATGTGCATGTTAATCCGTTTTTCAAACGATTCATTCGAGATAAGCCGGGACAGACGGAAATAGACAGCCGACTGCAGGAGATATGAATTCATTCCTCCGGGATTTGCCCTTAATCCGGCAATCTGTGCAGGTGATAAACCGAGCTGACCGATCATCTCGCCAAGTTCAATAATCCGGAGAGAGCCTTTTAAATATCCCATGGCCGCGAGAAGATAAGTATGGGCTGTCTGCGGCTCATTCAATTCTTTATCAAGACCGTTTCTCCTGATTTTCTCATCCAGGATACTAATGGTACGGTCATATTTTTCCTTTGCAGAACGCACTTTTTTCCATTCAGCTTTTGAATCAGAACTCACAGAGATATTTTTTTCATTTTCCATTAATACGCCTCTCAATTCCTTTCTTGTTAAAATATAATATTTATTATGAAAGCTGCCAATATATAACCGTTAAAAAATCCACATTGACCTGTTTTTGTAAAAGGAACATACCCGGACAGATAATATTTGATTGACACCGGACTCTTTATTCGGCATATATGCTATTATATTCTTTTAAACATTACCTGCCGGATAAGAAGCTGAACAGAAATAGATAAAGCAGGACGGAGTGTTACAAAATTGTTCTCGATATTACATATAACACAGGTAATGCGAACAGATACTTTTTAAAAAAATCAAACGATTTGATGAAATACGGAGCTGTTATGGATACTATAAAATTTGAATCTATAAAATCTCTGAATGAAGGCTTTAAGCTGACTTTTACATCATATCTGCGGCCGGAATTTGTTGCCAAATCCGTTGTGATTTCACTGAAGAAAGACTATACTATCTCCGGCATATATATATCATCATATAATTTCGGATCGGTTGAATGGATAAACGGTTTCGGATTAACAGAATGCCGCAGCTGGGAAACTGAGGAACAGGCCGAAGCTCCTGGATACCTGACCAGACGCTATACGTCGAAACTTGCAGACGGATACGCCCCGGAGGGACATGCTGAAAAGATCCTCGTGCCGGACGTGATTGGCTCTATAGAGAACATTGAGTTAGGTGAAGTTCTGAAATCTGTATTGAAGGTGAAAAAAAGCAGGAAAAAAATCGTTCCTGAAAAATATGGTTTTGCAGAGTAGAAAATACTAAACATAGTATCTTCCGCATGGAAACTGCCGTATTATCTCACGCCTCTTAATGCTCCGGCTCCTCTATTATTTTTAACCGCCGGTTTTTTACTGTCTCACAAGAAGTGTGTCACAGCATGAATTCTTAGCCACTTTATCCGACAGATGGGTGAATAAATTTCCTATAAATTTTTTTCTTTTGTGGGGAGCGATAACGATCAGATCGATCTTTTTCTCAGCCTCCTCTTTCATAATCTCATTATAGGTTTCACCATAGCGGACATCTGCCACCGCTTTAATCTGGTATCTGGCCTCCAGCTCAACAGCTTTTTTCTTCATCTTTTTCCGCACATCCTCCAGGAGTTTGTCTCTCTCCCCCATCACCACTTCATACGGCATAATGCAATCGGGTGTATCCTGGTAAATTCTCTCAACTACATCAAGCAGATACAAAGTGGAGTGAAATTTTCTTGCCAGAAGCGCGGCCTGTTCAACGGCTAAATCGGAGTCTTTTGAAAAATCTGTCGTAACGAGAATGTTTTTAATGGACTTCATAAAGACCTCCTTTAAAAATTTATTCAGATTACGATATTAAAGTAAGACGAACCTGCTGCCGGGTCAAAATTTAATACATCTTTTAACCAGTTTTTTTATATAACCTTATAAAACAGGAACACAAAAAACCTGATTTAAAAAAGTCATTATATCGTTTTTTATCTGGTACGGCACGCTTCCTGCATCTCTTTCAGGTCTCTGATGTCAGATGCCAGTCTGAGTAAATTATTTTTCTGTCCGATCTCAACGCACTTCTTCATATACTCCGCCCCCTTGCAGGGATCTTTCAGCCTTTTGTAATATGTAAGGGAAATATTATTCATAAGTACGCAGTAACTTTCGGTGTTGTTCAGACCAAGCCAGTCCCTGATCTCCTGCGACCTCACATAATACAGAATTGCCTTTTCGTTATCACCCTTTTTCCAGTAAACGCCTCCGATATTATTCATCAGATACGCGTATCCAGCAGTGACCTTTAAATCAAGCTTGTCTCTTATGTCCTGCGACATCAGGTAATATACAAGTGCCATATCGTTGTTCCCCTTGCTCCAGTACACACCTCCGATATTATTCAGCAGAATGGCATATTTCGAGGAGTTCTGAAATTTTATCTCTTCGAGGATCTTCTGTGCTGCTGAGAAATATTCCAGCGCCCTGTCATATTTAGCAGTATCGACATATACAATTCCGATATTGCTCAGCGTCTCCGAGTAATTCACTGTAGACGCGAGCTTCAGGCTTTCCCTTATCTTCAATGATTTTGTGTAGTACCCCAGCGCCTTTTCATAATCTCCCGAATCTCTCTCAACAAGGCCCAGGCTGTTCAGCATTTCAGCATACTCGGCGGTGTTCTGCCTGCCGCTCTTCTCAAGAATCTCCTGCGCATTCATCAGGTATTCCAGTGACTTGTCAAACTCGTTAAGTTCATCATAAACAGTGCCGGCCTTGATCAAAGCGTCAACATAACCGGGATCAATCTCGAGGGCTTTAAGAAAAAACTCCAGGGCTTTTATCAGATCGGTTTCATAAAGTTCAACTCCCTTTGAATACAGTTCATATACATCACCGGCCGGTCTTTTATCACCGGCTGTTTTCTCATCCTTATTATCAACGGCCGTCTTGTTCTGCTCCTTTTTGTCTGAGCTCATAAGGTC
>CAYTNW010000025.1:0-51003 GCA_964439325.1 uncultured Leptospirales bacterium | reverse complement strand
GGCTGGAGTATGGATTATAACGGATTCCGGCCGAATATCCCGGAGATATTTCAAAACAGAGATACAGCGAGGACTTTAAAAATAAAATCGGCAGTAAATTTTGCCGATTTTATTTTATGCTGCTGATTTTTTAATTTAAAAGATACTTTTGCGACAGACTCCTTTGTTATGTGTAGTACTCGCTGACTCATAGATATAATTTTATCTACTCTGTTTCATTCCGTCTTTCAATATTTTAAGAAACGTAGAATTTCTAATTTCTGCATCATCAATCATTGATTGATAAGACAATAAAAAAATATCTGCATTGCATTTTTCCATTGTATCAGGATTTAATACAATTTCTTGGCTTTTATAATACAATTCACCTTCTGAAAAAAGCATAATATAACCATTTTCAATTAGTGAAGCTTTGAATTCACTATCAAAATCTATTATGCCATAAAACCATATTCGTTGAATTTTATTTGGATAGTATTCTAATAATCTACGAGCTCGTTGTTTTAATTGGCTAAAGACTTCTTCCTTTTTTGCTAAATCTAAGCCCAGTTTTTTAAATTCAACAATAACAACATCAACTTTTTGGGCTTCATTTGGATCTCTTGAGAATATTATAGTAATGTCTGGTCGACCTGTTTCCTTATCAGAGTAAACATGTGAACCTTTTACATCTAATTCAGAATATATTTTTTCAACATCGATATCACTTAAAACCTTACTATATGACATGTACTTATCATCAAGAATCCATGCATTGTTAATAAAAAGATTCTCATAATTATCATTACTATACAGTTTTTGTTTACGAGGTACTATCAAGTCATGAATTTCGGCTTCATCATTTTGTGAAGAAATTGTTTTTAACTTTTGGATAATTTTCGTTCGATATAATACATATTCAGTCAGTATTCTCGAAGAAAATTCTATTGATTTTTCAAACTGTTCATCAGACAATTCTGTTGCTTCAAGAATTTCTTTTTGTTCGCTAAAATATTTTTGTTGTGCAGAATTAACTATGCTTGTCTTATCAGCTAATCCAATTGAATTTTCATCAAATAAACCTAATAGATGTGGGTATTGAGTTTGTAATTTTTCTTTTACTTTTTCATTAGATTTTATAATCTCAGGAATTTCTTCTTTTACAACTTCAGATATTAGTTGCATGAATATTTTTTTTAATTTATTTATTAATGCATCGTCTAAATTTAAGTTTTCCCTTGTTGAATTTGTTTTTCCATTAAGATAATCCGAATAGAGAATAAATACCATTTTATAACCTACGGGAAAATCTTTATTTGAAATTATAGGCATGGAGATTGTACGATCATCAGCACATAAAGCACTGATTACAGATTGATCATCTATTGATTTTTCAATAGAATATAACATTCTAAAAACACCAAATAGTGTAGATTTATCTGGTATTGATTTTTCCTTTAAATCTGGTAATTTTGAAATATCTATCTGTGTGTCACTGTTTATAAAATCATAGTCAGAGTTTGGTGTATTTGTTTTTAATGAAATTTTAATAATCAGTTTCTTCTTCTCTAATTTCATTTGATAAAATTTAGGTAAGAAATGCTCATGTATTGAATTACGAACTGTTTCGGCAATTAAATAATCATACTTTTTAACTTTGTCTTTAACGTAACTAGTAAATATCAGTTTTGTTTCATATTCTTCTTTCTGAAGATCTGTGATTTTGCATTCACCATCAAATGAATTATTGAATAAAAACTTTCTAAATTTTTTTCCATATTTACTTTCAATAAAAATGTTTTCAAAATAATTTAAATAGACTAATCGACCTATTCCTTTATGCTTATCATCATCTACAGCGAGAACTTTGTTAAATTTTTCAAAATTTTTATCATTAAAACCTTCACCGTCATCTGTGATCGTTATTTTTAAACTCTCAACTTCTGTGAAAGAAGAAATATCGATATTAATTGAAATTAATTTTGCACCCGCATCAATTGAATTTGCAATCGCTTCAAAATATACAAATTCTAATGATGTATTAGGGAAGAATAATTTCGAAGCATTATTAGTAGCAATTTTCATTACATATCTCCAAGAATGCTTTATGTATAAATTAAGTTAAATATATTGCAAGTAAATTAATTTATATAAACAAGTCAAGCGGGCATTACACATAACGTTCTGGCTAGCCGACGCCGCATAGCGGTGTGCCGCCCCGATACAACAAATTTTAAATCAAAACAATTTTACGCTTCTAAAATTTCTTTTCCTAACACCGGCCAAGCGAGGTACACCGAGCGCAGTGGTTAGCCGTTGTTAGCTGATGGCCGCAACGAGCGGATCATAACCCCGGTAACGTATATATATAAATTTCAAAAGTCATCAAACATTAACAATTATCAATAAAGAGAAACTTTTATCATTAACTTTAAATTTTCACCGTCTTTAACTACAAACATAAAACATTAAGATTCCTTAACCACGAAGCCGGGGTTAAGCGAAGTGCCACGGCTTTCAGCTAACGTTTTGGCTAACTGACGTTGCGCGGCCTTTTGCGCAATGTGGCGAAGCCCAAGCCGGTACTCCGGCGACGCTGTTAGCCTTTGTTAGCTGATGTCGCACCACCTTAACACGATAAATATGCTGAAGCCATGGATGGCGAAAGCTATTTATTTGTTGCTATGAACAGTGTAGGTATTTATCATTTTTTTAATTTAGCATTCACTTGATTGTATAATGAATCTGAGTTTGCAGACGAAAAATATAATTTTTTACTTTTTAAAAATTCCGTAGTATTAACTTTCGTTAATTTTATTAATCCTTTCTTTTCACACCACTTTATACAATCAACTACAAGTTCAGGTATTAGTTTTTCTTCATTCTTTTCTCTAATATCCGTAAAATGTAATAATACCTTTTCCTCTGCATAATCAATTTTTGTCGTCATCCTTGGATTAAATTCTTCATCATATTTATTCAAACCGTTTGACTCCCAGAAATAATTAATACAATTATAAATGTTTGAATCAGTAATTTTTAAATCTGGATAATTATTAGTAATAAAATCTATTATGGTTTCCGCTAATTGATCAATTGTTTGAGTTTTAATTTTATTTAATAACTCTTCTCTTTTAAGATTGTCATGATCTTCAATCTCTGTATCATCATCCAGATCTTCATCGTTTCTATATTCTTTAACCCAATCAGCGGTTAAATTAAAAACATGAAAAATATTATCATGAATAAAGCTGATTTCGAAATAAACCATTTCGTCATAATGTGCATCATCCTTTTCAGCACTTATTATTTCTGAAAAATATATTACCTTCTTTTCTAATTTGTTTAAAAATATAAAAAACTCATTAATGTTCTCATTTGCCCATAAAATATATTCAAAATTATTATTTATTGCTATCGGCTTAGATAAATAAATATGGTATTTCTTGGCATATTCATTAAATAGTAATTTTTTCGAGTCTTCTAAATTTTTCATGCATTTCACCTACCGTTAAAAATATTTATGTGATCAACTTCTATCGAGCCGCCATGGACGGCGGCTCTTCCGAACAAGTTAGGCGGTGCGATTTCAGCTAACGTCCATGCTAACCGACGCCGCAGAGCGGTGTGCCAAATATATATACAGCGTATTTAAAAAATCAACAGATTTACAGATTTAAAAAAAAGTTTTCAAAACCGGCCAAGCGACCCAGAGGGAGCGCAGCGGTTAGCAGTTGTTATTGGCATGTGTTTCGTCGAATCTCCATAGTGAAGCGGACATAGGGAACACGCGCGCTCTTATAACCAGCTGTTGATAGTATTTCAAACGCCGATCGACTCAAATGAACAAAACGAACAGCCAAAGAAGCTGAAAAGAATGAATTGAATTTTCTTTTACTATTATGTTAACCTTATTATTAAAAGTATTAACCCTTCCTTTCCTAAGCGCGTTTTCCGGATGGCCGCGTAACGACCGACGAAACATTGCCGATAACGTCTTGCTTACCTGACGTTGCGGCGTTCTTTTGCCGCAATGTGGCGTAGCCCAAGCGAGGTACTCCGAGCGCCGCAGGTAAGCGTTGTTGTGCGATGGGCTTTGCCCCCCCCGTATATCAGTGAGTTCCCAGAGGCCATAGACGGCCGAGGGTCTTTACAATACATATGCTAATTTATAATTGACATTCATTTATCAATACATTGTTATGTCTCATAATGAAATTGACAATTAATGTCAAGACATAAATGGACAAGTTATGGAAACTATAGGTAATCAAATTAAATACTTAAGAGAAAAGAAAGGTTTATTATTAAGAGAAGTCGCAGCTTCAACTGATATTGATCAAGCACTTTTATGCAAAATTGAAAAAGGCGAGAGAAAGCCAACAAGAGACCAAGTAATTAAATTTTCAAAATTTTTTAAAATTGAAACTAAAATTTTTTTAGCAATATGGCTTAGTGAAAAAATAGTGTATTCAATAATTAATGAAGATGTCGCATGTGAAGCATTAAAAATTGCTGAAGAAAGTCTAGTTGAATACAAATCTCAGAAGAGAGTTGAATAATGCCGAATAATATAGATATAAAACCATTTTTGAAGTGGGCAGGTGGTAAAACACAATTGATACCTGAATTAAATAAATATATACCACTTAATTATAATAATTATATTGAGCCATTCATTGGTGGTGGAGCTTTTTTCTTTAATTTACAACCTCCGAAAGCAATTATCTCAGATTTAAATGAAGACTTAATCATCACTTATCAATCAATACGAGATAATTTAGATGATATGCTTGATGTACTTAAAGAATTTAAAAATACTGAAAAACATTATTACAAAATACGATCTCTTGATGTTACCAAAATGACAAAACATGAAAGAGCTGCAAGAGTAATATATTTAAATAAAACATGTTACAATGGATTATACAGAGTTAATAAAAGAGGAGAGTTCAACGTTCCTTATGGTAAAAGAAAAACAAATTTTTATAATGAGGAATTATTAAAAAATGTGCAGAAGTCACTAAAAAAAGTAAAAATTATTCAAGGCGATTATTTAACAGTATTAAAAAAATATGCTAAAAAAGATGATTTTATTTTTTTAGATCCTCCCTATTATCCTGTAGGGAAAAATTCAGATTTTAAAAGATATACAAAAGAATTTTTTTATGAAGAAGATCATGTAAGGCTTAAAGCCGAATTTTCAAGATTAGTCGAGTTAGGATGTAATGTTATCTTAACGAATTCGGACCACCCTTTTATTTTGGATCTTTATAAAGAATACGAAATATTATTACTAAATACAAAACGAATGATTAGTTGTAATTCAAAAACCAGAATAGGGAAAGATGCACTTATTATTGGGAGAATATAATGCAAGTATTACTTAATAGCAAAATTGAGCAATTTGATTTATTCCCGAGTACTAGGTATATGGGTAGTAAAAATAAAATTATAAGTAATATATGGGAAGTAATTAAGGATTATAAATTTAATTCATTTTACGATGCATTTGCAGGTAGCAACGTTGTATCATATTTTTTAAAATCTAAAGGCAAGCAGATAATTACTAATGATTTTATGAAAATGAGCTATTTTACTTCCAAAGCCATCATAGAGAATTCTTTTGAAGTAATTGATGAAAGTGATGTGTTTTTTTTATTGAATAATGATAATAAATATAAATTTGTTTCAAACAATTTTACAGGTTTATATTTTGATAAGAGTGATAATTGTTTTATTGAAAAAATACGATATAATATTGATTTTTTAAAATCCGAATATAAAAAAGCAATAGCTCTTTCTGCATTAATTAGGTCCTGTATAAAAAAAAGGCCACGAGGAATTTTTACTTATATAGGAGAAAGATATGATGATGGGAGAATGGATGTAAAAAAGAGTATAGAAGATCACTTTTTAGAAAATATTAAATTGTTTAATAATGCTGTTTTCGACAATGGTTTAAATAATGTTTCTTTAAATGTAAAAACAGAAAATTGTAAAGTCGATAATGTCGACTTAGTATATTTAGATCCTCCTTATTATTCAATTAATTCAGATAATGATTACACAAGACGATACCATTTTGTAGAAGGATTAGCTGTTAAATGGGAAAATCTTGAAATTCAAGAGCATACAAAAACAAAAAAATTTAAAAGTTATAATTCTCCATTTTCAAATAAGAATAATGCTTATAGCGCATTTGAAACACTGATCAAAATGTATCAGGAGTCAGTCATATTAATTTCGTATTCATCAAATTCTTTACCGACAAAAAATGAAATAATCGAGTTATTAAAAAAATATAAATGTAATGTTGACATTGTTGAAATTGATCATACATATTCATTTGGTAATCATAACCATAAAGTAGGAAATAACAACAACAAAGTAAAAGAATATTTATTTATAAGTTCGTAATGGAGTTTTTATGCAAAAAGTATGGAATATAGGAAATACTACTGTTAGAAATCCGAAAAGGATAGAACAAGCATTGAAAATATTTTTTGATGAAGGCTTTTCTGGTAATGCAAAAGGAAGTGAAATTGAAAAAAGAATACATTATAAATTGAAAGAAAAAGGCATTCTTGAATTTGATGGAGAGCCTTCTGATTGGAATGGAAGAAAATGGAGGTCAGCATTTTATCAGTTGGGTTTTATTAGCTATGAAAAATATAAAATAAGTGGTGATGTTGTCAATATAAATGATTTATTCCATTGGATAGATCAAAGTGATATATCATTACCTTATCAGTTAACATTGGCTGGTAGCAAGATCATAAATTCAAGTTATATACCGGAAATTGAAGAAATATATGCACGACAGTTTTTATGTTATGAAATACCGAATGCGTTAGAAAATAATTTTCCTGATGGGAAAATGAAACCCTTTATTTTATTCTTACAAGTATTGAATGAATTAAATAATAGAGGTGAAAATGGCTTAAATAAATTTGAAACCGGATTATTCTTGCAACTATTTCAAGACCATACGAATGATTTACATTTAAGAATAGTAGATAAAATTATTGAATATCGACGCTCAATAATTAATTGTCGAAATAATAATGAAAAAAAGGAAATTAAAAAAAGATATAGCGAAGAATTAGGGAGTCAATGTGGTATCAATCCAAGTTCAGTTACAAGTGATTATGCTGATACAACATTTCGTTATTTTTATCTTACTGGATTATTTTCTAGGATTAATGACACTATTGTGATTCGTCAGTCTAAAAGAGATTTTGTTAATCAAATTCTTAATGAAGAACCTCTATTTTTGTATGACGCTGATCCAATTGATTATTTTAGAAAGTATTATAATAATAGCTATCCTTTACCTATTGATAAAGTTGAATATTGCTTACAAGATATTTCTCTTCTTGCCGAAGGCATACGAAATAGATCGAACGAATTATTAATTATTGCAAATAACCTAACGCTCAATAATTCAATGAGTGAAATTCAAAATTGTAGATATAGTTTGATTGAATACCATAATTGGGAAAGGGAAGAGGATTTTGCTAACGAACAAAGAAGTGATGATTCTATTAAGGATATATTAAACTATTTAAAAGTTCTAAATGGGGATACGGTATCAAATAGACCGGAAATTGATGACAAGCCTGCATATTTAGAGTGGGCAGTATGGCGAAGCTTTTTGGCAATAGATGAAATAGTCTCAAAAATATATGAAACACGAAGATTCCCTGTTGATCAAGATTTTAATCCAAGAAATACTGCACCAGGAGGAGGTGCTGACTTAATATTTGAATTTGAAAATTATTTTTTAATTGTTGAGGTTACATTAACAACATCAAACAGACAAATGGCAGTTGAAAGTGAACCAGTTCGAAGACATACAGCACAATATAAACTGAGTAATTTACATAAAGATGTGTATTGTCTGTTTATTGCTCCAGAGATTGATAATAATGTTGCTGAAACATTTAGAATTGGAGTTTGGTATAATAATGATGATGAAGTTTTTCTAAATATTATACCATTAAAATTAAACGATTTCATTCGAACCATTGAAATTCTTTTGGAAAGAAGGTATAGCAATAATGAATTTAAAAATCTTTTAGATAGATGCTTAATTTGTAGGAATGTAAGAGCGCCTCTATGGAAACAAAATATTACGCTTGAAGTGGAAAATTGGATAAATAGAATTACTGTATAACAAGAATAGATTATTTGCCGGGCATGGACGCCCGGCTCTTAACACAAAAGATGGGGGCAAAGTCTTTCGCACAACGTTTTGCTTATGCGAAGTCGCGGCAGCCTTTTCGCCGCGATTTGGCGTAGCCCGAACGACCGCCAGGGAGTGAAGCGCATAAGCTTTGTTATATGCCGTAAGCGCTGTTACTAAAAATTTCATACAAGCGAAGCAAGGATGCTGAGCTTGAAGCAATATTTAATCAATGATTTTTAACAAAATTTTCTATTTCTAATAAATATGTATTAAGCTTTTTTAATACATAATCAGCTATAACATGATGCTCATCTTTTTTCGTATAATGAAACTCAATGCAAATATTTTTATTACTTTCTTCAACAAGCAAATCTGGGATTATGTTATTAAGCCATGGATGTTTTTTTTCTGTAACACAATTTTTTATTTGAAGATAGTTTAATGCTTTCGATAAAGCTTTATTGATTTCTTTATCACTACCAGAAGATGTAATCCAATTTACTACTTCTTCAAACACAGGTTCGGCTGTATTGAGTGCATCAACTGCAGTACCACCTTTTCTATATCCAGCCGGAAACACTTCATTTATCAATTGTTTATAAATTGGCGATTTTGACAAAGATTTTACAGCTTGTGACTGATTACTCCAATGTGCTGGAATATTATTTTTGGAAAGTATATTTAATAAATCTTGTGAATCAGAAAATGCAGCAATCACAGAAATCAATGTATTTGTCGGTATATATAAAATTCTTGTTTTAATAGCGCCATAAAGTGCAAGCTGTAATCTTTTAGCATCCCAAATGGAAGCACGTTGGCTATCATGAATATACTCAAAAAGTTTATCATGAATCGGAGTCCATGAATCTTCAACTCTATGACTGCGCTTAATAAAATTTGATACTGTTTTTTCTGCCTCTTTATATGCAAATACAAACCATACTTCGTTTGGCTTCGGTATTTTTTTCAACATTTCATCTCTAATATTCGAATTTAATTCCCATTTATCTTTTACAATTTCAATAAATTTCCTCAAGGTTTGATCTTTAATAGATTCTTTGTTTAACACATCAATTGCTTCAGTTAAATCATCATGTGTTAAATTAAACTCAGATAATTCATAACCCGGATTTAATACAGTTATTGTGCTCTTTACTATATCAACAAAATTTGATTTCTCTGGACCCTGAAAAGGAATTATTTCTTTACCTTTTGAAAACAAAGTATTTGAAACTTGTGATGAATAGTTAAGCATATTTTTGGCATCATTTTCATTTGTAAGTGGCCATATTATAAGAATTGGAGAATTTCGCAGTAATCCATTTATTTTCCTGAAAAAACCACGAATTTCTGATTCATCAAAATCATCCAAATATTCAAGATAGTCAATTACAACCAATGTTGGACCGGCATCCTTTTTCCCTGTAGCCCTTTTCCCAACATTGGACATTTCATTAAAAAGTAGATTCAAACTGCCATCTTGAATATAATTGTTTGCATCTAAATTTACTATTTCTCTAAAAGTGATATGTGAACGCCAACCTAAGGATTGTATAAAAGTTGATTTACCTGTTCCTGGATTTCCTAAAAGAAATAAAACTTTACCAGATGATTTTATTTGTGTTAAGATATAATTGATTTGTTCTTCAGCAGAAAGTACAGGTTGTACAAACTCCATCATTTTTATCAATAACTCATTTTTTTTAAATATATGAGTAATCTCTTCATAAGTTAACGGTAAAATTAATTCTTTTGTAGTCATATTAATTGCTCCTTGTATTACTTTAATAGGCCACGGATGGCCGACCTAATTTTTTTGCGCTTATGGCATATAACGTTTTGCTTATGCGACGTCGCGCAGCCTTTTGCGCGATGTGGCGACTCGTGCTGAGCGTAGTCGAAGCAAGCCCGAACGAGCAACAGCGAGTGAAGCGCATAAGCTTTGTTATATGCCGTTGCCGTTTTAAATATTTAATAATATTTATAGATTTTGATAATACAAATTTATTACACCAACAATGAGAGGTATAGTATAACCTCTTACTTTAACATTATGTTTCATGAATAATTGCTTTGATCCCTTTGGTGAAATGTTATAATCAATTACATCCACATGCTCAGGTTCATTATTGATGTAATTTTTTATTTTTTCATACACATCAAAAACATTTAAATTTTTACTTAAAATTAAAATATATATTTCACTTTCTTGACCTGTAGCATGCTTTCTTAATGCTTGATGAAATGCATCTTGAAATGAATTGATCCCCGACCACCATTTGAACTCTCCAGTAATAAACTGATATTTATTTTTAGGATCAGTTATTTTAAAATCAAGCTTTCCATCAAAATTAAATACTTCACCCTCAGCATAAGAAAAAACTGTTTTTATAATAATTAGATATAAATCTCTAATCTTTTCTTCTTCTAACAAATGAATTACATTTGAATGTTGAGTGCAATAAAAACCAAAATCATGTACGGTTAAAAAAACTTTATCATAGAAATCTTTATCAATGACTTCAGGTAAAATATTTTCTTTTGTATAAGTTTCTATTTTAAAAGATTCTGATAAAAACTTGGATAATGAATCATTGTCAATTTTTGGTTTATTTAATGGACCTTGGATATTAATAGTACCTGAATACGGATATGTTATTTTTAATTCAGGTGGAGAATCTGGGAAGTTTTGTCGTGGATAATACAATATGTGATAACTAAGAATTGGGCAATCATCTATCTCAATTTTATGATCAGTTGGCAAAAAAGAATTAATTCTTTTAATTATATAAACAATTAATTGATAGCTATATGGCACTTCATCTGTAATATCAACAAAAGCATATCCTTGAATTTGTAGTGATGAAAAAAATGGAAATTTTTTTGTATCTATAGTTGAATAGTATTCTTCACCTGGTTTTTTTGTGGTATGAAAAAAATTATAATTATTATCTAAATATTGAATTGAATATTTAAAATCATCTTCTAGCGGCAAGAAGACTGGTATATCAACATTAATCACAATGTTATAATTATCTATTCTATTAAAAACTATTTGTTTGTTACCTTCAATTTTTGAGAAATTTCGCAACTCCGTTCCTTGAGACCCAAGGATATATGTATTTACTTCTTTTGATGTATAATCTTTTACAACAATACCATTTTGTTCATCAATATCAGGAAAGCTATTATCAATAAAACCATGACAATGTTTATACTTTTTCCCGCTACCACACGGGCATAATTCATTTCTTCCAATTTTATTTTTAAATTGTTTCATATTATTATTTATTACATTATTTTATAATAAATTTAAACCTACATTCATCAGGCAATGGCATATAACGCCTTGCTTACCTGACGTCGCGGCCTTGCCGCGATGTGGCGAAGCCCGAACGAGCAACGCGAGTGAAGCTGGTAAGCTTTGTTATATGATGCGGCGTGCCTTCATCAAATAAATCAGGCGAATACATGGCATATTTGACTGATAAAAAACTATTGACTTTCTAATAATAAATGCAATAAGTATTTTAATTTATTAAAAATTAATTATAAAATCCCATGTCAAGAATTCCAAGATCAAGTGAAGACCTAGAAAAAGAATTGTTTAATCAGCTTGAGCTATTAAATAATTCATGCAGTTTATATGATGCTGGTTTGTATCAAGAAGCAAAGCAGATTAGCACAAAATTAAGAGTGCTACTCCATGATACAAAAAAAATGAAATCACTCATGACTCAACTTGATTTAAAACGAAATAAATTTCTTGATACGAGTAAACCCGTAATGGATGTTTTTTTTAATGGGTATTGTGGTTTAGTCAATCTGCAACTTGATCAAATTGATAAAGCTTGGAAATATATTCCTATAGTAATACAGAATCATGATGAGAAATGGATAGAATTTTCTAATTGGTGGTTAAACCCAATTATTGTTGATACGAAAAGAAGAATTTTCTCAAGAAGTGATTTAATTCGTAATGTCGCAGATACTGATGGTGGTGCACATGTTGATACTGGATTTGAAGAACAGTATATGGATTTAGCAAGGAACAATTCTCTTGGATGGTCATCATGTGATGATAAAAATAATGAAGTTCCAATATATGGTGATCCGGTTTTTGCATGTCTTCGTTCTATTGGCTATGAAACAATTAAAACATTTAAAAAGATACTTGGTGATAAAATAAAGATTCAAGAAATTGATATAAAACAATTAGATAATGTACCAATCACGCCTGAAAAAATATCAAAGATTAATACTCGAATTTTTCCATTTATCCCAGAAGAAGGAGGAAATGCTTTTATAGTTCGCGGAGGACAGGAGAAAGCTGTAGAAGCTTGGGATTATTATATTAATAATTCTGATAACATAACAAGTAAATTACATGGGATGTTTAACAAAGCATCAATTCTATTAACAATGCGAAGAGATTCGGAAGCGTTTAATTTATTTAATAATATATGCAAAATGATTAATGATGTAGATACTTTAAAAAAATTTAGAAAAACATTAACGGACTGGCTTTCAGAACAAAGTCAATTTAAAAATATAAATATTGCAATTGATATTTTGAATCAATCAATTCAAAATTTAGAGAAATAGATACCAATACTGTTTTGAATCAAAGCTGCATGGATGCTTTGCTGTATCCAATTAAGTTAGCACGCCGTTTCATATAACGTTCTGGCTAGCTGACGCCGCAGAGCGGTGTGCCGAACCTATAAAGACCAAATTAAAACAGCGACAGATCAACTTGCCTGAAAAAGAACTGTAAAACCGGCCAAGCGCGGATGCCCTTGATGAAACTACCGCCAGAGCAGACGCGCGCAGCAGTTAGCCGTTGTTATCGGCATGTGTTCCGGCGAATTTTTCAAGTGAAGCGGACACCGGGAACACGCGCTCTCTTTAACCAGTGTTGAATGCAAATCAAGCGTCGATCGCCACAAAAAAATAAAACGGACAGCAAAAGAAGCCTGAAAAAATAAAACTGATTTTATTTAAATTACAGTTCACCTTATTATTAAAAGTATTAACCCTTCCTTCCCCAAGCGCGTTTACCGAGTGGCCGCGAAACGACCGCCGAAACATTGCCGATAACTTGTTCCTATACGCCATATGGCGTATAGGAAATGGAACACAATATAAATGCGCCATATGGCGTGTAAGCTACATATCGAAAGGACTTTTTATGTCCTTAAGCCTTGCCGTACTCACGTGAGTATATATCATCGTAGTGTTCGGACTCTGGTGCCCCAATAATTCCTGGATAAATCTGATATCTGTTCCCTGCTCAAGAAGATGCGTGGCAAAACTGTGCCTTAGGGTGTGAACAGAGACATCTTTTGTTATTCCAGCCTTTGTGATCGCCCGGCTGAATACATTCTGCACAGATCTCGCGGCTATATGTGTGCTCCTGTCCTGTCCCTCAAAAAGCCATTTATCCGGTTTATATGATGAAATATATTCCTGCATCAGGTCTCTGAACCTGTTTGACAGCAGTGTTGTTCTGTCTTTTCTCCCCTTTCCTTTGCGAACCGTAATTATGCTTCTGTCAATATCTATATCATCTATTCTCATTGTAATTGCTTCATTGAGACGAAGCCCGGCGGAGTAGATAAGTGTGAGAATTGTTCTGTGTTTTAGATTGGAAGTATTTAAAAGTATCGCTGAAACTTCACCCTTGCTCAAAACTGCCGGGAGCTTTTTATCTTTTTTGGGATGCTGTATTTCATAAATAAAATTCCGTTTTAATACCTCCCCGTAATAAAAACGCAATGCATTGTTTATAACCTGCACGGTAGATGTGCTTAAGGATTTCTCTGTGATTGTATTATAAAGGTACGAGGTTATATCATCCTGAACAATCTCTTCGGGAGTTTTAGCCGAATGTTTAAGAAGTTCCGAGTTGTAATATAAATAACTTTTAATTGTTCTGAGGCTATATTTTCGTACGGTGAGTTCTTTCCGGAGATTAAAGAGATAATCCTCTTCAGCCCGATTTTGAGCCTGTTTATGATACGTGTTCAGTTCCCCGATAAATATTTCATAGTTCCGGTTTAACGCACCTTCAAGTATGGCATCGAAATATTCTTTTTTATCCGGTATATGCCATATTTCTGCTTTGGAATCCCATCTTCTGCCGGGGATATTTCTGATTACAGGGAGCAGGGTAATATCGTAAGGGATTTTGACTTCAATGGCTGAGTTAGAAGAGGGTTTGATATGTATCGTATGTTTATCCATTTTAATACCCGTCCCTCTTTAAGAGAGAAATTTGAATATTAAAAAATACAACTCTTTTTTAAGATATTAATTATTTTATAATTAATTTTTAATTAATCGTATAAGGCTCGTATATGCCGTAGAATGAAGGCATAAATGCCGGAAACGGCTTTCTGTTCAATTCCCGTATGAGTCATCTTTTAATCTGATTGACACCCCTGTCTTTACATCATAGTTGCTGATGAGGCACTAATCTGCTATTCCATTCTGCGTGATATGCATTTTTTACGTTTTAGCTTCAAGAGAGATACCGTTCAGTAGTATCCCCGTAACAACATTCGGAATTCTGAATTCAAACGGTGACAGGCAGGAGTTTCTTTTTATCATTGAGGGATATTCACAACTCCCCGTTACACTTTTGATATGTTCTCCGCAAGTTAGTCCCTGTATCTGTTTGATCAGATCGACGTTAGATACGGCAATATAAAGCGCTGCCAGGTTTGAAGGTGGATATACTTTTTCAGAGAGTTCCTTGTCGGCTGCTATCTCCGTACATTTTTCTGATATTCCCGATACCAGCAGAACATAGCATGGTTCATCATTAACATACAACTGGACGTTTGTCGAGAATCTGTAAAAATATAGTTCTTCAACAGTTATTATTTTATTTTCAAGCGTTCCCTTGCTTGCCTGAAATTCACGGTAACTGAACGGTTTTTCTATAACAGTATCCTTTGTTGTACTGCACCCGTAAAACAGTAATACAGACGCAATTATGATAAATCTGGTTTTCATAAACTTTTTCTCCTGCATAATAAAAAATTATAAATATCTTTGTTCATTTTAGCACTGTAAACTCTGTTATGGTAAAACCCGACCCCTCTTCACCCGATGAAAAATAGTACTCTTCCGGATAACCGTACTCCGCGTTGTATTTTATCGTTATCGTATCTCCGGAGTCCGCACCGGAGGAGCTGTTCTGATAGTTTTCAAGTTCTGTTCTGATATAATCAAAAACTGTCAGAATACCCTTGTGTGCATCAACCGCGGCCTGGTCTTTATATCCCCCTGCAGATGTAACGCCGTCATTATAATAGATGGATGTTACTGTATTGCTGCTGACAGATACTATTTCATAATAGGGTGGTAAAAATCCCCCGCCGGTTGATCTGTATGAATATGAGGTTACATTTTTTGAAATCCAGAGATCCTGTTTTGTCTGAACCTCACCCAGCATCTGAGCAATGCTGTTGTTTTCTTTTTTATCATCATTACCGCAGCTGATCAGTATGCAGAAAATGACAGGTATTAAAGACATAACTTTTTTTATCATTGCAGTCCTTCTATCTCCGCCCTGCAGGAAACAGGCCATTAAACATAAGCCTTCAGCGGCAGAGAGATAATTTCAGTTTTTCAATACACAAATTATTATAAAAAAACGGTTATTTGGAGCCGTCAAATATTAATTGTAAAAAATAGTGTAATTTTTAAGGCGGAAAAGAAAATAGTTTTCATAATTTTAATATATGAACAGTATTTTATTAATGACATATCATAAATGTTTATGGTAATGTATTTTCTCCCTCCGGCTGAACCGGAGATGTATAAAATAACGCTTAGAAATTTATATTGACAAAAATTTCACTAATTTTAGGGTAATCCTTTAAAACGCTGATAAAGCTACTTTTGAAAAACCTGTAAAATAAACATAAACAGTAAACTAATTGTAAGTGAGGTATATCACATGAAAAGGACGTTCCAGCCAAGCAAAACTAAAAGGGTAAGGAAGCATGGGTTTATGGCCCGTATGGCGGATGTTGCCGGGAGAAAAGTTCTCGCCAGGAGAAGAAAAAAAGGAAGAGCCAAACTGACCGTTTCTGATGAGAAAAGGATGCCTAAATAATTAATCATATATTATTTGCGATGTGAAAAGGGTATATTCATTAAAGAGCAGGGAATCTTATAAATCTATTTTTTTAAAAGGGAAGAAGATAAGGGGCAGGGGCAACATTATTTTTGTTTTAAAAAACAGCGCCGCTGATAAGATCGATAGGGATAATGACAGGGCTTTCAAAGATATCAAAATTGGAATCGCGGTTGGAAAAAAGTTAGGGAAAGCCAACAAAAGGAACTGGATAAAAAGGCGTATCAGGGCTGTTTGCAGCGTGTTAATTGCACAGATGAACGACGGATACTCAATAGTTATCAAACCCGGCCCGGGTAACGAAATGATGAGTTTTGAAGAACTCAGCAGTGAACTTGCAACACTTTTTAAAAATGCCGGAGTACTGAATGGGAGCATTTAAAACCTTAAGCGTTTATTCAGGGAGAGTTCTCTCCGGCGTTGCCGTATATATAATCAGGTTTTATAAATTTTTTATTTCGCCTGTACTGCCTGCATCGTGTAGGTATTATCCTACATGTTCTGTTTATTCGATTCAGGCGATTAACAGGTTCGGTTTACTCAGGGGCGGATTTCTCGGAATCAAAAGGGTACTGTCGTGCAATCCTTTTTTCGAAGGGGGATTTGATCCCGTTCCCGAAGTTTTCAGTTTTAGAAAGATATCCTAGCTTTTTGTTGTAACCCTTGCCTCAAAAAACACCTCTTTTCACGTCCGGCATTAATAAGCTATTAATTGTACTAATAATATTGCGTATAAAGGAATAAAAAATGGAAAAAAGAACATTGCTTGCAGTTCTGCTGACCATGGCTGTATGGATCGGGTGGTTCTGGTTTTTTGAACCGAAGCAGCCGATACAGGACATCCAGAAACCGGTAACTCAGGAAAAGGCTTCCGGGGAGAGCGTTAAACAGGCACAGGCGGTTGTTAATACAGACCAGGGCGCGGTCATCAAAAAGCCGGCTGCCGGCCTGAACAAAAACATCAAAGAAGAAAACCTTAATTTAAAAACTGAAAAATTTTCTTTTGAGCTTTCCAACAGGGGAGCAGCCATATCAAAGGCAAACTATACAGACAGAAATGTAGACCTCACGCTGAAGGAGAAGCTTTTCGGAGCCAGCGGAAACCTCGATTTTTCGGTCCACTTCTCGGAGAGCGAATTTTTTAACGGAAACAACCTCAACACCGACCTCTGGAACGTTGAGAAGATTGACGATAAAACAGTTAAATTTTTTACCGATATCGTTGTAGACGGCAATCCTCTGAGGCTTGAGAAGGTTTTCAAATTCAACGATAAAGGCTACGATTTCACCGTTGAATACAGGTTTGCGAACACCGGCAAAATGCCTGTAAAATTCAGGGACGGTAAGGCGATCTTCTCTCCATCCGATACCCTTGGACCAAAACTCAACTATTCGAACAGATATAACCACATGATAGGCATCTATTCCCTTGATGACAGCTATTCTCAGAACACCAAGGGGGGAGGTTTCTTCTCGAAGGCGGAAGATGCCAGGAAGAAAGCCGGTAAGATCGACTACGCCGGTATCATGAGCAGATACTTTCTGCTAATCATGATTCCTCAGCAGTTTACCGGTACCGAGATGATTTTTGATAACCGGGCCGATACTGCGTTCAGAACAGGTATGTATGTCGACATGGGGGAGATCCTTCCCGGTAAAGAACTGGTTAAGTCTTTCAGGATCTATCTCGGAGAGAAGGACAAGGGTTATCTCGGCGCAATCGACCAGAAGCTGGTAGCCGCGTCTGATGTCAGCACCATCATCGAGCCGATACGCTATTTCGTGGTATGGTGCCTTAACTGGATAAATAAACTTTTCGGGAACATGGGCTGGTCGCTGGTTGTATTCTCGATCCTTACGAAGTTTGTGTTTATGCCGCTGACGAACAAATCGACTGAATCGATGAAGAAGATGCAGGAGCTTACTCCGCAGATTAACAAGCTGAAGGAAAAGTACAGGGACAAGCCTGATGTTCTCCAGAAAGAGACTATGAAGCTCTATAAGGACAACAAGGTTAATCCTCTCGGCGGATGTCTCCCTCTGCTGCTCCAGATGCCGTTTTTCTTCGGACTCTACAGCGCGCTTATCAATTCGCTAGATCTGTGGAACGTTCCGTTCATGCTCTGGATCAAAGACCTGTCGATGCCCGATACGCTGTTCACCGTTTCCGGTTTTGATGTCAACATCCTTCCGCTGCTGATGATGGTTACGACGATAATTCAGCAGAAACAGACGATGGTTGATACAGGGAACCAGCAGCAGAAAATGATGATGTACATGATGCCTGTTATTCTGATCTTTGTTTTCTGGACGATGCCGTCAGGTCTGGTACTCTACTGGTTTTTACAGAACCTCTATCAGATTATAAATCAGATGATAGTAAACAAGGTGGGAAAGAAAGCTAAAGCTTAAATGAGAGTATACGAAATTTTAAATATCATAGAGTCGGGAGGCTTGCTAAATGAAAGTTATTGAAGTTGAAGGACGAACTCCGGATGACGCGACTAAAAAAGCCATGGCAGAACTCGGTATCAGGGATACAAGCAAGGTCACTGTGGAAGTGATAGATGCGGGCAAGAGCGGAATCTTCGGATTCGGCGTTTCAAGGCCCGCAAAAGTACGCATTTATTATAACGAGAGCACGGAGGATGTCGGAGCGAAGGTGAAAGAGTTCCTTATGGCCCTTTTATCAAGGATGGATATTGAAGGGGGAGTAAAAGACCTGAAAGAGAGCGAAACGAAAGTTTACGTCGAGCTTGAGAGCAAGACAAGCTCCGGCCTTCTGATAGGGAAAAAGGGGAAAACCCTTGAAGCCCTTCAGTTCATGATAAACCTGATGATCAACAACGCGACCGGCAGCGAAAAGAAAATTATTCTGGATATCGAATCATACAGGGACAAGAGGGAGAAAGCCCTGAAAAAGATGTCGAAGGATATAGCATTTAAGGTTATCAAAACCGGTAAACCGATGATCCTTGAGCCGATGAACCCTTTTGAGAGAAGACTTATACACCTTACCCTTCAGAATGACAAGAGGGTGACAACGAAGAGCGAAGGCCAGGGGATCTACAGAAAGATAAAAATTTCTCCAGCAAGCAAAAAATAAGATGTTTGAAGATACTATCTGCGCGCCGGCAAGTGCGCCGGTTAATTCATCTCTTGCAATAATACGAACAAGCGGTCCCGGATCATACGGGGCCGCTTGTTCTTTCTTCACAGCCCGTGAAAATATAAAACACCGTCATGCGGCCTACGGTTCCATAACCGACGGAGACCGTATCATAGACGATGTTATCCTCGTTTACTATAAGGCCCCTTCCAGTTTTACCGGCGAGGACATGGTGGAGATCTTCTGTCACGGGAACCATCTCGTTGTAGGGAGCATCCTCCGTCTGCTGTATAAAACCGGTATAAGGATTGCGGAACCGGGCGAGTTTTCAAAGAGGGCGTTTCTGAACGGCAAGATGGACCTTACCGAGGCCGAGGCGATAAACTCGCTGATAAACGCCAGGAGCGACTGGGAGATCAGGGCGTCGATCGACCAGATGCACGGGTCTCTTAAACGTGTCGTTGACAAGCTGAGGGACGACGTTATCCATCTGAAGGCGGACATCGAAGCGGGGATTGACTTCACGGACCAGGACATTGAGTTTGTCTCGGCCGACGAGAGTCTGAGGATAGTGAAAGAGATCACGGATTCGCTGAACGACCTCCGCAAGAGATGCGCCATGGGTAACAGGACCGCGCGCGGGATTGACGTAACTCTTGCCGGCAGGCCCAACGTCGGAAAGTCCAGCCTGCTTAACCTTATCCTTAACGAGGAGAGGGCCATCGTGTCCGATATCCCCGGCACCACAAGGGACCTTATAAAAGAGAGCGTTCAGATCGGCGGCGTGAGAATAAATCTTACCGATACGGCCGGCCTCGGAGAGCCGGGCGACGACATAGAGCGTATCGGGATAGAGCGTTCACGGAAAAACATCGGCGCGGCATCCCTTGTGCTGATGGTCATAGACGCGCTGCAGGGAGTTACAGATCAGGACCGGGAGATCATCTCCGGGCTTGAGGGCAAAAAGGTCATCTATGTGCTGAACAAGATAGATCTTGCAGGGGAAGAGGGAAAGAGCAGGATCGAAACGATTTCTGCCGAAACCGGGCTATCCTTTGTTCCTGTTTCGGCAAAATTCGGCACAGGCTTCAGCGGACTGGAGGAGGCTGTAGCGAAGGTCATCGCCGGTGAGTTTGTAGACTTCAGCAATTCGTTTCTCGCCGATGAAAGAATTATAAATATAATTAACTCCTCGATTGATATCGTAGAACGGACGGCACACCTGATCGAAATGAAAGAGCCGCCGGAGATCATTGCCTTTGAACTGGACGACCTTATTCAGAAACTTTCAGATGTCACGGGCGAGATTACGACTGAGGATATCCTCGGTTCGATCTTCAGCAGATTCTGTATCGGTAAGTAGTTCCGGTATTGTCACTGGCCGAAAATTTTTTTTATAATGTCAAACCTTTCGGCATTGTAAGCCACTGCGTATTTTATAAGTTTGAAATTGTTTCCGATTATCTCTTTTATATCGATCTCCCTTCCGTCGAGGTACCTTACTTTCACTCCGGCCTTGAGAATTAACGGGAGCGCACCGGCCCAGTCCCACAGGTAAGATTTGCCGATAAACGCGATCAGCCTGTTCCTTGCGCTGTCCGCTGTAAGGCACGCGTGCAGGGCGGTTGATCCGAGGTTTCTGATCTTGCCGGGGAAATCGATTTTTAAATCTTTTATCTCTGAAGAGTAGAATATATTCGTTTCTTTTTCTATATCGGTTATTGTCTCTGCAATGAGCGGTTTTCCATTAAGATATGATCTGTCATTGTCATTGTGAAAGAGAAGGTCCGATCCTGGCGAGTAAACGAATCCGTAAAGCGGGGTATAGCCTCTGAATATACCCACAGAGACGCACCAGATAGGGAGGTGCATGCTGAACATCGCGGTCCCGTCAATCGGGTCTATTATTACGTAGACTTTGTCCTCTGAATAATCGGCTGTACTGTTAGGCAGCTCTTCCGAGATGAATTTAAAACCGGGGAACCTTCCGGAAATGGAATCTATAATAAAACTCTGGGCCCAGATATCTGCCTGTGTGACTATGGATCTGTCGTCCTTTCTCTGGACGTCCAGAATCCCTTTCTGCATCTGAAGTGTAGCCGTGCCTGTTTTTTTTACAAGGTCGAGAAAAAAAGCTATGTCATCTTCGTTCAGCAGCGCTTTATTTAAAGTTGAAGTATCCAGTTTCTATTCCCCCAGGTACGCGGCTTTGACCTTCGGATTTTCAAGCAGGCTGCTCCCCAGGTCCTCAAGGACTATGTTGCCTGTTTCAATTACGTATCCCCTGTGGGAGATTCCAAGGGCCATCTTCGCGTTCTGTTCAACGAGGAATATCGTAACCTTTTCGTCCCTGCTTATACGGGATATGATAGCGAAGATGTTCTGTATGATAATCGGCGCGAGTCCGAGTGCCGGTTCATCGAGCAGAAGGAGTTTCGGTGAACTCATCAGCGCCCTTGCTATCGCGAGCATCTGCTGCTCACCGCCCGACAGAGAGCCGGCAAGCTGTTTTCTTCTGTCGCGGAGAATTTCGAACATCGAATACTTCTCCTCAATTCGGCGCTTTTTCTCGTTTTTGTCTTTCAACAGGAAGGCTCCCATTTCGAGGTTCTCGAGAACAGTCATCTCTGGGAAAACCCCTCTCCCTTCAGGCACCATCGAGATGCCGGATTCGATTATCCTGTCGGTGGACAGGTTCAGTTTCGGATTCTTCCCGGCGTCCCTTATGGAATTTCCGTTAAAGGTTATGTTCCCGGCGGTCAGGGGCTCAAGGCCGACAATAGACTTCAGCAGCGTCGATTTCCCCGCGCCGTTGGCTCCGATCAGCGATACTATCTCGCCCTCTTCAACGCCGAGATTTATCCCCTTCAGCGCTTCGATATTTCCGTAACTTACACGGACATCTTTTAGTTCAAGTATTTTTTTACTCATCCGTTTTTCCAAGATAGGCTTCTATTACTTCCCTGTTGTTCTGTACCTGAGCCGGAGTTCCCTCGGCTATTTTTTTCCCGTAGTTCAATACTATAATTTTGTCGCATATGTTCATTACAAGTTTCATGTCGTGTTCTATCAGTACCACCGTGATTCCGAGATCGCGGATCTTCTTGATGGTCTTCATCAGGCTGTCGGTTTCCTGAGGATTCATCCCTGCCGCGGGTTCGTCAAGGAAAAGTATCTCCGGTTCTGTGGCCAGCGCCCTGGCGATCTCCAGTTCTCTCTGCTTGCCGTAGGGCAGATTTTTAGCGTATTCATCGCGGACATCGAGGAGGTTGAAAAAAGCGAGCCATTTAAGCGAGTTTTCGTAAATGTCTTTCTCCTCTTTCTTAACATAGATCCTGCCCAGTACGAAATTAACCAGTCTGTTTTCCGAAATTTTCGGATGGTTCCCCTTGAAATGCCGTCCGATCATCACATTTTCAAACACGGTCATCTCTCTGAACAGGCGGATATTCTGAAATGTGCGGGCTATTCCGCTGCGTGTTATTTTATATGCCGGAAGTTCGGTGATGTCCTCCCCCTTGAAAAAGACATGACCGCTGGTGGGGAAGTCGAGCCCTGTAATGGTGTTGAACAGCGTCGTTTTTCCGGCGCCGTTAGGGCCTATAAGTCCGGTTATCGAGTCTTTGTAGATTTCTATATCAACGTCGGCCACGGCGATTACTCCGCCGAACTCTCTTCTTAAACTCTGTGTATATAGTAGAGGCACACTATCTCTCCAGTTCCGGTATTTCTTCTTTTATGATCTTCGCGTAGTTAAGCTTTATCCTGCCGATTATACCCTGCGGCCTGTAAATCATCATCAGCACAAGGATGAGACCGAACAGTATCTGGTTCAGCTGCGGCGGAATTATATGTGAAATGCCGAGCAGCCGCGGCAGCTCGGACGCGATTACAATTATGACGGTCCCGACTATGGTTGCGAAACTGTTCCCCAGTCCTCCAAGGACGGCCATGCAGAGTATCATTATTGACATCATGAAATCAAAGGTGAGAGGAGCGACCGACTGGTTGAAGGCCGCGAAAAGGCTTCCGGCGATACCTCCGAAAAACGCGCCTGTCGTGAACGAACCGATCTTGTACCTGGCTGTATTTATGCCCATTGATGATGCCGCGATCTCATCCTCCCTGATTGCCTCAAGGGCACGGCCTACGCGCGACCTTACGACGCGCCGTATAAAGTAATATGTAATAAGAACCGATGCCCAGATGATCAGAATCCAGGGAAGCTTGTCCATTGATGAAAGGGTAGTGCCGAATATCGAAGGGCCCGGTATTCCGTTGATACCCATGGGGCCCCTTGTTACGCTGTCCCAGTTGATGATTATATTTTTCACGATCTCGCCGAAACCGAGAGTCGCTATCGCGAGATAGTCCCCCTTGAGCCTCAGTGTAGGTATGCCTATAAGCATTCCGCAGAGTGAGGCAATCAGGCCGGATATCAGCATCGATTCCCAGAACCCCATACTGCATGAAGTCATCAGCACAGCGGTAGTGTACGCGCCGATGGCAAGGAAACCGGCCTGGCAGAGAGACAGCAGACCGGTATAGCCCACAATAAGGTTCAGCCCCAGCGACGCGATCGCGTAGATTCCTATATAAATAAAGATCAGTAATATAAAGTTAAGCATCCTTATACCTTCTCCCTGATGTTCTTCATCAAGATACCGCTCGGCCTGAAGAGGAGGATCAGTATCAGAACCGAAAACGCTATTGTGTCTTTTAATCCCTGCGGTATGCCCAGTATCACAACACCGAATGTTTCGAGCAGCCCGAGCACTATTCCCCCGAGCATCGCTCCGCTTATGTTCCCTATTCCGCCAACTACCGCGGCGATGAAAGCCTTCAGTCCGGCCATGGTCCCCATTGTCGGATAGACCTTGTATTCAAGCGCGATAAGAACGCCGGCAACGGCCGCAAGGGCTGAACCGATCGCGAAGGTAAGCGATATTATGCGGTTTACGTTTATCCCCATAAGCGCGGCAACTGACTGGTTCTGACTTGTTGCCCTCATCGCTTTTCCGAGCCTTGATCTGTCGATAAAAAGTTTAAGTCCTGCCATCATTATAATCCCTGTGGCAAGCGTCACCAGCTGGCTTGGGGTTACGCTTGTACCGTGTATCTGTATCGATGAGTTGTCGAAGGGATATTCAAACCTTTTTGATTTTGTTCCGAAGAACAGCGCAGCGGAGTTTGCGAGAATAATCGATACCCCTATTGCGCTCAGAAGAGGCGCGAGCCTCGGGGCTTTTCTCAGAGGTTTATATGCCGCTTTTTCGATCAATACGCCGAGCAATGCACTGGCGGCCATTGCGATAAAAACGGCAGCTGTAAAGATACCTATTGTATAGGCCGTACCCCTTGAGGGATTGTAGAGAAAAAAATAGAAATAATAACCGGCGTAGGTACCTGCCATCAGTATTTCACCGTGAGCAAAATTTATGAATTTAAGTATGCCGTATACCATAGTGTAACCGAGGGCGATCAGCGAATATAACGCTCCCAGGGTCAGTCCGTTTATCAGATGCTGAAGCAGCTCGTTTGCCGGTATATTAAAAAGGTTCATCCGTTACATGTCCTTTAAAAGGTTTGCTGTGATTTTAAAATATAAAAACAGAATCGTCTGAAAACAATTATTAAACTTTAATGTCATTCCGGCCGCAAGGGCCGGGATCCATCTTAATATGCGATATATTGTTTTAAATGGATCCCCGCCTTCGCGGGGATGACACAGGGATTAATTCCTCTCCTGATTTTATAAAATGGTGGAATCAAAATAAAACTATTTTATCTCCACCAGATTTTCGCCGTCAAGTTTGAACATCTTCAGCTGTTTATACTTTCTGTTTTCAACAGTATATACGCCGATGTTCGCAACGAGGTCGCCGTTTTCCGTGAATGTGATTTTGCCGGAAACACCGTCGTAATCTTTTGTCTTCGCAACCGCGTCACGTACTTTATCACGGTCGATTTTCAGGACTCCGCCGGTTCCTTTCGCCGATGTTGTCTTGACAGCATTGAGAATTATTTTAGCGCCGTCATAGGCGTTAAGGCTGAATGCGTCCGGTTTTTCGCCGTATCTGCTCTGGTATTTAGCCTCGAAAATTTTTCTTGTCTGGCTTGCCGGCTGCTCTGCCGCCTGTGTGTAGATCACGCCGTTTGCAAGGTCCTTCGCCAGGTCAAAAATCTGAGGATTTGAGAATCCGTCTGCGCTGTACACTTTTACCGCAAGACCGAGCTGTTTAGCCTGTTCAAGAATCTGTGCTATTTCAGCGACGTAGTTCGGAACATAGAGCGCTTCAGGGTTTGTTCCCTTTATCTTTGTCAGCTGTGTTTTAAAGTCCTTGTCACCCTGGAGGGCTGTTTCCATTGCAACTACCTTGCCCCCCTCTTTTTCAAACTGGGCTTTGAAGTCGAGAGCGAGTCCCTGGCTGTAATCATTTTTGACGTACAGAATAGCGACGGTTTTCACCTTTTCGTATTTTGCGAGATATTTTCCGAAAACAATCGCCTGGAGAGCGTCGCTCATTACGTCTCTGAATATGAATTTCCCTTTGTCCGGGAGGTCTTTATGGGTTGATGACGGAGAGATCATAACTATTTTCGAGGCCTCAGCCTTAGGAGCAACTGCCAGGGATACCGAGCTGAAAACCGCTCCTATTATACCTATAACCTTATCTACTCCCGCAAGCTTCTCGATCGCAGGATTCCCTTTTTCGACTTTTCCCTCATCGTCTTCAATAATAAGCTGCGCGTTAAAACCCTCAGCTCCCCCTGCTGCGTTGAACTCCTCAATGGCAATTTTAACAGACTGGCTCATAAGCTTGCCGTAATTGCCTGCATCACCGGTCATCGGTCCGAGAAAACCTATCTTGATTGTTTCTCCCGGCCTGATAAGGTCAGATTCTTTTCCGCATCCGGACAGCAGAAGAAGTGTCAGCGAAAAGAATACCGCCAGTAACTTTTTCATAATAAACTCTCCTTTTAATTGATTTATAATTACAGCATTTTAAGAATGGATTAGTACCCTGTCATTGCGAACGTAGTGAAGCAATCTGTTTTCTAGCAATACTGGTTCCATCTAATAAAACCGATATTTAACAAAACGGACTGCCTCGGCATTACATGTCTCGCAGTGACACTTTGCTTTATTTCAATCGAAAAATGCTATACCGCGTACGCCTGATATACACTGATCTAATGTGACGATAAACTGATCTAAAATCAACATAACAGGCCGTTTTTTTTTATAAATTGTTGTTATTGTGATTATTGGAATATGTCAATTAGATAATAATCCCGCGTCATATTTTAAACGCAGTTCCTCTAAGCCTGAAGGCTGAAAATCTTAAGTGTTATAAACCAGATTCAGGCGTTTGACAGGAACCTGTTAAATAGCGGTCTGTGATAAAAA
The DNA here is from genome assembly GCA_964439325.1 of uncultured Leptospirales bacterium. Lineage (GTDB taxonomy): Bacteria > Spirochaetota > UBA4802 > UBA4802 > UBA5550 > WRGT01. The sequence continues at coordinate 24,164 of CAYTNW010000025.1, read as the reverse complement.
TATATTAAATTTATTTGACACTTTCAGCCTGAAATTATGTTTTTTACCCATGATAGAATTTGACGCTAAGAAACTTTTTATGGCTCCAATGGCGGAGATAACAACCCCTTCGCTCCGGCGATGCATAAGGAAATTCGACAGTGAAACCGTGCTCTATTCAGAGATGCTGAGCGGCGCGGCGATAGCCTGCGGTTCGTTTCACAACGAACCCCTGACAAAAATAAATGACAACGACGAGCCATTCGTATTTCAGCTGCTCGGAGGGGATCCCGGCACTATGGCGGAGGCCTGCAGGATACTTTCTGAAAAAAAATGTTCCGGCATAGATATAAACATGGGGTGTTCGGCACCCGATATAGTCAAAAAGTTCCAGGGATCGAGGCTCCTCTCTGATATGGAGGCCACGAGAAAAATTGTACAGAACTGCAGAAAGGTATACGGCGGCACGCTCTCGGTAAAGATGAGGAGCGGCTTTGAGCAGAGCGATAACAGGTACCTGGTTGAATTCGCCAGAATGCTCCAGGGGGAGGGGATCGATTATATAACCCTGCATCCCCGGCATGGAAAGCTTTCGTTCAGAAGGACTGCCGACTGGGGCCTTGTAAAACTGCTGAAGGAGAGCGTGGAGATACCGGTTGTCGGTAACGGGGATATTACCGTTCCGGAGGACGTTGAGAGGCGTTTTCACGAAACAGGGTGCGACGGAATCATGATCGGGAGAAATGCCGTTACATCTCCCTGGATCTTCGCTCTTTCAAGGATGCTTATAACCGGCGGGAGCTACAGCCTTGAGGTGGATCTACCGGAGGTTTTCAGGGAGGTGCTTACCGGCATTAAAAATGATCTTCCGGAGCACCTTCATAAAAGCAGGGGGCACAGGTTTTCGTTTTATTTCTGTAAAAACTTTGTTTTTTCCCACGATCTGTTTAATTCTATAAGAAATGTTAACCGGATCGATTTAATGATTGAAATTATTGACGAATATGTTTTAAGGAATCCCGGCGAGAGGGTAAAAGTTTTAAGCAATGAAACAATATCAGGGGGGATCTGCTGATGGAATATATAAGAGTCTGGAAAGAGATTGATATCGAGGATGTAAAAAACCATATTATCATGGTTGAAGATAAATACGGTCACTGCCCCGGATGCAAGCAGATAGGGATAGAACTGAAAGAGCTGAAAAAATGCCCCGGCTGCGGGAGAAGCTTCAAATATGTGACATCGAAGGATGCCCGCGGCGGGAAAGTGGACATAGTCGGAAGGACAAGGAAAAAACTCCCCGATCTTCTGTTCGTCGATTATGATGATTATGAAAGGGTAACAGGGAAAAAGAAGGCTGAAAGCCTGTTTAATATCTAGCAGTGCGCTTAAAACTGAAAACTTTCAGAAAGCGCTCTTTTCACCCTTTATTTTTACTGTATAGAGCCGGTAATAGGTAAAGGCCGTATACTCTTTGCCGAGAAGATCGTAGATTACACCTATATTATAAAGGGCTTCGACGAAAGTTTTATCCCTGTCATATGCTTCCCTGAAGGAGTGGATTGAGTCTATGTACTTTCCTGAAAGAAACTCCGCCAGTCCCAGCTTAAACCATCCCCTGGAGAAGTTCGGATCGAGCGAAACAGAGTGCTTCAGATGTTTTATCGCATCGGGTATTCTCCCCTTCTGTTTTATATATACCCTGCCGAGGCCGTAATGTCCCAGAGTATATGAAGGATTTGCTTCAACCGCTTTTTTAAAGTTCTGTTCGGCTTCTGTAATGTTGCCCGCTTTAAAGGACTCGACACCCTTTTTGTAGAATGATGTCGAGTTTTCAGCGTAGACAATACACTGAAAAGATAAAAATATCAGCAGCATAAGTACAGGCTTTTTCAACGGTTCAACCTGCACGCGGGATCATTTTCTTGAGATTCTCATAGAAGAATTTTTCCACACCGGTACTGAAAAAGAAATAGATAATGAATACGATCCATAAGGCAATCGTAAGAAGACAGAGGAAACGTAGCAGCTTCTCTGCCCCGGTGTCGCTTGCTTTGTAGAAAATATTGAAAAGTACCAGCGGCCAGATGACAAACATTCCGGCGAAGGCTATTATCAGCAGCTCTTTCAAAAACTCGATTACAGAGAGATACCATCCTGTTTTGAATGCGGTGTACCCGGCGGAAACCTCGCTGAAAAAAAACCAGACGTAAAAGGCAAAAATAAGAGTCGCTATCAGCTTCCAGAACAGTTCAATTCTGGGCCTGAACCATAAGAGCAGAACGGTTATCCCCCAGACTGAAAAGAACAGAAATACCGATTTAATCATTAAAACATCATTTCCCATCAGGCCCACCATGCATATAATATGTTATTTTATTATCGAATTTTTATTGCATTATTGCAATAAAAATATCGGATGTAAAGTATCCGTTACAATTTTTTAAGGAATACTGATATAAGAATTAGATGAAAAATCCCGGGATACACTTATCGGTTTTTCTGTTGATGCTGGTTTCTGCACTGTCCTGTACTGATCCCGTTGCCAGCATAAGCAGAATTGAGTACAGAATACCCTCACATATCAATTTAACGGCCGGAGATCTGAATAGAATATCCGGAGATTTTAAGACAGATCCTTCAAGCGCGGTTTATATAGAGATAACTCTCTACAGTTATTCGGCGGGGAGAGAGAAAATAAGCCTCTCCGGCGACAGTGAAATGAAAACGGTAACTTCTCCGGGAAGAATAAAGGCCCTTGTGAAGGTTATCAATGATAAAAAACTGTTAAGAGCGGAGTTTGCCGAGGGGAGAGGAAGCACAAAAGAGGAGATGATTAACTCGCTTGCGGAGGATATAAAGCGGAGGTTCCAATAGAGCAGGGGGTTTAGGCCCCTTGTCCGATAAAGCCTACTGTACTGCATACCATACTTTTTTACTCATCCGGAGACTTATCCACGATTGTACAAATTAATACGCGTTTAAAAAAAACATAAACCTGTAAGGAAGATAGTTCTTGAAAAATATATATTATTTATGTAGAATTCTTTATCAATAACCGGTGCAGTAAGGGTATTATCGGTAATATGATACTGTAATTGTTTCCCGGTATGGAGCCATTCTTAAGCCGGAGAGCATGTTTTAAAAATTTTAATATATAAAATGCAGAGTCATAGTCTGCACTTGAAGGGATACTGTAATGAAAAATATAAAAAAAAGATTTCTGCCAGTTGCGGCGGTTATAATAACCGCTTTTATATTGATGGCGAGCTTTTGCGTAAAACCGGGGGAGCAGAATTTAAATAAATCCCTGATTGCAAAGGCGGTGTTTGTAAAAGGCGATGTTTTTTTAAAAAGAACAGATTCAAAAACTCCGATCAAACAGGGAGATTCCGTAAGGCAGGGGGATGCTGTTGTTACAGGGGATCATTCTTTCGTATCACTGCAGATAAGTGAACTCGGAGTCATAAAAGTAAACGCGAACACTGAATTCAGTTTTAATGAAATTAATTCCGCCGGCAAAACGTCTCTTAATCTTAAAGAGGGTTCGGTTTTCTCAAACCTTAAAAAGCTCGGGAAAGAGCAGGCTTATAATATTATTACACAGACATATACAGCATCAGTGCGGGGTACAGAGTTCCTGACGATGGCCGGGAAAAGCGGCTATGGGATAAAAGTGCTGAGCGGAGTTGTCAATGTCACGACAGTGTCAGCGTCATCCGACCATGGTGAAAAAAAGGGTGTAAATGTCGGCGATGACGGAACCGTCAGAGAATATCAGCTTGATGAACTTGAATTGATGGAACTGAAGAAGGAGGCCCTTTTTAAATATATTGAGGATCCCGATACTGCAGACCGTGCGGCCCTTGATATCAGGATCAGAGAGATAGATGAACAGACAGCCTTGATTGATGCCGAGATGGCAAAACTTTCAGGAAAACCGGCGGGTAAAGAGAAGCTTTCCCCCCTTGACAGGCTCAGAAAAATGAATAAACCCCTTACGATGATATACCTCAGCGACGGTTCTCAGATTGCCGGAAGTGTGCTGGGCCAGAAAAAGGGTAAACTGAAAATTGATACCGGTGAAGGAATTATTACTGTCCCGGTTAATGATATTGTCAGACGCATTCCAATAAAATAACAGATAACAAAATGGATAGAATGAAGGCAATTATGAGGATTTTTCCTGTAGTGGTAATTTTATGCGCTTTTACATACACGGGACTATACGCGGAGTATCTATATCTGAAGGATGGCCAGGTTATACAGGGGACTATCGAGTCGGAAGATGCAGAGGGTTATACCGTTAAAACAAAATATCAGACAAAGCGGATTCCGCGCGGCGATATAACAAGAATAATGTACGGCGAGAGAAAAATGGAACCGATCTTTCTGCTGATGAATGATGGATCTTCTAAAAAGGGTTTTCTCGTGGACCAGGATGCGGAAAAGATAATCATCAGAGAGAAAGAGGACTCCCCGGGGGAGATCACCGTAATGAAAAAAGATGTCAGGCAGATATCGGCGAGCGAGATTGTGCCGCTTAATCCGTCTGTTTTCGTCAGGGCAGGATGGTTTCTCCCGCTTAATTCCGGGGGCTCCAAGCTTAAACCGGCTCCGGTCTATTTTGCGGGATCTGACATTAATTTTCAGTATATCGCGAATATGAGGATACTTCTTGAGGCCGGGTATGCCGACTGTAAAAGTTCAAACAGGAATCTTGATATGAGATTTGTACCGCTGATTCTATCTGCCAGATATTTTTATCACATCGGTTCAACATCTCTCAGCATAATACCGGGGATTACGGCCGGTGTAACCCTTATCGATTTTAATGACGGCGAAAACTCGAAGTACAGGTGTTTTGCCGGAACTGCGGGGTGTATCGCGGGAATCGGTTATGAAATAGTCAGGAACACCTTTTTTGTCGAGGGATATTCGGATTATCTGCTTATGAGCGACAGAAAGAAGATGCTTCATACTGTTACCGCTTCTTTATCTTTCAGTTATCGTTTCAGATAGGGGGATTCCGGTGATGAAAAAGTATATAATTCTGATTTTTTCGGCGTTGATGTTTTTTTCGGCCTGCGGAGATTCGGTCATAGAAACAGCGCAGAATTTTAAACCTAACAGGGTCCCGGTAATTTACGGTATCACGCGAATTCTCCCGGCAGGTATTACGGAAGATTCAATTTCAAACAATATGACCATAGGGATTACAGTAACAGCCGGTGATCCGGAGGGGAAACCTCTAGAGTACTCTTTTTCTTCCGAGTCCGGAATATTCGGAAATATTGTTAAAACAGATACCGGATGTACCGCTGAACTTTATACAAGAAATATCCAGGGGGGCGGCAAAGTATATATTACCGTAACGGCAACAGATGACAGGAAAGCAAGCGACACCTGGGGCAATTTTAATATTGGAACCGGAAGATCGGGGCCGAAGGTCAGCGTTATAACAGATCCGAAAGATTACATGAAGCCTTCGTCAGATACGGAATTTGTTTTCAGTGCTGCTTCCGAAGGCTATTACCAGATTGTCTGCGATAATTCGGCAGCTGCGGATACAATATCAATCAATTATGATGGACCTGTATACATGTATGTTCCATCAGGGGATGAGTTAAATCCGAAAACTGTAACAGTAAAAGTGGCCGGCCTGACATCATCATCCAGCGGCAGGGTAAAACTCGCTGCGGATAACGCCCCGAATAAAGTATGGCTTATTTTCTGGGACGGGCTTAAACAGTATGATATAAAATGTTTTGTAATAACCCAGGACAGTATTCCTCCGCTGTTTTCACAGGTAACACCCTCGGGTGAAGATAACGGGATTAATTCAAATATAGATATTGTATTTAATGAAAATATACTTTTGAGCAGCGGTATGTTTGAAGTCCGTGATTCTGCCGGAACAGACGTAAGTTCAAGATTCAGCGAAGCCTCAGTTATTGATAACAGTGTCGTATTAAACTCAGTAAGCGGTCTTGATTATTATGAAACTTATACCGTTGAACCTGCCGGCGGAACAGTCGTAACCGACCTTGCCGGCAATGAATTTACCGGCACTGTAAGCGGAACATTCACCACACAGGAACTGGGCCAGCTCGCAGCGCCTGTATTCCGCGATCTGGATGGAACGGCTGTTGATGAGACGTATCCCTACGCTGATTCGGGCCGGATAATCAGAGCGGTGTATGAAGGGAGCGAACCCTCCGGCGGCGGTGCGCTGTCTGTTTCCTGTACAACTTCAGTAGCCGGGGATTTTACAATAGACTCCAGTGATCCAAAAGACGTAAAAATTAATTTTAAAAAGAACAGATTAATTACAGCGACAGTAAACAAAAAAGGCTGTAAACCGAAAGAGACGACTGTGACAGTTAATATGAGATGTGATACACCGGTAATTACTCAAACCGGGGATCCCTATGCGTATAACGTATATGATGTTCTGTTTGTGTCACTGCCTCTGACGGATCTTTACAAGTACAGTGACGCGACAGACGGTTCAGAGCCTGCTGATCCTGTTGATGACTACACTCCGGGGAAAAGTTATTCTGTAAACGGTTCAATGGTGAGGATTAAGGCGCAGAAAATTCTCACCGGCTGGGCGCCTAGTGAAATCGCGGCCATCGGTCCGGTAAGAATAAGAAATAAAAATACGCCGGCAGCGGGCATAGTAACATCGGCAGAACAGAGCAGGCTCCCATGGACAGGGGTGTCGGTCTCCGGCGACGGAATGACGATTGCTGCCGTGGAAAACGGCTCTGTGATGCGCGGATATGATTCAGGTGTTGATTACAATGGTTATATATGGCTCTCCGGTAATGGCGGATTAGACTGGAGGGCAGTGGCCGGGACAGGAGTCGGGCTGAATAAATGGTCATCCGTTTCAATCTCTTCTGACGCGCTGACTATTTATGCCGGCTGTAATCCCGGTGACATCTATAAGTGCAGTTACAGCGCCGGGGAATGGAGCGGTTCGTCAATTGACGGTGCATCGCATCAATGGAAAAGTCTGTCTGTTGCATCTACAGGTACACTATTTGCCGCAATGGAATCGAATTTATTGTCTTGTTCATCTTCAACATGGTCGGCGCTGACAAATCCGGAATCTCCGGTTATACCGGACTGGAGATGTATAGCTTCGACACTGAATGAAAAGCAGATGGTGTCGGGAGTATATAACGGTTATTTATATTTTTCAGATGACGGAGGGGATTCATGGAGTGCGGTATCAAGTTCGGTAAAAAAATGGACATGTGCAGTTTCATCAGCCGATGAACAGGTTTTGTATGCAGGTACTGACAGCGGAGAAATCTATTCCTGTAATCTTTCAGGCAACCTGACAAGCTCTTACATTGTAAATTTAAATATGAGTTTAACAGGCCTGGGGTCAGCGAAAAGCCCATACAATACAATGGCTGCATCTGTATCCAATGATTACATTTATACAACTGAAAATATTTTTTCAACTTATTCTGCCCAGGGACCGCGTCTCTGGTCCTCTGTCGCATCATCCCCGTCGGGAAAGCATATAGCGGGAGCGGTGTATAAGGGGAACATCTATGTATCTCATAACAATGGCGCAACATGGAGCAGAATAGACAATCCTGCCGGTGGAAACACAGAATGGGTTGGCGTTGCAATATCACAGGACGGGACAAAAATCGCCGCGATTGATACCTTGAACATCTATGTTTTCTCCGGAACCGGATGGGTCAGCAAAAATCCCGACGGTATTCAGAGGGGTTTTACAGGAGTGGCGATCTCTTCTGACGGTAACACAATTCTTGCGTCCGCATCGAAATTTTATCTGGGTTTTGGAACAGCTTCAAATTTATGGACATCATCAGATTATGGAGAAAGCTGGACTAATCCGGTATTATCTGCTAACCAGATCTGGCGGGGTGTCGCGATGTCGGCAGACGGTTCCGTAATGGCCGCAATATCTGATTCGGAATTTGACGGCACCAATATTGTAAGGGTTCTGATAAGCGGAACCTGGGTTAACCAGCTGCAGGGGATCGGCTCGGCGGGGGCCGTATCTGTTTCATCAAGCGGAGATTACATCGCCGTAACGGCGAAATACGGTTATATATATGTATATAACGGGACTTCGTGGAAGCCCTGTCCCTCTGCGGGTGAATACTACTGGAAGGGTGTATCTATAGCTGATGGAGGGAACATAATAACAGCGCTCTCTGCTGACGGAAAGATTATCACCTCCTATGACGGCGGTACAAGCTGGGTACCTCAGACTTATGCCGGATCGCTTATGTGGAACTGTGTCGCTGCATCGGCGGATGGTCTTGATATAGTTGCCGGTTCTTTCGGCGGAGCAAATCCGGTGATACTGAGATAGATGTTTTTTTGAACAGGGGGCTGCGTGATACAGAGCACAGGGCTGCAGCCCCGTGTATCACCGGATTGCAACAAAACAATGGGCTTCAGCCCGTTGTTCATTATTTCTTATCTGTATTTTTGAAGATATCTTCAGGGATGATTTTGTTCTTTTCATACTCGGCTTTGATTACATCTCCTGCCGAAGTCCTGAGGTCATTGGCTATTATGCACTTCCCTTCAAGAAGCACGCCGTTCTGTATTATAAGTTCCGGGGTTCTTATATCGCCGTATACCTTTGCCGTAGGCATAAGCAGAACACGGCTTGTAGCGTTGATGTTACCCATAATAAGTCCCTCAACTATGACAGATACGGCGTCAATGCTCGTTTTTATCTTGCCGTCGGGCCCGATATAAAGCTGGTCTGCTTTAAGGGATTTACCCTCAAAACGTCCGTCTATCCTCAGGGAACCGTTTATGCTGAAATTACCGGTAAAGTAAGATTTTTCACCTATAACGTTATTTGATATATCTCCGGTTGTTTTGATTATTGCCATTATTTTAGTCTCCTTGTACAGACAGATACATTTCAATTTTTTTTGAATAGTGTCAACATCAATTTATCCGTCCCCTTTCCAAAATCCCCGATTTTAAAACATCATATATCTTAAGGCCCGGCCCTTAAGGTTTTTTCTGAATCCTCTGTATTATTTTATTCAAAATAATATATCAGATGAATATGGCGAATATCGTTATTATTTTGGGAATAACGTTCATAAAATGCTTGTAATATTTACATCTTTTTTTTATCGGGATTAATAGCATTTAAAACAGTTGATTTAAATGGTTAGAAGTGCAAAATTTTATGACCGCAAACGGGGGGGATATGGGATATGATACATTAAAGGCCCTGCCAGCCAGGATTAATCTGACTGAGGAGTATAAAAGCCGCAGAGCTGTTCTCGAGGCTGATTTTCAGAAACATCTGGATGAATGGAAACAGACCGCCGTTATGGTTGTTAACATAGCGAAAAAATATGGAGAGAGGGGTGTGCTTCATCACAAGCCGTACGGGGAATGGGAGACTTTTTCATGGAACCGGCTCTCTGACGGGATGTTCGCCGTCGCAGGGGCTCTCCTAGAATCGGGATTCAATGAGTGCGACAGGGTCGGAATCTTCTCGCCGAACAGGGCGGAGTGGCACATAAGCGATCTCGGAACGCAGCTTCTGAGAGGTATCCCTGTCCCGATCTATGCGACAAATACAGAAAAGGAAGCTGAATATATAATCAATGATTCTGAAATCAGGGTGCTGTTCGTCGGAAGGCAGATGCACTATGACAGGTCGTATGCCCTTCTTGACAGGTGCCCCTCCCTTGAAAAGATTGTCGTATTCCACCGCGGCACTGCTGTCCACGACGACAAAAGGGTCGTAATGTGGGACGATTTTCTTGAAAGCGGCAGGGCGGCCGGCAGGAGAGAGGATATTGAAAAGATAATGAAACGTGCACACTACGATGACCTCTGCACGATAATATATACATCCGGCACGACCGGTGAGCCGAAGGGGGCTGTTCATACTCATAAAACCCTGATGCAGAATTCATGGAGCGTCGGGAGATATCTTCAGGGGGGATTCGGAGACACGGAATCGACGCTGTGCATGCTTCCTTTGAGCCATGTTCTTGAAAGGTCCTGGGACTACGGCATATTCTCCATGGGGATGAGCATCTGGTACTGCGAGGACCATACCCAGATACTGGAATATATGCGCGAAGCGAATACATCTGTCATTAACAGCGCGCCGAGGCTCTTCGAAAAGATCCACTCGACGCTTTATACAAAAATCAAGGATGCATCACCGATGAAGCAGAAGATGTTCCGCTGGGCGGTTGGAGTAGGGAAGGCGCACGGCGACCTTGTGCTGGCGGGGATACAGCCCGGTTTATTTCTCACACTCAAGAGAAAACTCGCGGGGAGGCTTGTTCTGGACAAGATTAAGGGGCTGTTCGGCAGCAACATGCATCATGCGAACTACGGAGGGGCGCCGCTGAGCCCTGAAATTGAAAAGTTCTTTTTTTACTGCGGGCTGCTTATTACCCCCGGTTACGGTCTTACTGAAACCTCTCCGGTAATAACGATGAACGGGCCCGGCGGATTCAAGTTCGGAACGGCGGGGCCGGTTTCTCCTCTGGTCGATGTAAGGATCGATCCGGAAACGGGAGAGATCCAGACAAAGGGGCCGAACGTTTTTAAGGAATACTACAAGAAGCCGGAGAGGACAAAAGAGGCCTTTACAGAAGACGGCTGGTTTAAAACCGGGGACATAGGAAGGTTTGATCAGGACGGTTATCTGATGATTACAGACAGGCTTAAAGACCTGATAATTACATCGGGCGGGAAGAATATTGCTCCGCAGATGATTGAACTGATGATGGCGGAGGATCTTTTCATTGAATATATTGCGGTTGTCGGAGATGCGAGGCAGTATATCTCCGCGCTGATAGTCCCCTCTTTTGAAAACCTTGAGGACTGGGCAAGGATGAAGGGGATAAAGTTCGGTTCGAGAGAGGAGCTGATAAAGAACCAGAAGGTTCTGGATCTGTATAAAGTGATTGTCGATACAAGGCAGAAAGACCTGGGACAGGTGGAGCAGATAAAAAAATTCACGCTCCTTGCGAAGGAGTTCTCCCAGGAGACAGGAGAGATTACTCCCACAATGAAGATAAAGAGAAAAGTCATTCAGGAAAAATATAAAAAAGAGATAGATGCTATGTATTAAAACTACCGTACAGCCAGTTTTATATTATATTAAGGGTGATCATCTGATCCCCTTTTTTTTTGCGCAATCGATCAGGTGTTATTTCATATTTTTTTTTATTCAGGTAAATTTTTCTCGACAAATTACATTAATGTATTATCCTAAAATGGAGTCATGAGGATATGGATTTAAAATACAAAAAAAAAGGAAAAGCGATTGTTATCTATCCCGACCTGCCTTTTGATATAGATAACTCCATGCTGATCAAAAAGGATGTCTGTAATCTTATTGATCAGTTCAGCGATTATGATTTTATCATAAACATGACCAGTGTCGAGCATACAGACAGCACCGGTCTTGGTATGCTGATTGTTTTTTCCAAGAAACTGGAATCTTATAACAGGAAACTGAGGGTGTCAAACCTCGGTTTCGCTGTAAAAAAAGTATATCAGCTTTTTAATCTGGATGAATTTATTGGTGCTTATGATGATGAAGAAGATGCTGTCAAGTCTGCGGACATTTCCCGTTAGTTTATTACTGGTCTCTTTTGTAATATTCCCGATTGTTATCTCGTGTAAAAGCACGGGTGCAGGTAATCCGGATGGATCGACGTCCGGGGGTAGTTCAAAAAAATCGGGTTCTGGCTATACCGAATGCGAAGAGAGGTGTGAATACGCGAAACGCGACTGTATAGAGAGGTGTGAAAACTACAGCAGTTTCGGTTTTTCCATGGATATGGGGGGAGGCGGATCTGAGACTCCCTATGCCTGTACCGATAAATGCAATAAAAATAACAGGAGCTGTCTTGATACCTGCGGAGATAAGAAGTAAGCTCTGAGGGCAATGTTTCAGATGGACAGAATCCTTCTTGTCGGGATAAATGCCAGGTATTCGCATTCAAATCCGGCGTTACTCTATCTTAAAAAAAGTATCGAACCGGAATTTTCCGCCTCTGTTGCCGAATTCACCATAGCTGAAAGTGCTGAAAGGATCGCAGACCAGATCTGCGCGATGAACCCGGGACTGCTTGGAATTTCAGTGTATATCTGGAATTCTCTGCTCGTAAAAAAAATTCTAAAACCTGTTAAGCTCTCTCTGCCCGGTGTAAAAATTGTCCTCGGCGGGCCGGAGGTCAGCTACAGCAGCGGCGACTGGATTTCGGAGTTCGATGAGATCGACTGGATAATAACCGGCGCCGGAGAGGCCTCTTTCAGAGAGCTTCTTCTTTCAGGGTGCGGCATTGAAGAGAGAGTAATCCCCGGGAACAATCCCCATTTCAGTCTGATAAAATTTCCTTATACATCCGGAGAGATGGAGCGGTTAAAGGGAAAATATCTCTACTACGAAAGCAGCAGGGGGTGTTCTTTCAACTGTTCGTACTGCCTCTCTTCAGTCCGGGGGCGCGGTGTTGAGTTCAGGAACATCGAACAGGTGAAGGAGGAGATCGATTTTTTTTTAGAATACAATCCGCGCCTTGTGAAGTTTGTCGACAGGACTTTTAATCTTAAAAAAAGCCACTACCTTCCGGTATGGGAACATATAGTAAAAAGATCCGGCGGGAGCGGAACATCTTTCCATTTTGAAATTTTTCCCGAACTGCTGGACGATGAAGACCTGAGTTTTCTGAAAACCGTACCCCGCGGCCTTTTCCAGTTTGAAATGGGGATCCAGTCCATGAAGCCTGAAACCCTGGGCGAGATAAACAGGAGCGGCAGGCGGGACAGGCTCGAGGCTAATATTAAAAGCCTCGCGGATCATGGGAACATTCATCTTCATACCGATCTTATTGCAGGCCTGCCGTTCGAAAGTTTTACTGATTACAGGAAATCGTTCAACAGCGTCTACTCTCTCGGTGCGGAGCATCTTCAGGGGGGATTTCTTAAAGTTCTGCCGGGAACCGTGATGCGTGATAAAACGGAAGAGTACCGTATGGAATATAATACTCTCCCCCCATACGAAATAATTTCAAACAGATGGATTACATCGAAAGAGATCGAAAGGCTGAAACTGATAAGCGAACTGGTGGACCTTCTGCACAACGGAGGGAGGTTTCCTGAAACCGTAAAGTCTGCCGCGTCGATATATCAAATGCCATTCGATTTTTATAACAGGCTGGCAGACTTTTTTTCACCTGACAGCGCTGCATCCCACAGAAAGTGGGAGTATATCGCCGGGATTTTAATCACGATGGTGAATGAGGACCATCGGGACAAAATAAAGTTTCTCACCGACTGTCTGAGGTGGGACTGGTGCTGTACAGTAAACAGGCACCACTATCCGGAGATGCTGAAATCTGATGCTACGGTTGAGGCAAAGAGGACGGGCTTCCGTTTCTTCAAAGAGCTGTCTGACGGAAATGTGATAAGCTACGGCGGTGTTTCATTCACAGGGGATCAGCTGAGGCGTTCTATTTTTTTCGCGCCGGAGTCGGAAGAGTTTAAAGAGAGTAAAATGAAAGATAAAATGGCGGTTTTTCTACCGGATAAAAAGGTCCTGTTTTTCAATCCGGACAATACGCCGGATAAAAAATAGATGCTTCTTTTGGACACTTTTAATCTTTAAAAATAAGCATCATGCAGTTTCTGCAGTCGAATTCCACTCTGTATTTAACGCTGTTATCAACGAGATAAAACGGTTCCGTGAATCTTCTGCTGTTGCTGTTCTGTTTCGGGCAGAGTCCGTTTTCATATTTAAGGCAGAGCTTTGTCGTCATTAGCGGACCTGTTATGCGGATGTCGGAGGTCTCGAACGATTTTTCGATATGTTCAACGCCGTGACGCCTGTAGAATGTTTCTGCCAGACTGTTGCTTACGTTATGCCTGAAATCTATCGATTTGCAGGGATATGGTATATCCGTTTTTTTTATCTCCGAGCGGAGGTTTTTGTATCCCTCTGTGCGTGCGGAGACCAGCTTTTCCACCGCTCTTCTTCTGAGATCGTTTAAAACAGCTACCGGTAAAAAATAGTTCTGATTCAGTTTAATTCTGATCTGATCCGCTGAAAATATCGTACCTCCGAGTTTTGCAAGCTGTGTTTTAATCGCTTCAGCTGCATCTTTATCTGTTTTTGAGATCTCTTTTTCCGATATTATATCAGCCGTTACTGAAAAGCTGTCTTCATCAGTTACAGAGAGGATAAAACCCTCTCCGGTTTCAGATAGTTCCATCTCCACGCCGATTTTCCGCACGGTTCTGTCTGCTGAGAGAGTTTTTTCAAACGCAGCGTCATGGTTTCTGTATACAACTGTACCTTTACTGATTCCGTTCATCGCTGCCGGAAAAATTCTGTCATTCTCGACACTGTTGACGTTCACTCCGGAAAGATTTCTCTCTTTGTCGAAGAACGCAAGGCCGTCGCCGTTGCTGATCTTTTCCGTGCTGTCGAGTTTAAACCAGCTGTTTCCGGTTTCTGTAACAGTTCCAAGTTTCATTCCGAGCGACTTCGGCGTATCGGGGGAACTTATAGTGCCGGTTCTCCCTTTGATGAAGTATCCGGTATAACCGCGGTTGAATGTCCTGTATGGATCAGGTGTGAAACCGGGCGTAACCCTTCCTGACGAGGCTTTTACGATATCATCTCTCTGTTCAAGGATGTTATCAATCGTCTTGCGGTAGTATGATGTTATATTCTTCACGTAGTTTATGTCTTTAAGCCTCCCCTCTATCTTCAGGGAATCTATACCGGAATCTATAATATCACGAAGGGAGGAGCTCTGGTTCATGTCTCTCAGCGACAGCGGAAATTTCGACTTTGAGATAACCGCCCCGTTTGCGTCGGTGAGAGTATAGCCTTTTCTGCACGGCTGGGCGCATTCCCCCCTGTTAGCGCTGCGGCCGCCGGCAGCAGCGCTGATGTAGCACCTTCCGCTGAGGCTTACGCACAACGCTCCGTGAATGAAAAATTCAAGCTCGCACTTTGTGTTTTCACGGATCTCCCTTATCTGTGTAAGTGAAAGCTCCCGCGCAAGGACTATTCTTTTAAACCCGGTTTTATCGAGAAACTTTATCCGTTCGATATCGAAGTTGTCGGCCTGTGTGCTGGCATGGAGAGGCACAGGGGGGATATCCATCTCAAGAATGCCCATATCCTGAATTATTATTGAGTCAATACCCCGGTTGTAAAGGTCAGTTATCAGCCTCCGGGCGTCTTCAAGTTCGCTGTCAAGAAGTATCGTATTCAGCGCCGCGTAGACTTTTGCGTTATACTGGTGCGCATAAGAGGCAAGTTTCTCAATATCATCAAGTGAATTGGCGGCAGAGGCGCGGGCGCTGAACTTCGGCGAGCCTATGTAAACTGCATCGGCGCCGCAGTTTACGGCCGCAATGCCTGTTTCAAGATTTCTCGCTGGAGCAAGGAGTTCTATTCTGCGCATTTTTTCCCGTATTCAAATTTTGTAATCCATACCATATATTCAGTGTAAAATGGATCCCCGCCTTCGCGAGGATGACAGATTAAACACCTCTGTCTAATAATTCTATTATCCATTAGTTATCTCGAAATCATCAGAGTCCTTCCACGCGGGAAAACTCTCCCTGTATGCGGCAAGATCTGTATATGAGAGGGAGACTGTTTTTACATACTCGCTGTCATCTCCCTGAAAAAGTACCTCCCCGCGGAAATTAATGACTGAGGACATCCCGCTGTATGATACTCCGTTCCCGTCGGTGCCGGTACGGTTAACTCCTGCGACATAGCACTGGTTTTCTATTGCACGGGCGCGGAGAAGAGTGTCCCAGTGATAGGACCTCGCAGCGGGCCAGTTTGAAATGAAAATGGCAAGGTCGTATTCCTTTACGGGATTGCGTGTCCATACAGGGAACCTGAGGTCGTAGCAGACAAAGGGACGGATCTTCCACCCTTTGAGTTCAACTGTGAGGTGTGAGTTTCCTCCGGTATAGATCTTCTCCTCGCCGGACATTCTGAAAAGGTGGCGCTTGTCGTATGTGAATATCTCTCCCCCCGGCTTGACCCAGACTACCCTGTTGTAATAATTTCCGTTTTCACTGATTGCGATGCTCCCTGTTATGTCGGCGTTCAGGTCATGTGCAGTACGGAGCAGAAATTTTAGCGAACGGCCGTCCATCTGCTCGCTCGAATCAGCCGGAGTCATTGTAAAACCGGTGCTGAACATCTCCGGAAGGACAATAAGATCAGATACTGCGCTGTTTCTCTTTATCATCGATTCAAGAAGTTCAAGATTTTTATCGACATTATGCCATGCGGTATCGGGCTGGACAATGGTAACGGTCAGGTTTTTCAATTTTCTATCTCCGCGGATTCAGAATGATTATATATATAAAGAACAGGGGTATAAATCAAGAATTATTTACAGGCAGAGCCATAATCTGCAGGGATGATGCGGTTGCTGAAAAAAATTTGGCTTTACAACAGAATTGTATTTATTCCGATTGAATATTTGATTCAGTGAATGTAATTTTTTATATGCCGCCTGAACAAAACTTCCGCTCCGGAGCGGTTGTATCAGGACCGTGACAGTTAGGGATATCAAATGAAGAAAAAGAAAAAGAAGGTTTTTGCAGAGCTGATTGATAAGTACAGGGGCGGAGGCTGTGAGCCGGAGTGCAAATATTTCGGAGAGTGCGGCGGATGCATGTTTCAGGACATTGAGTATCAGAACCAGCTGCTTCTGAAAAAAGAGTATGTCAATTCTGTTTTCGACGGGATATGCTCCGTTGAATCGGTTGAGCCGTCAAACCCGTTCAGCTACAGGAGCAGAATGGACCTTGTGACGGCTTTCGGAAAAAAGGGTTTCCGAAGGGCGGGGAGCTTCAGGCATGTTGTCGATATAGAGTACTGCGCGATAATGCAGCAGAGGTCTAACGATATATTCGCCGGGGCCAGGAGGCTTCTGGAGAAGATCGAGGATTACGATTATCTGAGGCATGAAGGTTACCTGAGATATATAGTTCTGCGTCAGGCGCGTTTCACCGGAGAGGTCATGGTGAACTTTGTAGTTGCAAAGCCTGAAAACAGGTTCGGTCTCACGCTTATCGACCTGATGGATGATGTCGATTCGTCATCGCTGATTCTCAGCGACGGACTGGCCGACCTGAACTACGGGAAAATATTCCAGACGTTTAAAAAGGGTTTTATAACTGAAACCTTTGACGGTATAGATTACATGATAACCCCGAACTCGTTTTTTCAGTCGAATTCGGAGATGGCGCTGAAGATGTACAGAAAGATCCGCTCGCTGGCGCAGGGAAGAGTGCTGGACCTCTATTCAGGCGTCGGGAGCATATCGCTGTTCGCGGCCTCCTCCTCCGATAGCGTGACCGGAGTCGAAGTGATACAGGAGGCGGTTGATGTCGCTGAACAGAACAGGGAGGAGAACGGGATAGAGAACGTAGACTTTGTCTGCGCCGATGCCGCGGAGTATGTGAAAGAGAACACCGGGAGGTTCGATACCCTGATACTCGACCCGCCGCGTACCGGGATGCATCCGAAGATGCTGAAGCATATTAACGGAATGGCGCCTGAAAGAATCGTGTACATGTCCTGCAATCCCTCCACATGCCGGGATGACTTTAAAATGATGGAGGGCTACAATATCGATTTCATCGAGGCTTACGATATGTTTCCGCAGACACCGCATATCGAAACTCTGGCCCTGCTGACGAGGAGATGATCCGTGTTTGACGATATTGCCGACGGGGCCCTCAAGCGGAGGGTTAAGAATCATGTCATCGGAAGGGACCACGATTTTTTTGCCGTCGTCCAGCCCGGTTTTGAAAAGACAGCCGGTGCTGAACTTTCAGCGATAGGACTCGCCGTGAAAGAGGATTACATCGAGGGGGGAATCGAATTCACCGGCAGGACAGATTCGTGCTACTCGGCGTCAATGCTCTCAAGGACATCGGGGCGGATAATGATGCGTGCCGGAGAATTCAGGTCTGTAAACTATTTCGAACTTGAAAGGAACATCAGGTCGTTCCCCTGGGAACTATATATCTCGCCCGGAGCGGAACTGAACTACAGAACAGCTGCGTCAAAATCGATGATATATCATACGGGAAAACTCGAAGAGATCTTTGATTCGGGTATCCGCGAAAGGCTGGCCGGAAGCGGAACAGCCCTGTCAGACGGCCCCTGTTTGTATAAACAGACGATCTTCCTGAGAAATGTAAGAGATCTCTGTACCGCCAGCCTCGACGCCTCGGGGGAATTTCTCTATAAGAGGGGGCGCGGCAAGAATATCGGACCTGCGCCTCTGAGGGAGACCACAGCGGCCTTGATACTCCTCGAAGCCGGGATTCAAAGGTACGGCCGGATACTGGACCCGATGTGCGGCTCGGGGACCTTCAGCCTTGAAGCGGCGTCGATCTTCACAAAAACTCCGCCCGGCATAGAAAGGGGGTTTACCTTCATGCACTGGCCCTGTTTTAAAACTGCCACTTTCGGATACATCAAGAAAAACGCTGTAAGGGAGATAATTCCGCAGGAGAATATTGAACAGCAGATAGTGACCTCGGACATAGATCCAGGCGCCGTCGGAATAACAGAATCGAATGTACCGGAAAATTTCAGAAAGATAATATCTCCGTCAGTCTCCGATTTCTTCAATCTCCCCTCCGGCACTGCGGCTGATAAAAAAACATTAATAGTTCTAAACCCGCCGTATGGAAAGAGAATAGAAGACAGCAGCAGGTCAATCTACCGGGAAATAGGAAAGAAAATCAGAAAAGATTTCAGCTCCTGCGGTTACGCAATTATCGTGCCGGGACATCAGAAGGAAGATGTTCTTGGACTGGAGTATGACAGAAAGATCCCTTTCATGAATGGAGGTATAAAAACGGCTGTACTGTTCAGGGACGCCTGATCCGCTTCAGAAACTCTTCTCTCCGCCCTTAAAGTCATCCATAAAATTATCCGATATATTTTTTAAAAACAGTTTTTATATGATTGAAATTTATATCTATTGAAATTAAAATAATATAATATATAAAAACAGCCAAATTCAAAGAGGGAGTATCTTCTTGGGCGATATTGAAAAACATGTCAGCAGCTTTCTGGAAGAAGTCGGCATAGATTCTGATGAGCACAAAAAATATCTTGAAAAACTGACCAGGGTCCTGGAGGAGATGAAGGGCTCCGCAAACAGTGCCGAGAGAAAGCAGTATTTTTCATTTAAGGAAACATTGGATTCCTTTGACCGTTATCTCGAGGAGAAAAAAGTCACTCTTACAGCCCGTGAAAAGGAGCGTTTCGCGGTTATCGCCGGTTCAGGCCTCAATAACCTGGCAAAAAAACGTATGGCCGAAGATCTGATCCACCAGATAAAAGACCGTATCTCATACGAGCTTGAGTTAAAGGCGGAAGAGAGCAAAAAGAGGGAGGATATTGCCGCCCTTAAAAAGACCGGCTACTGGTTTATGGACTGGTATCTGCTCACCAGGTTCGCTTTCGATTTCGGTACAATAACCCTGTTCACTCACCATTACCGCAGCGAGCCGCTCGATCTTATCAGGTTGAAAGCCGCTTCGGCCTACGGAGAGATAGTTACAGATCTAAAGAGTATACTTGACAACTACTATTATTACCTCACTGTACTGGAATACAATTCAATAGCGAAATTCTACCAGATGGGGAGGTCAATTGAAAAACTCGCGCTGATAGCCAAACGCCCGTCTTACCACCCGATTGAAATTTTCGAGCAGATGAACAATTTTGCCGCAGCATATATACCTGTAATACGCAATATCAAATCGATAGATAAGGGACTGAAAAAAGTTTTCAAAGACCATCAGCCGGGCCACGGATTCATGGGATATGTGGGATTTCTCACAGGCAGGGAGATTTTCAACAGCAGAACAGTAAGGCACAGCGAGAGGGATATGATGGTCGGAACAATCACCGGAGCTCTGTATTCGTATTATACCGCGTACCTCGGCATCAGGGTCAGTAAATTTAACCAGCTGATGTATCTTGTGAGCGAAGAGGGAATTATCAACAATACCGTGAAAGAGTACACGCTCGAGGCGAAGACGGCCATGGAGGATGAAAAAAGGGAACAGAACACCGAGGAATCAAAGATAAAAGCGAAGCTCTCCGAACTTGAAAACCTTACAACAAAGTACAGGGATATGGGGATCAACCTGTCGAAGAGGCTGTTTGAAATTGAAGCGCGCGGAAGCCTGGCCGCATGGAACAGGGACTCGCAGCTGAAGGCGTTTTTCAGAATTGTAAAGATCTTTGACGCTTATTTGAAGCATATACTCGAACTGATAGTAACCCGTGCGAACTTTGACCTTGAATATGATAACAGGGTTATAACGGATTATTTCGAGAATTTTCCCGAGCTTACCCGGGCCGTGGATGAGTGCCGGGCTTTCTCGGTAGAGCTTCAGGGGTCGAGGGGAAAGGACCTCCAGAATTATAAATATCCGCAGGAGGCCGATAAGGAAAACTATATCAGGAAAATAATGGAAGAGTCCGGTTTCAATCTTTCCGGAGAATTACGGCAGCTGAAAGAGACCCTTAACGAGATATCCGCCAGATGTTACAGCCTGTGCATAAGGTTTAATGATCTGCTTAATAAATTCAGCAAGTCCGGCAGATACGGGACTGATGATGTCACTGAAAACTATGATTTTCTTCTTAACGCCAGGATAATACATCCGAAGGTGCGCAATCTTGAAATCGTACTGAATAAGAAGGAGCTCTATCTGGTCGACTTCATCGAAGCCGCCTGTTCCGTCGCTGAATATTTCGCGGAAACACTGGGCAACAACGGAATAAAATCTGTTTATACAGAGGTTTCAAAGCTTCAGAAAGACCTGGTTGACCACAATATCAAATGTGAAACGTCAACCGTCGCAGCTGATGAAATCAGTACCGGCAATGACGGAGGTCTTAACTCCGAGGTAGACAAGATATATACCGATACCCTTACCGGATTCAGGAAGTGGGAATACTTCGAGGATTTTATTTTACCGGAGTTTTATGACGGAGAGGGGAACTATACCGGCGACAGGGTCCGTAACGTATTCTGCGCCGAGCTTTCGAACCTTGTGGATGTAAACAGGATATGCGGAAACGATGCGGGTGACCAGGTCTATAAAAAACTGAGCGAGATTATCAACGAAACCCTCCGTTCAGCGGGGAACAGCAATGTCGCTATGAGAAGCAGCGGGGGTCTGATCGTCGGCTATATAAACGATGTATCACCGATGGAATCAGTTGACCTGCTTCATAAAATACTGAAGCAGGTGAAGAAGTATTCAGCGGAGTGTAATATAGATTTTCTGCCGGAACTGATTTTCAACGCCGGAGTCTATCCGGAGAAAAGCAGAACAAATGCGCATAAGAATATAGAGATCGCCAGGAGCATAATGTTCCAGGGCTCGGACGGAAACGACGGTCATGTTGCGTTCCTGAGGAACCAGGGGCAGATCCTTTCTGATAAGGACTTTGACAGAAGGGGAAGAATTATAGACGGGCTAATATCCGTTTTACGCTGATCTTTATGCACTATCCAGACCGTAAAGAAAGAGTAATAGAGTCCTCCGTCACAGAAGAGTTCAGCGGGTTAAGGCTCGACCGGTACCTTTCGATGAGGTTCAGCTATCTCAGCAGAACCGTCTGGCAGAGGGAGATAACATCGGGGCGCCTTAAGCTCAACGGTTCTGTGATACTGAATGTCAAAAAGCACATATACACAGGAGATATCATCGGGTATAACGCCGGTGAGATAGTTGAGCCGGCGGTTGATCCGGATTTCACGGTAATTTTTGAAAACGATAACTATATAGCTGTAAACAAAACCGGCAACCTTCCGGTGCACCCCTCGGGAATTTTTTTCCGCAATACGCTTGTAATGCTGCTTGAAGAGCGGCGAGGCGAAAAGTTTTATCCCGTACACAGGCTCGACCGTGAAACATCGGGCGCCCTTCTGCTGGGAAAAAATCCTTCAGCGGCATCCGCCGTTCAGAGCAGCTTCGGAAAAGTCGGGAAGGAGTATATCGCCATTGTACGGGGCGGATTGACAGGGGGGGATTTTAAAGTTGATCTCCCCATTGGTCCTGCGCGGAACTCTCTTATCAATAAAAAAAGGGAGGCTTATGCCGGAGCGGAGGAAACCGCTTTAACAGCATTCAGTCCGGTGTCAACCTCGGGGCTTTTCTCCGTCGTAAGGGCCTTCCCTGTTACCGGCAGGATGCACCAGATAAGGGTGCATCTAAAATACGCGGGATATCCGGTTCTTGGAGACAAGATGTACGGTGACGATGAAATGATATACCTTGATTATGTGAAAAACGGCGACAGCGAACAGCTTCGGGAGAGGGCCGGTTTTCCGCGTTGTGCGCTTCATTCACTCTCTTTTTCGTTTCATGACCCCTTTGAAATGCGTGATATAAAAATTACAGCGGAAATCCCCTCCGACATGGCTTCATTTATCAGTGATAACGGTCTTTTTTAGCAGTTTTCTTAGAAACAGGAAAACTGCTAATGGGATACAAGACCGCTCACGGACATACATATCCTTCGCGGCATTAGAACATCCTGTTCGTCAGAGGTATCACCATATTCGGGGCAAAACCACGAATATGTGAGTTTTCGTGAATTCACTTTACGAAAATGACTCTGAAAATGCCGCGGATGGATTTTTTCATAAAATTGATGGAATAAATCTTGACTCTGTATTAAGCTATTTTTATCCGTTAGAAATTGTTTTAAGAAAGTTTAAAAAGATGATAAAGAAGATTTTTCACACGGTTTATCGGATTTTCAGCAGGCTTAAATTCCGCTACAAGCTGACGATTTATATTGCCATGTTCGGACTTGTCGTAGGGTACTCCTCTTTCATGTTTTATACCGTGGCTTCGTCAAATAACCTGAAAAACATCGCGTCGGGAATTGTTAATGAATGGCTGAAGAACAATACTCTCCCTCCAGATATTATTGAAACATATATCGGACAGACCTATGACGAAAAGATGAACTCCATCTTTCCTTTCACATCTATTCTGAAAAAAGAACATATTTCTGATCCGGAATGCAATAAGTTTGACATTTATTATTATTCGTCCACTGTAAACAGATGGTTCAGGCTTTCAGTTGATAAAACATCCGGCATCATTATAAAAAATAGTGCCGGTGTAGAAGAATCGCTGGAGGTGTCCGGAAGGTTAAACAGCGGCGTCCTGTCGATGACATATCCGCCGTTTTATGACTTTACTGACAACATGTATTTATGGATAAATCTTACAAGGGCGCAGGACAGGAATATCTATATAATGAGAATTATTTCCAAAGACAAAGAGGTGATCTCCTTCCTCGGCGGCAGATACTATTTTTTTATTTTTACGTTTCTGCTGTTTTTGCTTTCATTTTTTCTCTCCAGGATGATCGCCCTTCATATATCAAAACCGATCTCAAAGCTCAATGTGCAGACAACCGGAATCGCCGAGGGTAACCTCGATCTTAGAACCGAGATAATCTCGAAGGACGAAATCGGCAATCTCTCTGCATCGATAAACAAGATGGCTGGCAGAATAAAAGAGACAATAGACAGCATAAACAAGAGGATGGAGACTATCTCCGTTATGAATAAAATCGACAAGGCCGTGCTCTCCTCTATATCCCGTTCCGACCTGATAGACAGGGTGACGTCAATTGTTTCCGAGCTTTTCAGAGACTGTATGGTCGCCCTTGCGATAGCCGATTACGATAAACAGAAATACGTGGTGCTGTCGCATTATATAAAGGGGATTAAAAAAAATCAGGGGGGAGAGGGGACATTGACATTCAGCACCATCGGCGAAAAGAATCTCGAAAAAAACAGGACCTTCTTCATACTTGATGGACAAGCGGACCGGGAGTACCTGGCCCTTCTGAATTCGCTGATACATCAGAGCTATAAGCATATAATGAATATCCCGGTAGTTCTTGATGAAGACTATATAGGGTCTCTGATAGTGGGCAAGGATGTTGAAGATCCTTTTACGGAATTTGAAATAGAGACTCTGAAGGCTCTGGCTGATCAGACCGGAGTCGCGATGAAAAGCGTAAAATATTTCGAGGAGAAGGAGCATCTTTTCCTGGGAATACTGATGGC
>CAYTNW010000024.1:0-56829 GCA_964439325.1 uncultured Leptospirales bacterium | reverse complement strand
CGAATCCCCCCTTTCCAGTGAAAATCTCAGAACATCAAAACCCTGCTGGAGATCGTGTTTCCCGAGAATCATACCCCTGAAGTCCCTGTCTTTCGGCTTTACCGTCATCACCACTCCTGTTTTTTTTCTCTTCACGAACAGATTGGTATGACCGGCGTTGATATACTCCACATCTTTCTCTTTGAAGCGCAGCATGATTCCGGTTATAAATGTATCGACTGATTTGAGTTCCCTTATAAGATCCCGGTTGATTGACTCCGCCACGCTATTGAGAGGCTGTTTGTCCAGCGAATTAAAGTGCCGCGAGATGATCGATCTTGCGAGCAGAGTGATAAGTCCGGATGAAATGCCGTGGCCCGATACGTCAAACAGCGCGAGCCCTTTTAATATGCCGGAGTCCTCGTAAAAGTCGTAAAAATCACCCGACACTCCGGCTTTTGGCCTGAATATAAACGCGATATCCCATTCTTTGTTGATCGGCGCCCGTTCTGGCAGCAGCTGCGCCTGAAGGTTTGAAGCGATCATTAAATTCCTGTCGGCAATCCTCTGCCGTTCATTAATTTCATCATAGGCTTTCCTGAGTTCAGCTTCACGTTCCTTGAGTTCTGTTATATCCCTTGCTGCAAAAATGATACCAGCGGGGGTCGTTTCAAGTTCATAAACCATCGATGCTGATATGCTGAGCGTCCTGAAACTCCCTCCCGGAATCGCATAGCGCAGTTCATGATTTCGCAGCTCCCCTTTCACTAAAGATTGCATGATCCTTTGCATGAAGCTTTGATCACCGATGACATCCTCCACCTGTTTGCCGACAAGGTCTTTTACTTTTTTTCCGAAAAAAACCGCCGCTTCACGGTTTGCCAGATGAACAACACCGTCGCGGTCGACAGCGAGCAGTATGTCCGACATCGTTTCCACGATGATCTCCGCGGCGAAAGCCGGCGTTATCTCAACCATCCGGTAGCGGCGCACCAGGAATATCGATATTATGAGGAACAGTGAAAATGGAATATAGGCGAAAGGATAGAGCGGAACGCCGAACTTGGCCACAAAGTCGACAACACCGATACTGCATATGCCGAGAGCGACCGTCATCCCTTTCATCCGTTCGCGATACACTGTTCTTTTCGGCGCATTGGAAAAGGCTTCGAATGCAAATATTATGCATGCGCCTATTGCCAGTATGAAATAAAGCAGAAACGGGATGCTCAGCCATCCGTATCTGGGATAAAAACCCCACCAGTAGCGGTACAGCGATCCGATCAGGGCATTGCTTGAAATGATGATTGCGGAGAATGCTATAGATATAGCCCAGTTTATTATCACGGCCGTTTTCCACTTCCTGTAAATACCCAGGCCGCACACAACGAACTGGAAAATTGACGCCGGTATGCTCGGCACCCCCAGGTAGGCCACCCTGGCCCAGAAGAGGGCTGTTTTTTCCTGTACCGAGCTGTACATGAAGCTGAATGCGAAAAACCATACACTGAACGCGCAGGTCATCAGGAAAAATGAAAAACTCATAATACTCCCCCTGTCGCGGATTATGATTACGCACCCCAGTATCATGATCCCGAGCGATACCACCGCTGTGGGAAGAGAGTACAGACTTGGACTGTAATTTGACAGATCAAAGATGTTCATAATGGCCTCCTTTTCCTTACCCGGCAGCGGTTACCGGCATATCTGCCGCCTTACCCGGCGGGACTGGAGATAAGGTACCCGGTAATTTCGAAAGGCCCGGTTATGGATGACCCGCCCCGCCTGGAATCCGGCCTATAAATAGACTGACGCGTCAGTTTTGTCAATAATAAAACACAGCTCTACATTTTCATAATCTGAATATGAACCGGATGTGGAATAATCCACTGTTCCGGTGATAAATCCGTCAGATGATAATAGTGTATATGTGCCGGATTCATCCCATGAATCGCTTTCATCAATCGGATATAAAACAGCTCTGGCAGCCTTGTTCAGGTTTAAACCTTTGATGCTTTTCTTGATGGAAGCTTTAGCTCCTTTAATTATATCACTGATAGCTTCATCTATGCTATCTTCTGCAGTTGTTATATTATCCATCGTTGCCGTTACTCCGGCATCGCTCGTCGGAGCAGTTCCAGACCCTGAAGGTGTAGCAAGACTTTTAACCTGGTCAATAGTGACATCCGCCGCCGGAGTAACGGCCGGTGAATCCTTTTTTTCATCCTTAAAACATCCGCTGAAAATAAATAATGAAACCGTTACAGTCGTCACAACCGATAAAAGAAAACTTTTTTCATTTATAGACTCTTCTGATAGATATTTTTTTCCTATTTTGCTCTTTTATACAGATATGTCAGCATTATTAACGTGAGAGATGAATATTTCTTTATCAGTTATAGTCAATATATACATTCTGTACACCTGACAGATTATGTAAAAAAACGGACACATTACTACAAAACAGAATACCAATTCAGTCCATACTTACGGATTAGCTTCTTGACAAAAAGCCGCTCCACTTTAAACATTTGATAAGTTCTGCCGATATGTGGTTTACGGTGCGGTTTGAATACTCTTTTCGCATTATATTATAGCCGGTAATCTGTTAACTTTTCCGGTAGAATTTGTCCGAGATATTTTTTTTACGAATATCTGAAACTGTTATTACAGGAAAAAATAAAATGAAAGCAGATATCCTCGACACAATAGGGAATACACCCCTTGTAAAAATAAACAACCTGAATCCGAATAAACATGTCACAATACTTGCAAAACTCGAGGGATTCAACCCCACCGGGAGCATCAAGGACAGGATAGCCCTTAAGATGATCGAGCAGGCGGAGAAGGAGGGGAAACTGAAAAAGGGTCAGACTATTATTGAACCGACATCGGGCAATACAGGTATCGGCCTTGCGATGATAGGGGCAGTGAAAGGTTATAATGTCGAGATCGTAATGTCTAAATCCGTATCGATAGAACGCCGCAAGATGATACAGGCATTCGGCGCGAAAATTATTCTTACAGATGAGAAATTCGGGACCGACGGCGCGATCAGCAAGGCCCGAGAACTCGCCGCGCAAAACCCGGGAAAATATTTCATGCCTGACCAGTTCTCAAACCTCTTCAACAAGATGGCGCACTACCGCACCACCGCGAATGAAATCTGGAAACAGACCAGGGGAAACATAGACTACTTCGTTTCATCGCTCGGCACTTCAGGTACGATAATGGGAATTGGTAAATATCTGAAGGAAAAAAATCCGAAGATTAAAATTGTCTCCGCCCACCCTGAAAAGGGGCACTATATTCAGGGCCTTAAAAACATGGAGGAGGCGATAGTTCCGGCAATCTATGACCCGTCGATGATTGACGAAACGATAATGATTGAGAGCAAAAAAGCGTTCGAGATGTCGCGCAGAATTGTGACGGAAGAGGGAATTTTTGTCGGAATGAGCAGCGGTGCGGCGATGATAGCGGCGATCGAGATAGCGAAAAAAATCAAAAAGGGTACTATCGTTGTAATATTCGCAGACAGGGGGGAGAAGTATCTCAGCACCGACCTGTTTAAAGTAGACGGAGACTGAACATTTAACTTTATTCACTCTTATCACCGGCAACGGATATCATGATCAATCTATTGAACGACGGAGAAATGCGTGGCCGGCCGTTCTTAATATCATATTTAACCAACACGGAGTATTCTGATGAATATAATCAGTAAACTTAAAAAATCTGATTTAAAAATAAACTACTACCTTTTTCTGATCATAGGATTCTGTATTGCCCTGAGGGTCCTGACTCCGCAGATAATCGGGGTCGGAGGGGATGACGCGGTAGAATCGTGGGGCATGGGACGACGGCTGTTCTTCAATGCTGATTACTATTTTCTGCACCGGACGGCGAGGTTCGGCACCATAATCCCGGTATACCTTACTCAGCTTCTTTTCGGAACTCATCCCATTGTTTACTATATTGCACCTGCAGCTGCCTCGGTGTTACAGACCATATTTTTTTACAAAATTGCGGACCGTATCAGAGGAACTTCATTTGCATTTGTCAGCAGCGTGGTTTTTCTCAGCTTTCCACAGATAATACGCGACGTGTCGCACCCCAGAGTCTCGGTTTTTTCAACAATGTTTTTCCTTGCGGCACTGTACTTCGCACTGAAGTTCTACATAGACTGCGCTCCGGAAAACGGCAAGAAAAAACCCCGTACCTCCGATCTGATAATATCCGGTATAAATATTTTTTTCATGTACATGTCCAAAGAAGACAGCATTTACTTTGTCCCGGTATTTCTGCTGATAGTTTATCTTGGCAGGAAAAAATTCTCTGACCTGGTAATCTTCGGCATTTTCCCGTTTACACTTTTTTTATCCGAAACCCTTGTCTACAACATGTTCACAGAATTCAAACTGGGACGTTTATCGCTGCTTAACAGCAATCACTTCGATTTCGTCGCGCCGGTCTCATCACTATTATCGCTCTTTGACCGGTTTAGGGGAGAGCACCTGAGGCCGTACTTCAGATATCCTCTTTTTATTTCTCTTGCAGGAGGGATCTATATACTAACAAAAAGACGATACGATAAAGACTCAAGAACCAATCCTGCTGTTTTTATTGTACTATGTCTGTTCACGTATGTATTCCTTTTATCTTTCCTTGTTAAAAGTATTCATCCGGTTATACCCTTCAACACTTTCCGTACGCGCTACCTGAACATTATAATACCTCCGATGATCTTTGTGATCACCTACGTTATTTATGACCTTTCCGCATTTATGAAAAAACATTATCCGGTTACGGACTTTACAGTAAAAATCCCCCGGGGCTTTGCTGATTATGCAAAACCTTTAACATTCATCTTTCTGGTTGTTTATACAATTCTTACGACACAGATTTTTTTCAATGTGTATAAAAAAGAAATTTATAAGAAACGGAGCGGAGGGTATTTTCAGCTTCATCCGTTCAAACTGCTTCATAATTACTACAGCATTATAACAGAACAGTACAGTTCAGGTAAACCTTTTATAATACGCGGAGCAGTGGTCCCTTTCGTCGACAGGTTTGCCGACATTCTGAAAACGGTTGATACCGGAGTCCGTTCAGGCATGACCCTTGAGGAGGCCTGCCGCAGTTACAAGATAACTACCAGCCAGTATTATACCTATAAAGCATACTCCGGTATTGTTGTTTATTATGAAGCGGAAAACGTTCCATCCCGTATTTTTCTGAATCCCGACCCGGCTGTTTCCGGATTATCATCCTTTGATGTAGAGATAAAAGAGAGACATTACAGGTTTTACTACAACAGTTACCTGACCGGTAAAGAAAAGATCATTCACGAATGGAAAAAAGGGCTCAGCGTATATCCGGAAATTATCTATCCGCCGTTTGAAGTAAAACTGACTGACCTGGAATACTCTGACGATGTCAAACTGGTCCCTGATCCATTAAGCAATTTAGAGCTGTACCGGAGCAGAAAGTTTAAAAACGACAAGATATAATTGACTATTTTCAACAGATCTGTATGCTATAGCTGTTAACTATTTAATTAGTAAATTTAATGTCACTGCGAGGCATGGAATGCCGCGGCAGTCTGTTTTGTAAAAATTCCTGTTTTTATTATAAAAATTTTTTTTAAAAACAGATTGCTTCACGGCGTTTACCCTGAGCCTGTCGAAGGGTTCGCAATGACAGAGGTCTAATCAATTCGTGAACTGCTATAGTTTAACAGAAAACATTGTATTCAGGCTGTTTTTAAATCAATTTTTTTTTCGGTATTCGGCTCCATCTCAAAATAATTGTATAGTGGAATAAATGAATAACAGAATATTAAAAATTATAAGTTATCTGCTGGTAGCCGCATCCTTTATCTTTATCTTCAGGGCACTGATGGGGCTGAATATTGATCAGATCAGAACGATTTTAACAGTCCGTCTCCTTATTATACTGTTCATTCTCTCTTTCATCTACTCACTGTGCTCGATTTTTTACGCCCTTGCATGGAAAAAGCTGCTTTTCATATTTTCAGGGCAGGAGATCCCGGATAAAAAAGTCATCAACCTCTATCTTAAATCCAACATAGCCAAATATCTGCCGGGAAACGTTTTCCATTTCGCCGGAAGACATATCCTTGTGAAAGAGG
Source organism: uncultured Leptospirales bacterium (assembly GCA_964439325.1). GTDB lineage: Bacteria > Spirochaetota > UBA4802 > UBA4802 > UBA5550 > WRGT01. The sequence continues at coordinate 50,699 of CAYTNW010000024.1, read as the reverse complement.
ATAATATATCTCATACGCATCTTATGCTGTCGAACCTGTCGGAAATATTTCTGCTGGTCTTCACCTCGGTAATAATTATAGCCGCGGGACTTGTATTGAGGCTTATTGTTATACCTGAGAAAATAGTATCACTGATCTCGCTGAAATATGTCTTTATAGCCTTCGCCGTATTTGCAATTGTTTCTTCGGCGGTATTATCTGTCCTTATAGTAAAAAAACAGTATAGACGGATAATGACGATCCTGAAAATGATCAATCTCCGCAACCTCAGAGAGATCTTTTTTACTGTTGTTCTCTATTCGACTATGTTTGTAATAACCGGATCGATACTTTTCATCATCTTCTACATGCTTAAACCGGATAATTTCTCTTTCAATTTTATCTATCAGATAATTTTTGTATTTACTCTGTCATGGGTACTGGGTTATATTGTTCCCGGAGCTCCGGGGGGAGTCGGAATAAGGGAGGCCGTTATCATAATTATGCTCGCACCCGTATCCGATCCTCAGACTTCGGCGCTTGGCGCGCTTATACTGCGTGTTGTGACAATTATAGGAGATATTTTCTCCTTCTTTATTTCAAATCATAGCTATTTTAATCAAACTGATGCAAAAGGAAAACACAATGAATAAAAAAGGCCTGTCTGTTATAATTCCCGCGTTCAATGAAAAAAATTCAATAATACCTACGATAGAGCAGGTATTAAAGATAATGGATAAATCAAAGATCACCTATGAACTGATTGTCGTCAACGACGGATCTACCGATGGAACAAAGGAGCTTGTGGAAAGCTATCTGAAAAGCTCAAAAAATAAAAAACTGACACTCTGCAACCACAGCCCGAACAAGGGATACGGTGCAAGCCTGAAGACCGGTATAAAAAAAGCAAAATTCGACGATATATGCATTACTGACGCGGACCAGACATACCCGAATGACCAGATCCCGGTGATGTTCAGGATCTACAATGAAAAGGAACTCGATATGATCGTCGGCAAGAGAGAGTTTAAAAAGCTTCCCACGATTACAAAACCGGCAAAATGGTTCATAAGCAGCCTGGCAAATTTTCTGCTCGATTATAAAATCCCCGATATAAACTCGGGACTCCGTATCTTTAAAAAAGATATATCAAAAAAATATTTTCCGATAATCTGCGACGGGTTCAGTTTTACGACGACGATCACTCTTGCGATGATATCAAACCATAACGCAGTGGAATACCATCCCATTGAGTATTTCACACGTGAGGGCAAGTCCAAAATCAAGCCTGTAAGGGATACGATTAATTTCATACAGCTTATTATAAGAACCGTTCTCTATTTCAATCCGTTGAAAATATTTCTCCCGGCCAGTCTTTTTGTTTTCCTTATCGCGGTTGCTTTTTATATTGTTGGAAAGATGAATATATTCTTTAAAGAGATGCCGAAGGACTCGATAATAATTCTCGTAGTATGCGGAATCCAGATACTGGCGATAGGTCTCCTGGCCGATCTTATTGACAAGCGGCTTGAAAAATAGACAAAAGGTACCGGCCGTTATGCACATAACGTACCGGTACCTCTGAGCTGTTACAGCATTACCGGACAAAAAGACACTAATAAATCTACAGTTTTGACGCCTGTGCCCCGCAGGAAGCATTCTGTCTGGCCATTTCCGCTTTTTTTATTTTTTTTATTGCCATATTTTATATTTTTCCTGATCAATTATAATACTGTTTACGTAAAAAAATCTGTAACGCTGAATTTAAATCTTTTACGACACCGGATGACATCAGCATTTCCGTGTCCGGTATGCCGGATTATATAAAACAAACAATTTACGCGTAATTACAGACAATTCCTATGACGAGGTATAGCTGTGGATGACTTTCTGATTTTCGACGGTATATCTAAAAGTTTCGGGAATCACAAAGTTCTTGATAACATATCTATTGCTGTAAAAAAAGGTGAAATTTTTTCCCTTCTGGGCCCCAGCGGCTGCGGTAAAACGACTCTTCTCAGGATTTGTGCCGGTTTCGAAGAGCCTGATTCAGGCCGCGTGATACTGAACGGCGTCGATATAACAAAACTGAGCCCCAACAAACGGCAGGTAAACACCGTTTTCCAGAATTATGCGCTGTTCCCGAACCTCAATGTTTTTGACAACATTGCGTTCGGTCTCCGTGTCGCGGGGATCAAAGAACCTGTTGTAAAAGCCGAAGTCGGCAAGTTTCTCGAGCTGATACAGCTGACAGCCCACTCGGGTAAAAAACCGGATAAACTCAGCGGGGGTCAGAAACAGAGGGTCGCGATAGCCCGCGCGCTGATCAACAAACCGAACGTTCTTCTTCTCGACGAGCCCCTTGCAGCCCTTGACCTCAAGCTCCGCCAGAGGATGCTTGTCGATCTCGACAATATACATGATGAAGTGGGGATAACATTTCTTTACGTTACTCACGACCAGAGCGAGGCGATGAGCCTCAGCGACAATATAGCCGTTATCAACGAGGGGATTGTCGAACAGGTCGGAACTCCGCCCCAGATATATGAAGCCCCCAGGACAAGCTTTGTCGCCGCGTTTATCGGAGACACTAATTTCTTCGAGGGTGAGGTTACTCATGTCGACGAGCCGTACAGCCGCCTGAATATAGACGGATTCACCGACGTCCTTGTCTATAATGACAAGAACATCAAGACTGGAGATAAAGTCCACATAAGCATAAGACCCGAAAAGTTTACTCTTTCCATAGAACGGCCTGTACTCGACGAAAAATATAACATTGTTAAAGGCAAGGTCGAAGAGATTATATACATGGGGTACCATACGAAGTACTGGATAAGGGTCAACGAGTTTCTTGTTGAAACGAAAAGGCTTCACGACAGGTATATGCTCGATGAAAAGATGATCACATGGGGCGACGAGATCTGGCTCTCATGGCATGCCGACTACTGCTACATGCTTGAACAGTATAATTACGAGGATGAAGCGATGCTTACCCTTCCCGATGAGGAGATAATCGCTGCTGTGGAGAACGAAGCGGCTGAAGAGGAGAATGAATGAGGATTGCCGATGCAGAGTAAAATCCGTAAAAAAAATGAAGTCCTGCTGACTCTCCCCTCAATGGGATGGCTCGTGCTCTTTTTTGTAATACCGACCATCCTCGTGATAGCTATGGCTTTCAGGAATTCAGATCCCTACGGAGGAATCGGCGACCGGTGGACACTTGACACAATCCGTGATCTGAGAAATCCTAACTATCCGTCCATCATCTGGCGCACGCTCTGGCTCAGCGTTGTATCAACCTTTATCTGCATTATTACCGCCATACCGGCCAGCTATTACATTTCAAGAATTGGAAAAAAATTCCAGGACATCATACTTCTTCTGATCATCGTTCCTTTCTGGATAAATTTTCTCATACGGATATTCGCATGGAAGGTCTTTCTTCATCCTGAAGGTTTATTCAAGCAGCTGATGGTAACCCTTCACCTCGCTAACCCGGACACACTGATGCTTTACAGGCCGGAGGCGGTACTTGTGGTCATAGTCTACTCCTACCTCCCCTTTGCGATTCTCCCGATATACGCGGCTGCTGAAAAATTCGATTTCCACCTGATGGAGGCCGCCTACGACCTCGGCGCCAACAGGGCCCAGGCTTTTTTCAGAATATACCTGCCCGGCATCAGGGTGGGACTGCTGACAGCGATAATCGTTGTATTCATACCGGCGCTCGGCTCATACGTCATTCCCGACATAGTCGGAGGCCCGTCATCAGAGATGATAGGCAACAAGATTGCGCAGAGAACTTTTATAGAAAGGAACCTTCCGCATGCCAGCGCACTGTCGGCGCTTCTGACCTTTGCTGTTCTGCTCCCCGCAGCGATCGCCCTTACTAGAAAATTTTTCAAAGAAAAAAATTCGGCATCAATAGGGATATAGCCGATGAAAAGAAGCCGGTTCCCTTTTTACATAACAATCGCAATACTGATATTTTTTTATCTGCCGATAATTATTGTCTTCTACCAGTCTTTTAACGCCTCCCGTTTCGGCGGAGAGTGGAAGGGATTTACCTTTAACTGGTACTATAAGCTTTTCTCAGACAGGAACATCTGGCATGCTCTGACCAATACCCTTATTATCGCGTCCAGTTCGACGATTGTATCGCTTGTGCTGGGAACCATTGCAGCGTTTGCCCTTTACAAATACAAGACGAAGCTCCAGATCAGCCATAACATCCTTATATATTTCCCCCTTGTGATACCGGATATACTTATGGGGATCAGCCTGCTTCTCTTTTTTGTATCGCTGAAGATCGGGCTCGGACTTTTCACGATATTCCTCGCCCATGTTACGTTCAGCATGAGTTACGTCGCTATGGTCGTTCTCGGCCGTTTTCAGGATTTCGATTACTCGATCATTGAGGCTGCCCTCGATCTCGGCGCGACATGGCGTACTGCCGTACGCAAGATAATGATACCATATCTGATGCCGGGGATAGCGGCAGGGGGCCTGCTGGCGTTTACGCTTTCTCTCGATGATTTCGTAATTACATTTTTCGTGTCGGGCCCCGATTCCACGACACTGCCCCTCTATATCTACAGCATGATGAGACACGGATCACCCTCGGTGATAAACGCCCTTTCGGTATTAATGGTAGCGTTCACTTTTATTATAGTATTTATCAGTAAAAAACTTCTGGAGGCAAAGGAATGAAAAAAATTTTAGCGGCAGTCATATTCGCGATGCTTATGGCATTATCGCTTACTTCATGCGGAAAAGGGAAACAGACCCTTCATATCTACAACTGGGCGGACTATATGAATCCTTCCGTAATAACGAAATTTGAACAGAAATACAACTGTACTGTCGTAATGAACTACTTCGATTCGAACGAAGCGCTTTATGCGAAACTTAAGGCAGGCGCTTCCGGATATGATATAATCTTCCCGTCGGGCTACATGGCAAAAATCATGTATGAACAGAAGATGATCAGGGAGATAGACCACTCGAAACTGAAGAACCTCAAAAACCTTGACCAGCCTTTCATAAAAAAAGCCCTCGACCCGGTGATGAAATACAGCGTACCGTACATGGTGACATACTGCGGCATTGCGTATAACAAAAAGAAGGTCAGGAACTTCAAACCGTCATGGGCCATGTACGACAGGACCGATATCGCCGGAAGGATGACCCTTCTTAATGACCTCAGAGAGGTAATCGGAGCCGCGCTGAAATTTAACGGATATAAATACAACACAATCAACGATGCCGAACTTGAGAAGGCGAAAGATACTGTAATCAGGTGGAAAAGAAATATCGCGAAATTCGACGTAGATGAAGCCAAACGCGGCCTGTCGTCCGGTGAATTTTTTCTCATACAGGTCTACAACGGCGACGCGATCCAGCTGATAAAAGAGAATCCCGATATAGCATTCGTGCTCCCGACAGAGGGGACTTCGATAAGCCAGGACGATTTTGTAATCCCCGAGAGCGCGAAAAACACAGACCTCGCGTACAAGTTCATAGACTTCCTGCTTGAACCTGAAAACGCGAAAGACAACATGGAATTCGTTTATTACCTCTCTCCGAACCTTGAAGCACAGAAACTGATGGGGAGGGATTTCATGACCGACCCGGCGATCAATCCTCCGGCTGATGTTTTGAAAAAGTGCGACTATCTTATGGACCTCGGTGCTGACAACGTCAAGTATTCCGAGCTCTGGGACAAAATAAAATCGGCTAAATAGACCGGTTTTTAATTACTGACTTCCATTTTTAGTTGTTTGAAAATCATCATTTCCCCTCCCTTGATGGGAGGGGTTAGGGTAGGGAGAGATTGATTGATTATTTCCACCCCCTCCTATCCTCAATCAATCGCTTTTTTGGACATCCTGTCCGCGATTGATACTGCGGCTTCCCTGCCGGGTGCCCCATCGATGGGGAGGGATTACGAATTTATGTTAACCGTTACCATTCAACTCTTCACTGCCATTTCTCTCTTTGACCTTCACAACCGGCAGGACGGCTAAAGCACATATAATTCCGATAAAGAATCCGGCCGCATGTACAAGGTAGCTCGTCTCCGGATTATAAGTTTCGGGGAACATCATTATCAGAGTAAATCCCGTCGATCTGAATATCCTCACCGGCACGGTGTGATCGGTATCATGATACACATACAAAACCAGCCAGAGCGACACCATCCCGTACAGCATCCCCGATGCTCCGACAATCCTCAGCGTTTCCGGGTAAAAATACAGAGTAACGGCGTTCGCTGCCGCTCCGACCAGCAGAGAGAGAACCGGGAACAGTACGAATCCGAAATATTCGTAAAGAAAAAGTCCGAAGAAGCAGAATAGCGGCATGTTCGACAGCAGGTGTACCGTGTCTGCATGAGTAAATATCGCGGAAACAAGCCTCCAGTACTGATGATTTGTAAAGACAGCTTCGCGGCTTGCCCAGAGGTTGTCTGGAAAATAGTAGTGGTTAAGAGGGAATGTAAATATCAGAAACAGAATCGAAAAAAACAGAAATGGTATCGCGGAGCTGAACAGCGGCCTGCGGCTCAACGGACCTCTTTTTACCGGAGCCTCATCCACCGGCTCCTTTACTGCCGATTCGCCGTAATACAGTTCATACTCATCGACATCCAGATCCCCGACCGGATTAATATCACGTCCGTCATCTGAAGAACCGTTCCCCCTTTCTCTGTCAGATCCGTTATTCATGATCGCTCCATTACGCATAACTTCAGTGTTAAAAATAATCCGGATATATTAATATTCAACCGTTATTTTCATAAACTATGTTTCATTCAGAAAATTGTTCCATAAACCGGTCTCTTATAATATAAACAAGCCCTGTTTTATACAAATAAACGTTTATCTCTGAATTTAACCATCGATTAACAAAACAGCCGATTTGATGCTTGACATTGAGTAAAAATCTGATCAGATATCTTTCAGCAGTTTGAGATACAGCAAACCGGAGGTGCATAGATGTCTGAAACATTCGACCGGATAATAGACAGAAAAAACACCGGTTCCGAAAAATGGGACAGTTGCGATAAAATTTTCGGCGGAGAGAACCTGCTGCCGCTATGGGTCGCCGATATGGATTTCCGGACTCCGCCGGAGGTCATTGACGCGCTGTCGCGGAGGTCAGCCCACGGGATATTCGGATATACAACATACATCGACTCAAACTACAGTTCAATTATAAACTGGTTTTCCCAGATGCATAACTGGAAGATAGAGAGGGAGTGGATACAATACGCCCCCGGAGTTGTCCCCGCGCTTAACATTATTGTACAGACATTCACCGATCCGTGCGACGGGATTATCATCCAGCGTCCGGTATATCACCCGTTTATGAAGGTGATAGAAAACAACGGAAGAATAGTATTAAACAATCCCCTCCGGCAGAGCAACAGGGGGAGCTATGAAATTGACTTTGACCACCTGAGAAAGCAGGCGTCAAAAACCTCCGCGCGGATGATGCTTTTGTGTTCCCCTCATAATCCGGTCGGAAGGGTATGGAGAGAGGAGGAACTTGAAGAGATAGTTTCGATATGCAGTGAAAATGGAATTCTGCTTGTATCGGACGAGATACACTGCGATCTGGTAATGAAGGGATTCAAGCATACTCCGGTTCACAATGTTTCAAAAAAATTCAGCAGTGAAATTATAACCTGCACGGCACCGAGCAAGACATTTAATCTTGCCGGAGTGCAGATTTCAAACATAATCATACCGGATAAAAGGAAAATGACAAAGTTCCGGAAGTCGCTGATGAACGCGGGACTTATGGAATCGAACAGCCTTGCTCCTGCGGCCATGGAGGCGGCATACAATTACGGAGAGGGGTGGCTGAAGGAGCTGATTAACTACATCGGCGGAAATTTCAGTTTTATCAAAGAGTTTGTTTCGAGGGAACTTCACAGGGCCGAGGTTACGGAACTTGAAGGTACATACCTGGCCTGGGTCGACTTCAGAAAATACAATCTCGAACCTGCCGCGCTTGATGACCTCTTTATCAAAAAGGCTGCCGTCGCACCGAGTCCCGGATATATCTTCGGTCCAGAGGGCTCAGGATTTATCAGGTTCAATCTTGCCTGTCCACGTTCTCTTCTTGAACAGGGTATGAACAGGACCGCCGCGGCGTTCAGAGGTTTATGACTTTGGGTTCACCCTCCGCCGAAAAATTCTGTTACAGATCTCATCCTCTCGGAAAAAACAGTTGAGAAGGACACGTCGGAAAGTCTGAAAGCCCCTCTGCCAGGTTCGTAATTGTATTGAAGGTAAAGATTATACAGCGCGCCGTCGGCGTTGTCCTTCAGGGTTATCATGAATATATATGACTGTCCGTCACGGAAATACCTTATCTTTTCAAGATTCAGGTTGTTCCTGCTGCTGTCATAGAGAAACAGGCCGAACTTGCTGATCAGCCTCACGCCGGAATTTCTGTCTCTTATAATTCCGTCAAGGCACTTTCTGATTTCAGCTTCCCTGTCCGGATTATCGGCGATAATCTTTTTAATGAACATCGACTTGTAATTCGACAGCTCCGCCTCCCCCACATCAGCAGAAAGGGGTATATATAAAAACAGAATTAATAGCATCAAAATGAAATTTTTCACAATAATAACTCCATGCTTAACTTCTTCAGCCGCCTGACCGATTATAGTTATTAGGAAAACCCTGTTCTGGCAAGAGATTTTTAATGAAAAAAAGAAATATAATCATATACATTCTACTTATTACGGCGACACTCTCTCCGTTCTTCTATATCATATACGCATACAGTGTCAGCTATAACCTGTTCCGCAGCGCGGGAAGCATTCAACAGCCTCTGGCCACGGCGATCTATGACAGGAACGGCCGCATTATCTCCTCACTCTACGATGAGTACAGGAACTATACTAAAATAGAAGATATACCTGAAACAGTTAAAAAAGCGTTCCTTGCCGCCGAGGACAGTTCTTTCTACATGCACTCGGGGTTTGATATTGCAGGCATTTCCCGCGCCCTTCTCGTCGATATTGCAAGCGGCCGGTTCCGTCAGGGGGGATCAACTATAACGCAGCAGCTGGCAAAGCAGCTGTTCACCGGAAAAGAGAAGAGCGTAAAGAGAAAGCTTGTTGAACTCTTCCTTGCAAGGGAGTTCGAGAAAAAATTCTCCAAAGACCAGATACTGGAGATGTACCTTAACCAGATATATCTCGGTCACGGAATTTACGGCGTAAGCGCCGCTGCTGAGTTCTTTTTCCAGAAATCACTGAAAGAACTCAGCAGCGTTGAGGCATCGCTGATAGCGGGGATTCCTTCGGCTCCGGACAGATACTCCCCTCTTAAAAATCCGTCCGCTGCATACGACAGGGCGCTCGGTATTATTTTCAACCTGATATCGTCCGGCTACATAGAAAAAAATGCCGCCGCAGAACAGTTCAACTCCTTCTGGAAAAACTATACCGAAAAAATTAAAACCGAGTTCCCTGAAGCGGGGATACGGAAAGATAACACGATGGAAGCCCCGTGGTTTACAGAGTACATCAGGCGCGAACTGATCGCAAGATACGGCGAAGAGACCGTTTACCGGGGTGGACTTAGAGTTTATACAACCCTCGATCCTGCGTATCAGAAAGCCGCGGAAACGATTCTGGAGTGTTCTCTTGAAAAACAGAATGTTTTCGCGTCATCGACCAACAGGCGTGAAATTTTAAAAATCGACACCGATATCTCCGGGAAGGCTGCGGACAGGGAAAAGATAAGGCCCGGCATTAAAAACGAATATATCAGACAGGCCGTAAAATTCAACAGGGAACTGCTGGACACTCTGGCGGATGAACTTCTGCTTACGTCAATCATCTCCGGGAGAGATCTGCCGGCAACGGCGGTAACAAAACATACAGCCGCGTATGAAAACATGCTCCGGATGTCCAGGGCCGAGGGGGCGCTGGTCTCCATTGATCCGGTCACAGGAGAAATACTGGCGATGGTGGGTGGAAGCGCATTCAGCCCCTCAAACCAGCTGAACAGGGCGGTGCAGAGCAGACGGCAGCCGGGTTCCGCGTTTAAAGCCTTTGTCTACGGCGCAGCAATTGAGGGTAAAAATATCACAGCCGCCACTCCGTTCTACGACCTGCCGCTGACATACAGGGGTGGCAAACGCTCATGGACCCCGTCAAACTACGATAAGGATTATTCCGGCAGGGTGCTTGCGCGCAAGGCCTTATCGATGTCGCTGAACATCGTCTCTGCAAAAATATACGACATGACAGGGGGCGACTACATAGCCGCTTTCGCGTCAAGGCTTACCGATGTCGACTACAGGCGTTTCCAGCTTGACCCGACCCTCTCGCTCGGTACGACAGAACTTACACCCCTCGAAATGGCAAAGGGCTTTGCCGTTTATGCGAACAGGGGAGTTGCCGTACCGCTGGTATCCATAACAAAAATCGAGGACAGGTACGGCAGCGTAATGCTAAACGGATCTGAAAAATCAAAACCCTCGAGGATTGTTTCAGAACAGGTTTCGTTCATCATGACCAGCATGATGAAGGACGTCGTAAATTCCGGTACGGCATCATTCGCTGTAAGGAGTGAAGCCGGATTCAGGCTCCCCTGTGCCGGAAAGACCGGAACCAATACCGATTTCCGGGATGCGTGGTTTGTCGGTTACACCCCGGATATTGTTACAGCCGTATGGGTGGGATGTGAATCCCCTCAATACTCTCTCGGCAGAGGACAGAGCGGCGCTTATGTCGCCGCTCCGATATGGGGCCTGTTCATGAACGAGGTTTACAAAACAAGGTCAAAGACAGACTTCCCTGCAAAACCGGTGGGCGTATCGGAGAGGAGGATATGTACTATTTCGGGCAATCTCCCCGAAACGGGATGCCCGGCAAGAAACGAGTATTTTCTTCCCGGTACCGAACCCTCGGCCAGATGCGACGGCCTCCATGGAAAACTCTCGAACATAAGGGAGATGATTAACAAAGCCCGCGAGACAATGCAGGATAAAAATTCTACAGGGCTTTTTAAAGATGAAAAGGAAAACACGACAAAACCGGAGAACAATTCTGTTGAGAATTTTTTCTTTGATGACTGACAGTTTCCTGTAAAAGCCGCTTATGGGCTTTTACAGGAAACAGCTTACAAAAATAATTTTACGGCGGTTCAGATATGCAGGTCTTCTGTTCAAATTGCAACACGGCGCATGAAGTCACTTACAGCCAGGCGAATAACATAAACTCATCCGTTATTCACTGCAAAAAGTGCGACAAGAGAATAAAACTTCAGTTCTGCCCCTATTGCAGGGCATTTTACTCAATCACATTCTCAAATATAAAGTCAGGCCGTTACAGATACAGCTGCCGCAAATGCATGAAGGACTTTTCGATAGAATTCACTGCCGAAGAACAGTCCTTTCCCGAAGAGTTAAAAAAAACTGAGCCGGTAAGACAGACCGGATCTTACACGACGCAGGAGAAACCGGTTAATTCATTTCCAGCTCCCGACAGGCCGGTTCAGCAATACAGATCTCATCAGGAACCTGTTCAACACTTTACAGCGCCTGACAGACCGGTTCAACAGTTCATGCCAGAGGAAGACAAGCAGAGCTTCACAACAGCGGACAGGCAGGTCCGCGCAGATACAGTTCAGGAAAACGGTTCAAATACAACAGCAATCGAAGAACCGGTTTCGTTCATAAACAACAGCATTAACACATTTACATCCGGAGAACTTTTCAAATCGGCATCGGAGGGATTCACCTTAAAAAAAATACTAGCATCCGCAGCCGGTATTGTATTACTGTTCATAACGCTCCGTTTTTTCAACCTTGCGGAAGGGATGCTTTTCAAGCATGCTACTTCAATTAATCCGTTTGCCGGATCGGTAATAAACCTGTTCCCCCTTGCGATAATATTCTCGTTCTATACCCTGTTTGCATCTGTTGTGTCAAAAATAACCCTGGACCGCATCTTTCACTCAAAAGAAACCGGAAACGGCGAGATAGTCAGATTTGCCCTGACAACAGGGCCCGGCGTTTTCGCAGGGAACATCATCATACTGCTGATGTTATGCGCCCTGCTGATTATGTTCGGAAAAATTCCGTTTTACGGACCGCTCCTGTTTTCACTCGCATTCTTACCGGTATACCTGTTGTCTGTAGCGATATTTATTCTCTGCTTCATCGGTCTCTGGTTTTATCCCCCTGTTTCGGCGCACAGGGAAAAAGGGATCTTCGGAAACATTAAAAACCTCTTCCTGTTTATAAAAAAGCATAACCTCAATATCATCTTCATGATACCGGTGATCCTTCTTGTAACCTCTATCACGTTTTCCCTGATTTTTATTATTCATATCTCCGCGTTTTCTCTTACAATGGCAATGTCTAAATGGCTGCTGAACCAGGACGCATCCGCCATATTTTCATCGATTCCGTCGCTGTTCATAAAAGCGTCGGAGACAGCTTTTACCGGACTCGGACCGGAGATGTTCAAGGAACTCAACACATCGCTTCTGATGACACATCATGCCGGGGGATTTATTCTCGGCATTGTCTTTATCGCGATCACTCTGCTGCTGATGTCTCTGGCGGTTTCTATTACGGCAACGGTATCGTCACACATATACATAGTGATGGAGCGAGGGATCTCGATAGACGACAGGAAAAAAGCGGTAGTGCTTTTCATATTGATGATACTGATGGTCCTTATCGCCATGTTCAGAAGGCTTGTATGATATTTCCGTTTGATTTTCCCCTGTCAAACAGTTATTATTGCAAGAGTGAAATATTCAGTTTTTAATAACAACAGTCACCCGTAAACCCGGTCCGCGGTTTATCAGGATGCTGTAAAATAAAATTTTTCCTGATGGAACCTTTTTCAAAAAATTCGGGTCTAACCTTCAAAACAACGGAGGATAAACCGATGAAGAAAATATTTTTTACAACGCTTGCAATGCTTATATTATCGCTATCTGCATCATCACTTTCCGCTCAGGACCTGAGGAGGTGCATCGGCTGCGGCGATGGCAAGGGGATGCCGATGGGGATGATGATGCACAAACCGTTTCATCATCTTGAAATGATGCAGTATATGCTCGATTTAACAAATACGCAGGTTGACAAAGCGTATAAAATCGAAAAAGAGTACATGGATAAATTTTATCAGAACAGGAACAATCCTGATAAAATAAAAGAGCTGAGGGAGAAACAGCGCGGCGATTTTGAAAACATCCTTACTCCCGATCAGAAGACAAAATGGAATGAGTTTATTGAGAACCATCCAATGAAGAGAGCTGGGAGGCACGCTAAAGGGATGTGCGGCAGTGACCGTGAAGGTTTCGGGCCGATGGGGATGATGCCTGTATTTCACCTGTTCATGGCGCAGAAAGACCTTGGACTGACTGATGAACAGCTTGATAAAATATACAAAATTCATAAAGATGGAATGGATTCAATTTATCAGAACAGAAACGACGGCGACAGAGTAAGAGATCTGCGCAAAAAACAGGAAGCCGATGTCAACTCTGTACTTACAGCCGATCAGAAGAAAAAACTGGACGAAATGGGGACACAGTATCCTTGCATGGATAAAAGGTCCGGCAAAGGGAACTATCATCATATGCACAATATGAAAGGTGGAGAATAACAGATACAGTAACGGCCCGCACATTCCGGGCCGTTACTGTACTAACAGGAGACGGTTAATATTATGAACAACAGAATAGTCATTATAATACTTTCCTCAATAATTGTGATCCAGGTGATAGCCGGGATTTTCATTCTCAAGAGAGACCCTGTCAGAGATCCGGGCCTTCCGCCGTTCGGCTTCATGGAGGAGAGAATGGGCCCGGGCATGGGTAAACATCAAATGAGAGGGAACAGGTTCGGCAGGCCTTTCTGCGACCCGGTGTTTATGGATGAAAAACTTTCGCTGAACCAGGAACAGAAAAACAGGATCACCGAACTGAACAACAGGTTTGATACCGAATTTGCCGGATACAGCAGACAGATTGAACCTGAGAGAAAGAAACTCAAAGATATGCTCGACGCCGGCAATGTCGATATGAATGCGGTAAAGGAACAGCTTAAAAAAATCGAAGCGCTTAATGTTGACATTCATCTCCTCAGAATAAGACAGGGGAAGGAAATTTCAGAGATCCTTACGCCGGAACAGATGAACATCCTTCGCGCCGAGCGAAAAAGCATGTTTGAAAAGATGCAGAAAGAACATGGCGGGATCAGATGAATGAACGGGAGTTCGCGGAAATAGTAAAAAGAACAAAGAGGACCGTTCTTTCCGCGATTGAGAAGAACATGTCTCCGCGTTTTTATCATGCGATAGATGATGTCGCGCAGGAGACTTATATCCGCGCCTATAACGGCCTGGTGAAGAACAGTTTCAGGGGCGACTCGGCAATAGAGACCTGGCTTTACAAAATCGCGAAAAACGAGTCACTGCGCATGAATCAGAAACTCGCAAGAGAGGAGGAAAAAGCGAGAAAGGCTTCAGAAAACAGTTTAACGATGCAGATACAGAAAGAGGACTCCGGCGACGCGTCCAACCTCCATGAGCACCTTACGCTTCTTCCGGAGAAATACAGGACAGTTCTGACCCTCGCATCGATGGGATTTAACATAAACGATATATCTAAAAAACTCGGGATACGTCCCGGCACCGTTAAATCAAGGACATCGAGAGGTAAAAAAATTATTCATGAAAACATCAGGAGGGAAAGTCATGAAGAACAACAATGATATCACCGGAAGCGTGAACATGAAAAAGGAGATCAGCTTGCGGATGGAGAGCGATCTATGGGATCTTACCATTGCCCATAAGATCATGGAGGCGAAAAGCTCGAGAAGCGAAAAGACGATGAACCTCTGGTCATCCGCATCGCTGGCTACCGCGGCTATGGCATTCCTGATCTTCATGGGGAGTATCTATACCGTAATGATAAACAGAGCTCCGTACGGAACTACAGGTTCTATATACAGCTATGCGTATATCAGAAATGACAATAACCTGGATAACGATACAATTGCTGCAAAACTTGAATTGACGATTAACGAAGCCTATCCTATGAGATAGCTGCCTGCAGTTCCTTCGATGATAAGGGGGCAGTCTCACTGCTGATATTCAGACAGGTTCTGCATGCATACTCCTCCTGCTTGCCTTTGTTCCACTGGTTTACAGGCCTGTAATAGCCTGATACTCTTGAATATATTTCTGACGGGACTTTGATGCTTTTTGACATATTTACCCTCATTTTTTACAATAAATACTCCCTTGTATACCTTCAGGTAATTCAATAATAGATTCTAATTTGAAGACTGTTATAATAATAGAATATTAACAGTATCCCCGGACTGCAGTTTCTGAAAAAAAACCCTGCCCGGATTACCGCGGTCGTAATAAAACGTTGCCGTGACTGCCTGAAAGTAAAAAGGAAATACGTATTGAGTTATGTTAGTTTCAAATACCATATCTAATGAGACATAATCTGTCAACAATTAATAATAATTTTTTTCAAAGTTTTGTTTCTGTTAAAAGGAATTAACATTCCCGTAACAAAACCTGAGCCGGCTCATTCTATTCGGCATTTCAGAGTAGCGACTTATTTTATTTTATAAATATGCACGGCAAAATCTGTAAATATATCCTTCATCACACCATCAACAACCTGTATAGTCCTGTCTTCCCCCTCGACCTCAGCCGTTGCCGCTGCAGGAAAATCACGCAATGTAAATTCCGCAGAAACAGTCCCCGGCCTCATTGAAACAGCAAAAAGATAGGTATACCCGCCATGACGCTTCAGCATTGTATCAACCGGGACCGATGCATCATTGATTGAAACAGTTACCCCATTGGCAACGGATTGAGTATTCAGCACCGCAGCATGTGAGGTGATCTGAGCGTTAACGGCTGATACGGCACTGCTCATACCACTATCTGCAAGCAAACCTGCTTCGATGAACGAGGGTGAAAATACGTGACAGAAATACACAATCCCTCTTGCCCCATGAATTATGGCCATCCATACCTCTGCCTTTACATCCCCCGCAGATGGTCCGCTACCCTCAGTGCCGTAATGCGTAGATTCCACCGCTGCCCAGACAGGTTTTGAAAAGTTCGACCATCCCCTGAGCCGATCCACTCCATAAGCGACAAGCCAGATTTTGTCTTTAACAGCCGCTGCGTTTGTATTTTTAGGATAGATATCATAACAGAGAATATCCGCACCGATGGCATACTGGGAATAATCCTCCGGATGACTGGTTCTCGTTCCGCGCCCCCACCATCCGTCCCAGGCAACTCCCTGCCCCAGGTTCAGAAAAACCGGTCTTGTGGAATCATTTGCTTTCATCGTATTGTATCGTTCGACTATAACAGAAGGTGTCACCGGCGGACCGTAACCACCGTTGCCGTCGCTCTGGGCATTGTCAGGTTCATCCATATGCGTCCATGCCCGTATAATGCCGTTATTGGTATCCGTGAGTCCGGTTGAATTCTGTTCACAAAAAACAGGGAGATCTCTAGCTGTAAAATCAGCAAGCTGCTGTGATGTAGGTCCCAGCCATAACCCGACCTGTGCATTGACACCTATAGCTTTGTATGCGTTAGTACTGGAGGAGGACTGCAGCCATACAGTAATCGGAAAGTAGTTCACATCAGCGCACGGGCCATTGATCCATTTTGAATAATATGCAGGCCCCCCTTCCCAGGGGAGATAGGTATCGGCGCTGAAATTGGCATAAACGCCGGAATTACCAGAAATAAATGCTTTAGACTCCGTTGATTGTTTACAAACACAACCTGGGAAAAAGGTGAAGATAAAAAAAATCGTCCAAAAGAAAAGAACTGTTTTCAGATAATGCTTAATGATTTTCATATTGAATCCTCCGGATAAACTTCTCAACCTTTTTAAAGAGGAAAACGCGTATAAACATTAATAGTTAAATGAGTATTACGCAAAGACACACTATTCATTAGAAGATATCGCTGGAAAACCGCAGTCCTTTTTTAAGTTTACTGCGGTTCGTTGGGTATTTAACTGAATGTGTTTAAATAGAGACTGTACAGGATTTTAGATCTTTTTTGGATTTTGTCAATCGGAGAAAATACTTATTTTGTATTAGTATAAATACTTACAATAATATAAAGTTGTTGTTTGTCATTCCGCATTTTCGGTAAGAGTTTTATTCATATGCAGAATATTGATATATAATATAACAACAGAGAGTGTATAGTCAACTCTCTGTTGTTAAGAAAACCGGCTTCATCTGCAGCCAATTAGGAAAGTACTATTCTGCTAATCTGATTCGATCTATTTTGCAGTCCATGCTCCACCATCTGCTTCACATGCTTCCCGGTTCGGGTAACTGGAAAAGATGCAGGCATTGGTCTCGAACTCACCGCCAAGATCCAGACATGTTCTTCCATCAGTCCATGGAACAGAACATGATCCATATATCGTATGTGCAGGATCCGCACTGATAAAAGAATTCTGGTAGTAATAGGTCTGACCGTCAATTATAACCCAACCTGCAAAATTCTCGTTTGATACGTTTCCCATATTCCCGAGATCATAAGCCAGGTATTCATAAAAGAATAAACCGAATTCAACCTCAAAACTGTAATTTTTGCCATCCTTTGTAAATTCTACTAAAAACGTTCCGTCATAAACTCCGTTAAGAGAGAGATCATTCTGAGGAACTCCGACTGATTTGTCCCATTTCAGCTGATCAGTGACTATACATTTTTCTTTTTCCGCAAGGAGCAGCTTTAGATCAGCCGGTGATGATAAATTACCGGAAAAATTATTAAACTTAACGCATTTGTTTCCGCTGACATACGGTTCAGCCGGTGTCCATGTAGGCCTTCTGTCAGATGCCGGCTGCATTCCCCAGTTATCATATTTTACGGCTCCGGGGCCATAAGCGTCGCATTCACTCGCTTTGAGAAAAGGCTCTACCAGGCATCTGCTGTTGACGCTGTCCCAGCTGTATGATCTGCCGTCTCCGTGATCACTTATACAGGCGGATTCATTATCATATCCAGTGACACCCTGAACCGCGCAGAGCACATGAGGATACCAGACCCTCCCCCCGCCTAGCGTTGTACATTTGTACTCAGACTCACTGGTGCCATCGCTGCATTCTCCCGGATTATTGCATGTATACTCGCTGTAATATTTTTTACTGCACGAGCCCAGATTAGTACTGGATATCCAGGTCTTCGTAGCATCCATTTTACATCCGGGTTCAATATCAGTATATACACATGCGCCCGGAATCTGCAGTTCTCTGCTGATATTAGTATATGCTATATCGGTGGAAACCGTGGACACAGTAACATCAACCGGATCTGCATCGTCTCTTGAGAACCTTGCCGCTTTAGCCACCTTCCAGCCATTAAGCCTGAAACCGAGCGAAATTTTCCGGTCGCTTCTTGCAATCTGAAATTTTTCATCATTCAGCACATGGATATAACCCGATGTAATGTCAAAGGTACCATCTCTGCCGGGAACAGTCTGGTTAATCTGCGGTCCGACAAAATTAACGGAACCCTTTCCGGTAGGGGACGATGTTAAAACAGGATTAAAATAGAGGTCCTTGCCGAACCTGCTGTCACCCCACATATAATCACCGAAACCCATAACATCCACACTCCCCCTTGCAGACTTCGCAAAATCATTTATCGCCGCAATTGCGCCGGTTAACGCGGCATACTTTTCATCACTCGGAGGGATATATAATTCTGCCGGCACCCGGGGTCTGTCATACTCAGTAAACTGGTTACATCCTGCAAGCACAGATAATAATAAAAATAATGAAAGCGATAAAACATAATTTATTTTCATGTATACTTAACCTCCCTATTTATTGTCTTTTCTGAATGTGATTCCGACACCGTAGATATTCTCACTCTGGGTTTTTTTGTTAATATCAAGATATGTACTGCGTGTATAATTGAATGTCAGTACAGGTTTACTCGACCCCATATCTATAAAGCTGAGCTGTATACCCAGGCTTCCGCTGATGTCTGTTTTCTTCTGGCTGATTGTCTTTTTATCTATTACCAATACGGCATTTTCAACAGTGCTCCGTTCAGCGTCGAACTCGCTTTTGAAATACTGCATTTTTCCGCCAAGATAGATATCCGTATCATATATTAACTTCATAAAGGCCAGTTCAAACCTCGCATCCCAGAACAGCAGCTTTGACTGGGTATTAAATTCATAGTCACCGGTACTTCCTGTATATACTACATTCTTCAATGGACCCACCTGCTGTGACACGGCAAGTGAATCATATCCAAGGCCGCTCCCTTTATGGTAATCTACAGGCACGTATGATCCTCCGAGATAGAATTTAACCTTGCCGCCGAAATTCATCCACGACTCAAGGTCGGTGTTGACCTCCATCGACTCCATATTTGAATTCTCATACTGGTACCTGTCTTTTACACGCTGGACAAGATTGAAAGTCACCCGCTGATATATGTATTGTCCGTTGACACCGGGCTTTATCCGCCACTGAAACCATCCTTCATCTTTGAAAGGAATTTCTATCCCCAGGGCGTTGAACCTGATTACCTGTGTCTCAATTAATGTTACTTTTCTGATATCAGTCTCTTTGTTATACAAAGCCCGGCCGACGGAACTTTTTTCAAACCTTACACCCGCGGTAAGCCAGCCGAAATACCTGAAACTTGCATCTCCGCCCAGTGATGTATTACCGTCAAAATTCGGAACAACTCCGATATTGAAATTGAAAAAATCAGAACTTTTTACTTCCGGAGTTTTTGCATCAGCATTTTGTTCCATCTCCTGCGCCGAAAGGGAAACAGTGAAACAGATAAAGCATAAGAGTAAAAATATTTTTTTCATGATACCTCCAATATTTATGTATGAACTATAACTGAAAGAATGGAAATGCAATAATCACATACTGCCAGAGAGACAGGATGCTACGCATATAAAGAATAGTAATTTACATATCATTCACTGTTAATTTACTAACAGCTTAATCAATAGTCAATCTCTTCATGTATTAATGGATTACCAGCCATACTGTATCTGCAAAAAATTATATTTAAAGATATTTTTAGCGGGATAGTAAAAACCATCACTCCTCTATGGCGGTTAAATCTCAAAGCACAGTCTGTCAGGAGATATTTTCGGTAAGAGCCTTATTCACATGCGGAATATTGATATAAAATATAACGACACCTGCAAGGCCTATAATCCCGGCGATCAGGTATACAGGCTGTATTCCGAAAATATTCGCAGCAGCCCCCCCTGCGATGCTTCCGATAGGTGAGGCCCCCATCGCCGCCATTATCCAGAGGCTCAGCACCCTGCCGCGCTTATCAGGATCGGTTATTCTCTGGAGGATCGTATTGCTGCCGGCGTTTAATATCATCGTCGCTCCACCCACGCTGAAACAGAGAATGCATACAGATGTAATCGAAGATGAAAACGAGAGCACCAGTGTTCCGGCCCCGAGAGAGAACGCTGCAATCGACACGGCGGAACCGAGGCCGATACAGCTCCGCCGGTTGGCGAGAAAAAACGCACCGAGAAGCGCTCCCGTGCCGGATGCGCTTACCATCAGGCTGTAGGTTGCTGAATTTCCCGAGAGGATGTCGTGTGCAAATACCGGGTACAGCACCATTACCGGCAGAAAATTAAAAAATGCTCCGGCAGCGATCAGAGTAAAAACGGGGATATTGTTTATTACATAATTAAATCCCTCTAATAATTCCCCTGCGGGACGGAAACAACCGGAAGATACAGATCTTGTTTTGATCTCCATACAGGCAAGAGAGACCAGAACCGCAGTGAAACTCAATCCGTTGATAAAATAACTCCACCCTTCGCCGGCCTGTGTGATAACCAGCGCCGCGGCGATAGGCCCGACAAGCCTTGCTCCGTTGAACAGTATCGAATTCAGCGCAATGGCGCTGTTCAGGTCATCCCGGTCTTCAACAAGATCAAGAATGAATGCCTGCCTGACCGGAACATCCACCGCCTTAATCATACCGAGAAAAATTTCAAGAACTATAATAATATAAATCCCGAGCGCTCCATTAATAAAAAGGATGCCCATCAGAAAGGCCTGTGCCATAGAAGCAGTCTGTGTTATCATTACGAGGGACCTTCTGCTGTACCTGTCCGCAAGCACCCCTCCCGCCGGGGCAAAAATAAAGCCGGGGATCTGACCAGCAAAAGTAACAGCGCCGAGCCAGAACCCTGATCCTGTAATGCGGTAAACAAGCCATGCGGTAGTGACAGTCTGTATCCATGATCCGGTAAGAGATACGGCATAACCTGCGTAAAATGTAAAAAAGTTATGGTGCCGCAGAGCCCCTCTTTCATTTAAAAACCGCATATAGTCCCGATCCTTGACCTTAAAAAGTTCCTCCGGTCCTTCTGATACCGGGACCGGAGGTGTAGGAATATCTGTTTCGGCTTACACTATAAGTAACAAAAAACTGATTAGATTTATAACAGCTTTTATTACCGGGATCGACAGGAAATATAAATGCGGAAGAAAAAAACAGTCAGGATTATGAATCCTGAATCAGAGTGGAGCAAAAATGCTATCTGCGAAGACGGACCTTTCTGTATTTATGAGGGCTGACGCCGTTGAATCTTGAAAAGGCATCATAAAAGCTTGTTTTGTTATTAAACCCGACGTCGAAAGCTATCGCAAGCACCGGCCTGTCAGGTTTTTCAAGCAGTATTTTCTCCGCCTCCGTAATCCGGTAGCGGTTAACAAAGTTGCTGAAGTTCGTGTTCATTTTATCATTGAGGAGCTGCGAAAGCTGGTGAGGATTCACTGAAAGGCGGTCCGCCAGAGTCTTCAGAGTCAGTGTTTCGTCCCTGTAAAGAAAATCCGACTCCATCAGCTCAATCATCTGGTTTAATATCGGAGCAACATCGCGTCCGACAAGA
This sequence comes from uncultured Leptospirales bacterium, assembly GCA_964439325.1. GTDB lineage: Bacteria > Spirochaetota > UBA4802 > UBA4802 > UBA5550 > WRGT01. The sequence goes on along the minus strand of CAYTNW010000024.1, from coordinate 28,749 downwards.
AGTGATTTTTTGTATCTCTCCTTTTTAACCTCAGTCTGAAGCATCTGAAAAAACTTCGGGAACCTCTGCCCTATAAGCGAAATGAGAATTATCTGCGCTGAACAGATAAGTGACGCGATCTTCAGGTATGAAACATTAATTGTTATGTATCCTGCAAGCAAAAATGAAGTCGCAAATATTGACGCGATCGAATAACCTATCGTTATGCTTAAAACATTGTTTCTTTCACTGAGGTTCCACGCCGGGAGCATTCTGATTATAAAAGCGATCAGGGAGACGATAATCTGTACGGCGCCGACTATGAGAAGATACTTTTTTACCGCTATCCATGATACATTTTCGTCGTGAAATATCCAGAGCATATTCGGAATCAGACCGGCCAGGTACGCTATTATCGACGCTGAATCGAGTACAAAAGCAAGCAAAGAGGGGATAAAGAAAATGTAAATTTTTTCAGGGTACTTATCCTCCGTGCTGACAAGAAAAAAATACGCAAGATAGAGCAGAGGGGCCTGGAGCCATATAAGAGTCAGATGGTAGCAGAGCACCCATGGATGGCTGCGGGAAAAACCGGTAAAAACCGATGCGCACTGGAACATCAGCAGGGCCAGTGTAAGCCATAATGCCGCGAGGTTGTAATTTTCTTTTCGTTTATCCTTAGCCACAAGCTGTCCGCATGCGGCTATAATTCCGGTGCCGCCGCCGAACAGGGTAAAGTATGTTTCTAATTCCGCAAACATGAAAAAAATGACTGCATACCTGACGTATTCAGTCAAGCGGAATTTTTATTACAGTCCCCGATACAGGCATTGTCAGCGTGCTGAGGGGTGTTTCATTTAACCTGACGTGAGTCCGGTCTTGATGTTGAGTTTATTTTATCTTAAAAAAAGTTTATCAGCCGCATATCCGGCAGATAAACTTTTTATTTACGTATAACTGAGTTAAGAATCCGAATCAGTACTTCAGTTTCCTCGGTGATACAGACCCGTCTGACGCAAGTGCTTCAAGCGCTCCTTTGAGATTGTCCCGTGCATAAAAATTTTTATGATGATCTGGAAATACGCTTGTAGATGTTTCTACATGCTTAAGCGGACACCAGTTGGATTCAATCTGCTCCAGATTAAGAGACAGTATCCTGGCATAGAGTTTTGCAAAACGGATAATCCCTCTGACCGGTGCAGCATATCCGCCCGCATAGTTTTTCATTATAAGTTCGTTTTTTATCTCACGTGTCTTTACTCTGTGGTATCCGAGGAAAAGTGATATAACCGAAAAAAGAATTTTACTGAAAATAAAATTGAACACAACAAAAAACAGCAGACAGACTGAAAACAGCATTACGAAGAATTTTCCGGCAAAATTCCCCTTTAGCGGACCTGCATTACTTATCTCATCAAGCTGATCATTCCACAGTTTTACAGACCCGTTTGCGTATGCGCAGAACTGGCAGTTGAACTGGTCAAACAGCATCATTCCCTCTATTCTGCTCCGGTCCATATGGATGTAGTCTTTAATGACAAACTTTTTCAGTTTAAAAAACGGAGTCAGCATCCACTGATAAAGGACGACTATCTCTGTCAGATGAATGAACATAAATTCCACAATACTCAGATACATCAGGCCGCCACCCGCAAAAGTCCTGATAACTCCGATCCTTTTGATATGAGTCATAAAAATTGATAATGCAATGACCTTTTTTTTCTCTATATTTTTCGATTCATTTGTCAGATTCATAGTTCCCCCTTATTAGTTTAAATTTTAAATCTCTATACGTTCAATCTTCCAGAGAGCCCCAGCAATGAATAACACTGACCAGACCGCAGTCATTATTACCGGCCCTATAATTTTTGATGACCACGCAATGTTCATTGCCACAGAGAATGCTATATCTGAAAGTTTCCACGGCATGATAAAATAGGTTTTCGGGAACAACAGCGGAACCAGCCCGCCGAGAAGAAAAAAGAACAATGAAATTCCCAGCACAGCTCCCCTGGATATAGTCAATGTCCCCAAAAAGATATCCATCGCTATATAAAAAAAGCATAGAAGCCAGATTAGTGCTACACCCTTGATAAACGGAATAATCTCAACTGCTCCGCCGAAGATGCGGGCTATAATCATCAGAAGACAAGCCTGTAGAACCACGGCTAAAACCGTAATCCATGCAGTGCTGACTGCAAGCTTTGACAATACAAACGCTTTTCTGGACAGTGGTTTTGACAACACCCAGTCCGCCGTTCCTGATTCTCTCTCACTGATAATAAGATCATGGGTAATGATTATTACACCAATGACCGAAACAAAACCGGATACATTGAAAAAAAGCTGAAGCGCCGCTGCACCGATACCGTAGCTATTAATTATATCAGGTTTTACCGCGGCGGGGAGAGTTGTAAACAGGTATAGCACCAGAGCTATGCTGCCGGAAATAACAATACTCCACAGAATGCCCTGTACTATCCATTTCCCTCTGTTAAACCAGACGCCATTCTCCTTCTTCAGCATATTCCTGAGGCCGCTGGTCCATTCTCTTTCCCTGTTGTTTCGTAATATTTCAGACATTGGCTCCCCCCTCTACAATTCTCATAAACACATCTTCGAGGGCATCCCGCCTGCGCGTAAATTCCTTCACTATTATATTTTCATCATGAAGCAGCATTCTTAACAGGTTTTTCTCTGCTGAAACCTCGTCCCTTGCTGTAAGACTTAATTTAATTTTCCCCTCAACACTGACTGTATTGAGTGACGAAACCCAGGGCTGTGCCTCGATCTGCGACTGGATTTTTCCGGGATCACCCTGTATCAACACATCATAGACCACACTCTCTTTGGCCAGAAGAAGCTCTTCAATCGGCGCAAGCGCTACAAGTTCTCCCCTGTTCAGAATCCCGACGGTATCGCTGACACGCTCCACATCATCAAGGATATGAGTTGAATAGAAAATCGTGGTTCTCCCCTTCAGCGCGCGCATTACATCAAGAACATCACGACGGCCTATCGGGTCGAGAGACGCGGCCGGCTCGTCGAGAATAAGAAGTTCAGGGCTATTTACCTGCGCCTGCGCGATTCCAAGACGCTGGAGCTCTCCTCCTGAAAAGCCCTTCACTGCCCTTTTGGATTTATCCCGCAGTCCTGTCAGGGTAAGGACGTCATCAATTCTCTCTTCAAGATGTTTATCTTTTCCGGATTTGAAAAATCCCGCGGTAAAACGAAGCACTTCCCGGGCCGTCATGTAGTCATAGTATCGCGGGTTCTGCGGAAGATAGCCTATACGGTTTCTTATCTCTGAACTGTCTTTTACAATATCAAGGCCAAAAACAGAACCTGTTCCGGAGGTCGGCTTAATAAGCCCAAGCAGCAGCCTGATCGCCGTGCTCTTCCCCGCTCCATTCGGCCCCAGAAATCCGAATATTGAATTTCGCGGGACTTTCAGATTAAGCGACTTCAGCGCCTGTACATGTTCATATGACTTTTTAAGCCCGTTTGTTGATATTACGAGATCATCCCTGTTATTCATATTATCTTCCTCCCCATGAGGGGGCTTTAATTTTTACTACAGCGCTTTTAAATACAAGCCCCCCGCCGGGGCCACGTTGAAAGTGCCCTTGTGGCATGACAGGGGGCTTTGACAAACTACCTGAGCAGAGCGAACGCTGCATCCCACAATACTCCTATGTGATGCTTCCCTTTATAAATTGCCGGCGGTTCTTTATCTATATTGAGCAGTTTATATACTGCGGTTGCCGCTGTACGTGAAGAATATTCCACCGTGAAAACCGTGTCTTCCGGAATCTCGGCAAACTGTCCTATGAAAGCGAGGTTTGTTGATCCCGCCGGTACAACTTCCGGACGGTCGCCAGGTTTTCTCATTTCAAACTGTGCCGTAATATAAGGCATCATGCACGGAATAACGGTCGCTGATTTCATAATCTCCGGAAGATCCTTTTCAAACTTCAGGTGATAGCAGAGCTCTGTCAAAATCTCGGCGCCGGTGCACTCAGACATTTTTTTCTTCACGAAATTTCCCACCTGATCGGGGAAAAGTCCGTATCCCCAGATAACCTTGATATTATCCGGCTGGTTTATGAAGTGAGGCTGACGTGCTATTACTATGGACATATACCAGTTTGAATCTTTAAATGTAACAAGCGCACCTGTTCCCGGATCATTCCCTGTCCAGTCTTTCATCTTCTTCAGAAATAGCGGATCGCGGAATGTAACTGTAAAAGATTCCCATTTTGATTCATCAACGTGATCAGCGAATTTCGACGGGTTTCCGAACTCCGGGTGATCCTTCGCGAGATTCTTCCATAGAGACCATGATCCGTCCTTCTGGTCTGTTATAAGTTTCGGGGCTGTTGTCATTGAACCGAGAGTTGAATCAGCGGTCATTGAACCGTTTGTAACAATCGCGATGTCATCTTTTCCCAGGGCGATTTCACCGTTTTTCCCGTCGCGGAGATAATAGATCTTCTCAACGGTAGTCTCTTTTACACCCTTCTTAAACTCCATGTTCGTCACTTTGGTCCCCATTTCAAAATTAACTCCCTTTGCTTTCAGCCATTTTAAAATAGGGAGAACCATGGAATCATACTGGTTATAGGGAGTCCTCGCAACACCCTCAAGAGTATTAATACGCGGAAATTCATGTATGAACCTGTCATTGTATCTTTTAAACTCAAGAAGGCTGTGCCATGGCTGAAACGCGAAAGTTGTTGACCACATATACCAGAAATTTGTTTTAAAAAAATGAGGGGAGAAGTGTTCGTTTATTCTTCTGTCTCCGCATGATTCCTCAGACATCATGCCGAGTTTTATCATGTCCCATCTGTCTCTCCAGCTGAATTCCATTTTGGTAACATCCTGAACATTCCTGTCCCTGTCCACAACCCTGGCTTTTGAATTTGTCGGAACCATCTTATTGAATTCCTTGATTTCATCCATAACGGATTTGTTTGGATCTGTCAGAGAGGGTATATCTTTATAAAGTTCCCATGTAGTTTCATATGTAGGGAGATTCATCATCCTTCCGCCGCGGATAACATAATATTTCTTAGGATCCCCTATACCGTCAAGAGCTCCACCTGTTATCTTCATCTCCTCAAGAACATGAATATTTTTTCCGGGAACATGCCCGTCCCTTATAAGGAAAGCTGCTGCTGTAAGGCCCGCTATCCCGCCGCCGACTATGTACGCGTGAGTGTTCTCTCTTGAGACATTCTCCGCAGCCTTATTGCCACCGCAGCCGTTAAAAAGCGCGATAGAGGAAATCAGCATAACAGAAAAGATCCCTTTTACAGCATTGATCGGGGATGGTGTCTGATGCTTTATCCCCTTTGCATAACTGTTTTTTCTCAGTATCATATTTTTACTCCTTCTTTAAACGTTAAAAAATTTTTTTATACTCCGGAATTTAGAACAAAAATTCAACGTTATCGACAGGATATATAAATGCTGAAGAAAAAAGTTGTCCGGATTATGAATCCGGAATTGCACTGACATATATCCGGACATACAGGTTTTTTATTATAAATTAAAAACCGGGACAATTCGTTGCGGTATAATTCAATCCTGTGTGGTAAAAAAGGGGTGCTGTCATTGAAAAACCTGCAGGTACTTAATACAACATGCAGTTCCTGAAAATTTTTTATAATCATAGTTACAGCAGAACTGCATTCTGATCCTTTTCTGAATGCGGCTTTATTACTGATTTATATTTAAGATAATTTCTTATAATCAGCCCTGATAATTTTTTTTTACAATAAAAAAATCATTATATTACATAAAACAGTAATAATAAAATCTTTGTAATAAGCTGTTAAGTGCACTGACACTATGAATAAAACCGATAAAAAGAAAATATTAATAGCAGCAGACAGCAGAGAGGATTCCCGCCTGCTTTCTGAAATTCTTCAGACCGGAGGATATATCTGCTCATTCTCCGGAAATTCTGACGGCATGCTGTTGCCGACAGGAGGCAAACCTCCAGACCTGATACTGCTCGGTTCTATCTCAGGAAAAAGTCCGGTTGAGGCCTTAAAGATGCTGAGGTCAGATAACCGCTGCGGAGATATTCCCGTGATAATTATCCGTGAAAAAGAATCATCCGATAATGATAAAATCTTCAGTTCCGGCGCTTCTGACTATATATCAAAGCCTCTATCTGAAGATGAAGTAATCTTTAAAACCGGATCGCAATTACATAAAAAGAATATCCTCGCTGATCTTGATTTCCACAGAACACTGGTCCAGGCCTCGCCGGCATTTATCGTCGTTATAGACAAAGAGGGCAGAACCTTAATGATGAATCCGGCCATGCTTTCAGCACTCGGATACAGTGTTGATGAGGTAACAGGGATGGATTACCTGTCTACATTTGTACCTGAGCGCAACAGGGATGAGTTGTCTGACATTTTTCAGAAAATAATTTCAAATGGAGATGTAACGATAAACGAAAACCTGCTGCTCAGAAAAGACAGAAAGGAGATACTCGTTGAATGGCATGGCCGCCCGGTTTATGATTACAGCGGCAGGCTACAGTTTTTTTTCGGCATAGGGATTGACATTACAATCAGGAAAAGAATTGAGAATGAACTCCGCGAAAGCGAAGACAAATACCGTACACTCTTCGAACAGTCGAAAGATGCCATGCTTATCATTGATAAAAATGTCTTTATCGACTGCAATATTGCAGCTCTTCAGATGCTGGGATATAAAAGTAAAAATGAACTCCTCAACTCCCACCCGTCAGAGATTTCTCCCCCCAGACAGCCTGACGGACGCTCATCATTTGAAAAGGCTGAAGAGGTGCTTGCCGGAGTCAAGAGGGGAGAAAACCAGCGTTTCGAATGGATGCACATCAGGGCAAACGGTGAACACTTCTGGGTTGAGGTAACTCTCACGCTGATACCCTATATGGGCAGAGAAGTGGTTCATACATGCCTTCGCGATATTACAGAGAAAAAAAGAAGTGATGAAGCGCTTGTCGCCAGTGAGAAGCTGCTGAGAAGTGTCGCCAACAATATTCCGGGAGTCGTGTATCAGTTTTATGTCCACAAAGACGGAGCGATGGGACTCTATTATGTCAGTGAACGATCTGAAGAGATACTCGGAATCAGAAATGACTGCGACAATTTCTTTAAAAGATTTACAGAATCGGTAGTTGAAGAGGACAGGACCAGGTTTTTAAATTCTATACAGGTAGCCGTTGATAAATTTGAAAAGTGGGATTTCGAAATGGGTTTCCTGAAACCGTCAGGTGAGAGGATCTGGCTGAAAGGGATTTCAGAACCGGTGAAATCCGTCGATCAGATAATTTTTAACGGGGTATTGCTTGATATAACAGAACAGAAGCGTACAGAATCTCAGCTGCAGCAGGCCCAGAAACTTGAAACAGTCGGGACGCTGGCCGGCGGCCTTGCACATGATTTCAATAATATACTCAGCGGTATAATGGGACCTCTCTCAATGATAAATTTTAAACTGGAAAAAGACACGGATATAGACAGGAACACTCTCTCCCGCTATACGGGAATGATGTACGATTCCAGTAAAAGGGCTGTTGAGATTATTCAGCAGCTTCTCTCTCTGTCTCGCAAAAAGGAACTTTCACTTAATCCCCTTGACCTCAACATATCAATACGCAATGTAATGAATATATGTGAAAACTCATTCGACAAATCTATAGAAATTAAACTGTCATATTCCGATCTGCCGGCAAATGCATTGGCCGACCAGACCCAGATAGAACAGGTACTTCTTAATCTCTGTGTCAACGGCGCTCACTCCATGACCATAATGAGGGAAGACAGAAACAGATGGGGGGGTATCCTGGCTGTAACAATTGAAAAAGCATCCGCCGATGATGCTTTTCTACGTTATCAACCTGAAACGGAGCATGGAGATTACTGGTGTATATCTGTACATGATTCCGGAGTGGGTATAAGTAAGGAAAATATCGCAAAGATATTCGACCCCTTTTATACGACCAAGGGAAATGTTAAGGGTACAGGTCTCGGGCTGTCAATAGTCTATTCTATAATAAGGGCTCATCATGGATTTATTAACGTCAACTCAGAACCCGGAAAGGGATCATCATTCAATATTTATATTCCGGTGCTTCATGAAACCGATATTCAAAAGCATAAATCCGGCATCAAGGCTCAAATCTTTCATGGCGAAGGGACAGTGCTGGTCGCTGATGACGAAGTCAATGTCAGAACTATTATGAAAATGTTTTTAGAGGAGTGCGGGTATGACGTCCTCCTTGCAGAAAACGGCAAAGAGTGCGTTGATGTTTTCAAAAAAAACCAGTCCATCATAAAAGCTGTAATACTCGATATGTCAATGCCTGTGATGTCCGGAAGGGACACCTACATAAAGATCAAAGAGATTGATCCCGGAGTCAGGGTCCTTCTTTCATCCGGTTTCAGACAGGATAACCGCGTCAATGAAGTCCTTTCACTCGGAGTTCAGGGTTTTATACAGAAACCCGTAACGCTGGAGAAACTGTCTGAGGAGATCTACAGAATAATTTACAGAACCTGAGTATAATCACTCAGATGAAATTATTACTGCAGCACCGACCAGCTTTATATTATATCTTATTCCGTAGTATCCCCTGTATTCCGTTACAAGTGACTCCATTTCGGTTTTGGCCTTTAGCATTCTGTTCCTGGTCCTTGTAATGGCGCTTCTCATGTCCTTGCCGTACCATTTCATCTGTCCCTCCTGGAGATCGAGTTTTTCCTCCAGCTCCTTGATCTGCTTCCGGTACGATTCGCGCACCTTCTCTACCTCGGGGTCTATCTGTATATCCAGGTTCTCATTCAGATCGAAAAGGCGGTCATCAATTTTTGCGGAGAGGCGGTTCTTCGCACTTTCAAAGCAGCCGCTGTATTTTGAGCATGTCCCGGCTATTACTTCATCAAATCCCTGCCGGTGAACATCGAAGTTAAAATCCTGCCCGGCGAAACTCTCCTCGATACTTCGCAGTTCATAATCTGTCAGAGTCCCCTCCGTTACCGCCAGCACCGGATAGTATTCATGGGAAACCGAAACTGAAGAAAACTTCACGAGAAAGTTGAATATTATACCGGTAAATTTTTTTCCGTTCTTCAGGAAAACTACACCCGTATCTCCACCAAACTCGTCGCTGCGGCAGTAGTCTATGATATTATCAACAATTTCATGTCCGAAAGCCAGAAACTCCAGCCCTTCATCCTCCAGGGCCTTTTCGCTGTCAAACGTCCCGTAGCGCACAACGGGATCGCTGTCGCCGCCGCGTGTTACCTTATACAGTCCGGTTTTTGCGTTTTTCGGAGATATCATGTTTTCCGCATAGCGGTCCTCTTCCATGAAACGGTTCACAAACTTTTCAATTCTCCTGTTTGTAAAACTTCTGTCTTTCAGGGTCACCTTGTAGTATTCATCATAGTTGAAGTCCATCCTTCCGGCCACGGTCAGCTCGGTCAGTTTTTCAAAACTCTGCCGCGCGTTCTCCATTCTGCCGGAGAGTTCCTCTTCGACATCCTTTCTCTTTTTACGCCCTGTCGCAAGTTCCATGAAAAGCGTGTTAAGATTAACCTCGTCCTCTATCTGTCCAAGCATTATATCCGGGGTACCGATCGACTCTTCAAAAATCCGCAGCTTGTCGGTAAGCACCTCAAGCACCCTCTCCGCCACGGTGCCCCTGGTGGAAAAGTTGTATATATGCACATCGTTCGGCTGGCCGAACCGGTGTATTCGTCCTATCCTCTGTTCGATCTTCAGCGGCGACCAGGGCAGGTCGTAGTTTATCAGCACATCGCAGAACTGCATGTTGCGTCCCTCTCCGCCGGCTTCGGTCGCGATCAGAATCTCCGCGTCCTCTTTAAATTTTAAAATGGCCTCCTCTTTCTGGTCCCTGTTCATCGAGCCGTTGAAAACGACCACGCTGAAATCGCGGAGGACCTCTTTTATATAATCCTGCGTTGTCCTGAACTGTGTAAAGACAAGGAACTTCCTGTGCCCTTTACGCTTAAGGTCGCGGATAAGCCTTATCATCTTCTCACTTTTCTTGTTTACCTCGATCTGCGACGCAAGAAGAACAAGCCTGTTAAGTGTATCGATCTCCATTTTAAGCTCGTCTATCGTTCTCCTGACGGTGAGGTCATCGCTCTCCTGCAGTTCATCAAATTCCCGGATATCATCTCTGTCGAATATGCTGTTATTGAACTCAACCATCTGCTGGTGGCCCGAAACAGCGCGGTCGAGGAGCTCCTGCAGCCTTGCCGATCTCTTTGTAAGCGCCACATAAAGAGCATATGATGAAGAATCGAGGAGCTTCTGAAATACCGTCATTACAAAACCTACGGCGCGGTTCTCTGACTGCATAGCCCTGTTGAACTCTTCAGCTACATACCTGGTAGTTTCATCATAGAGGCTCCTCTCGTCGGGATAGAGCTCAAACCTTATGGTCCTTGCGAAACGCTTTGTGAAACCCCCGACCTCGTTTTTCGTCCTCCTGATCACTACCTGGTCGAGTTTTCTTTTAAGGCCGGAGAGGTCCGCTCCTTCAAGACAGTATTCATTGTAGAATGACTGAAACGGCCCGAGGGTATTCCTGTCAATCAGCGCTATTAAAAAAAACAGCTCCTCAAGTTTTCCCCTGAAGGGTGTTGCAGACAGGAGCAGCAGAGACCTGGTCTTCGCGGAAATAATCTCCGCCATGCTGTATGCGATAGTCGACGTATTCACATCCCTTCTTAGTCTGTGCGCCTCATCGAATATCACCGCATCCCATGAGCATCTTCCAAGGTCCTCCTGGAAACTTTTGTTTTTTATGAAATCGATCGAACATATAACCTTGTTATGGACCTTCCACGGATTACCGTCCTCTCCGGCGCTCCGCTCGGCCTTTTTCAGTATTCTCCGGTCGATGATCGTAAACTTCTCGTTGAACTTGCTCTCCATCTCGTTCTGCCACTGGAACATCAGCGACGCCGGGCAGACTATCAGAATCCTTTTATAGCCGTGCTTGTATATCATCTCCTTGATCACCAGGCCGGCCTCGATGGTTTTTCCGAGGCCCACTTCGTCAGCGATCAGGAATCTCTGTTTTAGCGAGTTTACAATACGGTGAGTACTCTCCACCTGGTGGGCAAGTATTCTCGTTCTGGAATTGGAGAGCGACAGAATTTTATTGTACGCATGCGCGAGCTTGAGAATAAACGATTCAGATTTAAGTATAAATCTTCTGCCGTCTGAAACACTGAAATTCAGAAAACTCTCCCTGATTTTCAGTTCATTTTCAATTACCGGATCCCCCCCTGTTTCGTTATTAACGGCGGCGATGGAAAAGAGATCCGGAAAATGTATATCTGGTTCTATATTCATATAATAAACAGTTTCATACCACAACCGGGACTGGATCCGAACCCGATCTTATTAATAATTTAAATGACATAAAGGGAATTTGCCCCGGAAGATATATGAGACATAATTACCCATAGTATTTAATAACACAATCATTTTTTGTTAAAAAACTGATCTCCCGGCTGTATGCAGACCTATCCCGGGAGTAAAACCACCTGTTATCTAACGTATTGATAAAGGGAGTTTTTTACCTGGCAGGCTTTATGCCATTTATTGCATATTTTGTCATACTTCTAAGCTCTGAAAATATCAGGGATTAGGGCACAATGATCTATCATGATTTTTGATTTCTAACAGAACTGCTTATTCCGTAATGCAGAAAGGAGAGGCTCTGACCCCCACAGAGGGCTCTGACCCCGATCAACCCCCTCTAAGAACTTTATAGTTCCCACTCAGCCAGTTCTTTACATCGGCAAGGTACCACTTCGAAAACCTTCTGTCCGACGGTCCTCCTGGAAGATTGGTATACACGTCATCAGTCCCCATATCGGAGATCATTCTGTATGAAGGGCAGAATGACGATTCACGTCCCCCGGACCTATAAATAACTCCCTGGCTTACGGTACTCCTTCCGCCGTTTATCTCAACAGGGCCGTAATCAAATCCCATGAAACGTGGCAGAAGCCCTCCGAAAAGCAGGTGTTTCATCATTATCCGGTTTTTTCTTCCGTAGTTTTCCGCTTTGATATCAAGTCCCTGAGCTATGGCCTCCCTGTACAGGTCCTCTCTTTTCCTGTCTCCAAACCATGAGGAGTTTTCGCCGAGAAGTATTGCGTCAAGGTTTCCCGAATACTCCGTGAACACCACAGTTTCTCCCCACAGGTAATCTATAACATCGCGGCCTATGCCGCAGTCTCCGAAAACGATTCTGACAAGCGACCTGTATACTGATTCAAAAAGCGCAGGCCCGATGGAATCCGACGCGTATCTCATATCCCACTCCTTCAGAATTTTCCCGTTTGCGCTGTCGGGGAGAAGGGGGCGCAATATATTCATATACTTCTCGGCCTGGATCGAGTAAATATCATACTGAATATTTTTCATATCCTTCAGGCTGAATTTTTTATCTTTATCCAGCAGATTGCTGATCCTGTCATGCCTGTATGATGACATGCATATGTTAATAGGGCTGCTCTTCCCCAGATGATTAAGGTTATTGTTTGCAGTTACGATAAAACCGCTCTCCGGATTTTTGCACGAGGGGAGCATGCCGCTGCTGATAAATCCGTCGTAGTCGTACTGCGCGTCCCATGCAGGAGTCGGAACAAGTCCGCTTACACCCGCGGGCCTGTTAAACTGTCTACCGCTCATCTGATATCCGATATTGCCTGATCTGTCAGCAAAGACCCAGTTGATCGATACCCCTTCCACTTTGCGGAATTCTTCAATGCATTCATCAACCGTATTAACCCTGTCCATGCTCACTGCGCAATTCAGAATGTCGGCGCCCGCGTCTCTTGCGGCGGACCAGTTCATACACAGATATGTACCCTCACCGTCAATATCCCCCTCTATGACGCCGTTATCATTTTCAAAGAATCTCAGCTCAACCGGTTTTCCCCTCTTCACTTTTATCAGCTCATTTCTTGTTTTGAACTGTATCCATTTCTCGCCCCGCCTGTATACGCTCCCTCTGCAGTGTTCAATTTTATAATCCACCATATCCATGAATGCAAAAGTAGTGCTCCATGAAACAAACCTGTTCCTCCCTACGACAATACCGGGCATACCGGGAACTGACGCCCCGATAAAATAATTTCCCGGCATTTTAAGCACAACCTCCGCCCATACCGACGGGAGCCTGTTCACTTCGAGGTGAGGATCGTTGCATATAAACGTACTGCCTGCTGTTGTTTTGCTTCCGGATACCGCCCAGTTATTGCTCCCTGTACCGCGGATAATTCCGGATAACCATTTGACTATATCCGGAACAACCGGATAATGCAGTTTGATTTTTTTTATCAGATCATAATCTATCCTATCGGTAATACCGGGGAAGAGTTCTTTTAATCTAGTTTCATCAACATCATTTCTGATCATCTGGATTATAAGTTTTTCAACTGCTGCCTGTGAATCTGTCTGTCCGAAAAATCCGAGTATTTTACCTATCAGCATCGAGTCTCTGACAGTCCACGGTTCGGGCCTGTACCCGAGCAGCTTAAGTTCCCACACCGTGCCGTTTTCGTCGAGCGAGGAGTTGAACCCGTCGCAATAGGCCATTATCCTCCCCCTTGCTTCAGCGGTAAGAGATTTCTCCTCTCCTTCACGTACGAAGTTCATTCTTCTCATATACTTATCAAGCTCGATCAGTTCGCTCTTACCGGCTATTACCTCGGCCGTCCGTCCGGTGATCATTATTCTCGTCAGTAGGCATTGGAGCTGCCTGTCGTGCGCATGCACCCAGCCGAGACCGTACATCAATCCGTCGAAAGTCGATGAACTTATCTCCGGTATTCCGTAAGAGTTTCTCGCTATCTTTATTTCAGTTTCTCCCTTTTTTATAACCATTTCCTGATCTTTAAGTTTCATAGTTACACCTTCTCTCTGTGGTTATAATCAAAATATAGAGAGAAAAAAAATTTTCAAATTTTTTGCATTACTCAGACATTAATAGCGGGTTTTTCGTACAATTTGAGCTTCAGCGGGAGTCAATAAAATCCCTCTCTCCGGAGAATCATAAACGGAGAGAAGTCATTTCTTTTACCTGATAATCAATATTTTCCTGCTTATTTGTCAGCAAGACCTTCATATATTGTTTTCATGGATAATAGATCAAATTTTTTTTCTATACGGCCAGCACCGGAACATGAATATCGGACCTTTCTCCATGGCTCGCTATACTCAGCCTCTACCGGGAGACCGGGGAACATCTCCAGCAGGTCTTCATTTATATTAATATTGTTTTTATTTTCAGTTTTCATTTTTTGCACCTCACAGATTTGAGAGACTGTGATAAAAATGTTGTTACAAAATTACTCTTCTTATAAGTCAGCAGAATAAACTCTCTGTAAATTTTCAAGTTTCAGATACACCAGTTATCCCGTTTTAGTTTTTATCAACGGATCAGAAAAAATACTGAAGCGACGCGTAATACGACGGTTCTTTATTGTAATAATAAAAATCCGAAATATTTTCGTTCTGATCGGCAAAAGATGTGATTACCCCTCCGGTTAAATCGAGGTTCTCCCAGGCATTGAACTTCAGTGAAGCGTTAAGAAAAACCCCCCTCCCCTGAAAATCATAAATAAAAAAGAGCTCTCCCCTGAGGAGCGGAAAAAAATCATAACCCGCCGCCGCTGAAATATAGTGAGAGTTGTATGTTATAATCCTGTTCGAAAGTATATAACAGTTCGTACCGTCAATACCGTAAACGGCTGAATGATAAACAGCCGACGCAAGTTCATCATCCCGGTTTACGGGGAGGCTGTTGTAAAAATACTCCGCAAGGAGATAAATACCAGACGCAAAAGTATACTCGTACCCCGAACCGCATTGATAATACCTTCTGCCTCTGTCAGGGGCCGAATAAAGAAAAACTCCCGTAAGTAGACCGTCATAGATCTCTGCTGAAAAATCTGTACCGAGGTTTTTTCTTCTGGATGTATACCCTGCAAGAAGCGCCATATCAAACACCTTTACACCCGATTTGAATCTTACGATCCAGTTTCCGCTTTCAGGTTTTATGTTGCTCAGCCGGTCTTTCTCTCTCCTCGGGCCTGCAACAGCGGTAAGCTCAGTCGACTCGTCCGGATACCAGTCCAGCCTCACCGCATCGGTCCCCTTCTGTTCATCCCCCCCTTCAACCGATACGGGTGAGATCGGATTCATCAGGTCAAGCGGGTTCCAGAGCCTGCTGCTTCCGAAGCGGACCTGCTGCCTCCCCGCTGTTCCGGTAAAACTCCCGGCAACCATCTTAACGTATAAATTTCGGAAACCGGCCCGGCAGTATATATACCAGTTGTCCGCAAACTGATATGAAGGCCTAATAAGATCGTTATAATCGCTCTCTCTCCATAATGCGTCAAACTCCGGTGTTTTATTGTAATTCGTGCTTACTGTTTCAACGTCAAGATCTGAATAGAAGGTAAACGTTTCGTCATGGTTTATCTCAGGCGAAATACGCAGCCTGTTCATGTCCGAAACCATGCTCTTTTCGTATGGCGGGGAGGTGATATTCCTGTAAAACTCATCTTTATGCTGATACAATAAAAGATTTTTATAATAACCCCCCAGTTTAAAACTCCACCCTCTGTTGTATATATCGTCATCCTGCGGGTAGGCCGGCAGCGGTGCTATCATAACAAGAAATGATACAAAATTTATAATAAATCTTTCTCCCCTCATCAGATGCACTTTACCTTTTATCGGATGATATTTTTCCGTCAGCGAGATTTACAAGCCTCCCGGCCCTTTTCATCACCATCCGGTCATGGGTGGAGAAGAGAAAAGTTGTACCGATCTCCCTGTTCAGTCTGTGCATCAGATCAAGAAGCGCAGAACCGGTCTTCTGATCGAGGTTAGCGGTGGGTTCATCTGCAAGAACGATCTCCGGATTAGAAACCATCGCGCGTGCAACCGCGACCCTCTGCTGCTGTCCGCCGGATATTTCGGCGGGACGCCTGTACATTTCATTATCCAGTCCTACGGCACGGAGCATCCCTTCCGCCCTCTCCCTCCTCTCCCTTTTTTCAATCCCCTGCAGCAGCAGTATATACTCGACATTCTCTATTGCGCTAAGCACCGGTATAAGGTTATAAGCCTGGAATATAAAACCGATTTTATTAAGCCTCAGTTCGGAGATCTCTTTATCGTTCATACTGCTCAGGTCCATACCGGCAACTTTTATGCTGCCGCGGTCCGGTCTGTCTATTCCACCAATTATATTCAGAAGCGTGGTCTTCCCCGACCCTGAAGGCCCCGCAACAGCGGTGAATTCACCTCTTGCTATGGTGAGATCTACTCCATTGATCGCGTGGACTGCAAGTTTCCCGGAGATGTAGTCTTTATACAGGCCTCTGATCTCTATAACGTTATCAGAATTAATTCTTTTCATATATAGTTCAGAGCCTCCAGTGGTTTTATTTTGGCGGCCTTTATTGCGGGAAAGACCGCGGCGCTAACGGCTGTGGTAAAAACTATAACAACAGCTCCTGCAATATCCTTGAACATCACAAGGGGATATATAACGCTCCCGGTTCCCCAGATCCTCATCGATTCTGAAAATATCGAAAGGTCAAATCCTGTGATTCCGAGAATTGTATTGACTATCATCCCGAAACAGACACCCGCCGCCATCCCGGCCAGTCCGAGATTTACTGCCTCTGAAAGGATCATGATAAAAATATTACGGGGCCTTGTCCCTATACACTTCATCACGCCGATTTCGTGAAACCTCTCCATCACCGCCATCACCATCGTATTTGCGACGGAAAATATCACCGTGGTGAAGATGATGGCGAAGAATATCAGTATCATCGTATCAAAAAGCCTTATAGCGCTCATCATCGACGGGGCCATCTCCTGCCATGTCTGTACTTCTATCACCGGGTCTTTCACGAGTCTTTGCACACGGGTCTTTACCTCTATCGAATCGTCCCGTGTCGCGGTCCTGACACTTATCTCCGATACGCGCTTTTCCATCCCTGTGACTGACTGAAGTTTTGTAATACCGGTAAAAATAACATACTTGTCAAAGCTGTCTATCGGTGATCGGAACAGCCCCTTGACGGTGAGGGCTTCACCAGTTATCACATCCCTGCTGTCCTGGAAAACTATCACAAGCCGGTCGCCTGCGACAAGGCCGAGCTTTTCGGCAAGCTGTTCAGATATCAGCACCTCTGCTGCGGCCGGGTTATCGAGATAACCACTCCCTCCGCTCTTTGATGTATACTCAAACAGCTGCGATACTTTTTTCTCCCGTTCGGGATCTATACCTGTTATCAGAACTCCCTGCGACGCTTCGCTTGAGCTTATCATACCCTGGATCTTTATTCTCGGCGCCCAGCCTGTCACACCCTCAGTGCGGTCAAGACTTCCGCACAGCTCGTCTGAGGGTATAAAATTATACGATGCCCTGTAATCCTCGGAAAGTCCCGTCCGGTGGACCGACACATGGCCGAGTGACGTGCTTATTATATTATCAACCATCTGGTAATTCATTCCGTTGAGGACGCCTGTTACAATCAGCATCGAAAAAACTCCTACGCCTATTGAAGATATTACGACCAGAGATCTCCTTTTATTCCGCCAGATATTTCTCCACCCGAGTCTTATATATACAACCATGTCCCTCCCCCTACAGATGCCTGATGGCCCTTACAGGCGACAGTCTTGACGCTCTCCTTGCGGGAAAAAAAGTAAACACCATTGAAAAAAGAAGGGTCATTGCCGATGTTACATAAAAATCATACGGTTTCATCTTTGCATAATACAGAAGAGTCGACATACCGTACAGCTCCATCTCCTGCTGGTACCCTGTGAAATCCATCGGATAAACCGAAAAATAGAGGCTGACAAGCGCACCCCCGGCAAGCCCGGCTGCTATACCGATTACAGAAATAATAAACGATTCCGTAATAATCATCGCGAAGACTCTTTCCCGGCTGGTGCCGATTGACAGCATAATACCCAGCTCTCTTATCCTTTCAAATACCGACATCTGGATAGTGTTCAGGATTCCAAACGCGACAATAAGATAAAGCATAAGGACATAGAAGTGGGTGCTTGCCCTGTCCATAGCTATGAACTGCATTATTTCAGGCATCAGTTCGTCCCACGACATCACTTCAAGTTCAGGTCCGGCGATCTGTTTTATTCCGGACCTTATTTCTGCAACCGGATCTATATCATCAGCCCTTACTACAATTGAACTTATATAACCCTCCATCGAAAAAGTCCTTACACCCTCGGCAAAAGGGATCAGAGCGAGGCTCCTGTTGTATTCGATATTCGGGCATTTGAAAATTCCTGCGACATTAAAGCCTTCAGCGGCAATGGAACCGTCGAACCCCTGTGATACAATAGAAACGCTGTCGCCGGCCTTAACGCGGAGAATTTTCGCCAGCGTATGCCCCAGAACAATCGATCTTGTATCACCATCACGCAGAAATCTCCCTCCGGGGAGTATATATTTATGAATTGTCGTTATATTCTTCTCCTCTTCGGGTTCTATCGCGAGGATTTCACTTCCGGCAGACGAATCCCTGAATATAATCAGCCCTCCGGCGGAAATTCTCGGTGCTGCCGCTTTAACATTTTTCATGCCCCTGATTTTATGCAGAAGGCCGTTGTCCCTGAAAGCATACTCAAGGGTCCTGTTCTTCCAGAATCCCTTCTCATGAATCTGTATATGCCCGATCTGCGGAGCAATACTGTCTTCAATCATCTGTGAATAGCTGCCGTTCTGAAACGACCTCATGAAGATAATCAGCGTACATCCGGCCATTATCGTAAGGAACGTCAGGAAAGACCTCCGTCTGTTCCTCCACACGTTTCTCCATGATAAATAGATTATCATTTTCATTTGTTCAGCACATGTCATGTCTATTTCCTTTTCAGATTCTGAAGCGTGAACACCGACGGCGGAACAGGTTCGTTGAACCTCGCAGATCTTATATTCATCATAGTATAGCGGTCCTCTTTACCGACTGTCTGCATTTTGTATGTCGTCGGGATAATCCTGTCATGCATCATTCTGAAATCTCCGCATGTCATAACCTTCTTCATAACGCCGTGTTCATTGTAGAACTCCTCCCTTACGGGCAGACAGTCGCTTATGCGAGCATAGTAGACGATCTTCCCCCATACCACGGGAGATTCAGGCTTCGGCTTAAGTGTAATTTTATAGCACTTATGCCCGTCGACAGTTTCGTTTCCGTCGAGTGTGTGAAAATAATCCTTTGTAATGCTGGACTCCTTAATTAAATCGTCGTTCGTAAAGTCGGATCCCATCCATGACTGAAGCATCATCGAAGGGGATATCTTTATGTCCTTCTTGAGTTTCGGGAGGTACTGCCGCATATCCTGATTTATAAGGAGGAAACGGTTTCCGGCGTCTTTCTCCGGTGCGGTGATCTCGGAAAACGATTTTTTCTCAAGACGGTTCTCCCAGCTCTTCATCTCCATAGACCTGGTCCACCTTCTGGTCTTAATCACTATTTCAACAACCGCAGTCTGGGTATTGCCCCTTACCGCCTCCTCCGATTTTTTTATAATGCCGGTAGCGTCGGCTGCATAAAGGGTGGAGCATGAGAAAAGGAGTATAAACATGGTATTAGAAAGTTTCATCTCATACCGCCTTTTCCGGCATGTGCCGGAATTTCTGTATTCTTTTTATATAATAAACATATACGGGGAATGTTCCATTTCAACTTTTTGTACTGATAATTTCATAATTATCCAACAGATGATTTTGAAGGCGTTTCAGATGCCCTCTCCCGGAGTTACCCGGGAGAGGCGAGCCGTAAAGCTGCACGGCAGGTTTATGGTATTGAGTTATGGTGAGCAGTTTAATAAATCATTCGGCAATCTGGGTCCCGAGAAAAACCTGGATCCCCATAAGATTGATCTGATCGAGAAGTTCCTCAATCTTGTCTATATGAGCATCTTCATCGAGAAGTATATGTTCAAGCATCTCCTTTGTCGCATTGTCCCCGACTTCCACGGCAAGTTTAATCGCTTCGTTGTATGCTTTTATCGCCCCCTCTTCAGCGGCTTTATCGTTTGCTATCTGTTTCGGCACATCTGCGCCTATATGAATTTTATTCAGGTTGCTTACGACCGGCACCCCTTCGAGGAAAAGTATTCTACCGATAAGCCTTTCGGCATGTTTCATCTCGTCTATGGCCCTTTTCTCAAAATGGTCATGCAGCTTCTCAAGCCCCCAGTTAGCGCACATCTCCGAATGTACTATGTACTGACTTATGGCTGTAAGTTCGTCAGCAAGCAGGAAATTAAGTTTATCAATAAGTTTATCGTTGCCCTTCATTTTTTTCTCCCTGTATAGATTTTAAGCAGATCAGCAGGAGCTGTCTTTTTAAAGAATCTACTACAATTATCATCAATCAGCAACTTTTTATTAATAAAAAACGTCAAATAATAGCATTTCGCTCATTGATTTGCGCTTAATTCACGCTTATCACTCCGGGAATAAGAATAAATCCGGATATAACAGAGGCAACAAAATACCAATTCAACAGAAGTTTAATACATCATATCACCACAGTGGTAAGAGGCTGATACTAAATAGTATTCATTGTAATTCATAACATAATTTATAGTTAAGATTTTTGTACTGGACATTCTGAAATATTGGTTATATAAATATGAATTCAGAGATTTTTAGTGCGTAATTATATTATTAAAACAGGGAAACTTATGCGGATACCATTAATCAGTCTGGCCATTTTCATTTTCATTTCAATACCGGTTTACGCGGCAGAAAAAATAATTATCGATGAAAAGTTTGACAGCCTGAATATCGGAAGGAATATAGATTATCTTGAAGATCCCTCCGGCACATTACAACCCGATGTTGTCATGAAAAAAGAAAACTGGATCCGTTCAGGGAAGGATGCACTGAATTTCGGATTTCCAAAGTCGGCTTACTGGTTCAGGTTTACCGTAAATAACACACAGTTGAAAAATTCAGGCTCGTATTTCGAGATATCGTATCCCATGCTCGATTCAATCACACTTTATATTCCTGAAGGTAACAGCTACAGGGTGATTGAAACAGGTGATCATCTGCCATTTTACAAAAGAAGTGTCGAAAATGTCGGATTCGTTTTCTATCTCGACACCCCGCCTGGAGAAATCACCTATTATATAAGGATCAAGACATCCAGTTCAATGAATTTTACTCCTGTTATCATGTCTGATAAAGCTTTCTTCTCTAAAATCAACCGTGAAATGCCTGTAATCTGGATATACTACGGGCTCATGATAGTTATGGCCGTCTATAACCTGCTGATTTTCCTTTCCATCCGCGATAAAAGTTACATATATTATGTTCTCTTTATCATATCCTATATTGTACTTCAGATGTCGCTGAACGGCTACGCGTTTCAGTACCTGTGGCCTGAATCAATATGGTGGGCCAACAACTCTCTCCCGTTTTTTATTATGATTACACTTTTTTTTGTCGGAGTTTTTTTCGTATCAGCTATCGAAACAAAAGAAAAATTTCCTTTGCTGAACAAGATTCTGACTACTGTGTTAATTATTCCTTCAATTGTTTTTGCAATAGTCTGCCTGGTAATTGATTATGCCATAGCGATAAAACTCGCGACGGTATCTATCGGAGTCGGAGCCATAATATGGTATATATCTGCAATTTTTGCGGCTGTTAAAGGCTCAAGGCCTGCCGCGTTTTTCGTGTTCGGTTTTTCAGGGATAGTGTTCGGCATCGTTCTCTATGTACTTAAAACATTCGGTATAATACCGCTGATGTTCCTTACTCAATGGAGCCTGCAGATAGGTTCTTCTCTTGTAGTCATTCTCCTTTCTCTGGGGCTGGCGGACAAGATAAATATTATGCAGTTAAGACTGAAAAAACTGCTGGAACGTCAGAAGAAAAACGAGAAAATTATCGCGGAGCGGGCCGGATTTCTTGAGGGTGTCATCGGCACTGCGAACTCAATTTCAACCGGATTTGTTGACATAAGCGCAGAGCTTGATAAAATAGCGGAGATGTTTTCCAGGCTTTCAATGGAACAGGCTTCCACAAGCGAGGAGATGTCGGCAGTGTTCGAGGAAATAGTCGCGGCAAGCGAAAATATTTTCAGCTCCATAATAAATCTTCAGCAGGAGGGTGAAAAATCGAAACAGCTCGTAGCTGAACTTTCAGATGCCCAGAAGCTGCTTATTGCAGAAAGCAGCCAGGTGCAGAAAAACATCGAGCAGATATCCATTTCAACCCAGGTTACCGAGGAGAGCCTTAACAGGATGACAGAAAAGATGAAGGTGATCAATACCGGAGGGAGAGAGATAGACCAGTTTGTTTCACTTATTGATGACATTTCCGACAGGATTAACCTCCTGTCACTGAACGCTGCAATTGAGGCTGCACGGGCCGGCGATGCCGGTCGTGGATTCGCAGTGGTCGCTGACGAGATAGGCAAGCTCGCACAGGCAACCTCGGATAATTCCAGGCAGATAGGGAACCAGATAACCAGGATTATCAGCGATATAGACGAGGGCGCCAGTATAATGAACGGGACTCGTGAGTCTACCGACGTTGTCTTTAAAATGATAGGCACAATACAGAAAAGCATTCTGTCGGTGCGCGGCATGATGGTCAAACAGAACAGCGCCCTGGAAATGGTAATAAGCGAAACAGATGTTATTGATACGATGTCAAAAGGGATAGTAAGTTCCACAAATGAACAGAAAAAATCGATGAGTGAAACAATGAAGACCGTTGAAAGGCTTTCAGAAATGTCTCTGGAGATAACCCAGTCAAATGAAAAGATCATCAGCTTCACAAAAATGATTAAAGATAAGGCTGCTGAACTGTCCGATGTCGTTAATCTGAAAAAAGAAGAAAGAGATCTTTAAAATCCGTTAACTGCAATAATCATATAATATATTTCGGATTTAAAAGCATAAAGTTATTTCAAGCTCATTACTCCCAGAATAAGAGCAATAACGCCCATCAATACTGATATTATGCTTATCACAGTAGTTGTCCTCACCATAGAATCGGGTGCGTTGTACAGCGCCTTTATCTTCTTTAACGGATTTACAGTCTTTGAAATTTCAAGTTCCAGTCCTGACAGTCTGTCATCGGGGATAGAGAGTTTGGCCCTGTAATACTTGCAGAGCACAATAGATTTTAAATCGTCCTGTATCAGAAGTTCCGGATCGTTAAAACGTTTTTCAGTAATCGAGTTATAAAATGTTTTGTAATAACCATCTATAAACCGCAGCCAGACATATATATTCCGTTTTTTAAATCTGCCGGTTCTGTAGGATATCCTTACAAAATCATTGAACTTCAATCCCGGAAGAGGTGATATATATACATCGTGGTCCCGGTAAAGCTCCGAAAGCTGTCTGTTTATATGAAAAGTTTCTTTTATCAAGATGACACCTCTATGTTTGAATAGACTGGGATATAATTACATATCCCTGTAATTTTATGCCTGTACCAACAGTGAGATCTAAATCAATTCAAAAACTGATTTAATAACAACAATCATGTTAATTTTTCAATAACTATTTTCAAGACAATGTTCTGACAAATTTTTTTACACATTTATTAGAATATAATTTTGATAAATGTCCATGATCATATATTATATATTTATCTTTTAAAAAATTCCTGGAGGCAGCAAAATGAAATATGGAGCACAAAACAATATTATAGCTAAAGTAAAAACCATAAAGACCGGTGATGTTATGTCGCAGGTAAAGTTTGAAGTTGTTACTGCAAACGAAATGAGCTCGGTTCTTACTACAGATTCAGTACATGCCCTTGATCTTAAACCGGGCGATACAGTCCACCTTATTATAAAAGCCATACATGTATTACCTGTAAAAGAATAATTATGATAAACATATTGTTTTATCTCTCTCCGATGCACTTGATAATGATATGTTTAAAAATTTTCAATTTTAATATGTCTATTAAGACCCAATATTTATAAAAAATAATATTATTTTTTATAAATAAACATTGACTTATTCATCAATAATATTAATACAATGTATTAATATTATTTGAGGTGACGGCATGGTATTTTCGCGTCGATACGTTTGATGCGGAGGGCATTTCAGGCAGGTCTTGTCTGATTGTTCAATTCTGGAGTTGAACCGCTCCGGATTGTTATATTGCTGTCCGCTTCACAGAAATTCTTCAGACTCCCCTGTAAAACAGCAGCATAATTAACCTCCGGCTTGATTCAATCTATCATCAAACAGATCCGGTTATGCAAATCAATAACAGTATAGGTATTGTTACGGATTGTGATTTCATTTCCAATTAATGCTAAAACCATCTGTTGCTTAATAATAAAAACATACAAAATTCTGGAGGATATTAATGCCTGTTACAAGAAGAAATTTCCTCAAACTGTCTGGAGCGACAGCAGCCGGTGCTTTTCTCGGAGGAACATCCTTTCTGACCCAATGCAGCACGCCATCGGTTAACAAATTAAAGGGATCAAAGGAGAGCACCACTATATGCCCGTACTGCGGTGTAGGGTGCGGGCTTATTGTTTCAAACAGGGATGGAAAGGTAATCAATATCGAAGGTGATCCCGATCATCCAATCAATCAGGGTGCACTCTGTTCAAAAGGAAACGCGCTTTATCAAATTGCCACTAATCCTATAAAACAGAGGCTTGACAGGGTACAGTACCGCAAAGCCGGCGGGGACAAATGGGAAGAGATATCATGGGATCAGGCTGTTAAGATGATCGCGCGAAAAGTAAAAGACACAAGAGATAAAACCTTTATCGAAAACGAAAATGGCATTACCGTCAACAGGGCAGCCGGTCTTTTTAATCTCGGAGGCGCAGCTCTTGATAATGAGGAGTGCTATGCTGTATCAAAGTTTGCAAGGCTTCTTGGTGTCAGCTATCTCGAACACCAGGCTCGATTGTGTCACAGCTCAACAGTGTCTGCTCTTGCCGCGACTTTCGGCCGCGGTATTATGACAAACCACTGGATTGATATTAAAAATGCTGATGTAGTTTTTGTGATGGGATCTAATCCGGCAGAGAATCATCCGATATCATTTAAATGGATTCAGAAAGCCAGAGATAACGGAGCTAAACTCATTGTTGTTGATCCCCGTTTTACACGTTCCGCCTCACTTGCAGATATTTACGGATCGATAAGACCGGGTACCGACCTTGCATTCCTGGGGGGCATAATAAATTATACTCTTCAAAACGACAGGATACAGAAAGAGTACGTGCTTGAGTACACAAACGCCGCATACCTGGTTAATGAAGGCTACGGTTTTAAAGACGGTCTCTTTTCCGGATATGATCCAGCCAAAAGGATTTATGATAAAAAAACCTGGGTATACCAGAATGATGATAAAGGCATACCCAAACAGGATAAAACATTAAAGAACAAAAATTGCGTATACCAGCTGATGAAGGATCACTACTCCCGGTATACGCCTGAAAAGGTTGAGGCAATATCCGGCTGCCCTAAAGATACTTTTCTGGAGATAGCGGAAATTTTTACTTCCACACATAAACCTGACAGGGTCGCAACAATCCTTTATGCGATGGGGACAACCCAGCACACTGTAGGCGTCCAGAATATCAGGGCATACGGCATCATGCAGCTGCTGATGGGAAACATCGGTCTTGCTGGTGGCGGGATTAATGCCATGAGGGGGGAGTCTAACGTACAGGGTTCAACAGACGCCGGTCTTCTGTGGGATATCCTCCCCGGATATAATCCGGTACCTATGGCATCAAAGCATAAAAATCTTGAGGAATACCTCAAAGTAACGGTTCCGAAAACAAATGATCCGATGAGTTTAAACTGGTGGCAGAACAGGCCTAAATATTTAATCAGTATGCTTAAAGCCTGGTTCGGTGATGCGGCGACAAAAGAGAATGATTTCTGTTTCGACTGGATTCCGAAAGCGGCAAAGCCGACACCGCATATTGTGCTTTTTGAAGATATGTATGCAGGAAAACTTAACGGCGGATTTCTCTGGGGAACAAACACATTAGTCGGCGGACCAAATTCCAAAAAAGAGGCCAAGGCTCTTGAAAAACTCGACTGGCTTGTGGCGATCGACCTCTGGGAAACAGATACATCCATTTACTGGAAGGATAATTATAAAAACATTAAAACTGAAGTGTTTTTACTCCCTGCCGCATCCTCAGTTGAAAAAGAAGGAAGCATAACCAATTCCGGACGCTGGGCCCAGTGGAGATATAAGGCGATGAATCCTGTGGGTGCATCAAAATCAGACCTTGATATAGCTGATTTGATTTTTAGAGCAGTTCGGGAACTTTATCGATCTGAGGGTGGAAAATTTCCTGATCCGATAGTTAAAGCAAACTGGGACTACACTCCTCATGGCCATCATGAACCTGACCCTTCGATGGTTGCCAAAGAGATCAATGGCTATAACTGGAAAACCAAAAAGCAGGTCGAGTCTTTTATGGACCTTAAAGATGACGGTTCTACTGCATGCGGAGACTGGATTTACGGAGGGAGCTTTACCGAGAGCGGTAATATGATGCAGCGCAGAAAAACAGATGAAGGCCCCGGGAAAACAGGGCTCTATCCTGAATGGGCATGGTCATGGCCTCTTAACAGACGTATCGGATATAACAGGGCGGCTGTAAACCGTAAAGGTGAACCCTGGGACGAAAAAAGATGGTTTATTAAATGGAACGGCAGCGTATGGAAAGGAGATGTAGTTGATGGAGGTGCAAAATTCGGCCCTGCCCAGAAAAATCCTTTTATAATGAACAGTGAAGGCGTTGGGAAACTGTTTTCAAACAGCGTAAATGATGGTCCATTCACTGAACATTTTGAACCGTGGGAAAGCCCGGTTTCAAACCTTCTCAATTCACAGAAAGTGAATCCCGCGTCACTAATTCTTGATACGATAAAATCTGAATTAGGTTCTGCGTCACAATTTCCTTATGTAGGTACATCATATCGTATGACAGAACACTGGCAGGCCGGAGCAATGACAAGAAACCTGCCATGGCTTACAGAACTAGTTCCAGATATGTTCTGTGAAATAGGCGCAACTCTCGCGGAGAAGAAAAAAATTAAAAACGGCGATATGGTTAAAATCAGATCAAAGAGAGGGGAGATTAAGGCTCTTGCTCTTGTAACAGACAGAATTCAGACATGGAAGCATGAAGGCAGAGAGATCGAGATGGTCGGTATGATCTGGCATTTCGGCCGTGGATGCGCCGCAAGTGGCGATGCGTGCAATAATCTGACTCCGCATATTGGGGACGCAAATACTATGATACCTGAATACAAGGCTTTCCTTGTTGATATAGTGAAGGCATAGGAGGATAGAATATGTCAGACAAAGCGTTTTTAGTTGATACATCAAAATGCCAGGGCTGCCGGGCTTGCCAGGTAGCATGCAAACAGTGGAACAGCCTACCGGCTCAGAAGACAGCGTTTTTTGAGGGTAGTGAATATACAAATCCTGGAAAACTTTCGGCAATAACCTGGAATCATATGGTTTTTTTCCCGTTAGACAGATCAAATCCGAAACAGCCTATCTGGACGATTATGCATAAAAAATGCAATCATTGTACCGATGCAAACTGTGAAAGGGTTTGTCCGGAAAAAGCCATCTTTAAGAAAGATGGATGGACAGTAATTGACCAGAACAAATGTATCGGCTGCGGAGCCTGTGTCAATGCTTGCATTTATAATGTTCCTGAAATTGCAGAAAAAAATTATATAAATGATTCAGGAGTTAAAATTATTCATAAAGCTAAATCTCACAAATGTAACGCATGCACTCTTAATAAAAGAGAAATTCCCGCATGTGTGAATACATGCCCCTCCGGAGCACTAACTATTGGAAACCGTCTTGAGGTAATTAAAATTGCAGATGAGAGAGTAGCTGAACTGAAAAAAAATTTTCCCTTCGCCAGCGTTTACGGAAAAAATGAATTCGGCGGCCTCGGGGTGCTGACAGTACTGCGGGATAAACCTGAAAAATACGGTCTTCCCCGGAATGTAAAAGCAATCGATTTTGCGGCAGCTGATAGTATTAAAGATATTTACTCGCTACTTGATACTTTTACAATGGGTATTCCGTTTATGAAAAAGTACGCATACAAATTATCAAAATCTTTAGGTTCATATAAAGACGCATAGCGATATTCAATAGATTTTTATAGGTTAAGTTCCTCCCTGGACCCCAGGGAGGAACTTAATAATTTAAAACAATCAAATTATGCTATGCACATAGTAATCGCAAATTGTTTAACAGGGTTTACTCCGAGTTTGCCGGGTAATTCACAATTACATATGACAAGTTAAGTCCTAAAAGTACAGGCCAAAATATATATCTATTATTTCTATATATATTATTAATATACTTGATTTATAAATGAGCCTTTTTTATATATGCAGTTACAGTATTAACTGTAACAGTTTCATGAAAAAAAGTTTTTTAGCTACATCATATAAATTATCTGTGATGGAGAACATTTACGCATAGGGGCCTTACAAGAACGTTAGAAACTGATTCTGTTTCCTTATATTACAAGGTCAGAACTCTTATGACTCAATCTTAAAGCGGGTTGCTAGCTCAACTGGTAGAGCAACTGACTCTTAATCAGTAGGTCCCGGGTTCGAGCCCCGGGCAACCCA
>CAYTNW010000023.1:0-58024 GCA_964439325.1 uncultured Leptospirales bacterium | reverse complement strand
TTTCAGACATACTCAGAAAGTCAGAGTGTCAGATGAAATCTAAACTTCTACAGTTGATGAATGATTTATTTTATCAGATCCGGAATTGTTATCGAAACGGCGGCAGGATTCATTTACGGATCTGAAACTGGTTTTATCGCCGCGGATTATTGATCTCTTCGAGTACATCCCACAGTTTTCTGACTTCGGGGAGCATCTGCCACTCTTCAGGCCTGCTGCAGTATTTCTCGGCATCCCCCACAAATTTGTAAAAATGGACTGTACATCCCCGGTATTCACTATTCCCGCCGCACCAGCGTGTATACTGTCCGGGAAATATCCCTGCCAGTTTCCAGCCCCAGACTTTCAGGCAGAGGTACTGTGTTATGCTGTGCCAGGTTTCACAAAATGCGCTCAAATAGTCTGCGCCCGATTTTTCCTCAAGAAGTTTCAGGTACTGAAGCACTGTTATTGTAAGCTTTTCACCGGAGGAGCCTTTTCTGAATTCAGGATGAATTGCTCCGAAGCTGAACTCTATCTGAAGATTCCTGTCGTCCTTTGTGTACATAGCGCCGGCAACAAGCATTCCTGAGCTGATATCCTCTATGACCGGCATACAGAACTCTTTCTCCGTGCTGTCCCTTTGCCAGTTTTCGGCCAGAGCTACCCTGTCTTTGTATTGATCAGGATAAAGCATCCATACGTATTTTGATGTAGATCCGAATATTTCCGGATAGGCTGATTTCCAGAGTTCAGCCGCTTTAACAAAATCATTTTCACCGATCATTCTTGCTTTAAATCTTCCGCTGAAAACAGTTTCATCAATAAAAGGCCAGGTTATGACTTTGTCGCCGATCGGTCTTGTAGTGCATGTTTTACCCATGGCGGAGTAGGGTTTATAACTGTCCATAAAATGTTTATTCATAAAATCCCCCTTTTCGAACTTTCGGTCAATTAAATGACATATAGACGATATATCGACCGATAGACGGAAAGTCAACAAATATTCGAAATAATTTGACAAAACAGAAGTTTTTTTATTAGCTGTGAAGTATGAAAAAAAGCACATTAAGCAGACTTAAAGAGCAGGAACGCGAAACAAGGAAGAATCTTATACTGGATGCTGCTGAAAAACTGTTCTCTACGAAGCCTTACGATGCGGTAAGTATGCAGGAGATTGCAAATGAAGCAGGTCTGGCAAAATCATCCATATATACATACTTCTCGACCCAGGAAGCGCTGTTTGTCGACGCCGCTATGCGTGATTCAGACAGCCTGCTTTCTGAACTGGAAGCTCTTGTTGACGCGGAGGGGAAGTCAGATCTGGGAGAAGTCATCAATACCTGGATCGATTTTTTTGATACCCATGAATCGCTGTTTCGTATGAGTTCACAGTTCATGCTATATGGCAACATCAGTCCTGAATCTCTCGGACGGTTGAATCCCATTACACGCAGGCTGCTGGACATTCTGGAGAACAGCATCCGCACTCTTCAATATCAGGGAGATACAAGGCTTCTTGCTCATACCCTTTTTTCGGCTTTAAGCGGCATACTGATCTCCTATAAAAAATATCCCGGACGGAGCGAGGTGGAGATTCTGAAGCATATGAAGCGTATAGGGGAAAACGTAAGAGATATGATGGATGTTTATATCAGACACAATACGATTAAATGAAATTCCCTGATCCTGTTTTAATTCCCTTTAAATAATTATTAAATTCAGGTTTCGACTTCGTGGTCAGTGTGCACTGTCGAACTGCTCATTTCGACAGGCTCAATACAGATAACCAGCGTTTAACGATCTGCCATGAGCGGCTTTCTCTGAGCGACGTCGAAGTGAGCCGAAGGGCAAAATATGCTATTCTATTTTTAAAAATGCTGTATAGTCAATCAGTAAAACTTTACCTCTTTACCTGATAAGAAAAGACGTGATATCGCGCTTTCACCATATTGTGAAATTGAAACCTCCACTGTTACGTCATTCAGGCTGCTTTCGATAATTTTACCCTCATTCTGCGGTACAAAATAGCTCTCCACTCCGTACCTGATGTGCAGGGCGCTGTCTGCAGATTCGACGCGTCCTTTTATGATTACCGGATAAAGCTTTCTGAGACTGTTAATATTTTCCGATACAGCCTCCGCGCCATAGTATCTGCCGTCGGGACTTTTTTTAAGAGCCACGAAGATCTCTTTTTTTTCGAGGTGTCCGATATCGGTAATACCGGATTTTTTAAGTATATTCTGATCTATCTGTGATATTTCATAATTTAGTATCACATAGTCTCCGCTGAACATCGACCTCGGATCGATCGGCCGGCATTTTAGAACTATTTTTGTGCCGTTTGCGAGGAGCATCTCCTGTCTTGCGATCATTATCCCCAGGACCGCGATCTGTGCCGCTACAATCAGGGGGAATAATATTTTCTGGTATCGTTTCATCTTGCCGTACCTCCGTTGATATTCTTCCGATCGGCGGTAGTTTCGATCATCTCTGTCAGGTTTTTTCTCTTTTTTTCAAGGAGGTATCCCCCGGCAAGGCCGAGGATCCCCGTCACTATGAACAGAATGGAGCCGGAGAACATGTCCCAGAACATGTCGAAGTAGCGGGTGAAAACCTGAATGATGATCGCCGCGGTTGCGAAGTTCAGAATTTTTTTGGATTGTACCGCAGTGCTGTAATACATATATACAGCAGATGTTGTCAGCAGCAGGAGGTTAAACGTTATCGAGTATAACTCCCAGGGGACAGATGGTCCGGCAATGAACACCGTAATCCCAGATGAAAGGAATATTACAAGCGAGAGGAAAAGTATAATTCTTCCGATCTTAATAATGGAAAAAAGCCTGAAGTAGAGCAGGACCGAAAGCGTGATCAGAAGCAGCGACATTTTGACTACGAGAGTGTCCGCTGAGAAAATTGATTTCTGACTCTCCACCTGGAACGATGCCAGATATATTGAAATCCAGACGCCGGCAGCGCACACTGCATCTACAGCATTTGAATTGTATTCAGTGCTCTCCGCTGAAAGCATCTCCCTGACGAGACGGTTTATGAGGAAGCATACGTTGGCAAACAGAATGAATCCGGTCAGGTACGCCAGCCTGTAGCCTTCATCCGTTACCGAGTATGATATGAAGCCGATCCCTTTTATTATAATCAGCCCTATTGAGAACAGAAACGCGAAGAACCTCTCGAACGTTTTGTCTCTGTATATTATGTGTGAATAGTAGAGAAAAATAAGGATAAATCCTGCAGCGGCGAGATGAAGGGTAATCATCCTTGCCGACGTGTGATTGAATGGAAGAAAAATTACCATGACCGGGAACAGAACAACGGGCAGAATCATCCTCAGGTCCTCTTTTCTGCGGTAAAGGAGCGACAGCATCACCAGAGAAGACGCGGAGAGGATAATATACTGCATGGCCTGTATCCAGACGGTGCCGAATTTTATCAGAAGGGGGAAGCTCTCCATGTCTAACGGCCACGACATTGCGACGAAAGGTATAATGAAGGAGAACCATCCTGCAACGGTGAAGACCCTGCCGGCGCTTTTCAGTACCGGATGGTCTGAGAGATATCTGCCGGCGGTAATAACAAGCGCCGCGAACGGAAACTGCAGCATCACGACAAGATAGGAAAAGACGTATCCCGACCTGTCGAATCCGATAAGTTCAACTGTAGGGATATAGTAGTAGTAAATCAGCGAGACGGCTGATAGGGCGATTCCTGTTTCATCTTTTTCGAGATAAAAAACTGCAGCGAGTATCAGCACCGGGACTATGTAGCCGTATGCGGGAGATTGGGCTACGCAGCTCCAGGTGAAAAACAGGAATGCCGCTATATAGTATCCATTTCTATGGCGGAGAGCAAACGACGCTGCAAGAACAGCTGATCCCCATACCGGAATCAGGTATGATACTGAAGGACTGATGCTGTCGGTAAGAAGGAGCGGGAGCGCGTAAGCGATCCATCCTGTAACGAAAAGTATGCTGCCTGAACTTTTCAGAAGAGTGTGCTCTTTCAGATTTCTGCCGGCCTTCTGCATCGCCGCCCCGACGAAAACAAAACCGGTTGTGATCAGGTAGCCTTTAAATGGATCCGCTGAGTACAGATCAATCCAGTAATATGATATCTGCAAAAACCAGAATGAAAACAGCAGTGCCGACGCGGTAATACCGGTCCTGTCGTTCTCCTTATAGCTGATCCATGCAATTATGACCAGCGGAAGAATGAACAGGTATCCGGGATTTCCGAAGATTGAATACTCCCAGATATCGTATATGAAAAACAGCAGCATTGAAAGATAGATCCCGTATCTTTCACGCATAAGTATTGATATTGCGAATGCTCCCGCAGCCCATGCGAGAAGACCGTTTGTCGGATGCGAACTAATGTGGTAGACCTGTGCGATCAGCATTATTCCTGTGCCGTACGATATTATCCCCAGCAGAAGCAGAGATCTCCCCACGCGCGAAAAATTTCTCTCGGCCTGAAGGAACCAGTAAGAAGTGCCGTATGTCGCCAGTATCAGTATGAATATCTGTACAAGCTTCAGTGAAGGGGGCATCCTGCGCCAGTTTGATGCGTAGAAAATTATTATACCCACAGCGAGGCAGAGGGTTGCAAGGCCGATGATTACTCTTGAAAGGTTGATGTTTTCTCTGACAGGGGTTTTTACCGGTTGTGTCTCAACGGCAGGTGAAGGTTTTTTTGACACCGCGGCTGACGGATCTCTGTAGTGTTCCTCAATGCGGATTTTCTGGTCAGGTGTTATCAATCCTGTGTCAGCCCACTCTTTCAATTCTAACATCAGCTGACTGACAAAACGGGTATTTTTTATCATTAAGAGCCTGCCGTTAAATGTTTTTGAGAAATGCCGTATTTGTATAGTTTATGTGAAATGAAGAGGTGTGTCAATATTATTTAAAAGATGTCAGGTTATGTATGCATGGAGGATATTCCGTTGCAGATATCTCTCAGCACCCCCCCAAACCCTGCCAGGGCACTTCCTTCGGTTGCCCAGAAGTGGGGCTGTAAAGAGATGTAATAATTTTCTAAAAAATGAATTTTTTTTATCTTTTATATTGACAAAATCAGGTGGTGGTTTTAATTACTACTAAAATGATAGAAATAGTAGTAAATAAAACCATACACTTTCAGGGGGAATAAATATGAGTAAAATTGACATTCAATTAAAAAGAGAATCGCTCGCGCTTCACGGGGGGCAGGAGCCTGACCCGGTAACAGGTTCCAGAGCCGTGCCGATCTACCAGACGACTTCGTACCAGTTTAATGATACCGACCATGCGGCGAGTCTTTTCGGACTAACAGCCTTTGGAAATATTTATACGCGTCTTATGAATCCCACTACCGATGTTCTGGAAAAGAGAATTGCAGCGCTTGAGGGGGGAGTCGGGGCGCTAGCTGTGGCAAGCGGTCAGTCCGCTATAACTCTGTCAATACTGAACATTGCAAGGAACGGCGACGAGATCGTCTCTGCGGACAACCTGTACGGCGGGACTTACAACCTGTTCAATAACACATTCGCCAGGTTCGGAATTAAAGTGAATTTCGTAAAGTCGAACGACCTCGACGCGATCGAAAAGGCTATCACTCCGAAAACAAAAGCCGTATACGCGGAATCGATCGGTAATCCGAAGCTGGACGTCGCAAACCTCGAAGGGATCGCGGCCATTGCCCATAAGCATGGTATACCGTTTATTCTCGATAATACGGTATCGCCATATATCCTGAGGCCGTTCGATCACGGCGTTGATATAATTGTATATTCCGCTACTAAGTTTATCGGCGGGCACGGTACGTCGATAGGGGGAGTGATCGTCGATTCGGGAAAATTTGACTGGGGCAGCGGCAGATTTCCGCTTATCTCAGACCCGGAGCCGAGCTACCACGGCCTGCAGTTCATCGAAGCGCTGAAGCCCATAGGGAACATCGCATATATACTGAAGGCACGTGTAACTCTGCTCCGTGATCTCGGTCCGGCGATCTCGCCGTTTAATTCGTTTCTTCTGCTGCAGGGGCTTGAAACCCTTCATCTGAGGATGCCGAGACATTCAGAGAATGCTCTTGCGGCCGCGCGGCACCTTGTGCAGCATAAATCCGTCTCGTGGGTAACGTATCCGGGACTCGACTCCCACCCTGACAGAAAACACGCCGATAAGTACCTGAAAGACGGTGCCGGCGCGATTATAGGTTTTGGTATCAGGGGGGATGTTGAGGCCGGTAAAAGGTTCATCAACTCGCTGCAGCTTATCTCGCACCTCGCCAATGTCGGAGATGCGAAGTCTCTGGCGATACATCCGGCGAGCACGACTCACCAGCAGCTTTCATCGGAGGAACAGCTTGCTACAGGGGTAACGCCCGATTTCATAAGATTATCGATAGGGATTGAACACATCGATGATATAATCGCGGACATCGACCAGGCGCTTGAGAAGGCTGTGAGGTAATCTATGGCACGGATATTTGACGATATAACAAAAACAGTGGGCAACACACCGCTGGTAAGGATTAACGGGCTGAATGAAGTAAAAAATGTAACACTGCTGGCGAAGCTTGAATCTTTCAATCCGCTGTCCAGTGTTAAGGACAGGATAGGTGTTGCACTTATAGAAGCGGCCGAAAGAGACGGGCTTATTAAAAAAGGGACAACGATTATTGAACCGACAAGCGGCAATACCGGCATAGCTCTCGCTTTTGTAAGCGCGGCTAAAGGATACAGGCTGATCCTGACAATGCCCGAAACATTCAGCGTTGAGAGACGACAGCTGCTGAAGATACTCGGCGCGGAGCTTGTGCTTACCGAAGGTACGAAAGGTATGAAAGGAGCGATTGCGAAAGCTGAAGAGCTTCATAATGAAATACCCGATTCTTTTATGCCCCAACAGTTCAACAATCCTGCGAATCCTGATATTCACAGGAAAACAACTGCCGTGGAGATATGGAACGATACTGACGGTGCAGTTGATATTCTTGTCGGAGGTGTAGGTACGGGTGGAACAATCACCGGAGCGGGTGAAGAATTGAAAAAGCGCAAGCCTGGTATAAAAGTGATTGCGGTTGAACCGGTTGATTCGCCAGTTCTTTCCGGAGGAAATCCCGGACCGCACAAGATCCAGGGGATAGGCGCAGGATTTGTACCTCAGGTGTTCAACAGGGAAATAGTGGATGAAATCATCCCTGTCGCACATACGGATGCAGGTGAAACAGCAAGAAGACTTGCACGGGAAGAGGGGATACTTGTGGGTATATCGAGCGGAGCGGCGCTGTATGCGGCTCTGACCCTGGCGAAACGGAAGGAATCTGAAGGAAAAACAATAGTTGTAGTGCTTCCTGATACCGGAGAGAGATATCTTTCAACCTGGCTCTTTGAGCAGCAGTAAAATACGTTATACAATATTTTTTAAAGAATAGTTGACAGATATACTACTAATTTAATAGAATTGATAGTGTATTTGTCTTTTTTTATTGAGAGGTTTATTATATGCGGCTGTCAACACGGTCAAGATATGGAGTCAGGCTTATGCTCTCACTGGCTATGAATGAAAAGAAAAATCCGGTTTTTTTAAAAGATATCGCTCACTCTGAAGACATTTCTGAAAAATATCTGAGTCAGATTATAATACCCCTGAAGGCAAAAGGTCTTGTGACAACGTACAGAGGGGCACACGGCGGGTATCTGCTGAGCAGGCCTTCGTCAAAAATCACCCTTAGGGATATAATTGAACCTCTCGAGGGGGATCTCTCACTCGTTGACTGTGTTCAGAGCCCGACAATATGTGACAGGGCGGGTGCATGTGCGACCAGGGAAGTTTGGAATGAAATGAGTTCTTTGCTTCTTAATTTTCTGGATACTTTTACTCTTGAAGATCTGATAAATAAATCAAGGGAGAAGCAGATAGCCGGGGGTGCTAATCCGGACTTTATTATCTGAAATATTAATCCGGTGAAGTTTAATACATAATCAAATGGTAAAGAAAAAATGAAAGTTGCAGTTGGAATGAGCGGCGGGGTCGATTCATCGGCAGCCGCGTTAATACTGAAAGAACAGGGGCATGATGTTATAGGTCTCAGTATGTCAATCTGGGATGGAAAAACACAGGAATCGTCCATCAGGAATAATGCCTGTTACGGTCCTGATGAAAAATATGATATCGAAGAGGCTGAAAAAATCTGTAAGCTCCTTAATGTGCCGTTTCACGTAATAGACTGTTCATCACAATACAATGATAAGGTACTCTCATATTTCCGGAATGAGTATCTCTCCGCGAGGACGCCGAACCCCTGTGTAGTCTGCAACCAGAAGATCAAGTTCGGTACGCTTGTATCGTCCGCAAAGTCTGCAGGCCTCGATTTTGACATGTTCGCGACCGGACACTACGCGATCGTTGAATATGATGAGGAGATCGGCCGCTATATACTCCGTAAAGGAACCGATCCTAAGAAAGATCAGAGCTACTTTCTGTATATGTTGAGCCAGAACCAGCTTCAGAAGGCGGTCTTCCCTCTCGGAAGATTGACCAAACAGGAAGTCCGGAAAATCGCCGCGGATGCAAAACTTCCGGTAGCGGAAAGAGAGGAGAGTCAGGATTTCTATGAAGGGAACTACAGAGACCTTCTGGACGTACAGGATACCGACGGTGATATAGTCCATATTGACGGCCGTGTACTGGGACGGCATAAAGGGATTTGGAACTACACGCCCGGCCAGAGGAAGGGGTTGGCGATATCATCTTCCGAGCCTCTGTATGTGGTAAAACTTGACGGCAGGTACAACAGGGTCATTGTCGGTTCAAGGGAGGATACATTTGTGTCTTCGTTCATCGTGAACAATATAAACTGGATCGCTCTTGACAGGCTGGGAAAGAGGATCGAAGCATCGGTCAGGACAAGGTACGGTCAGGCAGAGGTCAGGGCCTGTATTGAAATGACGAATATATTCAATGTCAGGGTTACGCCGTTTGAAAAAATGGATTCGGTCTCCCCGGGGCAGTCGGCGGTATTCTACGACGGCGATATCATTATCGGCGGCGGCGTAATTGACAGGGTACTGATATGAAACTGAATCATATAGCCAGCGACAGGTATTATAAACAGATACTGTTACCGCAGATAGGCGCAGACGGACAGGA
This sequence comes from uncultured Leptospirales bacterium, assembly GCA_964439325.1. Taxonomy (GTDB): domain Bacteria; phylum Spirochaetota; class UBA4802; order UBA4802; family UBA5550; genus WRGT01. The sequence goes on along the minus strand of CAYTNW010000023.1, from coordinate 48,890 downwards.
TAAGCTCCGGCAATCAACTGTTGTTATAGCGGGTTGCGGGGCTCTGGGGACATCACTGTCAAACATCATGGTGCGTTCAGGGGTGGGAAGGATCAGGATCATCGACCGAGATTATATAGAACCGGATAATCTTCCAAGACAGCTGCTTTTTGACGAGGAGGACATCAGGAACGGGCTCCCTAAATCTGTTGCTGCTGCGGATAAACTCAGAAAAATAAATTCAGAAATTATAATTGAAGATGTTGTTGCTGATATAAATCCTTCTAATGCAGAAGAACTGTTCAGCGGCGCGGATCTTGTGCTTGATGGAACCGATAATTTTGAAACACGCTTTCTCATAAATGAAGCTTGTGACAAGCTTAAGATACCGTGGGTCTATGCAGGAGTTGTTTCAACTTATGGGATGATCTATACAACAATACCCGGAGAAACTCCATGCATGAACTGTTTTATAAATCAGGTGCCCGCGCCGGGAAGTTTTGCAACTTGTGCGACAACCGGCGTGCTGAATACTGCTGTTAACATGGTAACGTCAATTGAGGCTACGGAGGGAATGAAGGTTCTGATCGGAGATAAAAGTGCTCTATCGGGAAAACTGACTTATGTTGATGTCTGGTATAATATTAATAAAACATTCACCATAACCAAAGGTGATTCTCCATGTCCGGTATGTGATCAGCACAAATACAGTATGCTGAAGGCCGGCACCGGGCTGCAGGCCGCATCTCTGTGTGGTGCAAATTCCGTGCAGGTATCAATCACAGGTGGAAGGAAGACTGACTTTGCGCTGCTTGCTTCAAAACTTGAAAGTCTGGGCGAAGTAAAATATAACAGTCACATGTTGAAATTCATATGCCGGCCCTATGAGTTCACAGTTTTCCCGGATAGCAGAACTATAATCAAGGGTGTAGATGAGGAATCAGCGGCAAAAGAATTGTATTCTAAATATATCGGTTTATAGCAATGATCGATGCTGCAGCAATCCGCAGGGATTTCCCGTTTCTTAAAAGGTCTATAAACAGCAAAGAACGCATCTATCTTGACAGCGCTGCGACTACACAGAAACCTGCACAGGTATTACAGACGTTAAATGATTTATATTCAGGTTATTACGCACCGGTCAACAGATCAGGTTCAGCATCCGGAAACACGGCATCGGCATTATATCTCCAGGCTCATGAGAACGCCGCCCGATTCATAAATGCCGCATCGTATAAAGAGATTATATTCACAAAAAACAGTACTGAAGCCATTAACCTTGCGGCATATTCCATGCTTGGCAGCAGTGATAAAGAGATTTCACTATCCAAAGGGGATGAGATTATCCTTCCTGTATCTGAGCACCACTCTGATTTTATCCCCTGGACCTGGCTTGGCGGAAATGCCGGTATAAAAATAAAATTTACCGGTATTACTCCTGAAGGTGCAGTCGATATTGACGGGATCAGAGACGCAATTACAGAGAAGACAAAACTCATATGCTGCTCGCACGTCAGCAATGTCCTTGGAGTCACTAATCCTGTAAAGGAGATTGCTGAAATTGCTCACAATGCAGGGGCGCTATTTCTTGTTGATGCCACGCAATCAGTTCCTCACATGCCTGTAGATGTGAAAGAATTCGATTGTGATTTCCTTGTCTTCTCCGGGCACAAGATGCTTGGCCCTTCCGGAACCGGTGTGTTATACGGCAGGGAGAATCTTCTGAACAGGATGACCCCTTTTATTACAGGGGGCGGAATGGTGAAGAGGGCAGGAAGGGATTTTATCGAATGGAGTGAACTGCCCTGGAAATTTGAAGCGGGAACCCCTGACTGCTGTTCAGCCGTTGCACTTGCCGGTGCCGTAGACAGTATACAGGGGATAAGATTTTTTGGTGCAATGGATTATCTCACTGGGCTTGGCATGCAAAATATTTATTCCTATGAGCAGCACATGTGCAGGTATGCTCTGGACAGGCTTGAGTCAGTTGATGAAGTAACAATCTATGGCAGCAGGGAGGCTGATAAAAGGTGCGGCATTATTTCCATGAATATAATAAAGGAAGGAGAAATGATCGATCCGCATATTATTGCTGAATTCCTGAAAGATGACGGCATTGAAGTAAGGGCCGGGGCTCATTGTGCATACCCGCTTATGCATGAACTTGGTATTGAAGGGACTTTGCGAATCAGTCTCTACATATACAACACGATCGGCGAGATCGATTTTTTTATTGAATCGATTAAGGACATTGTAAACAACAGACTGCTTTAAATTAATTATGGCTGGATATGGAAACAGAAAAGATATGTAATCACAGGAATGTAATCAGATACAGAAAGGGTGTAACTACATCTCAGGAGGACTGTGTAGTAAATGAGATTGCACTTACTGTTATGCTTAATGGTGATGAGTTTGCAACGCTCATATGTTCGCCGGTTTTTGAAAAGGAGCTTGTTATAGGTTTCCTGGCCGGCGAAGGAATAATAAAATCTCCCGATGAGATAAAGGATTATTTTCACAGGGAGCAGCAGGGTGTTGTCTGGGTTGAGACAGTGAACCCGACACCGCAGAAAGAAACATTTCTCTGCCGGAACTTTGCAAGCTGCTGCGGCAAGGGGAGGCCTCTGCTGTATTTTGTAAATGACCAGGAACAGGTAATGCCGGTAGATGGCAAAGCCTGTTTCTCATCCGGTGAGATTGCAAAGCTGATGGGGGAATTTGAAGAGAGAGCGGATACATTTAAAAAAACAGGCGGTGTCCACTCCGCTGCCCTTGCAGATAACAGCGGTATTATTGTAAAATATGAAGACATTGGACGGCATAATGCCCTTGACCGTATTTTGGGTTTTGCATTCATGAACAGCATTGACACATCGGACAAGGCAGTCCTTCTGAGCGGCCGTATCGCTTCGGAGATGCTTATAAAAGCAGTCAGAATCGGTACCCCGGTTGTTGTCTCCCGCTCTGCACCAACGGGGCTTGCGATTGATTACGCCGAACAGTACGGTGTAACTGTAATTGGTTTTGCCCGTGGCGACAGCTTCAATATTTACTGCAGCAGTAAACGCATAAAACAATAAACCCGGAATGCAGAAGAGTATTATCTGTCAACTCACCATTCCGGATTAATCAAAAAGCCGCTATTTATCGACGCTCTCAAACAGCGCTTCAACGCGTGTCCTGATCTGGCCGGAATCTCCCGGAGAATAATCTGTTACAATTTTCAGAAACGGAATTCCCTTTGAGGTTATGTGTGCCCCGACTTTATGCGATTCTATATTGTAACCATGACACGCCTGGAGAACTATATCCACAACCGCATCGGGTCTGTATTTTGCTATGAGCCTGTCAAGTTCAGCGAGTCTTTTACCGTTCGGAGTCATGCAGGCGCAGGGTATTTTCAGATAGCGTTCGGCGATAGCCTTAACCGGATCGGAAGTCCCCTCTTCAACCGATTCAGCAAACGGTTTTAGGCCAACACATGAATCAAGCGCTACAATAACGCCACCCGACTCTTCTATAATTTTAAATATTTTCGCGGCATCTCCCGCGGTTGGACATCCGGTGATGAGAACCCGCGGTGCGTTTTTTGCGCCATGTATATACCCCTCGTTGACCCTTTTTTCGAGTCTTCCGATAACTTCATGCAGGATCGGGTTTATTTCGTTGCCCCTGCCCGGTGTTGACAAAAAAATCACATCGTGCATCTCCGCCCAGCTGATTACCGGCTGTGGAAGGGAAGCGAATTCCATTATTCTGCGCACAAGGGCGTTCTTCGCATTGTTTTCTTTTATTGCGGATTCAATTTCTGCATCTGTGGCGGTAAGATTAAATGTTTTTTCGAGAAAAGATTTTAATTTTAAAATCATATTGGTCCAGTTTTCAACTGCTTCCTTCTCGTCGGGGAGCTGCGGCAGATCCATTATATGCATCGGTTTTCTATCGGCGATCAGTTCAAACATCTTCTTTTTCCCATCGCATGTCGTCTCGCCGATAACAGCCTCGGAGAATCCGTAAAACGGGCATGTATCTTTCATTATGAATCCGTAGCTCGATTTGATCAGCGGGCAGAGGTTAGCAGGGAGTACATTTTCTGCTTCCTCGATTGTTCCGTTTGAAAAAGCGCATAGAACAGCGGGTACAAGATCCATCGCATAGAACAGTTCAAGCGGCGCATAACAGCAATAGATGCCGGCAACGTGTTTCCCTTTTTCACGCTGGGACTGGATATAACCCACCGCTCTTTTTGCAGGCGGTTCACCGATAAACTGGTCCGAGAATAATGCTTCTGTATTCATAGTATTCTGTCATCTCCATTATATTTTGTGTTTTTATTTACCTGTCCGAATAGCGCGCACCCCTCGGCTCCTATAATCTGTGGGTCCGGAGGTATGCTGATTTCAGTATCAAGCTCTTTTTCAATAAGAGACACCATGCATCTGTTAAAGGCAACTCCCCCTGCGAAGACTATTTTATCTTTTATGTTAACACGCCTGAGAAGACTTATTGCTCTTGAAGACATCGATTGATGGATTCCAAGTGCGATCCCGTTTCTGGGTACACCACGCGAAATTAGTGATATTACCTCTGATTCGGCAAACACCGTGCATGTGTTATTTATCTGTTCGGCTTTGTCTGCCGATAGTGCAGATTCATAAAAATCCTCCGGAGTGTATCCGAGAGCTGCAGCCATAATTTCCAGAAACCTGCCTGTACCGGCTGCGCATTTGTCGTTCATCTCGAACTTTGCAACATTACCGGATTCATCGAGAGATATTGCCTTGGTGTCCTGACCGCCGATATCAAGAATAGTACGGCATCCGTCTGTATGGAAGCTGGATCCAATTGAAAATGCCCTGATTTCGCTGATAACGCTGCAGTCGATATGCTGCTTTATCAGATGACGCCCATAGCCTGTCGCGGTCAGTGTATCATATTCTATACCGGAAAGGAGCATTTTGCAGGATTCAACGGGGTTATAGGAGCATAGCGTTTTGCCCGAATGGATTATCTTTCCATTCTCAGCAATAGCGACCTTAACGGTCCTTGAACCTATATCAATTCCGGCACTTATCATTATCGTCTCTTAAGAAAATAACTCAATCGGAGGATGCCGGCGTATGTCAAACATTAAAAATATAAATATAATGAATTAATATAAATAATAATACTTTTATCTTCTCGACAAAAAGGGAGAAATGTAAAAAATATATCTGTTATCTTGAATATTTAATTAAATATAAGCTCTTTCTTCGACAAACTTTTCCTTCAGAAGAAAATTTATTATGACCGGATTTACAATCTCCGGCCTTTCGTAATGAGGGAGGTGTCCGGCATGGAAAACTATGAATATCTGAGGGTCTATCAGTTCCTTCAATGCTGCTATACCATGCAGCGGTATAACTCGGTCCTCCTTGCCCCAGATGACCAGTGACGGAATTTTATTCTCTCTGACAGATGCATAATATCTTTCCGGATCATTGGTTAAAAAATTCAGAATAGTTGAAAAGACAGCGTATCTGAATCCTTTATATCTGACCTGCATCATGTACATATGAGGCCAGTCTCGGAAATTTTCCGGCTGATGGAAATCATTAAGCTGCCGGGATGGATATCCTGGAAGAAGGAATGTATAAGCTATAAATTTTCCAAGCAGCGGAGTTTTGAGTATACCTGCTTTAAAGGTTTCATGCACAGGGTCGATTAATACGAGTTTTTCCACTCTCTGCGGGTATCTTTCTATGTAAGCGGCGGCTACAGCTCCCCCCATAGATGTGCCGATGACTGTTATTCGGCCATTGACAGCTAAGCCCGTAAGAAGTTCGTCAATCTGCCGGATAAAGAGATCTGCGTCGTATTTTACACCGGGCCTGTCTGACAGACCACGTCCATACATATCATACCGGATTACCCTGAATCCCGCTTCAGCCATCGGACCGGTATTTTTATCCCACATATAGAACGGTACTGAAAAACCGTGAATCAGCAGAATAACCGGGGCTAAATCATCTCCTGTAATCTCATAATGTGTAAAACCGTCTGAAAGCTTTATATACTTTCCGCCGGAGTTTTTCCTTTCTTGATCATCTATAGATTTGCTCTCTCTGTTAAGCAGAATTGCGGGGATTGCCGTTAAGGTCAGCAGCAGAACAGCGATAAGTATTATATATAAGCTCATAAATTTCCTTTATAAGTCTTCTGAAAAAGTTCTTTTGCGGAAGCGAATTCAGAAAACTGTAGTTATGTTAAGGTAAATTATATTACCGATGATGCTATAAACAGTGAGTGGAGCCTCGTATCGTCTGTCAGTTCCGGGTGGAAACTGAGAGCGAAAATATTATTCTGTCTTACCATTACCGGGATGCCGTCATATGACGCGAGTATTTCAACACCTGCGCCTACATTCCTGATTCTTGGAGCCCTGATAAATATTCCGCTGAACGGTTCGCCGGTGATCCCTTTAACTGCTAACGGCGTTTCAAAGCTATCGATCTGTCTGCCGTATGCGTTCCGCTCAACGGTGATATCCATGACTCCGAGCAGCGGCTGATCCATCCCGCAGACTTCTTTTGCTAGCAAAATCATCCCCGCGCAGGTTCCAAGAACAGGCATACCGTTCTCGATGCGGTTTTTAACCGGATAAAACAGGCCGTTTTTATCAAGAAGTTTACCGATGGTCGTACTCTCTCCCCCGGGGATTATCAGGCAGTCTGCTCTGTCAAGGTCTGAAACGGTACGTATCTCCATTGCCGCGATTCCGATCCTGCGAATGGATTCAATATGTTTCGCGTATGCGCCCTGCATCGCAAGAACACCAGCCGTTTTTGTTTTCACAAGGTTCATACTACCACCCTCTTGCCGCAAGTCTATCGCTTTCTCCAAGCTGTGTCATTCCAATACCTGTCATCGGCTCACCTATATTGCGTGATATTTCGGCAAGCTTTGCCGGGTCTTTATAACATGTAACAGCCTCGACTATCGCGCGGGCTCTGGCTGCCGGATCACCGGATTTAAAGATCCCCGAGCCGACAAAGACCGATTCAGCGCCAAGATGCATCATCAGTGCCGCATCTGCCGGTGTCGCGACGCCGCCGGCGGAGAAATTCGGAACCGGGAGCCTGCCTAGCAGCGCCGTTTCCCTTACAAGTTCATATGGAGCACCGAGTTCTTTTGCAGCAGTCATCAGCTCCTCCTCTGGGAGCGAGCTGATCCTCCGGACATCATCCTGCAGAGTCCTCATGTGACGTACCGCTTCAACAATGTCGCCGGTACCGGCTTCACCCTTTGTGCGGATCAGCGCCGCTCCTTCTCCGATTCTGCGAAGCGCCTCGCCGAGATCGCGGCAGCCGCAGACAAAGGGTATTGTAAAATGGTGTTTGTTTATATGATATCTGTCATCGGCGGGAGTAAGCACTTCGCTTTCGTCTATAAAATCAACTCCAAGCGACTGCAGAATCTGTGCCTCGACGAAGTGGCCGATACGGCATTTTGCCATGACCGGTATCGTTACCGCTTCCTGAATCCTTATAATAAGTTCCGGATCTGACATTCTTGCAACACCTCCCGCTATCCGTATATCCGCGGGTACCCGCTCAAGCGCCATCACTGCCGCTGCGCCGGAATCCTCGGCAACGCGCGCATGTTCAGGTGTAACAACATCCATTATTACGCCCCCCTTAAGCATCTCTGCAAGGCCGGTTTTTATTTTGAACGTGACTTCATTTTTTATTGCTGAATCGTTATTTTTCATTTTTTTATTTCTCCCTGATGATATTATCTGAAAACATAGTAGTCAGGATCACGGTTGATTCTATCGAGAAGCATTTCCAATCCGCTCCGTCCCAGACGGGGAATAATCAAGGCAGGTTTGTGCTCCTTTCTGGTCATTCTTTTGGCGAGGTGAACCCCTCCGTGGCTGTTAACTGTCATCTGTATTACCACAAGAGAAGCTCTGCTTATAATTTTTTTTATTTCATCAGACCCGCGGCCATGTATACGCCCATTGTGACTTTCTATAGTATGACCGGAAAGGGATGCTATTTCTGTATACCTGTTTTCGTTGCGATCCAGACCCCCTATTATTGCAATTCTCATATGCACCCTCTTAATATTTTTTAATCACTACTAAAATGATAGATTTAATAGTGATTAAATTCTGTCAACAGATTTGTACAAAAAAATAATTTTTTTGAATAATTGAAAAATTTAACCATTAAATCGATCAATTCCGGTAAATGAATAGAATAAAGCCGGCGTAGACTACCGGCAGGGTAAGTATAACGAAACAGCGATAGATGTATAAGGATAAAAGGGGGTCAGAGCCTAAAAGGGGGTCAGAGCCTAAAAGGGGGGTCAGAGCCTAAAAGGGAGGTCAGAGCCTAAAAGGGAGGTCAGAGCCTAAAAGGGGGGTCAGAGCCTAAAAAGAGGGGTCAGAGCCTAAAAAGGGGGGTCAGAGCCCTATAGCCCTTTGTATATCATCTATCAGATCGTCAGTATCTTCAAGGCCAGGTGAAAGACGGACAAGAGTTTCGGTTATGCCGAGCCTGTGCCGCTCCTCCGCCGGAACAGAGGCATGAGACATTTTAGCGGGATAAGAAATTATAGATTCGACACCTCCGAGACTTACTGCAAATAGAGCGAGCTTTGCCCCTTCAAGAAGCCGTTTTGTATTTTCAATGGTGTCGAGTTCGAATGAAAGAACCGCTCCGGGGCCATGGGACTGGTTTGCATTAATTTCATATCCTTCATGTGATTCAAGACCCGGATAATAGACTTTTTTTACAAACTGCTGATCTGTAAGCCAAAGTGCGAGTTTCATCGCTGATTTCTGGCAATAGTCCATCCTCACCTTCAGAGTCTTCAAGCCCCTGAGTACCAGCCATGAGTCCTGAGGTCCCGGTACCGCACCTATGGCATTCTGCATGAATCGAATTTTTCCGGCAAGGTCGGGCTTGTTGACAACCGCAAAACCGCAGATAACGTCGCTGTGCCCGTTGATAAATTTTGTGCCGCTGTGCAGAACGATATCGCAACCAAGCTCAAGGGGCCGCTGCAGGTACGGGGTCATAAAAGTATTATCTACAATTGTAATTATCCCCTTTCTCTGTGCTATCTCTGCCACCTTGCGGAGATCGGTGATTTTCAGAAGAGGATTAGACGGCGTTTCAAGATAAAGGGCTTTTGTCTCGGGCCTGATTGCTTTTTCTATCTGATAAGGATCTGTAGCATCGATAAAAGTTGACGTGATACCGAACCGTTTGAGAACAGTTGTAATTATTCTGAATGCTCCGCCGTATATATCTTCGGATACAACGATATGGTCACCCTGAGAAAGCAGCATCATTACAGAGGATATAGCCGCCATTCCTGATGCAAAGGCAAAACCTTCTGTTCCCCCCTCAAGCTGCGCTACCGCGTCTTCAAGCGCTTCACGTGTCGGGTTATCGCCGCGGCCGTAATCGTACTTTCCGAAATGATCCACAGACTGCTGCCTGTATGTCGATACATGAAATAGCGGGGTGCAGACCGCTCCGGTTTTTTCGTCAACAGTATGCCCGTTATGTATTATCCTTGTGGCGAATTTCATTCTATTCTCCTTTTATTGCCTGTTTCAGGTCATCGATTATATCATCTGCATCTTCTATTCCGGCAGAAAGCCTCAGAAGACGGTTGTTTATTCCGAGTGTCGTCCTGATCTCGGGCGGTATGTCAGCATGAGTCTGGGTTTCTGGATACGTTATCAGGCTTTCAACTCCTCCCAGGCTCTCAGCGAAAGAGATAAGCCTGACTCTTTCCAGAATTCGGGGTACCAGGTCGGTAGAAGAAACCTCAAACGAAATCATTCCTCCGAAACCGCATGTATATCTCTTCATCAGATCGTGTCCCGGATGGTTTTCCAGTCCCGGATAATATACTTTTTCTATCCCGGTGACAGAACAGAGCCATTTTGAAATTTTTAGCGCGTTCTCCTGTTGACGGTCGAGCCTGATGCCGAGTGTTTTCATTCCTCTTATAACAAGCCAGGAATCCTGGGGTCCCGGGACAGCACCTGAAGCATTCTGATAAAAATAAACTTTTTCCGCAAGCTCCGGATCTTTGACAACTGCTATCCCGGCTACTGTATCGTTATGGCCTGAAAGATATTTTGTCGCGCTGTAAAGGGTAATATCCGCACCATATTCAAGGGGTCGGAACAGATATGGTGTCAGGAATGTGTTATCCGCAATAAGCAGTATTTTTTTATCTCTGCATAATGAAGCGATTGTTACTGGATCGGCGAACTTCAGCAGAGGATTTGTAAGTGTTTCAATGAAGACAGCTCTTGTTGATGAATTAACGTTTTTATTGATCAGGCTGATGTCGGAAGTATCAACGTATGAAAATTTAAGCCCGTAATCACGGAATACTTTTTCGAAAAGCCTCCGCGTACCCCCATAAATGTCTTCGGTAACAATGATGTGGTCGCCAGGTTTAAAAAGATACATGATGCCGGTAATCGCTGCCATCCCCGATGAAAAGGCAAATCCTCGCGCTCCGCCATCGAGTGAGGCCATACCGTCTTCAAGAATTTTTCTTGTGGGGTTGCCGGATCTGCTGTAGTCAAAACCCGTGCTTTGGCCCAGACCCGGATGCCGGAACGTCGCATTCTGGTAGATAGGTACAGATATCGAGCCTGTTTTACAGTCATAGCCCGTACCTAGCTGAACAGCCAGTGTTGAATGTTTCATGAGATATCTCCTTGTATAAAAAAACCCCTGCCGGGGAGGAAGGGGTTTTTATCCACTGGATATCCCGCTTCCTTATCTTTCGGGTTTTAACCCGCTGGAATTGGCACCTTGCTTAAAGGAGGTTGCCGCGGTGTCACAGGGCCAGTCCCTCAACCGCTCTTGATAAGAAATATGAGGATACTCTAGTAAAATAGTAGTATTTGTCAAGTTTATTATACTTTATTTATAGATAAAGTTTACCTGCAGGAAGCCGTCTGGTAATAACATTATAAAGATCCGGAAAATATGCTTGCCGGTCTAGAAAGCTGTTTCTGTCACTCTTCACGAGACATTGAATAGAGCAGGTCCTTTAGTTCATCGAACTTGTACGGTTTCACTATAATGCCGCTGAAGCCGTAACTCCTGTAGTCCGACATTATGGGGTCGTTCGAATAGCCGCTGGAAACAATGGCTTTTACACCCGGGTCTATCTCTATAAGTTTTTTTATAGCATACTTGCCGCCGGCTCCTCCGGGTATTGTAAGATCCATTATGACAAAGCTGAACGGATTTCCCGATCTGACCGACTCGGAATATTTTTCAACGACCTGGTCCCCGTCTTTTACGGCGACAGTCTCATATCCAAGGTCGATCAGCATTTCGGAGCAGACATTTATTACTATGTCTTCGTCGTCCATAATGAGTATGCGTCCCCTTCCTTTAAAGTTCTCTTCAATATGTCCGGGAACAGCTTTAATGATCCGGTCTGAGGCGGGGAGGAGTATGTGAAAGCTTGTCCCCTTTCCCATTTCAGATTCGACGGTGATATTACCTCCATGTTTTTTTATAATTGAATATGATGTCGCAAGGCCGAGTCCGTTTCCGCCAGGTTTTGTGGTGAAAAATGGGTCAAAAATTTTCATCAAATTTGCAGCGGGAATTCCTATGCCGTGATCGCTTATTGTTATGCCGATATAAGCTGTTGTTTCCCCCCCGTCAGACTGACTGCCGGCAGGCAGATTCTCAACGCTGATATTTATTACTCCACCTCCGGGCATCGACTGAATTGCGTTTATTATAATATTATTGAAAACCTGGTTGATCTGTCCTTCGTCGGCTTCTACCGGGCTTACAGGTTCATGGACTTCAATTTCACATTTGACATTTGATCCGCTCATTACAAGTTTTACCGATTCACGGATAAGTTCGACAATTGATGTCGTTTTCTTAATCGGAACCCCGCCCCTGGAAAATGTAAGCAGCTGCTGTGTAAGATCCTTCGCTCGGACTGATGCCTTCTCGATGTCTGCGAGTTTGGTAATGAGTTTTTCTCTGTTGTCGATATAAAGCATGCTGAGTGATACGTTGCCCAGTATCCCGGTCAGTATATTGTTGAAGTCATGAGCAATGCCGCCGGCAAATATACTGATTGATTCAAGTTTCTGCGTTTTAAGCAGCTCCTCCTCCAGTCTGTGTTTTTCAGTTATGTCCCGGAATACAATGGCTGTTCCTATTATATGGCTCTTCTCGTCGCGGATAGGGGCGGCGGAGAGGGCTATGAGCAAATTTGTTTCATCCTGACATGTCAGCTTAAGTCCGTCTTCGATTTCAACAAGCTCGCCTGTCGTAATGAGTTTTTCCATTATGCGGCCGCAGCAATAGGTGTCATCGCGGTCTTTTATCATAAAAACATCATCAATAATTCTGCCCGATGCTTTTTCCTGGCTCTGTCCTGTAATCTTCTCGGCAACACGGTTAATAAGTATAACACGCTTTTCAAGGTCGGTGACAATGACCCCTTCGCCTATGCTCCTCAGCGTTACAGCAAGCCTCTCCTTCTCGGCCATCATCTGTGCCTCGGCTGTTTTTCTGGCTGTTATATCCCTCAGAAGACCTTCCACTCCTGCAGGTGCTCCGTTCTTGTAATAGTAATGAGAATTAGTCGCAACCCATATAGATGAACCGTCTTTTCTTTTTAGCTGGACCTCATAATCTTCTATGAAACCCTTCCGGTTAAGCGTATCAAGCAGTACGGACCTGTCATCGGGATTGATATACATAATTGTAGCAATATTCATCCCTATGACCTCCTCGCATGTATATCCGAACATCCTGCTGAAAGACGGGGATGTGAGTAGTATGTTTCCGTTTACGTCTGCTCTGTAGAACACATCCTGAATATTTTCGAAAAGAACCCTGTAGTTCTCTTCACTCTCCCTGAGGGATTCCTTTATCCTTACAGTCTCTTCATAGTTGAGAGCGTTTTCAAGTGATATAGCCGCCTGGGAGCAGAGAATGTTAAGAACATCAAGCCTTGATCTGTCAAAAGCATCGGACGAGATCCGGTTTTCCAGATATAGTATGCTTGTTATCTCGGCAGACTGCTTGACCGGTATGCATAGCACCGACTTCGGGGCATTATGTATTATATAAGGATCAGATATAAATATTCCCGAAGATGATGCGTCTCCAAGTATCAGCGATTCTCCGGTTCTCTTTACATAGTTGACCATCGATTCGGGATAATGTGTTCCCGCGCTGGATATCTTGCTTATGCTGATATTTATGCTGTCGTCTCTGGTTACTGCAAGAGCTTCAATTGCGGGCCATCCCTCCTTCTCGATAAGCAGTATGCCGTTCTGTGCACCCGCGTTTTCTATAAGTACTTTCATGAGCCTCGTGATAAGGTTTTCCAGCTGGATATCTTCTGATATCGTCTGAGATGCTCTTATGACGCTTATAAGGTCAATTATATCAGACGCCTTGCGGTTCTCTTCGGGAATGCTCTTATTTCCGGCATTGTAATCTTTAGCGTGAAGGATACTGCTTTTTAAAAGCTGTAACTTGTAAATATTGTTTTCATATTTCTGTTCAATTAATCGGATCCTTGCCTCGGCTCCCCATGCGCGGTAGTATTCGAGAGATTCTGCTATCAGCATATCCGCAGAGTGATTATTCCCTGTCTTGCGGTGAAATTCAGAAGCAAGCTCGCTGCAGAGTGCCGATAGTGCGATAAAACCGTTTTCTTCAGCGTCATGGATGGCTCTGTCATAAAACCGGGTTGCGTTCCAGGCATCTCCTGTTATTGAACAGTATTCAGCCTTGACCAGATGATATCTGGTGGAGAAATTTTCACTGCAGTTATTGAACCAGAGTTCAAGCCTTGCCAGATTATCTGATAATGAGGCCAGGTAATTTTTTCGTTCGTTTTCATTGACGGTTTCGTAGAGCCTGGTCATGCATAGAGAGTGATAAAAGACAAGTTCAGCCTGCTGGATCGAATTTACGATAAACGAAATATGCTTCATTCCCTCCTGGGCCATTGAAAAAGCCTGATCGTACAAACCGGACATGTACAGAGTAAGAAGCTTGTAATAATAGTATAGAGCTACACCGGTGCCGTAATGAATATTGGTCATCCTCATTATGTGTGAAAGCTCGTCAAAATCAGCTGTACTGAGGGATGATGTGTCCTCCTTCCGTCCCATAAGACTGAGTACGGCCTGTCTTGTCAGTTCCTGTCTTTCAAGAGATGCATAGTTTTTTATTCTTTTAAAGAATGCAAGGGTTTCCTCCGTCTCTTCGAGAACTTTACTGAGCGGGTCGTGTCCATAAGCAAGAAGATATCTGGGAATTGATGTGGCTGCGAAACTTCCGTATATGAAATCGCCGTTATCGACTCCCGCCCTGAATGACTCATGCAGATAAATGATGTTTTCTGCTATATGGCCGCGCCAGTGATGAATAAAATTTCCGAATACAAATGGGACATTGGATCTTGTGGCGGGGTGGTTGAATCTTTCATTGAACGCGAATGCCACCATGCCGAACTCATTGCCGGATTTGTAATCGTCAAGTTTAACACTGGTTATCAGGCACCATGAACAGAAAATAAATGTTGTGCCCGGGGCTACTCCGTGCTTAATAGACAGGTTTACTCCTTTCAGTACAAGAGCATCAAGAAAAAGCGGATTTGAAACATATGCAGATGACAGCATGTTCATTATCAGTTTCAGGCATGTTGCCATTTCCGGTTCGTGTGTTTCCGGCAGATGCGCCAGGTCTTTAATCTCCCTGCCTTTCATGTATTTTTTATAGGTATCAAACTCTTCACTGATCATTTCCCTTATCTCGTCGCGGTTATCCGGATCAGGGATGCCTATGCCGAATATCGCGCATGAAGCGGCGCCGATCCTGTTGTTTTCGACAAATTTTCCCATGTTGGCGTAAAGTATTATACGAATTACGGACACTTCACCCTTGTCAAGATTTGATTTCGCCCTGCTCATCAGCAGATCAAAAAGTTCTTCGGCTTTCGCAAAGTTTCCGGAAAGGTATTCACATTCAGACCATTCCCTGTATATGCTGAATATCAGAGTATAATTTGTTTCCCACATAGACAACGGCAGTACTTCAATTGCCGCACCGAGGAAAAGAAGGGCCTGAGTGTATGCGCCGGATGATTTCGCTCTCTGTGACGCTTCCAGATCCAGTTTCGCAAGAAGTATGAGGTCCTCCTCTCTGGTCAGGGCCCTGCGTCCGCTGTTAAACTGTAAAACTGTTTCAAACAGTTTTTCATTCCGGCTTTTTTCGGGAATGTTTTCAACAAGATAACGCCCTGCTTTTATGTGGATTATCTCTCTTTCATTAATGTCGATCAGTGAGTAGAAGGCATCATGTATTCTTGAGTGGAGAAACCTGTATTGAGCCGTATCAGCTGTCCGGGATGATCCTATTCTGTCAAAGGTTTCATCCAGCGGGATCACGAATCCGTTGTGAACCGCGGCTGACAGAATTAATGCTGCTGATTTTATTGATATTCCGCTGACAGCTGTCAGCATTGAGAGTTCAAATGAATTGCCTATACATGCTGCTGTAGAGAGGAATCTTTTTGTCTGTTCATCAAGACGTTTTATTTTTTCCACAAACAGTTCCGCGATATTATCATCTGTCTCCATACGGCGGATCGGACCGGTATCCCATTCCCATTGACCGGTTGAACTGTTCAGATTGAAATGTCCTTCGGTGTTGATTTTTTTTATGAACTGTGATATGAATAACGGATTACCAAGGGTCTTTTCGGAGATGATTTCCGCCAGAATTTCAGTCTTTTCTTTATCAATCCGGAGCATCTCCGAAAGCATTATGTTGATATTGTATATATCAAGCGGCGTTAACTCGATCGACAAATACTGGCGGGCCGCTCTGCCGATCGATTCAACTGCCTCCAGTACCGGATTGACCGTGCCTGAATCAGTGTCCCTCAGTCCGCATATAATCATAAGGTATCTGCTGCCGGCATCTGATATTATCAGATCAAGAAGCTTCAGCGATTCGGCATCTGCGTACTGAATATCATCTATGAACATTACAAGGGGGTGTTCTGCAGATGCAATACTTCGTAAAAAGTTCTGAAAAACTATTATGAATCTGTTTTTAGATTCACCTGAGCCTAGCTCGGCGACATCGGGCATTTTCCCGGTTATCATCTCTATGTCCGGTATTATATCCGCCAGTATCCTGCCGTTCTGTCCCAGTTCTTCCAGTATTTTTTCTTTCCATTTTTCAAGGCTGTCGGCGGGTTCTATCATGAGCCTGCGGATAAATTCGTTCAATGCCGAGATGATCGCGCTGAACGGAATATCGGCCCTGTTTTTCTCAAAAGATCCTTCAATAAAAAAACCTCCCGACCAGGGGAGCATTTTTTTTATCTCGTGAACAAGTGCGGTTTTACCCGAACCTGCGGCGCCCTTTACAAGCACTATGGCGCTTTCGCCCCCTGCGACCGTCATAAAGGAATCCAGGAGGGCTGCAGTTTCTTTTTCACGGCCGTAGAGTTTAAGGGGGATGGAAAGGATTTCCGAAACGTCATTCTCTCCTGCAGTAAAATTAGTAAGAGGTTTTTCATGGATGATGTAATCAATACATCTGCTGATGTCAGACCTTATGCCCCATGAACTCAGATAGCGGTTTTCAGCGTTTTTTTCGAGGAGTTTCATGACTATACCGGATACTGCGGGCGGGATTTCCGGATTGAGCTCGGAGGGCGGTACGGCCTTTTTTGATATATGACTGTATATCAGTTCCGTCAGGTCATCTGAATGAAATGGGGGTAAACCGGTAAGCATTTCATAGAAAATCAGTCCGAGAAGATAGAAGTCGGTACGGTAATCGATAGGACGGTTCATGTAACCGGTCTGCTCCGGAGAAATATAATCCGTTTCAGTTCCCGGCAGGTTTATCGCTGTGATGTCTGAATCTGTCTGGGAAATATTTAGCGCATAAGACATATCAATCAGAAGAACGCCGCCGGTTGCAGTATCAACAGTGATAATTGATGGTTTGAGGTTTCTGTGTATTATGCCGTTTTTATGCAGCTCGCCGAGGATATCTACAAGTGATGATGCTATACGCAGTGTATCGATAGTTGCTAGACTCTTTTCAGCAATTAACGTAGAGAGCTGTATTCCGGTAAAAGGTTCTATGGCAAGGGCTATTTTGTCGCCCGATTCAATTGTCTCAATAATACTTATTATGCCGGAGCCGGCTTTACCTGCAATAATAGATTCATGGAGCAGGGACGCGTTAGTCCTGAGAGAATCATAGGAGGGGAGAACTGTTTTGATAAAAACTTCTTTATTATTCCGCAGTGATAATCCCCTGTGAATCGCGGTTTTTCCTGTAATAAATAGTCTTTCATCAATTCTGTATCCTGTTAATTCAGCCAAAAGAATACTCCATGCGCGTTTTTACAGTGACATCTGTTTATCAAATTAATATAAAAAAAAAGTTTTATCTATTCAAGTGATATTACATAAAAATAATCCCTGGAATGAGCAACACTTAAAAAATCAGGAAAAGTCCTTTATGTTCGGGCATATAAATTGAACTGATATTATTGAGATATAATTTCGGGAATTTCTCTGATGCCTGTTGGAAGGAATACGATGTCATGATAGCTGATAATCTGTTTGATTGCAGCAGTACAGGGTTTTAACCATCTGATGTTTATCTATAAGAGGAAACCGTTGCAGATCATTGATGTGCGTATCGGGAATATAATTCACCAGGCAAATGATAGTGTAAAAAAAATAGAATAAACCATTTTCATACAATCAATTATTCATGAGCAGCAGATTGTATGAAATACTTCTAGATTACAAAACAGGCGATTTCGAAAAGCGGGTATTTAAAGCAGATGGAGATATTTATCCGGGAAAAATATCAATGGATGATTATGCTGATTCTGATGGTGTTCCGGGTATACTGGAGGGTGTTGTTATGCGGTCATGGTGCAATCCTGCAGTGCATGACAGTGATTGCGAAGCTTCAGGCGGCAGCGTTTAACATTATTAAAGACCGGTTTCTTGCTATGTTACAGGTAAATACCGGTCTGTTTTTGATCTCCGGGATATTAAAACTCATAATATGTATGATAAAATTATTCGGAAGACAATAAAATCGTTTTTCCGGAGGTACTTCTTTTATCTGGACTGGATGAAAAAATCCTCTGTCAAGAGTTCTTGAAATGTGAGTGTGACAGTGCGATACAGCCGATTACCGGGAATGGATTAGCTTGCGCTTCATTATGGTTATTGGTACGTATAGCTGTCTGGGACGGAAAATAGCAAATCATGATGGAGATCATTTTTTAATTTACAAAAATAACAAAAAATGGTTTTATAAAAAATGCATAAGTTTCCTCAAATTATTGATATTATTTTCAACTTTTACATTTTTTTGTTTACATTATATAGTGGGTATGCGGTTTATGAAGTTAAAAAAGTCCAACGAGGTTTTTTTATGAAGAAAAGAGTAATTATATCGCTCCTTTTTATTTTGTTCAGTTCAGTATCGGTTTTCAGTATGGGGCAGTCACCAGAAGGAAACAGGAACAATTATCATCATGGCGGCGGGGGAGTTCCTGAGCCGGCAACGTTGCTGTTAATTGCTGGTGGTGTGGGCGCTGCTTATACAATTAAGAGATTTATCGATAAGAAATAAGTCCATATCGTATATAGTATTAATCAGGTTATTCTGTAGATAGATGTTTTTTTTAAAAATAAAAAACAATATAAGATTGTCTGTTATATTGTTTGCTGCTGTTTCATCGGTATTTTTTTTTAATGCTTTTAAAGAGCTTTCAATTCGCTGGTTTACGATGGGCGGGTATTATACCCAGGGGCCGTTTGTGTTTGCGGTTTTTCTCTGGATACTGGCAGGTAGACTTAAGTATTCCGGCCGAAACCGATCGGGCTCTCACGCTGCAGGAATCTTCATCGTAACATCAGCCCTGTTTGCCGGATTATCCGGAGAATACTTCTATATCAATAGTTTTCAGTTTTTTGCGATTTATCTATTCATTATCGGGGTCTCGGTATATTTTTCGGGTATACGATTTGTTTATAATAACATCGCTCTTTACCTGTTTCTTCTGCTTGCGATACCTCTGCCGGCTTTCCTGCTCGATTATATGACATTTTATTTAAAACTATCAGCTGCGAGCATCTCCGGTTTTCTCCTGTCATTTATTTATCCTGCGACGGCTCTTTATGGTACAACGCTTGATGTTAACGGTTACCATATTGAGGTAACTCCTGCATGCAGCGGAATGGAAAATTTATTCGCCATGGTTTCGCTTCTCTGGTTCCTTGCTCTTTTTCAAAAACGGAAGTCTGCTGCGGTGCTGGATTATTTGTTAGCTGTTCCGGCTGCGATGCTGTCCAATATTTTAAGAATAGTAATAGTATCGTTTCTTATAGTGAATGGATATGAAAAATATGCGCTGGGAATTTTTCATGAACTGATCGGAGCCGTAGTCTTTATAATTATTTTTGTATTAATATCGCTTATCAACGAATGGCCCGATTTTAAAAGCGGCAGAGACAGAACATCTGAGTCGGCCAAAACGTCATCCGGCATAATGAATTATAAACCTGCAGCTCTGATAATTATCATATCGCTGATGGCTGCACTATCTGTAATCATGCGGATTGAAGGGGACCGTATGAACAGGGGGGGATACCCTCTTTTAAAAGGTTCAATTGCGGCAGAAACACCCGGATGGAAGTCGCGCGATGAAAAGCTTGAGGACTACTATTTCTCCATGCTGAATACAGATGATATTCTGATGCGTGAATATTATAAAAAGGGAGCACCCTCCGGTCAGAGCGTCTATCTGTATTTTGTACACGGCAGGGGTAACCGTACCCCTTTTCTTCACAGACCTGAACTCTGCATAAAAGGGGAGGGATATGATCTGGTTGACAAGGATACGATTACAATCAGTACAGCCGGAAATAAAGTTACAAGAATGCTGTTTGTCCGCGGGAAAAAAGGCTTGCTGGTTTATTACTGGTACAGGTATAATGGGAAAGACCTTGATAGCTATATGGATCTGCAGTTGAAAATGCTGTCCGGTTTAAGGGGAAGGATGGATTGCAGCATGATTCGTCTTTCAGTTGTTGTAGATCCGTTGAATATAGTGGAGGGCGAGACACTGCTG
This sequence comes from uncultured Leptospirales bacterium, assembly GCA_964439325.1. Taxonomy (GTDB): domain Bacteria; phylum Spirochaetota; class UBA4802; order UBA4802; family UBA5550; genus WRGT01. Next base: position 28,697 of record CAYTNW010000023.1, on the reverse strand, counting down.
CGCGGATTCACGGAACAACAGATCCCTCTGGTATTAAATGCTATCTGATGTTTAATCAATGCAGTGCCGGTACTGTAAAAATATAACTGCCCCGGCTGCGGATAGTGCGGCAGAGAACCGTTCCCTGGAAATTATTGATAATTTATAATGGACTTTATAGAGGTGGGAGATAATGGATATCGGAAAGTTGACCGTTCATGGATTTCTTGAAAACAGCGCAAGGAGAAATCCGGATAAAATAGCACTGATTCATGATGCGCAGAAGTATACCTATTCTGAAATTGAAAAACTTGTAAACAATCTTGCTCGTACGCTCTCGGAATGCGGTGTTAAACAGGGTGACCGCGTGGCGATGATTTTCCATAACGGAATTGAATATGTGGCAGGTTATTATGCAGCAATGAAATGCGGCGGCGTCGCTGTTCCGCTGAGCAGCGATATAAAGGGGAGCGGACTGAAATCTATACTCTCAGAGCTCGGAGGGGCCGCATTGCTGACGGCATCAATGTTCGAGGATGTTATCCGTGACGCCGATCTGCCGTCTTTCGGGCTTAAAGCCCTTGTAGTGAAAAAACCTTCCGGTGTATCAGTTTCTGATGCGAAACATGTTCTTTCATGGGAGGATGCCGTTGACGGGAGCGGCGAGGAATTTAAAGTTGATGTTTCACATGACAGCCTGGCTTCGATTATCTACACATCAGGTTCCACGGGCGTGCCAAAAGGAGTTATGCTCACTCATTCGAATATAGCCGCGAATACCGAATCGATATGTTCTTTCCTTAAGCTCACCGAGGATGACAGGCAGATGGTCGTTCTTCCGTTTTTTTATGTAATGGGAAAATCCCTTCTGAATACGCATTTCGCGGCAGGCGCCTCTGTTGTGCTTAATAATAAATTTGCCTATACTGCGTCGGTATTGAAACAGATGGAGGAGCTTGCAGTGACCGGTTTTTCCGGGGTGCCCTCAACCTACGCATATCTGCTCCATCGTTCTCCCATCGCCTCGTACCGGGACAGGCTTGCGTCGCTACGGTACTGTTCCCAGGCAGGCGGACATATGCCGAAACAGATTAAAGAGGACCTGCGTAAGGTCTTGCCCGATCACACTGAAATAGTAATAATGTACGGAGCGACGGAGGCATCTGCGCGCCTGACATATCTTCCTCCGGAAAGATTCAATGAGAAGATTGAATCCATAGGTATCGCTATCCCCGGAGTAACAATGAAAATTCTTGACGGTGATGGTAAGAAACTCCCTGCCGGCGAGACCGGCGAACTTGTCGGTTCGGGGCCTAATATAATGCAGGGCTACTGGAAAGACACCGAACTATCTGCGAAGGTTCTTGACTCAAACGGCTACCATACCGGCGACCTGGGATACATGGACGAGGACGGATTTTTCTACCTTGTGGGAAGAAAGGATTCACTGCTTAAAAGCGGCGGGCACAGGATCAATCCTCAGGAGGTTGAGGATTCCCTTGTTGAGACAGGCCTGCTTGTTGAGGCTGCGGTAATCGGTGTGCCTGATGATCTTCTCGGGAACAGACTTGTGGCGTTTGCGGTAACGATAAACAATGAAACAACAGAAAATGAAATACTTGAGGGATGTGCCAGGCTGCTTCCGAGATACAAAGTCCCTGCTGAGGTCCGGCTGATGAAAGCCCTCCCGAAAAAATCGAGCGGTAAAATCGATAAAGCGGCCTGCACAGATCTGTATAAAAATGCCGGTTAAGCTGCCTGGTAATTTTTTTAAAAACTCTGAACCGGTGATGTCAGATTCCGGAACCTGTCACCGGTTTTATTATAGCTGTTAACTAATTAATTAGTACATTTAATGTCACTGCGAGGCATGGAATGCCGCGGCAGTCTGTTTTTTGTAAAAACACCTGTTTTTATTATGAAATTATATTTTTAAAAACAGATTGCTTCACTTTGTTCGCAATGACAGAGGTCTAATCATTTCGTGAATTGCTATAGTTCCGTGGTTGTCCGTATATCGGTCTGCGGACATTTGATTGCAGCGGATTTTTTCAATAGCACGGAAATTTAACAACTCCCGGAAATTAAAAAAGGATAAGAGGTGATATGGAGAGCGGATTGCTTATTGTGATAATTATTGCGGTGACGGTTATTATAATACCTCTGCTTGTCTTTGCAATGATGACATACCAGAAGCTGAAGAAGCTTGAGTCTTCATCAGGCAGTAATGAAATGATGGTTTCACTGATAAATTCTCTGCGGCAGGAACTCTCCGATGCTTCCCATAAAAACAGAGTCGAAGTGCAGCAGAAACTCGATTCAATTACGAATCTTATGAGCAGAAGCCAGCAGGAGAGCGCTGTAAACATGCAGAAGCAGTTCGGGCAGTCGGCAGCGATAATAAGGGAGGTTACAGAACGGCTTACGAAACTCGATGAAACGAATAAACAGGTTCTGGATTTTTCGAAACAGATGCAGAGCCTGGAGAATATTCTTAAAAATCCTAAACAGAGGGGAATACTCGGAGAGTATTTTCTTGAAACACTGCTCGGCAATGTCCTTCAGCCGGCACAGTACAGGATGCAGTACAGGTTCAGCGATGGAACCATTGTTGACGCAGCGATTTTTTACAGGGATAAGATAATACCGATTGACGCAAAGTTCTCTCTGGAAAAATACAACAGGCTTATGCAGGAACAAAACGCCGAACTGCGGTTACAGATCGAGAAGGAGTTTAAAATCGATCTCAAAAACAGGATCGACGAGACATCAAAATATATAAAACACGGAGAGAATACCACCGATTTCGCATTCATGTTTATACCGGCTGAGGGAGTTTATTATAATCTGCTTATTTACAATGTGGGGACAGTAAACATCACCACACGCGACTTTATCGAATATGCTTTCAGTAAACATGTTATCATCGTATCTCCGACGTCATTTTATGCATATCTCGAAACTGTGATGCAGGGACTCAAGCAGCAGAAGGTTGAAGAGAATATAAAAATAATCCTGAACAGGATCAAAGACCTGAATAAGCACCTTAATAATTTCGGCGAGTATATGGACCGTCTCGGAAAAAACCTTTCTACAACGGTAAACAGTTACAATACCGCTTCACGGGAGTTTAAAAAAGTTGATAAGGATATTTACCGCATAACGGATGGTGAAGATGGCGGAGATATCGACCTTCAGATGATTGACAGGCCGGCTGATGAATGATTCCTGCTGATTAGCCTGTTTCCGGTGATATTAACTTCAATATCGCTCTATAGAGAAGCAATACGGTGTATAAATCTCCTTAAAAAAAAATCGTCATAAAAAATATATTGATTATTTAATATCTGAAAGGAGCATAGTATAAACACATAGAAAAAAAGCAAAAATGTGAAGCAGAATACTGATAAACTTTTTTTTCGTTAATACAGTTAAATTATGAGGACGCGGTTTATGAACGATAAAGAGTATTCCAGTGATATAAAACATTTTTTTCTCCGGATATTTATAAAAACAGACGGGATAAGCTATTTTCTTCTTGTTCCTTTGATGGTCCTTTATGTTATCTCCAATCTTGAATTGACTCCGGAACAGCTGAAAATCTTCATTCTGGCTGCTGCCTTTACATGTTTTCTCTCAATAACTTCTACGCTTTTTATAAACTATCTGTTACTGAAACCGGTGTTGAGATATTTCGGTATACTGAGGCGCGGTGAAGATTACGACGAGGCAATATATAATGCTGCATTCGAACGGTTCAGGAAGCTCCCTTTTTATATCAGTTTTGGAACAATGCTTAGATGGTTTTTCGGGATTTCATGCGTTAACCTGCTGACGATGTATTTCGCGCAGCTGAATGGTATACAGGCCCTGAATATGTGGCTGCTGATGATAATCAGCGGTTCGTTTTCCGGCGTTCTCTTTTTTCTTCTCAGTGAAATTTATCTTCAGAAAGTTTTTGAACAGGGAATTTTTCCTGCATGGAGGGAACTGCGCCGTCTTTTCAGTATCAGTATCTATCAGAAAGTGCTTTCCTCTGTAATAATAATTATGCTCGTGCCGTTTCTCTCTCTGCTTACATACCTTCTTATACTCAGTACAAGGATGAATATCGATAAAAGCGGCATCTATATCAGGCTGACCGTTATTACTGTAATAGGGATACTGCTTGCCGTTTATATCTCCTCCATACTGGCAAAAACGCTTGTTACAAGCGTGGACCGCGTAAACCGGGTATTGAAAGAGATACAGAAGGGGAATCTCTCGGCTTATTCATCCAAAATAGTAGTACTCGATGAGCTTGCGACGATTAACAAAGCGGTTTACAAAACTAAAGAACGTCTGAAAAAAATGGTCGTTACCCTTGCCGGAAGCGCCGTCAATCTCGAGGAGACAGGCTCCAGTCTGGATAAAACATCCGCCGAGCTTTCAGACACCGCGAGAAATCTTTCTGCGATAACCGAAGAAGCCGGGAGCGCCTATGAGGAGATGTCGGCTTCATTCGATATAAATGTAAACAGGATAAAGGAGCAGCAGCAGGAATTCAGAGTGATGAAGGAGATTGTTCTTGATATAGCGAGGGATACCAGGGACATGAAACACCGTGCCGGAGAGATGAAGGAGAGTATCACAGGCACGATGGCCAGGACGGACGAGGGGAGAGCTTCGATGCTTAAAACCGTCGAGACGATGAAGGACATCTCTGCATTCATGGGAAACATCGACGGAATGGTTAACATGATCAATGACATTGCCGACAAGATAAATCTTCTTGCGCTTAATGCTTCGATCGAGGCCGCAAGGGCCGGCGAACATGGAAAAGGTTTTGCCGTCGTCGCCGATGAAGTCAACAAACTGGCGGACCAGACATCAAGTCTGGCCGGCGATATCAAGAAAAACCTGTCCGCTCAATCCGGAAAAATAAGCAGAGAGCTTGACAATATAAATGAAACGGCGTTGATCCTGGATACGATAAAAAGCAGTATAGCCGAAACATCGGTTGTAATAAATAATGCATACAGTTTCACTGAATCTCTCTCCGAAAAAAATAAAAAGATCGAGACAGAGATAGAGAAGTTCAGCGGTGTTACCAGGGATATTCACGATTCTTCCATAGAGCAGCAGTATACAATCGAAGAGCTTACAAAAGCGATAAACTCTGTAAATGAATATGCGCAGCTTACCGCGAGAAATTCCGAGAAGGTCAGCGATCTTTCCCGAGAACTGAATGACAGATCGCATGAGCTTTCACGCGAAGTCGGTGCTTTCAAGACAGAATAGCCTGTATCAACAGCTTGACATCAGCTATCTCGTTAAAAAATTTTACACGGCAGTTGTGCCGGACATATAACAGAAAAGGATTTTTTAAAAAGCTGCGGGATTTTTCAAAGGTTTGAAAAATAATAAATAGAAATGAAGGTTTTGCGGATATAAATGTTTATATCCGCAAATCGGGTGACTCTGTTATTTTTTTACTGCTTTAAAAGAGACTCTTCTCTGTTTGGGATCTTTATCGCTGTATCCTTCCCGGACCACATCACTTCCGACTCCCCGTGCAGTCATTTTATTTCCGCTGACACCCGCTTTTTTAAGCTCATTATAGATTTTTTCGGCTCTGGCGGTTGATACTTTTTTTCTTGTTGCATCAGATTCGTAGTTAGCACAGTGCCCGGTTATCTGCATAACATACCCGTCCGGTATTTTAGCAATAATCGGTTTAACATATCCTACGATCTTTTTCATGTTTTCAAGATCTTCATTTTTTTTGATTTTGGCGCTACCGCCGGGGAAACCGTCAATGGCAAAATCTTTAACCTGTTTGTTGATTGCATCGACTGCAAAATCATCTCCGCCGCCTGCTTTAACCTGAATGTTGTCGGTTTGTACTTTTGGCGGTTCGGTTTTGGTTTGTTTTGTGTCAGAGCATGAAACCGATAATACCATTAGCATCAGCGATGAGATAACAATAACCAGAAGCTTTTTCATTTCTTTTACTCCTTTAACATTTGTGATGATGTTAATTTCAATATAATCGCTGTTGAGTCAAATAAAATTTTTTTTCATATTTTAATTAATAAAACATTACTTTTTTCAAATTCCTGTAATATACTGGAAATATGAAAATTTTTATGACAGAAAAATTTTTTTATTTGTTGATCTGGCCGTAAAGCAGATATTTTATGTGCATAGAGTTGAACAAACTTTTTTATGTGGATAATACTTTCAGGAATCAAAAATGAAGAGTGATGAAATTGTAAGACTGCTTAATGAGGCAAGAGATGCATACTATAATTCGGATAATCCGATAATGACCGATTCGGAATTTGATGAACTTGAAGAGAAGCTCCGGTCTGTTGATCCCGGTAATGAATACTTCTCATCAGTCGGATCCGAATCGGCCGCTGCCGATAAAATAAAGCATCAGATTCCAATGCTGTCGATGGGAAAAGCGAAGAGCATCGCGGATATCCTCACATGGCTGAAAAGGCTCGGGCTGAACAGGGGAGAGCGGTTTATTATAGAGCCGAAGATCGACGGATTGTCTGCAACATGCAGGTACAGGGACGGGAAGCTCATATATACGGCGACAAGGGGTGATGGAGAGTACGGACAGGATATAAGTCACATAGCATCATACATGAAAGATATACCGGATACAATAGATTTTACAACGGATGACATCGAGATCAGGGGTGAGCTCTATCTCCCGAAAAATACGGCTTTTGATACCGGAGGGAGACCTCTGCGGAATAACTGCGTCGGTCTTATCAACAGGAAAGAGAACAGGGACGATCTGAGGCATGTCAGATTTGCGGTGTATCAGGTCACAGGTCTTGATTCGATAGGTACTGAAAGCGGTAGAATTGATCTTCTCGGATCAAACGGATTTAATATTGTGGAGTATTCGATCGCCGCCGGTCCGGAAGAGATAGAAGATTTTTACACCCGCTATATGGAGAGTCTGAGGTCGGAGTGGGAATATGAAACAGACGGTCTGATTGTTTCTGTCGATGACAGAAGACTTTTTGAAGAGATAGACAGCAGGTGGGTGCTGGATCATCACCACCACTACGCAATAGCGATGAAACCTCCGGCGGAATTTCGCGAGACGGTGCTGAAAGATGTTGTCTGGCAGGTGAGCCGTCAGGGGAACCTTATCCCTGTGGCGCTTTTCGAACCGGTTGTTATCGGCGGAGCGAAACTCGGAAGGGCTACTCTTAACAACTTTGAAAATGTTAAAAAGCTGAAAATCGAGAAAGGGGACACTCTGATTGTCCAGAGAGCGAATGATGTTATCCCGTTCGTTTATGGAAATAAAAGCTCAGTGAACAGGGAGAGTTTCAGCGGGGAAATGGTTGCCGCTGAATGTCCGTCATGTAAAAGCATCCCGGTGCAGTCGGGCGTACACCTCAGGTGTGTAAATCCCTCATGCAGAGAGCAGATAATCCAGAGGATAATATACTGGGTAAAAAACTGCAGTATCGAGAATGTCGCGGAGGCCTCTATACGCAAGCTGTTTGAAATCGGCAGAATAAAAGGTATAAAAGATATATATGAACTTACAGAAAAAGATTTTGAAGGTATAGAGGGTTTCGCGGAGAAGAAGATACGGAACTTCATCACGGAAGTGGGAAACTCCAGAAGAATGACTCCGATTGAGTTAATAAGCAGACTGGGGATACCTCTGGTACAGAAAAAATCCCTCGTTAAAATGGGGATATACACCGTACAGGGGTTCCTCGACTTCAGCGATGATACCTATGTAATAGGAAAAAATATCATTGAATGGAAAAACGATCCGTCAAACAGGATATTGTTGAACGAACTTCTCGGTGTCCTTGATCTGGTGGAGGAGAGGAAAAAAGAATCATCGGGAAAAGTCTGCATGACAGGAAAGGGCCCGGGGAAGAGAAATGACCTGATAAAAATAATTGAAGAGTCAGGTTACGAATACTCACCATCGGTTACAAAAGACCTTGCCATACTGATCTGTGAGGATGCAAACGGGAAAAGCAGCAAGCTTGAAAACGCCAGGAAGAGCGGTATAAAATTAATGAGTTATGAAGAATTTTTCGGCGATAAAATTGCCGGAATGAATGAACAGGGGGAGTAAACTATATGAAAGATAAAACAATAAAGCATATGCTGACACTTGACGGCACAGGCAGGGATGTGCTTGTCGAGGGATGGATACGTACCAGGAGAGACTCGAAAGAGGTATCTTTCATAGCTGTCAATGACGGTTCCACTCAGGAGAGTATACAGATTGTACTTGCACGGAGTTTTCCCGGTTATGACAGTATCGATCACCGGCTTGTTAACGGCGCAAGCGTATCGATAAAAGGCAAGCTGGTACAGTCGCAGGGCAAGGAACAGAGTGTAGAGGTGATCCCGGATGAGATAACTGTTCATGGAGACGCCTCGCCGGAAGAGTATCCGCTTCAGAAAAAAAGGCACTCATTCGAATTTCTGCGTGAGATCGCGCATCTCAGACCGCGAACAAATACATTCGGTTCGGTGATGCGGATCAGAAACGCGATGAGTTTCGCTATACATAAATATTTTCACGATAACGGTTTTGTATATGTCCATACGCCCATAATCACAGGCAGTGACTGCGAGGGCGCGGGGGAGATGTTTCATGTAACGAATTTTGACCTGAATAACATACCGAGAGCTGAAGGAAAGATAGATTTTACAAAGGACTTTTTCGGGAAGGAGGCTTCTTTGACAGTGAGCGGACAGCTCGAGGCGGAGATATACGCTCTTGCTCTTAAAAATGTATATACATTCGGGCCCACTTTCCGTGCGGAAAAATCAAACACCACGCGGCACCTTGCCGAGTTCTGGATGGTGGAACCGGAAATGGCATTCTGCGATATAAACGGCAATATGGATACGGCAGAGGATTTCATTAAATTTATACTCCGGTATGTGCTGCAGAACTGTGACAGCGATATGAAATTCTTTAACACGATGATAGAAAAGGGGATAATTGAAAACCTTGAGCATATAACAGAGAGCAGGTTTGAAAGGATAACCTATACTGACGCGATAAATGAACTGAAAAAATCTGGAAAAAATTTTGAGTTCCCGGTTGAATGGGGAGTTGACCTTCAGAGTGAGCATGAGAAATATCTGACGCAGGAGATATTCAGAAAGCCCGTGATAGTCACAGGTTATCCGAAAGACATCAAGGCTTTCTATATGAAGCTGAATGATGATGGAAATACAGTACGTGCGATGGATGTGCTGGTGCCGCGCCTCGGTGAGATAATCGGAGGGAGCGAGAGGGAGAGCGATTACAACAGACTCCTCGGAAGAATCAGGGATTTGAAGCTGAACGAAAAGGATTACTGGTGGTATCTGGAACTGAGAAAGTACGGATCGGCTCCACATTCCGGTTTCGGACTCGGTTTTGAGAGGCTGATCCAGTTTGTGACAGGGATGCAGAACATACGAGATGTAATACCTTTTCCAAGATGTGTTGATACTCTCGATTTCTGACGTTCCGCTGAAGAATCCCGGTCTGCAGGTATATTAAACGCGGGATTCTGCAGGGTGAATCAGTAAAGACACACTGCCTGAAAGTTATTTTTATTTTAATCAGCTATCTAAACGGCGACACAAGTTAAATTGCCATGCGGATTCCTGTTATTCATGAAGCTGCTAAAAAATATTAAATAATTGACCAAAAAGTCTACCTGTGCTAATTTTGTAAATAATCTTATACAGAGAGCGATTCTGGATGCATGTTTTAGACATTAAAACGATAATGTTTGGATTTTTTGTAAGCAATGTATTGCTTACCATCGTGATGGCGTATGTCTGGGTGCAGAACAGAAAAAGATACAACGGAATTTCATACTGGCTTATAGATTATGTATTCCAGACAATCGGTATATTTCTGATGACTCTCAGGGGGAGCATTACAGATATACTGTCAACTTCTGCTGCTAATATTCTAATCGTATGCGGTATGCTGTTTTTTTTATTAGGCCTTCAGAAGTTTTTAGATAGAAAAACAACACCTGCTGTTAATCTGGTAATTCTCGTGGTTTTTTTCTTTCTCCATTATTTTTTCGGAATAGTCGGCCAGAGTTATCCAGCAAGAGTGGTTTTACTCTCTATCCCTCTGATGATAATAATCGCACAGGCGCTTTATATTCTCCTTCAGACTGAAAAAGGGAAACGGAATGTATATGGAACTCCCGCAATCGTATGTGTATGCCTGCTGCTGCTTTATAGTTTCCGGATCTTCGCGATTTTTTATACAATCCCGGCGGATAATGATTTTATCGATATGGAAACGATCGATTCAATAATCAGAATGTCCAGCCAGATGCTCAGTATAATGATGATTATTTCCTTAATACTTATGATTAATATGAGACTGTTTCATGAGGTGCAGCAGCTTGTTGAAGAGAAGGAGCTGATAGTTCAGGAGTTCCGGAGGATTGCCAATACTGACGGTCTTACAGGGCTTTACAACAGGTCAAAGATAGAACAGATTCTGACAGTTGAAGTTCTCAGGGCGAGACGATACAAACATCCCCTTTCCATAATTCTGGCGGATGTTGACCACTTTAAACAGGTAAATGATACGTATGGTCACAACGTCGGAGATGTCGTTTTGACCGGGATCGCTTCTTTAATGAAAGAATACATCCGGGAGGTCGATTCACTTGGGCGCTGGGGCGGAGAAGAGTTTCTGATAGTCTGCCCTGAAACATCAGTTCATGGAGCGAGAAAACTTGCTGAAAAGCTGAGAAAAAAAATTGAAAAACATCATTTCAAAGATCTGGGAATGAAAACCGTCAGCATGGGAGTGGCGCAGCTTGAACATGATGAATGGGACGAAGATATGCTGAAACGGGCTGATAAAAATTTATACAAAGCAAAGAGGGGCGGGCGTAACAGAGTTGAATAAATTACTCAGGGCTCTGATCCTGAATGCATTTTCTATCAGGATTAATCAGTGATCCACTTTATTTCATATGAATCAATGGGACATCTTGCTCCGATTATTCTCAGTTTACCCTCTTCGACAAGCTCCTTGCAGATAGGTTCTAGTTTTTTCAGATACTTGACAGTGTCTCTAATATGCTGATCGATTGCGTTCGAAACCTTGTCCCCTTCCATATTCTTTGATTTTTCAACCGCATGAAAAATATTTTCCAGAACATTGAAAACATGACCTCTGACATCCGCATGATTGGTTGCGGCTGTCACAGCTCCGCATTTATCATGACCCATTACAACAATCAGCGGTACTCCAAGATGCTCGACGGCATACTCGATGCTGCCGGCAGCATCGCTCCCTATAGCATGGCCGGCAGTCCTTACTACAAAAAGATCCCCCTCTCTGTTTGCAAAAATCAGTTCAGGCGGAAACCTTGAATCTGGACAGCTTACAATAATTGCGAAAGGGTGCTGAGATTCCGTCAGTTTTTTCCTCTGTTCTATGTATGCCTTCCCGTGATCCGGATCTTCCATATGTTTTTTTATAATCACAAGTCTTCTGTGGTTTCCTATGTTCAGAAGTTCAAATGCTTTATCGTGTGAATGAAGCTGAGGTATATGACCCATAATTATTCCTCCGTGCTTATGTTTCATTGATTATATATAAAAAAAAGTGCAGCGTCAATTCTGCCTTCACCGATTTGCGGAAAAAATAAAATAAAAAAACCCTGTCGGGGAAGACAGAGTTTTTTTATATTTTTGAAAATACAAATTTATTATACTGCGGGTGCTTTGTATGCCGCATCTCCAAAACCGAGGAGCGGATATCCTATAAAACCGAGAAGAAACAGCAGTGCAAAACCCCACCCTTTACTCTTGTCGAAGCATACAGCAAGGTCCATTGAGATAATAATGAAGACTACCAGATTTACAATAGGAATCAGAAACAGCACAATCCACCATACAGGTTTACCTACAATCTGGATAAGTACAATTATGTTATAAATGGGGATTATTGCAGCCCATCCCGGTTTCCCGGCTTTTTCAAACACCTTCCACATCCCGGCAATCATAAGAATGAGAATTAATAGATAAACAATTGATCCTGCCATAATTTATCATCCTCCTGGAATCATTAAATTTAATATAATACAGATGTGAGTTCTCTGTAATTTTATGAATAGTAATTATTAAAAACGGAAAAAACAAATTTTAAGACAAAATTTTCATTTTTTAAAATGGGCATAAACAGTAATAATCATATCAAGAGTCCGGGATTGTAAAAAATTATATGTAAAATTAACTCAAAAAATTGACCAGTCTCTTCTCTGTTATTATAGTTAGATATGGTACTTTTAATTAATAGCAAAATAAGGGATAATAATATGACAAATGTAATAGGAAATACGGGTGAAAGGTCAGAGCTGGAACCGATGTCTGAAACCGGTCTCAGCCGTGAGCATGCGGAGTTTCATAATTCCTACCGTGCGGAGAATATAAAGAATGATATAAGATTTCTACAGGGAGTCTACAACGACAGGTTATCTATTACACCTGATGATGTGGATGTCAATTTTATAAACAGGTTGAAAGTTCTGGGGAAGAATATATATTTTTTCATTCTGGGACTTGAAAGTGACGTCACACCCCAGGATTACATAAAGTATAAATTTGAATTTCTACAGAATAACGTACCGGATGCAAATCCGCATCTTTTCTACCTCGCATGGAACGGTCTGATAACAAATGACAGTTTTAAACGTCTTCTCCATCAGAAGTTTTCTCTTTCGAGGATCAGTGATATTCTTGTACCGAAGAACATACCTGCTTTCGGGGCCAGGCACACACGTTACAGAACAAAGCTTGTACTGGCTATCGAGGATATGCAGATTAATCCCGGCGGAAAGATGCGTACAACAGGACGTGCGCTTGATGACGGCAGCGGGCTTTTAATGAGAGAGGGGATAGTCTGGCTTGAAAACGGCAAGGGGATACCGATATTCCCTGATGCATATGTTCCTCTAAATCAGTCGCAGATGATAACAATCCGTCATGGAAAATCGATACATGAATCGGGAGGGGATAATCCCGAGTTCGTCGGGTCCGGAGTGTGGGATACATGGAACAGCAATAAGAGGTTCAGCGGCTCTATCGGCAATAAACTGAAGGAGAAGGGGGTTGATACGGCAAAGGAACTGGGGAAGGACTTCAGGGTGATGGTAGAAAAGTGCGAGAAAGAGGGGTATCCTCTCTGGAAACCATCAGCAGACAATCCTATACAGGTCTACGGCAGCGAAAGTGAAAATACCGAAGAGACAGCAAGGTGTTTTCTTCAGGGAGCGGGATATAGTGATATGATTTTTACACCGCTTTTCGGTTTGAATTCTCAGAAATACGGGGCTCTTACGAACAAACTGAAAAATGATGTGTACAAGCGGATGCTTGAGGTTTACGGGCCATCAATGTCCGGGACGGATGACGAGAAGAAAAAAACCGCGAAAGAGCTGTTTAAAAACAGGTTTTACCATTTTCCGGAGGGTGAGACACTTATTGAGGCAGACTGGCGTATAGCTCACTCTTATGCCGATGTATTGAAGGATAATCTCGGGAAAAGGGTAGTTTTATGTGACCATTCCGGTGCTCTCAGGGTCTTTGAAGCAGTCATAAGAACCCTCGATTTTGCTGAATACTCTTCAATTAAAGAGGGGCAGGATTCAATAATGGCAATGGTGTACCAGCCCGGGACGAACGTGAGATACGATTATATACAGAAGAAAGGTTTCACTTTAAGAAAGAGGGAATAAAAAAATCCCCGGTCCATAAGGGCCGGGGATTTTTTTTTAAATTCTACCGTTCGCTCTCATGGCTGCGAGTACGGCTTTCTGCATAATTTTTTCTTTTCGGTCCTTCGGGTTATCGAGATTCATCCTTTTTAAGTATGGTTCCGCGTGCTGGGGTATTGATTTGAACCATTCTTTAGCAAGCATCTTCAGAACTTCAGGTTTCTTTTTAGCAGCAATAACCTTTAACGAACCTCCGATGGCAATCTCCTCAGCTGTAAAATCTGTTCCAAAGGGGAATGCTACAAAATGGCCGTCTGCCTGGAACGGTTTCAGCATGGCGTCAAGCTTTTGAGGATTATTCTGCCGGTATTCCGGAGCAAGTTCAAAATCCGGCGCAAGCTTGCCGTGAAGTTTCGCTTTTTCTATAATTTCATCCTGAAAACGTGAATCGGTTACTTTAAGGATCTCTTCAATAATTTTTGAATCCGGTTTGCCCCTTACATCAGCAATTCCGTACTCTGTGACTATAATGTCTCTCAGGTGTTTGGGAATTGATGTATGACCGTACGTGTAGTTGATGTTCGATTTTATCTTTCCACCTTCATTTCTTGTGCTTCGAATCATCATGATCAGCCTTGCATCGGGAAGAGCATGGGCCATTGAAACGAAGTTATACTGGCCGCCGATGCCGCTCACAACACGCCCGTCCTCAAGCTGGTCGGACGTAATGGCTCCGAGAGCGTTGCACATCATACCTGCGTTTACAAAGCGCCCGTCCTTTCTCTGCAGTGAGCGAAGAACCTCATCTCCGTAGAGCTGGTTAACTTTATCTACACCTGACATTCCAAACTGCATTCTCTCCTCTTCACTCATTGCATTGAGTGCGTTGTAAAACGTACGGGGTCCGATAAAGAATGCTCCGAGTATTATCTGCCCTTTTTTCAGCTCTGTGCCGATCAGGGGTTTTATTGCGTTAAGATTTTTGGTCGAAGTAAAATCGGCTTTTACCTTTACTTTTCCGCTTATGATGAATCCGTCTTTAAACTTGCATCCGGATTTCAGAATACCGAACTCGCTGAGCATATTGAATTCTTTTTCGGTAATTATCGGATGAATTCCCTCTTCCTTTATCAGAAGCTCGATAATGTTCGCAGGTATATTGTCAGTGGCAAGCTTACCGGCATTTAAAAGTTTCATAAGAGGAATATTGTCATATACTTTACGTTTCAGAACACCGCATTTATATAGCTGCATAAACGCATCAACAAACATTTCTGACGATCCGTAAAGGCCCTGTTCGAATACGTCGGTACCACCTAGTTTTTCTATCAGATCCTGGTATTTATCATATATCCCGGTTTCTCTTAAGACTTTGTTATATGCCTCGTTCTGGTTCTGCCTCATGTTTAGTCCCGATGCTATAGCATCTCCAAGAGCTCCGATGCCGACCTGGAGGGTTCCTCCGTCTTTAACAAGAGAACTTACATATAGACCGATAGCATGGTCTTTAAGAGCTACAGCGTCTTTAGGCGGTCCAAAAAGAGGATAATTGAACTCCTTCCCGTGCAGAAGGATGTCATAGTGTTCCGCAGGATAAACCGCATCACCGTACATAAACGGCATGTTGGTATTTACTTCACCTATGATTGCTACTTTTCCACCCTGCTTTCTCAGCTTATGCATTTCGTCAATCGCTTCGATGCATATGTCTGTATTGCATCCCATGGAGTACATCATTTTACCATTAATCTTACGGCAGCCGATCAGCTGACCAAAAACATTGCAGCCGAAATCGATGGCATCGCGAACAACGTGTGTGTAGTTTGAATTCAGATGGTTCCTCTGCGCCTCCGGTGTGTTCATGTAACCGCCGGCCTTGTTAAAAAACTCATAAATAGCCACATTCTTCGGGAGTCTCCCTGCGCGAAAATCGTGCATGTAATCGAATTCGGGAGTTCCATCGAATACTCTGTTCACAAGCGGCTCAAGAAATCTTCTTTCAATCTCACTCTTCATCCTTGGACGCTCCAGCGCGAGAGCGGTGACTATATTGAGTTTGATTGACGGATCCTGTTTGGCCCTGGCGTAGAGTTCATTGATAAATAAAATCGGTTTACCAAGAGCTAGAGTCATGGAAAAGTTGATTTCGTTACCCATATAATCAAGTACGTCATCAACGCTTTTCTTTACGTCTTTGTAAATAAGACCTGTTTTGCCGTTCATTATTCACCCCGTAAAATTTAGATTGGCTGTACAGTAATTAATTACAGACATCATATACAAATATCTCCGACCCCAGGAAGATATGTACATTGAGCTCTGAATAGAATTAAGTACAGTATGCTTAAGCTAAGTTTTCTGAATTGAAAGATTCTGGTTGCGAGATAACTGCGTGTAAAAATTCTGCAGGGGCATACTTTTACCCGCAGCCTTTGCGACCATTTCATTTCAGAGAGTTATTTTTTTGTTTTTTTTTGTTAACATTTTATTTTTTTATATCTATCAGTCTACGCTAACACATATCTTACTAAATGTCAAAAATAATTAAAAATATTTATGTATTTTTTTAAAATATGTTCATAAATCTGACATTTGATATGTTATTTGTCTAATTATTTAACCAGGTGTTGTGAAAAGCGATGTAAATACTGCATAAAATAAGCTTCATAAAAAAGTACAAATATCATAATTATGTTGTTCTCTGTATAATTGTAATAATAAAATTCAGTATTTAATTAAATTATTTTAACTTTTTTTAGGAAAATACCCTCTCCAGATTTAATTTGTAATTCGGATAAATCACAATTTTTTAAATCGTGATAATTATTTATGGAGGTTTTCCGGGGAATAACTTTCATTTAAACATGAATTTTTAAAAATATCTTGTAAAAAAAAAATCCGCAAATCTATTGGTTAAAATTAAAATAACTGTTCGATAGATTACGGTAAATTATATTTTTACACTCTAAGATTGATCAGGGAAGTAAAGGTTTACAGCGGTTTATGACCGATTATATTATTAAGGCATTATAAAGTATGTACTCAAATGTAAAACAATACAGAATCAGGGAAGATATCCCTGTTGATATGGAGCAGATTAAAAAGCTTTTTATAATGCCCGATTCTGTTGATAAATTCATTGAATTCGGTAACGAGCTTCTTGATCTGATACACAATTTTTTTACGGAGAAGGGGGGAATTCACAGTTCAATACTCCTGCCTGACCTTGCAAAACTGTTCTCAAATACCGAGATTCCTGAAACCCCGCATTTTCTTAAGAATATATTAGATGAAATAAAAACGAATGTGATATCTCACTCTGTCAAAGTTGCCAACCCTTACTATATAGGGCATATGACAAGCGCCGTACCGTATTTTGTAATACTGCTTGAAATGATAATTGCCGCTCTTAATCAAAACCAGGTGAAGATAGAGTCAGCCAAAGCGTCTACTTTTCTTGAGAAACAGTTTCTGTCATGGATGCACCGTGTCGTGTTCAACCGTTCGCCGAAGTTTTATAAAACGAATATACAGGACAGGGACACAATACTCGGGAACATAGTGCTCGACGGGACAATGGCAAATCTTACCGCGCTGATGGTTGCCCGTAATATCGCTTTTGGACCTCATGGTAAATTTCCCGGAATAAGGGAAGCCGGAGTGGTAGAGGCATACAGGTACTACGGTTGTGAAAGAGCCGTTATACTTGTATCCAAGAGAGGGCATTACTCAATTGATAAAGTCGGCAGGATCATCGGTATCGGTAATCAGAATGTTATTAAGATCCCGGTGGATTCAAAGAACAGAATCGACCTTATCAAACTTGAAAAAACGATTCTGGATATTGAAGCTGCAAATAAGACCGGAGGGCCAAAAACCAAAATTATAGCCATGGTCGGGATAGCGGGGACAACCGAGACGGGAAATATAGACAATCTGAATGAGATGGGCCGTCTGGCAAAGAAGCACAGGATTTTTTTTCATGTTGATGCCGCATGGGGAGGAGCTGTCCTGCTGGCGGACGAGTACAGATATCTCTTTAAAGGGATCGAACATGCGGATTCAGTCACAGTAGATGCGCACAAGCTTCTTTATGCTCCGCCGTCTCTCGGAATGGTTTTTTTTAAAAATGGTACAGAGCTTAAAGCACTGCAGCATTACTCAAATTATATAATAAGGCCCGATTCGATGGACCTCGGCAGACACTCAATTGAGGGCTCGCGGCCGTTCGCTTCGCTGAAGCCCTGGGCAACAATAAAGATATTCGGCCGTGACGGTTTTAAACTGATTTTTGATCACGCTTTTAAGCTCACGTCTGTGCTGAGAGGGCTTGTCGATGTACACTGCAACTTCGAGGCGATGAACCAGCCGGAACTCTTCATATTTAATTACAGGTTCATCCCGAAGAAAATAAATGAGAAGCTGACCAGACTGATGGCCAAAATTGAAAATGAGGAGATCAATAAACCGGGCAAGGAGATGGTCAAGACAGGATATCTCCGTAAAATTGAAAATATAAATATGGCCCTGAATGACCTCAACACCGAACTTCACAAGGCAATAAGAGAAGAGGATGAGAGTTTTGTATCGAGAACGATGATCGATTGTCCTCAATACTTTTATCAGGACTGCGTCGTTCTCCGTGCGATAACAATTAATCCCCTTACCTCGCCCGAGATTCTTCAGGAGATTATCGAACAGCAGAATAAACTGGGGCTTAAGATTTATAAAAGCAGTTTCGAGAGCAGATTCAGCAAGCTTTAAAACTCTCTTTATCTCCGGATCAGGAATTATCTTCCATTTTTTAGTAAATAACTGCTGAAAATTTTATTGACAATAGCCGGCAGAATTTATATCTGTCTATGTAATAAGGGAATAATATGAAATCACGAAAATCGGATAATTTATTACTCGGTCTACTTCTTCTTAGCCTGCTTAAAGCCGGCGCCGGTTCGTGATGTCTGCTGATAAAAAAGCAATTATAGGAGGCCGTCACGAAACCAGAGTGACGGCCTTTTTTATTTTACGGGTATATCCGGAGGTGAAGGGAATGATCTTCCCGTACAGGCTTAGATGATGAAGTTTTCTTATGATTACCGGTTCTGTAACAGAACTGTGGTATGACATGTTGCCAATTATTGAAACTAAATGGAGATTAATTATGAGCGGAGATAAAATTTATATTTTTGATACTACTTTAAGAGACGGTGAGCAATCACCCGGTTTCAGCATGAATATCGAGGAGAAACTGATATTTGCCGACCAGCTGGAGAGACTCGGTGTTGACATAATAGAGGCGGGTTTTCCTGTAATCTCTGACGGCGATTTTGAAGCCGTAAGTCTGATCGCCGAAAAAATGAAGAGAGTACAGGTTGCCGGTCTTGCCAGGGCAGGAGCTAAAGATATTGAATCCGCGGCAAGGGCTCTTGAGAAAGCGGTGAACCCGAGAATCCATACGTTCATCTCAAGTTCCGATATTCATATAGAGTACCAGTTTAAAAAGACAAGGGATGAAGTTCTCAAACTGGCAGTCGACGCGGTCAGACTAGCCAAATCATTTACAAAAAATGTGGAATTCTCAGCGATGGATGCTACAAGGAGCGACAGGAGATATCTTGCCGATATGGTTGAGGCCGTGATTGAATGCGGTGCTACGACGGTAAATATTCCTGATACGGTGGGTTATACTGTGCCGACGGAATTCTACAGTCTCATAAGATATCTTTTTGAAAATGTGAAAAATATTGATAAAGCAATTATTGCTGTACATTGCCATAATGATCTTGGTCTTGCAGTGGCGAACTCAATCTCGGCAATACAGGCCGGCGCGCGCCAGGTTGAGTGCACGGTAAATGGAATCGGAGAACGTGCCGGCAATACCGCGATGGAAGAGCTTGTAATGGCGGTGAAAACAAGAAGCGATATTCTCAATGTATACTCGGATATAAATACAAAGCTGATTTTGCCGACAAGCAAGCTTCTGACAAATATTACGGGTGTATCCGTTCAGCCGAACAAGGCGATCGTGGGAGATAATGCGTTTGCTCATGAATCAGGGATTCATCAGGACGGGGTTCTGAAGCATGCACAGACTTATGAAATCATGAAGCCGGAAGATGTCGGCATTACAAAATCCAAGCTTGTACTTGGCAAACATTCAGGTCGGCATGCAGTATTGAACCGTTTGAAAGATCTCGGGTACGAACTGAATCAGGAGGAGATCGATTCCTTCTTTGTAAGATTCAAGTGTATCGCGGACAGGAAGAAGGAGATTTTTGAAGAGGACCTGATTGCTATCATAGGTGAAGTTCTTCACAAGATGGACCAGAAGTGGAAATATACTGTGGGGAATGTCCAGGTTACTACAGGTCTCTTCTCTACACCGATGGCTCTTGTAACCCTGAAAGATCATGAAAATAACAATGAAGAGAAGATAGAAGTAGCGAGAGGAAACGGCGGTGTTGATGCGGGTGTAAATGCGGTTAAACTTATTACCGGCACAAAGGCCGATATTAAGGCTTTTAATCTTGTAGCCATAACCGGGGGATCAGATGCGCTATGTGAAGTTTCTGTTACAGTTGAGGAGGATTTCAACGGCAATCTTCTGAAAGTATTTGGCAGCGGTATGAGCATTGATATTTCGGTAGCAGGTATAATCTCTTTTGTTGATGCGATTAATAAACTCGAATATATGAAAAAGTCCGGAATACGGAAGATTCAGATGACCAGTGAAGGTGTTTAATTGAATTAATGGTGTGGTCTAAAATGTCATCCTCGCGCATACTTCGACAAGCTCAGCACAGGTGCGGGGATCCATTTTAGACCTATATTGCAGGATTTATTCAGTTCTGACTGTATTTTAGAATTTCCTCATTCTCGATAATTCTTACTCCGGGCATGTTCAGTATTGCCGCCTCTGCCATTGCTGTAGTGATTTTATCTATCTCAACCGACCGGTATCTGCGCAGCGGCCCGACGAACAGGGGGTTTATAATTTTCATGATCTTCCTTGCCGCAAGCTCTCCGGCCCTCGGTTCAATTCTGGGACCTTCAAGCAGCGAAGGCCTTATTATTGTAAGACTTTTAAAATTTAAATTTTTTATTGAATCTTCAATTTCGCCTTTTACCCTGTTGTAAAATACCGATGATCTGCTGTTTGCTCCAAGTGCCGACATCAGTACAAATCTCTCCACACCCGCTTTTTTACACGATTCCGCGAACATCAGATTATAATGATAATCAACCCTGTAAAAGTTTTCTTTTGTGCCCGCATTTTTAATTGTTGTTCCGAGGCATGTAAATGCGGTATCAGCAGTGAATTTTTTATAATGTATCATGTCGAAATCGGTCTGTATATATTTTACTCTGTCGGGTTTTTCATCCGGTATTGTTCTCACGAGGCATGTGATCTCCGTGAATTCATCTCTTGTCAGAAGTTCGAGAACCAGATTGCTTCCTGTGAGTCCGGTTGCGCCTGCTATCACCGCTTTCATATTGTTTTCCTTTATCGTTCCAGTATATTTTATTATGCGTAAAGATTCAGATTTGTTCCCTTGAGAAGTGAAAGTCCTGGTTTTTCCGTTTTTTTATTTATTGTGTAAATACCGTTCCGGGCTTCAAACTCCATCGCCAGTGCAGAGTTGAGGGCCTGAAAATCTTTATATGACGGTTCTCCGGGAGCCATTGACGCCTGTCTAAGCGCGCGGGCTTTTGCAAGAGCATCTTCCGGCGTTTGGGGGTTTCCTGTTGAGAGTGTAATTTTTCCGCCGGTGGCATAAGGCTTTCCGTCAGGTCCGATTGTGTAATCAAACTGAGCCGGTCCGATCTTTATCAACTCCGGATTTGTTCCGTGCGACGATTCATGAATCCGGACTTCCTGATCGCGTTTTTTCAGACTTTCTATTATTTTCTGTTTTGCTGATTCGGGATCATCGGTATTCTGCGGTCTGGCGATAAGTATCCGGTTGCCCGGCAGTTTTCCTATGATCTGGATGCCGTTTGAATTCATAAATATCCTCATTAACGGATTTCGGCCTGTAGTCTGTTTAACTTTAGTAAAAATTTTATTCTGTATTTTTTGTTACAAAATTGTTTCATTTTCGGGTGGAGTTTGACTTGTTGTACAGATTCGGTTTACAGAAATCATTAGAAAAAAATCATAATACTTGACGATCGCCCGGTTTTGTGTGATATTAAGAGAAGTAAATTTTTTAAATCAAAAATTATTTTTAAAATTGATTAACCTCTGCTGATAAAACAGCAGAGCGGATAGAAATGTATATATTCACTGCGGATTGATGAGTATTATTGAAAAAGAATACTCATCAATCCGCAGTGAAAGGGGGAATTATGGATGTTGAGAACAGGCGTTATGAAAGGCTGGTTATACCCGGGAATGTGATGATCAATCATAGAAAAAGTACAATCAGCTGCCAGATAGAGAATATATCAAATTATGGTGCATATATAAAGGTTGATGTTCCGGAAAGTATTAATGGTATAGAAATCGGAGATACCGTAACATTCAGTATTACAACACCGAATATACCCACAAAGGAATTAACCGGTCAGATTTTACGCCGCAGCATGGAGGGTGATGATATCTATCTTGCTGTTTATTTTATGCAGCCTTATCCGCTTAATTAGGGATTGTATCATTATAATCCGGTTCATGGAAAAAACCGGTTCTGAAACAATTGAAGATAAATTATTGTTTCTTTTTTTCTTTAAGCATTGATTTTATATCCTCATTTGCGGCTACGTTAAATGGAGTCTGACCATCGGCGTCCGGTAATTCCGGGTCCGCTCCTTTATCGAGAAGCATCTGCACAATATTTCTGTTTCCTTTTAAGGCTGCCAGGTATAGGGGGGTCATCCAGTCCCTGTCTCTTATATCCGGTTTAGCGCCCTTTGTCAGCAGCAGCTTTACTTCGTTTTCCAATCCATTTATAACACACCAGTGCAGAGGAGTAATGAATGTTTTTTCACTCTCCGGGGATTCGTCACCTCTATTATGCGGCACTTTAATGTCAGCGTCTGCTCCGTTATCCAGCAGAAGTTTAATCATCTCTCTATGCCCCTCTCTTGCCGCAAGATAGAGAGGAGTCATGTTGTCATTATCCTTTTTGTTAATAGATGCTTTTTTATTTATCAGTATTGCTGCGATTCCGTTAAATCCGTTATACGCAGCCCAGTGGAGTGGTGTCATCCCGCTGCCCCCAGATGCGTTCACGTCTGCACCTGCGGAAACAAGCATTTTCACAATCTCGGTTCTCGATTTGTCCGGGTCAAGTGCCGTGAAATAGTTTTCTCTCCCCCCGAACATCCTGATAAATGTTTTTCTCCCCCATTTCTGCCCGATCAGAGGGAATGAGGTTTTCACAGCAAGAATAAGCGGAGTATCCATTTTATTATCTTTTACTTTTACATCAGCTTTTTTCTCAAGCAGCAGTTTTACAATAGCCATGTTCCCTTTGTATGCGGCAAAGTGAAGAGGGGTCTCTCCTTTTATGTCTTTGCTGTTGATACCGGCTCCGTTATTTATCAGCATGGATGCAATCACTGTATGCCCGTTGATGCACGCCCAGTGCAGAGAGGATTTACCCTCCTCCCATGAGTTTTGCGGATCTTCGGTTTCCGTCTCACTGATTTTTATTACACAGTTTATATCGGCTCCGGCCCTGATCAGAAGCCGTGCTGATTCGATATGTCCCTGTTCTATCCTTTCTTTTCTAGCAATAAGGTATAGGGGGGTACGGTTTTTTTTATCTACTGCATTGAGGTCTGCTCCGGCGCCTATCAGCATTCGGACAATTTCACTGTTTCCGGTTTTAGAAGCAAGGTGAAGAGGGGTTCTTCCCCACCGGTCCGCCGCGTTGATTACTGCCTTTTTATCGATCAGGAGTTTAACAATCTCCGTGCGCCCTGCGGCTGCAGCGATATGGATTGGTCTGCTCTCCCCGTTATTTAAGGCATTCAAATCGGCCCCGTTTTCTATCAGTGAAATAGAGCTTTTAAGATCTCCTTTTATGGCTGCAATGTGTAGAGGTGTGTCTCCGTATATATTAATTTTTGTTTCAGGCTCTGACCCCGGAAACGCATTTTGAAACGATGTTATTAATATTATAAAAAGAAGAACAGTTTTTTTCATGTCATTCTCCGATGCTGTCATTTGGCATCTATTTTTTATGCCTGATTTGATTGTTATCTGAATGAAGTAGTTTTATTGCCGGAAGTCAAGTATTAGTTATACTGATGGTTCTTACGATTATGTAGTTTGAATGAAAGCTCTGACCCCATACAACCTTAGAAGAGCGCTCTGACCCAGGCACTTCTTCTTAAATCAAGATGAATAAAAAAAGGGAAGTTCTGTTATCTGAATTAGCAGAAAAATTATATATGCAGGCTGTAGAATAGTTGCTGATAAGGATTTTTATGAGTTCTTTCAAATGAATTATGGAATCTAATTATGGGCAGAAGTAACAATAGTTTTAATCTACCCATAATTAGTAGTAATATATTTTAAATAAGCTTAATTATTACTATTACCAGTATTACAACAACAAGAAGATAAATCATAATCAACCTCATATTTATATATTTACCAGATTTATAAAAAGAAAATTCTCGAAGTCAACATTTTTTTAACTGTCGAATTAAAGGGGTCAGAGCCTCTATGGTTTTTCGTGTTAAATGCACACAAATTACACTGTATTGCTGAAAAAATAAGATTTGACGTAACTCTTTCATATTTATATAGTTCAAATGATATCAGAAGAGGTAGTTTATTTATGAAAAAGTTAACTATTAGTATAATATATACTGTTTTTATACTATTTCTAACAGCTTTTATCTCCGGGTGTGAGGATAGTAATAAAGAATCTGATAGTGCGAATAGTTTCACGGTAATGTCATCCGGAGGTTCGGTTAATGGTTATTATATACTGAATGGCGATGATCCTGTAGAATTCGCGACTGAATCTATTTCTGCCTCAGGTTTTTATTATGAATTTAGTAAAAACCTGGACTCGCCTGATTCGTTATATATTTCTGCAACAGCGCCGACTACTGATACAAGTTCAATAACTATCTTAATCTGGGAAGATGATGTCCTTGAAGTAAACTCGACAACAAAACAGACTGATGCGACAGTTGAAAAAATAACTGCTGATTATCCTTATACTTTTAATAAGACAACAACAAGTGCCAGTAAATAATTTGTTTCATCTGGAGCTCTGACCCCCTTAATATTTGAATGTCATAGAGTAAATCAACAAAAATCAACATAAGAGTTTTTATATATTTCAGGTATTATCCATGAAAAAAATCTCTCAAATACTGTTAGTGCTGTTTATATATATAACAATTCCGGGTTGTCTGGCCGGTGAGAAAAATGCGTCTGTTCTGGAGAAGACCTTTAAAGGTAACCGGTTATTATCTGAAGGTGTAAACAGGATCTATATCGATAAAATTTCTGATGGTTACATAAACAGTATAGTAATTGAATCGGTAGATTCTTCATTGAGAAATAAAATCAATCTTAATAAAAATCTTTCCGTAGTGAACTCCCCTGAATTTAGCGATATGATTTTAAAAGTATGGCTCACCAGTTATATATCCGAACCGGTAAAATTCAATTCATCAGGGATTATAGAGGAGAGAAGGCTGAAGATTGATTCATTTATTTGTCTTATCTCCTCAACGACTGGGGAGGAGATAATAAAAAAGAAATATATTGATTCTGTCCAATTTTATTCGGACGTAATACCCCCAGTTACAAGCGAGTTTAAAGCAATTACTGGATTAACAGATATGTTATCAGAACGGATCGTTTCAGTACTGATAACGGGGTGGTATCTGGATAAAGATCCCCAGTCAAATATGACAGAATGATACAGTCTTTAATCCTCGTTTAGAATTATATAGATATTCTTTTTAAATATGCTTCCTCATAATAAAGGAAATTTTTCGCCCTCTCTTCAAAGGTGTCCCCAAGTTTTAAAAAAAAATGATGAAGAGTAATTTTAACATGGGTATTATAGTTTTTTATAAGATAGCAGTTTATAAATCCTATATAATTATCACCTGGATTTCTGGATAATTTTTTTCTTACAGGATTATATCCGATATGCCATAAAAGCCAGAACAGATACTGTTCAGGATTTTCATACTTCTCAATTATATCTGATTTGAATCTTTCGTTCCAAAAAGCGCCGGTTTTTCCGGTAGCGCGGTTGTACATTTCCGCGACTCTTGCTTTTATGTATTGCATAATACTAGATATTGTTTCGCAGTTTTCAATTGTTTTAATTATAATGTGAATATGGTTACCAACAGGTTCTACAGCTATCAATTCAAAATTGTATTTTTCCTGACACATTATAATCGCTTCTATAAGATATCTTTTTACATAACTGCTCAGAAACAGATTTTTTTACCATGACATCTTGTGAAACAGTGATATGTTGCACCATGGATGATTTCTCTTGATGGTCTTGACATCTATATCTCCATTCTGACTGTTTATTGATAATACGTTTGGGGAGATCTGCTGGTAAAAAAAATCGGGGTCAGAGCCTGTTTTTTCCTCATCTACATATTACTACATTATTATTGAACTATATTTTTAAAGGTATTCAACCAGGATCTCGCCCCTTACAGATTTGTTCTATAGATGAATACTTCCATGAATCAGATATATATCTGCAACGGATAATCATAGATATAATATCTGTATTGCCAACAGTATATCACCAGAATTCTATGCAGCATTTATCGCTGAGTCTGTTAATAGTACAAATAATTAAGGCTGCCCTGAGGCAGCCTTAATACCAGTTTATGCTAGAGTGCTCTATTTAAGTTTCAGCTCTCCTGGATTTTGTTAGCAAGTGCACGGCTTACGAATGTAAGTACAGCTCCTGTCAGAAGAATTGCAATGATCACATAATATGACATATAAGGTTTTCCCATATCTTTAAAATAACCATTCATCCATGCCATTACAAGACCTGCAACTCCCCATGATGTAAATATGAGTCCATAATTCATGCCGTAGTTTTTCAGCCCGAAGAAATCTTTCGCGGCAGAAGGGAAGAGCGAAAGATTTGCTCCATAATTGGCGCCTATGAAAGCAACAGTAACAAGTGCCAATGCAACACTTGAACCGCCGTATCCTTTAATTGCCATGAAGTAAAGAGTAATTACAGCGCATGTCTGGATCATGTATGCGCCGAAGAGTGTCCACTGACGTCCGATTTTGTCGGAGATAAGACCTGCAATTATCCGTCCGCTTGCATTACCGATCGAAAGTATTACAACCGCGATGAAAGCAAGTTCACCAAGTGATTTCTTGCCAAGGTCCTGTGCTACGCTTATGAATGTTAGACCGGCAGCAGAGCCCGCAAAGAACATCAGCCAGAGTATGTAAAACTGAGGTGTTTTCATCATCTCTTTCGCTGTGAAATCTTTGCCATAGTGATGTGATGCAGCCGCGGCACCGGCCGGAGCCTGCGGTTTGTATCCTGCGGGAGGGTTGCTTATAAACTGAGCCAGCAGACATACAACTACAAGGAACCCTATTCCGAATGTAAGCATCGTCAGTGATACGCCTTTTTCAACAACTCCAGCAGGTGTTGTTGTCGCATAAACTGAAAGAAGTTTTGTTGCAAGCGGTGCGATATAAACTGAAGCAAGACCGAAACCTGCAACAACCAGACCGGCAATTAGACCGGTTTTCTGAGGCGGGAACCATTTAACTGCAGGGGGAGTAGTTGCGGCATAACCGAAACCGAAACCTGCACCGCCGAGTACACCGAAACCGATTACGAAACCGAGGAGCGATGAACCCGCGAAATAAGCCACGATAAAACCGATACCTGTAAGTATACCACCCATTGTGGCAACCCACCTGGGACCGATTGAATCCTGTAGTTTCCCGGAGGGAACCATTGTAAGTGCGAAAACGATACATGCAACAGAATAAGGAAGGGCTTTGTCAGCATTTGACCATCCCCATGAATCCGGAATACCACCCTTAATTACGCTCCATGCGTAAAGGATACCGAGCGCCAGGTTGATTCCTGTGCCGGAAAAGGTCACAATCCAGCCTTTCTTAGAATTTTCCATCTAATATCTCCCATAAATTTATAATGTGTATTTTATTCTTACAGCCAGGTACTAAGAACCGGTTCCTGACCTGGCTGTTGAGATCCGTTTTTTGACGAAAATTAAAGGGTTTTATCACTACACTGTTTTTTTTGTCAACGAATTAATAAACTTTGGCATGTTTTAAATTTAAAAACTTACTTTGGATTTTTTCCGGGTAGGAAAATAAAAAACCGGCCTTTTTATGGACCGGCTTTTTTATTTAATGTCGTAAACTATTAACCGAGAGGAAGAATAGTCTTGCCCATTTTTTCATTAAGAATCTCACCAAGAGCTGTGTAGAAAGCGCTTAAACCGCAGAATATACCTTCGAAGCCGGCTATTCTCTCAAGAGTCTCGCTTGCCATAAATACCTTAGCAGAAAGAAGGAAGAAGAGAATTGTAAGTGAAAGGAAAATAATCTGTGTTGCACGGTTGCTATTCAGTGTTCCGATGAACATGAAGAAAGTATAAACTCCCCATACCGCAAAGAATGTTCCCATTGATGCTGCGCTTGTCGGGAATGCTGCACCGAATGCAGTCTTAGGAACGAGCCAGAGAAAAACGAGAAGGAGCCAGAAAGCGCCGTATGACATGAATGCGGCTTGACCGAAAGTGTTGCCTTTTTTGAATTCCATTGTGCCCGCAATTAACTGCGCCAGTCCACCGAAGAAAACGCCCATCCCCATGATCATCGCATCAAGCGGATAGAATCCTGCGTTGTGAAAATTCAGGAGAATGGTAGTCATACCGAATCCCAGTAATCCCACAGGTGCCGGATTTGCAAAATTGTCGTTACTCATAAAAAATCCTCCGATTTTTTTGTTTTTT
>CAYTNW010000022.1:0-58660 GCA_964439325.1 uncultured Leptospirales bacterium | reverse complement strand
GTCTTCGTAAAAAATTCGTTCATCTGCCCCCTCCGGATAAGGAACTGAAATAGGTAAAAGACTAATGTGACATAATACTCATATACAGAAAGTTATAAAAATGTCAATTAATTTCCTTATATATGTAGAAATAATGTCCATTTATTGTCATTATGAACGAAAAAATGCGGTTTTGCCGCTGATAATATGCTCCACTGATTATTTAATCAGTTATTATTCAATACAGCCTTTAACAGCCTGTATAAAAAATAAACCCGCTGCGAAATCAGCGGGTTTATTTTTTATTTCACAGTTTTCATATTACTGAATTATCTCATGTTTATCAGTTCCCTGTAGGCGTTTATCGCGCCGTCACGGACAGCCTTTGTCAATCCGAGAGCTATCTCCGCCTTTTGGGTTGCTATCATTACCTGGTGAATATCGACAGACTCCGGTTTTACCACCATCTGCTGCATAAGAGACTCGGCATCAACCTGGAGATCGTTTGTTTTTGATATTGCGCCGTTGAGCATATCCGCAAAGGAGCCGGATACATCATCCTTCTCCCTCTGTATTTTAGGCTCTGCACCGAAATGAAGAGGGTCCGTTGTATTGAGTTTTACAATGTTTCCCGAAACTACGCTTGTATTAATCATCTTTTAACACTCCCTTTTTATTTATCTTTATACCGGTTCTGTTTCAGCGGATCATCCCGCATACTTCATTTCGATCTTTGAGTCTATTGAATATTCGCAGTCGATTCTGCTTATTTTTTCAAACTTTCTGGTATTTATTCTACCGGAAAGATCGTGAGACGTTTTAATCTCATTCATTCTGACGTTCTCCCTGAACATTTTAAACCTCCTGTATTATGCTCCGACCCTTCCGATTTCGAGGGCCTTCGCGAACATCGATTTTGCATTGTTGACCAGCATTACGTTTGCTTCATAAGAGCGCGATGCCGATATCAGATCGGTCATCTCGGTTACTATATTTACATTAGGCATTCTCACATAACCCTTCTCCGGTCCGGTCTGAATTGCATCGGGGTGGGAGGGATCATACACAAGCCTGAACGGAGAGCTGTCCTTCTCGATCTTTACAACTCTAACACCCTTCCCCGGTCCCTGCTCTATACCTTCCGGCACAAGGGGCGATTTGTAGTTTGTTCGTATGTTTACCGGAGCAAATACCGCTCTCTTTCTCGCGTAGGGACCGTCCCCTTCCGTTGTTCTGGTGGTTGTGGCGTTAGCTATATTATCGCTTATCACATCCATTCTGAGTCTCTGAGCTGTAAGACCGGTTGCCGCGATATTGAAACTGTCAAACATTCCCATTCAAAACCTCTGCTTTATCGGTTAAACTGTTTTTGTTACTATTTTAAGCATTTTGTAATTATGGTTGAGCCCGGTTACCAGGGCGTTGAATCTCATCATGTTCTTTGAAGCATCGACCATCTCTTTTTCAATATCGACGTTGTTTCCGTCGTTTCTCAGAGATGTGTTGTAGTCCAGGTTCACTCTCGGTTTTACAGCACGTATGTTTCTATCTTCATAAAATGGTATATGCTTTTCGTCAGTCATCAGCGCAGGGAGCTTTTCCGAATCTTTCGCATTATTTTTAATCGCTCTTTCAAGCTCGCTTTCAAAATTAACTTCGCTTCTCTTGAAATGAGGAACATCACCATTAGCTATATTATTGGATATCACTTTTTTTCTCAATGATTCAACATCGAGCGATCTTTCCAGTAAGTAATTTGTTCCCATCAGACTGCTTGCTTCAAACATTTTCGGCCTCTCAAAATATACCTTTCTGCTTTCATATTCGGTAAATTTGAAAATTCCATAAGAACTTTTTTCTTACGGGACATAATTTTTTTTGTAGAAAGAGGCTCTGACCCCCGGAACAACGGAAAATTTCTTTTAAGCAGGGGGGCTCTGACCCCTACCCGCAGAATTTCCTGCAAAACCTGATGCTCTGACCCCCATCGGGGGTCAGAGCATCAGGTTTTGCATTATTTTACCGGATTATGTCTCATTAGTAAAGCAAAAAAAGAATTTAATGTCAATCAAGCAGGAGTTTTGCTAGGTTTTCAGGCGTTTCTACAATATATGTAGGCTCTGACCCCTCCAGTTCCGATCTGAGGCCGTAACCGTACAAAACCGCAGCGGAATCAATACTATGATGTTTTGCTCCTTCAATATCATATATCCTGTCCCCGATCATTATCGTATCTACCGGATTGTGCCGGTCTATTAGCGGTATAATTTGTGCGATAAGGTCACTTTTTGCGCTCATCGATCCGTCCATATTGCTGCCGGAAACAAATTCAAAAAAAACCCCTATTTTGAAATGTTCAAGAATTCTTATCGCGTATTGATGCGGTTTTGACGTAGCAACGTAAAGTTTTCTGCCGCGATGTTTCAGCTCCGCAAGCAGATCAGCAATCCCAGAATAGAGTTCATTCTCATAAATCCCCTTCTCTGAAAAATATTCCCTGTAATACACAACAGCCTGCTCTGCCTGATTCTGATCAAATCCGTAATAGAGAGAGAACGATTCGCGAAGCGGCGGACCGATAAATTTATAGAGAGAAGTCCGTTCAGATTCTATGCCGAATTTCTTCAGTGCATATATAATGGAATTTGTAATGCCGAGTCCCGGATCGGAGAGAGTTCCATCGAGATCGAATATTATATTTTCGTATGACTTCATTTTATCTTCTCTGAATCTGTGAGAGTTTTTTAAATAGTTTTCAGCATCTGTTTTATGTCAACATTTAACTCCTCATTTCTAATGAAGTTAAAACAATTTAAGCTGTCTATTTTCTCAGGTGGGATGTATAATCGGAAAAATCCCATACTCCTGAATTGTTGTGTCTATGCAGATATCAGAGAAAAAATTATTGTTACCGGTTGACGTTATTTAAATATTTTAGTATATTATTTATTATTAAATATTAAGTATAGAGGTGAACATTATGTGGGATGTACCTGTTAAATATAAAACAGCATGTTATCTGAACGATTCAGATAAACTGATATCTGAACATGTTTTCGAGGCAATAAACAGGGATGAAGCCGAAGCAAGGGCTTATTTGAATTGCATCAATGAGAATAATAAAAAGAAAAACATTAGGGTCAGAGCCGAAAAAATATTCCATTGAACAGAGCGGTATTTTTATAAAAATTCACAGGAGGTACAAAATCGATTCAAATAAAATTAAAAAACAGTTTTCACTGTTACAAAACAGGAGATCTCTTAAAGTTAAGATCTCCTGTTTTGATATACATAACCGGTACACCGGCTTACGGTTGCTTCTTTATACTCCACAAACGAAAATCTAACAGAATTACAATACTTATTCACGCGATATTCACGCTTATCATTATAAATTTAACTCCGGACAAATTGACAATATCTCTTAAATAAATTAAATCTTTAGTACAAGTATTAAGGGAGATAACAGATATGAATTTCAATGATGTAGCGTTATTTCTTATATTTTTTACTGCTGCTGCCGCTTTTGCATGGGTTCTTGGCAAATATATGATGAATGTATTCACCGGATCAAAAACTTTTTTAACTCCGGTAATCCGACCTGTTGAACATTTAATATACAGGATTTGCGGAGTTGACGAAGCCTCGGAAATGACCTGGAAAACCTACGCAGTTAATTTCATAATTTTTAATATAGCGGGAATAATCCTTCTTACCGCCATTCTGCTGCTGCAGGGTTATCTCCCTCTGAATCCGCAGAAACTTTCCGGAGTAAAATGGGACAGCGCGCTTAATACCGCAATCTCTTTCGTGACTAATACAAACTGGCAGGGTTACGCAGGAGAAACCACAATGAGTTACTTTTCACAGATGATCGGACTGACGGTTCAGAACTTCGTTTCGGCCGGAATCGGCATGGCTGCCGGAATTGTTCTGATCCGAGGATTTATCAGGAGGGAATCTGTGACAGTGGGAAATCTATGGGTTGACCTGACCCGCTCGGTTCTTTATGTGCTAGTACCGCTTTCAGTTGTCATCGCCGGAATACTGATGTCACAGGGAGTGATTCAGAATTTTCATTCATATATTACATCCGAAACTCTGGAGGGTGGAAAACAGCTCCTGCCGATGGGGCCGGCCGCTTCACAGATCGCGATTAAACAGCTCGGTACAAACGGAGGAGGTTTTTTCAACGCCAACTCCGCACATCCATTTGAAAACCCCACTTTTATTTCTAACCTTGTAGAACTATTTTCGATTATTATCATTCCGATGTCTTTTGTTTTTATGTTCGGATTTATGATAAAAAACTCCAGACAGGGGAGAGCCGTTTTCATAACCATGACCATTCTTTTTGCCATCGGCCTCGCTCTGATATTATGGAGCGATTACAGTGTCAACCCGCTTTATGAAAATGCCGGAATTACAAATGTTCATAACATGGAGGGCAAAGAGGTGAGAATAGGCATGTTCTGGTCGGATGTATGGAGCGGGCTGACAACTGTTACCTCAAACGGTTCGGTAAACAGCATGCATGACAGTTATATGCCTCTTGCAGGTATGGTGCAGATGTTCAACATCGCGATTGGAGAGGTTATATACGGAGGCGTCGGTGTGGGACTTATAGGTTTTATCTTTTATGTAATTCTCTCGATGTTTATAGTGGGTCTGATGATCGGCCGGACGCCTGAATTTATGGGTAAAAAATTCGGTCCGTACGAGATGGGAATGTCGCTTGTAGCGCTTCTTCTGCCGATGTGTACAGCGGTGATACTCGCGGCTATTGCGATTTCAACAGAACCCGGGCTTTCAAGCCTCAACAATCCATCGGCACACGGTCTTTCCGAAATTCTTTACGCATATTTTTCTGCTGTGGGGAACAACGGTTCTGCATTTGCCGGTCTAAACGCGAATACTCTTTTTTACAACAATACGCTCTCTTTTGCGCTTCTCACGGGAAGGTTCGCCACGATACTCCCTGCGATTGCTATTGCGGGATCGCTCGCCCGGAAAAAAACTGTTCCCGTCAGTTCAGCGACATTCCCGACCAGCGGAATACTCTTTGTAGTCGTAGTCTCCGGTGTGATTATTATTATGGGAGCTTTGACATTTTTTCCGGTCTTTGCTCTTGGTCCGCTGCTTGAACATCTTTTTGTCCGGCAGTCAGTAATGTTTTAAGGAGTTTTAACATGAATATTTTTCGTTCCGAATTTATATTTCCTTCCATCAAAGAAGCAGTTAAGAAACTTAATCCATTCACACTCTGGAAAAATCCGGTAATGTTCGTTGTTGAGGCCGGATCAGTAATTACTACAGTTGCCATGATAAATAATATCTATTACGGTAATAATTATTTTCTTCCTCTACAGGTAAGTATCTGGCTGTGGGCGACTGTATTGTTTGCAAATTTTGCCGAATCCCTCGCTGAGATAAAAGGTAAAGCCAGAGCTGAATCGTTGAGGAGTACCAAGAATCTTCTCATCGCCACAAGGATATCTGATCAGGGGAACGAGGAAAAAGTCAACGCTGCGCTACTGAAAAAAGGTGACATCATTATTGTACATGAGGGTGATACGATACCGGGCGACGGAGACATTATCGAAGGTACCGGACTGATAGATGAATCCGCGATTACCGGTGAATCAGCCCCGGTGATAAGAGAATCCGGCGGCGACAGATGCGGTGTTACCGGAGGTACAAAACTGCTGTCAGGTACTGTTAAAATCAGAATCGCAGTAAATCCCGGAGAATCATTTCTGGACAGCATGATCAGGATGGTGGAGAGCGCAAAAAGACAGAAATCACCGAATGAAACAGCGATGGATATTCTGATAATATCCCTCACCGCTCTGTTTCTGGTTGTAGTCATCACGCTGCCCGCCTTTGCAGGATATATGGGCCTTTCTATCAGCATAACGATTCTCGTCGCTCTTCTTGTATGTCTTATGCCGACAACAATAGGCGGTCTTCTTCCGGCAATTGGTATCGCCGGTATGGACCGGGTTCTTCAGCATAATGTAATCGCAATGAGCGGACGGGCCATTGAAGCGGCTGGTGACGTTAACATCGTTCTTCTGGACAAAACAGGCACAATCACTCTGGGCAACAGGATGGCTTCGGAGTTTATTCCCGCGGAAGGTATCGATATAA
The DNA here is from genome assembly GCA_964439325.1 of uncultured Leptospirales bacterium. Taxonomy (GTDB): domain Bacteria; phylum Spirochaetota; class UBA4802; order UBA4802; family UBA5550; genus WRGT01. The sequence goes on along the minus strand of CAYTNW010000022.1, from coordinate 52,531 downwards.
AAATTCTGATTGAAAGCTCTATGTATTCCTCACTTGCCGATGAAACTCCCGAAGGAAGAAGCGTCGTTATTCTGGCGAAAAATGAACTTGGCATTCACGGAAGCGATATCAGACAGCCGGAGGGTTCTGTTTTTATTCCGTTTACCCCCGAAACGGCAATGAGCGGTATAGATATGAACGGTAAAAAAATCAGAAAGGGTTCAATGCATGCGATAGAGGAAATCGCCGGAAAAAGCGGAATGTTAATACCTGAGAAGATATATAACGCGGTCGACGAAGTCAGTATGGCAGGAGACACCCCGCTTGTAGTTACCTGTGATAATGAGATACAGGGCATTATACGGCTTAAAGATATAATAAAAAGCGGCATTTCAGCAAGAATTGAGCAGCTCAGGAGGATAGGAATTCAATCGATCATGATAACAGGCGACACACATCTCACTGCCGCGTCAATAGCCGCAGAAGCAGGACTTGATGACTTCATCGCGCAGGCAAAACCTGAGACAAAACTCACTCTTATCAGAAGATACCAGAATCTCGGAAACATGGTGGCGATGATCGGCGACGGGACCAACGATGCTCCTGCTCTTGCGCAGGCTGATGTCGCTGTCGCGATGAACGCGGGCACCCAGGCGGCAAGGGAGGCGGCAAACATGATAGATCTTGACTCCTCCCCGACAAAACTTCTCGACATAGTGGAGATAGGCAAGGAGATACTCATAACACGGGGTGCTCTGACAACATTCAGCATAGCCAATGATGTCGCAAAATATTTCGCCATAATCCCGTCGATTTTTGCCGTTAAATATCCGGCGCTCAATATTCTGAATATTATGAGACTCGGCAGTGCGGAGTCGGCTGTTCTCTCGGCTGTTATATTTAACGCCCTTATCATACCGGCTCTTATACCTGTTGCTCTCAGAGGAGTAAAATACAGCGTAACTTCAGTATCAGCCCTTTTAAGGAGAAATCTGCTGATTTACGGATTTGGTGGCGTAATTCTTCCTTTCATCGGTATTAAATTTATTGATCTGCTGATCAATATGGTATAGGAGATATTTGTGAGACAGTTTAAAACACCGATCCTGATGCTTCTTATCTTCACTGTTTTAACGGGCATTTTATATCCCGCTATCATAACCGGTGCAGGCTATCTACTTTTTCCGGATAAAATAAACGGCAGCCTGATCAAAAAAAACGGTTCTGTCACAGGAAGCTTATTGATCGGACAAAAGTTTGAAAGTGCACGATACTTTCACGGGAGGCCCTCTGCATCGGATTACGATTCATCTGCTTCCGGAGGGAGTAATCTCGGTCCATCGAATAAAAAACTTATCTCCAAAGTAAAAGAGCGCACTGCACTGATAATAAAAGAATATAATCTGCCGGAAAACCGGCATATTCCATCGGATATGATTTTTTCATCCGGCAGTGGACTTGACCCGCATATAAGCATTGAATCCGCATATCTGCAGTCAGATATAATCGCATCTGCAAGAAAAATTGACAGGTCTGTCATTGAAAAAATTATCAGTTCAAACACGGAAAAACAACTGTACATATACGGAAATTCCTTTGTCAACGTTCTTAAACTTAATACGGACCTTGACCGGTCAGGAGAAATGAAATGAGCGAATATCGAAGGCCGGACCCTGAAAAAATATTACAGGCAATAAAAAAAGATGAGGAATACAGCAAAGCTGGCAAACTTAAAGTTTTTTTCGGCATGTCTGCCGGAGCAGGTAAGACCTATGCTATGCTGAAGGCAGCTCACAAGCTTAAAGATGATGGAGTCGATATCGTCATCGGATATGTTGAGACACATAACCGCGCTGAAACAGATGAACTTGTCGCAGGGCTCGAAGTTATTCCCAGAATAAGTGTCAATCATCACGGTCTTACGGTTGAAGAATTCAACATAGACGCCGTCCTGGAACGGAAGCCGGAGATAGTACTTGTTGATGAACTTGCACATACCAACGCATCCGGATCCCGGCACAGCAAACGCTACCAGGATGTCCGGGAACTTATTGATCACGGGATTAACGTTTATACTACCCTCAATGTGCAGCATGTCGAGAGCCAGTCTGATGTAGTTGAACAGATAACTGGTGTAAAAGTCCGCGAGATACTCCCTGATTCTATACTTGACCAGGCCGACTCGATTGAACTTATTGATATCTCGCCCGAGGGACTGCTTAAACGCCTTGCTGAAGGAAAAGTCTATATTCCGGAAAGAGCGGAGGTAGCGGCTGAACGCTTTTTCCGGAAAGGGAATATCACCGCCCTCCGTGAGATGGCTCTGAACTATGTAGCCAAATCGGTCGACAGCGATTTACAGAAATACATGGAAAGAAAAAATATCCCCGGCCCATGGAAGGCGGGTGACCGGCTGATGGTTGCGGTCAGCCCGAGCCCGTACTCTGAATATCTGATAAGATGGACCCGGAGAATGGCCTTCAACCTGAAAGCCACATGGATAGCCCTTTACATAGAAAAACAGAAACACTTATCTGAAACGGGACGGTCCATTCTTAAAAACAATCTTAATCTGGCCCGCGAACTCGGAGCTGAAGTCATTTCTACGATTGACGACGATGTAGTATCCGGCCTGCTGAGAACCGCAAAACAGAAAAACATTACACAGATCGTCGTGGGAAAACCTCTAAGAGTCCACCTGTCCGATTTTTTTTCAGGGGGCAACCTTGTCGAGAGGCTGTTAAAGGTAAGCGGTGATATAGAAATCCACATCGTCAGCCAGCCCGCGATTAAATCTGGAGGCATCAGGCTAGGTGACAGATTTAATTTCACCGCAGGATTTAAGGGATATGTTAATGCGCTGATTTCCGTAGCTGTCATAACCGGGATCAATCTTCTTATTGTTCATTTCACAGGCTACTGGACTATAGCTCTGATCTATCTGATATTTATTCTACTGCTCGGTTTATATGTTGCCAGGGGAGCGGTTTTTATCGCCGCAGTCCTGAGCGCAATTGCATGGAATTTTCTTTTTATACCGCCGCTCTTTACTCTCCGGATAGCAAAGCTTGAAGACCTGATGATGTTTTTCGCATATTTAATTTCGGCAAGTATTGTCGGCGGACTGACATCAAAACTTCACGGTAAAGAGTGGGCGCTCAGAATCAGGGAGAAGAATATCTCCGACATCTACGAATTCTCCAAAGCTCTTGAAAAAGCTGCTGATATTGATGAAATAGTTTTCACGACCGTCAAATATATTGAGGAATATTTCAATGCAAAAACTGCATTTATCCTGAGAACCCCTTCCGGAGAATTGTCAGCCGAACAGCATAAACACAGCTCATTTATTATGCATGAAGGGGGGAGAGGTATAGCTGAATGGGTTTTCAGGAACAGGAAACCTGCAGGAAAAAATACAGACACAATCCGTCAGGCTTCTGGTACATATATTCCGCTCAACTCCCCCGGTAAAGTGATGGGTGTTCTCTGCATACATTCTGAAAAAGAATCTGAATTCTCTTTTGACCAGGATAATTTTTTCAACAGCATCGTATATCAGACCGCGATGCGCCTCGAAAGGGAGATGCTTGCCATAGAAAATCGTGATTCGCTGCTGCTGGCCGAATCTGAAAGAATCTATAAATTATTGTTAAATTCCATTTCGCATGAACTTCGCACACCATTGACGACAATAACAGGCGCGTCTACCAGCCTGCTTGATGACGTCGTGGAAGCAAAGCCTGAGATAAGGAAGGCTCTTGTTGTTGAGATATACAGGGCCGGTGAAAGACTGAACCGTCTTGTGGGTAACCTCCTTGATATTAACCGCCTGGAATCGGGAATGATGAAACTCAATCTTCAGAAACATGAACCGGCCGATCTTGTCAGCGTAGTGATGCGTTCGCTTGAGGGAGAGCTGACCGAACATAAAGTTTTAGTTGACATTCCTGATGGTCTCCCCATGATAAATATAGATTTTGTTCTCATGGAACAGGCCGTAATTAATCTTGTTTACAATGCGGTAAACCATACGCCGGCCGGTACTGTAATAAAAATCGGCGCGGGCTTCTCTGATAACAGATTCAATATATCTGTTAAGGATAACGGTCCCGGTCTTAATCCGGAAGAGATCCCTTTTCTGTTCGATAAATTCAGAAGAGGCATAGCTGCATCTGCAGGTGGTACAGGACTTGGTCTGTCAATATGCAAAGGAATTGTTGAGGCACATAATGGTGAAATCACCGCCGGCAATAATCCTGAAGGGGGAGCAGTTTTTACTATAACGCTTCCTGTTGATATTCAAAATGAAAATGGATAATATATGAGTGAAGGCCCTGTAATACTCGTTATTGATGATGAAGTTCATATACGGCGGATGCTTCGTCTCAGTCTTGAAGCTCACGATTACAGGGTGAAGGAGGCGACGACCTCGCAGGAGGGACTGGAACAGGCCGCACTATCAAGACCTGATCTTATAATACTCGATCTGGGATTACCCGATCAGAACGGAATCGATACGCTTAAAAGCCTCAGAGAGTGGAACAAAAGCCCGGTGATCGTGCTTTCCGTGAAAAATTCAGAGAGCGACAAGATTGAACTTCTTGACAGCGGCGCGGACGATTACCTCACCAAACCTTTCAGCATGGGTGAACTGCTTGCGAGGATACGCGCCGCGCTGAGACATATTGTCCCGGAATCTTCAGGCTGCGTAACTACATCAGACGGTCTTATAATAGATTTTGTAAAAAGAACAATCACCAGAAACAGTGAAGAATTAAAGGTTACCCCGACTGAATACTCGATAATTAAAATACTTGCCACGAACGCAGGCAAAGTAGTTACTCATAACCAGATAATGGACGAGCTGTCCGGTCTGAACGCACATGCCGATCCGAGTTATCTCCGGGTATTCATCATGCAGCTGAGGAAAAAAATCGAACTTGAACCATCCAGCCCCAGAATCATCATAACAGAACCCGGTGTAGGATACAGGATGATTATAGAATAAAGAAATCATTTCGACTCAGCTCAGGGATCGTTTTTAAACATGAACAGTCTGATTTGTTTTAAACTATCGACGGCTAAACCGACCTGTGATGAGCGAAGTCAGCTCAGTCGAAGGCCGAAGTATTTATACTCTCATAGGCAGTATTATAAACGGCAGAGCCTGCCTGTAAAATTTTCTCTGCAGTGCGAAAGCCGAATAGTTATGAAGAAATCTTGTAAAAAACGTATCTTCGGGAAATACCAGCTGTCCGGCAAAGAACACGGCATTCGGATGTTTCTTTAAAACGTTTTTAGCTGCCTCAAATGATGCATCCACGATTTCAACTCCAAGTGAAAATTCATACTCGGCGTAATATCCATGTTTCGCCATAAAATCGATATAACGGTCCAGTTCCTGCTGAGTGTGCTTTTTAAGATCGGCAATCTCGCTTTCACCTTTAAATGTTCCTGAATCGACTATACCGATCTGGATGAACACAAAGTTTTTAAATCTCCCCCGGAACATTCTAATAATTGCGAACAGGCTGTGAAGACCCATACCGGTGAATCCGTTTACGAACAGCACCGCCGTGTCGCTGCCCGGTTTATATGCCGGTTTTCTTTTTTTCTTTTTTTTCTCCGCCGTAATCTCCATGTTTTCTATTTCAAGAAGAGTATCGAATTTCGAGAGCAGTTTACCTGTCTTTTTGTAATGTTTCTTTATCACTACTGCGACCGCTACCAGCGAACCGGTTATTACTATCGTAAACCAGCCCCCTTCGTTGAACTTCAAGATTACAACTGAAACGAGGATGAAACCTGTCAAAACAAGTCCCACCGCATTAATAAGCATCCGGTGATGCCAGCTCTCGTCAGAATGTCTGACCTGCCACCAGTGCCTGACCATACCGAGCTGTGAAAGGCTGAACGTAACGAATACGTTTATACTGTACAGGACCACGAGGAATCTCACCGATCCGTGAGAATAAAGCATCAGCAGAAGTGCTGATACGCCCATAATCAGAACCCCGTTCTGTGTTACAAGCCTGTCGTTGAGAGTGGAAAAGCGAGTCGGAGCCCATCTGTCGAGAGCCATGTTTGAAAGAATTCTGGGGCCGTCGAGAAAACCGGTCTGCGCCGCTACAAAAAGAAGCAGCGCCTCGGATACCAATGTAATCAGAAGAAAAGCGTGGCCATAGCCTCCCCACCCTGCCGTTATTTTATAGAAGAGTACCGCGTTAAGCGTCCTCCCCGGGACATGTTCCACTTTGAATAAAAGGTAAGATATTATCAGACCGAAAACCATGAACGCAAGAGAGAATGACATGTAACGCATTGTATGCCTGGCCGTTTTCATCTTCGGTTCGCGGAGAATCGGGATACCGTTACTAACTGCCTCTATACCGGTAAATGTACCGGCTCCCATACTGTAGGCCTTGAGTACCAGCAGAACCATACCGAGCTTTCCAAGTTCAAGCGATGTAGAGTGAGCGTCCGCGGCGGTCGAGCTGACGAGGGCCGGAATACCTGTCACATTCTGAGCAAAGGCATAAACTATTACAAAAGCGTGCGTTAATATAAAAATTATAAAAACAGGAACCAGAGGGAGCACCGACTCCTTGACCCCGCGCATATTCAGCCATGTCAGAATCAAAAGAGCAATTACGGCGACCGGCATTTTGTAATGGAGATAACCGGCCGGAAAAAAACTGAACAGCGCGTCGGCGCCGCTGGCAATCGAAAGAGTAATCGTGAGGACATAGTCTATCAGCAGAGCGCTGCCGGAGATCATACCCATCGTCGGAGAGAGAAGCTTGCTTGCGACGAGGTAACCTCCTCCACCTGAAGGGAAGAGCTCGATGATCTGAGAATAGCTGGCCGCGATAATGAAAATCGTAATAACCGTACCGAGTGCGACAAACACGGCAAGTGATGTATGACGCCCCAGCGTAAGAAACGCCTCTTCCGGGCCGTAGCATGATGAAGTGAGCCCGTCTGACCCCAGGCCCACCCATGCGAAAAAGGCGACAAGCGACATTGTATGAAAAATATTCGGATCGGAAATGTTCCTGGCGTTCCCCATGAACAGGCGCTTCACTCTTTCAAAAAGGGTTAATCTCTCCCCTTCAATCATTTTATTCTCCTTGAACGGGACAGGGGGATAAAAACCGCAAAACAGCCATATGATTAGCTCCCGCCCTTCCATCTGTCTACGAGGTTAGCTGACGGGCTCGGATCTGGAAGTACCCTATTCTTTAAAGAAATACGCCCCGAAAAACCGGTTCCCCCGCATTCATACTCTGTATGAATCTCGACGATAATATACGCCGGATATAATTTAAAAACCAGTACAGGGTCAAGTTCTTTGACGCAATTTTGTTATTCTTCGGCGTAAGGATTTCGTGAATTTTTCAGCTACGTTTTATTTTGATTATATATTTTATGAATTTTTGTCGGAAATTGGCAGGCTCTGACCCCTTTTTCTATGCTCTGACCCCCTTACATGCTCTGACCCCCTTACATGCTCTGACCCCCTTTTCTACCCGTTTCTGATAAATTGTTGACTTAAAGGATGCACAGAATAGATTTAAAAAAAAACGGATTTAAAATGGAAAATTTAAAACAGTACCTCGAACCGGCAAATATAATCGACAGCGACAGTCCGGTTGTAATTGATTACATGAAAAGCATTCTTGGAACCGGAAATCTCACACCGGAAGAGAAAGCCGTAAAGCTCTATCTGCGCGTCAGGGATGATATACGTTACAATCCTTATCTCGCTTTTTACAAACCAGAACATTACAGATCGAGCAATGTAATTCTTGAGGGTAAAGGATTCTGCATAGGTAAAGCGGGCCTTTTATGCGCTGTTGCAAGAGCCGCCGGGATCCCGTCAAGAATCGGATTCGCCACTGTAAAAAATCATCTCTCAACAAGGCAGCTGCTCGATTATCTCGGTTCGGATATAGTCTCTTTTCACGGATATACCGAACTGTGGCTCGGAGAGAGATGGGTTAAAGCGACACCTGCGTTTAACTCGGCGTTATGCGCTCTACATAAAGTCCCGCCGCTGGAATTCGACGGAATTCATGACTCGATCTTTCAGGAATACAACTCTGAAAATTCGCGTTACATGGAATATATCGCGTTTCACGGGGAGTTTGCCGATATACCGGTGGACCTGATCGTCAGTTCATGGGAAGAGACATACGGAAAAGAACGCGTCGCGGGATGGATAGACGCTATCGAGAAAAAAAAGAATGCTGATCGTAACTTCGAGAAGGAAGATATTGTAAGTGTACGCTGACAAACGAAACAGCTGCCCGCTCTGCGGAAGTATCGATATTAAACACAAATACCATATTGATAGATATAAACTTGAATTTGATGTGGATATCTGCCGCTCCTGCGGATTTATATTCATGAATCCGCTGTTTTCTGATGACCTTATCGAAGATTTCTACTCCGAAGATTATTTTAAAGGGAGAGCCGATTACTCATACCTCGACGAACGGGAAATAAAAAAGTATTCTCAATACGTCTGGAACAAAAGAATTAAAGTCATACATAAATATGTTAAAGACGGGAATTTTCTCGATGTAGGATGTTCTTTCGGCGGCCTGCTGGAATCGGCCGCGAAATACTATAAACCTTACGGTATTGAGCTTTCAGACTACGCATTTTCACACGCGGCTCAGCAGTTCGGAGAGAATATCCATCACGGCACACTGAACGATAACAGCTTTGGCGACTGTTTCTTTTCAGCAATTACGATGATAGAACTGATTGAACATCTGCCGGAACCGGTTTTCGCAATAAATGAGTGTTACAGATTGCTCTGCACGGGCGGAGTCCTCGTTGTACAGACGGCGAACATGGACGGTAAACAGGCAAGAGATTTACAGGAAAAATACGAATACTTTATGCCGGGGCATCTCTCATACTTCACTGCCCGAAACCTGTCAATGATACTTAAATCAGCCGGATTCAGTAAAATAAAAATTTATTACCCCGTTGAGTTCGGTATACTGCCGAAGCTTTTAAAATCACGCGGAAGTTTTACAAAATTTTCAGACTACAAAGCGTGGTTCAGAATTTCGTCGTATCACATGAAAAGCAAACTGCACTTCGGGAATTTTGCAATGACAAGTTCGATGGTTATTTACGCGGTGAAATAGATTCCGGGACAGGAAAATATCCGCCTGCCCCGGATCTTCTGTGTGTTTTAGAAGCTCATTTTTAGACCGACTGCCGCAACAGTTGTACTGTTCTTTGTTTTAATCTTAACACCGGGAATTGATGTATTTGTCAAACTTGTATCCTGCCAGATTGTTCTGGAAAGACCAAGATTCAATACTATATTATCAATTATTGTATATGCGATACCGCCGCTTACCTGTACGTTATCAGTGTATAAAACTTCATACGAACCAAAGTTGGCTTCATAGTATCCTTTCATGTCCTTCCATAAAAAGTCGGTGTATACTACACCGGCGCTTACAAGGAATTCCGGCAAAATTTTATATGAGCCGGTAACACCCATTGACTGTGCATCACCTGCCATATTTGATATATCTTTTCCGTTATACTTGTCCCAATCCGCATTTTTTTGAAACCAGTAGCTGTAATCTGCTTCAACATAAAGTTCCTTTGTGATATCGTATCCGAAACCAAGGCCAAGTACGGCAGGGAGGTCTCTTGGAGTCTTTTTGCCGTCAGTGAATAACAGCAGATCATCGCGTTTTACCGAATATTTCAGATCAAGGTTTACTTCTGTCTGATACTGCACCCCGAAATTCAGTTCAGGTGTAATATTCACATTTATACCAGCGATTCCGCCATATCCATTTCCATCCAGATCAGCATCTTCTTTACTGACACCAAGTGCGGTTGATGTTATACCTGCCTTGATATTATTCTTAACTGAGATATATCTTATTCCGACAGCAGCAGATATCATATCATTAAACTTGTATGCACCACCTAATGTAAAAGTATTATAAATTGATTTTGCTTTGATATATCCGTTTGAGTATCCTCCGCCAAATATACCTACAATTGTCTGACCGATTATATCTGTATCAATCGATCCGTCAGGATAATTAACAGTAGCTCCGCCACCCGGAATATAATATCCTCCGAAAACTGCCCAATCATCCCGATTGTATGTCATGTAAACACTTGGCAGGAACCAGTCTATACCATCCTGCTCGTAAGTTTTAGAACCAGTACCCAGATTGTACGTGTGCGAGGGTTTACGTATCAGAGTCTGGTTACCGAGGTCGATCTGAAAACCATCCGCCAGTTCGGTAATCGCTCCCGGGTTGTACACGACGATATCCGCAGCGTCAGTTGCGGCGTTCCTGTTACCGGTTCTGATCCATTCAGCGCTCATGTTGCTGAGATTGTCGATGTTCGCTGAAAGTTCACCGAATCCGGCCAGTGAGAAAAGGATTACGGCATAAAAAATAAAACTCTTTCTCATGTTAAACTCCTTTTTTTTAAATAATCTTTTATAAATATTTTTTAACTGTGCATTTTTAGCCGGACCTGTAGACCGGCCATTTCCGTTTTAGCGCATATCTCTTCAGTCTTCCCGTAGGGTTCACAACAGACGGATATCCCACAGCCTCAAGCAGAGGGATATCGGCATGGTGGTCAGAATATGCAAAGGACGACAAAAGATCTATGTTCTGTTTTTCTGACAGATCCCTTATCCTTCTGACCTTCTCTTCCTCTATACAGATACCTCCAACAGAATGGCCTGTATATTTTTTCTGCCGGTCTGTCTCAAGGACCGTGCATATGACGAAATCAGGTTTTATAAAGCTTCTGACAGGTTCAAGGATATGGCCCGGTGTAGCCGAAACAATCACTATCACCGCCCCATCCTTCCTGTGTTTCTCCAGCATCGCCAGAGCCTCACTGTTAAAGAGATCTTTTATTTTTAATTCGAATATTTTTTTACCGATATCGGCCGCATCATGTTCGGACATTCCGTTGTATATCTGATTATATGTACTGTTAAAATAGAGCTGCGAACATAGATTAAAATGTGACAATATTCCGGTAATGATCGTCTTCAATATAACAAACGGGTCCGGATACGGCCTGCGGCCTGTGCCGAGCATATACCTCATCTCGATCTCCTGACTGTCGCCACGGATCAGCGTTCCGTCAAAATCAAAAAAAGCCGCGTATCTCCCCATCTCCGACAGATTCTCCAGATAAATATCAGCAAGTCCGTTTTCTTAAATTCTTAACCGTCATCAATAGAAAAGGGTTAGACCGACAGAGACTCCAGTGCCGTTCGGCACAGCGCATATTATTACGTCTCTTCCGAATTCATTATATCCGGTGTTGTATTTCTCTTTGTAGCTTTTCCACTGATCGATTCCTGCCGTCGGCTGTGTAAATATCTGTATTTCGCTCACTGCCATTCCGATTATAAAATTGAGCAGACCCTCTTTTCGGGGGTTCCCTCCGGCACGTTCAATCCGGTCTTCATAACCTTTCCATATGACCAGTCCGCCGGCTGCATTTACCGCCAGATTCAGGCACTGGTTGATCCATGACCTTCCGAACTCCTGTGTTTCAGCAGTGTCCCTGAGATAGCCTTCGCTTGCTGCGAGTTTGGCTTTTTTTTCTTCAGTTGTTGAAAAAGGCATCCTGTCAAGACTGCAGGCTGCATAAGCCGGCGGCATCGGTGAGAGCAGAAGCCCCGCCAGACCGATCACAGACTCAACTCCGGAAACCGCCTGTGTTATTTTGGTTACGTCGTTATCTGATATGTATGCAGCGGCAAATGATCCGGCTGTCAGACCTCCGTAAACGCCCATCCAGCCGTACCACCATATACTGTTTGAGATACGCGTGTCATCAAGCATTGTACGGATCAGCTGAACTCTTTCAGCTTCCGGGCTTTTATCACCGGCCGGGAGAGTAGTCTGCCCCGTTGCGCCTGATGTAATAAGTACAGATACTATTGCTGTTATTAGGATACGATATGTTTTATTCAAGATAAGTTCTCCTATAGATCTGTTTTAATAACTTCAGATTCCCTGAGTTTCATACACATCAATACTCCGACAAGTGAAAGAACTACAAACACAACCATAAAAGGAGACATCGACCGTGTCGAACCAGACCTGAATGTGTCCATTCCTACAATAAAAAGTATTCCTGAAACCTGTCCCATCATTAAAATAAGTCCCTGAGAAGTTGATTCCGGAGCGGGATAGGATATCTCTGCGGCGTACTGAAAACCGATCGGTCCCGCGCTCATGATAAAGAAACCGAACACAAACCCGGAAACCATAAGCACCCAGTATGAAGTGGCAAACGCAAGACCTATAAGACCCGGCATTGAGCAGGCCATGCAGGCAATAAGGAAAGGCTTACGTTTACGGTATTTATCTGAAAGTGTCGACAGAACCGCCGCTCCGATAATCCCGCCGATAAACATCGCAGAGGCCAGGTTACCTGCATCGATTGAAGAAAATCCCCTTGTACTGATGATCTGTTCAATCCATGTTGTTATCGCGTTGAACATGCCAAGCCCTATAAAAAATAATCCCAGAAGGAAAATCATACTGCTCTGCTTCAGCATATGCTTGAAGCCTGTGACTGCTCCCATCCTCTCTTCATGACCAGCGTGGCATGGCGGCGTAGGGGGCTTCTCCCTTATTACGACAAGGAACAGTACCGCTACCGCCAGTGTTATATAACCGTAAAATTTTGTGATTCCCGGAATTCCGAATCCCGTCAACATCCGCGGAACAGTTTCCATAACAATTATTATTCCGACATACTGCGCCAGGGTCGCAATTCCGGTTGCGGTCGCTCTTTCATTGATGGGAAACCATTCTGCTGCAAGTCTTGTACAAGCATTCAGTATGAAAGGCTGAGCTACGGCAAGTCCCACCTGTGTTACGCAGACGACTGTATAGTTATCAGCATACATACCCTTCGTGAAACCGAATATACCGGTAAGAAGCGCCCCGATCCCAATGCCGATCTTTATCCCCCACGTGTCGATTATGTAAGATACCGGTATACTGATAACAATATAGATAAGCATAAATATCATAGAAAGGAGCCCTATCTCCAGTTCACTGACATTGTAATATTTAACCGCGTCACCCGTAACGGGCGCGATCATAATCCACTGTATCTCTATCACAGCAGTCAGCAGGAAGTATACAAAGAGCACCAGCCATCTGTATTTATACAGTTTTATTCCATCAGTATTCATTCCGGTTCACCCACTCCTCAGTTTTTTAAAAGATCCTCAGCCCTGGATTATATCGTCTTCAGATCTTCTCTTTATCTTAATTTATTGATATCCCTATCAAACGGCAATAATAACCCTTCACACAGTATATTTATGACGGTCTGACCTCGATATGTTTTAAAACTCTTTCAAATCTTTCAAGTGCATCATCAACAACAGCGTCAGTATCAGCCATACTGGTGTACAGACGGCTTCCCGCCAGAGTTATTATACCTTCTGCTGTCAGTGCCGCACCTATCTCTTCCATTACTTTTTTGCGCGGACCTATCTCTTTAAAGAACTGGGGATTCTTCAGATCCATCAGCATCGCGGCCCCTGTTTCGAGATGACATATAGAACCGTGATTAAAGGCGACAAATGGCAGTTTATTTCTTTCAATAATCTCCTGCAGACCTTTTGTTATCCTGTCACCCGCTGCACCCGCCTTCATATGTGCTCCGGTTTCCTCTATAGCCCTGATTGCGAAATATCCGGCTGCGCATGATAGAGGATTGGCCGAGAGTGTCCCTCCGACAAAAGCGCGTTTTCCGAGCGGTCCTCCGCCGAGTCCAGAAGCATAGCATGCCATAATGTCCTTTCTCCCCCCTACTCCGCCTGCGCCCGGATATCCGCCGGCAACGCATTTACCGAAAACTGTAAGGTCCGGTTTCACGCCGAAATAGCCCTGTGCCCCGCCAAGTCCGACGCGGAATCCTGTTACAACCTCATCAAAAATAAGTATTGTTCCGAACCGGTCGCAAAGTTCGCGGACTTTTTTATTATAGTCAAACAGTACCGGGCGCGTTCCGCTTTCGGGACCTAATGGTTCAAGATAAACTGCCGCAGTTCCGCCGTTCTTTTCGTTTTCCTGCATCAGTTTTTCAAGCGCGTCAATATCGTTCGGAAAGACCTCCTGAGTATACTGGTACGCTCCATCCGGAATTCCATGCGCATCAATTGCCCCCAGTCCCGGGACCCTCATACCGTAAACAAACTGGTCGCTCCAGCCGTGATATGCACCTCCGACCTTTATCACATATTTTTTACCATTAAAACAGCGGGCAGCCCTGACCGCGGCCATACATGATTCGGTCCCGCTCATCAGCATCCTGAACATCTCGACCGACGGCATATGTCTGTGAATTATCTCAGCCAGAAGAAGCTCATATTCATGAAACAGTCCGGTAACCGGTCCGCATTCCCGGATCACCTCAATGACCTTTTCCTGGACCGGTTTGTAGTTGCTTCCAAGAAGCGTAGGTCCGCCTGCCTGAAGAAAGTCTATATACCTGTTCCCGTCCACATCCCAGAAATACGCTCCTTCAGCTTTAGCGATTGCGAGAGCAAAGGGATAGTTAAATGCCAGGTTATGCTGCACTCCGCCCGGTATCAGTTCCTTCGCCTTTTCGGTCACGTCCTTTGATCCCGCACATTTTTTCTCGAAATAATCCAGGTATTCCTGCATCTTGTCACTTTTTATCTGGTATATGGGCTTTTTATTGGCGAGGTCATAAAGTTTTTTCAGGATCTCTTCACTATCAGGCCATTGTGATATTGAGTATTCATTTTTCTTTTTTGCGGTCTCCATAATTCACTCCCCTTTAATTCTTATTTTTTCTGCAAGCTTTCCTTGCGTTTTGTTTCAACATCAATTTTTCCTGCTACGATCTTGCCCATCAGGTCCCTGATCTCGGGCGGAAGGAGGGTAACCTCTTTTCCTGTTGACATCGCATAGTAGTAAACACGGGCGCATTTCTCCAGCAGTTCGGCATTACGCCTAGCTTTTAGAAGGTCAGTACCGAGACAGAGCGCACCGTGGTTCTGCATCAGATAGCAGCAGCATGAATTTCCGAGTTTCGATTTAACATTTTCCGCAAGCTGCGGGCTTCCGGACAGGGCATACGGAACAATATCAACGACCGGTCCTATCGTACTTGCGATCTCATCAAGCAGCGCCGGTATCGGATGATTAATCAGCGCAAAAACCGTAGCGTAAATCTGGTGAGTATGAACAACCGCGCTTACATCCAGCCTGTTTTTATATACTGTCATATGCAGAGCGGTCTCCACCGAGGGTTTTATACCGTTTTCTTCAACAGGTTTAAGATCGAAATCAACAACACACATATCCTCGTATGTTATGCTGTTATATTCTCTTTGTGACGGAGTGATTACGATAAGGCTCTCACCCTCGACCTGCATCGAAACGTTTCCGCCGGTACCCTGAATATAACCGTCCCTGACCAGCTCCATTGTGCAGTCATATACCTTTTTTTTGTAATCATCATACTTTCCCATACTGCCAACCTCAATTATTCAGCTTATAAAATAGTTTTTTGTTATTGTCATAAAGTTTTTTAAACACTTCAAAACCTGTATTATACATATCAGCGTATTCCCTTCGCGGTTCATATGTCTTTACCGACGGAATTAACGCCTTTGCTTCAGAAAACGTTTTGAATATTCCAGATCCCACCGCGCAGACAACTGTAGCACCGACCGTACCGGCATTCTGCGGTTCACCGACGGTTTCAATAAGCCTGCCGGTTATATCGGACATTATCTGGCATCCCACGGCTGATTTCGCGCCTCCTCCAACAAAACGAAGCGATTCCCTTCTGGGTATCTTGTTCTCCATCGCTTCGAGCATCCACCTTATATGATATGCCATCCCCTCAAGCACCGATCTTATCATCTGCCTCTTCCCTGTATCAAGGCTGAGATTGAAGAACATCCCGCGGGAATACGGGTCCTCTCTCGGAGACCTGTTCCCGTGAAGCCACGGCGTAAATATCACATTCCCCGATCCGGGAGGGGTATTATATATTACTTCATCAAGAAATTCAAACAGGCTGCTATACTCCTGGTTCTTCTCTACTACATGATGAGCATCAAGATACATTCCGATTTCATCAAGAGCAAGATGGTCTCTTACCCATTGCAGACATGCACCGGAAGTCTCCTGCTCGGCAGAATAATTATACATGCCGGGAATAGCGCCAAGAATTGACGCCATGAAGTTCGTTATATCAACCATCCTTTTGTCAACGTTTGACAGAACCCATCCCGAAGTTCCGATATATATATGCGCGTCATACAGGTCCATGCACCCTGCCCCGATCGCTGTCAGGGTTGTATCTCCCCCTCCGCCGAAAACCGGTATCCCCTCGACAAGCCCCATCTCCTCTGCCGCGGTATTTTGCAGATAGCCTACTATGTCTGTCGATTGAACAACAGGGGGAAGGTGATCCATGTTTACATTAAACTTTTTACACAGACCTTTGTGCCATCCCGTTTTGCCCGGCCTTGTATCGTAGAGAAAAGTCAGATGTGCCGAATCAGGAGTCATTCCGTATCTTCCGGTACACCTGAGTATCAGGTAATCTTTTACATCGAGCCACTTGTATGCCCTTTTAAAT
Source organism: uncultured Leptospirales bacterium (assembly GCA_964439325.1). GTDB lineage: Bacteria > Spirochaetota > UBA4802 > UBA4802 > UBA5550 > WRGT01. The sequence continues at coordinate 35,872 of CAYTNW010000022.1, read as the reverse complement.
ATTTCAGGCTCATTTTCTTTTACCCAGTGGTATTTCCAGAGCGGATCTTTCGGTGTAGCAGCCAGCCCTCCCGTGTAGTAAAGCCACTTCAGTGCCGTCACGGCGTTCCATTTACCGTTGATTTTAAGAATACCGTTATTCAGATACCTGTCAACCTGTCTGCCCGCCCTTCCGTCGAGATAACTCATCGGATTACGTAGTGCACGGCCCGACTCATCAACAAAAACGGAACCCTGCATCTGCGCACAGAATGTCATCGCATCTATCTGACGCGGTTTGATTCCGCTCCTTGACATAATAGCTCTTGTCGCAGAACAGACTGCGTCCCACCATTCATCGGCTCTCTGTTCAACGCCGCCGTCGTTTGTATAATAAAGATTGTACTCGACAAGAAATGAATCGACCATTTCAATCTTTTCGTCTATCCGGTAGATACAGGACTTACTTCCGGTTGTCCCTATATCGTGAGTTAAAATATATTTTTCTGTCATGTTATAACCCGATTATTTTTTTCTTTATTTCTCATTATTTCATCAACGCTATCTATTCCATAATATCCGAAAATTCATATAATTTCACAATTATATAAAACCGGCATCTTTTGTAGTCTTTTAAAAGGATATGATTTCTTTTTATCTGATTCTTATTGCAGAACCCACCAGTTTCCGGTATAGCACTCTCCCCGCATACAGGCCAAAGGATAAAAACCTGCCGCATTGCAGTCATGATATCCGGCCACATAAAGTGAGCACTCACTCACTGTATTCAAATTTTTTAAATTTAGACACTACATCCGAAAATTGTCAAGAAATTTAATTATTATTGACAAATAAAAACCCGGCATTATTATATGAGCGACTACTCACTCTGAACAGTACCATGCGTTTCTTATACCCGTAAAAACGGGTAGTGTTACTGTTTTGCTTTTTCAGCGAAAGTTTTAATAAATCTTTCAGATATAATAATGTACAAAAAGAGGTTTTTATGGATTATAATCTGACAAAATCATGTCTTAATCTTTACGCCGTAATAAAGAATATTGAAGATCTCACACTCCTCGACAGGGAGATGAAAGATCTGACCGCAAACTGGAATCTTTCCATTCAGTTTACAGTCAGAAAGGGGCCAAGGGGTTATATAGAATTTAAAAACGGTAGATGCAGCGTAGGTCGCGGAAAATGTAAAAGGCCGTCTATCATTCTCTTTTTCCTGTCGCCTCTCCACTTTAATAAAATGTTTGACGGCAATGCAAATCCGATACCGCTGAGAGGATTCAGCAAGATCGGTTTCCTGACAAAAGAGTTTCCCAGACTTACCGACAGGCTTGCTTATTATCTTAAACCTGACGATGAACTCCTCAGGGACACCGACTACCTTAAAATAAACACGATAATGACAATGAATACCGCTGCTTTTGCCATACCTGAAATTGCAGCAGGGGATCCGGACGGCAAAGCCATAGCTTCCCACATACCGGACGGTGTTGTGGAACTGAAAATCCTGCCGGATATACACGCGGTTAATATTACTTTCAGTAAAAATGAGATAACCTCTGCGAAGGGAGTAGTTTCAAAACCTTCTGCTGTAATGGCGATGAAAAACATACGGGCTGCTAATGATTTTCTGAACGGCAAAACAGATCCGTTTACGGCGATAGCTTCCGGCGATGTTTCAATTAAAGGCATTATTCCGATGCTCGATGCAACCGGTCTTCTTCTTGATAGAATTGCCGGATATATTTCATAAGGAGTTACATATGAAGAATTACAATTATAAAAAATCACGTGATCTCTTCAAAAAGGCTGCCGGTATTATACCATGCGGCATTTACGGGCATTACAGCCCCTCCCCCCTTGTGCCAGCCACAGATTATCCGTTCTATACATCCAGGGTTAAAGACTGCCGCTTCTGGGACATCGACGGAAACGAATTCATAGATTACATGTGTGCATACGGTCCGATGGTTACAGGTTACAATAATCCTAAAGTCGACCAGGCGGCATTGAAACAGTTAAAGACAGGAAACTGCATCACCGGTGCACCCCCTGTAATGGTGGAACTAGCCGAGTACCTCGTTGATCTTGTCACATGCGCAGACTGGGCCTTTTTCGCAAAGAACGGAGGAGACGTTACAAACTATGCCGTGATGGTTGCGCGCGCCGCAACTGGAAGAAAAAAAATATTGATGGTCGCCGGCGGATATCACGGGGTTGCACCCTGGATGCAGGGCGAAGGACATCACGGAGTAACAGCCGATGACAAAAAGCCCGTATTAACAGTCCAGTGGAACGACGTCGCAGGATTTGAAAAAGTCGTTTCAGAAAACAGGGGTGAAATAGCATGTTTCATCTCTTCTCCCTACCATCACCCGGCATTTGCCGACAACGAATTTCCAGCCGAAGGATACTGGAAGAGCATTGAAACAATCTGCCGCAGGGAGGGCATAGTAATTATTACAGATGACATACGCGTCGGATTCAGACTTGATATGCGCGGTTCAAACGAGTATTTCGGTTATAAAAGCGACCTGATATGCTTCTGCAAAGCGATTGCCAACGGTTATCCCATATCAGCACTTGTCGGAACTAAAGAGATGATGAATGCTGCTTCAAAAGTTTTTTACACCGGAAGCTACTGGTTCTCAGCCGTGCCGATGGCGGCTGCCCTGGCAAATCTCAAGGAGATGAAAAGGACTAACGCCCCGGCTTATATGATGAAACAGGGGAAAAAACTCCTGGATGGCATGGTATCGATAGCCTCTTCATACGGGTATGACCTGAAAGTATCGGGGGCTCCTTCAATGCCTTATCTCAGAATTACAAATGATCCCAGTTTAATGCTTCACCAGCAATGGTGCGCGGAGTGTACAAAACGCGGCGCTTATTTCACTTCACACCACAACTGGTTTATGTCGACAGCCCACGGAGATAAAGACATTAAGAAAACCTGGGACATAACAGATGACGCATTCAAAGCAATCAAGAAGAAGTTCGGCGACGAATTTTAAAGAACAATAATTTTCAGCTGCAACAAATTCAGCAATAAGGAGATACAAGATGCCCATAACAGAACTCGAAATTAAAAATCTTACTGAAACAGCGAGAAAAATCAGGCATGATATCATCGACACAACGGTCTGGGCAGGAGGAGCTCATATCGGAGGCGGACTGAGCATCGTTGAGATCATGACTATACTCTATTTCAAATATCTCAACATTGATCCCTCAAAACCGGAATGGCCCGACAGAGACAGGGTTGTTTTGTCAAAGGGTCACGGCGGGGCCGGATACGCGCCCGTACTGGCCAACAGGGGATATTTTGACAGGAGCGAACTTAAGGATTTCAACCACTTTATGTCAAACTTCGGAATGCATCTCGACAGCCTTAAGGTCAAGGGCGTCGATATCTCAACCGGTTCACTCGGTCATGGCCTGTCAATGGCTGTAGGCCTTGCCCTTGGTGCAAGGCTTCAGAACAAAAACTGGAAAACATACTGCATCCTCGGTGATGGAGAATGCAACGAAGGGAGCGTATGGGAAGCCGCAATGTCAGCTGCCCACTTCAAGGTAACCAACCTTATTACATTCGTAGACCGCAACAGGCTGATGATCGACGGCGCTACAGAAGAAGTAATGTCTGTTGAGCCATTCGCCGATAAATGGAGATCATTCGGATTCATTGTCAGAGAGATAGACGGACACAGCTTAACGGAGCTGTCTGAAGCCATCGACTTTGCTCTTGAAGAGAAAAAGGCTCCGGTGATGATAATCGCAAACACCGTAAAAGGGAAAGGTGTCGACTTTATGGAAAACCAGGTTAAATGGCACTATGGCAGCATCGATTCGGAACTCGCTGAAAAAGCCCATGCTTCAGTAGACCGGAACTGACAACAATAACCGCTATTATAACAAGGAGAGATATTATGGCTAAAGAGATAACAGGAACAACATGGACGGTTTACGACGCCAACACTATGACCCAGGCGGAGATTTACGGTAGCGTCCTGTGCGATCTTGGAGATAAACACAGCAATATAGTCGGACTTTCAGCCGACCTTGCCAAATCTACAAAAATCGGTCTGTTCGGAGACAAATTTCCCGACAGGTTTTTCAATGTAGGTATTGCCGAACAGAACATGTTCGGAATCGCTGCGGGACTCGCCAAATCGGGGCTCCTTCCGTTTGTATCCACAATGGCTGCTTTCACCGCGATGAGGGGACTTGAACAGGTCCGGACCGATATATGCTATCAGAGACTCAACGTTAAGATCATTGCCACACACGGAGGCGTGTCATTCGGAGCGGCGGGTACAACCCACCACTGCACCGAGGATATTGCAATCATGCGCGCACTTGCCAACATGACAGTTATAGTTCCGGCAGACGGGATTGAAACCGCAGCGGCAGTAAAAGCGTCCATAAACCACGACGGACCGGTTTATATAAGAATCGGCCGCGGTTTTGAACCGACATTTTATGAAAACGAGGACTACGGATTTCAGATAGGTAAAGCCGTAACTGTACAGGACGGCACCGATATAACCATTATCTGCTGCGGAATAACCGTTCTCCAGGCGGCGGAGGCGGCAAAGATCCTCAAGGAGAGCGACGGCCTGTCGGTCAGAGTAATCAACATGCATACGATAAAACCCCTTGATGAAGAGGTCATACTGAAAGCTCTGACCGAAACAAGAAGAATTATAACATTTGAAGATCACAATGTCTACGGAGGGCTCGGAAGCGCCGTTGCAGACGTAATAGCGAAAAGCGGGAAAGGCTGCGCGTTCGAGAAGGTCGGGATACCTGACTGTTTCTGCGTAGTCGGTTACCCTGAAGACCTCTATTGCCACTACAAGCTCGACTGCGACAGCATAGTAGAAAAGGTTCGGGAGGTAATGGGAAAAGATTTTGAAGAGGATGAAAGCTGGGAGGACGAGGTATAAACTATGGCCACGGAAAGAGAACTTCTTACTGCGAGGCTGTTTTTCAGGGCGGTATTCCCTATTATAAAAGTCATACTATCCGATGATCCGAAAATCAATAACAGCTTCAAAAACGTTAAAGCGAAAGTCCAGTTTCTGGCGAAAGATGCCAGTGGCCCCATAGGCGCCTGGCTGGTTTTCGACAACGGCAATTTCAATGTAGAGTACGGCGTATGTCCCGATCCTGACATTACGTTTTCATTCAGTTCAGTAAAAAAAATGAACGATATGCTCGCAGGGAAAACTGTGATACCGTCGATTAAGGGTATAACAAAATTTTCCCTGCTTGTGAAAGTCCTCACACTTCTCCTTTCACTCAAGATCCTTATGCCTAACGCGAGACCTAAAGATCAGATGAAAAAAAGACTGAAAGTGAAACTTTCATTTTATATGATTACCACCGCTCTCAGCCAGTATAATAAAGGCGGTGACCCGGACATGGTCAAATGGACTACAAAGCAGCCTGACCGCATCTATCAGATCTCTGTCGAGGGTGAGGATATAGCAGCGTATCTGCGGGTAAAAGCGGGAAACAGCAAGGCAGGCAGGGGATTTTATACAAGAAAACGCCCGTTTCTCCATATGAAATTTAACGGAACGGAGGGGGCGCTTGCTGTGCTCCTCCGCGATGCGGAATTTGTAGAGGCTGTAAGTAAAAATTATGTTTCAGTTGAGGGCGCGCCGGAGTATGCAGCCCAGCTGAATGACTTTATGCAGAGAATCCAGGCGATGCTCACATGAGAGAATTGCCTGTAAGGTAGCAAACTCCTGATACTATTGCAGGGCATCAAAGATGCCCTGCAAATTTTGTCCTGCACAAACCGGAAAGGACGGAGCGGGCTTAAAAACTAAAAATATTTTCACTAAGAAAAAAAGAAACTGTACAAAAACAGCATATCATAAATATTATTACATGTCGGTTGACATTTAAAAAAAGACTCGGGAACTATTAATGGGAAAAGACACTCAATCCTCAAAAAAAATTACAAAGAACAGACAGGAAATATACTATAACGAGACTTTCAGTAAAATACCGTATAAAAAGAGAAAAACGATTCTTGATGCAGCAATCGAAGAGTTTTCATCCAAGGGTTTCAATGCCGCAAATATAAATATAATAGCAAAAAAAGCCGGCATCAGTATAGGTTCCATGTATCAGTATTTCGATTCAAAAGAGAATCTTTTCCTGACTGCGTTTGATGAGGGATACAAAATAATAGAACAGGGCCTCTCCGATATCAAGCATCTCGATGGGGATTTATTCGAAAAACTTGACGGCATTCTGAAACTCATACAGAAATACTCGCGCCAGTACAGCCTGCTTAACCAGCTCTATCTGGAAGCTACAACCCAGGGTATTGCGGAGATGTCCAGAAAACTTTCAATGAAAATGGAATCGGTATCGGCCGGATTCTACAGGAAGATCATCGAGGACGCAATCAGAGACGGTATAGCCGACTCGCGTATAAATCCGGCAACTGCGGCATTCTGCGTCGATAACATACTTCTCCTGCTGCAGTTTTCCTATTCGACCGAGTATTTCAAGGAGAGGATGAAAATTTACGCCGGGAAAAGCGCACTCAAAGAGGACGAAAGAATAAGAAAAGAGATCCTGCTCTTTTTCAGAAAAGCACTCTCAAAATAACCTGACCCGTATTACTCCTCCCTTGATACGCACTGTTCATACTGCTCGAGGTAAACGCAGAATTCGCGGAATTTTTCTATTTCGCGGATGCTGTTCAGGTATCTGAAATCTATTATATACCCTGAAGCCGTATGCTTTAAAAACTCCGCATCCCACAGCACAGTGCTGACAAAACCGTTTTTATAATGATATTTATACGGTTCAAATGATGAAATGTGCGAGCGGAAATAATTCACCTTGGCAAAGCATATTTCATTAATGCGGAGGACCAGGCCGAGTATGTCGCTCTTCTCCATAAATCCATGACGGCAGATTTTTCTGGGGAAAGCGTTCTCCCTGATAGATACCCAGAGCATATTATCCGTGAGCAGAAGATTATGCTTTTCAATAAATTTCCTCTTCTCCTCCGGGAGCGAAGCGGTTATCTCTTCGCACCTGCTGTTCATTCTGAATCCGCCGCCTTCATTCATTACCGGTAATCTCCCCCTGGATATTAAAAATGTTTAATGATTATACCGCAACATTCCTGAAAAGCAATGTTTTTTTAAAATTAAATTCCTCTTTAGCAATGTCCGATACACTGTTTTAAAATGGAATATTTTAAATAGAATGAAAAAATTGAATAATTATATTTCTCGAATTTTTTAATGGAATTTACTATTAATTTGTAACTTTATAATGACATATATCTAAAATATTATTACAATATAAGTACAGGCATTAGCGGTTCTAATTCAGAATCCGGAAAAATTTCATTATATAACCCCTGAACAGCATAAATCGGAAAAGTTTCCGGTTTAGAATTATTATTTTTTTATTGAGGTCAATATGTATACGAGAAGAAAATTCCTTAAAACCGTTAAAAGCATTGCGGCAAAAATTTCTTTCACGTTTTCGCTATATCCGCTGCTGGCTGAATATGCGGAGGCCGCCGAGGATAAAACGCTTTTTGACCTCGTCGCTCTCAAGGGGGGAGAGGGCCCGGATGAACTTTTCAGAAAGGGGATAGGTTATCTCGGAGGGATGGGCCGTTTTGTAAAAAAGGGACAGAGCGTACTTGTAAAACCGAATATCGGGTGGGACAGATCGCCGGAATACGGAGCCAATACCGATCCCGTTCTAGTCGGTGCGATAGTCAAAGAGTGCTATAGCGCCGGCGCATCGGCAGTTTATGTTTTTGACCATACATGCGACCCATGGCAGAGCTGCTATAAAAACAGCAAAATTGAGGAGTCGGCAAAGGGTTACGGAGCGAAGATTGTTCCGGCAAACTCTCCGGACTACTACATCAAGACCCAGATACCGCGCGGTAAAGTATTGAAAGAGGCCCTTGTACATAAGCTGTTTCTGCAGAGCGATGTTGTAATAAATGTCCCGGTTCTGAAACACCACTCATCCACCGGGATTACTGCTTCAATGAAAAACATGATGGGAGTGGTCTGGGACCGGTCCGAATGGCACAGAAAAGACCTTCACCAGTGCATCGCGGATTTCGCGACGCTTCGCAAACCGGACCTCTGTATACTCGACGGATGGAGGGTAATAGTTAAAAACGGCCCCAGGGGATACAGCGCATCTGACACAGTGAAGTATGAATATCTTTTTATTTCGCCGGATCCCGTCGCGGCAGATTCCGCCGGAGCCGCCGTGCTCGCACAGGCAGGTTCGGTAAAAGGGAAAGCCGAGGACATTAGATACATCAGGCTTGCCCGGGAATACGGCATAGGACGTACCGACCTTGACAAAATGAGGATTAAAAGGATAACTATGTGAAATTTTACCATGCAATAAAACTTCTGCGCGTTATATCTGCCGTAATTACCATATTACTTGTCAGCACTATTTTTTTTGATATATACAGCTTCTTTTCACCTTCCGCCGCGAGGTATGCCGCTCTGACCCAGTTTGTACCATCATTTTTAAGTTTTGTAAAGCAGCCGTCGTTTGTCTTTTCATCATTTCTTATTGTTTTCATGCTTACACTTTTATCCGGCAGAGTCTACTGCTCGTTTTTCTGTCCGCTTGGCATATTTCAGGATATAATCACACGCATCAGATTGATATTCCGCAGAAGGCATAATTTCGGATATACTCAGCAGAATGAGTTTATGAGATATTCAATTCTCGCCGCCGTAATTATTTCATTTATAACCGGCGGGACTTCCATACTGATGTGGCTTGATCCTTTTTCAATATACGGCCGGTTCTCTACGGTGGTACTCTCCCCTGTTATAACTTTTATCAACAACAGAACCGCTTCGCTCTTATCGGATTCCAATGTCTATTCAGTTCACTATATAGAATTGAAATATGCCGGATTCAGCATGCTGATTACCGTCGCTGCGATGACGGTTTTTATCACCATACTTGCCGCGTTCAAAGGCAGATTATACTGCAACACGCTATGCCCGGTAGGTACACTGCTGGGATTTATATCAAACTTCTCGTTTTTTAAAATCGCGATAGATGAAAGCGCGTGCATTCACTGCGGCAGATGCGAAAAGATATGTAAAAGCTCATGCATAGACCATTCCGAGATGTATATCGATTTCTCAAGATGCGTTTCATGCTTTAACTGCCTGAAGAGCTGTCCGTCTAAAGGAGTGAAGATTATCCCGTCATATATAGAAAAAGATGAGACCGGTGAGGACATCATCGTAAAAGAACAGCTCCGCTCTTACAGGGAAAACGTTAAAATAAACAGAATAACTTTTTTATCCGGAATGATCATGATCCCTTCGGTTCTGCAACCTCAGACACCGGCAAAAAAACAGCAGCTTTATTATCAGGACAGATCAAAGCAGAAAGACTACAGGAAGAAAAATTTCACATCGCCCCCGGGCTCCCGAAGCGTTGAAAGCTTCAATGACAGCTGCACGGCCTGCTCGCTGTGTATAACCAGATGTCCGTCGGCGGTGCTTCAGCCCGCCGTTTTACAGTACGGATTCAGCGGAATTATGCAGCCGTTCCTCGACTTCAATTCCGGCTACTGCAACTATGACTGTACAATCTGCGGCGAGACCTGTCCCTCAGGGGCAATCAGCAGACTCAGCGTCGCCGAGAAGCACCTTATTCAGACCGGAAAATCTCTGTTCATAAAGGAAAACTGCATTACCTATACCAACGGTACCGATTGCGGCGCCTGTTCGGAACACTGTCCCACGAAAGCGGTGAAAATGGTCCCGTTTAAAGACAGACTGGTGATACCGGAGGTAAACCAGGCGATCTGCATCGGCTGCGGAGCCTGTGAACATGTCTGTCCGGTAAGACCGGTCAAGGCTATCTACGTTGAGGGAAACAGGGTCCACGAAAAAGCGGATCTCCCGCAAAAAGAGAAGAAGGTTGAAATAAAAAAAGAGACCGGAAAAGAAGACTTCCCCTTCTGAACATCGCGTGGATTAACATCTCTTAATCCGATAAAGTATAAAAAATAATTGAATTTTTTCAGGTCTTCCTCTTTATTTAAAAGAGAGGTATGCGATGAAAGTAAAAATATGGGGCTGCCGCGGCTCTCTCCCCTCCCCCGGCAGGGAAACGGTAATTTTCGGCGGTGAATCTACATGCATCGAAATCAAATCCGATTCCGGCGAAAGAATAATAATAGATGCCGGATCCGGAATCAGAAAGCTTGGTAATTCCATACTGAAAGAGAACGATAATAAACAGCTGACGATTCTCTTCACACATGCACACTGGGATCATCTTTCAGGATTCCCGTTTTTTAAACCCGCATACAGACCCGATTATTCTGTCGTTCTCTGCGGCGGTCCCGTAGCGCGCGATTCCATAATGAATTATCTCAGGCATCAGATGGAGCCGCCGTATTTCCCGGTGGATATATCGGAGATGAAAGCCGATTTTTCCGCCGGATGCTCTTGCGATAAGGAACACTGCAGCCACATTCCCGGAGATAAAATCAAAACAATTAATTGTTATTCAGTTCCGCTGAATCACCCTAACGGCGGGTACGGTTTCAAATTCCTCTGTGACGGTAAAGTCTTTGTGTTTTTCCCGGATAATGAACTGCGCTTCGCGCATAAAGGGGGCCTTTCAGTCGATCAGTATGCAGAATTCTGCAGCGGAGCCGATCTGCTTATCCATGACGCACAATATACGGAGGAGGAGTATAAAAAAACAAGAAGCTGGGGACATTCGACATACAGCGATGCCGTTGACCTCGCAATAATGGCGGGAGTAAAACGACTTGGACTTTTCCATCACGATCCTGACCGTGTAGATGACGTCATCACAAGTCAGCTTGATATCTGTAAAAAGAAAATCATTGAATCCGGAAGTTCTCTTGAGTGTTTTGCCTGCGCTGATGGAATGCTGATAGACGTATAGTTTCAAAAACAGGCCGTAGTAGGTATGCATCAGCACATATTAATTAACGGGAAAAACGCCGGTGTTAATCAAATTCCCGGGTAAAGGCCGCACTTATCTTCGGTCTGAGGTTCAGGCTCCCTGTCATATACTCGACGGGCGAGTAACCGTTGTTGTTGCTCAGCCACAATGAAAATGTATGCCTGTAACCGGCGTATTTAACACCGGCATTATAGTTCATATACTTATATGCGAAACCGGCCATGTTCATTACGACCTCTCCGCAGAGTGCCGTTCTGTCGGTGACGTATACCTCGGTCATTATACCAGTCCCGGCGCTGTAATCCGATTTTGTTTTAATCTGATAAAAATTCGTGTTGTACGCGAACGACGGAACAAGCCCCAGACTGAACCTGTTGCTGAAAAGATGCTTCTGTATGATAACCTGGGCGAAATACGAAGTCCTGTCCTTCGACTCAAGCGTCGTTTTCGACTTAATTTTACTTTTATCCGCGGCGGAGACAGAAAAAGAATCATTTACGACATTGGTATCCTTGTACCCGGCCCCTCCGTAAACAGAGAGTGCCATAAAATCTGAAGCTGAAAAATCATTTAGTATATTGTACTTCAAAGCTCCGATGATATCCTTGTTCTTGAAAGAATACGCAGCCGACAGGTCAAGCGGATCGAGGATTCCGTACGACAGGGCAAGGTTTATATTCGTCGTATGCCTGTTTACGTCAAAATATCTGTGCCCCACATCCAGGTTGAATATTCCGGAACCGTTAGTCTGGCATGTCTGAAGGTTGAAAACGTACGGCACCGCCGCCGAAGAGTAAGCTCCTGCAGCTGAAAACAAAATAAAGATAACTGTAATTACTTTTTTTATCATAGATATATCCTTTTCAGAAATCTGTACGTCTGTGACAGTAGAAGCAGGACGGAGTGCTTTTGAACATATTGTCGGTTTTATGAGGATGCGCGCCGTTAAAAACCGCATCGATCCTCTCCTGCACCTTGATCTCCTCCGGTTTCATTTTTAACGGATCGTGGCATTCGCCGCAGGTCTGTTTTACATTCTGTACACCCTGCAGCTGATCGCCATGACAGTGTTTGCATTCATCCCCGTAGGAGTGTTTCTCCTCCGCTATCCACGATCTGCACATGCTTATCGTCAGAGATATCATCACAGCCGTAATTATCAGTATTCTCTTTTTCAAAATATTCAACACCCTGAAATTTTAATCGTGACAACCGGAACTTGCACATGCCTGTCCGTGTCCCGAGATTCCTGTAACAGTTGTAGCAGCTGTACCTCCGGCAGTTCCGCCGGCTCCATGACATGCAGCCCCGGCACAGTAAGTTGCCGCCTGATCAAATCCATGCGAACTGTTGTAATGATGCCAGTTTCCTTCTTTGCTTGTATTATGGCCCGGAGGCGGTACTGAACCGGAAAACCCGCTATGGCATGTTTTGCATGAATACACCGCAGTACCGCCGCTGCCGTCAAGATTGGTTCCGTGACAGGTCTTGCAGCCGGCAAACCATGTTGAATTACTGCTGCTGTTTTTATAATCGGTATTGACTCCGGTATGATGATATCTGTTTGATAAATTCACGGTATGCGTCGTTGAAAAAACAGTCCACTGGTCTGTATGGCATGAGTAGCACGACGGAGCTCCTGTGTTTCCTCCGCCAAGCGAACTTCCGTGACATAAAGCGCTGTCGCATGCTCCCGCCGGAAAACGGTAACTGGAACCGTGAAAATATGTGCTCTGGTACGGTTTTACCGTATGGTACGCACTCCCTCCGTGACAGTTGCCGCATTTCGGGCCGTTAGCGCCTGCATACCCGCCTGTACCGTGACATGCCGCCCCGGCGCAGGCAGACGACGGGGAGTCTCCTGCGCTGTAATGATGCCAGGCCCCGCTCCGGTTTAACCTGTGTCCCGGAGGGGGTATGGGACCGGTAAATCCCGTATGACAAACCCTGCACGAATACACCGCAGTCCCCCCTGTACCGTCAAGGCCTGCTCCGTGACAGGATTTGCACTGGGTAAACCAGGCGGTGCTGCTGCCGGTATCGTAACCGGTATCGACCCCGATATGATGGTAATGGTTTGAAACGTTCAGTGTATGCGTAGTTGAAAAAACCGTCCACTGATCGGTATGGCATGTATAACAGGATGGTGCGCCGGAATTCCCCCCTGTAAGAAGTGAACCGTGGCATTGCGGTTCATCACACGCGTTTGAGGGAAAACGATAGCCTGCGCCATGATAGAAATCACTCATAAACGGTTTTGCCGGATGGAGCGAATTCCACATATTAAATGATTTAACTGCTATATCTTCTGAAACCGGATTGCATGATATTAAAAGAGATACTGACAAAGATGCAATCACAGTCACTTTTTTTATATAGGTCATCGATTCAATCCCCTGCTATAAGGAATATCATCAAATATAATAAAAAAGTCAAGTCAGCATGATGTAACGGGCTTTTTATGACTTTTAAATGAACTTCAATTGAAAAAAAGAATACTATTCTCATTTTGATAACAAAAATCATATTTTTCGCTTGATTTATCTTTTACTATGCCCACTATATCCATGTAATTTGAGAGTTGTAAAGCACTGTTACAGCCGGATAATCCCGGATAAAGCAATTAAAAAAGATTTCAATTATCATTTCCTATTCTTCAACTAAGAGGTTCTGGCGTATGACTGAAAAAGTAACATTGAAAACCCTTAAAAATAACGAGAGGGAGGCCCGTAAAAACCTTATCCTTGACGCTGCGGAGAGAGTTTTTGCTACCAAACCGGTTGACAAGGCGACAATGAGAGAGATTGCCGATGAAGCCGGCATGGCGACATCGTCGATATACAGATTTTTTTCCAACCAGGAAGCCATACTGATAGCCGCAGCCGTAAGAACTCAGAGCGTTTTTAATGATACGCTGGACAGGTTCTTTGACGAGAACAGACCGGAGGAGAGTTTAAAAAAAGTTCTGGATATATATATAGACTTCATTTCTGAAAACGATACGTACTTCCGGATGATGACGATATTGATGTCGCAGGGAAACCTGAATACAGAATCGAGCAAGGCGCTAGTCGATGTAATGAACGAAACTCTGACCAGGGTTGACAGGATATTCAGGCTGATGAAATTTACAGACAATCCGAGATCACTATCAAGATACATTTACGCTTCGATTGTAGGGATATCGGTTTCGTATAACAAACTTCCCGGAAGCAATCCGGAGAACCGTATAAGGCATATGAGGTCTCTCGCGTCAATACTCTACGATATGATACTTCACTATCCGAGGGATTCAAAATTTCCGGCGTGAAAGACGGTTAATACGGGATTTTCAGAAGTTAAACTCCATACCCTCGTAGGCGAGTTCTATCTCCAGTTCGGATGAAGATCTTTTGTTCACCTTCATATATGATTTTGCGTCCGATACCACGCTGTTCAGTTTATCATCACTGTAATTCGGATCATGGTGAAACAGCACAAGCCTCTTTACGTTATATCTTGCCGCAATATCGATGGCTATCGATGCAGATGAGTGCCCCCATGTCAGTTTATCCGTCAGTGATTCATGTATCGTATACTGCGTATCAAACACCAGCACATCGGCATTTTTGAAAAAATCCTCGTAAGCATGTATGTCATCAATTTCGTTGATGCTGAATTCGCAATCGCTGGTGTAGACGAACACTCCATCGCCGTCCTCTATCCTCACACCGAACGCGCCGCCGGGATGCGGCATACTTTTGGAATATAGCTTAACATCGTTTATAAAGAAATTCTCATCCTGCTTAACGGTAAAAAATCTTTTTGATGACTGCATTTTATCAAATTCTATCGGGAAGTGGGTGAAATTCTGCTGGATATCGATCCTCTCTTTCAAGTCCGGTACGGGTGAATAAAAATTGAATTTATTTCCTTTAATATAGAGAGGTGTGAAAAACGGTATCCCGTGTATATGATCCCAGTGCGTGTGAGTTAAAAAAACGCTGGCTGCCCCTCTCCCCCTGCCGAAGTCGCCATGCATCAGCTCTTTTCCGAGATTTATCAGTCCGGAACCGCAGTCTACAATAATAAGTTCGCCTGTTGAGGTTCGTATTTCAAAACAGGCCGTATTGCCGCCGTATGTTCCCCGTATTGAGAGCGGAAGATTTTTCACAAACATTCTCGCTGATTCTTCGGAGGAGATGTCTCCGGGACGGGCAATTGTAAGCGCTTTTACAATTTTCTCTTCAATGTTTTCCGTTGTAAGAGGAGTCGGATATGAACCTCTTACCCCCCAGAGTTTAATCTTCATAAAGTTCTCTATATCACTATTATTTTATTCTTTTACAGAGCAGGACCGCGGCCCCGAACTGCTTGTACAAATATGTAGAACATCTATATCCGGTTGTTATAAATATCAATAAAAAATCGGGTGCTGAATAAAAAACTTGACACTATTAAAAAATATTTATTTTTATCAGTCAGTTATTTGTCGGAAACTCTCCAACAAAACATGTATTAAAAATAACTACATAAAATATATACGGGTAAAATAATGAAATTCTCCGACCGGATACTTAAAGTCAAACCCTCGCCTACTATCGCCGTCACCTCAATGGCAAGCCTGCTGAAATCACAGGGCGTCGATATCATAGGGTTCGGAGCAGGTGAACCGGATTTTGACACGCCGGAAAATATAAGAAAAGCAGCTATAAACGCAATAGAAACCGGAAAGACAAGATATACTCCGTCAGGGGGCCTTCCGGAACTAAGAAATGCCGTTGTTACCAAACTGAAACGGGACAATAATCTTGAATATAAACCCTCCGAGGTAATAATAAACTGCGGAGGCAAACACTCGTTTTACAACCTGATGCAGGTTCTGCTGAATGATGGAGACGAGGTAATAATTCCAGCCCCGTACTGGGTCTCTTACCCCGATATGGTCCTGCTCGCAGGGGGAAAACCTGTAATAATCAGCACCGAGGCTGGGAGCGGGTTTAAAATAACACCCGAACAGCTGAAGTCAAGCATCACATCAAAGACAAGAGCGGTCGTAATCAACTCGCCGTCAAATCCCACCGGAGCGGCATACACCTTCGAGGAGCTGAAAAAACTGGCGGACGTGCTTGAGAAGACGGATATCATTCCGATATCGGATGACATATATGAAACTATTCTCTTCGACGGATTCAAATTCTCAAACATAGCGAATGTTTCCGAAGCAATGAAGAAAAAGACTGTCGTCCTTAACGGATGTTCAAAAACATACGCGATGACAGGATGGAGAATCGGTTATATGGCGGGAGACCAGGAACTGATTAATAAAATAGATATCATCCAGAGCCAGTCGACATCGAACCCCACTACGATATCGCAGTGGGCCGCTATTGAGGCTCTCACCGGTGACCAGGGCGTGCTTGCAAAAATGATGGTTGCCTTCCAGCGAAGAAGGGACTTCGTCGTAAAAGAACTCAACTCAATGCCGGGAGTGAACTGTTTCAATCCCGACGGTGCCTTTTACGCGTTCCCCGGAGTTTCAGGCGTTTACGAGCTTAAAGGATGGAATAAAATTTCAGAAAAATATCAAGATCCGTATAAATCATCATCTCTCTGCGCCTATCTGATGGAGGAAGCGCGAACCGCGGTTGTTCCGGGTATAGCGTTCGGCAACGACAGGTATTTCCGTATGTCGTTTGCCACATCCGATGAGAACCTGAAAGAGGGACTAAAAAGAATCAGGGCAGCACTGGAGAAACTTTTGTAATGCGACCAAAAAGCGTTAACCCGCTTTAAAAAAAATAACAGGGGAAGTTTTATGAAATTTCAAATTTTACTTTTTGTTCTCGGTCACAAACTGAAAAAAAGAGTTAAGAATGATCCTGATTTCAAAAAAAAGGTAGCTGAGAAAAACTGCACAGTACAGATTAAAACAGCTGACAACTCCAAGGGAAGAAGTTTCACTTTTAACAATGGTGAAGTAAAAACCAAAGGTGGTGTTGCCGCCAATCCAAATGTAGCTCTTGTATGGAAGGACGCCGCGACCGGTTTTGCAGTTCTGTCATCCGGCAGCAGCGAGAAAACTATGGAAGCGGTTAAAACCGGCGCACTGAAATTTGAAGGGGACGGCGGTCTTGCTCTCTGGTTCGCCGGTATCGCAAAAGGTGCTGCTCAATAAATAATGAATAGAATACAAGCATACAATAAATAAAATATTCTCTTATTCCCCCTCCCTTGATGGGAGGGGTTCGGGGAGGGTGATTATTACTTAAGATTAAATTAATAATAATTTACACCCCCACCTATCCTCAATCAATCGCTTTTCGGACATCGTGTCCGCGATTGATACTGCGTCCTCCCTGCCGTGAGCCGCATCAAGGGGGAGGTATTTTGTTTTTCCTTATAACTAATTTTATTACGTTGTCAGGAACCCGATCCCTGTAATAATCAGAAGCATCGATCCAAGAAAAGCCGACACACCGATAAAAATCGCCGGAACTATAAATATCAGGAACGACCTGCCGAAATCTATCGAATGCATTTCTGATATACTCTGTACAAAAATCATAACATACCATATAAAACAGATTAGCGACAGAAATATATAGAAAAAGGCCGGAGCAAAATCAAGTACGGCAAAAAGATAGTAAGCCGGGAGAAAGAAAATCCTCGGGAATATTGAAAAATTCGCTATCGTAAGCAGCTCCCTTATATTTCCCCTGCAGCCGGAAAACTGTGCTGTGATATCAACAAGCGCGGAATAAACTACCGTCTTGAACACTATATAGATAAAAACAAGTATCCAGCCGTAACTCAGTTTGTAATAGAAAAATCCTGTTTCAGTTCCGACAATCGACAGCGCCATAATATCGAAGAGGGCGACTGCTGCCGGTATTATAAAACTCAGACCGAACGGATCGGGGTCTTTCTGTTTTATTCTTCTATAAAGTTCTCTCGGATCTATTATCGCATAGAGAAAATAATCAGCCCAGCGTAATGATTTCAGAGTTTCAACTATCATTGTATATACCTGTATTCTATCCTGTAGGGATTATAAAAGAGCGAGCTTCCAGGCCCGGTCTGTCCGGGCAGGATGCTTTTTATAGATCCGAAAATTTCCTGTAAAGGTGATTCCATCTGCTCATACACCGGGGCTTCTGCGTCAAGAGAGGCGAGCTCCTTTGCCTTCAGGATCGCGTCCTCAAAAGTACCTAGTTTGTCTATCAGTTTGTTTTTCAGCGCCGTCTCCCCGTTCATCACGCGTCCGTCGGCAATCGGCCGTATCTCCTCCTGGTTCATATTTCTTCCAAGGGCGATATCTTTTATGAATTTATTATACGAAAGATCGATCATCTCCTGCAGCAGCGACCTCTCCTCCGGCGTCATATCGCGGTGAGTCGCAAGTATGTCCTTGTACTTTCCGCTCTTTATTACATTCATACCTATACCGAATTTATCAAAAAGCCTTTTCAGATTCGGGGAGTATACTATAACGCCTATAGAACCGGTAATGGTTCCGTAATTCGCGACTATATTGTTGCATGCCGATGCGATGTAGTATCCCCCCGATGCCGCAACGTCGCCCATTGACGCAACAAGTACGATATTTTTTTTACGGAGTTTCCAGAGTTTTTCGTATATCTCCTGTGTGGCCGCGACGGTTCCGCCGGGTGAGTTGATTCTCAGAACAACGGCTTTTATATTGCCGTCTTTTTCAAGTTCGTCAAGCCGCTTTACGATCGCTTCGGCTCCCTGCGGGAAACCGAATGGTTCGGCCGGTCCGGACATCTCTATCGCTCCCTCAATACGGACTATACCTACACCGGGACCGAATTCCGGTACAGGGAGTTTAACTTCCGACTTGCTCTTCTTTTCAATCTTCAGACCGATATCGACAAGTGCAATTACGGCGATAAGCGCAAGCAGCGCAAGAATCGCCACCATGATTTTTCTCTGTTTCTCCATTCAACACCATCCCCGGGACCGGAAAGAAAATATAAACCGCTCCGCCCCGTCATTTAAAATTAGTCAGTTATCGTTACCTGACTATTGCAGAATAATAATATACAGCAGAGGGAAACATAAGCCGGATTCTGTTTAAGCAGCTATTTATCTTGCGCGCATGTTGCCATACGCGTCCTTGCAGCCTACCCTCAGCCTTGAGCGGGTCGCCCTCAAACGGCTGACTACTTGGCTTTGCATCGAACGGGGTTTACACTGCCGTTCCCCTCACGGGAAACGCGGTGAGCTCTTACCTCGCCATTTCACCCTTACCTGTCTCACCGAGGTGAGGAGGCGGTATATTTTCTGTTGCACTTTCCATCGCCTCGCGGCGCCCGGGTATTACCCGGCATCCTACCCTGTGATGTCCGGACTTTCCTCACTCCCCGAAAACGGGTTCGCGCAGCTGCACGTTTCCCTCTGCTGTAAACTATTATCTGCTGATTATTAAAATACAGGACATATCTT
The DNA here is from genome assembly GCA_964439325.1 of uncultured Leptospirales bacterium. GTDB lineage: Bacteria > Spirochaetota > UBA4802 > UBA4802 > UBA5550 > WRGT01. The sequence continues at coordinate 16,433 of CAYTNW010000022.1, read as the reverse complement.
TCTAAGTATCCTGTCTGATAATAAAATAATGCGAAATATCAGTCAATACTAAAAAAACCGCATAAATGTTTATAAAAAAAAAGAACCCGCTCTGATAACGGGTCCTTTTTTTTCGTATATTTAACTGATTAAAACATTACAATTTCTGTTTTTACTCCATTTAAAACATTGAGTTTGTAGAGACACTTACAGTTCTGTTCTCTTCATCGCTCCCTTTGATCTTACCGTCACCGTTTTTATCCTGGTAAGTGATCAGATAGTTAAAATCTATGCTTACACCGTCAGCAACTCCAAGCCCGACAACTCCGCCTAGAACTGTACTCTCAGTCTTCCACTGCAGTTTTTCAACATTGTTCTGTACATAGTATCCCTTTGCCTTTGAAATCAGCGGAAAGATATTTTTATTTAGAGCAAGCTCACCTTTGATCGATTTATCATTGTACTTCCAGTCCTCACCCCATCTGAGGTTCTGATATTCCAGTTTGCCGGTCACTATATTCAGAATATTAAGTTTTAAACCTGCAAAATATCCCTTTGAAGCTATAGCTGAATCTAGTTTCTCTTTTTTTGTTACTATTTTAAGATGCGGCACTCCATTAACCGTTGTACCATCTTCGATGTATTTCGCACGTTCAAGATCATAGGTATCGTTATAGTATCCGAATATATAATTATCCGACTGCTGCCTGTAATCTGCATATATTTCCAGAAGAGAACCGCTGGTAATCCTCACCCCCGGAGCCGTATATCCCCAGCCGCCGGTATTTAGACATTTCGAGAACTGTGTATAGATAAACAGACCGAACATCTGGGTATTTACAAGGTTCAATCCCGCGTCAGCAGACCAGAAACCTGTTCTGGATCTTTTATCAGGTAGTTTCTGATAATTATCCTTACTTTCAGGATCGATCAAATCTGCGTTCACCATTGCCTGTATACTTGGATCAGTTACAGGGATCCCCAGTATCTCCGCTACTTTATCCATTTTCGTTACCAGCTTATCATTATAAGGGTATTGATCTATCTCATCAGGGTATCCGTCACCGTCTGAATCGCGAAGTCCTTTATATTCATTCAGATCACCTGCGATTGAACCCCCTATCTGCAGAAGGCTGAAAGGTTTTACATAGATTCTTCCTCCCCCCATCACCGCAGGATTATCTCCTGCCAGTTCCTTGAAGTTGTTTACAACCACCTCCATTCCGGTATAGGTTGTATCAACTATCATTTCAAGTCCCTGTCTTTTATAGGTGGGATATTCAAGCAGGTTGGAATAACCGTTAATCAGCGTTCCGTAACCGAGGGTAGTAGACTCCAGACCGCCGTATTTTAAATATAAAGGCTCCCCTCTCTTGCCCCAGCTTACATAGTATACCTTATCGATATAATCCTTTGCCTCATTCCAGTCCTCTTCTCTTACTTTTCCATTTTCATCGAGGAGAAGATTTATATCCAGACCGAAACCAAGCTTGAAGATCCTGATCTCCGGTCTCAGACCCATCTGCTGGTAATTTTTCCCATCCATTGTAGTCGCACCGAAAACACCACCCATCTGGAAGGCGAACCATCCCGCATCCACCTGCCCGGTATTAATCGTGGTTTTGTCACCCGAGTCACTGTCTTTTGCATCATTATCCTTCGTATTATCCGTCGCCCCCTTGTCTTCATTGACAGTTTCAGTAGTGGTTGTATTTTTCTGAACGTCGGCAAGCCTCTTACGCGTCTGTGAATATGAGAATGAAACACAAAAAATAATAAAAATCATGAAAACGATTTTTAATCTACTCATTATAGCTCTCCTTTTAACGACTGTATTTCTTTATTTTACGGTCAAACCGGGATTTTTACCATGAGGTTTTACGGTACAAAATCATTTTATCCGGCAAACCTTATGTAATTTAAAATACTTCGCCAAAATAAAAAATCAAGAAAAATAATATTTAAATACGGTATTTAAAATCAATGTCAGATTTTTTCCAGTCGAATGATGCAATTAATGTATATTAAAACCGGTTTTCTTTTGTCATTCACACCGCTGAACTACACTGCAATATCTATAAAATTCTTAAGAAGAGTCATCCCGTGCTCGGTCATGTATGATTCGGGATGAAACTGTATCCCGAAAACCGGAAGTTTTTTGTGGCTGACACCCTGTATTACTCCATCTGACGAGTACGCTTCAATCTCCAAGTCATCGGGAAAAGTCTCTTTCTGAGCGCAGAGGGAATGGTACCTCACAGCCTTGAATCTCTGCGGAAGATTTTTAAATATATTCTCACCGGTGTGACTTATAACATCCTGCTTCCCGTGTACAATCTCTGGCGCCCTGACGATTACACCGCCGTACTCCTGAACAATAGACTGCATCCCAAGACATATACCGAGCAGAGGCAAACCGGGATTTTTCCGTATTACATCAAGCGTTATTCCGGCATTGTCTGGACTTGACGGCCCGGGGGATATCACTATGGATGAATATTTAGAAAAATCAATATCGTTTAAATCGTGATCATTCATTTTAACATCAACTTCAAGTCCCATCGACTCAAAGCAGTGGACTATATTATACGAAAATGAATCGTAGTTATCAATCATCAGTATCATAAATCTCTCCTTTACAAGTTAATTGGCACCAGCCCTGCTTTAACATCTTAAAGCCCCCTTATGGGAGGTTTGTGTAATTTTTCCATTTTACACCGCGTATCCAAGACTGACTGTCAGAGCGCGGAGCTTGTTGTCTATCTCGGCGCACTCCTTCTCTGGAACGCTGTCGTATACGATTCCGGCACCTGCCTGGAGATGAACACCATCCTGATCAAAGAACGCGCTTCGTATTGTAATACATGTATCGCTTGTTTTATTGAACCCGAAGTACCCTACTGCGCCGGCATATGCCTCCCTCGGCTTTGTCTCAATATCATTTATGATCTCCACAGCCCTCACCTTCGGCGCCCCGGTTACGGTGCCTGCCGGAAAACTGAACCTGAACGCATCCACCAGAGATGCGCCATTTTTCATCACACCGCTGACATCAGATACGATATGCATAACATGGGAATAATCCTCTACATTCATGAACTTTGTCACGCACACGCTACCCTTATAGGCAATCCTGCTGAGGTCGTTACGGGCGAGATCGACAAGCATCAGGTGCTCGGCTTTCTCTTTCCGGTCAAGCAGCAGTTCTTTTTTTACGCTTCTCTTTTCCCTGGATGATGCGGGTATCGGTGCCGTTCCGGCTATCGGCTTCAGATGCATTATGTTTTTCTTTATTTTCAGATGTGTTTCAGGGGAGCAGCCTGTTATGTAGCGTTTTCCGAATTTGAGCATATACATATAGGGTGACGGATTAACGCTTCGAATTTTAAGGTAAAAATTATAGGGGGTTATCTTCTCTTTTACCTCCATCCTGCGGCTTAGTACAGCCTGTATAATCTCTCCGCCTGAGATCAGTTCGTTGACATCTTTCAGTTTGCGGATAAACTCGCTGTCACTTTCGATATACTCCATTGAAATATCAGCCGGCCTTGAAGGAAGATAGCTTATCTTCTCACCATTGATGATTTTAAAGATATACGCTTCAAGCTCCGCGAGCCTCTGTTCAGTCTTTCTGACCAGGTAATTCAGTTCTCCATCAGCGGTATAGATCGAAGCAGATACATAATATTTTTCGGTATAGTTATCATAGATTACAAACTCATCTACAAGGATCAGTTCCGCAACAGGATGGTTAATATCATATTTAACCTCCCGTCTCAGAATTCCGGTATTATTGATGGCCTCATATCCGATATATCCCGTATAACCTCCGTTAAAATCTCCAAACTGTTCAGTATCGGGCGAGCTGTATTTTTTCAGTTCCAGGTCGAGAAACTCAAACACAGACTGTTCAAACCTTACAGTGGAACCATTTTTCTGTATCATTGTATATGTGCTGTATGATGTAACAACTGCTGACGGATTAAAACAGAGATAGGAGAATCTCCCCTTGTTTCTGGTTTTACCGGCGCTTTCGAGAAATATAAAGTGATCGTCGTCCCTCATCGCTTTCAGAAGCGAAAGAAAATCGAGAGAGCTTATGTTCAGCTCCCTGAACAGCGGAATTCGATTGTAGTTTTCAGCCAGTGATTCTATGCTCTGTTTGTAATATTCCATAATAATTCTCCTTAAAATAAAAAAGCTGCGGTTTGCTTCCGCAGCTTAAATCTATAATTATGCCTGAAAGCAGAAATCCCTCTTCCAGGTCAGATATTACTGGAAAAAGGTTATATTCCGATAAGGCGCCATCCGCAAAATGAAATAATTGAATGTTTCATATTAGTAATCTGTGAACTCCTTTGCACTATGTTTCTATATATAGAAACATAGTGCAAATAGTCAATTTTTTTTTTATTTTTTTTAAAAAAACTATAGTTTATGGGGTCAGAGCCTCTTTTGTGGCTCTGACCCCATAACGGTTCTCAATATCGCTTAAAATAGTCAATTTTTGAAAAAATTGACACAACTGGAAAACCATAATTCTAATTGATAATTATTTTGATCTTCTGGTATTTAAAACAATATATTTTCTGTATAAGTTTTTAAACAATTCCGGAACAGAATTAGATGGATACAGAAAAAGTCGTAAAAAAGATCTACAAAGAACTCGAATCAGATATAATCAACGGTATTTATAAAATAAATACAAACCGCATTATTGTCAGAGAAGCGATTGCAATCGCTGATCAAAACCGGTTTAGTTGAAACACTTCCGCAAAGCGGCACCTATATTAAAGATTTCTACATCAATGCAAGTCTTGATACACTGATCAATCTGATTAATGTTTCAAATACAATTGATGTTACAATTATGAAATTCACAGTTGAATTTATAATTACCAATGATATAGCAACAATAGGAAAAGCGGCTAAAATCATAACACAGGATAATCTGAAGAAAATTGAAGTGCAGATTCTTAAAAAAGGTTCAATGATGACCTGAAAATATTAGCAGAATGTGATGTCGAAATAACTCATGAAATTGCCAAAGCTGCACATGATCCGATAATCATATCCACATCGGTTAGATTAAAACCGCTAAGAATTACAATGCTGAAACTTGTTTATTTTCTGTTTGAAGACAAGAAAAAAGCTATTGATGATATTATCGAAAACGACATAAAATTATTCTAGGCTTTAACCGCTCATGATTCCCATAATGCGATGGAAGCACTGAAAAAAAAATTTCCGTTTTTGAAAACATGATAATAAAGATCGGCAGATTTGAAGATGGAAAGGTCTATCTGAAAAATAACTATGGACATACTGCTATCGACGTCTATATATAATGTCTAAAAAAAACCGATCAACTCAAATCATCCGGTACCAGTGGTGAAATTTTCAGATTTTTTCATTTCCGTGATCGCAATATAGCTTTTTTTCGGGAAAAGTATGAGTGCGTTTTCATTCTCAATTTTCTGAAATCATCATAACATTTTAATTCGTTAAACAATACCATTCTCATTAATTTTTTCTATTCTGCGACAGATCTGACCTCAAGGTATTTATAAATCTGATCCGGAACAGAAAGTTTTAATGCATCAGGATTCAATAATAACAAAATTTTTTATTACTGTCTGTATTGACCTACCCGATCAATTTGAATTTTTTTTCATTTTTACATTCACAAATCTGTTTGTTCAGATCATATGTAACAATCCCTGAAAAGATTATCGAACCGCTTAAAAGAAAAATCAAACCTGGAATTAATGGCATATCATCCCTCCTTAATCATTTTTATAATTGGACATCCAATAACTAATTAATATTCCAATCATTTTTCAAATATCCAATACGTTTATTGGTTTAAACACAAAACCAAAAGCAAAACATTTTAAAGATCCAACAGGAGGTAATAAACATCTCTGCCGGTGTAAGTTGCAAAGTTTAATCTAACCTGGAAGATATGTAACTGATAAAGTCTAAAATCCGTTTTTTTCAAAGATTTAAAAATTTCAGTCCCCGATTCATACCTCCGATTTGAATCGGGGAATTTTTTGTCCAAAAACTGATATATGACCGGGGCTCTGACCCTAAATCTTTTTCACTATTGAGATAATTAGTACTAGATTTAAGTACAAAGAGAAAGAAGATATTAGCTTAAAAATTATCAGGAGATAACATCACAGAGTTACTAGAATTTAGATGATATAAAAAAAGTATATCACTTGCAAATTCACAAGTCAATCGAACAGAGTTTCTTTTCTTTAATATAAATATATGATATGGATATCAATTTGATTATTAAGTCCTCTTTGCCATACTGTAGCTGGATTAGCAAAATATAAAATGGTATAATCCGTTTGTTTTTTTCATCAAATCTACTTTCTTTGATAACGCGATTAAGGCTTTTCTGACGATACGGCTATCTGCTTATCTTTTTAAATGAGGTAGTAATATCACTGTTTATTATGGCGGATATTTTCAGATCAGTTTTTCACCGGATCATTTCATTTCCCTGGAAGATTGACCTATCCTCAAATTGCAGATACAAATAATACATCATAAGTTGTCTCCTGATTGTATTCTGGTCGGAACTATCCTCGGGCAGGTTTTCTCATTAGGTTTTCTAAAATTCTTAGCTTTTAAAATTTGAGAAATGTATAATAAAAATAATATAATTTTTACATATATTTTGACAATATTATAATTAGATCATATATGGCAACTGTTAGTATTTAAAATATCTAAGGCTATTTTTAAAATCTACAAAATTTAACATCGAACATATAGGCAGTGAAAAAAGGAGGCTCTATGAAGTTTAGTACTAAATTAACAATGTGCATAATTACAATCTTTATCACAAGCTCTCTATACTCCGAGACAGTCCTGTCAAGTAATGATCTTATACTTACAGGAGAAGGCTGGATGGGGGCTCAAATGAATCTGACAAAAAACCAGGGGAATGCGACAGGGTTGACTCTTGACAGGATTCAGGTCAATTTTGATAAAAGAGTCAGCGATATGTTTACCGCAGCCCTTAAAATTGAGAGGATGGGCTCTTCACATGCGAGCGGGTATGTAACATCCGATAACGGTGACAGGATCTATGTAGGCGATATAGCGTTCGGTCTTTATCTGAAGGAAGCGACATTGAAGATAACTCCGCTCAACGGTATTTTTTCAGCCTTTCTGATTGCGGGCATACCGGAAACCCCTTCTGGACAATTTATTGAGAACCAGAAAGGGGACTACATGTTCAATATAGATGACACCGAATTTACCGAAAAATATACAGATGAAAAAAAATATGATCCAGCAATCGGCATAGGGGGATCATATAATAGATTTGTGGATATCTATTTTACTATGGGCCATGGTGACGGATATAAAAATCTCGGCGGAGCAAATGCACCTGACTACAAATGGGCATATAACGGCCGAATAACTGTAACTCCACTGGATTCTTTCAAAATCAGCGGATTCTTCACTCTGGATAATCACAAACCGCAGGATGAATGGGTTAAAAATAACGAAGGCGCAATACTGACAGGTGCCATTGCAAAAAATCCATATATTTCTGATTATGGGATGAATCTAAAGGAAGCCATAAATACATATTTTAATGGTGGTGCGGAATTGGGTGATCTGGACGGAGATGGAATATTTGGTACAACAAATGATTATTATTACCTTATCAACGGCAATGCATCATTGAGATCTGCCATAATAAGGAGTTATGTTGATTCGACAGATATAAAAAGCGGTATTTATGGAGGTGGCATCGGATGGAATGACGGCTCTATCCGTACAGGTTTCAACTATTTCTATATTACACAGAAAATAGCTGATAAAAAGTCCCAGATGAATGGAGACCAGATTTTTGACCTCTGGGCAAACGCTAACCTCAAAAAATACATAGGATTGTCTTTCGCTGTATACGGCGGATATTCCTACATGAAAGATAAAAACACCAAGATCAAAGGTGTCTCAGTTGAAGATGAAGGAAAAGCAATAGATACATATGAGTGGTTTACAGCTGCAGGATATGAGTTCAGCGACCAGGCAGGATTTTATATTTTTTACAGAGAATTCAAAGAAAAAACTGCAGGCTTTGATCCTGAAAAATTTGTGAAAATTATGGGAATTTTCAAATTTTGATCCCTTTAGAGTCAGTGCTCTTTTTTATATCATAATTTGTTTGATTATAGAAATTTTTTCATTTTTCCCGAAATCCGATTCAAACTCTAAGTTGAATCGGTTTTTTTTGGCCAGGCTCTGACCCCTATCATTATTTAAGTATCTATACGCATATATTACAAAAAAACCAATACAGCTAAGGGTCAGAGCCTAAAATAAGCTTTAAATGATATTTTAATAAAAACAGTAAAAAAAAGACCATTTGTTTATAAATGGTCTTTTTTGCCGGATCATTTTCTGAAAACAGATTACTCACCCTCATCAAGGATAATCGGAGTCTTATCAATGACTCTACCACTGAGTTTATGTTTCTTTTTCTTCTTATAATTATCCTTTACCTCTTCAATTCTCAAAAATGCCTTTTCTCCATCTGTAACAGAATAGGTACTGTTATTATAAGCTATGTCATTCTTCTCTGATACATCAAGATAATACAGACCATTTTTCAAAATAAAAAGGAAGATTGTTGTTTATATCTTCAGCATCGAAGGAAACATAGATTGTATCTTTTACTTCTTTAACAAAAGCACCGGGAGTTCCGCTTGGAATAATAATAAACTCAATTCTTTTACCTTTAACTGTTTTATATTCCCCCATATCCGAAACAGTTTTGTCATCCTGCTTTAAAGTTCTCTTTAATTCAATTTCTTCCGAATTATAAAACTGTATTTTCTTCAAATCGACTTTATGTTCCAGCATATCAGACTTTAGCGAATATGTGAAATCTGATTTACATGATGTTAAATACACATTTGCACAGGCTATTAAGAAAATTAGTGATATAAGTTTAAATCTATGCATCATTTATTTACTCCTTAATTTATAAATGGAATAATAACTTTTATATAGTAAAATTTTATGAAAAACCTCTGTTGTCAACACAAAAACGCTCTATATTTGCGGTGAATATCTTTTACGTTGTAATTGCTGCAGATTATAAAAGTAGAAACCGGTACAGAAAATCATGAGATCAATCGTGAAGCTACTGAATCAAATACATTTAAACAGGGCTCTGACCCCTACCATTTTACCTTTTATAACACAATTACTGAAAAATAAATATTTTATATACCCGCTTGAAAAACGTCTATTTTAATGTTATATTAAAAACAAAAAGCAAAAATTAGACTGCCGGAATTATTAATGGAATTTATTTCAGATTTATTTGCTACTATCCCGAAATCAAAAGCCTCACATGATTTCAGATATCACATGCTAAACAGATATATATTAATATATTCTTTATGCGGACATATTCTTTTTACACCTCTGTTTTTTCTTCTTAACAGAAGTTTACCTTTCTACAATAATCTTTTATGTATCGGGATTGATATTTTTTGTCTCCACCTGAATTCAAGGTGGAAGATGAAAACTGTTTATGTCATTTTCATTATAGAAATAACATATCACGCATCGGTTTCTAATATTATTTTTGGAACAGGTGCCGGGAATCTATTTTACTTTATCGCGCTTGTCTCATATATATTTTTATTCAGCATGTTCGGATATTTAAGGTTAGTAATGTTCAGTTTTGTAATACTGGCTTTTATACTGCAGTACTTCTATATGAATTATTTCCCGGCCGTATATCCGGATACAATCATACCGGTCTGGATTATATATTTTTTTAATGCTGCGGCGAGTTTTCTGGCTATAGCGTTCATCACGTCGGAGTTTTCCATATTTGCCGATAAGGCTGAGATTGCCATCCTTAGCGCTAAAGAAAAAGCGGAAGAGGGAGAAAGAGCTAAATCTGTTTTTCTCGCAAACATGAGCCATGAAATACGGTCGCCGCTGAATTCGATTATCGGTATGATAAATCTCGCTCTGATGCTAGACAACGACAAAGAACAGAAACAGTACCTGTATATCGCTAAAGATTCTGCAGATCATATGCTCACAGTTATTAATGATATTCTCGATTATTCAAAAATCGAAATCAACTGCATGAACCTTAATATTGAAACTTTTGATATTCATCATCTGATAAAAAATACCATGATAGCGATGGATTCATCGATATATGATAAGAACCTCAATATGCAGTATCAGATTTCTGACGATGTCCCGGAGTTCGTCAGGGGTGACCCGTCAAGGATCCGGCAGGTGCTGATTAATCTCATAAGCAATGCCATCAAGTTTACAGAGAAAGGGAGCATATCTGTTAAATGCAAATGTTTATCAGATGACGGTGATCTATGCACACTGCAGTTTTCCGTCGAAGATACAGGAGCGGGGATCCCGGATGACAAAATCAGTTCAATCTTCAACCGTTTTACGCAGCTGGATTTGAATGAGACCCGAAAGTATACCGGTACAGGTTTAGGTCTTGCAATTTCAAAACAGCTTATCGAACTGATGGGTGGCAACATACACGTTGACAGCAGGCCAGGAGAGGGGAGCGTCTTTACATTTCAGATATCTCTACAAAGATCTGCTCCTGATCTGAAAAACGCCGATCTTACGGAACAGCTGACCGGCGGGGTTAAAAGAAAATCTTTAAAGATACTCATTGCAGAGGATATCTTCACCAACTGGATGCTGTATGAAAAATATATGCAGAAGCTGGGACACTCTTTCAAAATTGTTGAAAACGGAAACGAGGTGCTCAAAGAACTTGAAAAAGAAAAATACGATATTATCCTGATGGATGTAGAGATGCCGGAGATGAACGGAGAGGAGACTCTGCAGATAATAAGAGAAGGGAGCCGTGCCGTGCAAAAAGATATCCCCATAATCGCTCTGACCGGTTATACTGAAACCGATCTGAAGAAAACCGATTTTAAATTCAGCGGAATTCTTATCAAACCTGTTGAACTTGAAGATATTGAGAGAAAAATCAATGAAGTAATGGATCAGTCGCAAAACGGCGTTTCTTAAATGATTATTCTTTAATAAATTTTTTAAGGAGAAAATTTATGGCATTCATTGACTGGAAAGATGATTTAAGCGTCGGAGTCAAGCTCTTTGACAAAGACCATAAACAACTGTTTGCTCTTGCCAACAGGCTTCATGACAATATAACGGTCGGTTCACAGCAGAACGTACTTGCTCCTATACTGAAAGATCTTGTCAACTATACAATTTACCATTTCGGTCATGAGGAGGGGATGATGCTTCAATATTCATATCCTGATTACGAAAAGCACAAGCAGGAACATGATATTCTTGTAGAAAAGGTTCAGGACTATCATGACCAGGTATTATCAGGCAAAACTTCTATCTCCCTCAGTCTTATCGGATTTTTAAAAGACTGGCTTATGAATCACATACTTGTCACAGATATGAAGTATAAAGATTTTTTTATTAAAAAAGGAATCTGATAGCGAAATAATAATAGCAGCTAACGAATTGATTAATACATATTACCCTTCGACTCCGCCCATGGAACGCTGGTTGCCTGTATTGAGCCAGTCGAAATGAGCGAAGTCGAAATCCGGATTTATATTTTTTCATAACTTCTTTTATCAATTATTTAACCGCAAAAAAACTGATATTCATTATACTGCCGGACTTGCAGATTCCATAAAGTTTTCTTTTTCAAAAACCTCCGGATTATCAACCGCTTCCCGTGCAATCAGCAGATCCTCCTCTGAAAATGCCTTGTCTATATTAAGTATTACAACAAACTCATTATTCATCTTCCCTATGCCATTAATAAGATCGGTGCTTAATTTCATACCGACTTTCGGCGGAGGCTCTATCTGCCCCTGCTCAAAACGCAGCACTCCTTTTACTGCATCGACCAGCGCACCGACTACTACCATTTCGTTATCATAATTCGCCTCGACTATTATTATCGCGGTATCATCGGTGATTTCCGCATCACTCATTCCGAATTTTTTCCGGAAGTTCATAACCGTAACAACACTTCCGCGAAGATTCAATACACCTGCAACATATGCGGGAGTGCACGGTATTTTTGTAATATCGGTATATGACAGCACCTCTCTTGTTTTCAAAACATCAAAGGCAAAAACCTTCCCTTCAAGAAGAAATGAAAGATACTGAGCACCGGCATTCTGCATATCATCCATCACATTATCCTCCTAAAATAATCTTTCAAAGTCGGCGTCTTGAGCATCTCCAAGATTTATTGTCACGCCGGTACCGCTGTGCTTTCCATTGCCGTCGCTGTTAACTCTTGCAGCTGGCGTATCTTTTCCGTTCCCGTGGTCAGCCAGCTTCTTTTTTAAATTACTCAGATTCTGATGGGTTTTCACAATACGCTGATTATATACGTATTTTTTCTCATCCGCATTAGTTTCGGTCTCTCTGCCCGCAACCGTTTTTTGACCCGTTTTCAGATAATTCACCGATTCCTGCATAAAAACTGTCTGCGCTGAAAGTTCTTCGGCAGTTGCGGCAAGCTCCTCGGCACCGGCTGCGTTCTGCTGCACTACGGTATTCAGCTGCTGAATAGCCAGAGTAATCTGCTGCGCGCCATTCGCCTGTTCACTGCTTGCAACATTAATCTCGGTTACGAGTTCGGAAGTCTTCTGTATGTCCGGAACAAGCTGTCCAAGCATCTCTCCTGCTTTCTCGGCAATCTGGACGCTTGTACCTGAAAGAAGATTTATCTCGGCGGCTGCCACCTGGCTCCTTTCAGCCAGTTTCTGCACTTCGCTTGCAACCACGGCGAATCCGCGTCCATGTTCACCTGCTCGCGCTGCCTCTATAGATGCGTTAAGAGACAGCAGATTCGTCTGTCGGGCTATCTCCTGTATGATAGAAATTTTATCTGCAATATTTTTCATCGCTGACACTGTATGCTGCATCGCTTCACCGCTCTCTTTGGCATTTACCGCGCTTTTTGATGCAATTTTTTCAGTCTGTGATGCATTGTCGGCATTCTGTCTTATTGTCGCCGCCATCTCCTCTATTGCTGATGTAATCTCCTCTACACTGGCTGCCTGTTCGTTAGTACCCTGCGACAAAGTCTCTGAAGAAGAAGAGATCTGTTCGGTACCGGCGCTTACATTTTCTGAAGTTCCTTCAATATTCCTTACAACATTCATTACAGAGCGTGTCAGTATAAGCGCGACAGAGATCGACAGCGCCATTGCCGTTATTATCGAGATAACCATAATAACAGCTATTAACCTGGCGACAGATGCACTCTCCTGATGTGCTGCCTTTGCCTGATCAGCGTTGATTTTAACCAGTTCTTTTAGAGATGGGCCTATTCTGTCAGTAAAAACGAATGCCGCCTTTGTCACCATCGCATTTACTTCAGCCAGTTTCCCTTCTCTGGAATATGGCAGGAGATCATCTACCATCTCCATATAGATCTTTATGCTGGACTGAATAGTATCAGCAAGCTCCCTCTCTCTTGAAGTGATTGACGTGCTTTTGTAATCATCGATTTTCTTGAGATAACCTTCATAAACTTTATTGATATCTTTTTCAACGGCAATTTTCTGTTCCAGTTCTGTAAGACTCAGATGTTTTAGAATTGTCACCCTCAAACCCAGTCCCATATTCTCGAGACTTGATGCGAACTTGATGCCTTCAAGATTTACATTATATAAATTATCAAGCATCCTGTTTAATTTATTTGCGCCTACGTAGCCCACAACACCGACAATAAACGTAACACAGGCTGTCAGAATAAACGTAGACAGCAGCTTTCCTCTGATTCCCATTTTCATAGCCCCTCCCTATCTGTTAGAAAAATTACACTAAATTCTACTGATAAAAATTGCTTTTATTGTCAAAAGATGAGCTGATCATATCTTTGACAATTGCAGCTGCGTCCAGTATCAGAGCTACTGAGCCATCACCGAGTATTGTAGCTCCTGCAATCATCTCCCTGTTTCGACTCCCCTTACCAAGCGGTTTGACCACAGTCTGATATTTGCCAATCACTTTATCCACAAGAAATCCGTACCTGATATCGTCAATTTCTGTTATCACTATATGCGGAAATTCCGGCGGTTCTGTCTCCATGTTAAACAGATAACGCAGATCAATACATGGTATGATATCACCCCGGAGATTAATAACGAACTGTCCGCTCCCCTCCTCTCTGGATACATTCGAATAATCAAGACACTCTCTGACGTTGGACAGATTCAGTATAAACAGTCCTCCGCAAAGCTCTACCATAAATCCGTCGATAATTGCCAGCGTAAGAGGTATAGTCAGAACAACAGTAGTACCCTCACCCTCATGGCTTTCAATATCAATATTACCTCTAAGCTTTTCTATATTCTTTTTAACTACATCCATTCCAACTCCGCGCCCCGAAATATCGGTTGTTACTTCCGCAGTTGAAAAACCGGGTTCAAAGATCATACTGAAAATCTGACGGTCATCATGCTCCCCCGGACCCAGAAGGTTTTTTTCAATTGCCCTCTTTCTTATCTTTTCCCTGTTAAGTCCGGCTCCGTCATCAGAGATGCTTATTTTCACATTTGAACCCGCGTACTCTGCAATGATGCGGATAATACCAGTTTCATCCTTTCCCGATTCCTTACGTACTGACGGTTTTTCAATTCCATGATCTGCGGAATTTCTTATGAGGTGCATCAACGGATCACGTAGTCCTTCTATAACTGTTTTATCCAGTTCCGTCTCACCGCCTAAGGTTACGACCTGCAATTTTTTCTCCAGGGTCCCCGAAAGATCATATATCAGACGTTTGAATCCGTTAAACACATCTGTTAACGGAACCATTCTGATGCTCATAGTGCTGTCGCGCAATTCATCGGTCAGCCTTCCTAACTGTTCAGATATTGAAACAAACTCCGGAATACGGACTTTAGCCGATTCCTGATTCAGTCTTGCCTGAAGAGTAACGAGCTCTCCTACGACATTAACAAGTGTATCTAACTTTTCATTTTTTACCCTGGTGGTTGATATATCCCCTTTTCTTCTATCCGCAACAATTCCGTCACCCGCTCTCCGCATAAATCCGATTCCGTCTTTTTCCATTGCAATCGTTTTAGCTGTAGCGATATCCTCCTTCAGAAAAAACGCATGGTTAACATAAAACCCATTTACAGTTTTGATAATCAGCTCCGAACAATCCTCAGCAAAAATGAAAACATTTCTAATAGCCTCAATCCCTTTATCAGTGTAGAGATCAATGATCCAGTTCACATAACAGCGTTCAGGATCCATATCATCAAAATCCGGTATCGACCCGGTATCTATCCTGATACTATGCCGTCCTAAAGCGGATAGCTCATGCAGCAGTGGTTCGACTCTCATCGTTTTAAGAAAAATATCCGGCGCAGGCATAAATATTATTTTATAATGCTCTACGGATAAAGATGATTGAATGGCTGAGGATTCATTCTTTTCGCTATTTTCATCAACAGGTACAGTAACGGTTTCATTTGTTTCACTACGCAGATTACCCTCCGAGATGTCTTTCAGTTCCCCGAGAATCTCATTTCGAAGATTGTTTTCAGCAACCGAATCGTTGCCTTCAAGCAGTGATCTGATACAATCCTTGGCCCGTAAAGTGAGATTGATAATCTGATGATCCGGCTTTAACAGCCCCTTTCTCATATAATCAAAAACACTCTCCAGATCATGCGTGAATCTCACCAGTTCATCAAAGCCGCACATACTTCCGGACCCTTTTATTGTGTGGAGGGTTCTGAACACAGTATTTATCAGTTCCGTATTTTCGGGGGATTTTTCAAGTTCCATCAGCGGGATATCAATCTGCGCGAGCAGATCCCGCGCTTCTTCTCTAAATACATCTGTAATTGTATCCATTGACATAATCATCCGTCCTCAATTTCAAAAAAGTGATTAATATCCACACCACATTCTGACGCGGTTGTGATAAATCCTGATTCTTTCGGAAGATGAAGAAGTATCATTCTACGATTTTGTTTTTTTAATTTTTCATTGAAGGCTATAAGAAGCTGTATGAATGTTATATCCGTGTCGTCTACCAGGGAAAGATCTATATGGAAGTTTTTTGCAGGCTCTGACCCTATTTTAGAAAGAGCTGATTTTATCCTGGCTGCATAGCGGATCGAAGTATCAGCACCAAAATTTACATAAAGTGAACTGTTCTTCCTTCTGCAAACTATTATAGCCATCGTATTCTCCGCAATTTCTGAAACTTTCTGTTTCTGTTAAATTTATACACAGGCAATATATTCAGTTTTTAGAAGGAAAAATATTTTTTTTCTTAAAAATTAGAACTTTTTTATACAAATTATTGTTAAATAAGAGCTTTCAGGGTCAGAGCCTAATTTCAATAATTAGGCTCTGACCCTGAAAATTTTTCA
>CAYTNW010000021.1:0-63389 GCA_964439325.1 uncultured Leptospirales bacterium | reverse complement strand
TAAAGTCAGGAGTGAAATGGCTTATGAAGATTAAGACAGAGGAAATTAAGTCGATAATAAAGCGAGAAATTGAGACTTATAAGTCCGAACTTGATGTAAGTGAAGTGGGTACAGTTATCCAGATTGGTGACGGTATCGCGAGGATTCACGGTCTTAGCAACGCAATGTCTGGTGAGATGCTGGAATTTGAAAATGGTGTTCAGGGAATGGTTCTTAATCTTGAAGAGGATTCTATCGGTTGTGCTATCCTCGGAGATTACCTGAAGATCGCTGAAGGGGATTCAGTAAAGAGACTCAATAGAGTTCTTGCAGTTCCGGTTGGTGAAGAGCTTCTCGGACGTGTTGTAACTCCGCTGGGCGAACCATTGGACGGTAAAGGTCCAATCAACACAACAAAATTCAGACCTCTTGAATTTGTTGCACCTGGTATCGCAGCAAGGCAGTCGGTTCATGAACCGATGCAGACAGGTATTAAATCAATCGATTCAATGACACCGGTTGGAAGAGGACAGCGTGAGCTTATAATCGGCGACAGAAAAACAGGAAAAACATCAATAGCTGTTGATACTATAATCAACCAGAAAGGTAAAGGTGTTATCTGCGTTTATGTAGCGATAGGCCAGAAAGGTTCTACCGTTGCGGGTGTTGTTGAGAAATTAGTAGAAAAAGGAGCGATGGATTATACAATCGTTGTAGCAGCGAATGCTTCTGATCCGGCTCCGTCACAGTATATAGCGCCGTATGCAGGATGTGCAATGGCTGAATACTTTATGTATGATAAGAAGGGTCACACACTTTGTATATATGATGACCTTTCAAAACAGGCTAATGCTTATAGAGAGCTTTCACTTCTGTTAAGAAGGCCTCCAGGCCGTGAAGCTTATCCTGGTGACATTTTCTACTGTCACTCAAGGCTTCTTGAAAGAGCAGCTAAGTTATCTGATGAGATGGGCGCAGGCAGTATGACAGCTCTTCCGATTATTGAGACACAGGCTGGTGAGGTTTCTGCATATATTCCGACTAACGTAATTTCCATTACTGATGGTCAGATCTATCTGCTTCCAAACCTTTTTGCATCGGGCGTTAGACCTGCTGTTGACGTAGGTATATCAGTATCACGAGTAGGTGGTGCCGCTCAGATTAAAGCGATGAAAAAATATGCCGGTTCTCTCAGGCTTGATTTGGCACAGTTCCGTGAACTTGAGGCTTTTGCTCAGATGGGAACAGAGCTTGATCCTGCTACTCAGAAACAGATTGATAGAGGTATGAGACTTGTTGAGATTCTGAAACAGGTTAACTATGAGCCAATGGATGTTGCCGAGCAGGTTGCTATAATTTTTGCCGGTACCCAGGGTCTTATTGATAAAGTACCTGTTAATATGGTTAAAGACTTTGAAGCGAAATTTATCAAACATTTGAATGATTCGCATAGCCATATACTCAAACAGATAAGTGAGACTCGTGAACTTAAATCTGTTGATGAAATGACAAAAATAATCGCCGACTTTGTTGATAAGTATCTCGATTCAATAAAATAAATGATTGAGGATTGAGTTGTGGCTAATCAAAGAGATATAAAAAGAAGAATTAAATCCGTCGCTAATACTAAAAAGATTACAAGCACGATGGAGATGGTTGCTACTTCTAAAATGAAAAAGGTTCAGGGGCGTCTGAATCAGTCGAAACCTTATGAAAATAAGGTTAATGAGATAATAAAAAATCTCATGTCGGCAGGGTTTGCGACTATTCAGCATCCTCTTTTCAGAGAAGTGGCTCAACCGAATAGATGTCTTGTAGTACAGATTTCTGGAAACAGAGGACTGTGCGGAAGTTATAATACCAGGGTACTTGATAAAACTCTTGCTCTTAAAGAACAGCTTGAATCTGAAGGGAAAGAAGTGTTACTATATGTAATTGGCAAAAAAGCAGTATCGTATTATAACTTTGTAAAAACCTCAATGTTCAAGATGGCGCCGAATAGTGAAGATAAATTTTCTTTTGAAGAAGCTGCCAAATTAGGAGAAGAGTTAACAAAGTTCTTCGTAAGTGGTGAGATTCATGAAGTTTATATTTCTTATACAAAGGTTTTCTCATCTGCAAATCAGAAACCTGAAGTAATTAAGTTGCTTCCTATAGCTCCAGAAATGGACATTGATTATGATGCTTTACCAAGTGCAAATATGGATTATATTTTTGAACCAACACCGGTGGAAATATTCTCTTATATTTTACCACTATATCTAAAAGTTAAAATATATACCTGTTTTCTCGAGTCATCCTATTCTGAACAGTTTGCACGCCGCGTAGCTATGAAAAATGCGACAGATGCAGCTAAGGATATGATCAAGGAACTCACTGTTACGTATAACAGGGTAAGACAGGATAAGATTACAACAGAGATTTCGGAAATCGTAGGGGGAGCAGCAGCTCTCGAGTAGTAAAAGGTTAATCGACATTAACGTAATTAAGGAGTTGTTTTATGAGTGAAAATATTGGGAAAGTGGTTCAGGTAATCGGTTCTACCCTTGATGCTGAATTCTCTGAAGAGAATCTGCCGGCTATCTATAATGCACTCATTATTGAAACTGAGGTAATGGGAAATAAGATTAAGCTGGTTTCGGAAGTACAGCAGCATCTTGGTGGAAACAGGGTAAGGGCTGTTGCGCTTGCATCCACAGATGGAATTAAACGTGGCTTGTCAGTTAAAGATACAGGAGCTCCTATTTCTGTTCCGGTTGGTCCGGAAACACTTGGCAGGATTTTTAATCTGCTTGGGGAGCCTGTTGATAATAGAGGTCCGGTTAATGCAAAAGAATTCAGACCTATACATCAGGAACCGCCTATTTTTGATCAGTTGAATCCTACATCTGAGCAGTTTGAGACTGGTATAAAAGTTATCGACCTTCTCGCACCTTATATCAAGGGTGGAAAAACCGGATTGTTCGGTGGAGCTGGTGTTGGTAAAACAGTTATCATTATGGAACTGATCAACAACGTTGCACAGCAGCACGGTGGTTATTCAGTATTTGCGGGTGTTGGTGAAAGAACAAGGGAAGGAAACGACCTCTGGCAGGAAATGACAGAATCTGGAGTTATTAACAAAGCCTGTCTCTGCTATGGACAGATGAATGAGCCCCCCGGAGCAAGGTTAAGAGTAGGTCTTTCAGCTCTGACAATGTGCGAATATTTCAGGGATCAGTCTGGAAGTGACGTTCTTCTGTTTATTGACAATATATTCAGGTTTTCACAGGCAGGATCTGAAGTATCTGCTCTCCTTGGACGTATGCCTTCTGCGGTAGGTTACCAGCCGACACTGGCAACTGAGATGGGTAAACTTCAGGAAAGGATTACTTCAACTAAAGGTGGTTCAATTACATCTGTACAGGCTATTTATGTACCTGCTGACGACCTTACAGACCCGGCGCCTGCTACAGCATTTATTCACCTTGATGCACAGACAGTTCTTTCAAGGCAGATTGCTGAAAAAGGTATCTACCCTGCGGTGGATCCGCTTGAGTCTTCTTCAAGGCTTCTGTCACTTGAGCTTGTTGGAGCAGAGCATTATAATACAGCAATGGAAGTAAAACGAATTCTTCAGAAATATAAAGACCTTCAGGATATCATTGCGATTCTTGGTATGGACGAGCTTTCAGAAGATGATAAGATATTAGTACAGCGTGCAAGGAAAATTGAAAGATTCCTTTCACAGCCATTCTTTGTTGCTGAGCAGTTCACAGGTATGAGCGGAAAATATGTTAAACTTGAGGAGACCATCAAGAGCTTTAAAGGTTTAATCAAGGGCGAATATGACGAGCTACCAGAGCAGGCTTTTTATATGGTTGGTACGATTGAAGAAGCTGTTGAAAAAGCTAAAAAACTTGCAGGTAAATAATAATGGAACGAGTACTAAATTGCAGCATATTAACTCCTGAAAGGCTCATATACGAAGGTGATGTAAGTTTTGCTGTTGTTGCTGCTCATGATGGAGAAATGGGTTTTCTTTACGGACATTCACCTCTTATATCTAAGCTTGGTGTTGGTGAGATTAGGCTTAATAATACCAAGAGTGTAGATTATCTTCTAGTAGAGGGTGGTGTTGTTGAAATAAAGAATAATAAACTTATTGTTCTTGCAGAGAAGGCTTTCAAGCAGAGTGATCTGAATACAGCGGATCTTGAAGCTAAAATGAGAGAACTTGATGCAAAAATAAATGAGTCTGCACGTTTTTCAGATGAAAAGATGTTACTAAAGATTGAAAAAGATCAGTTGAAAGTGAAGCTTAAAGTTTCCAGACAGTAAAAAAAACAATTGATTATTAATAAAAAAAGGAATGCTTTTAAGCATTCCTTTTTTTATTTAAAGTGTGACAAAATGCCGATATATAAATAATAGTGGCTTCAATAAAAGAATTTTTCAGAAAAATAGTGATATAACAATTATGGATCCTGCAAATAACGATTTAGTAAATATAAAAAAATCTTCAAATTATTCTCCTGAAGGTTTAAAAATTAAGAATTCACAGAAAATTTCTGATAAATTCGATCTGTCAATAATAGGTAAAATTGATCTGGCGGAAGCTGAAAAAATAGCGAGCGAAGAAGTTATATTTCTGACTGAATCGGATCTTATAGAAGGGCTGGAAAACTTTGAGTTAGTTCCAGTAAAAAGTATCACTGAAGAATCATCTTTTTCAGAAAAACAGAATTTAAAACAGTCATTCTTTGATATCAGAAAAGAAAGGGAATCAAAACCTGAATCTTTAAAAATGAATGAGAATGAAAAGATATCTGATGAAGCAATAATTATAACTGAACCAGTTCTCAAAAATAAAGAGATAAAAAAAGAAGAAAATGAAGAAACTATAAAAATTGCAGAAAATGAACCGGAAAGTGTCCATTTAGAAATATCTGACATGGTATATATACCGGATGATGAAAAGACCCCGGAAAAAAATGAATTTAAAACTGAAGATTACTCAACACATGATATTGAAAAAAATGTTTCTGATACTAATCTGGACGAAATTGAAGAAATAATAAAAACAGATATAACTGAACCTGAAACGGATATTATTTTAAATGAAGAACTGCCGATTACTAAAAAACTTTTTACTGTTAAAATAAGTGAAGAAATATTAGATGATCAGTTGCAGGCAATCTTACTTGATGATGCCAGTTTAAAATCTGACAGTAAAATTGCTGAAAAATATGGCGATATCATTGTAGATCCGAGATGTAAATTTATTGATGATCAGTATTTAATAAAACCATTAGTTGAAGATTCAGTCACATATAATGAAGATCCCCTTACTGAAAGACTGGTAAAGATAATTGAAGTTTCAGATGGAAAACTTGAACTTCTTGAGTATTCAAAAACAGATGAAGACTTTTTAAATTATGTTCTGGAGGATTATACATTATATAATTCTGAAAAGTTTGGAACTGCTTTTAAAGAAGAAATTATCTATGTAGATACCGATTTTGAATTCATTGATAATGCGATAATAAGAGATGACTTTACTAAATATATTCATGAAATTGATGATTACTTCGGATCTGCAGAATTTCTTGTACAGAGTGAGATATCAGAAATACTGGGTTTAATACCTGATGAAAGTGACTATATAGAGGATAAATTGTTTGGTGATTACTATAAAAAGTATGATCTGGATAATGAGATTGAATTTATTAAGCCGGAAATAGATTTTTTCAGGAGTAATTATGCAGGTGTAAAAAGTCTTAATTATTTTTCTGAAAATAAAAACAGTTTAATGGAGTCTGAAAAAATATCAATTGAAGAGGACATATCCTCTCCAAATGCGATAGTATTTGAAGAAGATATAAGCGAGATTGAAGAGATTTTAAAGAGAAATTATAATTATAAATTACAGGAAAAGGATGAAGTAAAAACTGAACCAGAAATAATAAAAGCGGATTCAGAAGAAATAACAATAATTGAAAGCATTCTTGATATAACAGATGATATTATAATACTTGAAGATAAAGAAAAATTGAATGAACTGGCATCAGAGTATCCTGAAAAACACGAAAATCTGATCAAGCTATTATCATACCTGGATGGTTTATTCGAAAAGTTACCTGAAGAGGTAATAAGAAAATTTGCTGATTCAGAATACTTTGAGCTTTACTCAAAGGTTCTCAAAGAGATGGGTGTCTGATATGGGGCTTCTTGAACGCGCGTTACAATATAAACAGAGAATCAATGAAAGCGGTAAAGAGACATTAATAGACAGGATAAAAGGTCCTGCAGAGACAGATTATGTAAGCGTGTTAGACGGAAAAAAAGTTAATATCAGCGAAATTGATGACTTTTCCGATGAAACAATAAATACTAATGTCGAATTGGAAAATGATAAAGAATCAACAGAAATAGTCACTGAGGAAGAAATTGATAAAACGGACAGTGAAGAAATTATTGAAAGAAGTGATAACGAGATAGTTTCACCTGATATTTTTGAAGCAGATTCTTCTGATGTAAAAAATGATACTATTATTTCTGACCCGAGATTAGATTCTGAATTAGCGGAACAGATTTCAAATCAAGATGAATCTGTGAAGTCAACTAATGAAGCAACTGAAGCTGTAGATGCTGTTTCGGATATAAAAAATATTACCAAGGAAGAATCTGATAAGGAAAGTATCCTGAACGGTTATGAAATGCCGGAATTTAATGATTATGGGACTCTGTTTGAAATTCAGAGTGAATTTATAAAGGCAGATTCTATTGAAGAGATCTATTCTACTATACTTTTTTCAATAATGGGGCAGCTGGGAGTTTCTTCTGTTTCTATTGTTACACCTTTGTCTGATGATGAAAAAAAATGGAAAATAACTGACTCCCACGGGATAAAGATTTCAGATAATGAAGTATTCTGGAGTATTACCGATGGTATTTTGCATCTTTTGAGTACGTATAAAGGTGTGCTGGATATTGAAGAGTTGAAGCATGATCCGGATTTAAGAGATGATTATTATAAGTTTGTCTCTGTTGATGCCAGGATACTAACACCTTTACTTAGAGATGGTTTTCTGGTTGGAGCAATATTAGTAGGTGAGAAAATCAGTTCTGAAGATTTTAATGCTGAAGAGATAGAGTTTCTGCAGACTCTTTCCGATATGGCTTCTTCGATGATAAATTCATTATCAAAAACTGAAAAAATAAGTACTGAAATTATCGGTTTACGTATTGAAAAAGAGATTCTTGCAGATGTTGAATTTTTTCAGGATTCATTATTAAAAGTAAATTCACTTGATGAGCTCAGAGAAGTAATTCAGAAAAATTTTTATTCCCTCGGACTTGAGAGCTATTGTTTGTTTATGACTGACCATAGCGGTGGAGATTTTTATCCGAGATATTTTGAAAATGAAGATCAGCTTGGTTTTTCCAATTCAGGTTTTAAAATAAAAAGAGATAACCGTCTTGTTACTTTTCTGGTAAATAAAAAATCATCAATTATACTTGAAAATTTTCATGAATCAAGTGTAATAATTGATACCTTCGGTAAAAACAGATTATCGAAGATGGAAATTTTTATTGCATATCCATTTATTATATCCGGCCAGCTATCTGGCTTTATAACAATTTTTAAGATTAATACAGCTGTTGATTTAGTTGATATAGATATACGTATTCAGAAAATTAATCGGTTTATATTTCCATATCTCAAGAGTGTGGATGAAGTTGATTCTGGTATGGATAGATATAACGATTTAATGGAGATGTTTTATCAGAAAATTGAAAAGGAGATCAGACATGCAGATGATCTGAACATCCCTTTGAGTCTTGTGTTGTTTACATTTAAAAACCATAAAAGATTCTATGAAAGATTTGGTAAAATTGAGTTTGAAAAGTTTTCAGGGAAGGTCTCAGATATTTTAAAAAAAAGGTTAACTACGGGTGATTTTTCTGCAAGAATCGACAGAAATAAATTTATCGCTGTTTTACCAGGCAAAGAAAAGCGATATTCGGTAATGTTCGCAAATACTGTAAAAAATGAAATAATAGAAAATTGTGAAATGAGTGATTTTAAATTATTGATTACATCACTTAATTCAGTTTTTCCCGACGATGGGAAAGATCTGTTTTCGCTACTTGAAGTTCTAGAATAGAATAATGATACCTTCAGACGAATACATTTTTTTTCCTGAAGGAACAGCTAAAATCGGGATAGATCCTGCATCTATTGATGGCATTTTTAATTCGTTAAAATCTTCTGATATAAAAAAAGATTACATATCCGCATCAACACCTGAGAAAATTATACACTATAATCAATTTTACATCGGGAAAAAACTGGTAAATGTTGAATGTTTCAGAAGATTTATTCAGGAGACAAAATATATAACTGAAGCTGAGAGAGATGGGTGGGGCTGGATCTGGAATGGCAAGTGGATCAAGAAACAGAATGTCAGCTGGGAAAAACCATTTTTGAACGAAATGGATAATTTCTATAATTTAAATTCAGATGTTTTTCCAGTGATGCAGGCTAGCTGGAATGATGCAGTGGAATATACGAAGTGGATAAGTAATTTCGAAGGCCTGAAGATCAGGCTCCCGTATGAATATGAATGGGAAATTTTTGGAAATTATGCAGGTTTAAATTCATTAACAGGTGTAATAAACAATTCGGCTGAAAAGAATGAAACTGATACTGAATTTACATTGCTGCTGAAAAACAAGCTTTCCAGTTCTGAATTTCAATTGGGTCTTCTATGGGAGTGGACTCTTGACTGGTATAAAGGGTATGACCAGTCTATAATTAATAAAGATTTCGGGAATATTTACAAGATTCTCAGAGGGGGATCACTGTTGAGCGAAAGTATTCAGAAAACCAGGGAATTCAGGTTTAGAAGATGCCCTACTGCAAGAAGTCCATATTACGGTTTCAGAGTTGTTGTTGAATGAGAAGCTGGTGATCTATAGGTAAAATGCAGAACAGATGCCGGTTATAACTCCGGAATTACCATAAATACTTAAAAGGATTCAGGAGCTTTCCATGTCTTATCACAGTATAGTGCAGATGAGAACCGGTTGATCTTCCGGTAGATCCTACAAGACCGATAGAATCTGACTGATTGATCCATTGTCCCTGTTTGACGAATATTTTTGAACAGTGACCGTAAAATGTGGAATAACCATCTTCGTGCTGAATAACGATAGTATTACCATAGCCGTCACGCCATCCTGCAAAGAATACAAGACCGTTTCTTACCGCTTTGATCGGAGTACCGTTTTTTATAGCGATGTCTACTCCGTTATGAAATTCAATATTTTCACCGAACACAGGATTGACACGATCACCATACATAGACGTGTATAAGCCGCCGTCGACAGGATCGATGAAGGTCATTTTATAGGCATAAATTTTCTGAATATCATTATTGACTATTAAAGGTTTTTCATCCGCAAAAAAAACAACTCTGATATCGTCAGGAGAGAATATGCGGAAAATTTTCGGCTTATAATCACCGAGGATTCTGTTTTTTGATCCCATCATGCCGTGCATTCTGCCGACGTCAAAGTAATCGTTAAACGTAAACAGGGCACCGTTTTTTGAAGGTATTATTACATTGCTGTTTTCGGATAAGTCAAGACCTTTCAGATGAGGATTTGCTGATATGAGTGTATCAATTGTTACATTAAACTTTTTTCTTAGCGACCAGAGAGTCTCTCCCCCTGAAACTTTATAAACTGTAAGTTGAACCCCTGCATTATGAGGATAATTTTTTATAAAATCTATATACTCTTTTTCGGAAGTAAAGAGGGGAAAACCGTCTTTTACGATGTATGCTTCGGAATTTACCTGAATTCTTTTTAAGAAGAAATATGTTATTATATTTCCTGATATTACAACAATTACAAGCGATATGAATGAAAATATAAGGAATTGTTTTATCTGATTAAGCTGGTATAATGTCGGCATTTTCATCAGGGTTTATCAAGCTCCTTTGCTCTTTTTGCAGCAGTCTCTATGGCATCGATCATGATACCGCTGAAACCGGCTTTTTCAAGAATATGTAATGCTGAAATTGTTGTGCCACCTGGAGATGTGACCCTGTCCCTTAACATAATAGGGTTTTCCTTTTTGTCAAGAAACATTTTCGCGGAGCCCAAAATTGTCTGGGCAGCAAGAATTAAAGAATCATTTCTTGATATACCGAGTTTTACCCCTGCATCGGCCATGGCCTGTATTAATGTAAATATATATGCAGGACCGCTGCCGGAGATAGCGGTAACAGCATTCATATGCTTTTCATCCATAATCAGTACTTCTCCAACAGCTGTAAATATAGACGAAGCGTGTTCAAGTTCATTGTCTGAGATGTTTTTTGACCTGGAAAGCACAGTCATGCCGTAACCTGTATTTACAGGAGTGTTCGGCATAGCTCTTACAATTTTTTTATCTGAACCGGCATGATTGAGCAGTGTATTGATGGATATTCCTGCCGCAATTGATATAATTATACCCTGATAGCTGATAAAATCCGGTGCAATACTGATTATGACATCCGGTTTAACTGAAAGAATTGTCAGTTCCGAGAATTTTATTATATCTTCAGTGGAGTTAGCCCTCTTTACACCGGTTTCAGAGACCAGTATACTGACTTTTGTCTCATCGGTGTCATATATCATTATATTACCGGTATTGAAGCGGGATGATATTCCTCTAATGATAGCGCTTCCCATGTTGCCAGTGCCGATAATTCCGATTTTTAAATTTTTATTATTCATTTATAATTCCTGTTTCCGAAAATTGCTGATCCGATTCTTAACATGGTAGCGCCTTCCTTTATTGCGATCGTGTAATCTCCAGACATACCCATTGATAATTCTTTCAGATCAAGCCCTAATGCTTTATTGAGTGTATCGAACATTTTTGCAGTTTCTATGAACGATTTTTGTATCAGTGCATTATCTGTTGTGTTGGGGCCTATAGACATTATCCCTTCAAGTTTTAAATTTTTTAATTTTGAAATAGATTCAGCGACTGATATAATCTCATCAGAGGAAAGCCCATATTTTGTTTCTTCATCTGTAGTTTTAAGTTGAATTAGGATTCTCTGAATTTTCCCTGTTTTTTCCGCGTCATTATTCAGTTTCTCGGCAGTTGTTACTTTATCTATCGAATGTATCAGTTCAAACAGACGTAGTGCGTCACGTGTTTTGTTTGACTGCAGATGACCTATCATATGAAATTCAAAATTCCCTGTAAGCTCAGCAATCTTTTTTTCGGCCTCCTGAATCCTGTTTTCGCCGAATATTCTTATTCCGGAATTTATTGCTTCCTGAACCAGATGCGAACTAAAAGTTTTAGAAACGGATATAATCCTTATTTCATCAGGATTGCGGCCGCATTTTAAAGCGGACTCAACAACAGATTCCTGTATTTTATTATAATTATCCAATAGTGACATAATATTAATTTCATAAAAGAACAATTTTTTCTGAATAATAAAATCCTTATAAAATTATTTAATGTCCAAAATAAAAACAAACAAAATATTTAATTATTTTAGTTTATTTTTATTAATTTTTTCTGAAAATTTTGATATTTGAGGGTCATATGAATTATATTCCAGGGCTTTTTTTATGGAATATTTTGCGCCGGAAAGATCACCGGTATGATATTGGAGGCGGGCCTTGCTGTACCAGGTTCCGTAATATAAAGGAACAAGTTCTGTAACTGTGTCGAGAAGTTTTAAAGCATTCTGAGGATGCTGGTCGCAGATCAGTTCCGCAAGTCGGAGATAACCCCAGCAATTTTCAGGATGTTCAGAAATTATTGTTTTATAACAGTCAGTTGCTTTTGTAATATTTAGCATCCCGGAGTAGTGATCACCTTCAATGACATTGTTCATCCAGCAGTCTCTGCCTGTTGTCTGCCGGTGAATTTTAAAATCCTTTGTGTTATAATTTGCTGAGAGTGAAATCTTACCGGCAGATGATAAAATATTTTGAATGTTTCTATTATTATTTTGCATATCTGAGAGATACAGGCCATTAATCGCGGAATCAAACCAGATATTATCGTTTATCTTTTTCTTCTTGATAGAATCGGAATAAATTTTTGTGCCGGGGTAATAGGCTACCGGAGATACAACAACATCATGCGGTTTTGTTTCAGATATAAGTTTTTTTGTGTATTCGATATCTTCAGTTGTTTCGCCGGTCATCCCTGTCATCAGGTAATATGAAAGATATACACCGACTTTTCGCGATATAGCGGCGGCGGATTTTATTTTTTCAATGGATATACGTTTGTCATAGAGAGCGAGTATTTTTTCGGATCCTGATTCGACGCCGTATTGTATATGTTCAAGCCCGCATCTTTTCATCGCTATGAGCATCTCTTCATCGATAGTGTCCACTCTTGCCTGGCAGTTCCACATCATGTATAAACGGCTGTTGTCAAGCATGTGGCAGAATTCCATAACGCGTTTTTTGTTAAGAGTGAAATTGTCATCGCGGATCGAGAAATAGATTATTCCGTATTTCTGTCTGATTAATTTAAGCTCATCAATAATTTTTTCGGCGCTTCGGTATGTAACTTTTTTTTCCCAGAAGTAAGGGGATGAACAGTATGTACAGTTTGATGGACAGCCTCTTGAAGTGATTATATAACGGTATTGTTCATTGGGATTAATTCCGATTGTGATGCCGGAGAATTGAGAAGCACAGGGGATTGAATCAATATCAGCTATCCGCTCTGCGGTAATTATGGAGTTATCAGTTTTGAAAGAGAGGTCAAGGATTTTTTTTATAGCGAGCTCCCCCTCTCCCCTTATAATAAAATCTATCTCCGGATAACGGAGTTGTATCTGTTCGGATAGAAATGTCGGATGCTGGCCCCCTGCGATTATTTTCAGTTTACTGTTTTTCTTTTTCAGTTCTTTAATATACTTAAACGATTCGGTTCTGTTGAAAGAAAAAATAGATACTGCCACAACATCCGGTGCGTTCTTGAGTGTAAGTGCAGCTCCCTTTGAAAAGCCGTAAGATGACAGATTGGCAAGAGTTACATCGTGTCCGCACTTTTCAAGAAACGCGGCGATTGAAGTGATACCATAAGGCATTAAAGACATGTAGTAGTCATTGCGATCGTTGTAATCGCAGAGATATACGCAGAAAATTTTCATTTACAGGCCGGATTTATCGAGTTTACATATATCGGGGCCATGTGGCCGGATCTGTCTGATCCCGCGAAAATTCCAGGATTATTAAACCGGGCAGGATCTTCTTCGTAAATCCTGTTCCATTCTTTCAGATATTCTTTTGCAAGCGGTGTATATGACCAGTGCCACTTTTCTTCTTTGTATCCTTCTGTGCGCCCCGGTGTATAAGGCTGGGCGAAACCGTATTTCGCGGCGTTCTGCTCCAGCCATTGGTAAATAATTTTACCTTCGCCTTTCTGATAGTAGAGGTTGTCAAGCCTGTTGATGTCAAAGTCCGTCCCCCAGTGATGGCGCGATGTTCCCGGCATTGATGAGTACTCCAGTATTTTCAGAGATCTGGCCAGAGGGTCTTTTACTTTTGTAAGATCCCCGGCACCGGATATTTTTCTTTTGCCTGAAAATTTTTCATCCCAGATTTTTTTTTGTGAGTAAAAGTTCCTTGTAGCGCTCTGAATCTGAATTTTTATTTTTGGATTTTCTTTTTTAAAGTCGGCGAGAAGGAGTTTCCAGGCTTCGGCTGCCTCTTTTCGCAGGTAAATATCATCTGAACAGGGTATATCATATTTTTTTAAATTAACAAAACCGGGATGAGTCGAAGGATCAAAACGGCCTGTCACATAATTAAAAACAGGAACCACCTGGATTCCTGTTTCTTTACTGATTGCATTAAAATCCGATATAAGGATTGTAAGAATCGGTAGTGCAAATTTTATCAATTGTTTAAACAAATTTTTCCTGATCGGATATAGATCAATGTCCCATCTGGCTTGTTGCTGGCGGATAAGTTCCTTTTTTACGTCTGTAAATAGCGATGCCAAATCTGATGCAGCCGGCGACACAAACAAATCCAATTACTACAGAAGCGATAACTATAGTATTTCTTACCAGCAGATGATACTCTCTCATGAAATTAATAATTGCTAGATCCATTAGGTACCTCTTTACGGATTTTAAATTTAATTAAATTTATCATTTAAGGTATTAATGTCAATATTAATTCATAATTATTTGGTTAAAATTGAATAGTTTGAAGATTATTTTTTTTAAACTTAAATATTTTTACAGATATAATAAGAGCACTGTATATGAAAATGCAGCAAACAGAGAGATGCTTGACGGACGTTTTTATCAATATGAAAAATTAATCCTTGAAATTAAGTAATATTGTAATATTTCAAAAAAGATTATATAATTTTATAGGATATTGTTTTGATTGCTTCCGATGGAATTTAGAGTAATTTTAATTCTGTAAAAAGAGGAGAAAGCCGTTTGAATTCCGGGATTGGCCTTTAATGTATGAACAGTTAAGAATATTTGTCGGTAGACGAAATTTTTTTTGGGGTACGGATGCCTAATTATATTATAGTAAATAACAAGAGAAACTGGCAGTTTAATATTCCAGGTGTAGAGGTAATTTCAGCAAGAGATTATCTTCTCGAAAATGAATTTATCAGGAAGAGGGGTGCAAGAATTTTCAACCTCTGCCGGTCTTACAGGTATCAGTCTATAGGTTACTATGTATCACTCCTCGCTTCAGCAAGAGGCCATAAGGCTTTTCCTAACGTCAATACCATACAGGAGATGAAAACACCATATGTCATTAGGGTGCTGGCGGAGGACCTGGACAAAAGCATTCAGAGAAGTCTTTCTCATATACACTCAGATACATTTGTGCTGAGTATTTATTTCGGTAAAAACATATCCAGGAGGTATGACCGGTTATGTCTTCAGATTTATAACCTGTTTCAGGCTCCACTGATCCGGGTGTTTTTTTCCAGAAAGGGGATTAGGTGGAAGATACAGAATATTCAGCTCATTTCAGCGAATGACATACCTGAAGAACATCACAACTATGTAATCGAATTCGCTACTCAATACTTTTCGAGAGCGATCACTAAGAAAAAACGGAGACCCAACGCGCCCTATGACATGGCAATACTGGTTAACTATGATGAGCCGACTCCACCGTCAAATAAAAAGGCAATTGACAAATTTATAAGAGCTGGTGAAAAAGCCGGATTTAACGTTGAACTGATCGATAAAGATGATCTTCATCGTATCGCGGAGTTTGATGCGCTTTTCATAAGGGAAACGACAAGTGTAAACCATTATACATTCCGTTTTGCCCAGCGTGCAGCTGCCGAGGGCCTTGTTGTAATGGATGACCCCGATTCGATAATCAAGTGTACAAATAAAGTTTATCTGGCCGAGCTGCTGAGCCACTACAGAATTCCGGCACCAAAAACCGTGGTCATAAGCCGTGATACTCTTGAACTTGTTCTGAGCAGTATGGAGCTTCCGCTGATACTGAAGCAGCCTGACAGTTCGTATTCACAGGGTGTCGTAAAAGTCGAGACAAGGGGTGAATACTTCGTTAAGGTCAATGAGCTTCTGGAAAAATCAGATCTGATTATAGCGCAGGAATTTATAAGAACTGACTATGACTGGCGTGTCGGTATTATTGACGGATACCCTTTGTATGTCTGTAAGTATTATATGGCAGAGGACCACTGGCAGATCGTTAACTGGTCGAGGAAGAAGAAATCGAATAAGCATACAGGGAAGGGTGAGACAATCGATGTCGGTGACGCTCCGAAGAAAGTTATTAAAACGGCGATTAAAGCGGCCAGCTATATAGGTCGCGGGTTTTACGGCGTTGATCTGAAAGTTATAGGCAATAAGTGCTATGTTATTGAGGTAAATGACAATCCGAGCGTAGACTTCGGGGTAGAGGATAAAGTATTAAAGGATGATCTGTATAACACGGTTATGAAGATATTTTATGATAGAGTTAAATTTTTAAAGGAGCATTCTTTCAGCTGAAGGTTGTGAATTTTCCTGTTTTATCGTGCCATATATTTTTTTCTGTCTGTCTCATCAAGTTTTTCAATGGAATACCTGAGCATTGTACGCGGCATGGCCTTGTGGTGCATGTCAAGAAAGTCTGTAAGAACTGATTGGTTCATCTTGCCTGCTTCCCTCAGCATCCACCCGGTTGCTTTATGTATAAGGTCGTGTTTATGTTCCAGAAGCATTTCAGAGAATGCGATTATTTCGGTAAAATCGTTCTTTTTTATGAAATGATATGTTGCAACAACAGCGATTCTCTGCTCCCAGAGGCTGCTGCTTTTAACAAGCCGGTACAGAATATCTGTTCCGTAGTTATAGCAGTAATCTCCGATTATCCGTGGGGAGGAGAGGTCTACAAGGTCCCAGTTGTTTATCCGGTCTGTATTGTTAAGATAAAGTTCAATTATTCCATCTTTCAGTTTCCTGTCCGCTTTTTTATACTTCAGCGTAAGAATCAGAAGCGCGGTCAGTCTGCATTCATGGACAGGATCGTTTAACAGTTTTTCTATTTCAGCAAGTTCAGTGCCGGTATAGATCTTTGCGATTTTTCTCTGCTCAGGAACCGTAATGCCGATAAAAACATCCCCTTCGCCATATTCACCCTTTCCGGTTTTAAAAAACCGCATCAGCTGTTTCGCCTTATCGTTATCGGATAACTTTTTAAGATCTTTTTTTATCGCTTCGGCCGTAATAATCACAGTTATTTTACCATCTCATCAATTATTTCTTTTACCGGCTTAATGTCTTTGATAAGGGCGCTGACCTGTCCTGCTCCTGCAGGTACAAGATCGAAATCAGCCGAGTTCCATGCAGCCGAGGCGTTGGACAGTTTAAATTCTTTTCTCGTGTCAAAGCCCGGGGTCTGGAGCCTCTTCATCAGTTCAGGGGTCATTATAGCTCTCATCATCAGATTGTCGACAGGGAGAAGATCTGTACCTCCATCAGCGCAGTTGACTATCTGCTCTTTCCATCTCTGCTGTGCAGGGCTTTCAGTAGATGCCAGAAATCTTGTTCCTATCTGAACACCTTCTGCGCCGAGGGCAAATGCCGCTCTGTATCCGCGCGAATCGGCGATCCCGCCGGCTGCGACTACAGGTATTGTGACACTGTCGGCGATGAGAGGTACAAGAACCATTGTGGAGGATTCTGGTCCTGTTGATCTTAGACCGCCGGCTTCAGACCCGGCAGCGATTATTCCGTCTGCACCTGCCTTTTCTGCAGCGACGGCATGTTTCACAGATAACAGTACATGAAGACCTTTCATTCCCAGATCATGTAGCATCGGATAAATTTTTCCTGGAAATCCGACAGATGTTGTTACGGTTTTAACACCGCTTTCGGCAAGGACGGGCAGAATCTTTTCATTTAGCGGATTGATGATCATTATGTTGGCGCCGAACGGTTTGTCTGTAAGTTTTTTTACTTCAAGCAGGAGCTTTTTAATCTCGTCGATATCTGTACTGAAACCGAGGGCCAGCATTCCGAATCCTCCGGCATTGCTTATCGCTGCGACAAGTTCAGGACTGTTCATCGCTCCGATTGGTCCCTGTATTATCGGATATCTGGTTTTCAGTATTTCGTTTAAATGTGTCATAAAAAATCTCCATGTTGTGTAAAATGTTTTCTGACTTTAATTGTATCAAATTGCAGGATCATAATAAAATGTCAATATGCAACTAATTGCATAGCTGTCAACAGTTTTTTGCTTTTTTTTATATATTCAGCCTGTTATGATAAAATAGTGACTTTAATTCCTTGACTATTTTATTTTCATAGATAATGTAGCAATACCTCTTAGAGCTATTATATAACTATGCCCGGTGAGTTAAATATAACAAATAGAATATCAGAATCAAGTGATGATCCCGGGACAAAAGAGATCAGCTCTACTGCTCTGCGTATAAGATTTTTAAAAAAAGAGATAGAACAGTCTTTAATCAGGAACCATGATTGCGGGAAAGAACACATGGAGTTTCTGCTTAAAAGATTATGAATGATTTTTTTTTAATTCTGTTTAAGACATCAGTGTTCATAATTTCATATATAGCGGTGTCAGGCCGGGTTCTGAAATATTTTCAGAGAAGAAATACTTCTGCAAAGATTACAGACATTGAAATCATTGCTGTATCTGCAGTCATCTCCGCGATTATTACTTCGGCTGCAAAACATATTCTAAAACTTTTTATTTGACTGTATATCATATAATTGTATATTTGATCTGCGAAGGGAGGTGCAGCATGGCGGTTCAGAATATTTCAGGAGCGGACATCGTTTCAACAAATTTCACACCGGAGTACACACAGAAGAACGAGCAGGTCCCGACAGACCAGACCCGTGAGGTCAGGAGGGAGAGGCCGGTTGAGGAGAATAAAGGGCAGAAGATCGACGCGACTGCCTGATAGTTTTACTTTCTGTAGCCAGTTTCCCTGATGAAGCGGGGGAGTTTGTTTTTTTCTTCAGGCTGATATAGAAGGTGAAGTTCGTTCTTTGCTCTCGTCAGCGCGACATAAAAAAGTCTTCTTTCCTCTTCAATATCAGTTGTTCTGTCAGGTATGATTTTATCAGAGATTCCGGTGATAATAACAACATCAAATTCAAGCCCCTTTGAAGAATGCATCGTCATGAATTCTACAACTTTTTTATTGCAGGCATTAATAACTTTCTGTTTTAAAAAATCACCCTGGTAATTGTTTCTGTACAGTACCGCTATGGAAAAACAGCCCTTTGTTGAGTCAATTATTCTGTTCAGAATTTCTGTTTCACTGTACTTGTCCGCCGCGGGATGGTACTTAACTATTCCACCTTTCCCCTCGTGAGATCTGATCTTTTTTGATGTCCTGAATTTGTTAAGTTTTATAAATCTGTTGGAAACGGCAATGATCTCTTTTTTTGATCTGTAATTGGTCGTGAGTTTATGAATCGATAAGCCGGGGAAAAATTTTTCCGCATTTATGATGTACTCGATTCTGCTGTTACGGAATTTATATATACTCTGGAAATCGTCACCTACCATGAAAAGATTTCTGTTCTGTTCCGGCAGGAGCAGTAAAAGAAGCCGTAAGTTGTTTTCGGACGTGTCCTGGAACTCATCAACAAAAATAAACCTGTACTTTTCATTTATGCTCTTTTTCAATAGGGGATATGATTCAAGCATATCAGCTGCATGATTTACCATGTCATCAAATTCAATAAACCGGTTTATTTTTTTATACTCATCGTATTGAAGGATAATTCTACTGATCTCATCGTATAACGGACCGGATTTTAGTTTACTGATAACTTTTCTGTTGAGGCAGCTGAAATTTCCGGAAAGTTTAATCACAATATCCGCGGGGAGACCGAGAAATCTCCCCGGATTTTCCATAACAAGTTTTTTCATTATACGATATTTCTCATCTTCTCCGATTATAGAAGGAAAGGCCGACAGGCCGCAGTTTTCAAGATAGAACTCTTTAAAATCAGAGAGCAATTTCAGCGAGAAGGAGTGGAATGTACCGGCAAAGCCTGGAGTAATGTCAGCGTCCGGTACGTGATTCAATCTTTCCCTTATCTCACCCGCTGCTTTTCTGCTGAACGTAAGCACAAGAATTTCCTCCGGTCTGGCTATGGAGTGTTCTAGGATATTGCGGATTTTTAATATCATTGTGCTTGTTTTTCCGGTGCCGGCTCCGGCTAAAACAAGACTGACTCCCCCTGACGGATCTGATGCAGCGATCTGATCGTAATTGAATTCTCTCATACTTATAAGACGATTCATACAGCGTTGCAGTAAAATTTTTTTTAAACTATCTGAAAAAGGAGTGCGGATAGAGAGGGCTCTGACCCTGAAAAAGTCACGGATGGACTTTTTCAGGTGCTTTAATATAAATCATCGGGTCTGAACCGCTTTCAGATTTTTATTCAGAAAGTCAGACATGATACTGACTGTTTTTTCAAAGGTATCTCCGACATAAGGATCAAAGTGTCCTATGGGCAGGCTTATATATGTTGAATTTTTAATTCTGTCAGCCATTTTTTTTGGTCCGGAAGGGGGGAACAGTGTATCTTTCTCGGCCCCGATAATCAGTGCCGGGCACTTTACTTCATCTGCGTAGCTTATGGGCCGGTATAATCCAAGTGTGAAGATGATATTCGCCGGGCAGTAGTTGTTTTTTTCAAAATCTTTTTCATCTACTCCGGTAAGCTTCAGAACACCCTCCATAGAATCAGCCTTGCTCATCATCGCGTAGGCTTCACCAGGTCTCCCTGCAATGCGTACATTGTGACGGTGATCGGTGAAAACTGATGCAAGTACATCGGCAATCCCGTGATACATACCTTTTAGTGCGAATAACGGATCTTCCAGGATATAGTTGTTCCATACAGTTGATAATCCGTCTGTAAATGGAACCTGCGATATAATGGCGAGTATCTCCTGATGTTTTGCTGCTTCGACTACAACATGTCCGCCGCTGAACGATGTGCCCCACAATGCTATCCTTCCGGTATCAATATTGTCAAGGGTTTTCACATATTCAATAGCGGAGTCCCAGTCTTCAATGTGTCGTGATGGGTTTACGTAATTACGCGGTAGGCCCTGGCTGTCATTAAATCCGCGATAATCAAAAAGAAAAACGGCAAGCCCGGTCCCGGCAAATTTTTCAGCATAGGCGGGGAGTCTCATATACCTCTGACCGCCGAAACCATGTGCCATAATTACCAGAGGAGGCTTAGAGATTCCAGCCGGTAAATAAAGCCATGCCCTGAGAGTATCTCCATGACTTGTGAATGTCTTATCTATTCTTGTAAATTTTCCTGTGTTGACCGTTTTGATATTTATATTTGCAGCTGATTTCTCAGCCAGTGAATAGGAAACTGAAAAAACGAACAGCAGCGGAACTATAATGAAGTGTTGTTTAAACATGCCGTTACCTCTTCAGGTGTATTTATAATCTGTTTCTAAATATGAAATATATTTCATATTGTCAACTAAAATATGATAGAAAAGTCATATTTTAGTTGATCTGCAGTTATTTAATTTTTAGATGTTGCTATGGGGGACAAAGTGACAGGGTGTAAACAGAAGGCAAGAATTCCGGTACAGAAACGGAGTGTTGAAACTAAACAGAAAATCATTAAAGCTGCCGAGGAGCTATTTACTGAAAACGGGTATCATAACACCAATGCTCTTGAAATAGCAAACAGGGCCGATGTGGCAACAGGGAGCTTTTATCACTATTTTAATAATAAAAAGGAAGTTTTTATTGAAGTTATCCGACATTTCTATGCCGATGTTGCTGAAAAAGTAATTAATTCTACAAAGGCTGGTATAATTGAGAAGGAAAATCTTAAAGATAAAGAGCTAATCCGTTTTATTATTAATACCTTCCACCATGCACACGAAATTAATCCCTCCCTTCTCAGAGAATTCAATGCGATGGTACTGCTGGATAAGGAAATAGAAGCAATAAATCGTGAAGAGGAGCGGAAGGCTATAGCATTGATGACTGTGATGTTTCGTGAATTTAAATTTCATACACGAGTAAAAGATATCGGAGCCGCAATGGAGATTATTTTTCATTTATGTGATGAAACTATACATCGTATCATAATTTATGGGGCAGATGTTAATCGTGAGAGACTGCTCGCTGAACTGGAAGATATGGTATGCCGTTATCTGCTTGCAGAATAAAGTTATTTATCGCTCATGTTTGAATCATAAAATTCAATTTATTGTTTTTTACTTTTTTTTGTTGTTAAAAACAGGGCAATATTTAATCTGTATATCTATTCAGCATCAGAAGACCGGTAAGATGTTAAATATTTTTAAAAATATTATAAGGAGTTAGACGATGGGATTATTCAGCGGAAAGGGGATGAAAGATTACAGTGCCATCGCCGCCAGAAATAGCGGTAAAGTCGCTATACTCCTTGAGACACGGAACGGCAAAAAATCGCCTGCAACAAAACTTGTAATGATTGTGAAGACCCCGCGGCAGTATACTATTAAAATGAATGAACTGAAGATTTTTTTTGAAACGGCATTCGACTCGAAATATCCGGAGAGGAACGAATTCACATATTGCAGATACAGTCCGGTTGACCAGGAGTTTGACCTCACTGAAGATTTCATCAGGCTTAAAGGTTCAGGTGAGGTGATTGCTATAAAAAAAGTACCGTATTATTCGGGTCTTCTTGACCGCTGACGCTAAAGTCCTCTCATCCTTTCAGGTTTAATAAGTCTTTCGTCCCTGCTGTTAAGAACGCGGTTTACCGTATCTATCATTTTCTGTCTGTCTCTCTGGAGCGTTCCATTCACCGGAAGATAGTTCGACGCATGCACTCCTACGAATTTTAAATCATCAATAGTAATGTTTTCAAAAATTATTTTCATCTCTTCCAGGGTTTCAAACGGATCGAGCAGCTGGAATTCGCCTCTCTGTACCCTGTTGAAAAGAACTGTACCGGGAACCGGGGTGACTGTTAACGCCGCGAGATATTTAGGTTTCATTTCATTGGTTATCTTCGCGGTGGCGATAGCATGCTCTTTCGATCTCTCCCCCCTGCCGGCGAGTCCAAGAAGCACCATTGAAGACAGGTTAAAGCCGGCATTGTTGAGGTTCAGGCCTGCCTGAAGCATGTCGTTATAGCCGACACCCTTGTTCACCTCGTGGAGAAGCCTGTCATCGCCGGTCTCTACACCGAGATATGCTTTTGTCAGGCCCGCGGCCCTTAACGCGGAGAGCTGAGACATGCTCTTTTTTAATACGCTGACCGGTCCGACATATGATCCGACATGACGGAGCGATGGAAATGATCTTTTCAGTTCTGCCAGAATTTCCAGGAGAATGTCTGTATCAATATCGATTGCGTCTCCGTCGCAGAGAAAGACCTTTTCCAGGTCACCGTAATGTTCTCTGGCAAGGCGGATGTCCTCTTTTATGTCATCGAGGTTTCGTACCCTGTATTTCTTGTCTTTATACATGCCGCAGAAAGTGCACTTGTTGTGAGAGCATCCGATTGTACATTGCAGGAGATAACTCTCCGCTTCACTGAACGGCCTGAAAATGTTACCTTCGTATCGCATTGATTACCTCATGAAAATCTTATAAGAAAAACTCCGGCTATTACCAGGAGGATGCCGAAAATTTTGTACAGGTTCAAAGGCTGAACATGGTATCCGGCAAGACCATAGTGGTCGAGCACAACGGACGTTATCATCTGCCCTGCCATAATAAGCGCCAGCATCGAAACTGCGCCGAGCTTATTTGCCAGAATTACACAGGATGCGACATAGAAAGCGCCCAGAATTCCGCCTGTCCAGATCCACCAGGGCGCGCCTGTGAAGGCTCCGGCTGAAGGGAGAGGGGTTCTGGTGAAAACAGCGAATATTATCAGTGTGATGCTTCCGGTTAAAAAAGAAATTATCGATGCAGTGACCGGTGAACCGCTGTAAAAATTCAGACGGGAATTGATTCCAGCCTGGAGCGGTACTGTAGCGCCAGCGATAACGGCCATTACAAGATAGATCATGATATATCGCAGCATATTATCTTTCCTCTCTGAAGTATGATACCCCCAGGCTGGCGGGAGCAGATCCGGAGTGAGATTTTCTTATTGAAACAATGATAAGAATCATTATAGTTACTACATATGGCAGAAGGTCTATCAGGTACTGGGATATGTTAAGGTCAAACCTCTGTAAACGGAATCCGATAATATCAAGTCCCCCAAACAGAAAAGCGCCGATCATGACCCTGTACGGATTCCAGCGGCAGAATATTACAAGTGCAACGGCGATCCAGCCCCTTCCGGCAGTTACATTCTCCTGCCATGACGGAATATAGACCAGTGAAAGATAGGCTCCCGCGAGACCGCATAACAGACCTCCTGCTATGACGTGAGCATATTTGTAGAGCGGGATGTTTACTCCGGCAGCGTCTGCGGCGGAAGTGTTTTCACCCACTGCCTGGAGGTTGAGACCGGTCTGGGTTCTGTACAGATAGAGCCCGGCTAGAATAGTCAGAAGATACCCGGAGTACACAAGTATACCCTGGTTAAAAAAAATCTGACCGAGTACCGGTATGTCGCCAAGCATTGGAATTTTAAAATCAGAGAAATATAGTTTGATACCAGATGGAACAGTTTCTCCCATTAGCCCCTGTCCAATGAAACTTGCGAATCCGGTACCGAATATCGTAAGGGTCAGACCTGACACTACCTGGTTTGCCCTGAGGGTCACGGTGAGGATTGCGAAGATCAAAGCGCCGAGTCCGCCGGCAGCCATCGCGGCGATCAGTGACAGTACCGGGTCGCCTGTCGTAATAGCGGCCCTGAATCCGGTAACGGCTCCCATAAGCATCATACCTTCGACTCCGAGATTCAGCTGGCCTGATTTCTCGGCTAAGAGTTCGCCCAGTATTGCGTAGAGCAAAGGTGTTCCTGCGACAATAGCCGCTGTGAAAAAAGATATATCCATCAGTCCTCCGCCTCTGATCTGTTTTCTCTAAAGAAGGAGAGTCTGTATCTGATAAAAAATTCGCTTCCAAGCACGAAAAAGAGAATCATTCCCTGAAGTATCTGCGCGGCTGATTGCGGTATGCGGAAAACCATCTGAATAAAAGTGCCCCCCTGTATCATGCCGGCGAAAAGTATACAGACCACTGCGATTGCCGGTGCGCGAAGTGAAGAGAGCCAGCTTGTGATTATTGCGGTATAGCCCACACCC
Organism: uncultured Leptospirales bacterium; assembly: GCA_964439325.1. Taxonomy (GTDB): domain Bacteria; phylum Spirochaetota; class UBA4802; order UBA4802; family UBA5550; genus WRGT01. The sequence goes on along the minus strand of CAYTNW010000021.1, from coordinate 38,639 downwards.
CGTGTAATCTCTACAGATAGTGTTCTGTTTACACCCGATGCTTCAATCATGCCGGCGAGTCCGCAGAGTCCTCCGCTTAGAAAGATTGTATATATGATTATGAATCTGACGTTCATTCCGGCGTAACGTCCTGTATTTTCGCTTTCGCCTACAACATTAATTTCATAACCCCGTTGAGTGTAGTTTACAAAAATATGGATTATTATAACAAGAAGCAGTGCTATTATCCATCCGATATGGAGGCCGAAAAGCGACGGAAGCACCGCGTTATCGGAAAATGACGGAATCTTAGGAAAACCAAGGGCTCCCGGATCTTTCCATGGTCCGTACTGAAGATATGTTAGAATTTTTAATGCTATGTAGTTCATCATCAGCGTGAAGATTGTTTCATTTGTCCTGAAAGCCGCACGGAAATACGCCGGAACAGCCCCCCATATCCCGCCGCAAAGAATCGAGGCAAAACACATCAGCGGGAGCAGTAAAAATGATGGTAAACTCTGGAAGTTAAGTGCACAGAATGTAGCGCCGAATGCACCCATCATGATCTGGCCCTCTGCTCCGATATTCCAGAACTTCAGCCTGAAAGCCAGAGATATTCCGAGAGATACAATTATTAATGGTATTGCTTTTCGTATTGTTTCTGTTATGCGGTATTCCGAACCGAACGCCCCTTCGATCATTGACATATAGACTGAAAGGGGATTATGGCCGAGAATCCTGATAAAGAAAGCAACAGTTACAAGTGCAATTATTATGGCAGATGTTCTGATTAAAACAGCTTCTTTTACGGTACAGTCTGTTCTGGAGGACATCCTCAGCATTCTTTACCTCCAAGCATCATAAAACCGATCTCTTCTTTAGTCGTTGAAGAGGCATTCACAATTCCGGTTACTCTCCCTTCAAATAGAACCATAATTCTGTCGCAGAGACTTATAAGTACATTAAGGTCTTCTCCGGCATATATGATCCCCACGCCTTTGGATTTCTGCCTGTTGAGTTCATCATAGATAAGGTGTGATGAACCTATATCAAGGCCTCTGGTAGGGTAGGCGGTGACAAGAAAATCTGGATTTGAATCTATCTCCCGACCGAGAAGAACCTTCTGTATATTGCCGCCAGAGAGCCTGTTCACCGGGTGGTAGATCCCCGGAGTATGTACGTTAAATATTTTCACTATATGTTCTGCCTTTAGCCTTGACGGGCCTCTGTTCAGCAATACGCCTTTCTGCAGATAGTAATCTTTCAGTATAACGTTATCGACTATGTCCATTGATGGTACAAGTCCCATTCCGAGTCTGTCCTCGGGGATGAAACTGATTCTTAAGCCGCGTTCAAAAATCTCTCTCGGATTAAGGCGGCTTATGTCCTCCCCCCGGAAAAGAATTTTGCCCCTTTTTCTTCTCTCCAGTCCCTGGATGCTTTCACATAGCTCCTTCTGGCCGCTCCCGGCTACTCCGGCAATGCCGAGGATTTCTCCCGCCCTGACAGTGAACGAAACATTATCCAGTCTTTTTATCTTTTCGCGGTCAACGAGCGAGAGATCTTTGACCTCAAGCATGATTTCATCTTTAACAACCGCAGGGCGTTCAATTGACAGATCGACCTGTTTTCCCACCATCATAGCGGTAAGCTCTCTGGGGGTCGTATCTTTCGTGTTTACCGTGCCGGCCACCTCTCCCCGGCGAAGAACAGTGACCCTGTCGCTTATCTCCATAACTTCGTGCAGTTTATGTGTTATGATAATGATCGCACATCCCTGTTCACGCATTTTCAATAATATTTTAAAAAGGTTTCCGGTCTCCTGAGGAGTAAGAACGGCAGTGGGCTCGTCAAGTATCAGGATGTCGGCTCCACGATAGAGAACTTTCAGTATCTCGACGCTCTGTTTCTCTCCGACTGACATGTCGTATATGCGTTTATCCGGGTCTGTTTTGAAACCGTATTTTTCCGATAATCCTATAATGGATTTTTTCATTTTTTTACTGTGAATTATACGTGAGTGTTTCTGGCCTATGATTATGTTCTGGGCTGCCGTCATAACATCCACGAGTTTGAAGTGCTGGTGGATCATTCCTATACCCGATCTGATTGAATCGCCAGGTGAGGATATCTTGAGTTTTTTATCATGAACATATATGTCGCCTGAATCAGGAGTGTATACTCCAGAAAGCATGTTCACAAGCGTACTCTTTCCGGCGCCGTTTTCACCAAGAAGTGCATATATCTCGCCGTAGTTTACACTGAAGGAAATGTTATGGTTGGCTTTTATTTCCCCGAAAGATTTGGAAATATTAACCATTTTTACAGCAGTTTTACCGGTAATAGTATTATCCCCATTAAAAAAGTTAAAAACTCAAATAATAGCGCAAGAATCGTCTAGCACTGATAACACGATTTCGTTATCAAACATATTGTAAATAAAAAAACCGGCGTAAAAAATAATTTTAGCCGGTTTTAGATACAGTAAAAGTATGATCTCTATTTTTTTGCCTTCCCTATGACTCCCTGAACAAACCAGTCGCATGAAAGCTGATCTTTATCAGACAGGCTTGATCCCGCAGGTACCTTTAACGTCCCTTTCTGGTCTTTTATCGGACCGGAGAATACGTTGAACGTGCCGTTGAGAATTTTCTTTTTCACGTCATTTACTCTGGCCTCCGCATCTATGGGAGCATTTTTTGTAATAGGAGCCAGCTGAACTATGTCTGCATTCATCCCTTCCCAGTAATCAGCGGATTTCCATGTGCCGTTAAGAACTTTTTTTACTTCTGCTACATAGTACGGTCCCCAGTTCCACACCGGTGCTGTCATGTAGGCTTTGGGCGCCATTTTTGACATGTCAGAATTGTATCCGATAGAAAACATTCCGCGCTCCTCCGCCGCCTGCTGCGGGCCTGCTGTGTCCTGGTGCTGTGCTATAACATCGCATTTTTCATCAAGCAGAGCTTTTGCTGCCTCTTTCTCTCTGGCCGGATCATACCATGTATGGGTCCATCTCACATGTACCTCCGCTTTCGGATTGACCGATCTCACTCCGAGAGTAAACGCATTTATTCCTCGTATGACCTCCGGTATTTCAAAGGCAGCTACATATCCGATCTTGTTGGTTCTTGTTTTCATCCCCGCCACAATACCTGAGAGGTATCTCGGCTGTTCTATCCTTCCGAAATATGTGGAGAGATTGGTACCCATCTTGTATCCGGAACAATGGAGAAATTTAATATCGGGAAACTCTTTGGCCATTTCTACGACGTAATCCATATATCCGAAACTTGTAGCAGCAATTATCGTTGCGCCCTGGTCAATCATGCTTCTGATAACGTCTTTAACCTCGGCGCCCTCGGGAACGGTCTCTTTGAAAATTGTCCTGATCCCTGTTTCCTTCTCGACAGACTTTCTTCCCTGCTCATGGGCATATGTCCATCCGCCGTCGCCGATCGGACCTACATAAATAAATCCCATTACAACCTCTTTGCCGTTAACTCCGGCCTTTTCTTTTTTACCGCATCCGCTGAACGCTATAAGAAAAGAGAGTGACAGGGTCATAAATAGAGTAAATTTTTTCATCATATTTTATCCTCTGTTTTATTTTCCCGGAATTCCCGGGATGTAAATTCAATTTTTAAATAGAAGTTGCAAACTGGTACTTTTTTTCATTAGCTATTGATGACAGATTTAAAAATCAACGTGTTTCTTTAAATTTTATTTTACCATCAACCATGCTTTCAATAATGGAGAGAGAAATAAGCTTATAACCCATGTCCCGGAGGGTTTTTCCTCCGTTTTGAAAACCTTTTTCTATTACAATCCCTATGCCCCCGACTTTTGCACCGGCCTGTTCTGCTATATTGATAAGAGCAAGGGTTGCGCTTCCGTTGGCAAGAAAATCGTCGATAATTAATATGTTGTCACCTTTTTTCAGATATTTTGACGAAACATAAATTTCATAGTCTGCATTTCTTGTGTAGGAGTGTATCTTCGATGAATAGGTCTTTTCGTCCATTGTTGAGGGTTTCTCTTTCTTGGCGAAGATTACCGGTATGCGGATTTTCAGTCCTGCCATCACTGCCGGAGCTATGCCGGAAGATTCCGCTGTGAGTATTTTTGTGAAATGTATGTCTGAAAATCTGTAGGCAAATTCAGCGGCAATCTCTTCAACCAGATATGGATCTATCTGGTGATTGAGAAACGAATCAACTCTTAAAATCTGATCTGTGACTATTTCGCCATCTTTTAAAATTCTTTCTTTAAGAAGTCTCATTTTGCACCATCGGGTATTATATTTTAATTCCTGTAAAAAAATTAATCATCCAATTGTAATGAGCTTTGCACTGTATTCTGTTCCAAATAATGCTCAGTTAATTCCAAAAGATTTTGTGTTTCTGATGCAACTAAATTAACACATTATTACGGAATGTCAATTCTTAAAAAATTTAAAAACTGCTTATACCGGTTACTTGCTCCGGGGATCGCGGTCCGGCTGAACAAATAAAATTGTTGATAAAACTTTGTTTCAATAACTCAATTGCAGAAAATAGGAATCTCTGGTATTGATGATGATCAGGCAGACCGGCAGTAAAAGTTTAATAGCACAGTGCGTAAAAAAAAGCGGAAAATTAGAGCTCCGTCCTCTGTTCGGCAGTGATAATTTTCCACTTTATCATGAGTATAAAGGTATAATCGGTGAGGGAGATATTATTTTTTTTAATTGTAGTAACTCCGGCAATGAACCTGAATATCGTATCTATAAAAAGGATACGATATTCAACAGATATATACTTCAGTTTGAGAGGGCCGGTATTAACCCTCTATTCTCCGATGAGATCATAAAAGAGGTTGGTCTGATAATTAACGATCCGGGTATTGATGATCCTCTGCTGATCGATTATACCTCTCTCCCTTTTGTCACAATTGACAATGACGGATCAAAAGACCTGGACCAGGCGGTATATGTTGAGAAAAAGAATTCCGGTTACATTATATATTATGCGATAGCCGATGCTTCATGCTATGTTAAGCCCGGTTCTGCGCTCTTTAGAGAGAGTATCAGACGGGGAGCGAGCTACTATCTGCCGGGATTTTCTGTTCCGATGCTCCCTCCGGAGTTGTCGGAGGGCATTATCTCTCTCAATGAAGGAGTTCAAAGACGGGCACTGGTTTTTGAGATGAGTATAGACCATGAGGGCGAGCTGGTTTCCAGAGGTGTTAAAAGGTGCAGGATCTCAAGCAGGGCGAAGCTGTCATACACAGGGGTACAGGAATTCTATGATTGCGCCGAAAGAAGTCCGCTCAATAATAAAGAATACACCGGCTCGCTGATTTTACTTCAGGAGGCCGGAAGAGTTCTTGTCAGAAACGGAGAGAGAAGGGGAGTCATCAATTTTGAGAGATATGAAACATCAATAAGTATCAATAATGACGGGAAGAGTTTTGTTTTCAGCGAAACGGAGAGAAATGACGCCGCCAGGTGGAACGAACAGGTTTCATTGATATGCAATATGGCCGGTGCCGGTATGGTCGCTCCGGAGGGGAACGGCAACGATGTCCATGTCCAGCCTGTTTTCAGAGTTCATGAAGCCCCCGATCAATCGAGCCTCAACAGGCTTGAACTGGTAATAAATACAATCGTAAAGATCCATTCACTTGATGAATGCTGGAAATGGAAAAAGGGATCGGAAACAACCGGAGAGTATCTGGCGAGGCTTCCTCGGTCAGGGAGTGAAAACAGGATTACCCGGGCCATTGAGAGGCAGATACTGGTTACAAATCAGAAATCTTTTTTCTCTGAAAATCCGGGCCGGCATTTTGCGCTGAAAGTAAATTTATACGGAAGATTCTCCTCTCCGATGAGAGAGATAGTAGGAATCTATTCGCACAAGGAGCTGCTTGAAAAGATTGGCCTTGAAAAACCTGGTCCTGATCAAGAGGATCTGCTGATTCGTGAGCAGGTAATCAATTCGGCAAACAGGGCCAAAGAGACGCAGAGTTCAATAGACCGCTTTGTCAACGCTCTTCTGCTTGAATCAGTTTTTACAGAAGAACTCAACCTGGAGTTTGACAAGAGGCCGGTACACACCGGAACGATACTCGGGATGAAGGAGTCGCGTTTATATGTTCTTCTCGATTCACCGCTGCTTGAAATAAAAGTTTATAGCGGGGATTTAGAGAAGGTTTCCGGATACAGGCCTGAATGTCATGATAACATGATGATTTTGAATCCCGGATCTGATGATTCTGTAATTTTTAAAGCTGGGGAGTTTATTCGATTGAAACTTCTGTCTTTTGATGAATCCGGAAAGTGGCACATGATCCCGGCGGATATCTCATGCCTTATATAATTAAACTTTTAGAGTAATGATCGTTGCGCCCCAGTTGATTGAGTCATCATGAAATATTATCACGGAAGGGTGGCTCTTCAGTATCTGGTGTACCTGTCTTTTTTTTATGGATTTTCCTTTTCCATGGATAATTTTTACTGTTTTATATTTTTCTTTAACCGCGTTTTCAAGAAACTGCTCTATCAGAACGGCTGTATCAGATGGATGGAAGTGATGAAGGTCTATCTCTCTGCCCAGAACAAAATCGGAAAGTGTTTCATCTTCTTTAAGGTATGACAAATTTTTAAGTCTGAACTCCCTTGCTTTTTCAGACCAGCGGCTGCCGCTGTTTTTTTCAAGTTTTGAATAAATACACCCGCAGTAATTCTGCCGGTAAAAGTTATTCATCTTCGATATTTCAACCGATTTTCTGACACCATCATTCTTTTTAAAATCTGCTGAATAAAATCTGACACCGTATTTAGCTGAAAGTCTCTCTCCGATCTCATTGATTCTGGCCGCGTTTTTATGGGGGCTTATTGAAAGGGTTGTGGCGACAATATCAAATTTTAACTCGACGGCTTTTTCAAAGGTTTTTTCAAGCCTTATCTCATAGCATTTCCAGCAGCGTTCCGAACTTTCGCCGTAATAACGGTAATCTTTTACTTCTTTAACCCATCTTTTTGTGTCGGGTAATTCTGTTATCAGCTGAAAACCTTTAAACCTGCTGTAGGAGTCAAGTTCAGAATATCTGATACGGTACTCTGCAGCAGGCATGATGTTGGGGTTATAAAAATACGCCGTAACGGCGTATTTTTCTTTAAGTAATTCATAAACATAACCCAGACATGGTGCACAGCATGTATGGAGTAATAATTTTTCCGACTGCACTCTTTATTTCAGATATTTATTCAGAAAATTTGTAAGCTCTCTGGCTTTATTCGGTTCTGCCTTACTGTCAAGCCATAATAGAAACTTCGGCTTAACCTGTTCTTTGGTCTGTGCGCAATATTCATGATGCATAGTATACTTGGTTATGTCATATTTAATGGCATTGAACACTTCTTCTGCTTTGCATAAGTTTTCCGGTGTTGAGCCAATTATCTGACAGATTTTAACAATAATTTCATGTTTGTCAATCTCCCGGAGTTCATCATGGCAACACTTTGAAAATAACTCATTACAGAGAGTGACTTCATCTGTCAATTCCGGCATCATAGCCATTTGTTTTTTGTTTCCCATCGGGAATCCTCCTGAGTATTTCGTATACTAACCATTTAAGTGTTGGTATATATTTTGATCCTACATCAATAAGTATTCAACTTTTAGAGAAATGTCAAATTTTTGTCAAAAAAAACAACATATTTTTACTTAATATACCCAAAAAATGCATTTTTTTAACCTTTTTGGGCTTTTTAAGGTCATTTTCCGGATATTTTTATATCTGTATGATACCATATTCATCAGGTTATTTTGATTACAAGCAGGGTAATATCTGATCCCTGAAGAGCTATACCCATATGATTTTCATATGCGGTTTTTAAATTTTTTACTATTTCAGAGGGTGATTTTGACTTAAACTCTTTCACAATATTTCGTAATTTCAGCAGACCGAAACTCTCATTCTGGCTGTTTTTTGAGTTAATGAAGGACTTGGAGTATATTACACAAATATCACCGCTTTTAAGCTCGGTACGCCCCTGGCCGAATTCAGCGTTCAATTTATATCCCAGCGGAGATCCCTCTGTGTCCAGCGAGTCAAAATCGTTTTTGTCTATCCTGAAAACTTCAGCCGGGGGAAATCCGGCATTGGAATAGAACAGCCTTTTTGTTTCTGTATCAAAGAACGCGTAAAATGCAGTTACCAGTTCACCTTTCCCCTTGGTATAGTCATGAAGAACAAGGTTTATACGCTTTATCATAATATATGGGGAGGCAGCCTCGTTGATGCATGAATGAAATACCGATCTGAGCAGTACAGAATAGAGTGCATTATTGATTCCCAGGCCGGATACATCGGTAAACAGTATACCGATCGTGTTTTTTGTAGGCTGCAGAAAATCAAAATAATCATTTCCTCTCGAAAAGCCTGGAGCGATAAGCGAACCGAATTTCATATTGTTCATCTGCGGAAGGGATTTCGCTGCGGAGGCATGGAGGATGTTTCCCGATAAACCGAGACTTCTGGAGATAAACTGGTCCTGTTTCGCCTTGTCGTATGCAAGGGCTGTAATGATGAAGTCATTTGATCTTATACGGAACTCCTCGAGTTTTTCAAGCTCGTCCGGAGTCAGTGATTTCATATTCTCTTTTTTACTCAGACAGAGCATCCCGTAAATTCTGTTGTCATAGTATATGGGCAGTATCGCGTTGATATCGTATCTATTGAAAAATCCTGTAACTTCATCTCTTATCGGTTTGAAGGAGAGGTCATCGGTATAGACCCTGTTTAACGGCAGTATCTCCTGATTTCGCGCAAACCATATTATCAGAGGGAAATGTCTGTCGATAGATTCAGTATCTTCAGCGGTTGCAGATGTATCAAAACTTTTCGTGAATACCCTTGTGTCGTCATCATACTTAAAAAAAAGGGTCCGGCTCAGTCCGAGGCCTTTGTGAAGCTCAAGAGAACTTGCCTTTATCAGGTCTTCCAGTGTTTTTAATCTCGCAGCCTTTTGAATATATCTGTTGGTCAGATATTCTATATCCGCGATTCTTCGTTTAAAAGCTCTGTCTATACCAGGCTGGAACAGGTATATAAACAGAACGAAGGCTATTACAGAAGATCCTGCCACTATACCGGGGGGAAGGAACATTATCGCACTGTATTTTTCTGTAAGATATATAATAATAAAAATCGGAATAAAAACTGTTGCGCTGAGTATAACATACATAGTTGTTTTAAGAATTGCAGTCCGGATGTCCATTATATTGTATGCTATAACTGAATAGAACAGAGTAATGGTTGATACTATACTTGCGCTGGATATCCCCAGTGCATAGTATGTATAATTGTTCGCTACAAGAGGGAGCAGAATCGAGCCAATATAACCAAGTGCAAGGAATATTGATGTAGCAAGGAATACATATCGTATCTGTAATCTGTATGTTTCAACCTTAGTCCGGATATAATTGATTATAAAAATTATCCATCCGGACAGAAAATAGAGCAGTGAGACTGCGGAGTATAGAGGATACAGCTTACCTGTTTCCCTGACAAGTTTCCAGTTTTCAAATTTGGCGCTCTTGATCGTAAGGTCGGTTGAAAAAATAACAATTGAGAAAATCACTGCCGGTATTATCAGCAGTAGGGGGATATATAACGGAACTTTTTTCTCTTTGCCGGGATATGTAAGCGAAAGGTTTAAAATCGACGCAAAGAAAAGAATACCGAAAGTCTGGCTTAATTTGCTGTAAATTACCAGATTCGGGGAGTCATACATGAAGTATGTAAGAAATATACATCCCGGAATCCCGGTAGCGACAAAATTATAGATGAAATAGAAATTCCATGCCTGGCTTTTGATTTTTCTGTTTTTATTAAGTATGAAAAGAGCAGTGAAAAATACAAGAATAGTACTTATAAATGTCGCTACAAGATTCACTGTATACATATCACTAACCTTCTGTGTAATTTCTCATAAAGTTAAGTACTGCCTGCTATTAAGCAACTATTCATCTAATGATTACAAGTAAAATTATTGACTATAGCTTAAAATATTGTTAATTTAATAAAAAATAAGTTTATTCATTAAATCAGTTCTTTACGGAGTTTGAATGAAAGGTCTGGCATTGGTAATAGTGGATATGCAGAAATATTACCTGGAGAGCGACTCCGTATATTCGGCGTATTTTAATTTTTTATATCCCGGAACCCTGTCATATATAAGAGAGCGTTCATACGGCGTTGCGATCCCGAATATAATAAAAATACGGAAGACATTTAAGTCACGCAAACTTCCAGTTATCTATTTGAGGCTGTGCGGTACTGAGACTGATAGAAGAGATCTGCACAGGTTTTTCAGAAAATCTTATGAAGATGGCCTCGCAAAGGGATTTAATGGAGTATATCCGCTGCAGTCTGATACTGCGGCAGACATTATTGATGAATTGAAACCTGATTCAGACGATATAATAATTAATAAAACAACATTCAGTCCTTTTTCATCTTCAAATATCGACACTATATTAAAATCTATGAAAATTTCCGCTCTTGTTTTTACAGGCCTTGCAACAAGTCAGTGTGTTGAGACGACATCAAGGGATGCATCGGACAGGGGTTACGAGGTTTTTCATATTGAAGATGCCCAGGCTGATTATGATGAAACAGTGCATGAAGCCTCACTATACTCATCAAGGGGAGTATGCGGAGGTTCAATATATGATACTAAATCATTTATTGAACTGGTAATAGACTTTACTTGAAGATTCTGATGCGTATCTTCCCGTTTTCAATCGACGCATAATTCTGACTATAGGAACTGTTACCCGATGTAAAATTTACTGCTTCAATATTATCTGCAGGCGTATTCACGAGCATTCCTGAATTATAGATCACCGAGTGTTTTATTCCGTTTTTATGCAGCAGTCTTTCAATTGCCGCCAGTGAGCTTTTATCAAATTCGCTGTCGATAAAAGAGTGTGTTATCTGTAATATCCTTCCGTTTGTGGTGCTTACCGACTCAATAATTCTCTGTGTTTCATTATGTCCTGACAGATTTGCAGCGATATAAGTGCCCTTTTCATTAAACACGCCGCTCCTGATAAATCCGGCACCGGCAATTATTATTACAGATGCGGCTATGGCCGGTATCGCTTTGAGGAATAATCTTTTCTTTTCGCGGGAACGGCAGATCAGAAGTGTTCTTTCAGAGAAATCAGGTATTGTAATGCATTCATTTTTCAGTGACGATAAAAGCGATACACACTTTGTAAGAGCCCTGTATTCTGCGCCGCATATTTCACATACTGTAATATGTGCCAGACATAACTGTTTATGCTGGTCCGACAGCTCGTTATCAATCAGATCGGATAGTTCTTCAAAATTCAGATGCTTAAATGTCATATTAAACCTCTGGCGTGTAATCTATTTTTCAAGTACTCTCGTCCTCTGTGTATTCTTACCTTTACATTTGAAAGATTAATTCCCAGTATTTCCGAGATTTCATTATATGACAAACCATCAATATCCCTTAAGGTGAGGATATCCTTGAAATCCTCAGGAAGCTTTTCGATCTCTTCTTTTATGATCCTCATGGAGTCTTCATTGACTACTTTCTGCTCGGGATTTTCTCTTGAATCTTCCAGCTGAAGATCTACCTCATCCCCTCCGCGCATTACTTTTAATGAAACGGTATTGTACCTGTTCATTTTTTTTCTGTAATTTTTACAGTAATTCACCATGATACTGTAAAGCCATGTAGAAAACTTTGATTCCTGTCTGAATGATTGCAATGCTTCCATAACAGTTATAAATATATCCTGTGTAATATCAAGAGCTTCATCATAATTATTGAATTGATAATAAACATATTTAAATACCATATTCTGGTACTTCTTAACAATTTTGGCGAAGGCTTCCTTGTCTCCGTCAATTACCCTGTTTATTATTTCTATATCATCTATAGGGGACATGATTATCCTGTTATGGTTACAATAATTTTTTATGAAAATATTATTTTCATAAATTTCCCTTAAAGAGATTGAAAATTCCAATTTTTTTTTGCGGAATACTCAATATTCAAAAAGGTTTTTTCAAGTTTTAAGAACCGCTCCGCCTTCCGAATCTTCTGTTGCCGGCGGTTTCCGGTTATTAAATTATTTATTTTACTTTATAAGTATGTTTTATATTATAGTTGTCAGAAGTCCCTTTTAATGTTCATTCAGATCATCATCGTCACTATTTTCTTTATCAAGCAGATCATTTATATCGAAATCGGGTCCAAGTTCCTTTATATAATGATATTGTGCTATTATTGTTATAAGCTCCTCTCTTGCTTCGACTGCCTCCTCTTTTGAGTCAAATCCTATCACAATGGGTTCTGCCATGCCGGACAGAAACACTTCAAAACCGGGTTTACCATCTTCTGATACGGTGCTTCCTACAGCGGTTATTTTCGGGACAACTATTGCGATACTTCCGTAATCAACTATTGGTAACATTTATTTCTCCAAATTACAGTTTTGTAATGAACCTGTCTCATCTCTTATACCGGGGGGTGTTTTCAAACTTCAGCGATTCCGGTAAAAAACCGGTATTAAGCCGGCAAATTCCGATATTATAATCCGCCGGTATTTTTCCTCCTCTCATTAAAGGGGGAGAAATTTTATCATCACTGTAAATAAAGCTCATGAATGGATGGATTTTATAAAAGTTGACCCGATGAGAACATTCATTAGTATGAGGCTTTATAAATAATTATCAATTGATAATTATTGTGAAATAAATACAAGTAAGAAAACTATAAAATATTTTCCGGACATCTCCTGATGTATAATATAAAAATCCCTGCCTTTCAGGAGGGATTTTATCTTTTACCGGTATTATTAATAAAAATCCGTTCCGGAGGTACTCTCTCCGGAGAGTTTTGCGAACTCCTTCAGTAATTCCTTCTGCCGTGATGATAACTTTTTCGGAACCATTATATTGATTTTTACCAGTTGATCCCCTTTGCCGTATGATCCGAGATACGGAATTCCGTTGCCCTTAAGCCGGAAAACCTGTCCATTTTCAGTTCCGGGAGGCAGCTTCATCTTTACTTTGTTTCCATATATCGTCGGGACTTCAATCTCCCCGCCGAGGCATACCGTAGGATATGATACATCAATAATGCTCAGTATGTCATTGCCGTGTCTGTCAAAGTCCGGATGTTTTTTTATGTGTAGAACTACATAAAGATCTCCGGTGATACCATCGTTCGGAGCCTGTTCCCCCTCTCCGGCAATTTTCAGTCTTGATCCGGACTCTACACCGGCCGGTATCTTCACTGTTATTGTCCTTTTCTTTTTCGTCAGACCTGAACCGTTGCACACCTTGCAGGGAGAAGTAATTATTTTCCCCTCGCCGCGGCATTTCGGGCATGTCTGGGAGATTGAGAAGAATCCCTGAGTCTGTCTGATCTGTCCGACTCCATTACATGTTGGACATACAGCAGGTTTTGTTTTGGAAGAGGAGCCTGTGCCGCTGCATGCTTCGCACGTTTCGCTTCTTGGTATCTCTATATGAGCTTCAGTTCCGGTTGCAGCCTCTTCGAGAGTTATAGTCATGTCGTACTGGAGATCGGAACCGCGCCTGGCCCTTTTTGAGCCGCCCCTGCTGCCGGTACCGAAAAATCCTTCGAAAATATCACCGAGGTCGACATTCCCGAATATATCTGAAAAGTCGGAATATGCGCCCCTTCCGAAATTCTCAAATCCTCCGATACCCTCATGTCCGAACTTGTCGTAAGACGCGCGTTTCTTCGGATCTCTCAGCACCTCGTAGGCTTCTGTAGCCTCCTTGAACATCTCTTCAGATGCCTTATCACCCTTGTTTTTATCGGGGTGATATTTTAACGCGAGTTTCCTGTAAGCCTGTTTGATCTCCTGATCTGAAGCCGTTTTTACGACGCCAAGGACCTCGTAATAATCTCTTTTAGCCAATTTTGTTCCCTCTCACTTTTAAGGCTTGCCCCCCGCAGCCATAAAATTATGACCGCGGGAGTATTATCCCAGGATTATTTATCCTCGTCAACTACTTCATAATCCGCATCGTAAACTTTATCTTTTCCGCCTGTTTCGCCCTGGTTATCTCCGCCTGCATTACCACCCTGGTGCGCGCCGCCTGCTTCCTGAGAAGACTCCTGGTATATGCGCTGTGCAAACTGGTGTGATGCCTGCTCCAGTTCGGTTTTCGCCTGCCTGATTGCCTCTACGCTGCTCCCTTCCATGGCGGTTTTGAGTTTTGATATTGCCGAATTGATTGCCTCTCTTTCTCCCGGCTGGACTTTTGCCTCGTTCTCTCTCATCATTTTTTCCATGGAGTAGATCAGGGAGTCGGACTCATTTCTCGCTTCAATTATCTCTTTGGCTTTCCTGTCTTCATCCGCGTGGAGTTCGGCCTCTTTTACCATCTTTTCAATATCGGCTTCCGAAAGCCCGCTTGATGATTCAATCTTGATCTTCTGCTCTTTGCCGGTTCCAAGATCTTTGGCAGAGACATGTACAATACCGTTGGCGTCAATGTCAAATGTTACCTCAATCTGCGGTACGCCTCTTGGTGCCGGGGGTATGTCGGAAAGATCAAACCTTCCCAGTGTTCTGTTCTGGGCCGCAAGTTCCCTCTCACCCTGAAGTACATGGATCGATACAGCCGGCTGATTGTCAGCAGCTGTGGAGAACGTCTGGCTTTTACGGGCCGGGATCGTTGTGTTTCTTTCTATCAGTTTTGTCATAACTCCGCCGAGAGTTTCAATTCCCAGTGAAAGGGGAGTTACGTCGAGAAGAAGCACGTCGTGCACGTCTCCCGCGAGAACGCCTCCCTGTATTGCCGCTCCTATCGCCACAACCTCGTCGGGGTTAACTCCCTTGTGCGGCTCCTTCGCGAATACTCTTTTTACTATCTCCTGTACTGCCGGTATCCTTGTGGACCCGCCGACGAGAATAACTTCATCTATGTCTCCCGCGGTCAGTCCTGCATCCTCGAGCGCCCTCATGCATGGAGCTTTTGTAGATTCGATCAGGTCTTCTACGAGCTGTTCGAACTTCGACCTTGTCAGGGTTATAACGAGGTGTTTCGGTCCGTTCTGGTCTGCGGTAAGGAAAGGTATGTTGATCTCGGTCTGCATTTTGCCCGACAGTTCGATCTTTGCCTTTTCCGCCGATTCTTTCAATCTCTGAAGAGCCATTTTGTCTTTTGAAACGTCGATGCCGGTCTGTTTTTTAAATTCGGCAATCAGCCACTCCATGATCCTGTGGTCAAAATCGTCTCCTCCGAGGTGTGTGTTTCCGTTTGTTGATTTTACCTCGAACACGCCGTCGCCGAGCTCAAGAATGGAGACGTCGAATGTACCGCCGCCGAGGTCATATACTGCTATCTTTTCGTTGTTTTTCCCTTTATCGAGACCGTAAGCAAGGGCCGCTGCGGTCGGTTCGTTTATGATCCTCTCGACTTCGAGACCCGCAATCCTTCCCGCGTCTTTTGTCGCCTGTCTCTGAGAGTCGTTAAAGTATGCAGGTACTGTAATTACCGCTTTGGATACGGTCTCGCCGAGATAATCTTCAGCAGTCTGCTTCATCTTCTGAAGTATTCTTGCGGATATTTCCGGAGGGGTGAACTCTCCCGAGCCGGTCTTTATCGTAACTCCCCCCTTGCTGTCGTCTTTTACGGTATAAGCAACCATCGAGATCTCGCCTGTAACCTCGTTGAATTTTCTCCCCATGAAACGTTTAACGGATCTTATTGTATTTTCGGGATTAGTTATGATCTGGTTCTTCGCGATCTGTCCGACGAGACGTTCTCCTTTATCGGTATATGCAACTATCGAAGGTGTAGTTCTCTGGCCTTCGGAGTTCTGAATAACAACCGGCTCTCCACCGGACATTACGGATACACATGAATTTGTGGTTCCGAGGTCTATTCCTATTATTTTACTCATTTCATTTACTCCTTATAAGTTAAATTATACTTTTTTCATTGTATTTAAACAGCATGATCAATGAATCAATCAGCCGTATTATCTTTTTCTTCTGCATCGCCGGCCTTCCTTGGTGCAGGTTTTGACACTCTTACCTTGGCGCTTCTTACCAGATGTTCATCCAGTTTAAAGCCTTTCTGGTAAACTTTTGTTACAGTATCTTCTCTGTGGTCCGCGCTGCTCTCGATCTCAAGCGCTTCATGATAATTTGGATTAAAAGGTTTGTTTTCCGATTCAATCTCCTCTATGCCGTATTTGTTTAAGATTTCATCAAATCTTTTTGAGACAAGTCTTATGCCTTCAATAAATGAATCCTTTGTGCCGGCGCTCTCTTTGCCCGACAGGTTTTCGGAAGCCTCGATAGCCCTGTTTAAATCATCTGCGGCATTGATTACATCAAGGGCAAAATCCTTAATCGCAAGTTTCCTGTACTCCTCCTGCATCTTAATCGTTCTTTTCCTGAAATTTTCAAAATCAGCCTGCCTCCTCTGGAGAAGATCTTTTAATGTATCAATCTCTTTTGTCAGTCTGATGACCTCTTCGTCCTGCGCTGTCTGTCCGTTATCTGTATTGTCAGCACCCTGGCAGCTGCAGTTCTGATCACTATCTTTATTCGTATCATTCACGGCTTCTGCCGGAATTTCAGTTTCGGTTTTTATCTCCCCGTTACCCATTTTAAATCTCCATCTTTGAATTACTTTTTTGTTTATTATACTTTTCTATTTGGACATCTTTGTCAGGAGCCCCGATACGGCCTTCCCGGTATAATCCACCAGCGGTACGACTTTTTCGTAATCCATCCTGGTAGGTCCAAAAACTCCAACAGCTCCGACCGGCTTGTTTCCGATTCTGTACGATGAGGCGACCAGACTGCAGCCTGTGACCTTGTCGTTGTTTATCTCCTTGCCGATAAGGATCTTTACACCTTCAGAGTCAAGATGCGACTCAAGTATTCTTTTCAGAATATTTTTTTCTTCTATAATATTCAGCAGACTGCTTAATCTCTCCTCTTCAACCATCTCCGGAATTCTGAGAAGGTTTTCAATACCGTCTATGTTGATATTCGAATCGGTAGCTTCCCTGAACGCTATCTCGGCTATATCGAGCGCAAGCTCCCTGTTTGATGAAGAGATCCGGTCAGATCTGAGGTTTCCGAATATTCTTTCCTTTATTTCGTTAAGCGAATAACCGCTGAGTTCTCCGGTGAGGAATTTGGAATATTCGAAAAGTTCATCCTGCGTAACCCTGACAGAGATGGCGACTTTGCGTGTCAGGATCATACCTGTCCTTGTAATCGCAATAAGCAGAACTTCGCTGCTTTCAACCTGAATAAGCTCGATAAGCTTTACTACGGTGAAATCGGGTCTGGGAGAGAGCATAACTCCTGCATAATTCGACGTTACTGACAGCATTTTTGTGACAGATTCGAATATTTTGTCCAGATGTACCTCTCTCTGGAATATTTTTTCATCGATAATCATCTCGTGAGAATTATACTTGTCGAGAAGTGAATCCACATAGTACCTGTATCCTTTATCCGTGGGGACTCTTCCCGAGGAAGTATGGGGCTGCATCAGAAAATCCATTCTTTCAAGGTCGAACATTATGTTTCTCATCGTAGCCGGAGAGAGAGAAAATGAATATTTCTGTACAAACGATCGTGATCCTACAGGTTTTCCTGTGAGGATATATTCATAAACGATAGCGTTGAGAATTGCCGATTCTCTTTCGTCCAGTGACCTATCTCCTTGCAGTTCGTTTCTCACGATATTACCTTCTAGTATTGTTTATTAGCACTCATAATTGTTGAGTGCTAATAAACAATATAATATTTTATCTGTAATCGTCAAGAAAAAATTTAAACTTTTTTAGTAAGTTTCATCACTTTTTTACTGCAGGTTTTGCTTTGCTCTTTTCGTCAGTCTCTTTCTTTTTATCCCCTGCCTCAAGGGTAAATTTTGCAGCATCTATGGTGGTTTTCAATTTATCAGCTTCGTTCGCCTCTCCCAGAGTAATATGGATTTTCCTTAAAGCTTCCAGCAGTTCAATAGATTTTTTCAAGTCCTCCCTTGATTTTGCGGATAACTCATACTTGGTTCTGTACTGTTTTGCTGCCTCTTCAAGCGCCTCTTTTGTCATTGCAAGATGTTCAAGCCTGTCACGGAAATGTTTTTCACGCGGGTCTCTGTATTTTAATATATCAGAGAAATTGATGAAATTTCTCATTATTACTGCGATTTTTGCCTGAAGCTCGACAAATAGCCATTTCCATTTCGAATCTTCACCCATATTGTTCTTGAGGCTGAAGAATATCGTGTCCATTCTGATCAGAAAATCGAGAATCTGACGCGGATTTAACTTTCCTATTCTCTGAAGATACTCCTCATTTTCTCTCAGCGACTCCCTCTCCAGCTCATCTCCCACCGTGTCTTTCAGCAGAAGCAGTATTTTGGAAAAGTTCGATTTTGCAGCATCAAGTGCTTTATTGTTTTTTATACCGAGCATTGTGACGGAAAGGTCATTCATCTTCATATAAAGTTCAATAGTACCGCAAAGGTGAGAGGCCATCTCCAGATTATAATACGGTTCCAGATTGGGGGTGTTTTTCTTTTTAAGCGATATATCTCTTATTTTTTTTTCAAGTTCGTCAGACTGTACTTTTACTGCTTTTATATCGTCATTATATGCGGCTTTCTGCGCTTTGGATATTGCCATTTTTCATACTCCCGGATAAATCGTTTAACCTGCTGATGCTGATATGCCGCAGACGCGGTTTATGCAACATAGGTTCTACTTGAAACAGTTTTATTTCAACATTATTTTATTTTCGGCCTGTTTTTTTAGTTTTAAAAGCATGTTTCAATCCGTAGTGGTAAAGTAATATTATTTCCTTGACTTTTTTTATTGTGAAGAATTTGAATTTAACGGATCAGTTTTATGTAAAGCATCCCTGCTGCATGTTTCTTTAATTAGGCAGATCATCGTGTTATCCAGGTTTGACGGAAGCAGAGTTTAACAGTTATGAAAAGGATTTTATGAATATAAAGAACGCAATTATTACAGCAATCAGGTCTTTAAGAAGAAACAAGCTCAGGTCACTTCTCACAAGTATCGGTATTGTCATAGGTGTATCATCTGTAATACTGATGATAGGGCTTGGCAGCAGCGCCAGGGTGGAGGTGAAGGAGAAGGTTGCAAATTTCGGTGAAAATGGCATATCCATCGAGATTAAACCGGGTGGAAAGAAGATAACCACGAATGATATTGCCTCTATAGTTAATGATATTTATGAGATCAAGCTGGTAAGTCCTATCTGTTATATCCCTGAGAAAAATACTGTCATAAGATACAGAAACAGGATAACACATGCCAAACTCTTCGGTGTCAGCAACGAATTCATCACGATAAAGGGGAGGAGCATAATAAACGGGAGATCATTTCTGGATGAGG
The DNA here is from genome assembly GCA_964439325.1 of uncultured Leptospirales bacterium. GTDB lineage: Bacteria > Spirochaetota > UBA4802 > UBA4802 > UBA5550 > WRGT01. The sequence goes on along the minus strand of CAYTNW010000021.1, from coordinate 19,198 downwards.
ATATAAATTCATATTCAAAGGTCATTATTATAGGATTAACCGTAAAAGAGATGCTTTTTGAGGGGAGAGACCCCATTGGCGAAACAATACTTTTTAATGATGTACCGCTTCAGGTAATAGGCGTTCTGAACAGGGCCGGAGTGGCTTTTTCCGGAAACGATTTTGACAATGAGGTTTATATCCCCTACACAACCGCCAACGTCCGGCTGTTCGGGAAGAGAGATACCTATAACGAAATGCTGCTGTCAACCAAAGAAGAGAATATGCTGGAAGAGGCGGATAAAAAACTGATTAAATATTTCAGGACAGTGCACAATTTAAGGGAAGATGCCGAAAACGATTTCTGGATCAAGACCAGCAAGGAAAAGCTGAAGATGACTGAAGATATCACCCGTGCACTATCGTATCTTCTGGCAGGGATTGCGTCAATTTCACTTTTTGTCGGAGGCGTCGGCATAATGAACATCATGCTTGTTTCGGTTACAGAGAGAACGAGAGAAATAGGCATAAGAATGGCGATCGGTGCAAAGAGAAAGGATATACTTTTCCAGTTTCTCATTGAGGCGGTTACTCTTACATCTGTTGGCGGCGCTATTGGTATAATTCTCGGGCTGTTGATCTATCTTATAATTGTAATAGTTTTAAAATGGGTGTTCCTTTTCTCATTTCTATCTGTATTGCTTTCATTCCTGTTTTCTACAGCGGTTGGAGTATTTTTCGGATTTTATCCCGCGAGAAAGGCTTCGAACCTGAAACCGATCGAAGCCCTGAAATACGAATAGTTCAGATCATTGCAATGCGGGGCATTGCAATGATTGCATAGCCCCGGATTTCCGTATCAGTCCGCTTTTCTCCATCTGAAAAGAACGGAACCGATTGTAAGAAACAGTACTGTCATAAACGTAAGAGCAAGTACATTGTATCTGATATCGTAAAGCGAAGCGCCGTCGTTCATTATTCTCCTTACACCTTCTGTAATATGGGTCAGAGGAAAAACCGCGGCGATATTTTTTACCCACGGCCTGGCCCCTTCAAGAGAGAACCAGACTTCCGAGAGGAGCATCATTGGCCATGATAAAAGGTTCAGTACTCCCCCCGCGAACTCCTCGCTGCTGCTCCTTGAGGCTATTATCAGTGAAAGTGAAATCATGCTGAATCCGCCCAGTGCAAAAAGTACAATCAGTGAAAGATACGATCCGCGGTTCTCAAAGCCGTAAAGCAGCGAGCAACCGATATATACGACGGATGTGGTGATAAAGAGCGCGAACATTCTCGACATAATGTGAGCCGTTAAAAACTCGAACGGAACAAGGGGTGTAACGCTTAACCTTTTCAACACTCCATGTTTCCTGTCGCGTACTACAGCGTATCCTACACCGAATAACGCGCTGAACATCATATTCATCCCCAGTACGCCAGGGAAAAGCCATTCGAAGTACGGAATCTCTCTCCCTTCGACGGTTCCGGCGATAAAGGACTGGTCTGAAACGCCGATGTTTCCAGCCTGAAGAATCTTCTCGGCAAGGTAGCTTTTAGGTGATGATCTGCTTATCCAGTATTCTCCATGTTCAGGGTCTATCAGCATGTCTATTCTGTGGTGGCTGAGTTTCTCTTTTCCTGATGCGGCATTGTCCACCGGGAGAAACTCAATGAACCTTGATTGTCTGAAATTGTCGTACTGCTGCGAAATCTCCTTTTTTATTGTACCGCTGCCGAGTACCCCGATTTTGTATTCGGTTTTGTCGTTCTGGTTAAAGATCAGGCTGAATCCTATAATGATAAAAAACGGAAACACTATATTCCATCCGAAACCGGACTTGTCCCTGTAGAACTCGCGGTTTCTTGATATAAAAATTATCCATATTCTTTTAAGCATTTTATTATTCCCTCTATGCTCTCAGGGTATGACCGGTAAGTTTTAAAAATACATCTTCAAGATTCGGAGTCCTGACAGTCATGTTTGAGAGGTCTGCTCCCGCATGCGCCAGCATCTGAATGCATTCATTGAGCGAATCTGTATGGATCTCAACCGTATCCTCCACTCTGTAGACGTTGTACGGGACGGCATTAATTATTTTTTCCGGCGTTTCGGATTTTATAGATATTGTGGCCCCGTCGCCATGCCGCTTCAGCAGGCTTAATGGAGAATCCTGGTCGATAATTTTACCATAATCCATGATCGCGATCGTATCGCAAAGAATTTCGGCCTCTTCCATGTAATGCGTGGTCAGGATTATTGTTCTGCCGGACTGCTTTATACCGTTCACTATATCCCACAGGTGTCTTCGCGCCTGCGGATCGAGACCGGTTGTCGGTTCGTCAAGTATTACAAGTTCCGGATCGTTCGTAAGGGCAATCGCAAGCAGCAGCCGCTGTTTCTGTCCGCCGGAGATTTTTCTGTTATCACGGTTGAGTATATCGCTCAGATGACAGACTTCTATTATCCAGTCGAGTTTTGCCTTGCGGGTGTAGAGTGTCCTGAACATCTTCAGTGTTTCAAGGACGGTAAGGTATTGCGGAAGCTCGGTGTTCTGAAACTGTATTCCCACCTCCTCCTTGAATGTTTTACCGCGCTTTTCATTCCTGTAGAGGATTTTACCGGAATCAGGTTTCAATATACCTTCAATTATCTCTATCGTTGTTGTCTTACCCGCGCCGTTAGGTCCAAGCAGCCCGAAACATATCCCCGGTTCAATTCTGAAAGACAAGCCGTCGACGGCCTTTACCCCGGGAAATGTTTTTTTGAGATCTATTACTTCAAGTATCGGTGTCATTATTTTATACGGCTGATTGTCCAGAGCAGCAGAAGGGCACCGGCCATGGCTGAAATTATCTGTGCTATAAAACCGTGAATACTGAATCCCGCCAGATTGAACAGAAATCCTCCGATCAGGGCGCCGCATATTCCAAGCAGGAGGTTGCCGATAAAACCGAAACCTCTCCCTTTCCATAAAATTCCTGAAAGGTAACCCGCCGCGACCCCTGTAATTATCGTCAATATAATCCCTTTCATAAATCTGCTCCCGTTTTGTTTTAACAGAGAATAGTCAGAATCCGCTGATAATTGTTACAATAATAAATATAGCGGCTATTTATCAATACAAAAATTTAAATCCTGTTTAATAAAACGGGTCAGACGCTTATGTCATTTCCCATCCATTGAGGGCTGTTTCTCTGCGTTTTCAGCAAGGGGACTTCTGTCTTTCGCAGCCGCCGCAGGGGTTATAATCAGGATGACTAACTGCAGACAGCCGGCAAAATGCCGTTGGATCACCCGTTCAGCTTCCGCTTTCTGTACTGGCTTGGTGAAACACCGGTGATTTTCGAGAATACCGTGCAGAATGTCGTGTTGGAATTGAATCCGACCGCGATACCTACCGAGAGTATAGATCTTTGAGGTTCATCTATAAGCATCGATCTGGCCTCGGCAACGCGGTACTCGTTTACGAAGGTATTGAAATTTTTTTTCATCCTTTCATTTAAAATTTCTGAAAGCTGGTGGGCGCTGATCCCGAGCTCCGCTGCAAGATCATGGAGAGAGAGGTCCTCGTCAGCGAAAACTTTTTCATCCCGCATCAGCTCCTGGAGCCTTGTACAGATGACGCTGACGTCGAGGCCCGAAATCCTTGATTTCTCGTAGTTCGCTTTCCTCGTTTCGCTTCTTAGCAGGCGGTGGTAATCCGGGTGTCTCTGGGTAATCAGATAGACATATATCGTCGCTGCATTCGCAAGTATCAGTGAAACATTTACAAGGTTAAGTGAAAATATGTAGCCTGCAAGGCACATAATGTTCGTTACCACTATCGACAGTGCCGAGATATATCCCATCCTTGCCGGTTTTGAGATCCTGTTATTGCGGTCTCTCTTCCATACCGGCAGCATCTGGATCAGCACCGGAGTCATTAAAGCTGCAACATAAAAGTTTGGTATTATGGCCGTAATGTATGTAATTTTAAAATAGAGAGGAAGTTGTTTAAATCTCTCCCCCGTGACAGGCAGACCGGGATAATAAGATGAGATATCTTCATAACCGGAAAAGGGGAGATAGAGCAGAATTCCAAGGGATATTATCGATGGTACAATCAGGTATATATGCGATCTCTTCAGTGTAAAGGTGCTGGCAAGTACCCACCTGTATCTTAACACCATGATAGGGGGTATTATGAATATCAGAGGGACTGGAATAAAAGTCAGATACCATGCACAGCTGTAGCTGTTGATAATATCAGTGCTGAACAGCGCAATCTGGAACATCCATACAGCCATCCCGAAAAATGAGAAGGCAAACAGGTAATCGATGAACCCCTTTTTCTCCTGGATCAGCTGGCCTATGGAAATTATCAGAGCAAAAGCCGGACCGAAGAACATGATAAAATATAAAATTGAATGTGCCATATTTTCCCCGATGCATTTATTCTACTCTAACTGAAAACTTTGTCAATGATAATTGAACAGGAACCTGTCCCGGTACGGTTGTGAGTTAATAAAAACTTTCAGAATTATAATTAATAAAAAACAGAAATTTTATAAGTTATAAATCGGCAAGACATCTTCTGTTTTATATGATATATCTCCTTGCAATTAAACAGGATTTAATCGTGGAGGCGAAAATGAATAATATAAATTACGAGAAGGAGTTTGAGGATTTTCTGGCGAAGGACGATCATCTCGGTAAAATGGTTCACAAAAGAGCGGCAAAATACGGCAACAGCAAGGTGGCTGTAAGGCATAAGGCTTTCGGTGAGTGGGAGGAGTTCAGCTGGGGGAGATTTGTCGACCTGATCGACTGCTGTGCTATGGGCCTGCTGGAGTATGGAGTCAAGGAGAGAGAATTCGTCGGAATATTTTCGAACAACAGGGTGGAGCTTGCTGTGGCGGATTTCGGATGCTTTTCTATCAGGGCATGTTCTGTTCCGGTCTACCAGTCGAACTCTGCAGAAGAGCTGAAATATATAGTAAATGACTGCGGGATCAGAATTCTTTTCGTTGAGAAACAGGAGCATTATAACAAGGCCCTGAGCATCTTGAATGAGACTCAGATCGAAAAACTGATAATAATTGATCACAGGATAGATTATGACAGAAACAACAGCAGGGTTATACTCTATAAGGATTTCATTGAGATGGGGAGAAAATCCGCCACAGGGAGTGAGCTTGAAAAGAGGCTTGCGGATTCAAAAAGCGACGATCTCTCGACTCTGATATACACATCCGGTACTACCGGTGAACCGAAGGGGGTTATGCTGACTCACAAGAACTGGCTGGCGATGCTTTTTGCGACCGGATACTATATTCCGATTATCGAGTCTGATGTAAACCTCGCGTTTCTTCCGCTTGCCCATGTTTTCGAGAGGGCATGGAGTTATTTCATACTTTGCTGCAATGCCCGTGTTGATTACTGCCACGAGGCGAAACCGGACGTATTGCTGCAGTTTCTGCAGGAATCGAAGCCGCATTACATGTGCAGTGTGCCGAGGCTATGGGAGAAGATCTATTCGAAGGTTCAGGACGGGATTAGCCAGGCGCCTGAAAAGAAACAGAAACTCTTCAACTGGGCTATAAGCACCGGGAAACAGGTGGCATATCTGAAGAAGGATATGAAACCGGTACCTTTAGGTTTAAAAATAAAGTTTAAAGTAGCCGATACGCTTGTTCTGAAAAAGATCAGGAATCTTTTCGGAGGGAGAAACAAGGTGTACAACTGCGGTGGTTCAGCCTTCTCCGGAGAGATCAGCGAATTCTTCTTCAGCTGCGGTGTACTCCTGCTGCAGGGTTACGGCATGACGGAATGTTTCGTCATCACTGTATCAAATCCACAGAGAAACAAGTTCGGTACATGCGGACCTGTCGTACCTCTGATGAAGGTGCGAATATCTCCAGAGGGCGAAATACAGGCGACAAGCCCCAGCCAGACTCCCGGATACTGGAATAAGCCTCAGCTCACAAAGGATCTTTTTACAGAAGACGGATGGGTCAAAACCGGTGACATTGGTTATATCGATGAAGAGGGTTACCTCGTTATAACAGACAGGCTGAAGGATATGTTTAAGACATCCGGCGGCAAGTATGTTGCCCCTCAGCAGATAGAGACCCTTTTAAAAGAGGACATCTTTTTCGAACAGGCGGCTGCGATCGGTGACGGAATGAAATACGTATCGGCTCTGGTTGTACCGAACTTCGAGCAGCTTGAAGCGTACTGCCGCAAGCATGGTATTACCTATTCATCGAGAGAGGAGCTTATTAAAAAACCTGAGATAATTCAGCTGTACCGTGACCGGATAGACGCAAGGACCGTAAGTCTCGGTCAGGTGGAGAAAGTTAAGAAGTTTACCCTTCTTGCGAATGAGTTTGCCCAGGAGACTGGTGAGCTGACCCCTACGCTGAAGATAAAGAGGAAGGTAATTTCCGCCAAATATAAAAATGCTATCGATTCAATGTATGTGGAGTGAGATAATCTGTATCATTTTATAAAATGAACGGTTATAGAAACAGATAAATATAAACAGAGGGAGCAGTTATGAAAGTTATCCCCGCGCAGGCGGGGATTTTTTTGACGTTCTGTTAAAAATCCTTCATTATATTCTTGATCTTTCCGCTGTTGACCGCTTCGAAGAACTCCTCGCCTGCGATGGAACTCTTTTTTATAACCTCGTTCCAGTAAGCGAGCCTTTCATTATCTCTCCCGAAAAATGTTTTAAAATCGGTCCTGTCCGGAATCTTACCCATCGGCAGGCTCCTGATAAACTTTTCAGACGGTGCGACAAGTACCGTATTTGAAAAAAGTTTTTTATCGGGCCTCCGCCACGGGATCTGTTTGTCGAGCCAACCTGGTATTACCTTTCTGCTGAAGTGAGGAAACAGTACAATATCATTGTCCGCGCCGAAATCTATATTCAGATGATAATCGGTAAGACCGCCGTCCCTGTATGTGCCTTCCGGAGCACCGGGGATATTCTTTATACCCTCCATTACAAACGGTATTGATCCGGAGGAGAGCAGGGCCTGTTTTAAATTATCCGCAGTCAGCCTCACCCTGTTATCAGTCTTGAATAAGTCTATGAATGGCGGATTGTTTCGTACGTCATGGAAGAGTGTTCTTGTGAAAAATTTCAGCAGAAGTTTTCTGCTGAACAGATTTAAAACCACTGCCGGAATAAATGAAAGCGCAAGGGCGGCATTGTTTTCAAAGGACGATACCCCGCGGCATTGTGCAGAGATTATATTCAGATTTACCGCAGATCTGTTCAGTATATAATCTATGTCATCATCATTAAGAAAATCATTCAGAATTCTTCTGCTTTCATCAGTCACATCTTTTTTGGATGGTTTCTCCCTGTAGCTTTGTTTCATGTACGATTCAGTAAATTTTTCAAGGGCTGACAGCGGCTTCCTGCTGGCATAAGCTGCCCCTCTCCATGAACCTATAGATGATCCTACAAAAAAAAGAGGATTTTTTCTTTTTTTAAACCAGGAGTTAAGTATCGCCCTGTCGAGTCCGGCAAGTGCGAGAAATTTCGGCCCCCCTGACGCTCCGGCTATTATCTTTATATCATCCTCTCTGAGCCCTTTCTCCCGGATAATTTCTGCTGCCCTGCTTCCGGCAAAGATTTCGATATTGTCGTACATTGTTAATTTTATCCTTTTGATGTATATAGTATTTTACTATTGAATTAAAGCAAAGTGTCACGGCAAGGCATTCAATGCCGCGGCCGGGATTACTGAAACATCCTGTTAGCCAGGGCTCTTCCGGTGGTCGTATGCCGGCAGACAAACGCCCTGTGTTCGCTCGCAGTCTGTTTTATAAATATACCGGTTGTTTATAATGAAACTATTTTTTTTCAAACAGATTGCTTCACGGAGTTTATCCTGAGCCTGTCGAAGGGTTCGCAATGACAGAGTACTAATCCATTCGTAAAGCCCTATAATATGAAAATGTTTTATAATCCTTTTTTTAAGAGATGTTTAAACAATATACTGGAGCTGTGTTATAATTTCAATAACATTATCTGGTACGGATCAGACGGTTTCAGCAGACGGTTATCTCTTCTTAAAAGGGGTAATGGAAGAATTAAAACCGGGGCTAAACCCTGTTTTTAAGGAAACTGCTAAAAAAAAGTTGACAATGGGCTCTGTCTGAAAATATTGATTCAGTATTCAGCAGAACAGGGGTGATTAGCTCAGCTGGTTAGAGTGCCTGCTCGACATGCAGGAGGTCACTGGTTCGATTCCAGTATCACCCATAGTAACCTTCGCCTTGATTTTTTACGGGTCATCCTACTGAAAAGCTATTAAACATCAGGAGACACTGAATTGAGCAATCTAATAACAATAACGCTGCCGGATAAAAGTAAAAGGGAGATCGAGAAGGGTACCACTCTGTACGATTTCACCGGACAGATAGGGAAGGGGCTGCAGAAAGCCGCTCTTGCAGCCGAAATTAACGGGGTCCCGTCCGACCTTACAACTCCTGTCGATTCCGACAGTGAAATAAATATCCTTACATTTGATTCTGAAAAAGGGAAAGAAATTTTCTGGCACTCTGCATCCCACCTGATGGCTCAGGCCGTGAAAAGAATTTATCCCGATGCGAAATTCGCCATAGGACCGGCGATAGAAAACGGTTTCTACTACGATATAGACATGAAGAAATCTCTTACCCCGGAGGACCTTGTGGCGATTGAGGCCGAAATGGCAAAGATCGTTGAAGAGAAACTGGATGTAAAGCGGGAAGAGATTACACGCAGTGAAGCGTTGAAATACTTCGACGGCATACACGAAAAATATAAAGTCGAGATACTGAATGAGCTCCCCGAGGGGAACGTTACGCTGTATCGTCAGGGTGAGTTCGCAGACCTCTGCCGCGGGCCGCATGTAATGAATACCGGTGCTCTGAAGGCATTCAAGCTTACATCTATTGCGGGAGCATACTGGCGCGGTGATGAAAAGAACAAGATGCTTCAGCGTATATACGGGATAGCATTTCCGGACCAGAAGTCGCTGGCGAAGCACCTTGAATTCATAGAGGAAGTAAAGAAACGCGACCACCGGAAGCTCGGCAAGGAGCTCGATCTGTTCAGCACGCATGAGGATGTGGGATCAGGGCTCGTTTACTGGCATCCTGACGGGGCAAGGCTCAGAAACCTGCTCGAAGACTGGTGGAGGAAGGAGCATTTCAAAAACGGTTACGAGATACTCTATACACCTCATATCGGCCGTGCGCATCTATGGGAGACATCGGGCCATCTCGGTTTCTACAAGCAGAACATGTACTCTCCGATGGACATCGACGAACAGGACTACTACATTAAGCCGATGAACTGTCCTTTCCATATTAAGATTTATCAGACAAGCCTTCATTCGTACAGGGACCTCCCGCTTCGATGGGCAGAGCTTGGTACCGTATACAGGTACGAGAAATCGGGTGTTCTCCACGGGCTTATGCGTGTAAGGGGATTCACGCAGGATGACGCACACATATTCTGTACCCCGGAACAGATAGAAGATGAAGTAAAAGAGGTGTTGAGGTTCTCACTCTGGATGTGGAAGATCCTCGGCTTTACAGAAATAAAGGCATACCTTGCGACCAGACCCGAGGGTAGCGTCGGCGAAAGTTCAAGATGGGAGACTGCGCAGGAATCGCTGAGAAAGGCGATTGAATCCGCCAATCTTAAGGTTGAGATGGATGAAGGGGGCGGAGCATTCTACGGTCCAAAAATAGACCTCAAGGTGAGGGACGCGATAGGCCGTGAATGGCAGATGACCACAATACAGTTCGATTTCAACATGCCGGAAAGGTTTGACATGCACTATATAGGGGAAGACGGCCAGAAGCATAGACCATACATGGTACATCGCGCCCTTCTCGGTTCAATTGAGAGATTTGTAGGTATACTTATTGAACATTATGCGGGAAAATTCCCGGCGTGGATTTCACCGGTACATGCGATCCTTATTAATGTATCTGAAGAACAGATCCCGTTTGTTAACAAAGTGAAATCGGAAATGATAGATATGGAACTTCGTCCCCGTACGGACCTCCGCAACGAATCCATGGGGTATAAAATCAGGGAGGCTGTTTCACAGAAAACCCCGTATGTATGTGTTTTCGGTAAAAACGAGGTTGAAAGCAACTCGGTTTCTGTAAGGAAGCGCGGTGAGAACAACTCTGTAACAATGAAACTTGAGGAGTTTTATAAGCTGCTTAAGGAGGATATAGCAGCAAAAAGATAAAGAAAAAGCCCGCTCCCCGTACCTGTTTCGGCAGGTCCAGTATATCGTCCGGAGAGGGGAAAGATTCATTTTTTTAAAAAGCTTTAACTTAATGATTTAGTCAAAAGTATTAAATATACAGGCCCTCTGCAGGTGATTCAGGGGGCTGGCTGAAGAGATTCGGGTGCAGGGGCTGAAAATCATGCATTCTATGAAAATATTGTCCAAATACCGAAAAAATCTCGTGTAAAATGAATTTTTTATTGATTTTAATACTGCTGTTCATTCATTCTGACGGTAAATATATTTACCGGGGGTGGAACGATTTTGCAAAATAAAGGTAAGGGATCCAATAAGGATAAATTTGACAAATTCAGGGTCAATGAAGAGATTACCGCGGAAAATGTCAGACTGGTCAGTGATGAGGGTGAGCCTGTCGTAATTTCATTAAGTGCAGCTCTTACAATTGCCCGAGAAAAAAATTTAGATCTTGTTGAGCTTGCCGTAAACCAGGAACTTCCGGTTGTAAGAATTATTGATTACAGTAAGTTTAAGTTTGACCAGATAAAAAAAGCAAAAGAAGCGAAGAAAAAACAGAAGGTCATCCATATCAAAGAGATCAAGATGAGGCCGGCCATAGATGATAATGACTTCACTCATAAGGTTAACAGGGCAAAAGACTTTCTTGAAAAGGGAGACAAGGTTAAGTTCACATTGATGTTCAGGGGGCGTGAAATGGTCCACCCCGAGCTTGGCTTTGAAGTAATGGAAAAGATCCAGGAAGTACTGAAAGATATCGGTGTTATAGAAAAAAAACCGATTCAGGAAGGAAGAAATATTACAATGTATATGATGCCGGTATCCAGGTAGAGCAGATATAAAGATTTACAAAACATTAATTAAGACGAGTAAGGGGTTAGGATATGCCTAAGGTCAAGAGCAACAGCGGAGCTAAGAAGAGATTTTCTATAACAAAAAACGGAAAAGTGAAATGTGCCAAGGCGTATTCACGTCACATACTTGAACACAAATCTCCGAAGCAGAAAAGAAGATTAAGAGGCACGACGATAGCATCAGAAGCGGATGCTGTAAAAGTAAAAAGAATGCTTCCATACAAATAGCAGCATAATCACAATTTTCAGTAATTAAAGAAGAGGATAACAATGGCAAGAGCTACAACAGGAAGAGTCCACCAGAAGAGGAGAAGAAGAGTTCTCAAGGACGTAAAAGGATATAGAGGCGCGAGAAGCAAACTTTTCAGAACAGCCAAAGACGCGAGGAGAAGAGCTCTTCAGAATTCATACAAACACAGAAGAATGAAGAAAAGGGATTTCCGTTCTCTCTGGATAATGAGAATAAATGCTGCGGCAAGATCGTGCGGAATGTCATACAGTAAACTGATAGGCGCGTTAAAAGCCGGTAAGGTTGATATAAACAGAAAGATGCTGGCAGAGATCGCTGTAAAAGACATGGACGCGTTCAGAAAGATTGTTGAAAATGTCAAAAAGGTAGCATAATAAATATCTTTGAATGAAAAAATTTTTGTTTATACTGAACAGCACCATATTTATGGTGCTGTTCTTTTTTTCTGACAGCTATTCCCTTCCTCTGACACGAAGCTGTTATACTCCCCCCGAAGACATCGTGGACCTTTCCCTGAAGGAGGAATTTGTTTATAGCGGGAAGGTGAACAGAAAGGATGATTTTGCATTCAACCTCGGACTCCCTGGCGATAATTCAATCGGATTCGATTTTTCGGTTATTCATTATGAAGTATCCGATACCGGGATGAGCATTCCCGGGGATATTTTTTTTAATCTATGGCACTTTACCGGGGATTTTTTTGACGGTTTGATGAAAACGGGACTCGGCGTGGTGATGAGGATACCCACGGGACCGGATGCCTATGCAGATGAGCAGTGCCGGAATCTTTCGCTTGGAAACAGCGAGCTTAAAATAACCCCTGTTGTTTCTTTAAATCTGTCAGCTAAAGAGGTCCTGGTTTTAAATTTCAGTTACATATTCAGGGAAGCAGGGGGGGAGAATATTTACAGCGGATTTAAAATTAATCCCGCCAGGGGTGAAACGTATAAATCGTGTTTCGGTCTGAATCCCCTTTTCCGGGACTCATTTCTTTATCATGAAAAACTTAAAAACGATTATATATCGGTTTCCGGGGGGATAATATCCTCAAGGCTGTACCCGTTTGTCCTTTTTACTGAATTGTACTGTTCAACGGGAATTTACAAAGGGAGTTACATAAAGCAGGGGGGAGATATAGAGGGTAACAGGACGCACCTGAAATCATCGATTGGTGTAAAATATTTTTTTTACCGGTCGTTTTATATGCAGGGAGCCGGAATCGCCGAGTTGCTGCACAGGGATGGAGCAGTAAAAAACACACTGGAATTGACTCTGAATATATTTTTTTAATTATAATACTTTTCCCATTCTGCTTGACGTATCCCGCGTTTTCATTATATTAAACATACAGGCATTTATACATTAAAAATAATAATTTCAAATTATAATTTCATCAAAGTTAATGACTTTTACTCTTTATTCCGATAACATATTATAGAGATTACTATTTAAAAACTGTCTGAACTGATCGTTTAAGTGAAGGAAAAACCGGAGGTAATATATGATTACTATGCAGCAGCTTGAAGAACTCGAAAGCAGGGTTATTAAAGCATTACATCTTATCGGAGAATTAAGAACTGAGAATTCCAAGCTGGAAAATGAAAACGAGACCATGAAGGGTGAAGTTGAAGAGGCAAAACTCAGCCTTGAGGAGAAAGAGCATGAAATCGAAAGAATAAAAAGAGAGCTCGATGCCGCTACCCGTGAATTAAAAGATCTGAATGAAAAAGAGGAGATACTCGAGAAAAAAATTATCAGCCTTCTCGGTAAACTTGATATAATGCAGAGCGGAGACCAGATTCCGCAGTATTCGGCTCCATCTGCGAAAAAGGCAGACGAAAAAGCATCGGCTCCGCTTAAGGAGAAGGATAATGACCTTATCGTAGAATCAGACAGTGATACAGTGATAATCGAAGATAAAAAAGATTTTGATGAAGACCTGAAGGTCGAGTCCGTTGATAAAGCGGAATCCGCCGTGGTTGAAGAGGATGATGATATAATAATTATTGATGATGAAGATGACATGCACGGGAAAAAGCCGTCAAAAGGGAAGTCTCCGGTTTCCGATGATGACGAGATTATCCTGCTTGATGATGAAGACGAGATTATCATAGACGACTCCGATAGCGGAATAGTAGTTGATGATGACGGTAAAAAAGCAGGAAAAAAATCTGAATTTGAAGATGATGATATAATAATAATTGAAGATGAAAAATAAGACAGGTGAGTCATGGAATCGGGTAAAGTAAAAGTTACAATTCTTGGCCAGACTTACAATATCAAGGGGGATACCTCTTCGGAATATATTCTGCAGCTTGCTGATTATGTAAATCAGAAGATTGAAGAGATAGAGGGGAACGTTCCCGGAGGGAATTCTCTTCAGCTTGCCATACTCGCTTCTTTGAATATTGCTGATGAATATTTTCAGGTGAAGAAGATCAGCAGTGGAATTGAAGGGGCAATCGAAGACAAAACAAAAGAAATAATATCTTTACTTGAGGAGGGCCTTATCGGGGATACTTTCTCCGGTGTGGAAGACTGCAGCCCGGTTTTGTAGCTGTCTTCGAATTTCTCTGTTTCAGCGACTGCAGAATTTCAGATTACGGTTCGTCTGCAGGGTTCAGACATGCTGTATAAAAGTGTAATCACATGACAGGGTTTATATATTGTTTCAATAAAAAGTATTTTGCAGTAATTATTTTAATTGAATTATTATCAAGTTTCAGATATATTAAGTCATTAGACTTCGTTTTGCATTATTCGCTTATATAGTGTCTACTTTATAACGGTGAATAACCAAACAGATTTAATTTTACAGGTAAATTAAATGGATATAAATACATTTTTAAAATCGGCAAAGACTGAAGGTTCAGCGGATACCGGTTCAACTGTTGAAGAGGGTATGGACAATGAAGTGGTTCAGCTTGTAAGTTTTATGCTTGATGAAGTTGAATATGGAGTTGATATCCTTTCTGTTCATGAAATACTGCGATATCCTGAGATAACCAGGCTTCCCAATACCCCGAATTTTATCAAAGGGGTAATCAATCTCAGAGGGAATGTTCTCCCTGTAGTTGACGTAAGACTCCGGTTTGGTTTCCCCAAGGGTAAAATTACCGACCTGACCCGTATTATTGTCGTCGAGACCGGCGGAAAACAGGTAGGCCTGCTTGTTGATAATGTATACCAGGTGGTCAGGATTCCGGTTTCCTGTGTAGATCCGCCCGAGGAATTGATGATAGGTGTATCCGAAGAGTTTATCGGCGGAATCGGCCGCCTCAAAGACAGGCTGATAGTTTTATTAAACATGTCGCATGTAATATTTCTTGAAGAAAAAGATGCGGTAAAAGAGCCGTCTTCTTTTTATTCAGACAATCAATAAATGATGGGGTAGATCAATATGTCCTTTTCCCTAGGCGAATATCAGGATATTTTTTTAGAAGAAGCAGACGAATTACTTCAGGAGCTTAACAAAAATCTGTTAGAGCTGGAAAGGAATCCTGAAGATGAAGAAATAATTAATAACATATTCAGAGCTGCGCATTCACTGAAGAGTTCTGCTGCCTTTGTGGGACTGAACGATTTAAGCGACCTTGCGCACCGCATGGAGAGCTTACTCCAGGGGATCAGGGACAAAACCAATATTATTACTCAGGAAGTAGTAGATGTCATCTTCAAATGCTTCGATACGATCAGTGAAGTTATAGAACTTGTATCATCGGGCATTGAACCTCACCAGAATCTCAGGCCTCTTATTGATATGATTAATAGCGTCAATGACAACTCAAAAATCGGCGCAAATGGAGCCAGGGCGCGGCAGGATGCCCGTGATTCGAAACCGAAAGAATCTGTAGTACTGAAAACGACTTTCTCTTTTGCAGAGAGTGATGATATCAAAAAAGCGATAGCTACCGGAATGGAGTGCTATGAAATTACGGTAGTGATTGAAGATGCCGCGCAGATGAAGTGGGTCAAGGGACAGCTTATTGCTGCAAATCTCGAGAAGGATGGAAGTATAGTAAAAACAATTCCATCCCTTGATGATATGAGTACTGATGAGACCATCTCAACGGTAAAAATTATATTGCTGACCTACAGAAATCCTCAGCAGGTATATAAAGGCTGCAATATTGATCAGATAGAAAAAATTGAATTAAGAAAAATTACTTCAGTACAGAAGGATGACAAGCTGCTGTTAAAAATCGGTTCAGCAATACAGGTGGATCTTTCCGGCGGCGGATATACGGAACCTGTTACAGAGGTTAACTACGAGAAGAAGGATGATTCCTACAGCGAAAACGGTTATTCCTCGGATTTTTCAATTGATGATGTAACTGATCCGGATGATTCAGATGACGATATTTTTGAAAAGAGGAGAGTCGGACGTCCGGTTGACCAGGAAAGAAGAAAGACCCCGATGCTTAAAACCGTTAAGGTGTCGGTAGACAAGCTGGACCTGCTTCTTAATAATGTAGGAGAGCTTGTTATAGCAAACTCCGGTTTTTACAGGCTCTATGAAGAGATAAGGAAATATGCCGGCAATAAATCTATCTCCAGCGAATTTAAAAACCGCATGGAGCAGATGTCGAGGATAGCAAAAGACCTGCAGACCGGTATAATGAAAACAAGGATGGTTCCAATCGGACAGGTTTTCACAAGATTCAACAGGCTTGTCCGGGACCTGGCCAAAGAGCGTAATAAAAACCTCGAACTGATAATAAAGGGTGAAGATACCGAACTCGATAAAAAAGTAATAGATGTAATAGGCGAACCGCTTCTCCATCTGATAAGAAACGCGGTGGATCACGGAATTGAGAGTCCGGAGGAGAGGGCGAGACTCGGAAAGAAAGAGATAGCTACAATTACCCTGAATGCGTACCAGGGGGGGAATCAGATATTTGTCGAGATCAGCGATGACGGTAGAGGTCTTGACGTGGATGCGATCAGGGAGAAGGTGATTGAGAAAAAAATCTCCACGCCTGAAATTCTTGCAAACATGGACGACGCGGACATATATAACTTTATTTTTATCCCGGGATTTTCAACCGCTAAGACTATTACCGATATATCCGGCCGCGGAGTCGGGATGAATGTCGTTAAGGAAACTGTAAATGAACTGAACGGAAATGTAAGTATAGAGACCGAAAGGGGAATGGGAACAAGATTTGTACTTACATTCCCTCTGACTCTTGCGATCATACCGGCGATCATGACAAGGGTGCGTAAAGAGGTTTACGCGATTCCGCTGTCAGACGTTATTGAAACAATTAAAATTTCGTTAACTGACATTGCGACGATTGAGGGCCACGAGGTGATAAATCTCAGAGGCGAGATACTGTCGCTGCTCCGGCTGAATGAATTTATCGGACTGAAGAGCGCTTTAAACGTTAATCAGAAAATTCCGGTTGTAGTCGTCGGATACGGCAACAGGAAAATCGGACTCATCGTGGATTTCCTGGAAGGGAAAATGGAGATCGTAATAAAATCCCTTGAACACAACTATACCAACGTGGAAGGCCTTGCCGGGGCATCGATACTCGGAGACGGAAGCATATGTCTGATCCTTGATATTCAGACTATGATTAACAAGGTAATAACAACCCAGGACAAACTTACGCAGGAAGAGAAACTCGCGATTGTTAAAGCCCGCACTATAGATGATGAAGAGCCGGATGAGATAGATGAAAGAAAACCTCAAACAGTTTCCGAAGAACCGGAAAGGGTTGTTTTCTCGGATATAGCGGTTGCGAAGGGCAGAAGTATCGGGTCTGCAGACAAAGAGGGGAGTCCCAATTATGCTTCCGATGTCTTTATTTTTGATGACGATGTGAAGGAGCAGGAGACAGCCGGCGCTATAGAACCTGCCGCTGTAAAAGATGAACCGGCTGAGGAAAAAGCCGTGGTTAAACCTGAAACGGTAAACGTGAAAGAACCTGAATCCGTAACAAAACCTGCAATCAATGATGAAAGTGACATTGAACAAAAGGTCAAGGGTGCTCTGACAGAATTCAAAGAGGAATTGAAGCAGAATCTCAGTGAAGTTGTTAAAGCCGGCAGGCCCGATTCGCATATTATCTCCGAACTGAACATCAGCAAGGAGGAGCTCAACGAGTTCAACCTTCTGTCGAATATGGGCGCTGCAAATGCAGCGGAATCTCTTTCAAAGATTCTGAACAAGCGAATAGATCTGTCGATCCCTGAAGTACGGTTAACACCGGTGGAAAAGATACCTGAAGTATTCGGAAATTTAAATGCGCCGTATATGGGCGTACTGCTCGGTATTGAAGGGGATATCAACGGAACATTGCTGCTGCTGCTTCAGGAAAATGTCGGATTTGAACTTATAGATATGCTCTACGGAACCGATTCAAGAAGCGCGAAAGAACTGAGTGAAGACGGGGTTTCTGCACTGAAAGAGCTGACAAACATAATCGGCGCCTCAATACTGAATGTCTATGCGGAAAAATCAAATATGGTAGTGAAACCGAATGTGCCTACCTTCGTACACGATTACCTCCAGTCGGTAATGGATACTGTTCTTATAATGCACAATATTGAACATGACTATGCGATTTTAATGGAAACCGCGTTTTATTTTGAAGATGATCAGATAATGGGAAATCTTATGATTCTCCCGGAAACTGCGTCGATGAAAGTACTGGTCAAAGGATTTAAAACCAATGTCAGAGCAGATTAAGGTTCTGGTTGTTGACGATTCCTCTCTTGTGAGGAAGATCGTCACTGATATTCTTGAAAAAGATCCAGGTATAAAGGTCGTAGGTACCGCGAATAACGGTAAAACTGCGATCTTCAAGAATCAGGAGCTTGATCCCGATGTAATAACAATGGACATCGAGATGCCGATATTGGACGGCCTTGCCGCTCTCAAACAGATAATGGCAACAAAACCCAAGCCTGTAATAATGATGAGCGTCCTGACTCAGCACGGCGCAGATGCTACCTTCAAGGCCCTGGAACTCGGTGCGGTTGATTTTATACCGAAAGCATCATCGCTGTTATCGATATCTGTTGAAGAGCTTGGAGAACAGCTTGTTAAAAAGGTAAAGTCGGTTTATAAATCCAATCTTAATGTAAATAAAATAGAGAGTGAAATTATTAAATCGGGTCTTATAAAGCCGGAACCGAAGATTACTCTTAAAGATTTCTCCGACAAAATTGTCGCGATCGGTACATCCACCGGAGGACCTTCGGCTTTGATAAACGTTTTTAAAAAATTTCCGGAAAAATTTCCGTCACCGGTACTGGTTGTACAGCATATGCCCGAGGGATTTACAACCGCATTTTCCAAGAGGCTCAATGACAGTTCCAATCTTGAGGTAAAGGAAGCGGAGGACGGCGACGATGTTCTTCCGGGGCATGGATATGTTGCACCGGGCCACTCGCATATGAATATTGTGAAAAAAGGGGATAAATACAAGATAAGAGTTTTTAAATCCGAAAAGGTGTCCGGACATATGCCCTCAATTGATGTATTATTTGATTCTGTCGCTGAACATGCCGGAGGCAGGTCGGTCGGTGTTATAATGACCGGGATGGGGAAAGATGGATCGGCCGGATTGCTGAAAATAAAGGAAAAAGGCGGCTATACGATAGCGCAGAATGAGGAAACATCAGTTGTATACGGTATGAACAGAGTAGCGGTAGAAATTGGAGCGGTTAATGAGATAGTGAATCTTTCTGAAATAACCGATAAAATAGTTAGGCATATTTAAAAATTAGTAATTGATTTCCTGGCGGGAGAAATTAAAATATGCTTAAAATGGATTAAAATTTTTTTTATAATAGATTGACATATAAATAATTAGTATCTATACTTAAATAAAAT
>CAYTNW010000020.1:0-64653 GCA_964439325.1 uncultured Leptospirales bacterium | reverse complement strand
TGCTTCCGGAATCTGTCAGCTCCGAAATAAACTGAAGGCTGAACAGGTGGATCGCGGGATTTGCCGAGGAGTAGAGGATTTCTCCATCGGCGTCTTTCGCGAAAATTTTATCCTCGGGCATGTCGGAGTATTCAACGATACCGAGCGTCCCGTTTGAATATTTAACAAAGATACCGGTCTTCTCCTCGGGGTACGATTTTTTAAGCGCCTTGCTCGATATGTCGGCCTGGTTCATCACGTGGAAGCCTATAAAAACCGGATCGATAATTTTAACCAGCGGGTTGTCGACCTGGAAGTATGATAACGTTTCAATCCTCAGCTCCTGCAGTTTTTTCAGCGCACCGGAGGTCCGCAGCGCGGTCAGGCTCCCCCCGTGGCCGTCCGGGTTCATGAAAATCCTGTTTGTTTCAGAGAGTATAAGTTTTCCGTCCAGGTCAAGCGACGGGATCATGTTCTGCGGGAACAGGTGTACATTAGACGGGTCAAGATCGAAATGGTTGTTCTTTTTAAAGAATATCTCGGTTTCGTTATGATTGTCCCTGGATGTCATTATCAGAAAGGGTATCTTTGTACCGTATTTTTTTTCCGATGCCTTTATCTTTTCGGCATGAAAATGAAAGAGGGTCTTTCCGGAGACCGGGCCTATCGGGAACTTCCCCTTCGGGCCGTCAAAGCCCAGCCGTGAGCCCTGCCCTCCGGCTACAAGGAAGGCCGCAACCTTCCCCTCTTTTATGTGGGCTATACCCTTTTTTTCCGCTTCAAGGTATAATATTCTATCCTCTTTTGTTGCCGGGAGGGGAATGAACGGTGCAGGGGAAAAATCGCTTTTTTCATCATCGGTTGTGTGAGAGTAGATCTGTTTCAGGAGCTGGAAATTGATCGTAGAGAGGTCATTCAGAAGTTCAATCTTCTCCGAATCGAGAAGTTTGTCCCAGTATTTAAAAACATGCTCCTGGTTAAATCTGTAAACTCTTTCAATGACTTCATCATAACCGTTGAATTGGATCATGGCTGTTTTCTCCGACTGAATAGTAAATATAATTATTAAAATAATAAAATTTTAATTAATTTAAAGTAAAGAAATATTTATTTTCCGACTTTATTTTCAGGATGCTTTCGGATTTTATTTTTTAATTGTCCGGTACACGATTCACGGGATTAAAGGATTTACACGTTTGATATTCCAGCCTTGGCAAGCGCACCCTGAACATCACGAAGAAGTACCTTCGGGGTAAAGAGCCGGAATCCATTTTTTATAATTAGTAGATACCCGCCTGCGCGGGTATGACATCAAGATCTAATTCAAACGTAAACAGTTAAAAATCGTGCTAATCTTTTAAATCCTTAAAATCGTGTCCGGATATTGTAGCAGTTTATTATTTGAAAAAGCGGAAAATTTTTCACTAAATCTTGTTAATCCTGTAATCCTGTTCCAAATCGTTTAAATCCTGTTAATCGTGTAAATCGTGTAAATCGTGTAAATCGTGGAAAAAAATTACTTGTACTATGAAGGATATTCTGCAATCGATATAGATTAAGCAGCCATATAAACGGAGAATCAAATGATAAAGTCAATTGAAAAAGTAAATACCCTGATTGAATCCCTCCCGTATATACGCGAATTCAGCGGAAAGACCGTTGTGGTCAAATACGGCGGTCATGCGATGACAGATGAAAACCTCAGGATCTCCTTTGCAAGGGACATGGCGCTGCTGAAACTTGTGGGGATAAACCCTGTAATCGTGCATGGCGGAGGGCCGCAGATAGGTGACCTGCTTGACCAGCTCGGCATTAAGAGCGAATTCGTAGACGGCATGAGGGTCACGGATTCAGCCACTATGGAGATCGTCGAGATGGTGCTGGTGGGAAAGGTGAACAAGGAGATCGTAAACAATATCCATATCGCAGGGGGGAAGGCGGTAGGGATCTCCGGCAAAGACGCGGGGCTTATCACTGCGAAAAAACTGTTCCACGACGAAAACGGACATAAAGTGGACATCGGCCTTGTGGGTGATGTCGAAGAGGTCCATCCGGAGATTATAAGTATTCTCGAAAAGGACAAATTTATACCTGTAATAGCGCCAATAGGGACTGACATTTCAGGAACGACATATAATATCAATGCCGATATAGCCGCCGGCAGGATCGCCGCCGCGCTGAAGGCTGAAAAATTTATACTCCTTACCGATATAGAGGGGGTGATGATTGACGGAGCGCTTGTTTCGTCGATGCACTCTGAAGATGTTGCCAGACATATAAAATCGGGGCAGATTAAGGGTGGTATGATTCCGAAGGTAAACTGCTGTGTCGATGCCGTCAGAGACGGTGTTAAAAAAGCCCATATTATAGACGGCAGGGTGGAACACGCGGTTCTTCTGGAGATTTTCACCGATAAAGGGGTTGGAACCCAGATAATTTAATTTTTATGCCATCCCTATAAAAAAAAGCAATTTAACTTTTTTTATTTGACACAAAACCGAATTTCAATAGATTTGCTCCCGGAGAGTTGTTCGAGTGGCCTATGGAGGCGGTCTTGAAAACCGTTGGGTTAATAGCCCCGGGGGTTCGAATCCCTCACTCTCCGAATTTTTTTTCTCATAAAAAAAATACTTAAAGTTACTGGATCAGGAGAGGTGCCCGAGTGGCCGAAGGGGGTTGCCTGCTAAGCAATTGTACCGTTTTGGTACCGGGGGTTCGAATCCCCCCTTCTCCGGATAAGTACAAACGATTATGAACTCCGAAAAAATTAAAGAAATCAGAATAAAAATTACGGAACTCGCTCTCAAAGTTAAAGAACTTTCACTTCAGATTTATAATGAACATATAAAAACTTTTGACCCGCTGCTTTTGTCATACTTTCCGTTTATAGGGTGGTATGTGCCGATGATTATGAAGAGGGATGACGAGTTTTATATGTATCACGCGAAGCAGGGTTTTGTGCTTGCGGTGTTTTTCACGGCGGTCTGTACTTTTTTATATTTTCTTCTTTTCTTTGTTTCGGTCCATGCTGATGTTTTAAAGTTTATCATTGTAATGGTAATCTATCTTCTTTATGTTGCCTATATCTATCTTGCCGTGCTCGGTACAAGGATGATAAAGGAGAATGAGAAGAAGGAGTTTCCGTACATCGGCAGATATGTAACAGTATATACTTCTAAACTGAATATATAACAAATGCGTCTGTAGCTCAGCTGGATAGAGTAGCGGACTACGAATCCGTTTGTCGGGGGTTCGAATCCCTCCAGACGCGAATAAAGCCCCGTGTTATGCGGGGCTTTGTTGTTTGTATACAGGACCGGGTTTTTGGATGCACGGTTTATATTACCGCTCTGAGTTTAATCCCGTTAACAATCATTGAACTTTTCCAACAGGTCTGGTCTGGTAAATTGAGCAAATCTTTTTTGAGTAGTTTCTACTGAATGATGACCGGAAGGTGATTGTAGGTTTTCAGATAAAAAACCTGCATTATAAACTTAACAATTTTCTCCGTCTTAAACTTTCAAATAACAGAATAGAAAATGTGTTATAAGGGATCACATTATTCTGCTGATCTGCTGCGAAAGGTACTTCAATTTGCTCAGAAACAAATTTTAAAATAAAAGCTGGTTAAGAAGGGAGCATAAATTCAATAATAAAAATTTAAATATAAGCAGTTAATTTTTTTATTATGATTTTTGGCTGCTTACTGATAAAAAACTGTAATTTACAGCCAGTTTATATTATATTCTTTAAAAGCTGGTAATAAATAAATTTAAACAATAAAAATAAATTATTCCCTTATGAAGATGAACTTTTGATGGTAATGAGTGAAAAAATGGTAACTGATGAATATTATTATGAAGTCATTAACATAACAACCGGTAAACAGCATATAGAATTATTAGATATTAACAGTTATATCGATCTGATACCCGGGGATATTTATCATTGAGATGAAACGGAAATCATATCAAAATATTATTGAAGTGATAAAGTGTATGCTCGCTTCTAATACATGTAAATCCCTGTATTTATTCCTATTTTTAGTTCTATATATTTCCTCCTGTGTCGGTTCAGAGAAATCCGGGTTTACTGATATCCTGACTGTATCTGAAAGAGAGTGGCTTGAACAGCATAAAGATCAGCTTTATTTTTCACCGGATCCGTATTATGCACCGTTTGAATTTTTTGATAAAAACGATAACAGCACCAAGGGTCTGGCCAATGAATATATCGGGCTGATCGAGAAAAAGCTCAATATATCATTCAGGATAATAAGAAGCGATTCATTTTATAATATCCTGATGCTGGCAAAGGATAAAAAAGTTGCAATCGTAAATGCGGTTACTGAAACAGAGGAGAGATCAAAATACCTGAATTTTACTCAGCCGTATATTGAAATAAAAAATGTTATACTGGTGAAAAAAAGTTTTAAGGGAAATTTAACATTAGATAGTTTGTATGGAAAAACTATTTCTGTGGTCAGAGGTTATGCCGTTACTGAATATCTCTCGAAAAAGTATCCGGACTTTCATTACGATATTGTGTCAAAAGACCTGTCCGCTCTGCTTAATGTTGCCTACGGTGTTTCAGATGCTGCAATTCTTGATATAGCAACTTCGTCATTTTTAACAAACCGTGAAGGAATAACCGATCTAAGGGTCGCCGGCGACACCGGATACCCGATAAAACTTGCAATCGGTTCCAGAAAAGACTGGCCTGAACTGAACATAATATTAAATAAAGCCTTAATGAGCATCAGTTCACTGGAACGAAGCCGTATTGCTTCCAACTGGATATCAATGAGCAATCATAGCATACTGGATAACAGAATTTTTCGTATTACGGCTATATTTGTCATTATAAGTATTGTCATGATTATTATCATTATTTTTATCTGGAACCGGATGCTTAAAAATCAAGTCAGAGAAAAAACATTACAAATCAGCAATGAACTGAAGCAGAAGGATTTTCTCATGAATGAGCTTGAAGCTCTTAATAAAAAACTGAATGAAGCTATTGATGACCATATAAAAACCAATGATGAACTGACTGTAACTTATCAGACGCTGCAGAAAAGAGAAGAACAGATAAGAACTATAAGTGATAATATTCAATCGGGGATGATATACCAGCTTGTATTCGCAGCCGATGGTTCACGGAAATTTACCTATTTAAGTGATTTTGTTAAATCATTATATGGAATAACACCTGAAGAGGCTATTGCTGACGTAAATTTAATTTATTCCAGGGTGCATGAAGATGACCTGGACCGATTAATAAAGGAAGAGGAATATGCGGTTAAAACAGTTTCAACATTTAAAACAGAATACAGAATAAGGGGCTCTTCCGGCAGTATTAGCTGGATTTCACTGGTAGCTATTCCCAAACTGTTCGGTGACGGTTTAATCTGTTTTGATGGAATAGGATTCGACATAACAGAGATGAAGAATGCGGAACAGAAAATTCAAAGCCTTCTTGCTGAAAAAGAGCTTATACTCAAAGAAGTACATCACAGAATGAAAAATTATATGAATAACATCTCGGGTCTTATATCTCTGCAAATTGAAGAAACAATGGATCCGGTTACTATAACGGCACTTGAAGATGTAGGAAGACGGGTGTCGAGCATGAGGCTGTTATATAATAAATTATATCAGTCTGCTGATTACAATCATATGGCAGTCAACAATTATATTCCGTCACTTGTGGATGAAATTTTGGCCAATTTTCCTAATAGTTGTAAGGTAAGGATTAATAAAGAGATTGATGATTTTGTATTGGATGCAAAAAGACTGCAATCTCTGGGTATTATGATAAATGAATTGTTAACCAATATTATGAAATATGCCTTCAATGAAAGAGACGACGGTATAATAAATATATCGATGAAAGTCAATGACAACAGTGTCTCTCTTATAATTCAGGACAATGGAATTGGAATACCTTTATCAATAAATTTTGAAAACTCAACAGGTTTTGGTATGCAGCTTGTAAGTATGCTCACAAAACAGATAGGCGGAAGCATAAGGATTGAGCGCGAAAAGGGGACCAGGTTTATTCTGGAATTTGATATATAGATTTTTAGTCAGCCGCTTCACGGTTATAAATAACGGCTTCAGGTTGTTAATTAAATTTATTGTATTTTTTTTGTGCAAAAATCTGATAAGATTGAAATTAAATGAAAAAGAAGAGGATGTATTAAAAATAGATGGAATTTGAAGAGATAATTCATATGCCTGAAAGAAATTATGAGAGTTAACTTAATAATAATAAATATGAAAAGGGAAAAATGGAAAATAAAAACGACAAACTGGTTCTGAATTCTATTGTAAACATTACCGGAAGCAGGGATCTTGAGATTCTTGAGGTCAGTCTGATGAAGACAATTTTTGAGACCGTAACCTGTGTAAAAGTTTTCCTGCTTAAATCAGAGAATGTAAATGATATAAAGTTTGTCCTCTGTTATGATATGTCCGGCTTTAAGGATATTGAAATCAGGCCCGGGATAAATGTAGAGTCTGTCAAAACTGCCATTAATGCGGCATCAGAAACCGGTAACATTGAAGTAATTGAAGATGATAAAGCTACATATATTGTCTGTCCTGTTGTTGTTTGTGAAAGTAATATAGCTTTTATAGTAATTGAAACCTTATCCTACAGGGAACAGGAATTTTTTGTGCTTGATCCGCTGATTAAAATATATCAGAACTATGTATCTCTTCTTGTTGATAACCAGCGTGATACTCTTACAGGCCTTCTTAACAGAAAAACCTTTGATGACAGAATCATGAAACTTGTTGAACTTAAAAAAAATGAAAATCTTTTTGATGAACTCGATATTAAACTGGATAACGGCGCGATTAGAGAAAGAAGAAAATCCGCAAAAAAACGTTTCTGGCTTGGTATGTTTGATATAGATCATTTCAAAAGGGTAAATGATACATATGGCCATGTTTTCGGTGATGAGGTTCTTCTTACCATTTCGCAGATGATACAGAGTTTTTTCAGGGCCGGTGATTTTAAATTCCGTTATGGCGGAGAGGAATTTATAACAGTTGTAATGGCCGAAAATAAAACTATGGCCTTTGAAATATTTGAAAGGTTCAGGTCAAAAGTCGAATCATACAGTTTTCCGCAGATCGGACGGATAACAATAAGTATAGGTATTACCGAGATAACAGGATATGAGATGCCCACGGCCTTTGTAGGTTCCGCGGATAAGGCGCTTTATTACGCGAAAGAGCATGGAAGAAATATGACATGCGTTTATTCTGATCTTGTCCGTGACGGCAGTATTAGTTCAAGTATTATGGAGAGCAGAGTTATTATATTTGATGAATAGCCTCAAACAATAATCTGGCCTCTGCAGTAATAACGGAGCCTGTTTGTCCTGTTAACGGACCGGTGAAACGGAAGTGGTCAGGAGCCGTTTTAAAAGACGAACGGGCTCCTGAATTGACTGAAATGTCCGTATAAAAACCGCTATTCAATAAAATCAATTCATGTATTATTCAGCTTTTAAAGCTAACCATGTCCAAACCGCGCCGAGAAAATCAACAATACCGAAAGCTATAAGCATCGGGTTTGCCAGGCCGAGCAACACAAGAATAGTAAAACATGCAAGTACCATCGGACGAACCTGTACGGTCCAGCTGAAGAACTGCTTAATCTCATGGCGTGATGTCTGAATATAATAGATACCGATAATCATCATCAGAAATCCAACAATACGTATCCACACTTCGTCGGTTGCCGGGAACATAAACAGCGGAAGAATAATATTGGGCATTGTAAGAAAACCTGAGCCTGCGACCATCATATAAATTCCGAATACGAAAACACTTCTGGCTGCTTTACTCATTGATAATTACCTCCATCCTTAATATTTTTTCAATTTATAGTGAGTCATTCTGATATAAAAATCCGTTGACTATAAAAATGAATATAATTTTCAAATGATGATGGTGTTTTAAAGCTGTTTTGAAACATATATATAGTTTAGCACAAATTCCCGGAAGTTTTCAAGTGATATTTTATATTAATCAAAAAGAGAACTAAAGTTATAATTGCTATTGTCAGTGTTTCTTGCGAAGATCATTATATTATGTGTCAACGTCGGTTTCCGACAGACTTAAACCGGGGTAATTGTCAATGATTTAGGCGGATGCCGTACGAAGGGATCTTTCTGCCGTTATTAGTTGCAGATGTCCTGAAGCGGACATCTGCAATCATCGTTCAAATTAAGGCGTTATTATCTTACCTCCATCCTCCGCCGCTCCAGAGAGGATATCCCTGGTCACTCCAGAGTTTGAGAACAGAATCTCCCTTTTTAACCTCTGAAGCCATGATTACTTTTTTACCGTCGTATGTTACAGCCACGCCTTTAACTGTGATTTTGTCCTTCGTATCTATCTTGAAGTCCTGCTGTTCAAGATACCATACAGGTCCAAGGTGTACCGAAATTGTTTCTTTATCAGTTTTAAGAGTAAGACGTGCGCCATGTCCCATCCCTTTATAAGGCATAAAACTGTCAAGACCGACAACCTCTCCTGTAACTGTTTCGGCTTTTCCTGTTTTATACATACCGCAGTATTTTCCACCCATACCCCAGCCGCCGCTGCCGCGCCACATCATCCCCATCTGTGAATAGGTTGCTCCTGCGAAAAACAGGGTTATAAGAACAGCAAGTATTAATGAATATTTTGATTTTTTCATTTTAGGTGCTCCTTTTTAATATTTTAGAAATTACTTAAATATAAAGATAATATAAAACGCTATATGTTTCAAAAAAAATAATTTTTTTTCTGAATTTTTTAATAAGACATCCGCTGTTATTCTACTTATCTGCAGAAAATCTGTCCGGCCTGATAATTCTTATACCATTTATAAAGTATAAAATCAGATAATGGATATAAAAAAATAATAATAAAACTTTTTATCTTGCAATTGCCTGAACCAGAGTTTAGTCTTTTAAGGCTTTATAAAACTGATTTTGAAGAAAAGGAGATATTGATGAACAATATTGTCAAAATACATGATGATAAATACAGTGATGAGGCTGCAATCTTTAAAAGAATAGTTGATACAAATCACCTCAGGATACTCAAGGCATATGTAAGCATTATACTTCTGGCAAATGCGGCAACTTTTGCTATCAAGGTGGCCGGTAAAGGGAGTAATTATCTTACATACAAAAGTATAATAATAGAGTTTCTGCTGGAGTTGCTTATTACGGCGGTATTTTATACAGTTGCCAGAAGAATGAAGAACAAAACTCTATCCGGCTACTTTTTCATAACGGGAATACTTTTTGCGCTGTGGGTTTTCCAGTACATCATTTACGGTGCCAGCGAGCTATTTGCGATTCAGTATATTGCCCTTTCGCTCAGTATTTTTTATTTCGACCGGAAGATTACCATTTATACGATGGTGGTTATAATACTGTCTCAAACTGTTCTTTTCAGAATGCACCACGAGCTGCTGCCGGGTGGCCCCGCCAGCAATCTGATTATAAGATACTGTATATTCATATGGGTGGGGATTGGTGCTTCGGTAGGAGCCGGAGCGACGAGATATGTCCTTTCATTCGCGATACAGAAAAACAATGAAGCCCGCCAGGCTATTGACAGGCTCAGAGAGATCTCCGGGGCTATAGCCGATACGGTGGAACATATCAAGAGCCATACGCAGAAGCAGGAATCCATAGCCAGCGAGATGAACAGCATATCGCAGGACCAGGCGTCCTCGCTGGATGAAATATCCTCGTTTCTGGAGGAGCTGGCTGTGAATGCAGAGACCATCAACTCAAGCACCAACATGCTGGTGCGGAATATAAGCAGCACTGCGGTATCGGTGAAGGAGCTGAAGGATATCAACAACGAGATTATTTCAAATGCTGCAGATATAATCGAGACAGTGAATGAAATATCACAGTATTCAGAAAGGAGCGCCGGACATATCAGGACGACGAAGATAAAATCGGAAAATCTTCTTGCGGGGAGCGAGGAGATGTCGCGCTTTGTACAGGTCATTGATGACATCGCGGACAAGGTGAATCTCCTTGCGCTTAATGCGGCAATAGAGGCGGCCAGGGCGGGAGAGGCCGGCAGGGGATTTGCGGTTGTTGCGGATGAAATATCTAAACTTGCGGATGCTACAACAAATAATGCAAAAGAGATTAACAGAATCATCGCGCAGAACCGTCAGCAGATGGAGGAGAGTACAAATCTTATTGACGAGTCGTCGGTAATGATCGTAAAGCTGAACTCGGCCATAATACGGATAAAGGACAGGGTGCAGGAGGCCGGAACGAATATGATGAATATCGGCAAAAGGATATCTATGATCAACGATGTGAACGCCAATATTTTCGAGGCCGGTTCGTCAATCGGAAATGCTACGGAACAGCAGATGTCCGGCACAGAGGACTCAAGCAAAACTGTCAGCAACCTGGCGCAGAAAGCCCAGGCGATTGTGACGTTCGCCGGTTCCATATCTTCATCAAATAATAAACTGCTAGAAATGACCGGTCAGATGAAAGTACTTTCAGAGAAGCTGCTCGGCGCTGCCGTTTAGAAGAGGGACCTGTGGCAACTATTTAAAAAACCGGTAGGGGGATTCTGTCTTTGCTGAATATCGAAAGACGTGAACGGAGGAACTGGCTCAAAACACAAACATTTCCCCCCCCCATTGAAAGCCGGGCACCTATACAGAACAAGGAGGCCGTTAAAACAGGGTTATGCAGTATTGTCAGGGTCGACGGTCTTCCCGGTTCTGAAAAGCCCGCCTTCTACTTTATTGTACATGCCCAGCGGATTCACTGTCAGTCCTTATATATGCTCATCCATGAAGTGATCCTGTTTCTGCCGTTTTCCTTTGATGAGTACAGCGCCTTGTCGGCATAGTTCAGCAGTTCGAGGTCTGAAGCGGCGCTCGTTTCCGGAAAGGTCACCACACCGCCGGATATGGTTATTTTAAACTCGGTCTCCTCGGATGCGAATATCATCCCCTCGACGTTTTTACGGATCTTTTCCGCGAAAACCATCGCTCCCTCGCACCCTGTTTCGGTCAGAAGCACGGCAAACTCTTCGCCGCCGAAACGGCAGGGGATGTCGGTTGTGCGGCACTGCCTTTTGATCTCTTTGGCTACATGTATGAGGACCTCATCCCCGGTCTGGTGGCCGTAGGTATCGTTTACCTTCTTGAAGTGATCTATGTCAAACATAATAACTGAGATCCTGCCGCCGTATCTCTCCACGCGGCGGAATTCGTCAGAGAAACGCTGCATGAAATATCTGTGGATAAAGAGCCTGGTTTTGCCGTCAAAGATCGCAAGTTCGTATAGGTTTGCGTTGTCTATTGCGACTGCTGCCTGTACCGAAAGGTTCTGGAACATGTCCAGGTCGAATTTATTGAATGACGATGAATCGTTTTTATTGATAGCTTCCATCACTCCGATGATCTGGCCGTTCGAGATCAGCGGAACGGCCATTACCGATGTCGTGATGAAGTCGCTTTTTGAATCGGCCTTGTCTGAAAATCTGATGTCGAGCCTGGCGTCTTCTATCAGAAGCGGTTTACCGTTTTCCCATACGCTCCCGGCAATCCCCTCCCCGATGTTAAGTCTCACGTCTTTAAGCTGCTGGAGGTCCCTGTCATCGGAGGAAATTTCGAAGTGGAGCTGCCTGGTTGACTGGTCGACAAGAAGAAGAGATGCCTTCGTGCAGTTCATCAGTTTCAGTGTCTGGTCAAGTATGGTTTTTAAAACCTTTTTCTTATCGAGAGACGATGCTATAACGTGGTTCACGTCTATGAGCATATTCAGTTTTAAAATGATTTCATCTTTATCGCGGAGCAGTTTTTCCAGATTGCTTATTATATCGTTGAAATGGCTGATCATCTGGTTTGTTTTTTTTGTCTGGCTTTCATGTTTCATATTTTCTTTCTGGATGTTTTATTGTATTTCCATTCTTAGATATAGTAATAATTTTTCCGCTCTCTGTAAATTATTTTTAAAATTTTTTCTGATGCAGAATCGAATACAAAATTAAATATAATAATTATTCATCGGATTTATTTTTCAAATTCAGGTTTTCCCTTCAGCAATTTGTCCACTTTTTTAACGACTTCGGGGGACATCTCTATATCATCGGGCCACTCTCTTTTGTGTCCGTCTGCTGTCCCTTTTTTCGTTGCGTCGATAATTATAAAATTTTTGCCGGCTGTTATATCGCGCACAGGATCGGTGTTGTTGAAAATTTTCCATAACAGTACAGGGTCGCTGCTGATGTCTATCTGGTGATCGTAAAGTATTATTATTCCCTCATGACAGAGCGGGCTGTTTTTTATTTTGTTTATAAACCAGGCGGAGTTTGCCTTTTTGTCTTTTTTTACGTTGAGCATGATGACCCTGCTCCTGCACTGATCAAAAACGACGCGAACTCCTGAAATTTTTCTGTCAATGGAAAACGCCAGCTCTTCAATTTTTTTCTGTCTCATCTTTCCGTGTATGTGGCCCCCGGATCTTTTCTCCTCACCTTCGATTCTGGAAGTCGCGTCGATGCCGAGTTTTGATCCGTAAAGAGGCCTGTCGGCCGAGTGATCAAGCACGTCCAGTATCCCTTTCGTAAATACAAGGTCGGAGTTAAAATCGACGGTGTTGAGAATGTGTTCCATCAGAGCGCTCCTGTCGGAAAGCAGAGATGCGTTATCGATCAGAAGAAGAATTTTTGAAAAACTCATCTGTCCCGAACCCCATAATCCGTTCATAACCTTGGCCGCGTGACCGGGGAACTCCTTTTCTATCGCGACTACCGCGATATTGTGAAATACGCCCTCCCATGGAAGCATATAATCAGTGATTTCCGGAAGAATCGTTTTTATCATCGGAAGAAAAATTCTCTCCGTCGCAAGCGCCATATAGCAGTCCTCCATCGGCGGCTTACCGACAATTGTTGCGCTGTATACGGGATTTTTTCTCCTGGTTATCGCCGTTACGTGAAACACGGGGTAATCCCCTTTAAGCGAATAGTATCCTGTGTGGTCGCCGAACGGACCCTCGACGCGGAGCTCCCCCGGATCGACATATCCCTCAATGATAAACTCCGCCTCGGCAGGGACCTCCAGATCGACTGAGACGCATTTTGCCATCCGTACCGGTTTCTGTCTTATAAAACCGGCGAGCAGCATTTCATCGACGCCGCGCGGAAGCGGGGCCGTGGCTGAATAGGTAATTGCCGGATCGGTCCCTATCGCGACAGCGACCTTCATCCTCTTACCTGCGCGGTGGTATTCGTTGTAGTGGTGGGCGCCGTCTTTGTGAATGTGCCAGTGCATACCGGTGGTGTTTCTGTCATATATCTGCATCCTGTACATTCCGGCATTGCGTTTGCCGTCAGTCAGTCCTCTGGTGAAAACGACCGGCAGGGTAACAAAAGGGCCGCCGTCGTCGGGCCAGCAGAAAAGAACAGGGATAGTCCCTAGATCTATGTCGTCTCCTGTGTGTATAATCTCCTGGCACGGAGCTTTTCCCTTTACGGTACGGGGAAGAAAGCGCGAGTATTTTACAAGCTGCGGGAGGAGCCTGACCTTGTCGAAAAATGTCTTAGGCGGTTTCATATTAATTATATCGTGGAGCCGTCCGGCGAGCTGATCCAGGCTTTCGCTCCCGAGCGCCATATTAATTCTTTTAAGGCTTCCGAACTGGTTGATCAGTACCGGATAATCGTAACCGGTAACGTTTTCAAAGAGGATAGCCTTTCCGCCGTCTTTGAGCTTTGACATCCGGTCTGTTATTTCGGTGATTTCAAGAACGTTTGATACAGGTTCCGTAAAGCGGACAAGCTCATTCTCGCTTTCAAGTGCATCAATAAATTCGTTAAGGTTTCTGTAATTTTTTTTCATCAGTATTTCCAGTGTTTTGTTTTTTTTAACCTGTTACTTATAATACCCCTCCGGCGGTCTGCTGAGCCTGATAAAGCAGGGTGCGGGGGCCTGAAGGTGGAGAAATATTTTACAGCACGGTATACAATTTACCGGCTACATCTGTCTTTTCCACTCCGTCCCGAGAGAGTGTTCTATTTTAAGCAGGTCAAGTATTTTTCCGGTGATAAAATCCGCAAGATCGTCTATTGCCGACGGATGATGATAAAAGCCGGGAGACGCGGGGAGTATTACAGCTCCTGCCCCGGCGGCGAGGGTCATGTTCCTGAGATGCACCAGGCTTACAGGGGTTTCCCTGACCGTCAGTATAAGATCCCTTCTCTCCTTCAACATTACATCAGCGGCCCTTTCAAGAAGAGATGACGAATAGCCGCCGGCTATTCCGGAAAGGGTCTTCATTGAACATGGCACGACGACCATCCCGTCTGTTTTGTATGAACCGCTGGCTATGTCGGCAAACATGTCTCTGTTGTCGTAAATTCTTATTTTTGCCTGTTTCCCCGATGATTCGATTATCCTGTCAACAGCTTCGGAAATGGATACACCCGTTTCATGTCTGAAAACAGCTGAACCGGTTTCTGTCGCGACTACTCTCAGGTCAGCACCAAGAGACGCCGCATGCCTGATAAAATTGAGCGCGTAGATGCTCCCCGAAGCCCCGGTGATACCTGTTATTATTGTTCTGCTCATGCCAGGGCCCTCTTTGTATTGATCAGTTTCCGGTAAGGTATCCGGTTAATACA
The DNA here is from genome assembly GCA_964439325.1 of uncultured Leptospirales bacterium. Lineage (GTDB taxonomy): Bacteria > Spirochaetota > UBA4802 > UBA4802 > UBA5550 > WRGT01. The sequence goes on along the minus strand of CAYTNW010000020.1, from coordinate 49,987 downwards.
GCGAAAAACACAAGAACGGATATAACGCTGTTGATATGAAAAAACGCGATGTTTATATTTGAAATGTCGTCAGGATTGACGATTCTGTGTTCGGCAATGTAAAGAAGAGCGATTATACCTGTAAAGATAAAGTAGTATGCCCCGAAACCCGCGGTGAAGTAAAGTAATGTAAAGAGGACAACGGTTGAGATATGCAGAAGCGCGGAAATTGTAAAAGCCCTTTTAATTCCGAAGCGGGCCGGTATGGAAAAAAGGTTATTCTCCCTGTCAAATTCGTAATCCTGGCATGAATAGAGGATGTCAAAGCCGGATATGTGAGTCATCAGAACAAGCGAGAGGATTATAATCGAGATATCCGGAACTCCGGCGATAGCGATCCATACTCCCATCGGAGCAAGCCCTATGGCGAAGCCGAGATACAGGTGCGCAAACCATGTGAAACGCTTGGTATATGAATAGAAGAACAGAAGCAGCAGCAGCGGAAAGGAGAGCCACAGGCAGATCTCCGAGAGCATCGCGGCGGCGAACACAAAGAGTATCGCGGAGAAAACAGTAAATGCAAGGGCCTCTTTTTTTGATATTATTCCGGAAGGGATCTCCCTGACAGCCGTCCTCGGATTCTCAGCATCGATTTCGGCATCAGCGATGCGGTTGAATCCCATCGCAGCGGAGCGTGCTCCGACCATCGCGAGAATTATCCATAACATCATCTGCGGTGTAATTGAGTGTTCACGAAGCGCGAGTACGACCCCTGCAAAAGCGAAGGGCAGAGCAAATATCGTGTGAGCGAGTTTTATCATTTTTGAATAGGTTACGGTTTTATTAAAAATCCCGTAGAGGGGTGCTTTGTCATTTTCCATTGTTCATTTCCAAAAATCTGTCTTTAATAGATAGACGGCAAGTTACGGATTAAACTGCCGTCTCTGCATAAATTATAATCAATGTGCCGTTATGCGGAAAGAACCGTTCTCAACGGTATGAAAGATTACGCTGTGCAGGGATCAATCCGCGGGATGTTAAAGACTATATATACATCTTTACACCGAGTCTTGTTATGATCCCGGACATGTCAAACTGGACATTGTTCTTTTCAGGGGAGAGGCTCCTGTATCCCAGATCGAAAACAAAATTTACTGCGGAGTTCTCATACATCTTATATGAAGCTGAGCCGAAGAACTGCCAGGCGAATCCGCCGTACAAATCGGTCTCGCTTTTTGTTGTGGATGTGTAATCGAGTATCATAAGACAGTAGCCTAGCCCCACTGTAACTGACGGTTCAACGTAGATTTTCTGTCTTAAAAACGGAAACCTTATCTGTGCGTTTCCGAAAAAGGGGAAGGTGTACAGGTCTGTATCGGCAGTCAGCTCGCCGTTGGCCGAACCCTTGCTTACTTCGCCGATTTTGGTCTTCCACTTGATCCAGAAAAAGTCCCCCTCCAGGCCGAAGACAAAAACCGGATCAATGTTATATATGTAATTCAGGCTTAAATCCATTCCGAACTTTCCCGGTTTTGACGCATAACTTGTCCCGAGTTTTCCTATAAACTCGTTATCAGAAGGATTTGTAAAAACATTTTTTTCCCGTGTCACTGTCAGTTTATTCGCGTTGTCATCCGCGAAAAGAGCCGCCGATGAAAGCAATATTGTTATGATTAAAAATATTGTTCTTTTCAAAGTGTATACCCCTGTAAGTTAATAATTATATCCTTTATAAAATTATAAAGGAGTTCAGACCATTAATACTGAATAATTTTATAGGGAAAAGCTCTGAATATTTAGTATTAATGATCATCCGACGCTAATTAAGTTATTGAAAAAAATAATGCATTAATTTAAAACATTTTTAAATCAGGGACTGAGGCGATAATGACAGATTATAATGTTCATTCAACTCTTTTTTTTAAATATTTAAAGAGAACCCGTAATGTACTTCTGTTGATTTCGCTGGTTTTGATTATACATTTTCTGCTGCTGCTTTTTTTCCCGGAACACAGAATACTGCTGACGCGTGTAATGTGGACTTTTTCCGGATTATTAATGACTGCCGCCTCAATACAGGCTTTTTCAAAAAGCTCCCATAATATTAAGGTCGCCTGGCTATATATTGTTATCTATGGATTTTTGATTATATCATCAATACTGATAAGATCCTTTACCGATTTTTTTAATTTTACAGCAAAGGGGAGGATCCTTTCGATATATATCGTCGCGTCCGCAAATGTAACCATAATAATTGCTTTTGTACTCTTCAGTTATGTAAAGGAGACTTCATTCAAGATTACCAGGGAGCTGAATCTCCTGGGGCTGATATTTGTAACTATTGTTATGATATCGTCAATGGTTAACTACAATTCCGGATTTAAAGATGCCGGATTGAGAATAATAGTCCGTGAAACCGTAACCGGTGTTATAAACCTTTCTCCGTTTGTTATGGGCCTCGGCATATACTGGATAAGTATCTGGAAAAAAGAGGTCAAACGGAGAAGTGTATACAGGATAATACTCTTTTCCTCTTTCATCAACTTTATCCTGACCAGTATTTATATGGTAAATAATCAGCTGCCCAGAGAGGGTTTTGGAGGCTGGTTTGTCTCTCTATCTGTGACAGGAATGATACTGACGATTTTTTATGCGGCATGGTACGAGATTTATATCGAAGAAGCGTATAAAAAGAAGATAGGATATAATCTTTTCTATGTTTCAAGGATAGAGAGAATAATACCTATCATTTCCATCTCTTCGATGCTGGTCTGTATCTATTTCAATATCCCAAAACTGGACCGTTATCTGATTATTGCTCTGCTGTTATTCATGGTTCCATATAATATATTTTTTCTTTTTTTTGAAATCTACAGCTACAGGTCTGAAGACGCGATACTCTCGATTCTTTCAATCTCGCCCATAGGTGTTCATATTACCGACAGAAATTTTAAGAAGACATATTTTGTAAATAAAAGCCTCTATGATATTTTCCGCTCTTCAAAAATACCCCCGGACCTGATCACCGGAAACAATATCCCGGCGGTGCTTAAAAACAAAATCGTCAGGGCGATTGCAGAAAGCAGAACACTGGAAAAGGTCGAAACAGTGCTGATAAGACCCGATGGTACAAAATTCAATGCCGAGTGCAAAATAATTCCGGGAAAATATTATGCCTATGATGTTGTAATATCGTGGATATCAGACATCACCGACAGAAAAAAGTATGAGGGTGTAATTTTACAGCAGAAATATTCCGCGGAGATAACCTCTCTCTACAAGAGCGAACTGCTCGACAATCTGAGCAACAGGATGCAGTCCGGTTATGTGACGATGAAATATGAGAACAACGGGTGGCCTGATTTTGTTTTTACCGGAATGAATAAAAGGATCCTCGAGCTTTTAAATATAGATGAAAACCTGACAAATAAGAAGATGCGGAAAAGTTTCACCGTCGTTGACACGGAGCTTATTACGCAGTTCTTTGAAGTGCTTAGTACCGGTCTGTCGGTTAAGAGGGAGCTCTATATAAAAGAGCTTAACAAAATTTTTCTTTTATTAATCTTCAGGGCAAATGAGGACGAGGTGGCTTTACTCATTGATGATATAACCCAGAGCAAGAGGAAGGAAAAGGAGCTTATTGAAAGAGAGCGCGAACTGAGGACTCTTCTCGAAAACCTGCCCGGCATGGCGTACAGGTGCAGTAACGACAGCGAACGGACTATGCTCTTCGTCAGTCAGGGTTCGCTTGATCTGTCGGGATACAGGCCGGAGGAGCTCGTTGAGGGGGGAGGGGTCTACTGGAACGATCTTATATATCCCGAAGACCGCGAAAGGGTCCGTCATGCCGGGGAGAGCGGACTGCTGGGTAAACAGAGCTATTACCTGGACTACAGGATTATTACAAAGGACAGGTCGGTTAAATACGTGTGGGAAAAGGGGGGAGGTGTCTACGATGACGGGACCCTGCTTTTCTTTGAGGGCTTCATCTGGGACATCTCAAAACAGAAGGAGGCTGAAACTGTATTAAGGGAGCATGTGATACGCGAGAGCGAGATAGAGAAAGCAAGGGCTTTAAGGCAGATGGCCGGAGGTATCGCGCATGACCTGAACAACAGGCTGATGGGTATAGGCTCATATAACTCGCTGATAGACATAAAGGTGAAAGACACCGACATAAAAAAATACACTACCGGAATACAGAAGTCCATCCAGGAATCGACTTCATTGATTGAAGACCTGCTTATATTCGCGAGGCAGAGCGAAATAAATATCGATACATTCTCAATCCATGCGATGCTTCATGAAATTATACTAAACCTGCAGGATGAATTTCCGGGAAATATAAAAATAGTTTCATCGCTTTATGCTGCGAGCGACGCAGTAAACGGGGACTATAAGCAGATAAACAAGGCCGTCCATGATATTATATCAAACGCGAAAGACGCGATGCCGGACGGAGGAGTTCTTACGATCAGCACCGATAATAAACCGATTGATAAAATCTCGCTGTCAGATCTGACAGGGGGGGACACAAAGAAGATGTTTATCGTGATAAAGATTACCGACAGCGGTCTGGGCATCGAGAAGAAGAATCTGAATAAGATCTTTGATCCGTTCTACACAACAAAACCTGTCGGTAAAGGGAAGGGGCTCGGCCTTTCGGCGGTATACGGAACAATCCAGGCCCACAAGGGGGCTGTCACTGTCGACAGCACGCCGGGCAAGGGGACATCTTTCAGCATCTATCTCCCAGTCGTTGAAGACTGAACTATCTCAGCATCCTGAAAGTGTCTGTGACTGCATTTGTCTCTTTCATGTATATGTAAAGATCAACCGGTATCGAACTTGAATACCTTATAAGATAGAAATACTTTATCCCTTCACCGGGGATCTTGTCGCTCATCTGGAATTCTTCGCTCCCCCTGTACTTCTCCTGGTAAAGCTCCCACTGAGTTTTGGTAAACACCCTGACGCAGAACAGTTCTGCATAACCTGCCGGTATATTAAGCGGCTGCCAGTCCCTTGATCTTGTGGGGAGAGCGAAATATATTACCGGGATGTTGATATCCGGATCGATAATTTCGCTCTTTTCAAAATCCATGTAGTTTATCCATTTCTCCGGAAACTGAAGTGAGAACATATACTTTTTGTTAACATACTTCAAACGGAGCCTGGGGTCGTCACTGACACTGCTGCTTGTGCAGTATAAAAAAAGTAACGGAATGAAAAGTATTATTTTCGCGGATATTTTCATGGGTTTAATATAATAGATCAAGTATGGTAATTGCAATAAAAAAATACGGTTAAACATTTACAGTAAAATGAAAAAATTAAATTTAAATGGTTTTTACAATGTGATTAAAATAATCCCCTCACCTGCCAGGGCACTTCCTGCGGTCGCCCGGAGGGGGAAAGAAGTTTAGTAAAATATGTGATAACTGCCATAAATGCCGCAATTGCAAGAAGGTTGAGGAGGGGGCTCTCCCCGGTTTTGCTCAGGAGAGGGTTAATTCGGAAAGTATAATTGCTGTCTTACCCCACTCTCTCGGTACTCCGGGAGAGTGGGGCGCTTTAGCGACGGGGTGAGGGCTTGTCATTTATTTGAAACTGAAGTCTTTTTTCTCGGCCTGTTCACGTACTGTCTTGATGATTGCAGAATCGAGTGTGTTTTCAGATTTGTTCTCCTTCTCCATTTTTTCAATATACAGTTTACGCTCTTCGTTAAGTTTTTTTATTCTGGCCTTAAGCTCTTCCCGTTTATTTTCCATTTTCTTCACGTAGGCTTCACGCTCTTTTACATCCATATCCTGCATCTCTGCGGGGAGCTGGTCCCTTTTTACAGTTTTAAGATCGATGGCTCCTTTTGACGACGCGTCGACTATGTCCCATTCCGAGTTGTCGTACTGTTCCGAAGCCTTCGAAATAGATCTGTCGGCTGCAATGGATGCCGATTTCGACTTCGCATTAAAGTCCTGTTTCTCCTGCTCCTTTTTTCTCTCCTTGCCGGTTGATCCGTAGGCGATATAAGTCTTGTTCAGCTCCTCTCCGAGCCTTGTCAGCTCCGCATCCTGAGGGGCGGTTATCACTCTGACCTGCAGATTCTGGTCTATGCTGAGGTATCTGCCGCCGGCGAGATCGGCTCCATCCTTCCACCATGACTCTATTCCTGTCTGAGAGTCTCCGCAGAAGATAGTGTTGACAATGATCCCTTTTGATTTTGCTCTTCTTACGGATTCCTTATAGTTTATGCTCCCCTGGTCAAAGGGTTCGTTGCCCGCTATGAAGATCAGCTTCAGGTTGTTGTCATTGCTGTCCCATTGAAGATTCCTGGTGGCGGTATCGATCACCATTCCGCAGTATTCATCTCCGCCGTTTGTTGTAAGAGAATAGAGGCTCGCAGAGATCTTGTCGAGGTCACGGGTGAACGATGTAACCATCCGGAGGTACCCCTCCCCTTCCGGGATGCTGCTTTTGCCGTATTCGAAGAGCGCGACTTCGAGCTGGGGGGCCTTTCCGTTTTTCTGGGCCACAGCGAGCTGATTGATTATCTTCCATAACTGGGACCGCGCCTGGTCGATAAGCCCGTCCATGCTGCTGCTTGTGTCAAGGAGCAGCGCAATCTGTATTTTCGATTTTCCCTCTTTGTCCCATGCGGCATAGGACAGCATCTCCGCCGTTAAGGGTATTATAATGCAAAGTATAAAAATTATCCGTTTCATAAACCGCCTCCGCTAATTCGAGTATTTCCCTGTACAGTTTCCTGAAAAAGTACATCCGGGACTTTTTTAAGGAAACTTTGAATGAAGTATGTCTCTATGACCGGGTGAATTCAATTCCGGTTCGCGATTTTTTATTTTTTTTCAAGAAAAAGTTCAATCTGGTAATCAGACTTGCTCTTCTTTATGAATTTTTCCTCAACGGAAAAATCCCGGTTCAGCCGGTTGATCATCTTGTCGTATTTTAACGGACTTATTTTTATTTTATAAAAAAGCCTCTCCCCGTTCGAAAGGTCCTTTCTGATAATGGAAACCTCAGACTCCCAGAAAATCTTCTCCGCGTTTGACACAGAGACCTGAGATGGTCCCTTTTTTACTCTTACGCTCTTCTGTTCTTCTGAAATTCCGGGCGAGTACGATTTCATAACTTCATCTCCTGCAGTCTTCTCGCTTTCGACCGACGGAGCTGTTTTCTTCTGATCGACAGATACTGAAACAGATTCTTTATCGTCTTTAACCGGAAGTTCGGTCTCCCTGCTGCTCAAAGAGTCGCCTTTATCCGGAATAATATTATCGTTAACGGCCCTGCTCTTCTGTTTCTGAAGTCTGGCCGGTTCCATTAACTTCTCTTCTTTATGGATACCCGGTGCGGTATCTTTTTCCGCAGACACCTCGCCGGCCGGCGCTTTGACGCCGTATTCCGTGAAAGTCTGCACGCCCTTTTCTGTAAAAAACGGTTTGTAGAGGAAGAAGATCACTACCACAGCAGCGAGGACACCGGCCGCTTCAACGGGGAACCTGTAGGTGTCGAACAGACGGCGCAATACTCCCATGGTCCGGTTTTTGAGGCTCTGTTCACGTTCAAGTTCGATCCTTCGGTGAATTTCAGACAGAAGATTTTCCGGCGCCGGTATCGGTTTGAAAGTCTTGATGGCATTTCTGTATCTGATCAGAAACATAATTTCGTCCCGGCATCCGGGACATGATTCCATATGCCCGGTAATGAGTATGTCGTTCATCGGGTCGAGGTTGTTGTCAAGGTATGCGGCGGTCATTTCCCGCGCGTCTTTACAGTTCATATGATCACCCCGGAAAGCAAACCGCGGAGCCTGTGTCTTCCGCGCGACAGCCTTGATTTAACAGTGCCGGACTTTATCCCGGTAATCGCCGTGATTTCGTCGTAACCCCGCTCTTCGAGGTCGCGCATCACTACCAGAATCCGTTCCTCTTCCGGCAGCATCGATATCGCTTTGCGTATCGCCGACTCAACCTCGCTCCGTTCATAAAGGAGTTCCGGTCCGCAGCCGTCCGCCGCGCGGTGAGTGTTTTCAAAGCCGTCGATTGAAACCCTTCTTTTCATGTAGCTCGATGAAATACGGTTCCTGCATGTGTTCAGCGCTATCGTGTACAGCCATGTGGATAGCGAGGATCTGAACTCGAACCTGTGAAGGTTCTTATACATCCTGATAAAAACCTCCTGGCAGCAGTCCGAGGCTTCGTCGTAATCGCCTGTAATGTTAAAACATAGATTAAAAATCATATCGCTGTGCCTTGTTACAAGAGTGTCAAAATCCCTCTCCCGGCCGTTCAAAAAACCCTTTATCAGTCCGGTTTCTTCATCTTCGGGATTCTCTATCTCTTTTCCCCTGTCTGTTAGACTGAATAAAAGCCGAAACGTTCTCATTTTTTTCAGCATCGGACTGATTATTCCGTTCAGAATGGGGCTCGGGCAACTGTATGTGCCGTAATATCCGGCGGTTTTAATGTTTAGCATATAACTAATCTTTTTAATTATAATTATGAATGAAAGTATTTCAGGATTAATACAGCGGCAGTATACAGGGTTGCATGAAATAATTAAAGCATTTATTTTTTCAGACCGGACGGATATCAAAAAATATCGGCTCCGGCCGTAAATATACGGGTCATAGGAAAAGATCAGTCCTTATTTATATTCCAGTCCGGCTGATAGATTTCGTATATCTGCGGAATGGCTTTCATCTGCATGTGAAAAGTCTCAACCTTTTCTTTCGGAACCTGGACAATAAATTTAGGACCGGTCTCGCTGATATATTTTTTACCCCTGCTGCTGTCCGATCCCTCATGAAAAATGAACTCCCTTTCATACAGTATGCTGCTCGCCTTTTCCACCGGTACATCGGGCCTGAAAACAACGACAAATTCAATAGTCGCCGGGGATTTTTTCCTGTCGGTGTAGCATCCCGACATCAGGGCTGATACGGTAAAAATCAGGAACATCGTATAGCGTAAACGGTCAGTGCTGAAATAAGATCCCGATGGATATCTGTTCATATAATCACCTTTTCCCGTTACAGATTATGTCTTTTAAGTTATAAGCTAATTTAATACAAGTCTATGGGGTTTTCAGAATTAATTGAAAAAATATTAAATTAATTCTATTTTTATGCGGGAGCGGAGAGGTACGGAGGGTATTTAAAAACAAATACCTCCCCCTTGATGCGGCTCCCGGCAGGGAGGCCGCAGTATCAATCGCGCACAGGATGTGCAAAAAGCGATTGATTGAGGATAGGTGGGGGCGACAGTAAGCAGAAGTTATTCTCCACCATCCCCTGGCCCCTCCCATCAAGGGAGGGGGGATATAATTCATTCAGTTTTTTCTATATACCGTTAATCATTAAAAGTATAACCACAAAAATTGAGGTTATAACGGTCAGCAGCAGAGAGAATACGAAAGCGATACGGATCACCTTGTTCTCCTCGCCGATTTTGTCTATCGATGCAGCTGCGTTCTGTAGTTTTGCCGGAGAGATAACGCTGGCAAGACCGCCGCCGAACGCAAGGCCCGCTGTTACAATAATAAGGCCCATCAGAGGCATTGAGAGATTTTTCGCCGTTGTCAGGGTGTATTTTGCGAACATCGCGATTGTTGAAGCCTCGCTTCCTGTTATGAAACCGCCGAACAGTCCGATAAACGGAACAACTGCGCCGTAGGCTCCCTGAAAGAACTGGGCCGAGTAATCGGCAAGGATCTTGACCATGCTCGGCACCGCGAACTGTCCCGTCGTTATGCTGAATCCTGACATGTTCATAACCTCGCCGATCGCGAAAAATATTGCTGCGGCAAATACCGGTCTCGGTGCGCGTTTCAGCCAGACTGAAAGGGTATCCTTGATCTGCGCGCCGGTGGGCCTAAGGAACGGCATTGATACTATTATGCTTATGAAGATCCAGGTATATGCCTGCCACAGTGCGCGTGTGTCAAGCGGTTTGCCGTTGGCTGTGAGGCCGTTGATCGGCAGTGTAAGGGTTCTGTAAAGGTAGTTGAACATATCTTTCGGAACGTTCAGGGCAAGGATCATAATTATCAGAAGCAGCCACGGCATTGCGGCTTTCCAGAGCGGATAGACCTTCTCGTACTCAAGCTCTTCCTTCGTGAGTTTGCTCTTGTCGATTATTTTTTTGCCTGTAAGCTTCAGGTAAAGCGCCATTGTCAGTATGACAGCAAGGCCGCAGAAGATACCTGTAAGAACAACCAGGTTGTCATAACGGTTTGTGAAATACGCGACGATTCCTATTACGACACCGGTCAGGAAGCATACGAACCACCCCTCCTTGATCGCCTGCCATTTTCCTACGATCCAGAGCATGCTGAAACCGATCAGCATTGATACCAGCGGCAGGAACATGTAGAAAACCATACCGGCCTGGTGGAGGCTTATCTCGTTCCCCTTGCCGAGGAAGCTGTTCGCTATATCGACAAAAACGACAATCGGCGCTCCTAAAAGCGCGTATGTACAGAGCGAGTCATAACCTATAGCGGGGAGGGCTATGGCTACATAGGTTGAATATCCCATCGCAATAAGAATCGGGGGGAGAAGCGAAACAGGGGTTGCTCCCACCGCGACCATAAGGGTGCCGAAACCGATATTGATCATCATGATCTGTACCGCGCGGTTTTCGCTTGCGATGGTTTTAACAAATATAATGATTCGTTTGAGAGCGCCGGTTTTTTCCATGTAGGCCATCTGGAGAAGCGATGTGGCTACTATAAGTGAAACGGAAAAGGAACGGATGAGGCCCGCACCGGTAGAACGGAGGATAACCTCTGCCGATGTCTGAAAGAAAAAATAGGCGACCAGCGAGATCGCGATCCAGCCGACGATACCGCTGACGTCAGCAGCCTTACGGAAAACTATCAGCATGCAAAGCAGTATAACGATTGGTAGAAGCGTAAGTAATAGAGATGCTATCGACATACTATTCTCCTGAAAATTATTTTAACAGTTTCCTCCTTTCAGGAAACTGTTAATGTGATACATGGCCGCTCACGGACATCCGTGTCCTTCTCGGCATTAGAACGTCCTGTTCGTCAGATCTATCACTATTTTCGAGGCAAATCAATTTAAAAAAAGCCTCGAAAATGTGAGGTTTCGTGAATTTACTTCGCGAAACCGACCCTGAAAAAATCCATGGATGGAATTTTTCAGGTGATTGATTTGATATTTTGCTTTTTTCTTATCCGCTTTTATAATTCTGTTTTTTCCCCGCAGGCAGAATAGGCAGGGGGGAGGTAAATATATCCGGAAAAGATGGATCAACCTGTTACTACATATTTATGTAATGTCAATAAGTTTACTCTGTTTTCACTCCTTCTAATATAAATTTGTATAAAATATCGATCTCCGCTCCGGTTCGGCCCTGATTTTACGAGGGATACTGAAAGTTTTGTATAATTGTTGACATTTCGGATTGATATAGTCTATAATCTCCCCGTTAAAACCCGGAAATAACTCTGTCTTTCCCGGCTTCAGGCAAGAGTCTGCAACTGTAATACCAATTTTCAATGAGGTGGGTATGGCTCCAGTAAAGAAAAAGAGAGTCTTCGTAATATTTGATATAGTGAATGATGCGAAACAGCTCGATTTTATCTGGGAGTATTCAAAGAAACCTGATTCTCCGATAACGATTATTGAACACTCGGTACAGTGGGTTCCGCCTGAAAAGCAGTGGATTGAAACCTTAAAGAATAAAATGGCCCTGCTTGACCTGGTAATAGTGATGACCGGCCCCGCAACATATAAGGCCCATAATGTGCTCGAAGAGGTGGATGTTGCATTCAATCTCGGCAAGCCTATCTACCAGACATTCGGCACTCAGTTCGGCGAGTACAGGACCGTTCCGAAAGCCGGAAAACTTTACAAGTGGGACTGGGAGAGCTTCAAGACTGTCATCGGCAGGGCCAGGCTGGCTTAAACCGGCACCGTTCCTTTTTGAAAAACCGCATTATTCCGGCTTCAGCCGGATTAATAATATCATCTCGAACCATAGCTGTTCCCCATTCTTTTTTAATCTGTTCTCCCGGTCAAATTATAGTTGCAATATTAATCCGCGGCTCTAATGTGGTGCCGGCGTCATGGCAATTATATAATAATTTTTATCATGGAGATTTTATAGAAAGACCTTTCTGGAAAAATAGACAGAAATATTTATGTGATTCAGATCGATCTCCATGGATTATTCAAAAACCTGTTCAGCATTACAGATCTGTTAAGTTGTCATGTCTTTAAAAAGAAAGCTATCAGGGGAATGAAATGGCAAAAACTTTTCGGGTGGTGAAAAACTGTTATCTTCTAATCATTATTCCTGTTTTTTTATCCCTCTTTTCATGCGGCGGCGACAGCGCAGAGCCTGAAAGATTTGAGGAATCGAACAGGCCCGGCATTGAATATGATGCTGCGGGGGATTTCTTCCTTGTGAAGCCGTGGAACTACGAGATAAGATCCAATTCCTCGAGAAAATATCCGCTTCTTGTCTACCTGCACGGTTCGAGCCAGATAAAATACCTCAAGAACCTGTACTATATGGGTATGGGTTACTACAACTGGAGCGATCAATTACAGAACATGACAGAGGAGTACCAGAAGGGGATTGCCGATGAGTTCCGTACAACGTATCCATGTTTTATGTATGTCCCCCAGGGCCCATCCGGTTTTGATATCGATGCCATCATCGCCCGGATAGAGAGGTTTAAGACAGATTACCGCATTGATCAAAAAAGGATCTATGTTCACGGTTTTTCTATGGGGGGATGGGGTTCATTGAGTCTGGCAAAGGCATACTATGATTACAACGGGCAGTTGTTCGCCGGTATAATCATGCTCAGCGGCGGGGGATATCTGTCATCAGGATACGATGCTATCGTAAAAAAAACAGCGATCTGGGCTGTTACCGGTGCTACAGACCTCGGCAGCGCCCGGTCAATCTACAACTATCTGAAAAACCATACCCTGAATGCAGGAGCTGCTGAAACTGACAGCGGCGATTATACCGTTACATCTCTTGGTACCGGCTACCCGGCCAGAACACTGACGCTCACCAAAAATGGATGGGATTTCGCGAAAATGACTGAATTTCCCGGGGCCGGGCATTTTACCACTACGTTTCCGTTTGGTGATCCTGCTGTCATGGAATGGTTATTCAGCCAGTCTTTAAACAACAGGTGACTGCCGGAATTTATGTGAAACAGAAATCCGGAAATACCGGTATATTTTAAAATACAGGGACATATATAAAGAGATGATAAAAAAAACAATAATCCATTTTTTTATACTGATGCTGCTCTCTTCTCTGGTTTCATGCAGATGTAATGAAAAAAAATCCGCCTATTACACCCTTTCTATAAAGACAGTAAACGGTTCGGTAAAAGCTGAGCCCGACCTGCCGCAGTACAGAGAGGGAACAATGGTTACCCTTACTGCGGTTGCCGATGACGGCTTTGATTTTTCATCATGGACAGGTGATCTGAAAAGCGGAGAAAATCCCGTTACTTTTGTGATCGACGGCAATAAGGAGATAACGGCAGGTTTCACGGTTTATTATACGGCCAGTTATTATGTTGATTACGCGAACGGCAGTGACAGCAATGACGGCCTTTCACCGGCGGGTGCGTGGAAGCATGCGCCTGGTGATGTCAATGCGGCATCATCTGCGGCATCGACGCAGCTTAAACCTGGAAACAGGATTGTATTCAGGGGCGGGACCGTATACCGGGGGCAGCTGAAGATTCCGGCGGACGGTTCTCAGAACCACCATATCACTTATCAGGGTAACGCATGGCCCGGCCTGGAGAACAGCAGGGCGGTGATTGACGGAGGGGACCTGGTAACAGGGTGGACGCAATGCGCTTCGTCAGCGGACTGCTACGGCAACCCCGACTACAGCAATATCTATTATACTTATCTGCCGGCGACTGCAGACCCTCTGAGTATCAATCTTCATGAAATGGACGCCGCGGGATCGGAAGACAGCTTCCTGTGGCCGTCACAGTACCCGAACCCCTCGGATTTTTATTTTTATGACAACATGGAGGACTTTCGTACTGTTGCGCAGAGTAATCTCACCAGAACGTCCATTACGGACCCGGATTTTTTTAATCAGGCCGATGCGCATTACTGGGATGATTCGTACCTCCTGATATGGACAAATCCGAACCTGGTAGTAACCAGAAAAATACTTTCATACTCTCCGGCTGACGGCCGTGTTACCTTTGAAGACCTGGGTGAATACGCAATTTATCCTGACGGCCGTAACCAGTCTTACGCTTTATTCAACAGTCCGCACGCGATTGACCAGGCAGGTGAATACTTTATATCCACAACCCCGGACAGCAGCAACAGGCTGAAGCTGCTGCTTCGGCCTCGCAGCAATGTAAATCCTGACGGAAGGATTACATATTCAGCCCGTAACTGGGGAATTGATATCGGGTCTCACAGCAATATAACTATCGAGGGTTTTTCAGTAATTAAACATTCCGGGTCCGGTCTTCATGACGGTATCGGAATCGGAACTGTTTCCGCTTCCTATCTTGAAAACTATAACATAATCATCAGGAATAACTATATAGCGCACAACAGGAAGGGGGATACCCGCGGCTATGGAGGGATATATCTTGAGAACACGTATAATACCCTTGTGCAGGATAATCAATTGATAGATAATCCCAGGAATGCAGGGATCTTTTTATCCGGAGGAGCCAGGGTAAATGTAAAAGGCAATACAATAGACCGCGCCGGTGCTACGAGTCTCAGGTTTTATGCCATTGAGCATGGTATAATAGACGGCAACATCATCAGGCGGAGTAACGGCAGCCACGCGAACGGAATCACAATATATATAGGGTCGAGCGATATCCTTGTGGTCAACAACAGGGTGGAGGATTGCAACAGCCCTGTCACTTTTCAGGACAGCGGAAATCTCTGGTTTATTAATAACGTCGTTGATGCCGGCGGCCGGGACAGTAATGTAAATGAATGGGGCGATACAGGCCACGGCCCCTGGGAGAGGGGGATTATTTCTTTTTTAAATAATACGCTGGTAAGAAACAGCAGGAACGCCTCATTGAATTTCGGAAATGCATCCGCAGAGAATAGATATATATCAATTAATAATATAATAGACGGAGGGGGCGCGGCCGGCACTATCAGCCGGAGCAATAATCTCTATACCGGCCTGGCGTGGGACCAGGGGGAGAGGTACGGGTGGGCGTTATCCTCCGGCGAGATGCTGCAGGAAAATCTTGAAATGATCTTCGTAAATCCGTCTGCTTCTGATTTCAGGCTTGCCCCGGGAAGTCCGGCGGTCAATGCCGGGACCGATATAACTCAGTATCTTCCTGTTGAGGTTTTTCCGGAATTTGATTTTACGCGGGATATAAACGGATATGTCAGAACCGGATGGGACATAGGCGCGTTTGACTACAGGTAGATTGTATTAATTATATGAAAATTCCCCCGGCAAAATCACCGCTTTCAAAATATCATATATTTTTTCGTGGATAAAATATTTTGTGAAAATCATAAAAAAACATAAACGTTATGGCAGAAAAAAATCAAAACCTGAATTTATGAAAAATTATCAGATAAACCGGGAATCATCAAGGAACGACACCTTCATATAGTATAAAGAAGAATGGATCAATATTCTTATGTGACTTTATGTTTGACATCGTGTTGTTCGGATAAAGAATTTTTTAATAAAAAACAAATTGTCTTTAAGGAGTTGCTGAATGAAAAAATTTTTAAGATTAGGTCTCTGTTTACTTATTATTCTTTCCTCGACAGTGTTAAGGGCAGATGAATTCAATGGCGAAGAGGCAGCTGTGAACTCTGATGTTTATAACGACGATGATACGACAGCAAAATCCTATAATGATAACAGGTATGGCATGACTGAAAAAGCTGGTAATTATACCGGTGCCGAACTGCACGACGGGTTCTTTCTCAGATTTCTTCTCGGATACGGTAAAGCCTCGATGACAGAAAAGGATGTTCTTGGCTCTGACTTCACTCTTTCCGGGACATGCAATATGTTCAAGTTTCAGTTGGGAGCGGCTCCTGTTGATAATTTCATATTATATGGAGAACTTTCAGGTGTATCAGTTCCGGATCCTGATATTAAGTGGAGGGGATATTCAGCTGAGACAAAGAACACAACTTTCGGTATAAATGATCCCGGATTTGGTTTCTGCTATTATATTATGCCTGCTAATTTTTATCTGTCAGCCGGTGTATCTTTCCCCCTTTGTATAATTGAGGACAATACCGGAAAATACGGTTCCAAAAGAGGTACCGGATTTAATTATGCAATCGGCAAGGAGTGGTGGGTTTCTGATAACTGGGGCCTTGGGATCGCTTTTACCGGAAGTATTTTTAAAACCACGGATTCAGATGACGGGTGTCCTTCAGAGAAACAAGAGATTACCGGATGGTACTGGGGAATCTGTTTCTCCGCGACATATAATTGATTTCAGTATATTTATAAGTAACGGCATATGAGATGGTTAATACAGAAACAGATATTATAAGCCTGACGGGACTCTATGAAAAAAGGTATATCCGATGATCCCGCCGCTTGAAACATCCTGGGAGGATACATTCTTTGACAAAGATTCCTCAGAGGCTGTGACATACCGTCATTCAATATCGCAAAGCGGAAGCTCTGTAACCTATCGGTATTCCTCAGAGAGCCAGCTTACGGGGGAAAAGTCTGTTTCGGAGCAGCATGGAACAGTTGCAGCCGTTTTCCCGGATAAGGACTGTGCAAAGATCAGATGGGATGACGGGAGCAGATCCCTGATAAGAATAACAACCCGCAGGTTTGAAGGGGCCGGCATCCATGAGGTGTTTCACATAAGAATCCCTGAAAATTTGATCGAGGGAAGGACCTTCCTTGAAACGGCATTTGAGCTTGTAAAAAAGATCAGTTCACGCTGCTGCGGCAGAGACCTTGCCTGTGCTCTTATCCCTGACCTGGTGAAGCAGTTCAATGATGCATCAGATTGTGCGGGATGGAGTACTGAAGATAACGGTGTATCTTTTAACGTGCAGTTTGGAAGAGGGAAAGGGCTTCTGATTATACTTGTCGCAGACGACTATCCCTTTCTGATCTATTATACCGCAAGGGGACTCTTTAATAAAAACAAAAAAGGGGGTTTCCGCTACAATAATATAAGCATAAGTGCGCTTGAGTGCTCCGGTTTTTTTGACAGGGATGTTATTGCCGGAGAGATAAAACTGTTCTGCTCAAACTGATCCAGATTTCTCTGGAAAAGATATCAGAGATTCCTGCTGGAAGTAAAAAATATCAGGTGTCAGTCTAATACTTTTTTCAATGCTTCTATAAGCGCGTCGTTTTCAGTTCTGGAGCCGACCGAAATCCTAAGGTGGTTTTCAAGCATAGGGTATGACGAAACATCCCGTACCCGGATCCCCTGCTGGAGCAGAGCGTCGAACAGCGATGCCGAATCTTCGACTTTTACGAGGAAAAAGTTTGCGCTTGTCGGTATAACCTTTAGTTTTTTAAATCCCGCCAGCAACTCGCCGAGATAATCCCTCTCGGCAAGTATCTTTTTAACATTGTCGTCAACAAAACCGATGTTGTCAAACATCTCCTCCAGCGTGATCAGCGTCAGGATATTCAGATTATAGGGGAGCTTGACCTTCATCAGTTCCCTTATAAGATTTTTGTTCGAGATCATGATCCCCATCCTGAGACCGGCCAGTCCGAAGGCCTTCGAGAATGTCCTCAGAACAATAAGGTTATCATATTTCTCGACAAGATCGATTACAGACTCCCCTCCGAAATGGATATAGGCTTCATCCACAATTACGGTTCCCCCTGACGCTTTAATAATCTCCTCAATCTCTGTTCTCTTCAGCGATGTACCTGTGGGGTTGTTCGGCGAGCAGAGTATCGTTACCGATCCCGGCGATTTGCATTCGCTGATTATACCGGCGGTATTAAAGCTGAAATCCTCATTGAGATAAACCGTAGTGATATCGGCGTTCAGGTTTGATGAGATAAGGCCGTATACAGCGAAGGTCGGCGCGGGTATGATGACTTTTTTCTCCTTTTCCAGCGATGCCGCGAGTACAGTAAATATCATCTCGTTTGAACCGTTCCCGAGCATTATGTTCTCTCTGGAAAAACCGTAGTAAGACGATATCTTTGCGTACAGCGCTTCAGGTACAAAATCGGGATAGATGTTCCAGCGGGACTCTTTCAGTTTTTTCAGAATTCTGTCTTTGATGTTTTCAGGTATATCGAAAGGCGATTCGTTCTGGTTGAGTTTGATCGGGGTGTCTTCCGGCGCAAGGGTATAGGGCTTGTTTTTAAGAACGCCCTGTTTCAGCGTCGCGCTGATTTTATTTCTGTCTTTCATTGTTAAACTCCCGCTGCGGTTTAATATTCAAACGCCTGTTATGTTAAAAAAATACGAGCGGTTTAAAAGTCAATAATAATGATATATAAATTTAAAAATTGTCATTAAACAGAAGCAGTCTCCTGAAAAAATCCATCCATGGATTTTTCAGGGACGGTTTCGTGGAGTGAATCCACGAAACCTGACATTTTCGAGGTTTTTATAAATTGATTAGCCTCGAAAATGGTGATACATCCATGTATCACATAAACAGTTTCCCTGTAAAACAGGAAACTGTTTATGAATCAATAAATCCTGTTTGTAAAACGAAAACAGAGAAAGTTATAAAGCGGAAATTTTTTTTGCTATTTGTCAAATTTGTATTATCTTGTAATTACAGACATTGGTGAGATTCATAGATAAAAAAGGAGATCAATATGGGACTTTTCGCTCCGGATATAAAAAGGTTTGAGAAAGAGAACAATATAGAGGAACTGGCCAGGTGTCTTGAAAGCAAGAAAGCGACGGTCAGGTATAAGGCTTTTGTGGCGCTTGCCGGCAAGAGCAACCTCCCTCCTGAAAATCTGAAAAAACTGCGGGGAATGGTGCAGGACCCGAATCCATGGGTTAAAACAATCGCCACTCTTAAATTCGCCGGGCTTGGCGACAGGGCGGTCTCCGACTCCCTTCTTGAAATTGTAAACAAAGGTAATGCTGATGAAAAGATAAACCTGCTTCAGGTGATATCCGGCCGCGGTGCGTCGGAGGATGATACTATAATCCAGGTGATAGTTGCCGGGCTGATAGACAAAAAGGAGACGGTAAGGATCCAGGCGATACGGGCTGCCGGTTTTTCAAAGAGCGCCCACCTGATACCGTATCTGGGAAATATGCTTCACGCGAAGCATCACAAGGAGAGGCTTGTGGCGGCAGAGGCGCTTTTCGATATCGGCGGGGATGAAAGTATAGATTACCTCATAGGGCTTCTGGCGGATAATCACCCCGAGGTCCACTCTGCGGCGAGGCACTATCTTGAAAAAGTAAACAATGAGTATGTTAAAAAAGCGCTGCATGACGCTTCTTTTATGCAGCTTGTAAAAAATATCAACGGCAAGGAGCCTGTAAGGGAGAAAACAGCTCACATGATCGGCGAGGAGAGGATCAGGGAGGGGCTCCCGCTGCTCCACCGCGCATGCAAGGATAAATACAAGGGAGTAAGAATACAGGCCCTCAAATCTATAGCTGTATTTAAAAGCCAGACATCGGTCGACGTAGTGGAGAGGGTGCTGGAAGACAGGTTTTACGATGTAAGGATCGAGGCGCTAAACACCCTGGAAAAGATCGGCGGAGAGAGGGCGAAGAAGGCTGTCAGGACAGCTCTCAACGACAACATTATACATGTCCGCAACAGGGCGGAGGAGATACTCGGAATAAAAAAAGATAAATAAACTGCTATTTTCTAACTGATAGGGATTTCACAAAACTGACTTGACTGAAAGGCCGTATTCCTGGTGGATACGGCCTCTTTTTTTGAAAAAGATATGTCAGGTTAAACTATTCCCCGAAGTAGCGCTTCAGAAGTCCGGCAAACGCCTGTCCGTGACGCGCCTCGTCCTTGCACATCTCATGGACTGTGTCGTGGATTGCGTCGAGGTTCAGCTGCTTCGCTTTAACAGCTATCTCCTTTTTCCCGGCACATGCTCCATATTCCGCCTGGACGCGCGCTTTAAGATTTTCTTTTGTGCTGGTAAACACAACCTCTCCCAGAAGCTCTGCGAATTTTGCGGCGTGTTCCGCCTCTTCAAAAGCAATGCGTTTATAAGCCTCGGCAATTTCAGGGTATCCCTCCCTGTCGGCCTGCCTGCTCATAGCAAGGTACATGCCGACTTCGGTACATTCCCCTGTGAAGTTCATTCTGAGCCCGGCAAGAATTTCTGCATCTACACCTTTTGCAACTCCAATCACGTGTTCATCAGCCCATGCGAGTCCTTCTTTTGACTGTTCTCTGAATTTTTCTTTCGTCGCTCCGCACTGGGGGCATTTATCGGGAGCGCTTTCTCCTGTATGGGTGTAGCCGCAGATTGAACATACATATGTTTTCATATATTACTCCAGTTTTTTATTTATTAGTGCAGTTTTTGCACAGGCCTTTGAAATACAGATGCCTCTCTTTTATCATGAAACCGGCGAGTTCCGGATAAACGCCGGCTTCAGAACTTTCGGCCCTGAAATCAAAAACAGATCCGCACAGTTCGCATTTAAAGTGACCGTGGTGAGACGTATCGATGTCGTAACGTATCTCCTTCTCCTCAATGACAAGGGGCTGAACAAGCCCGCTTTCCATGAAGAGCTTCATCGTGTTATACACGGTCGTACGCGACAGAGTCGGAATCTCAGGATGCAGACGCTCGTAAATATCATCCACTGTGGGATGAATCCTGTTGTACCATAGAAATTCATAGATCCGTATTCTCTGAACGGATGGCTGAATTCCCCTGTCGGACAGATCTTTATACAAATCCCTGTTTGACAAAAACCACCTCTTAGTTTGTAATGAGTATAATATTGTAATCATTACAAATTGTCAATTATTTTTTAAACTTTTTTGAAAAATTTTCAGTTATCAGGGTTTTTGAAAATTTACCCGCAGGTAAAAAACTTAATCATACAATATTGTGCATAAAAGTACTTGCTTTTTGCCGCAAAATTTTATTATAGAGTCGAATGGTTTATTTTATAAGGGATGTAGAGTTTATAATTTCAGCCCGGCATATTCATACATATTTTATCCATTGATGCTCAGTTTGTATTAAATAACCGGAGGGGGATACAGATGACGCCAGCGGAGCTTCAGAAACATATCTTTTCAACATATTCACATTTGAGAATCGGCATGATTACTGTCGCTTTTCTTTTCCCGTTACTACTGCTTTTCGGAGGCATGCTGCACGGCATAGAATGGCAGGATTCGATGAGTGCATACTATTATGCTCCGGGTATTGAAGGAATAAATCCGGTGATGCGCGTATGGTTTATCGGCCTGCTTTATGCACTTGGTACTTTTCTCTTTCTTTATAAAGGATTCAGCAGGCTGGAGAGCAGATGTCTTAATCTGGCCGGCGTATTCGCAATTGGTGTTGCCCGGTTTCCAATGATCTGGAAATATGATAACGGTCTTATAGAAGGATCATATCTGCATTATGTATGTGCAGTACTGATGTTTGTATGTGTTGGTATTGTTACTCTGTTCTGTACAAAGCAGACACTGGGGCTTGTTGCAGATGCCGACCGCCGCAGGTTCTTCAGAATTGGATACCGCATTACCGGAATTGCAATGATACTGTTCCCTATTCTGATATCATTATATAAGTGGTTTTTCCCTGAACTGGCAGAGCATACCCGCCAGCTCTTCTGTCTGGAAGCGGCATGTATTTGGATTTTTGCAATTTACTGGCTCTTAAAGAGCTGGGAGTTGAGAGGGTCAATGGCGGAGATAGAGGCGTTGAATCAGAAACTTACGACAGAGCCGTTGTCCGGAGTGTCATCTGATACAGATGATATTCCGGTGCTGCTTAAACGGTTTATCTCTCCTGTTCGCAATATAAAAAGATAATAATACCGTAAAGGGCAGACCTTTATCTCCGGCGGATATAGGACAGTTAATCTGTATACTGCCGTCGGTGCGTCTGTCTTCTTCAAATGACAGAATTTCTATATGCATTTGGATAAGAGATTGTACCTTGGATCATAATATGCAAGTATGATGGTTGATAATGCTGAACAAAAGAAACAGACTAACTGATATCTACGGCCTCTATTATCCGGTGGTCTATAACGCGGTGTATACGAAGGTAAGCGATGTGGATGATACCCATGATATCTGCCAGGAGGTCTTCCTGAGGCTGTTTGAGCGTATTGATGATGTCGAGAATGTGAGGCGCTGGCTTTTTTCCGCTTTAAAACTTGTGGTACTGGAACATTTCAGAAAAAAACAGAAAAACGACGCGTTGAATGTTGAAGATGTTTTTACAGACATAAGCCTGACTTTTGTTAACGGTTTTCGTGATTCCCGGATGCTGATACAGGAAGCTATTGATGCGCCTGGTATATTTAATGATGAGTCAGAAAGAGTTGTTTTTGATCTTGTAGCGATAAACAACTACACCTATGACGCAGCTGCGAAAAATCTAGGGATGACAAGACGTCAGATCGAATATCGTTATACGCAGATAGTCTCCCGCATAACAGACTATCTGAAAAAGAAAGGGATAAACGAACTGGATGATTTATTATGAAAGACCAGGCTACTGTATTTCAGAGAGTCATGGAAAAGTATCGCTTTCAGGAGCCGGTACCGTTAAATATACAGGGGGATTCGTTTTTAAACCGCAGAAAATTGCTAATCAAAATCCTCAAGGCTTCCGGAAAGTACAGTGTTGTTTACGGCTTGTCTTTACGTTTGTATTTCGGTTTTCGCCGTTTTGGTTTAAAGATCAGTGCCGGGAACTGTCTGGCTGTAACATACGCTCTTTCAGCAATTATTGTGTCGGCTCTGGCTGCCGGGATCATTTATACATCATTACCAGACGCCAGTACAGATCAGAAAAGAAATGATACTATACCGGTTGAACGGAATGAAAATATAATTCCTGAAAACCGGAAAGCACCTGACGGCAATGTAAAGCCTTTTACTCCGGCGGTTCTTTCAATCTCGGAGTTTACAGCGGAAAATGTTGATCCGGAAACGGCAGCTAAAGTTACAGATACGGTTGCCGATGAATTGCGGTCAGTTCTCGGCAGGGATGCAGTCAGCTCCGGCGGTAAACTGAAGACAGGACGAATAGTCATGGGTTCTGTCGGGAAGATCGGAAGTCTGTATCTGTTGACAGCAAGGCTTGTGGATGTGGAAAGCGGAAAGATAATTTTCACAACATCTGAAAGGGTGTCAGGCTCGGCCGGCATCCCGTATGCAAGCAGGAAAGTAGCTGAGCAGATATACCAGAATCTTGATTTAAAGAAAAAATAATTTTTTTATTAGCGCATCAGGAGGAATAATGAGTACCAGATCTCTCGCAGTGATTTTTTCTATTGTAATTCTTTCATCCGCGACTGCCGGCGGTTTTTCAGCCGAAAAATTCAAGATTGCTGTACTGGCTTTTCAGGCAAACAATACAGAACCGTCATACGGCAGGATAATCTGCAACGAAATGGAAGTGGCATTATTCCGTACATCCTACTTTAATCTGATTGAACGCAAGCAGATAGATCTTGTCATAAGCGAACAGGGCTTCCAGCAGTCGGGGCTGACTGAGGCTTCGTCAGCCGTAGAAATTGGCAAGCTTCTATCCGCCGATTTCGTTGTGACAGGGAGTATCGACAGAATGAATAATTTCATTATAACTTTAAAAGCGATAGATACGCGAAAGGGATCAGTGGCATTTGCTGATACCGTCAGAGTTTTATCTGAAGATAAAATTCAGGAATCGCTTGATGTTCTGGCTAAAAACATGGCGGAGGGGATATATACAAAGAAGGGCCTGCTGGTGATCAATTCTGACCAGTACAGGTATAAAAAAAAGATCAATGGCTCACTTGCACTTGGTACGGGCATTCTTGGATTAACCTCTTTCGGCATCGGTATATACAGCAATTCGGTAGTTGACGATGCAAACGACAGTTATTCAAGGTTTGCAGATCAGTACCGTTCGGCAACAATACCAGCTGATGTAATCAGGCTCGAAAGAAGCATGAAAACAGAGAAAGACCGTGCTGATGAATATATTCTGTACAGGAATATCTGTTACGGGATCGGGGGTGCGGCTATACTCGTTTCTTCATACTTTCTGTATCGTTATATTACGACTCCAGAACCGGTGGAACCGGAGATTTCTTATGAAAAATGTATAAATATCCCCTCTATTTTTGTCATTTTACCGTCACGGGCGAGACCGTACGGATTATCTGATAGATTTTACGGGGCAGGCCTTTGCTGGAATTTTTAAAAAAATTAAGATTTAGTAAAAATTTTTTGTGCGTTTTTGTCCCGGATCGACATGAGTCCGGAAGAGATGATCATAATTGTTAAATGGTAGATGATTATTATTTAAAAAATGTGAGGGTTTTAATGAAAAAGTATATTTTTATTATCTTAATGTGCACTCTTATGGCTGCAGGATGCAGCAAGTCGCCGTCCAAAGTAAGCAGCCAGGATCACAATGAATTTCCGGTTGCTGATGCGGGGGACATTCAGAATGTTTCAGTCGGCAGTACAATATGTCTGAACGGCAGCCGCAGCAGCGATCCTGACAGGGATCTTATTACATACAAATGGGAAATTAAAAGCAGGCCGAACGGCAGCTCTGCAGTTTTATCTGGCGATTCAATAGTCAACCCGACTTTTATTGCCGATGCTGCGGGTGTTTATGTTATTGATCTTGTAGTTAACGACGGGATTGTCGACAGCGGACTTTCCGAGGTCTCTATAACAGCTTTTTCTGGCAACGTGACTCCGGTGGCAAATGCGGGAAACAGCATGACTGTTCTGACAGGGTCGACAGTCAATATGAATGGAAGCCTCAGCAGTGACTTTGATCATGACAGGCTGACGTATAAATGGGAATTTAAAGGTATGCCGGACGGGAGTACGGCAGTCATTTCAGGCGAGACTGTTGTAAACCCTGCCTTTATTGCAGACAAGGCCGGAATCTATGAACTGAGCCTGGTTGTAACGGATGAACACAGCGCTGTCAGTACGGCTGACACGGTGATTGTAGTGGCCTCTTCGGATAAGACAATACCTGTTGCAAATGCAGGAAACCCGCAGAATGCAAGCACGGGGAGCACGGTTACGCTGGATGGATCGGCAAGCTCTGATTCAGACGGTGATCAGATAACCTATCAGTGGTATTTTTCATCTGTTCCTGAAGGGAGCAGCGCGACTATTCTCAATGCTGATACAGTCAGACCGACTTTTATTCCAGATGTTGACGGGGCCTATGTCGTTACGCTGGTTGTCAGCGACGGAGTCAATTCAAGCACATATACAACAACATATATCTGCGCCGGCACAGGAAATATCGCCCCGGTTGCCGATGCCGGAGATGATAAAGCGGCAAGTCCGGGATCGGCGGTGACTCTGGATGGAAGCGGCAGCAGCGATATAAAAGGAGACGCACTGACTTACCAGTGGTATTTTTCGTCTATACCGTCAGGGAGCGCATCAGTTTTGTCCGGTGATACATCAGTTAATCCTGTTTTTACGCCGGATGTTGAGGGGGCTTATGTTATAAAACTTGTTGTAAATGACGGTATAAACTCCAGTGCGGCTGATACTGTAGTGATTAATGTAGCTCTCGCGCCGGATTGGGAGGCTGGATATCCTAAACTTACAGATATTGCAGCTACTACTGCGAATCTTAAATTGAAAATGAACAGACGCGGCTATGCATATTTTGCTGTTTCAGCCAGTAAGATTGTTAGTATTACAGGGCAGCAGGTGAAAGATGCGGCTGGTAATTCTCAAAAAAATATTGAAGGACAGGTAATGGCTGGAATCGATTTTAACGGTTCAGCCTCTGCCGAGCGTGTAATAGCTATTACAGGTCTAAATCCGGATACCGTTTACTACGTCTATGTTGTAGCCGAAAATGACAAAATTCCGCGCAATCTGCAGGCAGGCGTCGTAAGGCTCAAGATCTCAAGGGGAGCTACAATGGTTTATTCCGAGGATTTTGAAGAGGGGTGGGGCAACTGGTCAGTCAGTAACGGGGTGTGGGAGATTGGTACGCCGACATCAGGACCTGGAAGCTCGTATGGAGGAACATCATGCGCGGCGACAATTCTTGCCGGAAATTATCCCGCTGATACCGACAGCAGGCTCGTCAGTCCCAGAATTCAGCTTGGTAGTGTTGATGATGGTGAGAGTATATTTCTGCGGTTCTGGCACTGGTTTTCATTATATCGAGATAGCCTGGATACTGATTATGCACAAGTTCAGGTACAGACATTCGATGAAACAACGAGTACTTGGTCTTCATGGACCACGGTAAGCGGTTCTTTTAATACTTCCTCAGCAGTGTGGTCAATCACATCTGTTGATCTGACGTCTTATGCGGGGAAGGCCGTACGATTGGGTTTCCTTTTAACAACTGATGATCAGAGCAGTAATGTGCGAGCCGGATGGTATATAGATGATCTTGAAGTTGTTATAGATACTCCGGTTTTTTCCGGAAATTTCGAGTCGGGCTGGAACGGCTGGTGGACCAACAATGGTGTATGGGAGATAGGAACACCGACATCAGGTCCGGGAGGGGCACATGGCGGAACATCTTGCGCGGCCACTGTACTTGCTGGAAACTATCCGGTTGATACGGACAGCTATCTTTTAAGCCCGGCTGTTAAGCTTGATACAGTTACAGGCAGTGAAGGCCTTTATCTGCGATTCTGGCACTGGTTTGTATTTTATAAAGACAGTCTTGATACTGATTATGGTATAGTCCAGATACAGACTCTAGATGAATCAACCAAAATATGGTCGTCCTGGGTTTCGGTAAGCAACCAGTATACAAATTCATCCAGTGTATGGTCATATGCCTCTGTCGATCTGACATCATATGCCGGGGAGACTGTTCGTTTGGGTTTCCTATTTATTACCGATGATCAGAGCAGTAATGTTCGCACCGGATGGTATATTGATGATTTATCGATAGATAAAATTTAATTTATTTTGTTTTAGTCCGGTGAAGCTGAGCGGCACTATCCTTTTATCTATGTAATTCAAGAGATGATCTTGATGCTCTCTGTCTGCAGGACGTAGCATCAGGATCATAATTAAAAATTTTTTGAATTCAACAAAGCCTGCACAGAATTATTTTCTGTGCGGGCAGACCTCTTGCATGTGTTTATTCTGCCGGCTGAGCGTTGTATTTGTTAATGAATTTTTTTTCATGAAAGGTATAATCAGCAGAAAGGTCTGCTCCGGATTATTCAGCCCGATACTACAAAAAGCCACAGACATAATATCCCCCGACGATTAGTGATGTTTACTTCAATGTATGTTCTGCTGATGATGATAGCATATTAACTCCAATATCCCGCAAATTGAAGATATAGAACAGCAGCAAAAAAATTCATAAAGGCGAGCCTATTATGAGTTCGGAGTTATAATTCCGGCCGATTTTTTTATCTTTATATGTCATAAATGTAATAAAATGTAATAAATAGTAATTAAATTATATTTATAGTTAAATAATTACAAAAAATAACAAATTATCATTGACTTACAATAGTTTTATTCAAAATTTAATGCCAGTAGGAAAGGTTTTTAAATAAAAAAGTAAGATTATAACCTGTACAGGAGGGACAAATGAATTTATTTAACAAAAAAAGACTGGTTGTTCTTTTTATTTTAAGCTTCTATTTAATTATCTCACTGGTTTCATGTTTGGATGAGGAAAAGAAAAAAGCGGCAATCGTTTCATCAAAATCGTATTCCGGTCATGAAAGCGATATGGATGCAAATAACTTTGTAGGTGTATACACTAACAAGGTCGGCACCAGGCTTGATGACTGCCAGTTGTGTCATGGCGGCGGGACAGTGCAGTATTATAAAAATGGCGACACGTCTGTGGCAGCTGTAAATACTACAATAACCAACCCCTGCCAGTATTGTCATATAAGCGCAGAGGCACGTACCAGCGGGTATCCATCGCTTGATCCGGATCAGTTTTACAAGGAAGATTCTCTCCCCCAGACTTTTGCAGCGACACTCAATGCATACGGACTTGCATATCTCAACAACGGCAGGAGTCAGGCGGCAATAAGAACAATTGAAAACCAGGATTCAGACGGCGACGCATACAGCAATATCGCTGAAATCACCGAAAACCGTTATCCCGGAGACGTTTCAAGTAAACCGGACCAGCAGCTTGCACCGACAAAGATCTATACGATGAGCCAGGTCAAGGCTCTTGCAAATCATACGCAGTTTATGCTGATGAATACCACGAAACAGCAGTATGACGATTATACCACATATACAGGTGTTACAATCAGAAACCTTCTTATCGCAGCTGGGGTCAATCCCGATGATGCATCCTTTACCGGGATTACTGTAATTGCACCTGACGGATATCAGACGACGTATTCAAAGGATGCAATCAATAAGCAGTTTCCGAACGGGACTCTCTATAATGTCCCGGCATTTGCAGATACTGCGATGAATTTTATTACCTACCCGAATCCTCTCCCTGCCGGTGTAACTATGGGGGCTGAGATAACCAATCCTCTATACCTCATACTGGCTTTCCAGAGAGAGGGCCTTGATCTTGATAGTGCGTACTATGAACCGACTTACGGACGTCTTGAAGGAGAGGGGCCTTTCAGGCTAGTGATTCCACAGTCCACAGCGTCACGGCCTGATAGAGGTTCAAAGGCTGCAGCGTACGGGGATGGATGGGATTATTCCAAACCTATAGACCACAATGCCGGGAAATGTGTAAGGGGCGTAAGCGTAATAAGAGTTGAACCTATGCCGTCGGGATATGAGGAATTCGACTGGAAAAACACCTGGTCACTTATTCAGGATAAAAGTGTCGTAATCTACGGATACGGCATAACAGCAAAGAAATGATATTCAGAGTTTTTGTTTTTATATTACTGACAGCGGCTATTACAGGTTTTCATCAGCGGCAGGCCGTTGCCGCTGATGAAATGGTCTCCGTATCGACGGAACAGATCGTTTCTGAAAAGTCTGAATCATCAGTAAAACCTGTAACATCAGAAACGTCTGTTGTATCCGGCAAATCGGGTGCATCTGAAAAAAACATTGCAGCAGAAAATCCTGTCATATCAGAGAAGACGGGAATATCTGAAAAATCGGTTTTACACGACAGGCAGGATTTATCTGAAAATAAAATCGAACCTCCATTTTATCTGAAGGCCTATGTCCAGTTATGGTATGTTTTTGAAAATATAGAGAATTCCAAAAAACAGGAAGTGACCTCTGACAGGGCGGCTGACGTGAGTTCCGGTTTCAGTATCAACAGGGCAAGGCTTGAGTATGAAAAAAGATTTATTAATTTCGGCGGAAGATTCACTATCCGCTTTGATGGAGGAACACCGGGACTGCTTGATGCTTACGGTTATTACCGTCTCCCTTTTTTTAATATCACGCTGAGCGCCGGACAGATGAAGATACCGTCAACCTATGAGGCCGGGATGAGTGATACAGAGCTCGATTTTGCCACGAGGAGCACATTTTCAAATGAGACAGTAAACTGGTCTCTCTCAAAAAGCCCTTCGAGCGTTTCAGCATTTACAAGCGTACAGACACAGGGGAGGGATACCGGTATTGGGATAACTGCCGAGTACCGGGGCCTTAAACTGTATACCTATGCCGGTAACGGTCTCGGGGCAAATATGTTTGTCGGAGCAGAAGAGAAAAAACAGACCGTGTATTCCAACTCGCCGGAAGATATGTTTTACGGTGCGCGCTGTGATGCTGATATTTTCAACTTTCTGTCAATACATAATAATACTGTCAGCTCATTTATTATGGGCGGTCATATCAGCAGAAATAAACATGATAATTTTCTTTATAATGATACGCGAACTGTACTGGACATGGACCGTTTCTCGTGGTCAGCGGATATCCGTCTGAGCCTGTATAAAAGAATATATTTTACAGCCATGACCGGCGGAGGTTCAATCAACGACAACCTGGATGATTCTGTAACATCGCCCGGTGTTGTTTATAATGGCTGCGAATTTAAGCTGACGGGAGATGTTATTCCCGGATTGATGAAACTGGGCTATCGTTATGACGGGTATGTATATAAGAATAAAATATTCGGAGGGAGTGATACGCTGTATACTCATACTGCAGGGATAAGCATTCGGCCCGTTCAGGAGATTAAAATCACTGCCGATTATAAATGGAAAACTACAGGGGGAAACCTGAATCCTGATCTTGATGATAATATTTTCATTCTTCAGACACAGTTTGTTTTGTAAATAAGGTGTAATTTTAAGGGTTTTTGTTTGATAAAAAAACCGGTGCTGGCATCAGCACCGGTTTTATATATTGCAGCTGTATTTCAATCTCTATTTTTCGTATGGAACCGTCAGGCTTGATTGTCCATTTACTCCGTGATGAAGTGCAAGCATGAACGGAAGTCCGTCAGGTCTGCAGTAGTTGAAATCACTTGTGTCTATTACAAGCGCAAGATGATGTCCCGCGGGTATATCATATGCTGTTGCAACAAGAGGTATATCCACGACGTTCTTTATTTTAGCCAGTCCCATGGATGTGAATTCCCAGTCATAAAATGTTTTAAAGCCGTGTGTTATAAATGTGGCGTAGCCGTTTTCATTCACATCATACAGGTACATCAATACCTGGCCGTTAGACCTTGAGAGCGACATGCGGAGAGTTGCCAGAGCAGTACCTCTGATCTTTTTAACAGATGTATAAGCCGGGCCTTCATAAACAATGGTTGTATTCCTGTCAAAGGTCGAAAGGTGGCGTATTACCGGGAAATTAAACTGTTCCAGTATGGGTCCAAGCATGTTGCCGGCCTGTGTCTGCTGCAGGATGAAATCAGCTGTATATGTTAAAACGCTTGAATATATGGCATTAATCCCCTTCACCGTGCTCGAGGTGTACGAGAGTTTCCCGTTGGCTACTGTGCCTTTAGGTTCGCAATAAAATGTTTCTGTAGCAAGGTTTTTGATCGGCCAGGTATATGCGCCGTTTTTAACTGTAAGGTCATCCATGTCGTATACGGAACGTTTTCCGGGAGTATTCTTGTCCTCCATTACAATCACTGCACTCTTTGTATTATCGGGAACAATACCTGTGTCTATTCCCTTCAGCCAGTAGTCGAACCATTTCCCTACATTGTCATAGGTGTAGTTTTTAAATCCGAGCATCCCCAGCATTTCGCCTGAAAAGTGCGTTCCAAGGCAGAGGTCGAGGCGTTTGTGGCTTACTGTCAGTGCGTTGAAATAATCTATTGCCGTATCCGGCTGGAACATATGGTCCTCGAACTGGGTGGCAATATATACAGGTTTATTCATCCTGTTGATTTCGCCAATGTAGTCTGATGGGGATCTCCCGTGCATATAGTTATACAGCCAGTCAATATTTATATGTTTCAGAGTGGAATTCCAGACTTTAAAAATATCGGAATCCGGATTCGCGAGCAGGGCAACAGTGCCGCATAAAACTATTCCCCAGAAGAGGCGCGGTGTATCCTGGGAATACATGCTTCGATACATGTCAATATAGGGTGAAATGGCAGCGCATGTTTTAACCCTGGAATCCTTGCTTAGCTGGTCCAGGCTGGCTCCCCCGCCGAGAGATACGCCTGAAACACCGACATTGTCCGGATCGACAGGAAGGTTGGCTATTGCCCAGTCAAGGATGTTCGAAAAATCCGCCCAGTCAGCCTCTCCACCCAGAGCAGCTTCTCCATCTGTTGCCCACCATCCCCTGTGGGTGTAACTGAGGACTACGTAGCCTTTTTTTGCCAGATGTGCAGCAGCCGGCAGATATTCATATTCATTCAGCGCCCAGCTGCTGGACATTATAATCAGCGGGAATATCTCTCCCTCTTTTTTTTCTTTAGGAGTATATACGTTTGCGCAGATATAGATCAGTTTTTTATCATTTTTATAAGGTGAAGCTATTTTTATCTTATCAGACCATGTTATGTCGTAGTTTTCACCTGTATTTGCATCAGTTGCCTGCACCAGACCTTTGCCGTTTCCTGGCTTGGGAGATTCCTGCTGTGCAGCTGATGTTGTCGCTGTATAATCGGCAGATGCTGTTACTATATCAGTTGATACTGGTAAACTGGAATCATCATCGGTAACTGTCCAGTCGGTATCGACAGCTGAATCATTAGTGGAAGAATTTAGTCCGGGATCCCCCCCGCCGTTGTAGCATGAAATTGACATGCCCGTTGCAAATAAAAGGAGGAAAACAAGAACGCGAAGATTTTTCATTTTTACGACCCCCGTGAATTTTGTATATTTAAAAACTGACCATTCAGTTTTATGTTATACAAACGGGGTAAACGCTGTTCAGATCGTTTATTATTGTTTGTTTGATTGATAAAACCGAAGGGACGGTTTTTAGTCAAACTTATATGAATAAAAAGTCAATGATTAATTTTTGAGAAATTTATACATTTTTTGTATGTCAGTTTTTTAATACGAATGATGTTTTTAATAAGGAACATTGTTCCTGGGTTAAGCTGGATAGAATTTCTCATTCTGTTATAGCCCGATTCTAAATAGGATATGCATGCCGGAGTATGGTTTTATTCCGATTTCAATGGGCAATTTTTCCGGTGTTTTAAGTTGTATCTGTTGTTATTTTACTGCGATATGCTGCCGGGGCCGGCGGCAGGTGTGATCCCCGAATTCTACGGTGTTTTTTTAATTATCGTACTCTTCTGCTGATAATCCCCATGATATTATAGACAATCTGTGCGGCAGCGAAATCAGATACTGATGATCCGTGGACCGGCGCGAGTTCGACCACATCGAAACCGATGATTCTTTTCGATGCCGGAATAGATTCTATAAATCTGAAAAAGTCGTACCAGAAAAGGCCACCCGGAACCGGGGTACCGGTATGCGGGATCACTGAGGGGTCGAGCCCGTCTACATCAACCGAGACATAGATATCATCGGGAAAATTCTCCGGAAAATCGATGCTGAAACAGTTCTCCCTGTATATGTATGAAGCGTTATAGCATAATATGTCGCTGTTTTTATCTCTGTAATTCTGTTCCTCGACGGAAAAGCTCCGTGTTGCTATCTGAATAAGAGGTATCCCTTTTTCGTGAATTCTCCTCATTACGCAGGCGTGTGAATATTCACTACCTTCAAAAACGTTACGTAAATCTGCATGAGCATCGAAGTGTACAACTCCGACATTGCCGAAATGCTTTTTGGCGGCGATTACCGGCGCGTAGCTTACTGTGTGTTCACCCCCGAGTATTACCGGGATTTTCCCCTTTGCGAGTATTGCTGTTGTCGATTTTTCTATCTCCGCGAGAACAGCCGTGTCTTCTCCGGTGCAGTCGATTGCCTCGTGAGTGTAGATGCCGTGTTCAAGCGGTACAGAGATCCCGTCAAAGGATTCAAGCTGCTGCGACGCGGCTATTATCGCAGATGGTCCCTCTGCGGTACCTGTTCCGTATGATACAGTTTTCTCGTACGGAACAGGGAGTATATGGAAAAGGGACTCTCCCTGTGAGCGTCTCCCCCCCTCGCTTTCGAGAAAAAATTCATCTGTCATGAAAGTCTCCGTTTAAAATCGCCGTAACCGAAACTCTTTCTGTGGAGGACGGTTCCGGTGGCAGAATTATAGTAGTATATATCTGGTAGTTTTAATCCGTTGAATGTGTTTGTCTTTACCATCGAGTAGTGTGCCATGTCCGTAAACACAAGCCGGTCTCCGCGCCTGAGAGGCTTGTTGAACGAGTAGTCGCCGATTATATCACCGGCAAGACATGATAGTCCCCCGAGCCTGTATGTATATGGAAGAATCCCGGGCTGTTCCGAACCGATTATAAAGGGCCTGTACGGCATCTCTATTACATCGGGCATGTGGGCTGCAGCAGATGTGTCGAGTATAGCGATCGGCATGTTGTTGTCTATTACGTCAAGGACTGTAGATACAAGAAATCCGGTGTTCAGCGCGACGGCTTCTCCAGGTTCCAGGTAGATCTCTGCATCATATTTCTTTTTAAAATCAATTATAAGGCTGCAGAGCAGATCCGTATCATAGTCTTCCCGTGTTATGTGGTGCCCTCCGCCGAAGTTGACCCATCTGCACTGATGAAAGAACTCTCCGAATTTCTTTTCCGCCGCTTTTAATGTGCGCTCAAGCGAGTCGGAGTTTTTTTCGCACAGGTTATGAAAGTGAAGGCCGCTTATATGATCGGGGAGCCTGTCCGGAAAATTTTTTCTTGTAATTCCGAGTCTTGAGAACGGCGCGCAGGGATCGTATATCTCCACTTCCGTTTCCCTGTGTTCGGGATTGATTCTGAGGCCGAACTCAATCCTTCCGCTGCTGGAGGAAATTCTATCCCTGAAATATTCGTACTGGCTGATCGAGTTGAGGACTATATGGTCCGACAGGGCCAGAAGTTCGCTGAAGTCGCTGTCGCTGTATGCCGCGGCGAAGGAATGAACCTCGCCGCCGAACTCCTCGCGTCCGAGCCTCGCCTCGTGCGGTGAGCTTGCGCACGTCCCTGAAAGGTATTGCGATGCAAGAGGAAAGGATGAAAACATTGCAAATCCCTTCAGCGCCAGAAGAATCTTCGCTCCCGTGTTCTTCTGTATGCGGCCGAGGGTTTCGAGGTTTCTCCTTAGAAGCACCTCGTCCACAACGAAACATGGGGTTTCAAAAGCCGAAAAATCCGTCACTGGATTATTTCCTTCCACGGCAGCCCGTAAACGTTAAGCGCGTCCATAAACGGATCGGGGTCCATCTGTTCCATATTGAAAACTCCCTCCCCCTTCCAGAGTCCTTTCATTATCATCATAGCACCGATCATCGCAGGTACGCCTGTGGTGTATGATATCGCCTGCGACTTGACCTCGTGGTAGCACTTCTCGTGATCGCAGATATTGTAAACGTAATATCTCTTCGGTTTCCCCATGCTTTTACCGCTGCATACGCAGCCGATACACGTCTTCCCCTTTGTCAGAGGCCCGAGGGACGCCGGATCGGGGAGAAGCCTTTTCAGAAACTCAAGAGGAATTATATCAACGCCGTTGAAGTTGACCGGTTCAATGGAGGTCATCCCGACATTCTGAAGTACCTCGAGGTGTTTCAGGTAGTTCTCGGAGAAGCTCATCCAGAACTGAGCCTTCTTTATCGTAGGGATATGCTTGACGAGAGATTCCAGCTCCTCATGGTAGAGACGGTAGATATTGTAAGTGCCGACGTTTTCGGGACATTCAAACTTTCTGCTTTTCGACATCGGCGGTGTTTCGACGAATTCTCCGTTCTCCCAGTGTCTGCACGGGGCGGTTATCTCGCGGATGTTGATCTCGGGATTGAAGTTGGTCGCGAACTTCAGTCCGTGATTGCCGCCGTTGACGTCGATGATATCGAGTTCATCTATTTCATCAAAGTGGTGTTTAAGCGCGTATGCGGTGAAAACGTTTGTCACGCCGGGATCGAAACCGGAACCGAGAAGGGCCATAAGTCCCGCTTTCTTAAAGCGCTCGTGGTATTCCCACTGCCATTTGTAGCAGAACCTGGCTTCGTCACGCGGTTCGTAGTTTGCCGTATCAACGTAGTGTACCTTTGCTTCAAGGCATGCGTCCATAATTGTCAGGTCCTGATATGGAAGGGCGACGTTTATTACAACGTCGGGTTTGAAATCTTTGAACAGGCTGACAAGTTCAGGTACATTGTCCGCGTCAACCCGTTCGGTCCTGATAGGAGTATGTATCTGTGAAGCTATATGTTCGCATTTAGATACTGTTCTGCTGGCGAGGCATATCTCTTCAAACACTTCGGGGACCTGTGCGCATTTGTGCGTCACTACCTGTCCCACGCCCCCGGCACCGATAATCAGAACTTTTCCCATTTTCGTGTCCCCCTTATTTTTCAAAATATGTATATCCCCTGAGCCCGTTGTCGTAGGCTTTCAGGATCTCACGGCGTTCGCTGACGGTTATGCGTCCTTCACGGATAGCCTGTTCGGCCATCTCGCGGAAATCGAGAAGCATCTGTCTCGGATTGAATTCAACGTATGAAAGGACATCCGCTACGGTGTCCCCTTCTATCTCGCGTACAAAGTCGTATTCGCCGTTCGGGTAGACCCTTATGCTGGCGACGTTTGTATCGCCGAAAAGGTTATGCAGATCGCCCAGCGTCTCCTGGTATGCCCCGACGAGAAATATTCCCAGATAGTAATCGTCATCAGCGGTCGGCTCGTGCAGCGGCAGTACGTGTGTCACGTCGTGCAGGTCGATGAAGCTGTCGATCTTTCCGTCGCAGTCGCATGTGATGTCGGCGATTACCGCGTTGCGCGTCGGCATCTCGGTAAGCCTGTGTACCGGCATAATAGGGAAGAGCTGGTTGATCGCCCAGTGGTCCGGCACCGACTGAAATACCGAAAAGTTGCAGTAGTATATGTCGGCGATAGCGGACTCTATGTCGCTGAGGTCCGGTGGAGACTGCTTCATCTTTTTCTTCTCCCTCGCTATGACGCTTATGATGTTCCAGAAGACCGTTTCCGCGAACGAACGCTCCCTGAGAGAGATCTTTCCGTGTTTAAAGAGTTCCCGTACCTCGTCCCTGTAGTAGAGAGCGTCGTTGTAGCACTCCTGTATATTCTTGAGATTCATCGTGTTGAGTATGTAGTAAAGGCTCCTGATAAGGTCGTGCGAGTTATCAGGGGGCGTTTCAGGTATCTGTACAATTTCAAATTTTGCGACGTCGAGGACGTTGAAGATCAGGACCGAGTAGTACGCAACTGTCGCTCTCCCCGATTCGGTGATAATCGTCGGGTGGGGAATGCTCTCCTCGTTCATCGTGGACTGGACTATCTCTATGACGTCGACACAGTATTCATCTATCGAATAGTTTCTGCTGTTCGAAAAATTCGTATTGGAACCGTCGTAATCAACCGCGAGGCCCCCTCCAAGGTCGAGGTATCCCATCTGCGCCCCCTCTTTTACAAGGCCGGCGTATATCCTTGCTCCTTCAACAACGGCGGAACGTATGTCGCGGATGTTGGGTATCTGTGAACCGAGATGGTAATGCAGCAGCCTGAGGCAGTCGAGCATATTGTTTTTCTTCAGCAAATCGACCGCTTCAATAAGCTGTGTGGTGTTAAGCCCGAAGATGCTCCTGTCTCCCCCCGATTCGGTCCAGTGGCCGCCGGCCTGTGAGGAGAGCTTTATTCTCATTCCGATGTAAGGTTTGACTTTCAGGATTTCAGAGCGCTGCATGATCAGTTCAAGCTCGCCCGGTATTTCAACAACGAAAAAACATTTAAATCCCATTTTGACAGCATAGAGGCCCAGGTCTATAAACTCCTCGTCCTTGTAGCCGTTGCATATGAGGCATGCCTCCTTGTCGCGCATAATGGAAAGGGCGCCTATCAGTTCCGCCTTGCTCCCCACTTCAAGACCGTGATGATATCTCTCTCCGTGTTTTACCACCTCTTCGATAACCTGCTGCTGCTGGTTTACCTTGATAGGGTATACCCCGCGGTAATCACCCTGGTAGTTCCACTCCTTCATCGCTTTTTTGAACGATTCATTCAGGTGTGAGATCTGCGCGTCGAGAAGATTTTCAAATCTCAGAAGTACCGGCATCTCGAAGCCTCGCTGCCTTATCCCCGAGATTATATCCATCAGGCTTATGCTGACATCGGATTTTTTTCCAAAGGGATTTATCGTAACCTCGCCGGCGGATGAGATGTTAAAATATCCGGCGCTCCAGTTTTTTATACCGTAGAGCTCCTCCGATTTTTCAACAGTCCATCGTCCGAGAATTTCTTTTTTTATCATGGCATTTCCTTCATAATAAATATTGGAATTGTAATCCTTATACAGTCAAGGAGGGGCTGCAACAGCCCCGAACCGGAAATTTCATCCCGATAAAAAACAGGTCTAAATAATTATTATAATAATTACTATTTGAACCTGTTTCAAATGTAAAAAATTTTTTAAAATGCCTGTAAAGAGGCATTTACTATCCACCATCAATTTGATATAGGGATGAGTGAATATAAGAGTTTGAATATGAAATATTATGTTTTTAAAGTGAAAACACACTGTTTTAAGGGCCGGTTTTTACAATTAAAAAATTTTTTTTACAGATAAATCCGTCTGTTTAAGGAATAAGCTTAAAAAAATCAGCAACACCTGACGCAGCAGGGGATCTCTGCCGGATATTTTACCTGTTACTGTCACTAAAATAATGTAATGAGACATAATTTTTATTAAAGCAAAATCAAAACAGGCCGAAAATATAGTCATCGGGAGTTTTTTTTATTCTATGAGAAAAAGATTGCTATTGATAATAGTTGCATTGTCAGCGGTTTTTGCCGCCTCTTCAGTGCTTTATGCGGATGAACAGGTGGAGAGACTGGACAGTCTCGTGTTTCAGGATAATTCAAAGTTAAAATCTATAAGAGACGATATAAAGCAGACTCTGTATACGATAAAAAGCGGACGGCCGGATAAATACCTGCCGGAACTGAAATTCTACACATATAAAGTTAAACAGAAAGAAAACTTCTGGGTAGTTATGTCGAAATGTTCACTCGATATGGACACGCTGATGTCGGTGAATAACCTCACTTCACCGTTCCAGGTGGTGCCGGGGACGGTCCTCTATATCCCCAATATGAGGGGGATAGTTATTCCGGGAGAGAATCTGAAACCGATGTATTCACTACTCAGGGCGGAGAGAATCGATGTAAGATACGTAAAGACAGTCAACAGAAGCGGCAGCCTCGATAAGAAATATATATTCATCCCGTGCGGAAAGATCTCCACGCTGGAAAAATCCCTGTTTCTCGGCACGGCATTTTTGTCCCCGCTTAAGTACGGTAAAGCGACGTCCGGTTTTGGGACACGGAGAGATCCGTTCAATGTAAGAAGGATGGAGTTTCACAAGGGGATAGACCTCGGCTGTCATCCCGGAACACAGATACATGCATCGAGGAGCGGCGAGGTGGTCTTCTCGGGCTATGAGGAGGGGTACGGCAACCTGGTGATCGTCGAGCATGAATTCGGATACAGGAGCTATTACGGCCATCTGGGGCGATGTATCGTAAAGAAGGGACAGCGCGTAAAACCGGGAGAGATCATCGCTCTTTCTGGAAATACCGGAAGATCTACAGGTCCGCATCTCCACTTTGAGATCAGAAAGAACGGTCAGGCGCTGAATCCTCTTACATTTCTGAAAAAAGTATAAATAATATCTTGATAATTTAACTTCAATAAGTATAATAAATTCCTGTCGTCAATGCCGGTATTTTACAGCATTATAACGCTGTTCCCGGCACAGGCTTGTCATGCTGCGTCAGGAGGTTTTCGCTGCCGCTTAATGATACATCCGTCGCCCTTTTATGACCTTCAATCTGCTTCAGGAACCGGAGGTGGCGGGGATTGTTTTTAAGCGTTATATAGGCGTAAATTTCCAGTCTAAAACAATATTAAAGAATTCCGCAGGCGCGGAAACATAAAGGAGAAAGGGTAATGAAAAGAATTTGTCTGAATCTTTTGTTTTTATCTTTATTTTTGCTGATGACTGTTCAGTCATTTGCGGCAGATAAAATGCAGATCGCGGTACTGGACCTGCAGGCGAAGGGCGTTTCAAAACTGGTGGCAGGGGCAGTTTCCAACATTATACGTTCTGAAATGGTCAGGACGGGGCTCTATGTCGTAATCGAACGCGGCCAGATGGATGAGATATTCAGAGAGCAGGGACTTCAGCAGACAGGCTGTACAGACCAGGCCTGCGCTGTACAGTTAGGTAAAATGCTGTCAGCCAGAAAGATACTGCTGGGTGAAGTTACTAAAATGGGGGCTTCTATCATGATAACAGTCCGCATTGTCGACGTGGAAAAAGGGAGCTCTGATTTTGCAGCAAAAGAGAAAGCCGAGAATGAGGATGCTCTTGACAAGGCGGGGGAGAATATAACCCGCAAACTCTCCCAGAATATAATGGGAAAAACTCCGGGATATTCAATAGAGACAAAGACACGCACAGGGTATTATACCCGTTCCATAATGCCGGGTTGGGGACAGCTTTACTCCGACCATGACGCAAAGGGATATATATTCATGGGCACATTTATTGCGTCCGCAGGTTATACTGCATACAGCTATTATGCTTTTTCAAAAGCGGATAAGGCTTACAACGACCTTCCCCGTTCATCGGCAGCGAGCGAATTTGATTCGAAATACAACGACAAGAAAAAAGCCGGTCAGATGTTTTTTATTGCAGGGGGGATTACTGCCGCGATATATCTTGTCCACTGGGCTGACGTTCTGTTATTCTCGGCGCCGGAATTTGACGGTTCACAATCGATGAATTACAATCCATATCCGCATTTTGCGTTATCTGTAGGCTCTGACAGTTTTAACAGAGACAGAACAGTATCTCTCGGCACCGTGTGGAGATTTTAATATAGACTTAAGATTATGATAATACAACAGGGGAAATATATGAAAAAAACACGATTATTTAGAATGATATTTTCTATAATAGCAGTGTGTTCCTTAACAATGTGCGATTATGATGTGCGCACAAATCCCGACGACCCTAAAAGTGATGATTATATTGCACCGATAGCGGGGACATTTGTTATAGGTAACGGTATTGCTACGAACCAGACTACTGTAACTCTTTCGATGAACATACCGGGAGCAACAGAGATGCGTTTCGGTAATACGGTCAATGAGCGCAATTCTGCCGACTGGGAGGATTATGCTGTTACTAAGTCGTGGGTAAGTGTGCCAGGCGCTAACAACGTAACTATTGTTTATGGTGAATTCAGGAATACTCTTGGAGACAATATACAGACGTCAGCTTCAATATTCTATGACACTGCAGTCCCAACCGGATGTTCAGTTGTTATAAACACCGGTGATACGGCCACAACATCGCATACTGTGACTCTCGCGCTTGCTGCAACTGACGACATAGTAATGGGGGGGATGAGCTTCAGCAATGACAACTCTACATGGTCAGACTGGGAGGCGTATGCTGCCACTGCGTCATGGACGGTTGCAGGCTCGGACGGCGACACCGTCACGGTGTACGCCCGTTTCAGGGACGCGGCGGGAAATGTTATAGCATCACCGGTTTCGGACACAATCATTTATGACAGTGCGCTTAATTCCGAGATATCGATCGCGCAGGCCGGTACCAATGTGCCGGATACAGGGAGCTTTAATATGGCTGCAGCTGCAAAAGGTCATGCGGTCAGCAGCACTTTTACGATATCAAACCTGGGTTCGGCAGACCTTACAATAGGCACGGTTACAGTAAGCGGCACGGATGCAGGACTTTTTACAATTACACAACCGGGACTCACTACTATAGCGCCGGGATCAAATACGACATTCTCGGTACAGTATCTGCCCACTGTCATTGGTTCCAATTCAGCGACTATATCGCTTGCCACCAATGACACGACAGATGGTGAAGATACCTATACATTTATCTTAAACGGCACGTGCATTACAAGCGTTGGGGGCTATGACTGGACACATACATTCGGTATTGCGAAACCCCTAAGTGTAACTGCTGATAAAGATAATAACATATATTTACTCACAACGGCTCTCTGGTACGCGCCTTCAATAGATTTCAGTGAAGACTTCGGCGGAAATGATATAAAATATATAGACACTGGAATCAGTACAGGCAGTACATATGTTACAAAGATTAACGCTGATGGAACATACGGATGGACAAAACAGTTCATTAAATCAGTATCGATGACATTTGTTACAGGTTCTTCCATAAAAACTGACAGCTCCGGTAATATTTATATCGCAGGATCTTTTTCAGGAACTGTTGATTTTCGCGATGATTTTGATTTAACTGCTGATTCAAAAACAGCAGCAGGTGATAGTGATATCTTTGTGACAAGGATTAACGCCAACGGCACTTACGGCTGGACGCGCCAGATAGGTGGTGCATCATCCGCTGGTCAGGTATATGCAATAGCGATAGACAGCAGTAATAACATATTTATAACCGGATATTTTTCAGGAACGCTTGTATTTGATACCGGTTTCGGTTCTTCGGCAGACTCAAAGGTATCGGCAGGTAATTCTGATATATTTGTAACAAAGATCATCAACGATGCAACAACTCCTTCCTATGGCTGGACACGCCGGATAGGGGGAGCCGGATGGGATAACGGTTATTCGATAGCGATTGACAGCGGCAATAATGCTTATATAGCAGGATATTTTTCGGAAACTGTTGATTTCCGTGATGATTTTGATGCAACTGCCGATTCAAAAACGGTACCGGCAGGCAGCGGTAACATGAATTGCTTTGTTACAAAGATCACAGGCGCCGGCGGTTACGGCTGGACGCGCCAGATAGGGGGTGCAGGCTCATACATCGAGGCCGGCCGCTCCATTGCAGTTGACAGCGCTGATAATATTTACGTAACCGGTAACTTTACAGGTTCGGCAAATTTCAGTGCTGATTTTCCTGCTGCTGCTGCAGATAATAAGACATCGGCCTGGGCTGATGTCTTTGTGACAAAGATGACAAGCGCCGGAGTATACGGCTGGACGCACAAGCTGGCAGGAGTAAATAACAGTAATGAGGACGGTTATTGTGTAGCAGTTGACAGCATGGACAATATTTATATATCCGGAAGTATTATCAGCTTTTCATCTAATATCAACAGCAATATATTTGATTTTGGAGCGGATTTCGGGGTTGCTGACAGCAAAACGATTTTCGGCGACAAGGATATCTTTGTGACAAAGATCACAAGCGCCGGAACATACGGCTGGACGCGTCACATGGGGAACACCCTCTCTCTTACTGAAGTCACAACTGACGATAATTTCGGGAATTCAGTTGTTGTAGACGGCAATGACAATATTTATATCTACGGTTATTCCGATGCTAATCAGAATACAAATTTTACTATCGAGTTTGATTCAGATTTTGGCACTATACCGGGAAAAAGCTGCGGCGGTCATAAAACAGTCGGTTACCTTACAAAGATTTATTAATACAGAAATATTCTGTCAGTATCGGATACTGACGGACGAACTAAAAACAGAAAGCGCGGCA
This sequence comes from uncultured Leptospirales bacterium, assembly GCA_964439325.1. Taxonomy (GTDB): domain Bacteria; phylum Spirochaetota; class UBA4802; order UBA4802; family UBA5550; genus WRGT01. The sequence continues at coordinate 6,783 of CAYTNW010000020.1, read as the reverse complement.
GAAATGCCGCGCTTTCTGTTTTGGCTAAAATATATATCTCTTTCAACAGTATTTTAAGTTTTTCATTAAAAAACGCTGCCGATAAAACAGTAAAGATTTTGTCTCAGACGCCAGTATAAAAAAGAGTGTTTTATAATCTATATTTACAGAAAAAGAGTTTGATTTTTTAATAACCCTGCGGCAGTATCCCGAAAGCAGGGCTTACTTCTGCCGGTACTATATCGATTCATCGGAAAATTTCAGAGTCTATAGAAAAGTTTGATATGGTCACTGCACAATGCAAAGTTTCAGGAAGCGACAGCAGCATTGCTTTTGCGGTAAGTAACCGGCTGACATTTTCAGAAAACTTTCTCAAAGAAGCTCAAAAATCTGATATTGTCGGGAAAAGGCAGGAATACGAAAATGGATAAATTATTTCAGAAACCCGGGCGTGACAGAATAGCCAGGATTATTCCGGTACTGATCATTTACTGCATTATATTATTGTTTACCGGAAGCGGCTGCTTCTGCCGCGATTCGAAGAGTTCAGATAAACAGCCTGATCCTGTTGAGGTAATCAATCCTCTCTATCCGACTAATCCCCCTGATGCCGATAATCCCCCTGACCCGGACAGTCAGATTGTTATATCTGTAAGCAGCTCAAGGATAAGCGGAGTTGCGCCACTTTCAGTTTTTTTTGACGCCACCGGCACTGCCGGCCTTGCAGATAACGGATTTTTTTCGGATAACGCGTCATATATGGATGCTACGTTCGCGTGGAATTTTGACGCTGATAATAATGATCCGGATGGAAAGTATAAATATGCAAGCGGATTTGTAGCTGCACATGTCTTTGAAAAGCCCGGCACGTACCGTGTCCACCTGAATGTTTTTGATGCAGGGGGCAACAGTAATTCGCAGGACATAACCATTACTGTCGCTGAATTCAGCGGAACGACTTATTATGTTGCGGCAAACGGTTCTGATTCCAACACCGGTACAATGGATTCCCCGTTCCTTACTCCGGCCTTTGCGTTATCCTCAACACGCCTGGAACCGGGTGTAAGAGTGCTGTTCAGAAACGGTGATACTTTTACAATTGCAAATTGTGTAATGATTCAGAATGTAACAGGGCCTGTCATCATAGGCAATTACAGCGATCCCGCACGCCCTTCAGGCGACAGGCCGCTTATCTGGTCTACTGCTGAAAATTCCGACTGGGATACAATTTATTTTGAGGGATGCAGTGATATCCGGATCATGAATATCAATGTAAGGGCAACGGCAGAGCACAGTGTAAATCCAAGATACCCCTTCGGTATAAAATGGGATAACTTCTGCACTCACATGCTTAAATATCGTACAGAGGAATACCGGAATGGCGGTATAGGTTTATCACCCAGCGGTCAATACTCAGCCATAGCGGAATGTGTTTTTCATAATACCACTCAAACCGGAATTACCGGAAGAGATGGCGGCGGATATAATGACGGGAATGCGCTTATTGGTAATTCTGTTTACGATAAAAATATGGTTGATACTGAAAACGAAGAGCATGTTTTCCGTCTCCAGGGGGGGAGCCGTTATTTTATCGCGCATAATACCTTCGGCCCGAATGTGTATGTCAGCTATGATTCTCTGACCATACGGGGGAACACGGATAAAGTCGTAATCTACCAGAACCGTTTACACGGCTGGGCGCAGGCCTTTCGTCCGCAGAATAAGAATTCGGCGGAGGAGTATGTTCATCACTGTGTTATGGATTCCAATCTGGTCATCGGTCAGGGACAGTTTGAAAATGACAGACTGGTGGCGGTAGAGATAGTTGCAAAAGATATAGTCGTCAGGAACAATATCTTTTATGATTACCAGATAGGCATCGTCATTAACGACGACACGGTTGTCGGCCCGTCACAAAGGATAAAAGTATACAACAATACATTTATACATCCCAGGGCTGCTGATAATTTCTATGTAATCAATCTTGAATATCAATGTTTAAACATTGATATAAAAAACAACATTATGCTGAAATCAGCCGATCCGGCCAGAGTTTCTTTTATTGATATAAATGAAGGAACAGGTTTAAGCGGCGGATCTGATTATAATATATTGTATCACAGTGCATGGAATAGCAGCACAGCACTGTTTGACGGTACTTCTCTTGTCAATTGGAGAACAGATACAAATAATGACACCCATAGCGCAATTGCTGATCCGCTGCTTGTGATAACGGATTACAATAACGCGAATTTCGGCAAACCACAGGCCGGCAGTCCGGTGATAAATACCGGAGAGTTCACTTCCGCCGCGCTTGATTGTTACGGTAATTTAAGGGACAGCTTGCGGGATATCGGCGCCTGCGAGTATTATTAGCAGAACCGGTTCTGCAGAGAAGGCCTAAATTTTTTATACGGACAATTTTTCTGCCACAGCCGCGACAAGTTCCTTAACCGCATCGTTTACCGGAACTGTTTTAATTCTCTCCCCCCTTGCGAACAGCAGCATCTTGCCGTTCTGTCCGCCGGCCAGGCCGAAATCGGCTTCCGCCGCCTCTCCCGGCCCGTTCACTTCGCAGCCCATTACAGCTACGACGATTTTTTGATTTTTCTTCGTCAGAAGTTCGCTGAAATTCGCTGTGAGTTCCTTCTCGGTCTCCTGAGCGATTGATAAAAGGTCAATGTCAGATGCCGTCCTTCCGCATGTGGGGCAGGAGATTATCCTTACAGGCGAGTATTTTAAATTGAGCGACTCGAGGATTTTTACTCCGGTTACAGCTTCGTTTACCGGGTCTCCTGTCATTGAAACCCGTATCGTATCTCCGATCCCCGACATTAGAAGATGCCCTATTACAATTGAGCTCTGTACAATACATGAAAGGCCGTAACCGGCCTCGGTCAGCCCGATATGTATCGGGTAGTCCCGCAGTTCCGAGATCATCCTGTTTGCTTCAATTGTATCGAAAACGTCGGAGCATTTTATAGATACTACTATATTGCTGAAATTGTTGTCTTCCAGTATTTTAATATTTTCCATTGCCGAGTCCACAAGGCTCTCCGGCGTTACATGTGAATATTTTCTTCTGTTGATAGACCCGCCGTTTACCCCTATGCGTATCGGGACATTGTTGGCCGACGCCGCCCTGACCACCTCTCTTACCCTGTTCTCGTCCCCTATATTTCCGGGATTTATCCTTATCTTCGATATTCCCGCATCTATAGCCGCGATCGCGAGCCTGTAGTCAAAATGGATGTCTGCGACAAGTGGAATCGGCGACGCCTTGATTATCTTTGCCAGAGGTTCAATCCCCTTTTCATTTCGTATGGCTAATCTTACGATTTCAGCCCCGTTCTTTTTCAGGTTCGTTATCTGGGAGATGTTCCGTTCCACATCCTCTATGGGGATATTGGTCATTGACTGGACTATTATCGGGGAATCACCACCGATAGAGAGGTTCCCTATCTGCACTTTCCGCGTTTTTTTTCTTTTAATATAGCTGTTCATATGATTACCTGCTGATGGATAACATATTCAAAACAAAAGTCCGGTGCAAGTGAAATTTTATTAAAATAAACATGGGCAGGATAAAAAGAAAAAGCGGCTGCTGCCGCTTTTTCTGTCTGTTAGCTTAAATTCAGTTTATTACAGTGAGAGTCCGAACGCTGCGCCTATGGCCCAGTCCCTGTTGTCATCAAGAGCGTCTGTCATTATAACGTCGAGGTTCAGCTTGTATTTTCTGTCTCTTAAAAATGCCAGTCTTAAACCTGTATTGAATGCCCCCCTGTAATAAGCATTTGCTCCGCCCGCTTCTGTGCTGTATGAGTAGTTAGCAAAGTCGCTGATCCAGTGAACATAGTTTTTAAACAGTGACGGAGCGAAATCGAGGTCAAAACCCATCGAGAAATCGATATTCTCATTATCATGCATTCCGCGTCTCTCTTTGCCATACCATGTATGACCTACAACTATTGTCGTTTCTGCGGGCATTGAGAAAAAATTGCCGGGATATGTCGCTGCAAAGTAGAGCTGTTTGTCATTTCTTTCTGTTGCTAGTCCATTTACCTGTATCATCTGGAAATTACCGCCGATAGCAAGCCCCTCGGTGAACTCCCATTTTGCATTGATAAGCATATCGTCTGTGTCTTTGTCGCTTGGATTGACTGTTTCATCGACCGGCTGATCGTCATAGGTGAAACCGACTTCAAGATTTGTTCCGCTTATCCCCAGATTAAGGAGCGCTTTACCTATGGTGTATCCTTCGTCACTGTAATTGGCATCAGCATTATTCAGATAGTGAACTCCGAGATCAAGGCCGAATTTGTTCCCTTCCCATCCTGTATGAGATGTGGGTGTGGCGATAAGCCCCGTTGCTCCCCCGAGACTCGGGCTTCTGAAGGCTTCAGAGTGCGCTATGGCGGAGAAAGATAGAGTCAGAATTATTGAAAAAAGTACTGAAAAAGTGTTTTTTGAGAAGTATTTCATTGTTGTATCCTCCCTTTTAATTTGTACTCAGAAAATAATACCCTGTTCATAATTTTCAAGTTTAATTTTATTATGACAATGAAGTATCATTTTAAGCTATTCACTCCCGTTTTAAGACATAATGTCAGCTTATCGGCTGTTTAATTCCATATAATTCAGATGGTATGAAATTTTGTTGACAATTTATCCGAGCTATTTTAACTAAAATTAAACATACGACTATTGATTGATCAGAAAAACAAAATTAACAAATTACCATTTTCTGAAAATTTTTGCAACCAACTATAATTCAATTTATAGAACCGATATTTTAAGGAGGATGACAAAGATGAGTATTGCCGAATCTTTTGGTGTGCCGGCAGCTGACGTTACCCGCGAGTTTTACTTTAATGTTGGCGGCCCTCATGGTTTCATGAGATGGGGAGTTTACATTTTCATGTTTGCCGCTGTTTTTTACCTGCTCTATACAATCATTAAAAAAGTACAGATCTGGAGACAGGGAACAGCTCAGTTAAGGACAGATTTTCCAGAGAAGAGAATTCTGGCCGTTATCAAGTATGCCTTTCTTCAGGCAAAGGTTATCAGGGAAAAATATGCAGGTATAATGCATGCGAGCATATTTTTCGGTTTTGTTGTTCTTTTTGTAGTAACGATGATCATCGTTGTACAGGAAGACTTTACAGGTCTGTTCTTCCATTACCATTTTATACACGGTGATTTCTATATCATCTGGTCATTATTTGGTGATCTGTTCGGACTTGTCGTTCTGATCGGTCTTATCATGGGTATCTACAGAAGATACGCTCTTAAACCCACAAGACTTGATACAAAAGCTACCGATACTTTCGCTCTCGTACTTATAACCCTGATAATTGTTTCAGGTTTCGTAAACGAAGCAATGAGGATCGCGATCACAGGTTTTCCTGTATTTGAAAAACTCGCTTCTCCAATCGGTTATGTACTTGCACTGCCGTTCTCCGTTGCAAGCGAAGCTTCTCTCAGAACCGCTCACTATATCAACTGGTGGGTGCATATGCTTGCGGCTTTCAGTTTCATAGGACTTGTTGCAACAAACAAGATCGGCCACATTCTTATATCTTTTATCAACATTTATTACGGAAATTTAAACAACGAAGATGCTTCTACAAAATATACAGTTCCTGTAATCAGCCCTACAACATTTGAAACTGCAGAAAGTTTCGGTGTCAGCAAGGTTGAGGAGTATACATGGAAACAGCTTATGGACGGAGATGCCTGTACAAGATGCGGACGTTGCCAGGACAACTGCCCTGCACACCTCACAGAGAAACCTCTCTCTCCCAAGAAGATGATCAACGAAGTTAAAGACAACATGGATGAGCGTATTCCGAAACTCATGGTTGCTGAAGATAAAACAACTGTTGAGACAACTCCTCTTATCGGCGACGGTACAGACGGAAGCGGTTCTGTTCAGCCTGATGAATTCTGGTCATGTACAAACTGCGCCGCATGTATGGAAGCATGTCCTGTTAACATCGAGCATGTCCCCAAAATGATCGACATGAGAAGATACAAAGTTCTGATGGAAGGGGATATGGCTCCCGAGCTTCAGACAACTTTCATGAACATGGAAACCAACTACAATCCGTACGGTTTTGCGTTCGGTGAAAGGGGCGCATGGCTCCCTGCGGATCTCGGCGTTAAAACAATAGCGGAAGATCCTGAAGTCGACTATGTGTATTTCGTAGGCTGCGCAGCTTCCTATGACAAGAGAAGCCAGAAAGTCGCTATCGCTCTTCTTACAATAATGAAGAAAGCGGGCCTCAAAGTCGGTATCCTCGGAGCTGAAGAAGCATGCTGCGGTGATGCTGCGATGAGGGGAGGAAACGAATATCTGTTCCATTCTCTTGCAACACAGAACCTTGAGACTTTCAAAAACTACGGTGTTAAAAAGATTATCACTACATGTCCTCATGGATACAACATGCTGAAGAAAGAGTATGCAGAATTCGCGAAAGTGGGTGTCGGTTCTGACGGTAATCCTCTTGAGTACAATATCGAAGTTTACCACCATACTGAAGTTCTGTCTGATCTCGTTACAAGCGGAAAAATCAAGCTTAAAGAAGCTCTTAACGAAAAGATCACGTACCATGATTCATGCTTCCTCGGAAGATACAATGAGATATATGCCCAGCCGAGAGACGTTATAAAAGCTATTCCCGGCACGGAATATGTCGAAATGAGCAGAAACCACAGAACAAGCTTCTGCTGCGGTGCCGGTGGAGCGAGGATGTTTATTGAAGAGCATCTTGGAACAAGGATCAACCAGTTCAGAACAAAAGA
>CAYTNW010000019.1:0-66666 GCA_964439325.1 uncultured Leptospirales bacterium | reverse complement strand
TATAATTTCGACAGCGCCGTATTCAAGGGCGCGCAGGGTCGTTTCCGCCCCCGCCAGAGTAAGGCTTGAGCACATGACCACCGGCATCGGATGCTGAGTCATAATTTTATGCAGAAATGTAATACCGTCCATCCTCGGCATTTCAACATCAAGCGTAATTACGTCGGGAAGCTCTTTCTTTATTTTTTCCGCCGCTATATACGGGTCAGCTGCCGTATCAATAACTTCAATCGCCGGATCAGATTCAAGAATCTCTTTCATTACCTGGCGGACTACGGCTGAATCATCCACGACAAGAACTCTTATTTTATTCTGCATCAATTTATTCTCCGGACATCAATTAGTACGATATTAATCGCTCGGCTTTATATACACAGTCGGCCTGATCGATACAAAATCATCGTTCACTCCATACAGAGATTCGGAACTGCCTATAAACAGATATCCTCCCGGAATCAGATGGTTATAGAATTTCTTAAAAAGCTTGATCTGTGTTTCCTTATCAAAATAAATAATTACATTACGGCAGAATATGATATCCATATCAGTTCTGATATCAAAGCGGCTGTCCATCAGGTTAACCTGCCTGAATGTAACCTTCTGCCTCAGCTCCGGAACAACCCTGAAAAGCCCCGCTTTATTCCCGGTGCCGCGCATAATATACTTATGCTTCATCGTTATCGGGATAGGCTGTATCGCGTTTTCCGAATATACAGCTTCACAGCCGGCCTGTAATACTCTTCCGGATATGTCAGTCGCGAGGATGTTGAATTTATTCAGGTTGCCGGAAAAAAACTCCGCCATTACCATCGTGAGTGTATATGCCTCCTCACCGGTCGAACATCCGGCGCTCCATACATTTACCGCCTTGTTCTCCTTGAAGTTTTTTGATTCAATAATCTCAGGGAGAACCATTTTTGCAAGCACCTCAAAATGATCAGGCTCACGGAAAAAATCCGTTTTATTCGTAGTTACCGCATCGATCATTTTGTTTAACTCTTCAAACTTCCCCCTGTCTGAACATATAAAATCGTAATACTGTTTGTATGAAGCGAAACCCAGCTCTCTTATTCTCTTTACAAGCCGTGAAGTAAGCATAAGCTTCTTTACCGGAGGCATTTTTATGCCGAGCCTGCTGTATATTAGTTTACTGAAAAGCGCGAATTCATCATCTGTCATCTGCTGCACGGCTCCCGATGACATAAATACTTCTTCGCTGATGTTTGCACTGTCAGACAAACTGTTCTCCTCCCGGCCTTTTAGTATCTTTCAAAACCGTCGTCCGAACTCATGTTCAGGGCCACTCCGGTAATTATCTCTTCCGGCTCCCCGCTTACCAGCCTTGCGGCAGAGCCTTTTCCATCTGTACCATCATCGTGCTTCACTGTGTTTTTTTTTGAATCCCCCCGAAGGGAAAAATGCGCGGCATGAGTCCTTTTTGTTGAAGTCTGGGCTCTCCCCGAATTGCTCATGTTTACTTTAAAGAACGATGCCGAGTTTTTAAGCTGCTCCGCCTGACTCAGGAGTTCCTCTGTTGTTGAAGCCATCTGTTCTGTAGCGGCAGCGTTCTGCTGTATACCTTTATCAAGCTGTTCTACAGCCTGCGTAACCTGAGATATTCCATTTGCCTGCTCCGCGCTTGAAGCATTTATTTCCTGTATAAGTTCCGCCGTTTTCTGAATCTGCGGGACTATCTCCTCTATGAGTTTTCCGGCTCTCTCGGCCACCTCTACAGACTGTACCGACAGATTGTTTATCTCTTTAGCCGCGTTACCGCTCCTTTCGGCAAGATTTCTCACTTCCCCAGCAACAACGGCAAAACCCTTGCCATGATCGCCGGCCCTGGCAGCTTCAATAGCCGCATTAAGCGCCAGCATATTCGTCTGGGCCGCAATATCCTCAATAACCGCAATCTTTTCGGCAATGCTCTTCATCGCCTTAACGGTTTCCATAACAGCTACTCCCCCCTCCTGCGCATCTTTCGAGGCTTTTATTGAAATAGCTGCCGTCTGTTTGGCGTTATCAGCATTCTGTACCACAGAACTGTTCATCTCCTCCATTGAACTTGACACCTGTTCAACGCTTGCGGACTGTTCATTGGCGCTCTGGGCCATCTCCTCCGCGGATGAACTCATCTCACCGCTGCCGGCCGCAACCTGGTTCGCTGCGGTCTGAACATCGGTCGCTATTGTTGTGAGCTCTGCGACCATCTTCTTTAACGCCTGCATCAGTTTATCCTGAGCCGACCTCTCCTCCACTGTGACCAGGAGATTTCCGGTTGCGATCTCCTGAGCCAGTGTCGTAACAGTATTCATCGCATCTATCAGTGTATTCAGATTGTTCTTAATCTCGTTAAAGTCGCCGTTATAATTGTCAGTAATCCTGTTAGGAATATCACCCTTCGAGATTCTGTCGACATACTCCGCTGCAACATTCAACGGTCCGATTACTGCATCCAGAGTATCATTTACTCCGTTTACAATGGCAGCATAATCCCCCCGGTGTTTTGACGCATCTGCACGGGTACTGAGCTTACCCTCAACTGCAGCTTTTGCAAGAAGCTTTGCGTCTGCAACAAGAGCGCTTACTGCGTCGATGCACTGGTTAAGATTATTCTTGATTTCGTTAAAATCGCCGTTGTATGAATCTGATATTTTTGCAGGGATATCCCCTTTCGAAATTCTGTCAACATACTCCGCTGCAACATTCAACGGCCCTATTACTGCATCCAGAGTATCATTTACACCCCTGACTATAGCAGCATAGTCCCCCTGATGTTTTGATGCGTCCGCCCGGGTGCTGAGCTTACCTTCAACTGCGGCTTTAGCAAGGAGCTTCGCATCAGCTATAAGCGCGCCGACCGCATCGATACACTGGTTAAGGTTATTCTTGATTTCGTTAAAATCGCCGTTATAGGTATCTGTAATTTTTACAGGGATGTCACCTTTCGCTATGCGGTCTACATATTCCGCTGCGACATTCAACGGCCCTATTACTGCATCCAGAGTATCATTTACACCCTTGACTATAGCAGCATAGTCCCCCTGATGCCTTGACGCATCGGCGCGGGTGTCAAGCTTGCCGTCTACAGCGGCCTTTGCAAGGAGCTTAGCATCAGAAACAAGCGCGCTGACAGCTTCAATACACTGATTAAGATTATTCTTGATTTCGTTAAAATCGCCGTTATAGGTATCTGTAATTTTCGGCGGTATGTCACCTTTAGCTATCCTGTCAACATATTCCGCTGCAACATTCAACGGTCCGATTACTGCATCGAGTGTATTATTGAATCCTTCACCGATGGCTCTGAACTCAAAGTTTATCGCAGACACATTGGCCCGTGTATCAAGCTTTCCATCTATTGCGGCCTGGGTGATTGCAGTAACCTCTTTCATCATTCCATTTATAATTGAAGAGATATTCTTCATGATAACAAAAACAAGAATAATTGCAAATGCGACCGCTATTCCGACCAGTATAAACATTAAAGAGACCGCGGCATTTGCAGAGACCGTGTTTTCATCTGAAGAATTTTTTGCAAGAGCAAGTTTCAGTTCAAACATCTTGTCCAGACCGTCTATAACTTTTCTTACCGCAACATTCCCCGGACCATACAAGACCTTTACCGCCTCCGGCTTGTTCTTATCTCTGATATGCTTCTTTATCAGTTCTTCCTGCACCATATATTCCGATAAGGCATTAACCAATTCATTATACTGTTTCCTCCCATCATCGGTTAGTAAGGTTTTTTCGTATTCAGGTAATGTTTTATTAATCATTGAATCCCATTCATCTACCCTTTTCAGAAATCTTTCTGTTTCTTCGGGACTATCGGTCGCAATTGCGTCCCTGAGATTAACGCGAATCCTGTGAAAACTCATTCCAATTTTTCCCAGCTGACCGACCGGGATCGTCATCTTTTCGTAAAGTTTAGTATCCGCCGCATCAATCTTTCTTATGTTAACGGTTCCCTCAATTCCAATTATTATGCATATTACAATCATCACGACAAATCCGATAAGAACCTTAATTCCAAGCTTCATGTTTTTGAACATCTTCTCCCTCCCTAAATGTTATATTTCCCGCTCCGTAATTAACATTAAATACCGGTAAAACTCTAAACACTTAAACTATACTGGCCCGGCTTCAGCCCCATACCTGCCCGTATATTGTCAAGCGACCTTCTCAAAGCCGTGCTGCAACCATCGAACAACGGTTTTCCATGACCGAAATATATGGCCTTTACATCCCGCCTGCATAGCTTCTCAATAGCCCTGATAAAATCCTCTTCATATTTTCCATCCGTTGATCTTATTATAACCGGAGTGTCCCCCGAAAAAAGAACACCTTCCTCCGGACAGAATAAACAGATTGAATCGCTGCTGTGACCCGGAGTATGAATTACTTCAAAATATCTGTCACCCAGCATTATTGTTTCCCCGTCTTTTAGTATCCGGTCGACGCCCTCCAGTGATTGTGAATAGGCGTAAATCCTCGGGCCGAAGACCTTTTTCACATTCCCCAGCATGGAAGTATGGTCAAAATGATTATGCGTAAGCACCACCTTCTCCACCTGCTTCTTCCCGACTCCGGTCGGAATTGTGAATATCATCTCGAGAATCGACAGGTCCCTTCCGACATCAACAAGCGCATTCACATCCTTCATTGAGTTCCACGTACCTGTTACAAGATATACATTCGAAGTATATACTTTACTATGCTCTGTCAGATTATAGATCTTCACCGTGATCCCGCCCATCAACTTACCTTTCTATAGATCTGAGCATTCGGCACTACCTGCTCAAAATACTTTTCTAGCTCGACCGGCATCTTCTGCGTCTGTTCTGAAACGAAATAACCTTCATCTATCAGCGTATCGTGAAACATCTTTATCACATTGATACGTTCTTCATATGTAAAGTGCAGAAGCACATTTTTACACATAACAAGGCCGAAGTCATGCGCCACCGGTTGCAGTGTGAGCAGGTCATGTTTTTTAAAATTTACCGCCTTTATCATTTCATCTGAAATTTTATAATTTCCGGATCCATCCACCATACTGAAATACCTGTAAAAAATTTCCTTCGGTATTCGGTCAAGCTGCTCGCGCGGATACTCGCCGTTTTCAATGATTTTCTGAAAGAGATTACTTCCGTCGATATCAGTCGCAAAAATTTTCACATTTCTGAAAATCATGTTCCCCATATTCTCGCGGAGTATGATCGCAAGAGAGTAAGGCTCCGGCCCCATCGCACATCCGGCATCCCATACTTTTATGTGCCGTTTAGTACGCAGAGACGGTATCGCGTAATCCCTTATCATCTCCAGAGTCTGCATATCCCTGAAAAAATATGTAAAAGCCATTAAGACCTCATCGAGTTTTTATCAGCTGCAGTTCCTCATCACTGAGGATCCTGTCAACATCCAGTACTATTACCAGCTTCTCTCCGTGCTTACCTATACCATAAACCACATCCTTGTCTATTTCCGTAGCGAAATGAGGCGTATGCTGAACATCACCGATAGACATCCCTATGACATCTGAAACCGAATCCACTATGACTCCGCAGATGACATTTTTAACTTCAATTATTATTATTACGTTTCTCTGATCGTATGCCTTCTCTTCAATTTTGAATTTTATTCTCAGGTCGATAATCGGTATTATAGTCCCCCTTAAATCAATCACCCCCTTCATAAAGGGCATAGTATTCGGGACCTTCGTTATCGGAGGTATATTCATAACCTCCTGGGCTCTCCTCACATCAACGCCGAACAACTCATCTTTAATAGAAAATGTAACATACTGCCTGTATGATTTATCTTCCGCGCTTATCGTCTGTTTTTTCTGCGTATTTATAGACGGCATATATTTACTCTTATTATGTTATATTTTCCTTAATATAAGCATCTTTTTTAGCGCAGGCAACAGGCTTTATGATTAATTTTAGTATGATCGTATTTTTTTGTTATGCGGGAGTGAAACGTGAAAAATTTTAATACTTCAATTAACTTCCTGCAGTCATATCCCGATGTCTGTGCATCGGTCGTTCTCCACGGTATCGACGTGTTGATATTACGAAGGCATCCCTCCCTCACCGGCAATCCGTTACTGTCTCCGGCAGCAGAATCACGACGACAGTGTATCGGCCGTTGGTACGGGCATCAAGCTGTTAGGTCCCTAAAAATGATCTGAGTTAATCCGCAAAGAGGGAGTCGCGATTTTTGTATTCAGTCTTTTAAATACCGTCCTAGAATCTCGGCTAGTTCGTTCATTAGAAACGGTTTGCTGATACTGGCAGTGAAACCGTAGCTCTCGGGGTTTTCTATCACTGGATCGTCGGCATATCCGCTGATAGCAAACAGCGGGATATCGGGTTCCATTTTACGGATCTCGGTAACAGTATCCTTCCCCCCTCTCCCTCCAGGTATCACAAGATCAAGGATAACTCCTGAAATTTTATTTTCTGCATTACTTTCATCTTTAAAAAAGTCTATTACCTCCTCTCCATCCTCCATATGTATTACGTCATATCCCATTGACATCAGCATCCCGGCTATGGAATCCCTTATACACTCTTCATCATCCATAATAATAATTGTACCATTGCCTGTATGCAGCTCTTCAGTTTTATCATACTTAAACTGCACAGCTTCTGCGGCAGCGGGGAGATATATATTTACAAGACATCCTTTACCCGGTTCAGACTCGACTTTTATACTGCCGCCATGCCGTTTGATAATCGAATAACTTTTTGCCAGCCCCAGGCCGTAACCGTTGGCTTTAGTCGTAAAGAAGGGATCAAAAATTCTGGAAAGTATTTCGGGGGACATCCCCACTCCGTAATCCCTGATGGATATCATCACATAGTTCCCCTCCGACAGCGTTGCAATCTCGTTGTATTTCAGCGTAATATTTGACGCCGAAACATCAATCACGCCTCCGCCGGGCATGGCCTGTCTTGCGTTCAGTATCACATCGTCGATTACCTGACAGATCTGGTTTGTATCGAAATCACAGGGATACAGATCATTTGCGATATTGAACCGGCATGCAATATCTGAACCGCTGAGCGCAAACTGAACCGATTCCTTTACAATAGGGAAGAGATAGCCGCTGTTTTTGATAGGGGCCCCGCCCCTCGAGAAGGTAAGAAGCTGCCCTGTGAGACCCTTGGCCCTTTCGCTCATGTTCAGCGCCTCGGAAAGATATTTCGACACCTCGGGATTATCTGTTTTTCTGTTAGCGAGTTCGATATAACCGAATACGCCCATCAACAGATTGTTGAAATTATGCGCGATCCCGCCGGCGAGTATCCCCAGCGATTCCAGACGCTGATTCAGCACAATCTGCTCCTCGATTTTGTGCTTTTCCTCTTCGATATTTTTACGCTCGGTAATATCGCTTATGACGGCGCGGCACGTGAGCAAGTTATCCGCGCTGCATACAAGTATCATCTCCATTTTTGCCCAGAACCATAAATCGTTTTTTTTGCTTATTCTCAGCTCAAACATCTGTTTGTTTCCGGTTTTAAACAGATCCTTCTGATGTATATCAAAAATTTCCCGGTCCTCAGGCTCAATATACTTTGTGAAAAGATGTCCGCAGATAGTATTCCTGTCCACCTCGAGCAGAGATGCGGCCGTAAGATTCGCCTCAACAATCTTTCCATCGGGGCTGATGGTAAAGTATCCGGTTGGTGCCATATCATAAAGGTCAAGATACCATTCACGCGATTTTTCAAGCTCCTTCTGAACACGGAGAAGCTCTCTGTTCTGCATCTCCAGCTCCACCTGGTTTATCTCAAGTTCAAGAATAAGTTTCTGCAGTTCATCCGGGGTCAGAGATTCATGGTTTTTTCTGATAATATCCGACTTGTTGCGTACAAAATCCTCCGCCTGTTCACGGAGAGTTTTCTCAGGGCCCTTTTCCACTGTATTCTGTGAATCAGACAATGTGTTTCTTTCAATGGAATTACTGCTCATCACCATGCTCCGGTCTGTTGTTCACACACAATCTGGTTTTCAGATTATGACAATCTCTGTATATGTTATGCGGTTTCTTTTTAACTTTATAATCATTCAATTGAATCTTCCGTTATTACCAAAAAAAGGATAATATTATAGGATTATATCATAATAAGCAAATAGTCCAATTTCAATAAAAAACGGCATTTTTTTCTCGAAATGGGATATATTTTTTTACACATTAAATTCCAGGATAAATGCGGTCCCGTCCCCTCTCTGAATCCTGATGCTTCCTCCGATCTGCTCGGTGAGCATACTGACCATATTAAGTCCCAGATTTGACGAGCGGCTCCAGAAATTAATCGATTCCGGCAGCCCCTTACCGTTATCGTGTACTGTAATTACCGCCGTTGAATCCCTTTTGGATGCTGAAATCGTTACAATTTTGTTTTCCATCCCGCAAAAGGCATATTTCATTGCATTTAAAACCAGTTCGTTTACTATGAGCCCCAGCGGAAACATGATTTTTGTTCCCACAATAAAATCTTCTATTCTGAAATTAACTGTGACGTTGTCGCAGTACATCGAGGCTCCGGTCATCTCCTCAACCATTTTTGTCAGATATTCTTTTATCGAGAGGCCTCTGAAATCGTCCGAGCGGCTGAGTTTTTCATAAAGCACCCTCATGCTCTGAACGCGGTTTTTTGTGTCGTTGATCGCGGCAATTGCTGAAGGTTCCGACAGCGCATGAGACTGCAGAACAAGGAGCCTGTAGATTGTGTTCATATTTTCTTTAACGCTCTGATGCACTTCTTTAAGGAGATATTCTTTTTCCAGAAGAAGGGATTGTATTCTGTCATCAGCATTCTTTCTTTCAGTTATATCGCGTATCGCGGCTATGATGGCGGGTCGTTCGTTTAATACAAGATGGCTGACGCTGATCTCCACGGGGAATACCGTTCCATCTTTCTTCTTATGCCATCTGACAGGGATATAATTCTCACGGTTCTCCATCGCCTTCATCGTCATTTCAGGCTCTGCCGACATATCAGTGTTCCGTTTTGTCAGCATCTCCTCATAAGTATATCCATATGACCGCAAAGCAGCGGTATTAGCCTCGTATATCATGCCGGATTCCTCATCTATTAAAAACAGCGAGTCCGACTCGGCCTCAAAGAGCTGGCGGTATTTTTCCGCATTGCTGTTTAATGCTTCTTCAAGGCGTTTTCTTCCAGAGATATCCTCGAACACCGCCGTGAAATAGCCGCTCTTAGTGCTGTTCACAAGAACGGAAATCCATTTGCCGGCCGGTTTGAAAAGTACATCGATCCTTTCGGGACTTCCGGAAGTTGAAACCCGGCAGTAGACTTGAAAGAGTTCCGGATATGATTCCGTCATTCCGGGAATAACCTCTGAAGCCGCCCTCCCTTCAAAATCTGATATCCCAGTTAATTCTCTGAAGGCCCTGTTTACCTTGAGAAAAACATAATCTGCCGGTGACCCGTTGTGGTCAAAAATCATTTTGCAGAAAGCAAATCCGTTAAGCATGCTGTCACACAGCGAGCTGTAAAGCTCCCTGTCCGCATTCAGTGCCTCCTCCCGGTTTTTACGGTCTGTGATATCCTGGATAAATCCTCTGAACGATACCGGTTTCCCGTTACGGTCGACCTCCGGATCACACCACTCAGCACGGATCACATGAATTGACATATCAGGCATAACAATACGGCATTCAAATGGACCGGGCCTGTTCAGATTTTTGAGAACGGTTTTAATATTCTCCGCCCCTGCCCTGTCGTCTGGATGAATCATGTTAAATATTGCGGACTCTATTGATCCCTCGAATTTATCCTTTTCAAAACCGAAAATTTTATACATACCGTCCGAGCATGCGAGTTTATCGCTTTTTACATCCCAGATCCAGTCCCCGAAACATGCAAAAGACTGCATCTTTTCTATCATTCTTTCAAGTTCCATTGTGTCTCTGTGCAATCCGGGTATTATCTTTTTTTTCCGGTCAGTTTTCATCAGTCCGATTCCATGAAAATTTTAACTTCCAGGTTTCGCATAAAATAATATAATTTAACGAACAAGACAAATAAAATTAAAAAATGTTCTGTGGATTTACGGATGTTTCCTTATCTGCGGGAATGGAGGGTCTGGACGTTTTCGGTAAAAGTATTCCGGCTGTAACACTTTTAAATTTTGAATCTTATTATAAAATTTGTACCCCGTTCTCTCTCTATTTTAATACTCCCCCTGATCTGCGCGGTGAGCATCTTTACAAGCTGCAGACCGAAACCGGTGTTTGTTTCAAAATCAACCGATTCAGGAATACCGGTTCCGTTATCCCTGATTTCTACTATTGCATGATCATCAGAAAGCAGGACGGATATGTATATCAGCACATCATCCTTTCCCCTCATCGCGTGCTTCATGATGTTGGTAAAAAGCTCGTTGATGATTATCCCTAGCGGCTGCAGTCTCTTTACGTCGAGTATAAAATCATCGATATTCTTCTCGACCTTAACCCTTCTGCTTTCCGGGAAGTTCGCTACAATCTCGTCTACAAGAGACAGGACATAACTTTTTACGGAGATCTCGTTAAAATCCGGGGCTTGATACAATTTGTCATACAAAACCATCATGCTGTGAACGCGGCTGCCTGCATCTTCAAGTGCGCTTATCGCCAGCGGATCTTTTAGCGTATCGGCATGAAGCGTAAGTATGCTGTTTATCGTATTCATATTATTTTTTATCCGGTGGTGTACTTCCTTGAGGATCAGTTCTTTTTCCGCCAGCAGAATTTTTATCTTTTCATCCGCCATTTTCCAGTCGGTTATGTCTTCTGAAACAACCTCTATCCATCCCCTGTTCTCAACAATTCTGGCGGAAAGCCGCATCCATATTATCGACCCGTTATTGCGCAGAAACTGCACCTCGTAACCGTTGAAATAACCTTTCTCTTTCAGCATCCAAATCATCCTTTCACGGTCTCCGTCATACACATACCGTTCTGCAAAATTAAAAGGTTTGGCCATCATCCCGGCCCGGTCTTCGAAACCGAAAAACCTCGCCATGCAGTCATTCGCATCAAGTAAGATACCGGTTTTTATGTCGGTCCTGAATAATCCGGTCTGGGCGTTAAGAAAAATATTACGATAGAGTTCCTCGGCCTCTTTAAGAGATACCTCCATAGTTTTCCGTTCAGTTATATTAGAAGCCAGGGCAATGATGTTCGAAACTTTGCCCTCGGCGTCAAACTCCGGGATGTAATTGATGTGAAACCATCCGGTTTCACCCTTGATTTTCGCGATAGTTTCAAATTCAACATGCTCCCCTTTCCGTACCCTTTCAATAAACGGGAGAGTATTCATATACTCCTCTTCACCGATGACCTCTCTGACGGATCTCCCTATTATCTGATCGACCGTCATTCCAAAATCGTCCGCGATTGTCTGGTTGACAAAACGATAAACCAGATTATCAGCGTCTGCATAAGAGATAAATACAGGGATATTTGCAGTAACAACGCGAAGCTGCCGTTCCTTTTCTAAAATTTTCTCCCTGCTCTTCTGCAGTTCATCAGTCGTAGATAAGAGGTGCTCATTGGCCGCGAAAAGTTCCTCATTAGTCGCTTCAAGCTCTTCGTTGGTCGAGATCAGCTCCTCATTTGCAGCTTCAAGTTCTTCGATGGCGGTACCAAGTTCTTTATTTTTTAACTCTACGGCACTCTCAATTATCTTACGCTCCGTTATATCCTCGGAAACCCCCTCGATCCAGCCCTTATCCGCGACAACCATTCCTGAATAGCGGACCCACATATGGGTTCCGTCCTTTCTTCTGAACTGGACCTCCATATTGCTGTACTGCCCGTTTTTATCCAGACTGGCGAGCATACGCTCACGGTCTTCCGGATTTACATAATGGTCAGCCAGATTAAAGGAGTCCTCCAGGAGTTCAACCCTGTTTTTATATCCCGCGAACCTGGCCAGGCAGTCATTCGCGTCTATAACCATACCGGTTTTGATATCGGTCCGAAACAACCCTATCTGGGCATTAAGAAACATGTTCCTGTAGGTTTCTTCCGCTGTCTTCATTTTCTGTTTTGAATCGAAAAGCCTTAAGGCCATTCTTATGGATGCGTCGAGAATAGCAGTCCCGGAATTTTTTACCACATAACCGTATGAAGTAATCTTCTCAGTTTTTTCAACAATATCGTTCTCCATGTGGCTTGATAAAAACACAATTGGAATATCATTGTCCCTCAGTATTGCTATAGCGGCATCAGTACCGTCAATCCCATCCCCCAGATCGATGTCCATGAGAATCAGATCTATTTTACCGCTGCCGTTATAAAGCTCTACCGCCTCTTCGCCAGATTGAGCATGTATAATTTTATACCCGAGCTTCTCGAGTGTCGCTTTCCCGGCTTTAGCTGTTACAGGTTCATCTTCCACCAGCAGAACCGTTATTTTGTTTCTGTCGATCATATATACTTATTCCGTAGTTATCTTCTTTCGAGTTCCTCTTTTATCGCAAGACCAAGCCGTTCCATAATATACGGTTTTTTTACATATACCCCGGCGCCGAGCTTCTGGGCCTCGGCAACTCTTTCAGACTCTGAAAATCCGCTTACGATGACGGCTTTCTGTCCGGGATGGTGTTCCAGTATTCCCCTGTAGGTATCAAGCCCGTCAATACCGGGGTCCATAATCATGTCAAGCACCATTATATCGGCCCTGTTATTCTTCATGTATGCCAGGGCCTCCTCGCCGCTGCAGACGCTGGTAACATTATAATTCAGTTTCTTCAGCATCAGCGCTGCAAGTTCGCGCTGTTCTTTAATATCATCCACGACAAGGACCGCCTCGCCACTCCCCATGTATTCTGACATCGACGCAGGGAGAACCTCTCTTGATATCTCGCTTCTTGTTACCGGGAAATAGAGGGTGAATGTTGTCCCCTTGCCCACTTCACTTTCAACGTTTATATATCCGTTGTGGTCTTTTACCGTTCCCCACACTATGGAAAGGCCGAGGCCCGTACCGCTTTTCCCCATAAACTTCTTCGTGTAAAACGGTTCAAAAATCCGTTTTATGTCCGATGCCGGTATACCCTCACCGGTATCGGATACGGCAAGTATAACGTAATCGCCCTCCCGGACAACATCATATCCTTCAATCGGTTTGTCAAGGTACCTGTTTGCCGTCTTTATGACAACCTCACCTCCATTGTGCATGGCCTCTCCTGCATTCAAGACAAGGTTGTAAAGAATTTTGCCGAGGTGGACGGGGGAACCGGATATATTAAGCAGATCGGCCTCTATATCGGTTTTTATCTTCAGTCCGGGATGAAGCGAGTGTATCTTCCTGAACTCGGGCGAATGCTGAAAATCAACGACGATTTTATTAAGGTTTAAAACGTTTCTTCCAGCGACTCCCCTCCTGGCCATCGTTAAAAGGTCCTGAACGATCTCGGCGGCCTTCATGCTGCCGTTCATTATATTCATCAGATCAGGTCTGAAAGGGCTTGTTTTATCAGAATTCATAAGAACAAGTTCCGCGTAGCCGGCTACTATACCAAGCGCGTTATTCAGATCATGCGCGACACCCCCCGCGAGCAGGCCAAGCGCCTCCATCTTCTCGGCGCGCTGAAGCCTCTCCTCAAGCACACGCTTTTCATTCTCGGCCTTTTTACGGTCGGTTATATCCTGCGTGACGGCGACAACATATTTGTTCCCCATTATTTCAACTACCCGCGCGGATTGAATCGTATCGTGGATCTTTTTCCTGTGCTTGAAACTGTACCGCAGCTCCCTGTTTATAAATCCCCCCTGTGAAAGAAGGTCCTCCCTGATCCTGCGGTAATCCTCCTCATTCTCCCAGAAGCCGAGGCTTATCGAAGTTTTTCCGATTACCTCTTCCCGTGTGAATCCGCTGATATCAAGATACGCGTCATTCACGTCTACAAGAGTTCCATCCTCAAGTCTGGTCAGCCCCACAATTACAGGAGTAAGGTTAAACAGAGTTCTATACAGGGTCTCGCTCTGTTCAAGGGCCTTCTCGCTCTCTGTCAGCTGTTCGTTCGTGGCTATCAGTTCCTCGTTGGTAGCCTCGAACTCCTCGATTGTCGCGTTGAGTTCCTCGTTTGCGGTTTCCATCTCTTCGATTGCCGAAGTCAGTTCCTCGTTTAGCACTTTAAGCTCTTCGTTTTTCTGCAGAATTTCGGCCTCGGCTTTCTTCTGCGCACTTATATCATGAGTTATTCCTATAATATATTTCGTACCATTCAGATCAATTACCCTGGCCGACTGCAGAGAGGGATGAACCTCGCCCCTTACGACAAACCTGAGCTCCCTGTTTCTGTATTCACCATACTTTGCCAGATCATCCTTTACTGTTTCACGGTCAGCGGAATTGACCCAGAAGCCGAGTTCGACGGTTGTTTTACCTATAATCTCGTTGCGGCTCATACCGAAGGTGTCGGCATAGGATTCATTTACATCCATGATCCTGCCGTCATCAAGCCTGGTGAGCCCCACGGCCACAGGCGTCAGGTTAAAGAGAGTCCGGTACAGCGTTTCGTTTGACCTTGCGTTCTTTTCACTTTCAACCAGGCGTTCATTTGCGAAGATTAATCCTTCGTTTGTCCTTGCCAGTTTTTCCACTGCAATCTGAAGTTCGCTGTTTGCCCTTGCCAGTTCCTTATTTTTATGAAGAAGAAGCTCCTCGCCGAGACGGTTCTTTTCATTGGCGCTGAAAAGTTTAAAAGCCATCTTGATGGTTATATCTATAACAGATATTCCGGAATTCTTGATTACATAACCGTATGACGCGATCTTCCCGGTTTTCTCCACTATCTCGGATTCAGCGTGGCTTGATAAAAATACAACCGGCAGTGACCGTATTTCTAAAATCTTTATCGCGGTTTCAGAACCGTCAATTCCGTCACCGAGGTTTATATCCATTAAAACAAGATCTATTTCATTATTGTTCACGATCAGTTCCAGCGCTTTCTCTCCGGAATCCGCGTGAATCACTCCATATCCGCATTTATCAAGCGCCCTGTTCACGACCTTTGCCGTAATCGCTTCATCTTCTACAAGGAGTATTGTTTTTTTATTCTCTTCGTTCATCGTTATCCGTTCCTGTCTTCATCCGCCTCCCCCTGACCTGTCATGAGATCAGACCCGAGGCCCTGTAACCCATTATGCACCATCCGGCAAAAGCATTGATGATGGAATCATAACCGGGGAGATCCTCGAAAAATGACCCTTTTAACAGTTTTTTCAATACGGGCACCAGGTCACCGGGATTGCGAGCCGACTCCCATGCGGGAATAAGCTCAGACTTCCACACACTATAGCGAAGCATCTGGTCTAAAAATATCCCCTTTGCATCGTCACCGGTAAAGAATCCGTAATGGGTCAACGCGGAACACTCCAGGTCAAGAGACATTACTTTTTCCAGGGATTCAAGATATTTTTTTTCTGAAAAGTCGGGTGATATGTGCGGGCTGAGATAAGTGCTCCCCCACAGCCGGTCGCCGGGAAGATCTCCCGGAAAAATAATGTTCTCTCCGATATCATATACAGAAATTGAATCGTTGCTATGGCCTGGCGTGTAAATAATTCTCAGCTTCCGGTCCCCCGCGTCGAGCACTTCTCCGTCGTCTAATACAATAATATCATCGAACGGTTCGAAAACCTCATCTGTAAAAAGACGGTTAATTTCATTAGGGTCTTTCAGCCTGTCATATCCGCAACTGCCGGAAATTATCTTCAGGGATTTGTACTCTTTTTTCAATGACGCGAGGGCACCTATATGGTCATAGTGATTATGTGTAACAACAACATAATCGGGATTAAAACCGGTCCTTTTAAGGTGTGCGATCAGCCTGACGGCGCACTCCGATGTACCGGCATCAATCATCACATTTCTGCGCCCCCGTATCAGGTAAATGCCGCAGAACCGTTCAAGTCCCATCATCTCAGTATCGAAGATGCTTACACCCCTGAACTCCCGTCTGTTCATAAAATTCCTCATAATCCTGATGCTTTAGCATTCCGTGCAGTCAGCTTACGCCGGTACGGGCATGGAGAGAGCTGTTATCACTTTCGGCAATAATAACGATAATACTTAGTTTCAAAAAATAATCAGTCCAGACATAAGAATTTTTTAGATAATACCCTTACTGATACCACGATGTCTGAGAGGGACAGGATCTGATTCTCAGGAATGGATTTGAGCCTGAATTCCGCTGTTTCGACATATCAGAACGTAATGGCACAGTAGTATCGCGGGATGTCGGAGTAGGGAACTTCCCGAGCAAGGGGCTGCGGCCCCTTACTCACACATCGAATTCCAGAACAAACCTTGTTCCGCTGCCACGTTCGATTCTGATATTACCGCCGATCTGCTCTGTGAGCATCCCTACGAGGTCAAGACCGAAACCGGCCGGTTTTTCAAAACTTACAGTATCCGGGAGCCCGATTCCGTCATCCTCCATCACTACAGCGGCACGATTGCCGGCCATACTTGCGGAGACCTTTATAAGCCCCCTTTCTCTCCCCCTGAATGCATGTTTCATTATATTCGTAAGAAGTTCATTTATAATCATACCGAGGGATGATAATACCTTTACATCAAGCATAAAATCCTCGATTCTCTTTTCGACAGAGATAGAAATATCCCCGGGAAAGTTTGAAACGATCTGATCGATAAGAGGGACGAAATAATTTTTCACAGACAGGTTGCCGTAATCGGCCGAGCAATAGAGCTTGTCATACAGCACCATCATACTCCGCACGCGGCTTCCGGCATCCTCAAGGGCAGCGACGGCAGACTGGTCTTTCAGCGTATAGCACTGCAGCGAAAGAAGACCGTTTATGCTGTTCATATTGTTCTTTATACGGTGATGAACCTCTTTCAGAATCAGCTCCTTCTCCCGGAGCAGCATTTTAATCTTTTCCTCGGCAAGTCTGCTTTCAGTAATGTCTACGATCGAGGCTATGCTTTTACCGGTACCGGGCACCATCTGGACATTCATAGTCGCCTGCCGCAGATCTCCGGACTTTGTTATATAACGTATATCATACGATGACGGGGCGTTTTCAGGATTATCCCTCCTCTGTCTGTGCCGTTCTATTATCATCTGAACGTCATCAGGATGAACTATACTGCCCCATTGTGTACCGGCCGCAATATCATCCGGAGAATATCCGGTTCTTTTCACGAATTCTCCGTTAACCTTGCTTATCATCATATCATCCTCTATGAGGATCATTGCAGTACCTGTGTTTTCAAACATCGTCCGGTAAAGAGATTCGCTTTCGAACAGGTCCTCATATGCCGCGATAAGCTCCTCATTCGCGGCCTCAAACTCCTCGTTCATTGCTTCGAGTTCCTCATTTTTGTCTCGCAGCTCTTTTTTTATTCTCTTTCTTTCTGAAACATCAATCATCGAAGCAATACTTTTTTTTGTACCGGGGATCATCGATACAGTGATAAACGTATCCAGTATATCGCCGGACCTGGTCTTGAAGCCGAATTCATAGCTTTTAAGGGCAGTCTGCTGGTTTTCACGACGCATCCAATGCTGGCCGATCATCCTGTCGATATCCTTCTGATCGACAAAATCGGTCCATTTTCTTTTACCTTCAATCTCTTCTCTGGCATAGCCGGCAGATCTTGCAAACTCATCGTTTACAAGACTGATCGTCATATCTTCTTCTATCGCAATAAGCCATGTGCCGGTGTTCTGAAAGAGCGCACGGTAATGTTCTTCGTTTTTCTTCGTTTTCTCATTAAGGTAAAACATCTCATATGCCATCTCCAGCGACAACTGAAGTACAAAGTCCCCGGAACTCTTTATCACATACCCGTACCTGGTAATGCCGCGGACTTTTTCAACCATTTCACGCTCAGAGTGCGATGTATGAAATACTATCGGCAGGTTGCGGGCTACAAGTATCTGCCTCGCGGCTTCAGTTCCATCAATTCCGTCTCCCAGGTTTATATCCATCAGCACCATACTGATTTTCTCATCCTCCAGCGCGATTCTGACTGCATCTTCCCCGCTGTTTGAAGAGATTACCCGGTATCCGAATTTTTTCAGCGCCTTTGAGGTTATTATTGAAATTACAGCCTCATCCTCTACTAGAAGCACTGTTTTAATTTTTTCGTTATCATGCATAAAAAAGAGTCCTGTAAGCTTTTATGATTAAATTCTCCAAGAATAACAGATCAGCTTTTAATAAACAATTACTTTTATACAAATTGGTATATTTTTTAAAATTTTACAAGTTTTTATACCCCACACAAACCGGTAACTGCAGATATGGTTCTTCACTACAGTCCTCTTGATCCGGCCTGCAACACCGGACTGATAAAAAAACAAGGGTGTTTTGCCCTACTTCATATATTTCTCCAGTATTCTTTGTACAAGGTCTCTATTTATCGGTTTTGCAAGATAATCGTTCATCCCGGATTCAATACATTTTTCCCGGTCTCCTTTCATAGCCCCGGCTGTCATAGCAACTATCGGAATACTGCTGAATTCTTTATTTGAATTTCTGATACAACGAGTCGTTTCAAAACCGTCCATCTCCGGCATCTGGCAGTCCATGAAAATAAGATCATAATGGATCAGCTCAAGAACATTCAATGCCTCTCTGCCGTTGGGAACAACATCGATGCTATGTCCCAGTTTCAGCAGCATCGCCTGCACCACCTTCTGATTTACAATATTGTCCTCTACAAGCAGCATCCTTGATTTAGGGCCCCTGTTTTCATTTACGGTATGCCGGGTGATCAGTTCCGCCTTGCCTCCATTTCCCCCTCCGGCCATCTGCATAATCCTCACTATGGAATCATATAAGTCGGAGCTGGAACCGGACTTGGTCAGATATGCGGAGAAACCGATCTCCTTCATCTTCTTCGCATCTCCGCGCTCTCCGCCGGAGGTCAGCAGAATGCAATGGGTCGACCTGATAGTTTCGTTATTTTTAATCTCTCTTCCAAGCTCTGCACTGTCAGAACCGGGAAGCTTCAGGTCGAGTATTGTTATGAAATATGGAGTCCCGGAGAGGACCCCATCATGCAGGGCACGAATACACGACGACGGGCTGTCTACAAGTGTAAAATCCGTTTTCCACGAAGCAAGCATTTCCCCTAATTCATCACGGCTTGCCGGACTATCATCAACTGCGAGTATTCTGAGTCCGTCAAGATCACTCTTTTTCACCGGCTCCGGCCTTCTGTCAGACTTTTCCATCTCCACCGTAAACCAGAACCTTGAACCATACCCCTGGCCATTCTCTGAATTAAACAGCGGACTCTCGACACCGATCTCTCCCCCCATCATCTCGGACAGCTGTTTTGAAATTGACAGGCCGAGTCCGGTACCGCCGAATTTCCTGGTAGTAGAACTGTCTGCCTGCGAAAATTTCTTGAACAGCAGGGACTGTTTATCACGTGATATCCCTATGCCGGTGTCGGACACCGAAAAATAGATCACGCAGGTTTTTTCCCGCATCTCCTTAATCATGCAGTTTATCTCTATTTCCCCCGACTCTGTAAATTTCAGAGCATTCCCGGTCAGGTTCGCCAGTATCTGCCTTAAACGCCCGGGGTCGCTTCGGAAGTATTCGGGCATCATAGGATCAATATTGCATATAAGGCCCAGGTTCTTTTTATCCGTCTGTGTTACGAACACCGACGCATGATCTTCAACAAGCGAGCGTATACTGAAATCCACAATCTCAAGATCGAGTTTGCCGGCTTCAATCTTTGAAAAATCGAGTATGTCATTGATTATTGCCATCAGGGTATCACCGCTGTATTTGAGCATCTCGGCAAATTTCAGCTGTTCGCCGGTCAGGTCCGTTTCCAGCAGCAGATTAGTCATGCCCATAACACCGTTCATCGGCGTACGGATCTCGTGGCTCATCGTCGCCAGAAATTCCGATTTTGCCCTGTTTGCCAGCATGGCCTCTTCAGCCATCGCTTTTGCGCGGAGAGTGGTTTCCTCCAGAGCCCTGTGCGTCTCATTTAATCTCGACTCTGCCTGCCTTCTCTCTGTGATATCTATCCCTACTCCGGTGAAATACGCTTTTCCGTCGAAAATCAGCCTTACTCCGTTGGTATGAACAAGTATCCTGCCGCCACCCTTTGTTATCATACTTGCTTCAACTTCGCCATAACCCGATTCAAAGACCTTTTTTATCGTAGCCGCCACCCTTTCGGCATCATCTTTATCAAACCACCGGCTGAGGGAGATCTTCGGCAGCTCTTCCGCGGAATAACCCGTTATCAGTTCAAATTTTTTATTCCATCTAATCAGTCTTCCCTGCTCATCATATACGTAGAGGAATCCCGGCATACTCTCAAGCAGGGCCTCGATAAAAACCTTTTCCCGGAGCAGGGCCCTCTCTTTTCCTTTGAGTTCCCTGCCGGTTTCAATCAGCTCCCTGTTTGACTCCTCCATCTTCGCGATTGCCGTATTAAGCTCTTCATTCTTCATTTTCAGTTCGTTTTCTGCGAGTTTCCTGCCGGTTATGTCTTTCATCAGAACAGTCAAACCGTAATCCTTACCATCTTTTTTCGTAAGGTTGCTGGACGTGCTTACGTACCTTATTGATGAGTCTTTGTTGACGATCCTGAACTCAAACGTCCTGTTTTTTTTCATACGGAAGATATTGGAGAGCTTCTCTTTATCCTCCGTATGGATAAAATCGATAAAATTACTTCCGATTAATTCACTGACCGTGTATTGTGAAATCTGTTCTATCTGCGGACTGACATAAGTAATATTCCCGGCGAGATCAAGAGTAACTATAACATCATTCAGATTTTCAACAAGAAAGCGGTATTGCTCCTCCTTTGCCTGGGTCTTACGGTTTGCTTCAAAAAGTTTAAATGCCATTTTTATCGAAGCGTCGAGGACGGTGATGCCTGAATTCTTCATCACAAAACCGTATGAATTGATCTTTTCTGTTTTTTCTATAATCGCCGGATCAGTATGGTTAGACAAAAATACGATTGGGACTTCACCCTCATCAAGTATTTTCCCCGATGTTTCACTCCCGTCGATTCCTCTCCCCAGGTCAATATCCATCAGCACCAGATCGATATTGCTGTTTCCGGTAAAGATCTCTATCGCTTTTTCACCTGTATTCGCTATTATGACATTATATCCGTACGCTTCAAGAGACCTCTTGTCAACATTTGAAACAACTATATCATCTTCCACGAGGAGTATGGTTTTTTTATTTATATCATTCATAATAATACATTACCATCAGTCAGTGAATCCTTAATACGTAATTAAATATGCAGCCGGACAAATGAAACGGTTTCTGCCGGACTGCTCCCCGCATCTCAGTGGACGGCCAGCTCCAGAATAAACATGGTGCCTTCTCCGCGTACAATCATGACACTTCCTCCGATCTGTTCCGCCAGAATGCTGACAAGATCGAGACCAAATCCTTTTGTTTTATCAAAATCGATATTTTCAGGAATTCCGATCCCGTTATCATGTACAGCAAAAACAGCTCGATCATCTTTCCTGCTGGCCGAAACAGAGATAATACCCTTCCGTCCTGCGGGAAAAGCATACTTCATGCAGTTAGTCAGAAGCTCGTTTAATATTATACCTACATTCGACAGAGCTTTAGCTTCAAGCGTAAAGTCCTCAAACTTTTTAAATATCTTCACATTTCTATTGTTCGGGAAGTTCGAGATAATCTCGTCCACCAGAGATGAAATATAATCTGATATTTTCAGATCCCTGTAATCCGTCGATAAATACAGCCTGTCATACAGCAGCATCATGCTGTGAATACGCCTCCCGGCATCTTCCAGCGCATTGACAGCGGCCGTGTCCTCTATTTTTTCGCACTGAAGCGAAAGAAGACTGCTTATTGTATTCATATTATTCTTGATACGATGATGCACCTCTCTCAGAATAATATTTTTCTCAGTCAGAAGTTTTTTTATATTTTCCTCTGCGAGTTTGCTCCTTGTAATGTCATGAAAGATTATCTGCCGTATCCCGTCCGACATTATCCTTCTATACACATCCACCACGGCTTCAGAACCGTCGGGGCGCAACAAAATCAGTTCCTTCGACTCCGTTTTTTTATCCGGCAGAAAATCCAGGCTGAAGAATTCAATATCCGCCCCCTTATCAATAAAAGGGAGCTTTGCGTAATGTATACCGGCGATATTATCATTTGTCAGGCCTGTTAATTCACACATGCTCCGGTTAGCTTCAAGAATAATACCGTCACTGCTTAAAATGATAATTCCGTCTACCGCAAGATTTAAAATCTCACGATATCTGGTTTCACTTTCACGAAACGCGATTTCAGCTTTTTTACGCTCGGTTATATCAATCGTATATCCGGCCAGCAGGGTCCTGTTCCCCATCTTTATCGGGAACTTGATTGTATCATAATAGCGCCCGTTCAGTTCCTCCTCCAGTTTAAGGACTCTGCCTTCAGAGATCACCGACCAGTCATCAGCCGTCATCTTCGCCGCGAAATCGGGATCGAAAAGTTCATCCATCGTTTTACCCTTCATCTTCGATCCGGGGATACCGATCATATCCTGATAATTGTCACTCGCCTGAAGGACAAGGCTCCTTCCCTGATTTACTTCTTTAATAAAACAGTATATCGGGGAGTAACGCATAAAAAGAGAAAACAGTTCATTGTTTTCACGTATTATCTGTTCAGCCTTTTTACCGTCGGTTATGTCTATCACCTGTATCAGCGAATTGGTCCTTCCTGATGAATCAGTATATACAGCCACCCTGATGTCTCCGGTGCGTTTAACGCCGTCTTTCCTTATTACATTAAACTCGTAATGGGTCGGAACATCCTCACCTCTCTGACGGCGCAAAAAGCGTTCTTTCAGCAGCTCTCTGTCATCTTCACTGAGCATAAAAGTAAAAGATTTCCCGATTATCTCACATTCTTCATAACCGCTCATTCTGCATAGCTCGTTATTCACATATATGAATTGAGATTTATCATTGATGATCGCCACGCCGATGTGAGATTTTTCAACTACAGACCTGAACATACTCTCCTTCTCTCTGAGTATCTCTTCATCACGTTTGCGGCCGGTGATGTCACGGACAATCGCAAGGACCTCTTCATCATCAAGTTTTGTGGTTATTACTTCGAAATAGAGATGTTCGCCGTTAAGCACCATGCTGTAACTGTAATTCTGAATATTGCCGGTTTTCAGACATTCGCGGAAAAGAACAAGAAGCCTGGAGACTTCCCCCGGTGGAAAGATATCACCGATGCTGCTTCCGATTATTTTATCCGCAGGTATCGCAGGAGGGAATACCGCAGAATTGATTGAAAAATCCCTGAATTTACCCTCACTGTCCACTATGAACATCATATCGGGGATCGTCTGCAGTATCGCATTGCTCCGCCTGGACTGTTTACGCACCTCTTCATGCGCATTGAAAAGATCAAATGCCATTTCAATAGATGAATTAAGTACAAAATCACCAGAGCTCTTTATTACATATCCGTACCGTGTTATGCCGCGTACCTTCTCCACCATTTCACGCTCGGAGTGAGATGTATGAAACACTATCGGCAGATCCCTCTCTGCAAGAATCTGTCTGGCCGCTTCCGTTCCGTCAATACCCTCTCCAAGGTTTATATCCATCAGGACAAGGTCCGCTGGATCATCAGCAAGAGCCATAGATACGGCCTTTTCACCTGTATTCGCCGATTTTACATCATAACCGAACCTTTCCAGCGCCTTGGCGACAATTATTGAGATAATCGGCTCATCCTCAACGACAAGTATGGTTTTACTTTTTTTTCCCATTTTTTCAGATCCGGTAAATTTACTCAGACAGCCGATCAAAATATAGTATAAATAATTTCTCCAGGCAAATGAATCCGCCGATAAATATTTCCATCAGCTGTTCCTGCGGGGAGCGTGCCGTTTTAAGGTATTACACTTAAGTCCAATAAATCGATTCAATAATCATATGAAGGATTGAATATATGCGAAAATGATCAACTCATGATTCACAAAAATTTTATATACCAAATTCCAGTATAAACCTTGAGTCCGTCCCCCTTTCAATCCTGATGTCCCCGCCCAGCTGATCGGCAAGCATACCG
The DNA here is from genome assembly GCA_964439325.1 of uncultured Leptospirales bacterium. Taxonomy (GTDB): domain Bacteria; phylum Spirochaetota; class UBA4802; order UBA4802; family UBA5550; genus WRGT01. The sequence continues at coordinate 42,536 of CAYTNW010000019.1, read as the reverse complement.
ACAAGCTGTAAACCAAAACCTGTCGAGCTGTTGAAATTTATATCTTCCGGAATTCCAACTCCATTGTCCCTGACTATCATGATTATGTTATCTCCGCGTTTTGAAGCTGATATTGAAACAGATCCGCTATCCCTGCCACTGAAGGCATACTTCATTATATTGGTGATGAGCTCGTTTATGATGATTCCCAGAGGAACAAGCTTTTTGACTTCAATAACAAAGTCGTCAATCTGTTTATCAACTTCAATTATATCATGGTTCGGAAAATTGATTATTATTTCATCAATGAGCGAAGTAAGATAATCCCTGGCGGACACATCGTTGAAATTTTCCGAACGATACAGTTTATCATAAAGAACCATCATACTGTATATCCGGTTCCTGGCGTTATTCAGCGCTTCTACTGCCGCCGGATCATCCATCGCCTCCGCCTGGAGACTGAGAAGGCCGGTAACGGTGTTCATGTTATTCTTTATACGGTGATGCACCTCCTTAAGTATAATCTCCTTCTCGCTGAGAAGTTTTTTTATTTTTTCTTCGGCGTCTCTGCTTTCCAGTTCACCTGCGGCGCGGATTGAAACCATTTTAAGTATGATTTCCACCAGGTGCATGTTTTCTATTCTTTTCCTGCCGACAGCTGTAATAATACCAATCGGTTTACCGGTAGAACTCCACAGCATGATCCCTGCAAAACTCTCCGCTCCCACAATATTCAGTATATAGTTATCAGGATATAGCGAGCGGACATTCTCCCTGATTGCGCAGATCGTCCTGGAAATGCTATCTCCACAGGGAGTATCTTTCAAGGTGTACTCTCTGTCCCAGTCAAGCTCTCCCTCGTAATATACCGCAACTGTTTTTACTGAAGACCCTTCGCCGGTCAACCTGCCGACAGATACATATTCCACTTCGAGAGTTTGCGCGAGATTACCAACCAGCATCCTGAAAAAATCCTCCCCGGAAAAAAGCGAGCTGCTGGTAATCAGAAAAAGCTGAATATCCTCTGTCTTCTTGACCTCGGTGATATCGTGTGAAATGACGACTGTCCTGGTAGCACCGTCCTCTCCCTTGTAAGCGCTCCCCCTGCATTCAAAGTAACGGTAATTCCCGTTTTTATGCATAAATCTCCACTCATTTACAGAAGTCCCGGTTTCATCTTTAAGTATATTAAACCTCTCTCTTGCCGCAGCAAGATCGTCGGGGTGCATTTTTTCATTTGCAGCCTTTCCGACAAGTTCATCGGATGTATAACCGAGGATCTCCGAATAGCGTTTACTCACAAAGGTATACCTGCCGGCGTCATCGATCTCGCAGATCAGATCGCTGCTGTTTTCAATTATTCTTTCAAGTTTACTCTGGTTGGTTATTAATTCATTCTCCCTCTGTTTCTGTTGTGTTATATCGCTGAACGTCCCGACCGCCCTGACCGGTTTTCCCTCTGAATCATTTTCAACTATTCTACCCCTGATGGAGACCCACAACCATTCGCCCGTTTTTGTCCGCATTCTGAAATCGTGATAGAATTTACTCCGGTCATCAATGCTTCTTTTTACGTCAGATTCAACCATTGATAGATCTTCGGGATGAATAAAATTCATAAGTGAATCGTAAGAAACGCTAAACTCACCCGATGAGTAACCTGTTATGGCATTGAACTGGGCGCTGAAAAAAATATTTCCACCGGGAATATCCCATTCCCAGATACCGTCATCAACCGCTGAAACAGCGGCCGTAAAGAGATCCTCTTCCCGCCGCAAACCCGGTTCAGCCCCTCTGTGCGACGATAGATCATGTACAATACCCTGGATCAGACCGTTGGTAAGCTGTTTAAGCCTTATCTCCACCGGGAGCACAGAACCGTCTTTCCCTGTCAGGACCCCTTTTTTTATTACAATTCTGTAGTCATCAAACTCTTCATGTCCGGCGGATATCGCCGAACCGGAATCATCCCGCATTGTCTGAACAAAGTTTTTTCCAAGAAGCTCACCGGCCGTATAACCGAGCATTCCGCAAAACACTGAATTGACATTAACATACCTGCCGTTTCTTTCCATCAGAAAAATACCGTCAGAAGCCTGGTCGACAAGTATCAGCATGCGTTCCATACTTATCTTCAGCTCATTTTCCTTTTCTATAAGCGCCCGGTTTGTCTCATTCAGATCATCATTTATGGTCTCCGCCTCCTCAATCGAAGCCTCCATCTCCTCGATCGAAGCTGAGAGTTCCTCATTCAGAGCTCTCAGTTCTTCATTTTTACTCCGTATCTCCTCTTCTGAGAGTTTTCTGCCGGTAACGTTAATCGCTATACCGATGAACAGCTGCGGAGATCCAGTTTCGGAAAATTTTACAATCCTTCCGCGAGTAAAAACCCAGTTCCATTCGCCCGATTTTGCGCGAATCCGGTGTTCGCTCTCGTAACCGGGAGTGTCTCCGTTCAGATATCCCCTTGCCCTGGCCATCATCAGCGGGAGGTCCCCGTCGTGATGGTACGTCAGCCATTCATCCAGGTCCATGGGTAATTCACCGGGACTGTATCCGAGCATTTCGTGAAACCTCGCGTCAAAACATACGGAATCATCCTCAACATTCCACTCCCATATTCCGGCATTACCCACATCAAGCGCCATCGTAAGCCTCGATTCGTTTACGCGAAGCGCCTCAATAGCGGCCTCTCTCTGGGCCTCCATCATTTTACGTTCGGTGATATCCCGCCCTATCCCGATAACACCGATAATCTGTCCGGCCGGATCTACTACAGGGGTCTTGATAGTCTCAAGCAATGCCCTGTGGCCGTCACTACGGAAAGTTATCCACTCCTCGTTTACAACCGGTTTGCCGGCAGACATCGCGATCCGGTCGTGCTCCTTGAAAAAATCCGCAAGTTCTTTGCTTACAAAATCATAGTCCGTCTTACCGCGTATTTCAGACTCTTCCGCTCCGAAAAATTTTTCGAATATTTCATTGCAGGATATGTATACACCTTCTTTATCCTTAAACCAGATAAGATCCGGCAGTGACCTGACAAGAGTCCGGGTACGGACTTCGTTTTCAACGATTCTTCTATTCGATTCAACAAGTTCAAACGCCATCTCTATGGAAGACTGAAGAACAAAGTCTCCTGAACTTTTTATAACATAGCCGTAACGGGTTATACCGCGCACCCGCTCCACCATCTCACGCTCGGAGTGTGAAGTATGAAAAACAATTGGTATATCGCGCAGTGCTAAAATACGGCGCGCGGTCTCGGTGCCGTCTATTCCGCTTCCAAGGTCTATATCCATCAGAATAAGGCTGATGGCTTCATTTGATTCCGCAAGCCTGAGGGCATCCTCTCCGCATGTCACGCTTAGCACATCATATCCGAAACGTTTCAGGGTTTTTGTAATAACAATCGAGATTATTACTTCGTCTTCCACAATAAGTATTGTTTTTCGTTCAGCATTATTCATTAAATAATTTCCGGTTATGGTATTAAACGGTTATAACGCAATATAATATAATTAGGTTCCGATATCAAAATAGTTAAACTGAAAAAAGTAATTTTCTTCCGGCATGGCGCTCTAAATACAAAACATCAGAATACATAAGGGATCTCTGATCGGCTGCTTTAATATACAAATTAAAGAATAATAGAATTTATTTAAGACCGGAATTAGGATAAATTGGGTGATTTTTTAAACATAGTTAATCTTATACCACTAGTAAATGGTGTCTGCTTTATTTTTAATACCTGATAAGGGCATTATAAAGCATAGCTGAAAGAAGCGCTAAGAGATAATTTTTTCTCTCTAATTGTTGAACAATTATTAATATGCCATTAAATTGTTTATTAAGAAAAGAAAATGAAACCCTTAGTAAAGATACATATTGGAGAATTCTATTCCAGCAGTGCACCGGCTATTATAACTACCGTTCTCGGCCCCTGTGCTGCTGTATGCCTGTATGATTCAAAAAACAGAATCGGAGGGATGAACCATATACTTATGCCGGGAGACGGCCCGGGGGATATTCAGAAAAACGATCCAAGATATGGAATCAACGCGATGGAGCTGCTTATAAACCAGATGATGAAGAACGGCGCAAACCGTTACAAGCTAACCGCAAAGGTCTTCGGAGGAGCATCAATACTTTCAGCAATTTCAGCGGAATTCGCCATGGGTATGAGAAACATTGAATTTGTTGTTGATTTCCTTATGGTGGAAAAAATTCCCATTCTCAGTTACAACTTCGGAGGTGTTGATTCCAGAAGGATCTTCTATCACACAGATACAAACGAGGTTCTGTTAAAGAGAATCAAATCAAAAGAGAGCAGCAAGGAGTTCGCGCATGTAAAACAGAAGCTGGATGAAATAGAGAAGAAGATACGCAGTTCATCATCGGTAATCTATTTCGACTGACACATTCTTTTCCGGTTTACTCACTGTTTCTCCAGCAAGCACCCGGCCATTGCACCATCTGCTAAACAACGCATATACCTTGTTTTGTATCCTCAATAGATTTGTTACAGAGGGATTCCTGCTTCGCAGGCAATTGAGTACCGTTTTCTGAAGCCTGTCGTAAAACCCCGATGCAGGCATCGGAGTTTTACGACAGGTAATAAATAATTGACAAATTAAAAAAAAGCCTGTAGTATTAATAAAAGGTTCCGAGAAGATGTCTATATTTGATACCAGAAGTCTGACGGAGGATTAAATGAAAAAAATATCAGGCATCCTGCTTATTCTGCTTTTTTTTATACAGGGAAGCCTCTCCGCATCAATAAAAATAGTCCTGACAGCTCCAACTGTTACAGGCGGCCCCTACAACGGTTATACCGCCGCACAGATTCAGGCGGAACTGGACGCCGGCATAGCAGAGTTCCAGACCGAAATCGACAGCAGCGATCTGTCAAAACTCCAGGACCAGAAAAAAATGGCCGCCGGTTTCGCCGACGCTGCCGGCTATACCTCATACGCCGGTTCGCTGGACGGCTATCAGGGCTACGATATCTTTGCAATAATGGCAGGTGTATCTGCAGGTGTTCGACTACCGGGCTTTAACACAAACTATAAAAAAATGACAGACGAGATAACAGACGAACTTGAAGAGAATAAAGACGCGTCTGTCGGGGTCGGAATTTCCGAGTCAGCCAATCTCGGTTTGAATATAACTCCGGTTAAAAACAGGCTGGGACTGAAAAGGATTCTCCGCAACAGGATGTATATTAATTTTAAATATTTTTCCTATTCGCGTGATGTACAGGATTTCAGTTTTGACTCTACTACATACGGTATCGGGCTTAACTACCAGTTGGTCGACAGGCGCGGCGACAGGTTCAGACTCTTTAAATGGACTGGTTTATCAATAGGAACCGGATTTATCCGCTCATCTAATACAACATCAATGAAAATGGATTTCGACGAATACCTGTCCGCTCCTATTGAGATCCAGGCAAATACTTTGTACGCCAAAATGGGTTTTACTCCCGACACCACTTTCAGACTTAACGTTAAAAACAATGTGATCCCGGTCGAGATATCAACATCATTCCGTATTTTGTGGATGTTCAATTTCACGTTTGGGGCAGGAATGGACTTCACAGTCGGCAAATCAGATATAAGTGCAGATGCAGTTTCGGACATGAAAGCTTATTACAGCACAACACAGGACGGTACTTACAGCGAAGTGCAAACCACAGCCGGTTCGGGTAACGCGGTAATAAACGCGAAAACCTCCGGTGAACCGGAATTGACGCACTACAGGTTAACAGCCGGTATTGGTATCTGCCTTGGCCCTGTTCCCGTCGACCTGAAGGTAAACGCATATCCACTCGACCACGGCGCATCAATAAATATTTCAACAGGAATTGTATGGTAGTTTGAATTTATTTGTAGATAAAAAGAAAGTTTCCTACTTCATCATCATGCGGTCAAACATAGCATTCCTCTGAATCCGGCTGATCTTTTTCGTTTCAACGAGTAGACTGATTTTTTCAGGAGATACAGCCGCGCTGCCTCCGTCCCACTTTACAAAGACCCAGCCTTCCGGGACATTCAGATACCGTTCTGAAATTTCGCTCCATCCTGATTCTATATCGGCATCGCCTATTCTCTTACCCGCCGGTGGATATACTGATTCCATTTTGACATCAGTATCCTGAAAATAACCGTCATCCCCCCATAAATATCTTTTTGTTATAAAAGTATAAACCCTGCCGTCGGCGATTACCATATTAAAACAGTCGGGCACCGGGATGCCATTTATAGACATGTATGAGCTTCTACCTTCAGATTTTGTTCCTTTCGCCGTAATTTTTATATCAAGTCGTACAAAAGGTTTAGCACAAATCCCGTCAGGTTTGACAGATCCGGCATTACAACCGTAACTTAAAAACGCGAAAACAGCCGGAAAAAGCAGTAATAATAATTTCTTCATATAAGTTGTCAGTATAATTATCCCGGAATTTTAAAAATCAAACAACATGATTATTATTTAATAGCTGTAATAGTTAAAATTACCGTCACAGCTGCTGCCAATTGACTGCCCGTCATACCAGCTGTCAAGAAGCTCGAACCAGTTTTCAACAACGGTGTTCCCTGCAGTCGCTCCGTCCGCACACCAGGAAAGTTTCCCCAACGGTGCGCCTGTATATTTGCCGCTTACATCAAGAGCATTATACCAGTCCTGCAAGAACCAGCTATCGACCAATGTTTCATATTTACTGGACGTATATTGATAATCGCCCGCAGGGAAGAATATATGTACGCCGCTTTTATTGGCGACAAAACCGGAAAAATCTGAATTTGCAAAGGAATACAACACCAGTTCACCAACAGCATCACGCAGAATCGCCGCCGCGTTTTGAATGTCTGAACTGAAACCGGAGCTTTGATTAACCGCTGCTGAAAGATTATAAATATCAAAATATGGACTATATATCCACTCAGTATATGCTTGCAACTCTGTATCATAATATGTTTCATCAAAATAGTGAAGCATAATATTTCCCGAAAGATCACCAGGCATTCCCCTGAGAGCTTCAAGATCTGTTTTCGCATCCGTAACTGAAGAAAGTTTTACAGACAGAACATCAACGGCCTCCTTAACCGCTTTTATCTTTGACAGGTCGATACAGGTCAGGGACTGGCTCGGATCATTCGACATGGAGTCTCTCTGTTCCTCGACAATGACCGCACCAAGCTGCTGTGCAGTAAGGGTCGAGGGATCGTAATAAAGCTCATTACCGCCGAGCGTACCGTCAGACGTACCGTTATCTCCACTTTTATTCTGAAGCCTCTGAAAAATCGCTTCATAATCAAAACCGCCTATCAACTCGTTAGGCGCCGATGCGACCATAAAACCGGCCCTGAATCCGGAATTACTGCTGTCGTTTCTGAACTGATATGCAAACTCGGCGGATGACATCAGACACGCGTCAAGCGCGAAAAGATCGACAGATTCCGCAGACGTAAGGATGTCGCTTATTTCTGCTGTGTATAAAATATCATAATTAGAAGTATCATCCTGGCAGATATTCGCTCTTATCTGTAAATCCGCTACATCCGGTACTTCCCGGTATGATGCTGAAACCGGTATAACGTTTTTTTTCATCGCTCCACCGCCATGATTGGACAGGATGAGAGAGTAACGGGAAGCCGGATAATTTGCCTTACAGAATTGAATGAATTTTTTCAGTGTGGCGCCATCGCCCATATTGGCTTCATATGTCGAAGAACCGGTAATTTCGGGAAACTGTGCCGAGCCATCGATGCGCCAGGCGGTATTGTTTGTTATCCGAAAAAGCCTTGTATCTGTAAAATTCACCCCAAGCACTGATGAATCGACGCTGTAGCCCTTAATTCTGTCCACAAGAAGTATCAGGTTGATCCCCTGTCCGTCGACAAAACCGTTTTTCATCTCGGCAATATCAGCTATTATAGCCGATTCAAGATTACAGTCGGCATCACCGTAATACATAACGGTCCAGTCTGTTTCTTTTGCCGGTTCAGTCACTGCATGACTGTTGTCATCCCGGCATGATAAGATGAAAAGGAGTGTCAATACAAATCCCGATATTGACATCCGTTTTAAACCTCTCTGTGTTTTTCCGCCAGTTATCATAATGCTCCAGATATTGTTTTTATTTTTTCCCGCTGAATAATCTTTCAGATGAATTCTTTTATCCTGAGAAAATAATTAACTGATTATATTTATTTTATTACAGCTGACTCTTCTTCAGCAATTTTGTCCGGACTAAGATGATACTCAAAAACCGTATATTTTTTATCCGCGCTTTTCAGCTCAATCACCTCAATTCTGCCTGAGGCCCTTACACTTTTTCCTATCAGCTCACGCTTTTCCTTTTTATAATTTACCGGAAGGATAAATGCCTCCTTTTTCCCGGCTATTCTGATTATCATTTTTGTAAACGGTTCATTCCCGGCAACAGAAACCGTACCTGTCACATTTACCATATCGCCTGTCTTATAAACCGGTTTTTTCTCCGGAGTTCCACAGCAGGCTGTCATTATAGCCAGCATAATAAATAATATTCTTTTCATTTTTTCCCGTCGTTCCTGTCACTTATTGAAATCAGTTCCGTTATATTTAAACACTTTGTCAATAGGATACATTTTTGTAACAGCGGAAGATGACTCCCTGACAGATGCTAAACTGCTGACCGATGCGACTTTTGAAGGGAGTGATCCTGTGATGTTAGTATCAGCCAGATCAGTTGCAGTTGTGGTGTAGACAAGAAGGACATTCCCGGTATATGACGACCCGATAGGATCTACAGTTGAAGTTGAAGTGTTTACACCGGCGGCGGCAACATTTGAAGTAGGGGCGAGAGTATAAGATGTCGTTATCTTTGCATACACGCATTCACCAGCCATCAGTCCGCGGGTCGATCCTGAAACATATGAGGGATTATCCGTATTGTCGTTTATATAATGTACCGTTGTAGCGATCTCCCCCTTGTAGCCGTAAAGACCGGAACCCTTATTTATTAAATTAGCAATATTCCAGTCACGTAAAATGTCGGAGAATGAAGACCCGGTAAATGATGACAGCTGTTTTTTTGCAGCATGCACCGCCCGGTAATCCTGATACTCGCTGTTCATTATTGTTTTATATATCGAGTAATCATTCGCCGACTGTATGTTAAGCCACTGAAAAAAAAGATACACGGAAGAATAATTGCCGAGCACTGAAGAATGCCCCCCCTTGTTCCAGGCAATGAACCTCTGTCCATTGAGAATATCCTTATCCGGGTCGGCATTGAAATAATCAATTCTGTCCTGGATCTGCGCCCCTGCATAAATTTTTTCCGCCGCCGAAGAGAGCCCTTCATCTATCCATGTATCAAAGCCTGCCGACAGGCCCTGTATGAAAACCTTCTGATTATAGCATATTAGATGCTGAAATTCATGGGCCATTGTTTCCCTGAATGTCGAAGGATATTCTGCTCCGGGATTGCTGTCCATATATATCATTTCACACTGGTTCGAATACCGGGTCTGTGCAGAGGCTGTTTTACTATACTCATTGACCGGATCGAAATAACCCGCAACATAGGACACGGAGGAGCCTCCGCCCAGGATATCAAGGACCAGAAGTATAATTTTCCCGTTTTTATCCACGTCGCCCGGTGTCCCGAAAACTGCTGTCATTTTACCATATATTTTATTATCAAATTCCTTTCCCATTGCCATTGCTGTCGCGTCGGTCATGTATGTATCGCTGCTGCTTTTATATACGATGCAATAAGTACCCTTATATACAAGCTTCGCGCTTACGGAATAGCTTGAATTGTCATTTAAATCAGTTGCATAGAATATTCTGACAGAGGGTGTTCCGCTCTCTATGCCGTCATAAGAACTGTCCCCGACAGAGGTTGTCGCTCCGTAATCCGGACCGCTGTCATAGCATCCGGTAAGCAAAAAAAACAGAGTTAAAAAAAACAATACTGTTAAAGCTGTTGCTCCTCTCCATCGATATCCGGATATCGATCTGCTTATTTTTTTTAAAACTGTATCTGACATAAAATTAAGGTTTATCTCCCCTGTTTCAATAAATTTATGCCATCAAGTCTCAGCACTTTGTCAACTGGAAATCGTTTTGTTACAGTATTCATTGACTTTACAGATTTTGCACTGCCGGCAAATACAGTTACTGAAGACAGGATTCCTGTCGGCGAATATGCCACAGTGTCAGTTGAAACGGTATTATAAAAAAGAAGAACATCCCCGCTATACCGGTATGTAGTATAAACGGAATTGTAAGATATAATCGTCCCCTCTTCATCTACCGCTTTTGTTGAAGTGTTAACCCCTGCTGCATTTGTGTTTGTTGTTGAATTTGAGAGTGTAAATGTATCGCCATCCGTTATCTTCACATATACACACTCGCCGGGCTGCATGTTTACTCTTGCCCCTGCAGTATATGACGGATTATCACTGCTGTCGTTGAAATAATGGACTGTGAGTCCCGTTATTATCCCTTTATAGCCGTAAAGTCCTGAACTCTGATTAAGCATATTGGCGATGTTCCAGTCACGTAAAAGTTCTGGAAACGATGTTCCACTGAAATCCGGCATCTGACCATTTGCCGAGAACACGGCCTGGTAATCATCATGGTTACTGTTAATAATCGTTTTATATATCGAATTATCATTTGCCGACTGTATGTTTAGCCACTGAAAGAAGAGATAGACAGAAGCATAGTTGCCCAATACCGAATTGTAATTACCCTTATCCCATGCGATAAATCTCTGACCCAGAGCCATATCATGATACGGGTCATCATTAAAATAATCTATCTTGTCCTGGATCTGGGCCCCTTTGTAGATCCTCTCCGCTGCCGAAGACAATCCCTCGTCTATCCATGTATCAAATCCCGTCGATGAATCCTGAATAAATACCTTCTGGTTGAAATCTATAAGATGCTGAAATTCATGCGCCATGGTTTCTTTAAACACTGACTGATAGCTTGCCCCGGGATTGCTGTCCATATAGAGCATATCGCATTGATTTGAATATTTTGACTGTGCATAGGTATTGCTGAACTCATTGACCGGATCAAAATAACCGGCAACATAGGAGGTTAATGAGCCTCCATCCAGTATATCAAGAATAAGCAGTATTATTTTCCCGTTACCATCTTCGTCACACGGCTCACCGAAAGTGTCGACCATAATGCTGTAAATATTATCATCAAACTCTTTGCCCATATCCATGGCATCAGAGTCGCTCATATATATGTCTCTGCTGTCCTTATATACTATGCAGTGAGTTCCGGTGTATACAATCTCAGCCTTCACCGCATAATTTGAGTAATCGGTAAAATCTGTAGCGTAAAATGTTCTCAGTGATGAATCTTTGGAATCTGCCCCCCCTAAACATGAGTTTAGCACAATACAGAGCAGACCTGATAAAATAAGGGTTGCAATACTTCCCAGTTTTTTCTGCCTCATTAATTCACTCCAGTCAGATTTATTAACAGGCATCCGTTTTATTCAATTTATTGACGATTAAAAAATAAAAAATTTTAATCAATTTTATTAAATATAATACCAATTGGACTTTTTTACCGCGAAAATAAACTTTTTAAAGTAAAATAAAACCCTTTCCAGCAGCTTAATATTAAAATTCCGTATCACTTTTATGTGAATGGAAAAAATACTTATTGATAGACTTTATTTTTAAATCCTCCTTATACATCTTATTCCAGAAGACTGTTAAATAAAAAGTCATGAAATTGATTTTTTTGTTACAAAAAACTTGACATAACTTTCATCCCTTTTTCATTATTTCATTATTAAAAGGAATGATTAATAAATGAAACCCGTTATGAGCCAGACACCTGTATTATTAAACCTCTTTCTAGTGGTGGTGGTCTGCTCGTATACATATCGGTTTATACCGTAGGGTAAGTTATTATATAATTCATGATAAAAGCCCCCGCCGGTATAAACCGGCGGGGGCTTTTTTATTTTAAACCAAAGGAGCCCTTTATGAAAATGTCAGGTGCGGAAATAATCATCAGATCTCTCGAAAAACATGGAATAGATACGGTTACGGGAATACCCGGCGGAGCAGCCCTTCCGATCTATAATGCACTATATGCCAGCCCTATAAGGCATATTCTTGCAAGGCATGAGCAGGGAGCGGGATTTATTGCACAGGGAATGGCACGATCAACAGGGAAACCGGCCGTATGCATAGCGACATCCGGTCCCGGCGCAACAAATCTGATCACAGCCATTGCAGACGCAAAACTTGATTCAATTCCTATAATCGCCATCACCGCGCAGGTACCCCTCCCTTTAATAGGCACTGATGCATTCCAGGAGGTGGACATGTACGGCTTGACCCTCTCCATAACAAAGCACTCGTTCCTGGTTAAAAGCACCGAGGAACTGCCAGCGATTATGAACGAGGCCTTCCGCATCGCCGTCAGCGGAAGGCCGGGCCCGGTTGTTATAGACGTTCCCAAAGATATACAGACCCGGATTATAGATATTGATCAGCTGCCTGAACCGGCTGAAACCCGGAAAAATAGCGAGCCGCCGCAGAAAATCTGCCGGGCTATCGCAGACAGGATAAACAGATCACAGCGTCCGGTTCTCTATGCGGGGGGAGGAATTATAGCATCCGGCGCGTTCAGTGAAATTCTGGCTTTATCTGAAAAAAGTTCAATACCGGCTGCGGTATCACTGATGGGCCTCGGATCATTTCCATGCGACAACGGACTCTATCTCGGCCTGGTCGGTATGCACGGCAACCACAGCACTAATATAATCTTTGACGAATCCGACCTTATCATCAGCATAGGGAGCCGATTCGGAGACAGGACAACAGGCACGGCCTCGTACTTCGGCAGCAGGGCCGATATTATACATATTGATATTGATCCGTCGGAGATAAATAAAATTAAAAAATGCTCCATTTCACTCGCCTCCGACGCGAAAATCGCAATAGAAAAGATACTCCCGATGATAGAGAAGAAGAGCAGAGACGAATGGATCGAAAACTGCAGCAGAAAAAAAACGAAATATGACAGGTTTCATCATATGAAATCGGCACATCCTGAATCGATTATCAGGATGGTAAGCGAGGAATCGGACGATGATGCGATAATAACAACCGATGTAGGCCAGCACCAGATGTGGGTTGCGCGGAATTATCCGTTCAGCACCGGAAGAAATTTTCTGACGTCAGGTGGACTCGGAACGATGGGCTTCGGACTTCCGGCAGCAATCGGCGCGGCTCTGGCAAATCCCCACAGACAGGTTATATGCTTCAGCGGCGACGGCTCCATACTGATGAATATACAGGAGCTGGCAACACTCGCAGACCTGAACCTCAATGTAAAAATAATACTCTTCAATAACGGCCAGCTTGGACTCGTACGCCAGCAGCAGGAACTCTTTTACAATAAGAACTATATAGCGTCAAAGTTTTCAAGTTCCCCCGACTTCCCGAAACTGGCTCAGTATTTTAACATTAGCGGGATAGATATAAAAACACCCGATACCGGTTTATCAACCATCAGGGAATGCATGAAAATTCAGGGCCCGGTACTGATAAATGTACCGGTAGCTGAGGAGTACAACGTTTATCCAATGGTTCCCCCCGGCGAATCAAATACTGTAATGATCGTTAACCCATCTGCTGCCGCGGGCGGTGCCTGAAGGCATCCACCGTTATAATTCATCCGGTTCCTGACCCGGTGAATTATAACGAATCCACCCCTGCTGAAAACCTAAATTCATCCTGAACGATGAATAAAGACTTGCAATTAATTAAATATAATTTAGAATTCCAACATAATATTTTCAAATGGAAATTCCGGATGCGTGCTATAAGAAAAGATGTTGTTAAAAATATCATTATTGCTGAAGAACTCAGGGAAAAAATAAGCATACTCTGTGATATGGATTCCCCGGTAATATACTCGGCCAATATAGAAAAAACCATCGACTCAATACTGATGGAATCGGAAAACAGCATACTCCTAACAATCATAATAATACCATTTAACAGATATACCGCTATATATACACATATGAACCTGATAGACTATTCCAGGATCTTTTACCAGATGCTCCTGATAGGGTCGGAGGATAATATCGACGATTCCAACCTGGACCGTCTGTATCATATCAGCGACTTTCTACCGGAAACCGTCTCCGGGAAAAAACTGAAATTCGTAATAAACAAATCACTCTCAATCATAGAAAAACATTACCAGAACGAACAGAAAAAAAACTGGTATTTTAACAGGCTAACAGACTCGCAGAGAGACCAGGAGGATCTGATCAATATCGGAAAATCGCTGTCCGGCGAAAAAGATATGGAGAAACTGCTCCGGCTTATACTTTATCTCAGTAAAAAAATTACCGGTGCCGACGCGGGGAGCATCTACCTTGTAGAAGAGGATGAAAACGGCAGAAAACGGCTGAGGTTCAAATATTCTCACACCTATTCCAGGGAGATACCGCTGGAAGAGTTTGTTATGGATATGAATAAAAAATCCATCTCCGGTTATGTAGCCGTAACAGGCGAAGTCGTCAATTTACCCGATGCCTATAATATAAAAGAGATGGCCCCCTACTCTTTTAACCCTTTTTTTGACAGGCAGCACAACTACATAAGCAGATCGCAGCTTGTTGTGCCGATGAAAAACCATCTCAACCAGATAATTGGTGTGATCCAGCTGATCAACAGTAAAGAGGACAACGGTTCAAATAAATATGAAAATGTCGCGTACGAGCTAAAGCTTGAAACTCCTGCTGATTTTGACCGCTATGTCGTCACGTTCGATGAAAGGTACAACAGCCTGCTGGAGGCAATTGCCGGACAGGCGGCCATCTCCATTGAAAATAACAGGCTGATTAACCAGATACAGAGACAATTCGAAGAGTTTGTGAAGGCATCCGTAACCGCGATAGAGTCCCGGGACCCGGCAACTTCGGGTCATTCATTCAGAGTAGCGCAGATATGCAAAGAGATGGCCTACGCGGTGAACAAGGTTTCAATCGGTTATCTGAAGGATTTTTATTTCAGCGAGGATGACATAAAGGAACTGGAATTTGCCGCACTGCTTCATGACTTCGGCAAGGTTTATATCGATCTTAATATATTCAAGAAAGCGAAAAAGCTGTACCCGAAGGACCTTGAAAACCTGAAACTCAGGCTCGATTACCTGTACCGCTACCTTGAGCTTGCGTACTTTGCGAAAGAGATGGAACTGCTTCGTGAAGGACTGAACTATAACAAACCTTATGATGAAATCCTGGCCGGCACAAGAGCTGAAAAGGATTCGAAACTCAAGCGCATCATAGAGATAAAAGAAGAGCTGATAAAGCTTAACGAACCCACGCTGACAGACAGAGACCCCGAACAGGTGCTGGAGGGGATCCTGAATGAGATCGACACCATCGAATGCATAGACATTACCGGGCACAGGGTCGATATCCTCACAGATAACGACAAGATCAACCTGATGATCAAGAGGGGGAGCCTGAACAATGAAGAAAGGCTCGAGATTGAAAGTCATGTCATTGAAACATATAAATTCGTCAGTAAAATACCATGGCCTCCGGAATACAAGAAAATTCCCGAGATCGCGATGCGCCACCACGAAAAGCTTGACGGCACAGGCTACCCCGACGGCTTGAAAGGTAAAGACTCGACGTCTCTTCAATCGAGGATAATGGCGATTGCCGATATATATGATGCCCTTACGGCACAGGACAGACCGTATAAAAAATCTGTCCCGATTAATATCGTTATAAAAATACTCAGGGAGGAGGCGGAGAACAACAAACTCGACTCTGATCTTGTGAGTCTGTTTCTTGACACAAAACTCTATGAAAAATTTCTGTCCAATCCGCCGGCAGCTGCGGGCTGATCTGTTACCGGAAATTTTCTCAGATTCTTATCCCGCAGAAAATTTCCACACCTACAACGTACGACATCACGCTAAGGCCCTCATCGACAAAGGGATCTTTCGTTGATGTTCCGTCACCGAGTCCCTTCAGCCCGCAGAAGAAAGATTCGCCGTTATACCCGACTAAAAATTTTACATTCGCCTTTATAGATGCCCCTGTACCTCTGATATTCAGGCTTTCCGTTGAATAATCTTTCTTCATCCATCCCAGCCCTCCGAAGACCAGCACCGAAAAACAGAAACCGTTATCGGCTGTATAGCTGTATACATAGCCGGGAGAAAGCGCTATGCTGTAATACTCCCCTTTGTAAAACCCCGCATACTTCCCGTACAGAGCCTCCTGGTCCGGAAGCACCAGAGACCGGAAACTGTTGACGACAAAATAGTTCGGTGAGACCATCAGCAGAAACGAACCTCCGTTTTTTACCGGGTTCCTTGTGATCTTGAATGCTTTATTCAGTGAAAATTTATCATCAAATGAATAATATACATTAAATCCAGCGCTCCCCATACTCATATCCGAGCGTTTGAAAACTTTGTCATTTTCATCATAACCGAAGGTCGAAGCATTATCGAGATAAAATCCTTTATACTTCTGGTAGTACACATCCGCACCGAATTTATCTCCGTAATAGTAAAACTGGAAATCGTTATACTTTGATCTGCCGTAGACGTTGCTGTCCTTACCGCTGCCGGGGATCTCCCTGGAGTATGAAAAACCGTAACTCCCGTAAGATATATCCCCGCCGAGGCTGTTATTGACATTCGGGAGATATTTTATTTCAGTCGTCTCTCTGGTTGTGCCGTCTGCCTGTGTACCGAAATATGACAATCCGAGCTGCAGGCTTGACATGGAATAGGTCACGATCACGGTAAGATCATCCTTTTCCACATTACTGTCACGGGAAGCTTCAGCAGTTTTTTCTTTTGAATTTTTTCCCGGTTTACTGTTCTTTTTAACCGTATCTGCCGCGAAAACAGAATTTAACATAAATGTAAACATGAGCAAAACAAGAATTTTTTTCATAACCTGAACCAGCCGTAGTTTTTCTTCCGGCACCGTAAAACCGATCAGCAGCACAATAAACGTATTATCCGGCACCATTTTATGGAGAGTGAACTTATCCGGTTGAAGAAGCTGATATTTATAATCAGGACAGCTTTCTGAAATTTTAAACGGACAGTTCACATCCAGCGTTACGGACTGTATTCTTTAACTGAAAAATTTCAAGTAAAATACCTGTCGAACAGCGACTTATCAACATTTTCAACAGGATAGATAGCGACTGATCACTCTTGACGTACAGAGAGTGGATTATATGAAACCATTTTCTATCTTTTAAATAATCCTGTAATACTGCCGCTGCCGAGTATATGCCCTTTCATACGCGCCTTCAGCGACCTGCTCACAAGATTCGGTTCGGAGATTTTTGTGTCGAGCGCGTATACCGTGAATATATACCGGTGAACCTTCCCGGCCGGGGGACACGGGCCGTTGTATCCCGTTTTACCGAAATCAGTCATCCCCTGAAAAGTTCCCTCTTTGCCCGAAATTGCGGGATAACCTCTGCGGAGCTGTTTAACATTTCCCGGGATATTATAAATTACCCAGTGTATAAAAGTCCCACCCGGCGCGTCGGGGTCTTCACAAATCAGGGCGAAGGTCTCGGCTGAACCTGAAAATTTCCATTGAATATCCGGAGAAAGATCATCCCCTTCACAGGTAAATTCCCTTGAGAGGTACTCTTTGTCCTTGAATGAATCAGAAAAAACAGTCAAAGGAGCAGCTCCTGCCGCATGCCCGCCGGAACCTATAACAGCCGCGGACATCAATGTTACAATAAAACCTGATCTCATTTTACACCTCCTGTCTGTAAAATAAATTTTACAACACTGAAGGGAAAAGTCAACAACGGATTGATGTTTTTCTTTCGGATGCAGTAATCGTGTTTGGCGCAGGAGAGAGCTGTATCAGGACCCGAGGCTGCCGGTCTCATTTTTCATCTTGATGTAAAATCCCCCGATACTTCTCTCTGAATGTGATAAAAATGAAACGAGCATGTTAACGTCGTAATATAAAAGTCCGAGTATTGAAAAAGGGGATTCAAGAATGAATATTCTGATGATTGTACTGAGCAGGGTATCGTTCAGCCTGAAGATGGTCTCGTCCATGACGGCATGGTTCTTCACACATTCATAGAATACCGTACCGCAGGTATTAAGAGAAGTTTTTCTCCCCTGGAAGGAGTGAATAAGAGCAAGCCCGCCCCTCCCGTCTTTGAGGTCCATCGGAAGCTGTTTTGTAACACCCCACAGCAGAGAGTGGGCCTGCAGCCGGCTGCTGCTGCTACCGGACGGGTCCCTGCTGATCGACGAGAGATGATACTTATGGTAATCAACAGATTCCTTCAGAATTCTTCTCCAGAGCCTTTTTCTGAATTTACCGTATAACAGCAGCACCGCTGCCGCGGCGCATAACCCTGATAATGCAATCATACTGTCCGCTTCTTTTTTGACAGATGCATATTGATAGTCCCCCTCATTACAACGGTACCGGATCTGTCATACAGGTTTACCACTGCGGGAAAATCTTTTGCCAGATCCCAGTTGCTTAATTCTTTAACGTCTATCTCGCAAACCCCTTTAAGATCCGTTTTAGCGAGTGCAATATATTCGACAGTCATCCCTTTCGGGATCCACCTGAAGTCATCCGGTATTGAAACATCCGTACATATGCCACCTGCAAGCTCGACGAGATTGCACATAGCGATCGCATGTACAGTATTTAAATGGTTGGTCACGGCCTTACGTTTTTTCATACTGATCACACACCTCCCCGGCTCCAGCTCCTCAAACAGAGGATTGATCGTACCGAAATAACGGGCCTGTCTGCACACAAGAAAGGAAAAAATTCTCTTCCCTGCCGGAAAATCTTTCAGCTTATTATAGGTTTTAAGTGCCTTATTCATCTGCTCCCCCCTGTATTGTATCAAATTTCTGAATTATGCTCATAAGAATTTTTGAAAATATCCGCACCTCATCTTCTGAAAAACCGGCGATCAGCTCGGCATTTATCTGGTTCGAAATTCTTGCCGCCTTTTCACCCTCTTTTGATCCCTTCTCGGTAATCCTGAGCAGAAGTATTCTTCTGTCGGACTCATCCCTTACCCTTTCAACAAGCCCGCTTTTAATAAGTTTGTCCGCGTGCCTTGTGAGAGTGGAATTATCTACCGAAAGCGTACTGCTGAGTACCGACATGGAGAGCGGTTTTCCGTTTTTCAGCAGAAACAGAATCCCCATCTGCGACGGGCTCACAGTAACTCCCCCTTCGTTAAACCTGCTGATTGAGTAATACTTTATCCTGTTCATCGCCCTGGACATCAGGTATAAAAACTTTCTTGAATTATCCATAACACTCTCTTATTTATTTGTAAATACAAATATTGTAGATACAAATAATGTCAACATTTTTTACAAAAAATATGATATTTTCCCGGTTAAGAAATCAAAACCGCAGAAATTCTCTCTTGACATTATAATTGTGCAATAATACCTGAACTCCGTCACAGACATCTGAAGACCGGTTTTATTCAGCTTAACGTTTTTTACGGAATTTCTCAAATTTCCATTTCAGATTAAGATAATGCGTCAGAGGAAATATTGATGAAAGTTATCTCATACGGGACCAACAAGCAGGCGTATTTTGATCTCTTCATGGAATCGTGCAAGCGGCACTCCATCGAACCGGTGCTTCTCGGATGGGGAGAACCATGGATCGGTTTCGGCAAAAAGACTTCCGATATACGCGACTATGCCGCGACCCTTCCAGAATCAGAAATAATACTTTCGGTAGACCCTTTTGATGTTATCTTTCTCTGCGGCACCGATGAAATTGAGAGGAAGTTCAAAGACAGCGGAGCCAGAATTCTGCTCGGAGCAATGAAGTTCGGAAAGGTGATGCAGAAGGTCTACGATGCCGAGTTCAACAAGTCGGGCAGGTCTACACCCGCGACTCCGTACGGTTATGACTATCTGAACTCCGGGACATATATTACAACTGCGGGATTTTTTGTTAAACTGATCGATAAATTCATTTCAGATTACGGCATGACTCCGACAACAATGGACCAGGAGATTTTTACATCTCTCTACATCACAAACAAAGAAGAGATCCAGATAGACTGGAAATGCGAGATATTTCACAACCTTCTTTTCAGCAATCCCATAACCAGAAAACCGGACATGACAGATATTGAATATCACGGAAGCCGTATTTATAACCGGTCCACAAAAACATCGCCATCTCTTATACACGCATCGGGCAATGCGCTTATGGAAGACATAGCCCTTTCGCTTGGTTACAGCGGAAAGACAATAAGGCCGGTTGAAAACAATATCAATTTTTTAAAAAAAGCCGCCTTTCATGTAGTACAGCTCCGTAAAGAGATAGCAGCTGTACTGATCATATTACTGGCAATGATGGCAGCAGCATGCATCCTGATAGAGAAGCTTTAACCTTCATCTCCCTGCGGACATTTTCCTGAGACCGAGCAGGGTTCTGTAGGGTATATCAGTACTTGCCGCATTTGTCAGCCATCCCGGGATAATACCTCCGGGATCGGCCATCACTTCATATTTAACATGAGTGTTACAGCCGGTTGCAGTAAGCTCCCACCTGGCCCACATATTCCTGATGCGCACCCTCCTCTTCTTCTCAGGAACCAGATCGGGCCTGTCGATCGCGCGGGATTGATGAATAATTCTGTTTTTGCTTTTTGTTATAACGGTTTCAACAATTACATCCCGGTTGTTTACAAGAGGGGCCTTTGTCTCATTATACGATATAAAAACATTTTCAGGATCATTTCTGAGGTCATATGAGACGATGCAGTCGGGCATCCACCTCACCTGCCCGGGAGTGTCATACAGCACACTGTTCACAGTTTCTATTGATGCCTGAATATCTCCCTCCGCCATAAAAGCCTTTAAAGATGAACCGGGAACATCTCCAGTGTATACAGATATACCGTCTTTTACAAACTCCAGTTTCCATTTATCGACAGCCATGCCGGCCGGTAGCCAGAGCAGCATTATGATCACAAGTCCGATTCTTATATCCATTCAACTCACACCCTTTTAAATAATTGACTATTTCTGCAATACGGTATACTAATCAACAATATTTGGATTTCTCAAATTTTTCTTTTAGGTGATAATTTATATTAATTTTTTTATTTAAATAATTCAACGCTAAAATAAAATCATACATAATAAAATTTTCCGGGACAGTTTATGAAAAAGAAAACGTTCTTGTTTTTTTCAATTATTTATACATTTGTATTAATCAGCAATATCAATGCGGCAGGAATATACGAAAATGTAAATCAGAGCGCCGAATTTGTAAGGACACTGACAAGGTACGCAAGCACCGAAATAGATTCTGCATTCTTCAATCCGGCTGGTTCCGTTTTTCTCAAAGAGGGATTATACGGATATTTAAGCGACCAGATGCTCTTCGATTACCAGACAATGACAGACAGCTCTTCTGTTTTGTCGGCCCGTTCATTCCCTGACAAGTATCAGGGGGAGGCGATGACCTGGGCCTTTCCCGACATCTACGCTCTGTACAGACAGGACAACTGGTCTGCATTTATTCATATGGGTTTAATCGGACGGGGCGCCGCCGCCACTTACGAAAAAAGTATTCCACTGGTCAATAAAGTTGTTTCTTCTCTTGTTTCGATGTCATTGCTGTCACAGCCCACTTACTACAGGCTGGAGGCGTATGCCTACTTCATCGGAATGACACTTGGAGGTGCATACCGGATAAACGATAACCTTTCTGCCGGAGGCGGTGTGCGCTATGTTCACGCAGAACAGAATATTATGCTTAACTACGACTTTACCGATCGGTCACAGAATATAGATGTAAACGTGGATGGTGACGGTAATTCATGCGGTTTTATCGGAGGTTTTGACCTTAAACCCTCCGGCGAGATGAACATCGGGGTAAAGTATGAATACTACACAATAATGAATATCACAAATCAGAAGCCGAACAGTTTTGACGGCCCGCGGTTTCTTATAGCAGATCCCATGTTTGGACTGACGAAGGGCTCAAAAACAAAAATGAGCCTGCCGATGAACGCATCTGTCGGCGTATCCTACATGGTTACGCCGCTCTTTAAGGTCGAAGGTGGTTACATATACTATTTTAACAGGCTGGCCGACTGGGGCAAGGATTTTGACGGAAAAGAGAAGGCAAAAAAATTCGATAACGGCTACGATGCAAGCATCGCTTTTGAATATAAGTTCATCGAGCAGTTTAAAGCCAGTATCGGCTGTTCACATTCCATCAGCGGCGTAAATTCAAAAACACGGAACAATCAGCTTTTCGGTCTTGACGCGAATACTTTTGGCATTGGTGGGACCTATACATTCGAAGGAGGAATAGATTTTACGATGGCGACGATGGTTGTTCTTTTCAAGGACACGACCGAAAAGAATCCTTCAACTATCGGCGGACTCCTTAATGATGACGGTTCGACCAGGTATAACGACAGGGTATACAGCGTTGCGGGGAGCGTATCGTACAAGTTTCTGTAGCAGACCGGTTTACAGCTTTCAGAATTATAAAAAAGAACCGGCCTTATTCAGTAACGGGACATCTCAATCATTATAATCATCCATGACTATACGGTCAGTCAGGATAAGTACAGTCAGTATCTCGGCTGAAGCCATCATCAGACGGAAAGCGATCGCTGCAGAATCTACAAAACTCAGGTCAACCTTTGAAAAAATTCTGTTAAACAGATAGGCAAGAGACCACGCAAAATGTAAATCCATCAGATACAGCTGAATTTTTCTATTAATATCCTTTTTATAAAACAGACGGATAACATGAAATGTAAGAAAAACTGTTAAAACAGATCCGGCGGCAATGGCGAAGATTTTACCGTAAAGAAAATTGATAAATATCATCAGATAAATAATCTCCACATAATAAAAAGTGGAGAGGTAAGGAACAAACGAACTGACTTTCTGCTTTAAATTTTTTCTGTTCAACATTTCTGAACTGCACCCGTTCCGTTAGTTTACTTAAACAGAATCCCTGTTATACGCTCTGCATATATCCGTATATTTTATATATTATTAACCGACTTAGGCATTTTTATTATTACTCCTCCCTTGATGAGAGGGGTTAGGGGAGGGTGAAATTAATAATTCACCCCCACCCCGTCCCTCCCCCATCAATGGTGAGGGAGCTTAATACAAAAATTTTACCTAACTAAAGTAATTAAGATTCACAATATAATTTCCGGTTCTGCAGAAAACATTCAATCCTCTATTATTTATCACTGGTATGTTATAATAACTTATCATTTGATACAATAAAATTATTGTCAACAAATGTATAATATATTATATGACTGTTAAAGGATAATATCGGCGAACAGCTGTAAACGAGGATACCATTGGAAGAAAAATATACAATAACTGTGCCTGAAGATTTTGATCTTGAAAGAATAGACCGTGTGATCCCCGCACTGCTTGAAACTGATATTTCCAGAAGCCAGATACAGAAACTGATTAAAAACGGACAGATCACTGTAAATGGTTCTTCTACCAGGCCGAACTACAAAGCTAAGACCGATGACGAGATAGAGATAACTATCACCGAAGATGAGTACGAACTTTCGGTTGCCGAGAATATTCCGCTCGACATCATATACCAGGATGAACATATCGCGGTAATCAACAAGCAGCCGGGGCTTGTTGTACACCCTGGACCGGGCAATTACGGGACCACTCTTGTCAGCGCCCTTCTGTACCATATCAAAACCCTTTCATCAGCTGGAGATCCCCACAGGCCTGGGATTGTTCACAGGCTCGACAGGGACACTTCGGGCCTTATGGTAATTGCAAAAACCGACCAGGCCTACGAAGGGATGGTGAAACAGTTCCAGGAGAGAACAATAGAAAAAAGGTACTCCGCTGTATGTATCGGAAAACCGGTGAAGGAACACGATATAATCAATAAACCGATAGCCCGTCATAAAAAATACAGGCAGAAGATGTCGATTGATGAAGACGGGCGCGAGGCTGTTACAGAATTCAGAATTTCGAAGCTGTGGCATACGTCTTCAGGAGTATTCACGCTGCTCGATATCCGTATCCATACAGGGAGGACTCATCAGATCAGGGTGCACCTCTCCTCGATAGGAAATCCTGTGGTAGGTGATCAGATATATTCAAAGAAATGGGCCAAGTATAAAGTGCCGTACATACTCCTTGCATCGACCTTTCTGAAATTCAGACATCCGGTAACGGGGGAGGAGCTGTCTTTCCGGACCGAGATGCCTCCCCACATGAAAGAGTATATCGAAAAGCTGGACACTATGATCAGTCAGCAGGGACTCTGATAAGTCTGTAACAATATCCTGTCAGGGGATAATACTTCAATCAGTAATTTATCCCTACAGCATCCTTAACCCTTTTGAGGGTGACAGCTGCGATCCCCCTGGTTTTGTCGGCACCCTTTTTCAGAATATTATAAACCTCACCCCTGTCATTCTCGAATCTGGTGCGGTTTTCCCTGTACGGCCTGAAGTATTCAATCAGTATTTCCAGAAGATCTTTTTTGTACTGTCCGTAGCCTGTTCCCCCTTTAAGATAACTCTCCGTCATTGCGCCAAGCTGATCATCTGCCACAAAAAGTTTATAAAGAGAATAGACCGTGCACTTAGACGGGTCCTTCGGGTCCTCAACGGGAGTTGAATCGGTGACTATCTTCATGATTTTTTTCTTCAGAGATTTTTCATCCTCAAAAATTTCTATTGCATTACCGTAACTCTTCGACATCTTCTGTCCGTCGATTCCCGGGATAGTGGCGACATCCTCGGAGATCTGTCCGTCCGGTATAACAAAAATTTCGCCGTATGTACTGTTAAAGCTTCCCGCTATGTCTCTTGTAATCTCGATATGCTGTTTCTGGTCTTTCCCCACCGGCACGATATTTGCATCGTACAGCAGAATATCCGCGGCCATCAGTATCGGATATGTATACAGTCCGGCGTTGGGGATAAGTCCGCGCGCCACCTTGTCCTTAAAGCTGTGGCTCCTCTCCAGAAGCCCCATCGAAGTATGGCAGGAGAGTATCCACGATAATTCCATCACCTCCGGAACATCCGACTGGACCCAGAAGAAGCATTTTTCCGGATCAAGACCAAGAGCGAGAAAATCTATTGCAGCCTCTATTGTATTCTTTTTAAGTTCAGCCCCGTCATGCAGGGATGTCATTGCGTGATAATTCACTATGAAACAGAAAAGTTCACTGCTCTCCTGAAGATCGATCATCGGCTTCATCATCGCAAAATAGTTGCCGATATGAAGCGACCCTGAAGGCTGTATACCGGATAAAACTCTCGCCATAAAATACCCTCGCAGGGCACGGTTATTCAGTGCCCTTTTCTATAAAATTCAGAAATTTTGTTCAACTGATATAAAAAATAGTCTCACTTTTTGGTGTCAATAATAAAATTTTCCTTTACTAATGAATCCAAGTTTGCAAACCTTAGACTATTCAGATGGGCGGTTTAAAAAACTCTGTTTTAGCAATCGATGGGGACTCTGTTGAGAAGGAGCCGGTTGAAGCTCCTCAAATCCTGCGATAAAATCGAAGTTATATCTGCCGCCCTGATAATTACAGATTCCGGAGGAACGCGATGCAGAAGAATATGGGAAGCACCGACAGCTTTATCAGAACTTTGGTCGGTATAGCATTTTTAGTTAACATAATTATACTTGAGCCGGGTGTAGTCGGAACTATAATACTGCTCGTTCTTGGCCTTCTAAACCTCGGTACAGCCTGGTTCGCATACTGCCCTGCATACAAACCGCTCGGCATATGTACATGCCCCGGGTGTGAATGCGCTGAATGCTGCGAAACGCCTGAACAGAAATAATATTTTATACTTATTCAGGAATCAGATCCGCTATACAAATAGCGGATCTGAACTCTTGCCCCTTTTCAATGACTGCAGCACACTCCGTTATGTTCCCCGCAGAAATTAACCGATTCGACCTGTATTGTAGTATGCTCTATCATGAACCTCTCTTCAAGCATTGAATTTATTTTTATTATAGTCTCATCGGAAAAACCTTCTGAACCGGCATCCAGACATATGTGACACGAAAGGAATACCTCTTTGGAATTTATAGACCATATGTGGAGTCCATGCAGACTCTCCACTCTTGATATTTTTAAAATTTCTTCATAAACCTCGGCCGAATCGATATTCCCCGGAACACCCTGAAGAAAAATTCTGAAGGCCTCTCTCAGTATTCCGAAAGAACTCCAGATAATCATCACCGCTATAAAAAAGCTTATAACTATATCGACCCAGTAATTCGAGGTGAAATAAATTATTACCGCCGCGATTATAACTGCAACAGATGAAACTGCGTCAAACAGCATATGCAGAAATGCGGCCCTGAAGTTTATGCTCTTATCCTCTCCATGGCCCAGGAACAGCATCGAGATAACATTACCCGCAAGACCGACAAGTGCAACCGGAAGCATTATCGAAAACTCTACAGGCACCGGATTTCTGAATCTCTCTACAGCTTCATAGAATATATATAACCCTATAAGCACAAGCGTCAGCGCATTGACCGAAGCTATGAACACTTCAAATCTCTTCATCCCGAATGTATAAAGTTCGGTTCTTTTTCCTCTGGAAATTTTTTCCCCTGCATAACCGAGCACAAGAGATAGAACATCCGACAGGTTGTGCCCCGCATCTGAAATCAATGCAAGGCTCCCGGATAAAACTCCGCCGATAAACTCGGCAGCTGTTATAATCGCATTGAGTAGTATTACCATTAAAAATTTGAATCCTTCACCAGATTCATGTATGTGACCGCCGTGGTTGTGATCTTCCGATCCATGATGACCGCTCATTACTCTCCCCCTGAAAACTTCATTATTACAGTTTATACCTCAAGTACATGCTCTATTCCAAGCTTTAAAATCGAATCTATATGTTCATCATCAAGAGAATAAAATGAGTTTTTACCGTCCCTTCTGACCTTCACCAGCCTTGCCTGTTTTAAAATTCTCAGCTGATGCGAAACCGCTGACTGGTTCATCTCCACGCTCAGCGAGAGATCCGTAACGCTCGATTCCGATTCCTTAAGGGCAGTAAGAATTTTAAGCCTCGTAGAATCGCCGAAAATTCTGTAAAACTCGGCCAGTTCGCCGAACCTTGCGTCATCAAGTTTAATAACGGAATTTTTTGTCATAAATCCTCCAAACAGATGAACATATGTGCAATCATTCATGTGTGTATTTTTTGTCAACTTTTTTTTATTGACTCATGGCGTAAAAATGTGATTATCCCCATGGAGTGCCGAATGAAATTAAAACCTATAAATTTAATCCTGCCTGTAATAATTCTGATATCAACCAATATCTATGCCGGTAACAGGATCGCCGTAGTCAAAAGCCGTTTTGACAATATTGAACTGGTTCTTGACACATACCACATACCGTATCAGCTTATAGATTTTAAGGAACTGGGAAAGAGCTCAACCTTCGATAACTACGATTCAATCTTTTTCCCTTCGGGAATATCTTCAGAATACGAAGATAACCTCGATATAAACTGGGAAGGAAAAGATTTTACATCTGTTAAACTCTCAAAAGATTTCTTCGAACTCGATACTGATGCCTTTAAAAAAAATTTCAGGGCTTTTACAAAGAACGGCGGGTCATCATATTTTTCAGGCTACGCCTTCAAACAGCTGGCTCTTGCATACGACAAGTTCGCTTTTTTTAACGACTTCCCGTACATGGGTATACCGGGACGTATTGAAGCTGACATCAGGGGCGACCTGGCGCGGTTCAGTCTCAAACGGAAAACCGCCCTCTATATGGAATATCCCGGCTGGATAACTTTAAAACATGTATGGGGAGCTGAGGTCCTTGCAGAAGCGCAGTTCTCCACCCCGAAGGGGGAGAAAACCGGGCCGATAAGCGTGATAATCCATGATGTCGGAGAGATACTCTATACAAGCTATTACAGCACCGTTTACAGCGAATTCAAACGCTTCAACATCTATCGTGTTGCCGGGAGCCACCTTCGCGAAGACGCTGTAGAGAGGGTCAGAGCCCGTTCCCAGGAACCGACCGGTATTATCCTCGACTCCTTTCACGGGGGTGAATCATACAGAACATACTACTTTGAACTTAGGAAAGGGAACAACACAATCTACTTTTTATCGGACAACGCCCGGTATATGTTTGAAATATATGACAGAAACTTCAATCTGATAATATCAAAAGACTTTCAGGACACGGCTCAGAGCCACAACATGATCTCCCTGAACGAGGATTACTGTTTCGTGAAGATCTATCCTTCATCAAAAGAGAGATTTAAGATGCACTCTATCGTTTCAGCCTACGGGGCAGTTATACCTCCACAGGCTGCTATGGCAGTAAAAATTATTCTGGCTGTTCTGGGCGCCGTTTTCCTTGCCGCTTTTCTGAAGGTGGCAATTTCAAGGCTGTGGTAAGAAATAAATATATTTAAATTATAAAAGATATCTCCTGAAAGCCGGTCACTTTTTGTTATTATTGCAATAAATATAGTCATATTTAGCACAATGTCACAAAATGAATAGTTTACAATCGGCATGTGACGGGGAAATTAATTCTTTACGGCCTGTTTTTTTATTTACATAATAAACAATAGTTTTCATCAATAAATCAACAATGCCGGTTATGAGATACTGTTTTTTATAACCGCCGGAGCGCCTGCGGAACACTTTTTAAGGGATTGCGGCCTTAAAACTCCGTAAAAACTATTTTTTTTTAAAAGACAACGTTTTTTCAACATTGAAAAAATCTGAGACTGAAAATGACAGTATGATGACAAAATCTGTTAATTTTCTTATTTTTCAAAATCCTGTTTAAAAGGGGTAACCACAAATGGGGAGAATAATTTCTGTCTCCAATCAGAAAGGTGGCGTCGCTAAGACCACGACAACAGTAAATCTGGCTGCTTTCCTGGCTGACAAGGGGAAAAAAGTTCTTATCATAGATATAGATCCTCAGGGGAATGCAGGATACGGTATTGGTGTTAATGCCGAAGAGCTTGAAACGACAACTTATGAGGTTTTAATAGGAGAGATTCCGGTTGAAGAAGCGATTTTCAAATCAGACATCGAGGGGCTGTCTATAATCCCGGCCAATATCCATCTCTCAGGCGCACAGGTTGACCTCCTGGAAACCGAAAACAAGGAGTTCATCCTGAAGAAAAAACTGGCTGCAATAAAAAATCACTACGATTATATATTTATAGACTGCCCTCCGTCTCTGGGAGTTCTTACACTGAACAGTCTTGTTGCTGCAGATACCGTTCTTATTCCGCTTCAGTGCGAGTACTATGCGCTTGAGGGGATTAACCAGCTGCTGAGAATTATTGTAATGGTGCAGGAGCAGTTGAACAAGTCCCTTAAAATTGAGGGTGTCGTCCTCACGATGTATGATCCGAGAACAAACCTTGCTCAGCAGGTCGTAAATGATGTGCGGGAATATTTCAAGGAAAAGGTCTTCAAAACAATCATACCCCGTAATGTCAAACTCTCCGAGGCCCCATCATTCGGAAAACCTATAGGCTATTATGATAAAACCTGTCCGGGAAGTATAGCTTATGAAAAACTTGCTGAAGAGGTAATAAACAATGACTAAAAAAGCATTAGGAAAAGGGCTGGGCGCGATCATCTCCACCTCGCCCGCATCTGTAGATGAAATAGAAAAAAATGTCGTTAACGATAAAAACAGAATCCGTGATCTCGAAATATCAAAAATTATCCCGAACCCGGACCAGCCGCGTACATTTTTCGACGAAAATGAGATAGCCGGTCTTGCGGAATCTATAAATGCGGTAGGCCTTATACAGCCGATTATTGTAAGAGAAAAAGACGGTCTTTTCGTGATAGTCGCAGGTGAAAGAAGGTTCAGGGCCTGCAAGCTCAACGAGATGAAGAAAATCAAAGGTATAGTGATTGAGGCCGATGAGGAGCAGAACTTCACGGTGGCCCTTATCGAAAACATACAGAGGGAGAACCTTAACCCGATTGAGGAAGCGAAAGCATACAAACTGATGATCCACAGGTTCAAGCTCAAACAGCAGGATGTGGCTAAAAAAGTAGGCAAGGACAGAACGACGATTACCAACACGCTCCGCCTGCTGAACCTCCCCGAAGAGATTCAGGACGGCATAATAGATAAAAAGATCTCTGCCGGGCATGCAAAAGTTCTGCTCTCTCTTGAGGATCCCGATAAGCAGCTTCGTCTCTATAACGATATCGTTGAAAAGGGCCTCTCTGTAAGGTCTCTTGAGGCGATAATCAATCCAGGAAGCGAAACAGCGGCAGGAAATAACAACAGTAAAAATTCCGAGCAGAGAGCGGTAATAGCGAAAAGCCCGCAGATAAAGAAAATGGAAGAGGACCTCATAACCAAACTCGGTACAAAGGTTGAGATACGACATTCCGGCACTAAAGGAAAAATCGAAATAAGCTACTACTCTCTGGATGACTTCGAAAGGATAATGGAAAAGATAAAATAATCCAAACAGCACCCCCTGGAGGGATTAAAGACAGCATACCAGCTAAAATCTATTCGAAGTAGTCTTATATCTTATATCTCCTCAAGGTCGATCTTTTCGACCTTGTCAGATTCAATGTTCAGAATAGCGATAGAGGATTCATCGTGCCCGTAAACAGCACCGGGATTAATTATACGGCAGTTATTCGAAACGTAATTCTCGAAATGGTGCGTATGTCCTTTTATTATATAGTCATATTTACCAGAAGCAACAGCCTCTCTATACATCGGGACATTATGCCCGTGAAATACCAGAAATTTTTTACCTGCAAGTTCAAACTCCGCTTTCAAATCAACTGATTTCATTCCAAGTTCATTTGCCGTCACATCAATTTCTTCGCTATCTATCAGGTCACCGTTGCCGAGGACTAGATAACATTCGAAATCTTTCAGGTAATGAAGCATTCTGGGAGATGTAATATCCCCGGCATGAATTACTATTTTAATTCCCTTGCTCTGGAATATAGCAATTGCCCGTTTTGTAGCTTCAATATCGTTATGTGTATCAGACATTATACCTATCAGCATATTATCACCCGAGCTTAGCTCCAACAGGTATACTGTCATCGGCAAAGAGCACCTGCGGCTTGTCCTTGCTGCTTTTTTTTGCCGCCAGCAGCATCCCGCGCGATTCTTTTCCGAAAATCACCGCCGGCTTAAGATTCGCCACCAGAAATATTTTTTTACCTTTGACATCCTCCGGAGCATATCCCTGCGCTATCCCGGAAACTATCTGCCTTGTGTCCGATCCGGTATCAACGGTAAGGTATAAAAGTTTATCCGATCCTTCAACTTTTTCAGCATTTACCACGAGTGCCACACGTAAATCGACCTTTCCGAAATCGTTTATATCAATCAGGTTTTCAGACTCACCCTTCTTCTCTTTAACAGGTTCAGGTTTTGTCTCCGGTTTTGCTTTCTCAATTTTAGGGAAAAGTATACCAGGATCATTGATTACTGTGCCGGCGTTGAGATTGTTTAAAGTTTTCAATGAATCAGAATTTACAGATGTCTTGTGTGCATTCAGTGAAGAGACAATCTCCAGTGAAATATTAATAAGAACAGGTGACAGCAGTACTGCGACGCTGTATATCGCCTCAAGAAGATTCCGCAAAACTGAAGAGAGCTTTTCCATTTTATCCTCTTTCGCAAGCTGCCACGGTTTCATGTCGTCGACATATTTGTTCAGCGAACGGATAAACTCCCAGAGTTTCTCCAGGCCTATGCTTGTCTGAAACCTGCTGCAGTGTTCGATGTAGCTCTCGGAGGCCTTTTTAAATCCTTCAATAAGGGCTTCCCTGTCGGCATCGTCGCTGCCGAATTCCGGAATCGCGGAGTTAAAATATTTCCCCGTCATGTTAAAAGTACGGTTGATCAGATTGCCGAGGTCGTTAGCGAGATCATAATTGATCCTGTCGATAATAACGTCCTCGTTGAACCTGGCATCAAGGCCGAATGTCATCTCCCTGAGAAAAAAGTATCTTATCTGATCGTTGCCGTATTTCGTCACAAGATCATGAGGAGTTACGACATTCCCGAGGCTTTTTGACATCTTAGCCTCGTCCATATTCCAGTATCCATGGACATTGAGATTCGCATAAGGTTCAATGTCCGCAGCTTTGAGCATCGTAGGCCAGAAAATTCCGTGCGGCTTTAATATGTCCTTTGCGATAATATGCTGTGCCGCGGGCCAGTATTTTTTGTATTTTACATCATCAGGGTATCCCAGTGCGCTGACATAGTTCAGTAACGCGTCACACCATACATAGGCGACGAAGTTGTCATCAAAGGGGAGAGGTATCTCCCATGTAAGCCTTGAAGTGGGGCGCGAAATACAGAGATCCTCGAGGGCGTCCCCCTTCAGCATCGAGATAACTTCGTTCTTATAGCGCTCGGGCCTGATAAAGTCGGGATGTTTATCGATATAGTCGATCAGCCACTCCTGGTATTTGCTCATCTTGAAAAAATAGTTTTTCTCTTCAATGAATATCGGCTCTTTATTATGATCCGGACACTTGCCGTCGACAATCTCCTTGTCAGTAAGGAACCTCTCGCAACCAACGCAGTAATTCCCGCCGTAGCTTCCGAAGTAGATATCACCTTTGTCATAAATTTTCTGGAGTATGTTCTGAACAACGGTTTTATGACGGGGCTGGGTCGTTCTTATAAAGTCTGAATACTTGATATTAATCTCGTCCCATGTTGCCCTGAATTTGCTGCTGATCTTGTCCACGTAATCCTGCGGGGGCATATTTCCCGCGGCAGCGGCCGCTGCAATCTTTTCGCCGTACTCATCTGTACCTGTTAAAAAAAATGAATCATACCCCAGTACCAGGTGCAGCCTGTGAACAAAGTCGGCAAGTATAGTTGAATACGCATGGCCGATATGAGGCTCGGCGTTCACGTAATAAATCGGTGTTGTAACATAAAAAACTTTTTCCATCTTCCGCCTCAAACAGATCTATTTATCCGGTTCTTCATCAACCTTGAACAACTCTTCTATCAGTTCATCCTTAATCTTGTATTTTCCGTCTTTCAGTTCCATGTCCCTGGTCCTGATATTCAGGAACCTGTCCCCCTCTTTAATCATAACAGTTTCTTTAAGGGTATTCACCGAGACTACCTTAAACAGTTTATCTTTAGCAACAATCACCGAATCGATTTCCGGCATTGTTTCATTCAGTTCCCTGTAAGTATCATATTCAAATCCGAGACAGCAGAGAAGCCTTCCGCACATTCCGGAAATTTTCATCGAATTCAGATTAAGGTTCTGCTCCTTGGCCATCTTGATTGAAACAGGCTCGAACTCCTCCCTCTGATATAAACAGCACATAGGTTTACCGCAAGGACCATATCCGCCCACAATCCTTGCCTCGTCCCTGACACCGATCTGCCTCATCTCTATCCTTGTACGAAATACCGCTGCCAGCTCCCTTACAAGTTCCCTGAAATCGATCCTGTTCTCGGCTACAAAATAAAAAATAATTTTGGTCTTGTCAAACAGACACTTAACCGAGACCAGCTTCATATCAAGCTTCTTGGCCTTCGATTTTTCACGGCATATCGCGAACGCTTTAGACTCAATCGCCTCAAGCTCAGGGATTCTGTTCAGATCCTCCTCGGTGGCCTTTCTCTGTATTTTACCAGTTACTGTTATAGACGGATTGTTCTGATAACCGCGTATTTTTACTACACGGCCGATGTCAATTCCATGTTCAATCTCGACAACACACTGAGTGTTCTGTTTTAGAAAAAAGTTGTTTGTATCTACAAAATATATCTGGTAACTGTTTCTCAATTTTACCGCTGAAACTTCCATATAGTCCTCAATTATTTGGTTTTGGATTACATGCCTGGCGCTGTAACCTCAATAATCCTGTTTAAAATACTACGGCAGGGTCAGTGCCGTCAGGATCAGCGTATCGCAGAGGGAAAATTCTCTGCGGATTTTGTCTAATCCGCTCCCCCTGATAAAATGTCTTTCATAAATTCCCGGAATCGATATTATATCAACCACGAAAAATCGGCTTCCGGAAAACCGGAAGGTTCAATATTTCTGAATGAATACATAAATCCTTTCAGAATATTTTTTACATTCAGATTGTTACCCAGGCCCCTTTTTAAAGCAAGCAGTATTCTTACAATTTTAACCGCCTCCTCCTGTGTAACGGCAATTCCTTCAGGAATAAGTTTAAAATCGTATCTGGCCATTAAACTGTAAAGATTAATAAGTACAGTCAATAAAAATTCATTATCAGGCACAGCCTTAATATCTGTGAATCTGAACATTTCATCATTACCATTGTTAACAAAATCAGAAATAGACCTGCCGATCCCCTCAATTTCTCCAAAAACAGTCTCCTGATGCAGTTTTATCGCAATATCGGCTGACCCTCCCGATAAAGCGGCATACAGTTCTGTCTGCGGAGTGGTTATCCCCTTAGACTTTATTATCTGAAGCAGTTCTTCTGTTTTTAACGGCTGAAAAGGTATCTCCACGCATCTTGAGATGATCGTCGGGAGTATTCCGGTTCTGTTTTCGGCGATCAGATAAATATACGATTTTGAATATGGTTCCTCGATTGTTTTTAAAAGAGCATTCTGACCCGTTTCAGAAATCGTATCCACCCCGTCTATAATCACTGAATAGTGTCCTGTCGATGAAGCGCGACAGAGTCTGTCAATAAGCCACCTGACAGAGCCCGGCATCAGCTTATCCCTGTTTCCAACCGGTATTTTCCCCTTTTCGTCCCTTTCAAGCACTATCAGGTCGGGATAAACCCCGGCTGAAACCTGCTTGCAGATATCGCAGACACCGCATGGAGCATCAGCCTCCCTGCATAAAAACGAACCCAGAAATCTTTCAGCGATCAGTCTTTTCCCTATACCCCTCTGCCCTGTAAGAAGTACCGAATGCGGCATACCCGGACCGTTCTTCAGTGATAAAAGATTTTTTAATTCCCGGTCATGTCCGATAATTCCTTTCTGATTCATATGATTTACTTTTTAAAAAAATCGGGAGATTATGGTGTCAATAGAGCAGGTCAAAAATGAGACCTCTTATCTCTTCAATAGTCTTAAGGAGGCTGAATGCGTCACTAGAACGCGTTATCATCTGTGAGAGTTTAAGAAGGTTTTCATCAATCCTGTCAACAACAGTCTTCTCGGCACGCCCCATCCTTCTTTCCCGGCTGGAGAGTTCCAGTTTACGCGAAGAAAAACTGTTTTCAAGAATCATTTTTAATATCTTTTTTATCAGGGCTTTGTACTTTTCAAGCTCATATTGAGATTGGGCATCAAGAAATTTCTTCTCCTGGTCCTGCAGATCGGTCATCAGCTCTTCGATTGTTCCGTTAAATTCATGAATGATTCTGTCTTCAAGCTCTGTTGAAAAAGCCGAGATTTTAGATCCGCCGGAGGAGGCCTTTGTCCTGGCTTTAACGCCTTCTCGGGCCTGTTGTCTTGAATCTGCCCTTGGAATTTCTATCATCCTATTCTTCAGACCTCTTGTTTATGACGCAGTTTCCGTCAAATTTAACTCCCTCTTCCATTACAAGGCTCGGAGTTATAATATTACCCCTGATATCACCGGTTGACAAGAGTATTACTCTCTCGGATGCATAGATATTGCCTGAAACCTTTCCTCCGACGACAACCAGTTTCGCTTTAATATCGGTAGTAGCATCACCCGACTGTCCGATGAGCACTTTCCCATGGGTATCGATTGTTCCCTGGAATTTACCATCTATCCTGAGCAGGCCATTAATTTTGAATTCCCCTTTAAATTCAGAACCCGCGCCGATGATGCTGTTTACAATATTATCTTCATCAATTCTGTTTAGTTTTACCATTACCATTTCTCGTTAGATTGTATACCCGACATAATTCACATGATTGAATTGTTTTCAAGCACATTTTTCTACGATTTTTTATTATAGAAAACCAGATGCCCTCTGCACAAATCAATAACAGAAATGCCTCATTATTCTGAAATTTTATAAGTTGACAGATTTTATTTATAAATTATTCTACAAATGACGCCTGTATATGGCACCCTTTAACAGCGGGAAATACTGCCCGTCTGTGCTGCGGAAAATATACAGTTTTTCTGAACACCATAATAAATTTACGCTGAACGATTTATCAGTCAGGAGTTTTAACTCAATGAAATCAAACAAACTTTTTTTACTAATTCTCACTCTCTCATTTCTGTCCTGTAATACCCTCTCTGATGTCAAAGATGAAGTTTTATTATACGACTTTTTTACAGACCAGATCACGATGAACGAGCTGTTAACCACAAAGGAGAGTATAGATAATTCAAAAAATCCCGCAGAGGCGCTGCTTCTTAAAAATACGCTCTCAAAAAAAATACTCAAGCTTGACGGTATTACCGTAAAAGACATAGTGAACTCTACAAACGTCGATTACGATTTCTGCGTGCTTGCAGATGTCCAGTCCGGCAAAGGGATGATAGAATGTTATATTTACACAAAAAATATAAGAAGAATATCCCTTCTGAAAAAAGGGCAGACGATTATTGATGTAAAGGGCAAATTTAACCGTTATTTTTCGATGCTGGACAATTACTATACAAAAATTGAAATTACAAACTCAGAAATTAATATCAAGAAAGAATAAAATATGCTGATAAAAAAGAAATTACAAATAACCCTGATCTCAATTGCCTCTGTTATTCTGGCCTCTGTGATTATACTGCTGATAATCTTTAATATAATTAAAATTTCATACAACGCCTCAGAAAGTTCGATTGTAGATTCACAGATAACAATTACGCGGGACAGTAAAGGGATCCCTTCTATAGAAGTAGAGACAGTTAACGATTTTTATTTCGCCCTTGGCTATCTTCATGCAAAGGACAGACTAAATACCATCGAGTACCTGAGATCTGTTGCCACGGGAAATTCGGACAGATATGCCGGCCAGGATACCCAGCTCCTTAAAAATCTCAGTAACACGATCGGATTCACAAAAAATGCTGCGGAAATTTCTGAAAAACTTAAAGAAGAGGACATTGTATCACTTAAAAGCTATGTAAACGGAATTAATCACGTCAGAAACAAGAATCGCGTAAGCAACCTTATAAACCGTGAGTGGATACCGGAAGACATTCTGGCCATATTATCGCTGAAAGAGTGGGCAAACTCATACCTGAACAATACTGAACTGATCTTCAATCTTTCAGAAACTGAACTAAACTCTAAAAAAAATCTCCTCTCAGACAGCAGATATCTGTATTTCTACAATGATGATGACAACCGGTATCTGTATACACTGCGAAGGATCAAGGAGCTTGTCGAAAAACATATATGCACTTTCGCCCGGGGTAATTCAATCTATATCGCTCCTGTTGATTCATCGACCGGTATCGATACTTACACAACTCTGAACTACGACGATTCAACCGGTTCCTATCCGGGATGGTTTCCGGTTAAACTGGTCTTAAAAGGAAAAAAGATTTCTGCAGTGACTTATAACGGACTCCCGTTTATTCTGTCTTTCAAAAACGAAACTGTATCATTGACCCAGGTAAACATAAATGCCGATACCCAGAATTTTTATCTTTTCGAAACCGAGAATAAAGACAGCGGTACAATGTATAAAACAGCGGGATCATGGAAAGAGTTTAAAACCGTCCGTATACCTTCCTATACCAGAGGTGAGGTTTCTGCAGAGATAAAATGGGTAACAGAAAAAGGACCCATCATCAGCGACCTGATAAGTTCGACAAAATCTGACACGAGAATAATGGTATTGGATTCAATACAGCCTGGTGCTGAATATATCAGTCTCCTATTAAACATGCCGTTTGAAAATGATATAGAAAATGCAAGAAAGGCTATCACCGCCAACGATTCATCCCTGAAATGCTTCATTGTTTCTGACAACAAAAAAGCATACAAAATATTTTCAGGCCTGATTAATCGCCCGGACAATAATAACCGTGTTTTTCTCGACGGAAATAAACTCTCAAAATCTAACTTATCAAAAATATCGGTTATAAGACAGATTTCAGGATGTGATTACACCGGCAGCGACCTGATTTCAAAAAAAGACTTACCGGAATATGTGAAAAATATCATCAGTAACGATTTCAAAATTGAGAGGTTTAACTCTCTCCTTTTAAATAAAAAATTATATGATAACGACCGTATTAAAAATATAATCACCGATAATGTATCGGTAGCGGCGCAGAAATTTATACCGCTTTTCAATTCAATGCTTTCAAACAATCCGCTCACCTCCTCCAAACTGTCGAGAATATATTTCAGCGACTGGGATTGTTCGGCAAAACCGGGGCTGCAGGCTCCATCGATTTTTTTCACAACGCTTTCCTTTTTTATTAGTGAATCATATAAAGACGATTTCGGGAAAGATTCCGATTTTAATCTTAGCAGTTCATATCTGCTCTACCCCGAATTTTATGCCCAATGCCAGAAGAAAAGTGCTTCTCTTTTTGACAGATCCGATACCCCGGCATTTGAATCTATGGAAATGATTTATGATACCGCCTTTTTAAACTCCATGCGGCTGTTAAACAGAAAAGAGGGGCCATTTATGGAAAACTGGAAATGGGGCTTTATTAACAGATCCAGTTTTAAAGCTCCAACCGAAAAGATAAGCCTGTTTTCACGTTTTTTCAAAATTGAAGATCTTCCGCTGTCGGGCGGACCAGATACAATTGATAACGTTCTGCAAAACAGCAGATTTTCCACCATTTCAACCACATCATTTCAGTCTTTCATGAATAATGAAACGCTCTGGTTTAAAATGAATGCCGGCTATTCAACCCTGATGCTGTCAGATTTTTATTATGGATCGAACAAGCTTGATAACTTCTGCAATATCAATACAAACGAACAGATTTATAAAACGGTAATAACCAGAAGATAAATTTAACAGCTTTACGATGTAACTTGATTATAACGCTATTATAAATAAAAAAAGAGAGGATTCCTTGCGGAGATCCTCTCTTTTTTTAACTTTATATAAAGATTTCAGGGCTTATATTAGTACATTCCGCCCATTCCACCCATACCGCCGCCCATTCCGCCAGGCATTCCACCCATTGCTTTTTCTTCTTCTTTGTCAGTAATGAGTACTTCTGTTGTGCAGAGCATTCCGGCTACTGATGCAGCATTCTGAAGAGCAGAGCGGACAACTTTGGCCGGATCAATAACGCCGGCTTCAATCATATTTACCCATTCCATCGTATACGCGTTAAAACCGATACCGGGTTTTTCTGATTTTGCTTTTTCAACAATAACCGAGCCTTCAAGCCCCGCGTTGGAAGCAATTTGCTTCATAGGCGCTTCAATCGCTCTTGCGATAATATCAGCTCCGATTTTTTCATCACCTGAAAGTTTCGCTGCAGTTTCCCTAACTGCCTTCTGTGCATGGATCAGTGTAAGTCCGCCTCCAGGTACAATTCCTTCCTCAACCGCAGATCTTGTTGCAGAAAGAGCATCCTCAACCCTTGCCTTCTTCTCTTTAAGTTCAACTTCAGTAGCCGCGCCGACATTGATTACCGCAACGCCCCCTGCAAGTTTCGCTTTTCTTTCCTGAAGTTTCTCGATATCATATTCAGAAGATGAGTCTTCAATCTGTTTCTGAATCTGAACTATTCTCGCCTGCACCTCTTTCTGGCTTCCTGCACCTTCAATTATCGTAGTGTTCTCTTTATCAACAGTAATTTTTTTTGCAGTTCCAAGCATGTCAAGAGTAGTGTTTTCGAGTTTCATTCCGAGGTCTTCCGATACTACCTGGCCCCTTGTGAGAATGGCTATGTCTTCAAGCATCGCCTTTCTTCTGTCGCCAAAACCGGGAGCTTTTACAGCAACGCAATTAATCGTTTTTCTCAGAGTGTTTACAACTATAGTGGCAAGGGCTTCCCCCTCAACCTCTTCAGCTATTATAAGGAGCGGTCTACCAGCCTGAGCAACTTTCTCGAGAACCGGCAGAAGATCTTTCATAGTTGATATTTTTTTATCGTGAATGAGAATCAGAGCGTTATCAAGAACTGAAACCATTGTCTCTGGATTTGTCGCCATGTAGGGAGATATGTAACCTCTGTCAAACTGCATTCCCTCAACTACTTCAAGAGTTGTTTCAATAGACTTGGCTTCTTCTACAGTTATTACACCGTCTTTACCGACTTTATCCATTGCATCGGCAATAAGGTTTCCTATTTCCATATCATTGTTAGCTGAAATAGAAGCGACCTGTGCGATCTCTTTCTTGTCTTTTATTTCTCTTGAAACTGACGCAACATAACTTACAGCTGCTTCAACCGCCTTGTCGATACCTCTCTTGAGGTCCATCGGATTTGCGCCTGCTGTTACATTTTTAAGACTTTCTCTGTAAATTGCTGCGGATAATATTGTTGCTGTTGTTGTACCGTCACCCGCTATATCGTTAGTTTTGATTGCAACTTCCTTAACCATCTGAGCGCCCATATTCTCGAAAGCGTCTTCAAGTTCAATTTCTCTTGCAACAGTAACTCCGTCTTTTGTTATAGTAGGAGCCCCGAATTTTTTATCAATAGCAACGTTCCTGCCGCGGGGTCCTAGTGTAACCTGTACCGCATCGGAAAGTTTTATAACACCTTCAAGAATCGATCTTCTTGCTTCATCATTGTACTTTAATATCTTAGCCATTGTTTAATCCCCTTTTATGATTTTTTCAATAATTCTGATCAGTCTATTACTACTAAAATATCATGTTCGTTGAGGATTAAGTAATCTTTGTCCTCATACTTCAATTCAACGCCTGCGTATTTACCGAAAAGAACTTTATCTCCAACCTTTACTCTCATTGGGACGAGATCTTTTCCGTCAAGTCTTCCCTCTCCCACTGCAATAACTTTTCCACGCGAAGGTTTCTCCTTTGCTGTGTCAGGAACATACAGTGAACCAACCTTTGCTATGTCCTCTTCAATTAACTGTACTAAAACTCTGTCACCTATCGGTTTTATTGCCATATTAGCCTCCTTAAAAAAATAGATATAGGTATTATAAAATTTTACATATACTTGAATTGTTAGCACTCACCTTAACGAGTGCTAACAATTCAAGTATATAAATGGGCTTCTCAATTTCAAGATTAATTTTTCAAAAATCGAGGATAAAATTTAAAAATTTTAAAAGCGGGCTTTTATATGACTAAATATACACAGATTTAACTATTTGAACAGATAATCCGACTTTCCGCCCCTCTTCTCCATCAATTTGCAGTTATCTATCACCATATTTTTATCTACAGCTTTACACATATCATAAACAGTAAGCGCTGCGACTGAGGCAGCCGTAAGAGCCTCCATCTCAACTCCGGTTTTACCATTAAGTTTCACCTCGGAAATGATATCAACGGATGTTTTGTCATGGTTGATACTTATTTTAATATCTATATAATCAAGTTTAAGAGGATGGCACATCGGTATTAAGTCTGAAGTTTTTTTGGCAGCCAGAATTCCCGCTATTCTGGCAACCTCAAAAATATCCCCTTTCGGAAGCAGCTTATTCTCTATAGCTTTGACAGTTTCCGGAGCCATTCTCACACTTGAGCATGCACGGGCATACCTGTCAGACAAAGCCTTTGGGCTGATATCAACCATAACAGCCCTTCCATCATCACTGTAGTGTGAGAAATCAGACACTTAACTCTCCACCCTGTTAAAATATTTATAGATATACTTGAAAACACCGTACAATATATACATCGCAGTAACAACAAAAATAGACCAAGTCTTGAAAAGAAAAAGAAGTATAATAATAACTGCAACGGTAATGACTGATGCTAACTTGCTTTTTTTCATTATAATCGCAAAAACCTTAGAATAATCAACTTTAGACACCATCAGTAATGCAACGGCAAGATAAAATACTGTATATACATACAGATTAACATCACAGTAAACTTCCCCTATAAACATCAGGTTGACACTGTATAAAGCCGGTACTATACAGACTATTATTCCTGCTGGCGGTGACGGAAGCCCGGTAAAGCCCAGCCCCCCCTCTTCTGTATTAAACCTGGCCAGTCTGTACACTGCACAGACCGGAAATACAGCCGCTACCAGTACACCGATACTCATTCCATAAATTTCCGGCATATGGTGCAGATAGGCCTGATATGCAAGCACACCGGGAGCAATACCATAAGATACCGCATCGGCGAGCGAATCAAGCTGCATCCCTATTTCACTCTCCACATCCAGAGCCCTTGCGACAGCTCCATCCACTGCATCAAAAAAAGCTCCAATAAAAACCAGAACACCTGCTATTACCAGATAGTCGTGATTTCCATACGACGGGGTATACCTGGCGGAAAACAGAATGGAAATAAACCCCATCAACATATTGCCCATGGTAAAAATGCTTGGAATAATCGATTTTCTTTTACTCATATT
>CAYTNW010000018.1:0-69240 GCA_964439325.1 uncultured Leptospirales bacterium | reverse complement strand
ACATCTTCAATAGAAATAAAATTTTTTGTCGCAACGTCAATAGCTTTCATGAACAATCCTGTTATTAAATTTTTACGTTATCCTCATCCGGAGAATCTTCACCGGCTTCAGAATTTTCTCCGTCTTCGAAGTCAACCGCTTCCGAAATAATTTCCAGAATCCTCTGGGCGGTTTTTTCTCCAATTCCCTCTATTCTCATCAGATCGTCAAAAGACCTCTCGACAAGATCTTCAACAGAGAAGATTCCTGCTTTTTCAAGGATCTTGACAATTCTCGGTTCAAGATCAACCAGTTCCTCAAGAGGAGTTTCATCGGTTTCGTTAGTGGAAAAGAGCTGTTCCACAACCGACCTCGATTCGCTGGAACCGAGAAATTCCTGGTAGGTCTCTTCAGTTTTGATATCTATGTCAAATCCGCATAATCTCGACGCAAGACGGACATTATGGCCCGCTCTCCCCACGGCAAGAGAATACTGATCATTATCTACTACTACTATTACCCCGCCGCTTGCGGTCTGTACAACCTCTTTCACCTTCGCCGGAGTCAGGGCGTTTGCTGCGAAAATTTTCTTGTCCTCATAATACGCGACAACATCTATCTTTTCACCCTCAAGCTCGCGGACGATCGACTGTATCCTGATTCCCTTCATACCGACGCAGGCACCTACGGAATCAACATCGTCCCTGTCGCTTGTAACCGCGACCTTTGTTCTCATGCCGGGCTCCCTGACTATCTTTACTATCTTCACTATGCCGTCGTAGATTTCAGGGATCTCCATCTCGAACAGCTTCTCTACAAATTTCGGATGCGCCCGAGAGAGGATTACATCCGGACCCTTTGCGCTCTTCTGAACGGAAAGAATAAGCGCTTTTATCCTGTCGCCGATTTTATATCTTTCAAGGGGATTCTGCTCCCTCAGAGGGAGAAGCCCCTCAGTTTTCCCGAGGTCGACAAAGAGGTTATCCCTGGTTCTCCTCTGGAGGTATCCGTTTATCAGGTCCCCCTCCCTGCCGCTGTATTCGTTGAATATTATATTCTTTTCAGCTTCCTTGATCTTCTGAATTATGACCTGCTTCGCGGTCTGCGCGGCAATCCTTCCGAAAGAATCAAAGGGATTCTCCTCGACGAATATCTCATCACCAAGCTGGACATTCTTCTGTATCTTCACCGCTTTTTCGTACGCAATCTCTTCAGCCGGCTGGGTCGGTTTTTTTACAACCATCTTCTTGGTCACAATCTTGACGGTGTTTTTTTCTCTGTCAAAGGCAACCTTTACATTCTCCACAGCT
Organism: uncultured Leptospirales bacterium; assembly: GCA_964439325.1. Lineage (GTDB taxonomy): Bacteria > Spirochaetota > UBA4802 > UBA4802 > UBA5550 > WRGT01. Next base: position 67,951 of record CAYTNW010000018.1, on the reverse strand, counting down.
CCGTACTGTTTTTTAAAAGCTGAAAGCATGGCTGACTCGACTATGTTCTCGATCTCGTCTCTCGAGATACCCTTGTCTGTTGCGATCTGATGTAAAGCTTCAAAAAAGTTGTTACTCATTTCACTAAACCTTTAATAATCTAAATTGGCGCTAATAATGTCTTTATGGCTTATTAATACTTTATGCTTTTCTTCGGTAATTTCAATCCCATTTTCATCAATTTCGGAAAGAATCCCTTTTGCCACCCTCTGTTCATTGTTAAGAGAGTAAATCACCTTAACCGGAGCCTTCCTGTATCTGATGAACTCTTCAATCGTATTAATTCTGCGGTTTATTCCGGGAGAAGAGATTTCAAGAAAATAGTCGGGGAGTATTCCGCTCTCGTCAAGTAACAAACTCAGTTCCCTGCTGTAAAGTTCACAATCATTATGAGATATCGGCTTTTCGCCGTCAATTCTCACTGTAATTTTTGTATGAACGCCGCTTAGAAAAATAGATGATTCATATATAGAGAAACCTGTATTTTCCGCAGCTTTGTCTATGATTTTTTGAATATCAACTTTCAGCATACCCCTTTCCATGCATAAAAAAGGAGTGGCGCCGCCACTCCTTACCAATCGTCATTGTCATATCTCTGTTTATTTTTTTCAACTGTTTTTTTAATTAATAACTCCATTGCTATTATAATTTATATATTAAATTGATACTCAAGCCTGTTTCTAATTATGGGTCACAGAAAACACCCTGCAGGGGGTATAAAACAGATCTGGATGATACCCCCCTCCCTGATGGCAGCTTCCCGGTAGAGATGCTGCCTCGGTTCCGGTCTTTCCGGTTCCGCCGGGAGAGAGATCTTAATAGGAAACCGGGGCTGTAACCACTAAACTCGTTGAGGGAGTAAAAGCTGTTGAAGAACCGGAAACGGTATAGGTGCCGCCGGAATAATATCCATTGACGCTGGTGCCGTCTGTACCTGTGTCATATGATCCCCCGGTACTAATATAATAAGTCGATCCTTTGACAAAGGCCGGCGATGAGACAAGAAAATAGTAGGCGCTGCGCAGCGGTTTATATGTAACTATATCATTTCCGGAAGCGTCCTGTATATGAAAGAATTTCGAAGATAAAAGGCTGCTGCTTTTACCTGTAACCTTCAGACAGTACTGTGTCGATGTCGAAGATATGCTGCTCTGCGGCTGAATCATATTACCGGAGTTCGGACCGCTGGCTATAAACACCCCGCCGGTCAGAGTGAACGTTCCGTTATAGTCCAGGGCCACCTCCGGCTGCGATGACGGCCCCTGAACAACCACGAGACCTCCGCTGATGGCAATACTGCCGTTGCTGTCAAGACCGTCACCGGTTGCAGCGCTTGCGTAAACGCTCCCCCCTTTGATATACAGGCAGCTGCCGTCATCATATTCCGTAGCAGAACCGGCTGTTGCATTGAAGCAGTCATCTGAAGCCGAAATATTCACCGTTCCCGCATTGATCGTAATGGTTTTGCTCTCTACCCCTTCATATGATTTTGCCACCGTCACTGTTCCGCCATTAATAGTTACAGAAGTAACGGCATGTATGCCATCCTGACCGGTAGTTGAATTTGTATTTGTATTGTTGCTGGACAGATTTAAACTGCCGCTGTTTATCGTTATACTCCCGTTTGAATGCATCGCGTCATCGGAACTGTCTACCGAAAATGTCCCCCCGTCAACAGTTACACTGACCAGGCCCTTTATCCCTTTGCTTGAGGTACTTTCAACCGGAACGACACTGCTTCCTCCCCCCGATTTCACGGTAAAAGTCCCCCCCTTTATCTGAACATCAGTGACAGCAGTAATCGCGTCCCCTGCTGTGGCAGTAACAGTAACTGTTCCCCCCTCGATCAATATATAACCCTTTGTCGAGTCATCCTCATTGCTCGACCTTAGTCCGTCTCCGGTGCTGTTTACCGTGACAGTTCCGCTTTTAATCACCAGATAATCTTTTCCGCGGATACCGTCATCAACCGCAGAATTGACAGTAATTGTACCGCCTGCGATAAGAAGCCCGTCATCGGTACCGATACCGTCTTTGTAATTTCCATTTACTGTCAGAGAACCTGTGCCGCTGCCGTCACTATAAAACGAGATATAATCATTGCTGAAGATTGCCGCGTTGATATCTGTATTCGATCTGGCCGCAGAACTGTCTGTTACTGTATTCGTTGTTCCATCCGCAAGATCAATCACGGTTTTTACCGCGTTTTGAACATATACCGGAGCGCTGTCAGAACATGTAATATTAATTCCGTTAAAAATGAGATTTACATTATCCGCATCTGCTGTATTTACAATAATCTGCCCGTCGTTAAGCCTGCCGCTGATACTGTAAGTCCCCGCGGCGGTAATAGTTACAACAGTTGCTGTGCTGTCAACGGACGCACCGCTCCCTGTCACGGTAATCGATGTCGTGTTTAACGCGATATAGGTCACATCTGAAGTATCCGGAGTATAGTCACCTGAATCCTCCGCAGTATCACTGTTATCACCGCTGCCGTTACTATTGCTGCTGTCGCTGCTGCTTGAACCGGTTCCGGATGTATATTTTGCAGTGCTGGAACCGTTAATGCATGAAGTGGACATTGACGATACAAAAAAAGAAATCAGCAAAAGGTGCCCGGTTTTTCTGAACATTTTTTTATTCATTTTCTCCTCCATATTAATCATATCCGGCTGCATCATATTCTTAAACTTTTATCAAAAACTGTATTTAACCGCCGCAGAATAACTGTTCTGAAAACTTGTGCCGTTATCGCTGTCATTCTCCTTAACATTTTTCCACTCAACCAGCGCAGAGAGTTCTTTTATAAAATCGTATTTTAATCCAGCCCTGTACTCCCTGTAGTCTTTTTTCTGATTATAATGATCCAGATCGGTCTTATAATCCGTAGTATATATGGTTTTTCTTATTTTATAACCGAGAAGAAAACGGCAGTAATCTGTCACTTCAAATGACGGTTCAATCTCCAGCGTATGCCTGTAACACGAACGGTCAATTTTTGTAATAACCGGCGCATTATTTGAATAATCACCGTCATCATTGACATCCGTTCCGGCCTCATTCTCATTAAATAAAACTATCTCCTCATTGCCGGGACAGAAAATGTTTTCATAGGTATATGCAGTTTTTATGTTTATCCTCGAAATAAATTCCGAATTTAGCACCAGGCCTCCGATCGCAACGCTCTGATTACGGTTGCCGAAATCGGAATTATACAACCTGTAGCGGCATCCGGCGAGAGGCTGAAGACTCAGGCCCGATACTGTTAAGTCATCCTTCTTCTTTATGAATTTATAGTCATAGCCGAGAGTTGCCTGGTACTCATCATAAACAGCGGGTGAATATATCCGTTCACCCCTTGTAATATTTCCGTTGCTGTTTGCATCATTGGCCCCGGAAAGATAATTCTTTTTGAAGAAACCGTACAGGAACTCCCCATCAAATATGAGGTCACTGTGTTTACCTGTTGACTGGTTCAGCTTTATTTTCCCTTCGGGATAACTGCATTTCCCGTTCTTAATGTAGTAGTTGTACCTTAACCAGAACGATGTCTGCAGTTTTCTTCCGAACGGACTTCCGGACCTGACCTTAAAACCGATCTTCGGTTCCATGATATAATCACTAAGAGAATCCATATCCTTATACCGCCCGCTTGTTACATCACGCGAATCGTTCGAGTTATACAGGGATTCCTGTGATTCTGATAGTTCGTAAATATTATCCAGATATTCAAAACCCGCTTCGGCATAAAGGCCATAAAGTGCTGATTTATCGTTGTCCGTATCTTTATTTTCTGTTTCTCCGCCGGCTGTACTGTGCGCTGATTTTTTTTCCTGCTGTGCGCTTACCGGCGCAACAGACAGCACAAGCAGAAGAATTATTCCCGCGGATCTAAAAAGTTTTATTTTTAGAGTCTTATTAATCATCAATTGATATCTCCTCTATGCGAATTTCTCAAGGGTTAATAACTTCTTTTTGAAGCGGTTTTTTTTAACATTATTTTCTGTAATTGCTATGCCGATGCAGTATTTGCTGAAATTTGTCGGGAATATTTTTAAATCCCTGAAACACCGGACAGACGGCGAGTCCGGAGAAAAACATCCCTGCTTGAGCTCGGCGATAATCAGGTTGTTCATCCTGTATGTATTCAGATCTTTTCCGATGTAGGTAAGATTAATATCAATAGTGAGGCGTTCTTTCTGCTGCTGATTCACGAGCGTAATTCTGTTGTAGTCAACACGCAGCTTTGGACTGATTTTACTGATAACGGGCTGCTCGTTTTTATGAATATGATTTATCGCAAAATTTTTTGACTCATCAGATAATCCGCGTCTGAAATTTTTGTCTTTCAACTGATAACGGTTTTTTATCGTTTTTTCCTTGTTATTCTTATACTTGACCTCAAAAAAGCACCCTCCCGAGTCCAGATATCTACGGCATCTTATCTTATATCTGTTTGGTCTTTCATTATGATGCTGATGATAAAAAAAATAATCGTCGGTATCATAATACATGCTTTCATATTTAAATGATCTCCTGTTAGCTATTTCGAGGATCTCGTAATACTGCTTCAGATTTTCAAATATATAAGGGAGCTTATCAATATGAAAAATATATTTTGTATCATACCTCGACATAAGCTCAATCGATTTCAGGTTTTTTAACGCAGTCCCGTCAAAAACAGTCAGACAGTTTTTCACCCTTCGTAAACTGTTCGTTTGAGGCAAATTTCGTTTTGCAACAGAATCATTCATCTTTTTCATCTCTGCAGGCTGCGTATTCATCAGGATACTGGTATACTATCTTCAGCTTCGCCGTATCATTTAAAAAATTGATCGTTTCAATCTCGGCCTTTTTAATATCAAATCCGGTGCGCTCTTTTAAGTCGGAAATCAGCAGTTTGTAATTCTCCGGCTTGATAAGATCGATCTTTTCGTAGGTAATGGTCTGTATAAATTCCTTTCCATGCAGGAAATTGTTTTCGACAATATAGATTGTAAGAAGTATTGTAAAGTTAGCCAGGAAAAGCTCCGCGTAACTGATCGTCTGGTCCGAGAGAGCATTTATTACAGCGACGATTATCACAATGAACAGATATGTCATTTCCCTGATCGGTATCTGCTCGGTCCTGTATCTTAAAATCGAGAAAACCGCAAACAGCCCGAAGGCGAAACCGATTTTAAGCTTTATGCATCCCATTAAAAAACAGACGAGAAAAACGGTAATGTTGATCAGTATTGTTGTAAAAACATAATCCCTCTCTTTATAGATCGGATAGAATATCACCCGTATTATCAGCAGAGTAAAGATGATGTCCATCACCAGCTTCACAGAGAGAGAGCCTATGTCCTGAAGATTAACAAGTTTGGTTCCTAGAAACGTGTACTCCTGAATTTTATCAAGACTCATTGCTGAAGATCCCCTTAATTTTAATCATAACATTTCCGATGATGAACAAACATCCGGTTCATCTCCATGTCTGACCTGTATTTTATTTATTTTAAGAAAGCAATCGACTCAGCCGCTGGGCACGAACCATTTTTCAGGTCGTTTTGATAAAAATTTCAGCTCCGGATAAGAATTTTGCTGCGTCAGAAAGAGGTTGTTATTACGGCTAATTTTAGAATGAGGAGACATATTTGGAACTTAACCGGTAAACCGGAAGAAATACGGTCTTTTAAAACATCAATCTCAAAAAAACCTGACTTATATTTCCACACCGCAACGATTACAGCAGTTAACAGTTTTATTAAAGCATTTCATGAATGAAATAGCACGTGATTCAGGTTTCTACTCCGTGGTCAGTGAGCGCAGTCGAACTGTTCATTTCGACAGGCTCAAAACAGGCAGCCAGCGTTAAACAAGGTTCCCTGAGCGACCTGTGCTGAGCGCCGCCGAAGTAAGTCGAAGGGGAAAATATACTAATCATCTCGTGAACAACAAGCTTTACACAGAATGTGTTAAACCTTGAGCCTGACAGGGTCCTTTATCTTCATCTCTTCGAAAAAGACATCCTTCTCGCCGGTATAGGAACTCGTTCCCACTATACGGTTCATATCGAGCTCTTTCGCTTCATAGATCGACGGCTCCATCAGCTCCCAGACCGATACGATCTGTTCTATTGAAAATTTGATAAGATGAAATATAGATTCATACCTGAAACCTCTCTGATGCGCCGGGTACTGCCATCTCCCCTGGTGCGTATTAAGCGCATCGTCATCGACCCTTTTTGGAAGGGGATATCTTATAAAAAAATCTGAATAGGTAAGAGAGTTGTCCGCCAGTCTGTCTATAAGGTTAATCCATCTTATGTTTTCCGTCCTCTTTATTCTATAGCAGAGAGGTATCGCGGCGGCTATCCTGTCAAAATTTTTTACATGTCCAGTATCGCCGTCTATCCTTCTCCCCTTTAAATCGGGGAAAGATTTTATCAGCAGGGCTTCGTTCTCCCGCCTCAGCGACTCAAGAATAAGATATTTAACCGGAGCCCATACAGCTTTTCTCCCCCTGCGGCTGTATACCGGGATCATCTCCGTGACGGAATTGATCGCAGCGCCGGACTCGTCGCGGTACAGAAAGTAATTGTCTATATTGTACTGAAACCGGAGGTTCCGTCTGCGCCAGTATCTGATCTCATCTCTCTGCATCCTGTCCGGAAATCCTGAACTGTAGAATATATAGGGGTGAAGGACAGCATCTGAAATTATGTGGGAGATATAGCCGTACAGGTAGCCCCTCTGCACGGCCGACCACTCGTTTCTGCTGTCCCTGTTTTTCATAACTATATCGGTCATATGCTGAAGGTACGTCATACAGCTTCTGTCATGCAGCGAGTACGATATTTCGCTGCCGTAGCTGTTCCCCCTGCCGAAGGGATGCATGTAATCGAAGATGTTCGGTCCTATCGCTCCGAAAAGACCGGCTTTAAAATGCTCCGGCGTGGAGTAGAGCGTTTCGATCGACCTGTTGATGTAGCTTCTGTTTCTGTTTTTTAAAACATTTTCCACGCATCTTCGGAAAATATAGTTGTGAGTATATATCCCCGGCATTGAACCTCCAGCAGTTTCTCAAAATATAATTATCATTTTGAGATTGTCCAGCAATAAAATAATCCGCCTTCTCTGGATACCTGCCGCCAAGCTAGTTTTTCCCCTTCCGCTTGTCGATCCAACCGTCGTTAAAAAGAATAATCTTCTGATAGATTAAAACTGTAATAGTAATAAATAAAGAACCAGGGCGTATATGCTCCCTGATTCTTTATTTATTGGAAACTACTCCGACCTTGCCACACGGAAACCAAGATTGTAATATTGAAAATCCGGTTCGAAATCACCAATCGCCCCCACCTGCAGGCTGTATGCAGAACTGGTATAGCTTCCGCCTTTTATCAACCGTGTTGAAGCAACAGTATCCTGATGCCAGGCCGGATTCCAGTCGAAACACCATTCCCCCGCGTTACCGCTCATGTCATAAATTCCAAGAGCATTTGAAGCTTTCTCCTTTACTATGTTTATATTTGAACTATTAAACTCCCACCATGCAACGAGAAGCGTTTCTGTAATATTGTTAAAATCACCTGCAGCTCCGCTTGCATATGTTCCGGCGGTCCAGGTTGATCCATTTTTATATCTCGCCGCACATTCCCACTCCATAACTCCGGGAAGGCGAAATCCTCTGGCCGTACAGTTTACCATATCAATATTACTATTCGCTGCTGCTTTGATATATGGACAGTCCTGGCTACCGGGAGTATTTTCTGATACCGTTGATGAATATGTTGCTCTTCTTATTGGAGTGTTATATGCAGAATCAGTATAATAAACACAATCCAGATCCGGGTCTGTTCCGTTATTTGCATTGTAGTACTCTGTTAACGCGTTACACCAGATCATTGAATCGCGCCAATTCATACCTACTGCAGGTATCTGATCCGTTGCACCGCTGCCGTCGCCCTGATAACTGGGACCAGAAAAAGTATACCTGCCGGCTCCCCTTGCTGAATCGATCGCCCAGACATAAACTGCATTCCAGAGACCCTGTGTTATTTCTGTCTCCGCCATCCAATATGTTCTGTCAATAGTTACAGGATTTGCTCCGGCATCTGTAGATAATGTCTGAGTACCTGTCCCGGTAGGGAATGTTCCTCCCGGTACATATTTCAAATTAAAAAGCAATCCCCCCAGATTAAATGACTGGCTATTACCGGCCACACCGCCGGTGCCGGATAAACTGAATAGAGATGGTATTCCGTTTGCGACTGCACCAAATTCACTTGTCCCCGCCGGATACTTTGTTTTCAGCCACACATAATATTTTGTTCCGTTATTCAATCCATTGATGATATAAAAATTACTGGTTATATCACCCCCTTGCTGAGTTGCTGTCGAAGCATTTTCGGTTGCACTAAGCCATACTTGATATGATACAGCATTGAGTGATGCCTTCCAGCTTAATGAAAACGCACCATTCAGTGATATTATATTTGCAGCGGAAGGTACAGATAAAACTGTAGTCAGCTGTTTACTGTTATAAGCCGCTCTATTACCGGCTGAATCCTTTACAACTACATTGAAATAGTATCCGGTATTAACCGAAAGCCCGCTTACAGTTACAGATGTAATGTTTGCCGTATAAACACCTATTGGAGTTCCATGATCTACACATTCATTGACACTGTTTATATTATTTATTGAAGATTGATAAACCAGATAAAGCAGATCAGACTGTCCGGTAACAGCATCATCAGCCGCAGACCAGTTTACTACAATTGAATTATTCGTCGCGCTCCCGGCAGTTATTATTCCACTGTTTCCTGGAGTCGGGGGTATTGTGTCGGGAGCAACCGTTGTAGTTACAGATCTCATTGTGTAAGCCGCCTTATTCTGAGCTGAATCTCTTACTACTACATTGTAATAGTAGGTTCTACTCGAGGTAAGTCCGCTTCTTAATATTGAATATAAGTTAGAAGTAAAATTTAAAATTCGTGTTCCATTATTTTCACAGTCTTCGACTGTACTGATGTTCGCTGACAGAGATTCATATAATGCATACTCTAAACTTGATTTTGCAGTAATATTATCATCGGCATATTCCCAGCTCAGAGTTACTGAAGAATAAGAAATTTCAGATGTATAAATATTTCCGCTGTTTCCCGGGACGGGAGGTGTTGTATCGGGAGTTTCTGATGTCACTTCCGATTTTGTTACATAGACCGCTTTTTGGCCTGCCGAATCACGGACAACAACATTAAAATAATATGTTGTACTACCTTCTAATCCGGTTACTGTTTTCGAAGTAATGTTCGCAGCATAGTCATCAATTTTTGTTCCATACACCTCACATGCAGTTACCGTGTTAATATTATTACTTTTTGACCAATAGACGGCATACTGTAGATCAGATTGCGCTGTAATATTATCATTAGCCGGATCCCATAAAACAACCAGTGAATTATAAGTTACACTTCCTGTTGAAAGAGCTCCTGAGCTTCCAGGTGATGGCGGTGTTGTATCATTATTACCATTAGTTGACTGCTGTTTTATTGAATATGATGCTTTGTTCCCGGCCGAGTCTTTTACTATTACATTGAAATAATAATCACTATTCGCAGAAAGTCCGCTTACAGTTTTAGTTAATGAGCCGGTTGTGAATTGCTGAATTTCTTTTCCATTCTTTTCACAATTTTCAACAGTGTTTATGTTATTGCTTGTAGATTGGTATACTGCATAGGATAGGTTCAGCTGCGCAGTTCCTGCATCAGTTGCTGCCCCCCAGTTCAAAACAAGTGAATTTGCCGTCACGCTTCCAGCCGTAATAATACCGCCATTCCCCGGCGCCGGTGCAGTAATATCAGGAGTACCATCCCCGGGCGGATTATTTGTTACAGGCGAGTCAGCCCCCCCTCCACCGGCACAGCTGATGTATAAAACTGCAGTTAAGAGAATTAAAATTGCGGAGCGTCCAGTTTTCATCATGACATTTTCTCCTGAATAAATATGTATTATTAGTGCACTTTGTGTTTGCAACACTCTCTGCCATATATAAGAGAAAACGTCAACTATTAGATATTTTATCTATTTATTTTTTACTATTAATAATCAGCCTGTTTCCTCTTACTTTACTATTGAAAAACTTGACTCGTAAACGTTATATACTAAACTGCTTCAAAAGGAAAAATAAATGAAATACAGAGTATACCCGCTCCTTACAGGACATTTTACTGTCGCCTTCAGCGGCATTGGAAATATTAAGTTCCCCAAAGTAAAAGATATCCCGTCATATATTTTTCTGCTTGTCGACGAAAACGGCGAGGCAGTCGTTGTGGATACAGGATTCGACCTGAACCATATCCCCGCCCCCGATTCATACGGCTCAAGAGACGAAACACAGGAGATACCATATCTTATCAAACAGAAGGGTATAGATCCGTCCGGTATAAAAAAAATAATTCAGACTCACCTCCACTGGGACCACGCGGCCGGTATCAGACATTTTCCAAATGCGGAGATCTATCTTCAGTCAGGAGAGATCGAGGGGCTGTACCATCTCAGGAAATATGAAGAGACCTCATTCTGCCCGGCCCACTGGATAGACAGGCTCGACAGCTTCATCCTCCTTGACGGAAACTGTGAAATTCTCCCGGGGCTTGAAGTTATACGGACAGGGAGACATACCCATGGACACCAGGCGCTGAAGATACAGGGGGAAAACCAGAGTGTAATACTTCTCGGAGATTCACCTTTTACCTATGAATGGCTATGGACTCTGGTACCGGACGTTTACTGGGATGAATACGCATCAGGCAAGGGAAAAAAATACTTCTGGAGGGACGAGCTGCTTCCTGTGATAGATAAATGGTACAGTAAAAGAAAAGCCTCCCTCCCGCAGAACCTGAAGGACTATACCGCGAAAGACCTCAACGAGATGGGTGATCTGAAAATTTTCTCTCACGATCCGGGACTTAAAGGGACCGATTACATTTAATCAGTTTCCCCGGCAACATTAAACATAAGCACAGGGATCTCAGAATACCTGACAACATGTTCACAGCTGTTCTGATGCAGAAGATGCGTAAAACCGGACCTTACATGATGCCCCATGATAATAAGGTCCACGTCCAGCTCACGGGCCTTTTCCAGTATCTTTACCCCCGGTTCGCCGACTTCGATAATCGGCTGTATATCCCTGTAGTCATCCGCCATCTTCCCGATATATTTCTTCATCACGTCCATTGCTTCCGCAATTGCGCTCTCCCTGAAGTCGTCCCACAGCTTGTAAGCATCATAATAAAAAGTCAGCTTCGGCATCTCCGCGATCACATGTATCGCATAAACCCTGGCTTTATATTTTCTTGCCACGTCGACGGCCTTTTTCAATACATCCTCCGGTTTCTCGCTGAAACCTATTGCAACAAGAAAATTCAGCTTCTTCTCACTCATCGTTAACCTCCATACCGGGCTTAGATTATAAAGCTTGTTTATAATCTAATCATTTACCGGGAAAATTCAATATTTCTTCGATTAATCCGCAGAGGGTATTAACGGCACGAAAAACAGACCATGGATAAATCCCCCGCTCCTGACATCTGACCCCCGATAAAAACAGAATATTATATGACATAAATATGTCAAATCCGGAACCGTTTATTCCGATACTTAATGAAGGTATTCAGGATATATTTTACCGGTCAGGGATGACGGCTTATCTCATCCATATTCTTTTTAATCCTGAAACGCCTAATAATTATTTCCGGAATAATTCAATTTTTTATGAAAATTTCATTTAGATATCCCGTTTCTTTGCTGCTGACGGTTCTTTTCATCTCAGCCGGATCTCTTTCCGCTGAAGATTATCAGTATCAGTATTTCAGCGAGAAGAATGAATATGTCCCCTTTTCCGATTATATTCCGGAGGTTAAAATGCATTACTATACAGTCCCTCATCATCTGGAGGATTTTTATCTCCTTTTCGGGATGAAGCTGTATTATAACGAAACATCTTTACGAAAAAACATCGAAATGCTCAAAACTGCGCTTAACACGAAATTCCGCCACCCCTCCGAAGCCCTTGTTGCCGTAGAGAGCGAGGATGAGTATCTCAAATACAGAAGACTTATGTTCATGCATATCAACATCATGATCATGAGGAACTACCTGAAAATCGGGTCAAAATATGATAAAAAAAATATAAAATTTTATGACGCGACCTTTGCCAAAGATATAAACGACAGTCTCGAAATAGCAAAGAGCCTGTACCAGGAGGCCATTCCGTACTGGGAGGAGGCCAGGAGATACGCCGGTGAATCGAGCAGGATAAAAATCACGACCAAGCTGAGCAATATTGAAACCGAAAGGTACAGAATCATCAGGGGCGAACTCGATTTTAATAAAATTATCAATAACCATATAACAGCTGTTAATAAAAAACAGGAAAAATTGAAGAATTATATTGCCGCGACACCACAAAGATAGATATAATTAAGCACGCATTCCAGAAAATGGAAGCACTCTATTGAATTTTTAAGACAGGATGACTGTATGAATCTGCTCGATATAATAAAGTCCCGGAGATCTGTCCGTAAATACACGAACGACACCGTCCCGGACAATGTTATAAATGAAATAATGGAGGCGGGGAGATGGGCCCCCTCAGGCACAAATAACCAGCCATGGCGCTTTGCGGTTATCAGGGACAGGTCTTTCAAAGACCAGCTCTCCAGAATGACCCATTACTCAGGTATAGTTTCAGGTTCAGATTTCTGTATCGCAGTCTTTTATAATAATCCTGCCGGTTATCACAGAGATAAGGATCTGATGAGCATAGGCGCATGCATTCAGAACATGCTTCTGTATGCTCACTCCCTGGGAATAGGATCTGTATGGCTTGGAGAGATACTGAAAAACAGGGACAGTATTGTTGAGATACTCGGGATTGATCCGTCAAACGAGTTCGTTGCTCTTATAGCTTTCGGCTATCCGAACGAGAAAGCCTCAAGCGACAGGATCGAGATGAATAAAATTCTGCTGAAGGTCCTCTGACTTCAGTTACATGACTATATTTTCATATCAGGACAGGGAGCTGTTTATTCCTGTCTTATCTGCCGTATATTAAAACTTATTTTTAAACAATCAAGGTTATTTAAGTGATAAACTATTTTACCGAAATTCTGCTCATTATCTTACTGTTTACTTTTCTCGAGCTGCTTATTTTTTTCAGAAATAAAAAGGCGAGGCTTCTGCTCTTTAACCTGGTTCCGTCGCTGCTTTTAACCCTGTCATTGGTTCTTTCCAATAAAGGACTTGTTAATCCCATTATCTCTTACATATCCTTTTCAGGAATGCTTCTATATCCATTCACCTTCATATTACTTTTATCTGACGATCATCCGGTTAACAAGAAGAACCAGATGATAAGAACCTTTATCATATCGATCCCGTTTTTAATAGCCTTTCTCTTATATAAAAAATATTCCGTAATCATGCTGATGTATGCCGTACTATACTCGTTTCTCTATATATCAATACATCAGAGATATATAAAAAAAATTCCTGTTCTGATTCTGATGATTATTCCGTCACTATCGCTTTACCATTACAGTTATTCCGGCATCAGCGCCGCTCCGGTCATACCTCTTGCCGTTATCTGTATAGCGACGACCCTGTTTGTTTTCTACCTGTACTCACGCAGGTTCCGGTTTTTAACCTCCCGGCTTCACAGCATCAATACTCTTAATAAAAGACTGAACCAGGTTATCACCAGGCTGAGGCAGAGCAACGATACGCTGAAAAAAATTATCTCCCAGAAGGATATTGAGGTTCTTCAGATAGCAAGACACGCAAGCCTTGCCGAGGTAACTACCGGTATTGCCCACGAACTGGCCCAGCCCCTTACAGGAATAAAATGCATATCGCAGAATATGATAGACGATATCAACTACGACGATTTTGATCATATGCAGGCGGTTTCCGATCTTCTGAAGATCTCATCTCTTGTTGACAGGTCATCATCAATCATAGACCATATCCGAACGTTTTCAAGGAAAAGAGGATTTTCGTTCCAGGAGGCCGACCTTAACGCATGCATTCTGAACGCGATTGAACTTATCAGCAACCAGATGAAGAACTACAAGATCGATCTCCTGTTTGTCCTCGATGATTCTATCCCGAGAATCTACGGCGACAACCTCTCGCTTGAACAGCTTTTTATCAACCTGATATTAAACTCCAGGGACGCGATCTCCCAGAAGATGGAATACAGAAAAAACTTCACCGGAGTGATAAAAATAACGACTACGTTTCATGATACAATAGTAAAACTGATTATTGAAGATAACGGAATCGGTATACCTGAAGACACTATTCCGAAAATCTGGACACCTTTTTTCACGACGAAACAGAAGGGTAAGGGGACCGGTATCGGGCTCTCCCTAAGTCACAGAATAATAAAAGAGCATAATGCCGATGTTTCAATCGACACCTCCAGCGAGGGAACCATTTTTACAATAGTTTTTCCGGTAAAGAAAACGGCCCAGGAAGAGATGTCATAATCCTGCGCCGTCGATCCACTGCAAATCCTCCTCTTCCATGTAAACCTCTTCGATTATGTCCGAAGCCCATGAGTTTTTAACAGAAATCTTTTTCAATAAAATAGCCGAGAGAACTTTTACAGGTCTCTTCTCGCTCCATATGCTTTCATTCAGGCATCTGAAGTGATCGGTCATCTTCAGGGGATCAGATATACCCGAGATACAGGTATCACAGATAAAAACGCACCTTTCCGGATCCGGATCACCTGCTGCAGGAGGTATTTCAAATACGTTAAGCCTGACGCCGGCCGAAAGACATAATTCGCATTTAGATCCTGACCGTCTTGCCATCTCCCGGCCAAGCAGATTCAGCTCCTCCTGCCGTTTTCTGTTTATTTCATACCCCTTAGCCATAATCCTCCCCCCTGACTGTTTTGATATATATTAACAGTTTCCTGAGAACCAGGAAACTGTTAAAGTGATACACGGCCGCTCACGTACATCCATGTCCTCCGCGGCATTAGAATGTCCTGTTCGTAAGATGTATCACCATTTTCAAGGCAAGTCAGTTTTTAAAAGCCTTGAAAATGTGATGTTTCGTGAATTCATTTCACGAAACCTACTCTGAAAAAGCCATGGATGTACTTTTTCAGAAGATTGTTAAGTTTTATTACAAAAAATTTTTTCTTCTCAGTCAAACTTTATTATATTTAGACGTAAATTAAAAATAATAAGGGTCTATATGAGAAAACCGGGTGAAATTCTAAAAACATTCTTTTTAAATAAATATACCTCAGCTTCATTTATCAACAGGCAGCGAACTGAAGTTTTTATGTGGATACAGTTCGTCTTTATCGGACTTCTCTCTTTCTCTCAGATTATGACAAACACTCTCACTCCGCATGCAGCAACACCTTTTTATAATATCAGTATGTTTATTATAAACATATCATTTGTAGCCTGTCTCTTCATTCTGAGATCGGGAGCTTACAAAGCCTCCACTTATATAGGAATTACCCTGCCGCTGCTCCTGGTTCTGGGTCAGGGCCTTCAGATAAATACTATGACCGGAAAATATGTATATATTATGTACCTTATGATATTCATCGTTATGGCGTCTCTATTCGGTATAAGACAGACTATAATTATTATAACTTTTTTTGTCATTGCCGGCGGTACACTTATTGTAATAAAATCGGGGGATGTAATACCGCCGGAACGCCACCTTTCATCTATCGCAAATTTAACGGTCATTTCAATATTTATCTCGTCACTCTGTATACTTTCATCCAGAATCGTTTCAGCAACGATCGACTATACCGAGGATAAAAACCGTCAGCTTGAAAAGTCTATCGACGAGATTAATACTATTGTAAATACCTGTACAAATGTTGCAACAACAGTGGCTGAGACCGCCACCTCTCTTGCCTACCACTCGGCGTCATTCTCGGACAATGCCCAGGAGCAGGCGGCCAGTATAGAGGAGATTACATCCACGCTCGAGGAGATCGCTGCATCATCGGAATCGTCAGCTAACATGGCAGTTACACAGAACGAGGAGATAACCCTTCTTATAAACGATCTTAAAAAAATGTTCGATCTGGTATCAACCGGCCAGTCGAGGATGGACCTTGCCCTCAGCTTGAAAAGCAGCCTTGACGGCAGAATTAACGACGCGATCGGCGAGATTAAAAAATGCCAGAAAGCCCTCGACAACGTAATCCTCAGCAGCGGCAAAGTAACAGAAGCCACATCACTGATAAACGATGTATCGGACCAGATAAATCTGCTGTCGCTCAACGCGTCTATCGAGGCGGCCCGGGCAGGGGAGCATGGAAAGGGTTTCGCTGTTGTTGCCGATGAAGTAGGAAAACTCGCCGAAAAGACCCAGCTCAACGCGAAGGAGATTACAAACCTCGTGCAGATTACCGACAGCGAAATGAAGCTTACAAACCTGGCCCTTACAAATGTTAACAAATCATCTGAAGAGGTATTAAAACTCGCGTCGCAGTTCGGAGATCTCGTCGTTGAGGTAAACAGGATAACCGAGGAGGATCTGTCGATGAATACCAACCTCCAGAAAAACGCATCGCTCGTGCTGGACGGTTCGGGTGAAATCAAGTCTTCAATGCAGGAACTTAAATTCGCTCTTGAGGAGATAACGAAATCCATATCGGTGATCAATGAATCTACTCAGGACCTTGCTTCAGGCGCCGAAGAGATCAGCAGCTCCTCTGAAAGCCTTGCTGATTCAACTGACAAGCTTACGGGAATTCTGAAGAACAACTGATAAAAACATTTTCACATTAAAAAACAGACCGCGTTAAAAAACGCGTCAATAATTTAATTTTCCGGCAGCAGAAACCGCCGGAACCAAATAAGTTGACAAAATATTTTTATACTTATATTATCTATATATGCCATAAATATTTTCCTGTATTTGCTATAATTTATTCTTAAAAAATAAGGAGAGGTAAAAAGATGTCAGTTATTAAAAAGATTTTAAAATGGCTCGGGATTTTTTTCGGAGCGATCTTTGTGATAATCATCGGAATCGGTATAGCAGCGATGATTATTATAAACAAACCCTTTGTTGAAAAACAGATGGAGAAACAGCTGCACAGGCAGGTAAGAATCGCCGATGTAAGCGGCGGCCTTTTTTCCGCTGTATCAGGATTCACGATCACAGATGTAAAAATTTCCAACTTCAAGTCCGATAAAGAACTGGAGGCATTGAAAGACAAACCGGTTGCAGACGCCGATATCTTCACAGCTATGAAATCGTTCAGTTTCAAAATTTCTTTCCCGCCGCTTCTTCAGGGAAAATTTGTACTCAACGAACTGATGCTCTATACCCCGCAGATAAATATAGTCAGATATAAAAGCGGCGCGTTCAACTTCTCGGATCTGCTTGTAACCAAGCCGATGACTCCGGAAGAGAAGGCTGAGCTTGAAAAGAAAATACGCGAAGAGGCGGCTAAACCGAAAGAGGAGACACCGCCCATGAAAGCCGATGACATTCCTGTCGCTATCAATGTCGGATCTGTAGGAATGCAGGATGGAAACATCAACTTTTCCGACCTTACAACCGGGCAGAAACTCAATATATACAAAGTGACCGCGAAAGTTTTCGACATAAAAATAGATCCGAAAAATCTCGAAAAAAATGATGATATTTCTCTTAAAGTTTTTGCCGGCATCAAGACTATGAGCCGTCCCGAATCGGGCAGCGTTCAGTCCTTCGACATCGGTATAGACATGACGGGAAATATAATTCCGTTTGATAAAAAAACCCGTATCCTTAACCCGGAAATCTTTCTGAAGGCCGGCTCTCCATATGGAAGCGCCACAGGTCTACAGATTTTTAACGAGATGGTTAACGTTGAACAGATCTCCAAGTATTCAGGAAAATTTGACTTTTTACAGAAAGACATCAGCTGGAAAAACGGTTTCGTAAAAATCCATTACAAGAACAACGTTGCGACCCTTTCCGAGGGCAAACTCGCAAATGACGATTATTCAATCTCATTCGGCGGTTCTGTAAACACAGCGTCAATGGGTCTTGATCTCAATTCAGACATGACCCTGGCCAAAAAACATACCGAAAAAGTAAAAGCACAGACCTCGAAGCTCGCTGTAAAACTCATCACCGGTAAAGCAAAAGATTACGTGAAACCTGAAACTGTAGGCGACACAGCTGTAAAACCGATGCTCAATGATAAGGGTGAGATCTTTTTAAAATACGCGATCAAGGGAACAGCTTCCAAACCGGCTGTCAAACTTGTCCATCCGCTACTCGGCTCTTTATCAGATATAGTCAAGGCTGCCGTTAAAGATGCGGCAGGAAACGCTGTTGATAAGGCCAAAGATGTCGCGAAAGACAAGGCAAAAGAGAAGGCCGCACAGCAGACCGACAAAGGTAAGGAAAAAGCAAAAGGAAAACTTAAAAAATTCATGTAATCACGCCTGATAAACAGAAATTGATATTATCCGATCCCCGCTAAAGCGGGGATCGCTTTTTAAAGAATAATTTTCATCAAAACGATCTTTACTGCTGCTGTATCCTGAATGGCTCCGGTTCAAACCCTGGTACCATAATCTGCAAAAAAAAATTAAATGTATTTACAATCCGCGGATAACAGAACATAGTCAATCTTCAGATTAAACTTTAACGGGAAAATATGAGCAACTCATTCTATAACCTTACGCCTGACAGGGTAATCGCAGCGGTAGAGAAAAGCGGGTTTTCACTTACAGGTCATTACATGGTTTTAAACAGCTATGAAAACAGGGTTTACGATCTCAAACTCGAGGACGACTCCCATGTAATAGCGAAGTTCTACAGGCCGGGCCGCTGGACCATAGACCAGATCAGGGAGGAACACCGGTTTCTGCTCGATCTTGCGGAAGATGAAATCCCCGTCTGTGCGCCGATAAAATTTTCAGACGGAACTACGGTTCATGAAGCTGAAGGGATATTCTTCGCTGTCTGGCCGCGTACAGGGGGGAGAATACCTGAAGAACTTTCAGATAACGATATGATGAATATCGGAAGGCTTATCGCGCGTATCCATAACAACGGCGCCGCAGGGAAAAGTGATCACAGGCTGCGGCTTACAGGAGAGACCTACGGACTCAATTCACTGAAGTTCCTGATCGATAATAATTTTCTCCCCGATAACTGCATTAAACGTTACTCAGACGCAGTCAACGAAATAGTAAATGTTTATAATACCCTGTCCGCGGATATCCCTTTTCACAGAATACATGGAGACTGCCATTTAGGAAATCTGTTAAAACGGGACGGATCGTTTTTCTTTCTCGATTTCGACGATTTTCTTACGGGACCGGCTGTACAGGACATATGGATGCTCGTAAGTACACGGGACGAAAACTCAGAAAGGGAACTGAATCTGTTTCTCGAGGGGTACAGGGAGTTCCGCGAATTTGAGAACTCATGGCTTAAACTGATTGAACCACTGAGAGGACTGAGGTATATCAACTATGCCGCCTGGATCGCACGGCGCTGGAACGACCCGGCATTCCCGCATATTTTTCCCCATTTCGGTACAGATGAATACTGGATGAAAGAGACAGCAGACCTCGTAGATCAGGCCGGGATTGTCCTCTCCGGTCAGTCTGTTAAAAACGAATCGCAGACCGGAACATCAGAGAAGGAGAAAGAGCTCACTAACAGGGATTTTTTCTGGGACATGGAATAGAACCTGCCGGTTTCAGTCTAATCCGCGGAAATTAAATACTTTTTATGCAGTCATTGAGGAGAGAATAACAGGTGCTGAAAAAACAGCACCTGTTCAGTTTGATCATTTCCCCTGAATGATATGCGTGATCCTTGCCATCATCGGTCTTGAAAAAATCTTTGTCATGAAAACAAGGCCCTTTATTGCAATACCGGGCACAATAACCACCTTATCTCTGAACGCCCACTTCAATCCGTGACGTACAATATCGATGCTCTTGTATTCATTGAAATTAAACTTACCCTGCGCCCTGCTTGTAAATTCAGTCGCTGTAGGTCCGGGGCAGAAAACCGATATTTTAACATTGCTCTTCTTTGCCCTGAGCTCTTCATAGATTGATACGGTAAGGCTCAGAATATATGACTTTGTCGCATAATATGTCGAAAGTTTAGGGCCAGATCCGAAACCCGCAGCAGAGCCTACGTTGAGAATTCTTCCGCTGTCTCTCTTGACCATGTCCTGTAAAAAAAGTTTCGTAAGAATATGGTATGCCTTTATGTTCAGATCGATCATGTTCAGCTCGGTTTTAAGTTCGGTTTCGGTAAATTCACCGAAAAGTCCGTAACCGGCGTTGTTTATCAGCATATCAATATTATCTTTCTTTGTCATTTTGTACAGCTTATAAAGATTTTCCTCTATGGATAAATCCATAGCAATGACCCTGACATCGGTTTTCAGCGATCTCTTCACCTCTTCCAGTTTATCCTTTCTCCGTGAAACAATTATAAGGTCCCAGCCTCCAGCTGACAGCTCTCTTGCAAAATCAGCTCCGAGGCCATAGGATGCGCCCGTTATTAGTGCTTTCATGATAATATCTCCGATTTATTACAGCTTAGCCTGCATTTGATGATACCGGTAAGCCTGGTTCTTATTACATAATCGTTATATATATAAATTTAATTAATTTTTTTTTCAACACTAATTTTTAATAACAAAAATTTGTTGTAAAAAATCAAATATAAGTTTATAAAATCAACTTCTTGAAACACCAGAGAACGGAGTACAGAGATGGAAAAAAAGAGATACTCAATTATGCAGTTGACCCTGTCACTGGAAATTATCGCCTACTCTCTGCCTGTAGGTTTGCAGATATATTATATAATAATTGCAGGTAATTTCTTTCCAGTTGTTCACATATTCTTCATGTGCGCCTCTGTCGGCGTGGTCCTGACATGTTTACCTGCGTCAATAATAAGGTCAAGGCGCCTGAAATCAACTTATGAAATATTAAACAGCGATGAAACATATGACGAAGCCGTACTTCGGGAATGCAAGTTAAAGCTGCTCCAGAGTCCCCGGTTTGAGGCCCTTTCACTTTTTGTGCGCTATCCGATAGGTGTTGGTTCAGCTGCAGTGGGTCTTGCTTTTCTGGGACTGATGGACCAGACCCGTTATGTAATTATCACTCTGGGAACAATTATGGTCGTCCCGATTAACTCGGCGTTTTTTATGAACCAGTGCGAGCTTGCTCTCTCCCCCTGCCTTGAGGACCCCCGGCTTTCCGGTATTCTGATAGACCAGGACTCATACAGACCATACTCGATTTTCCCGAAGATTATTTTTACCCTGATGTCTATAATTCTCCCCCCTCTGACAATATTTATAACTTTCATCACCCTTACAAATGCCAATATGCTGCACCTACAGCATCAGGCCGTTCACTTTACATTCATTACGATTTTCATGATCCTTACCTGCCTGGTCTCGGCGGTATATCTTGCAAAATCTCTCCGTAAAACCGTAAAGGATATTGAAAATTCACTGGACAGCATCGCAAGGGGGGAGCTTGGAACAAAACTTGTACCAATGATAACCACGGACGAAATGGGAGCAATGAGCCTCTATATGAACAGGCTCCTGCTTAAAATCCGTTCTGTGCTCTCGATGATACAGGAGATGTCGATAAACCTGAGCCTTTCAGCCTCTCAGACGGCACAGAGGGCCGAGAATTTCGCAAAGGAGAGCCAGTCTACTGCTGCATCTGTAGAGGAGATTACTTCAACCCTTGAGGAGATATCCTCCGGCGGTGACAATATTTTTGAAAGCATCGATTACCAGCATAAACGCACCCTGCTGCTGATTGACAACATAAACCGCCTCCATGCGATAGTCGAGAAGGAGGGGAAGGAGATGGAGAAGGCGATGGACGTCAAAAGCAGAATAGACGTCAATATCGAGGATGTAAAAAGAAAGATCGATGACACTATGCAGCTGATGAAAAAGGCCATGGACGATGCCGGCCGGATGCTAGACTACACAGGTCTTATCAACGATATATCCGACAGAACAAACCTCCTCAGCCTTAACGCGAGCATTGAAGCGGCCCGGGCCGGAGAGTACGGCAAGGGTTTCGCCGTCGTTGCGGACGAAATAGGAAAACTGGCCGAACAGTCCGGGATCAATACGAAGAACATATCAGAGATAGTACATCTGACCAATCTGAGTATGGAAAAATCCTTCCAGGCGCTGAACGAGGCTATTATTAATACCTCGCAGATTTTTGAAAGCCTGATTGTTTTCGGAAACGTATTCAACAGCATCAGCGAGCTCACCAGAAGCGACATGGAGATAAACAACCTGATAAAGGAGGACGCAGTTCACTTTATAGAAAGAGCGGAAAGCATCAAACGCGCGATGGAGGAACAGCAGAACGGAATCACCGAGATCATGAAATCGATATCGATTATCAACGATACGGCCCAGAGCACATCTATGGCAAGCGGCGACCTTTCACTCTCATCGGAGAATATCTCTGAAAGCGCCAGCAGACTGAAAAGTGAAATCGAGTTCTTCAAGTTTAACGGAAAGGCTTCTGTGCTTTCGTAGAGAGCACAGTTTGTTTCATGGAACAATATCCCATTAATGCAGCAGAGAGCGGCCAATACTCAGGCATCGGCACCATTCCGCACAAATTTCATCTGCCGGCTCCTGTATTCTGAATAATATCCTTTACCGCTGCCTCCGAGTAAAACCTGCACATCTCTTCCATGGTTCTGGGACCTTTTGTTGATCCTTCAGCGACGTAACACATAAGCATATTACCCTGCGCAACGGTTCTTCGCGAAGGGAATTCTATAAGTTCGCTTATATACCTGTACTGTTTCAGTTCAGATCCCCCGATGATCGCGGTCACTGAAACAGGGATCCAGAAAACGTAAAGGTATTGCGCATTCAGTTTCTTCGCTATCTCCGCCAGAGTATCTATGTCATGCCTGTTATAATCTATTTTCGGTTCATCAGTACCGATAATTTTATACGGCCCCTGTATCCTCTCGGGATACGAACCGAGAACTGAGCTCACCTGTTTCTGGGAGATTACCTTCAGCCCTGTCTGCTCAGAGAGAAGGGCTGTGAAATCATCTGCATAAAGGGAGTTTACCTTTGAATATTTTGTCTCGGCAACAATGACCGCAATTGTACTTCCAGCAGTAATATCTTTGTTAATAAAATTATGTATTGAAGAACATGAAAGTGCAAAAAAAACAGATAAAAAAACAGTAACAGGTTTTATTCTCTTCATTCTCCCCCCATTTATTTTGTTTTAATCATTATCTCTTTAACAAGCTCAGCGGATACATCTCCAAAAAAATCCTCCCAGTCGCTGAATATTATATCGTTGTTTTCATTCCATCTTGACGAGAATCCCTCTAACGTTCCGCCGGGATAGGATAAAAGACGTGTCATAACCAGCATATACTTCGAAGCGCTCTCCCCTCCACCGGGATTTGAACCCTTCCAGGCGCCTATATAATCGATCCAGACGACAAGAACATAATCTGTTTTTACCAGCCTCTGTACTGCGTCGATAGCCTCTTTGCTGGTCTTTGTAATGTACGGGGTATATCGCTTCTCATTATCTTCGGCCAGATAAAAATCTATCAGATTGATATTGAGCGGATAGCGGGGGACGGTTTTTTTTACTTCAGAATGGGGGAGGACTTTAAACTTCCCTGAAGCTGTAAGTTTTTCTATTACCATCTCGGTAAGTTCGATATCGTTATCATCATTACGTCCGCTGATTACCGCAATGCTTTTCCCGGTCTCAAGCATCAACGATGAATCAACTGACATGAATTTTCTTCCTCGATCGGCGCTGCTGCAGCCTGATAATGACAGCATGCAGAACAGAAAAATAATTAATGTTTGAAACCCTTTTGTCAAAGGCATACTCCCCCCTTTTTATTATCATCCTGCTGATCAGAACGTCGCAGGCAAGACTGTTCAATCTGATCACTGAATACAAAATATTTATGTAATAAGTATTACCTCTTTCCCGCATTATGTAAATGATTTTATTTAATAAAACTTGCTATTTTGGATACTCTGACTGTTTTCATCTCTATTCCGGTATATCAGATATAATTATAATTCAATATTGACAAACTGTTCCGTATCATATCATGTTTATACAGGTTTCGTCTCTGCTCATTTAGACAGGCTCAATACAGGCAACCGGCGTAAAAAACGTTCCAATAACGGCTTATACTGAGCGCCGTTGAAACAGGCAGAAGAAAAAATATACTATAGCAGTTCACGAATTGATTAGACCTTTTTCATTGCGAACCCTTCGACAGGCTCAGGGTAAACGCCGTGAAGCAATCTGTTTTTAAAAATACAATTTTATAATAAAAACAGGAATTTTTACAAACCAGACTGCCGCGGCATTCCATGCCTCGCAGTGACATTAAATGTACCAATTAAATAGTTAACAGCTATAATCAATTCGTTTACTGCCTTAACATCATTTTTAAGAGATCAATAAAGATTTCTTTATGGAGCGGTTCTTATGAATCTGAAAGAAAGAGTCCTCGGGATTTTTCCCCCTCTTGAACCCTACTGGAATGAAATATCTGGATTTTTCACTTTAAAAAAAGTACCGGCCGGGACTTCTCTTGTTGAAGCAGGTGATGTTTCCAGATATCTGTTCATTGTCACAAAAGGATGCCTCCGTATTTTCATGATAAAAGATGACGGCCGGGAGGTAACAGTGCAGTTTTTCTTTGAAAAACAGATGGTCGCATCGATGGAGAGCGCATTCACCGGAAAACCGGGCCGGCTGTATCTTGAAACAATCGAAGACAGTGAACTGATTATGATTCGTCTTAAAGACTTCAGGGAAATTTTCAGCAGATACGCGCCCCTTAAAGACTCGGTAATCAGCTTTCTTCAGAAGAGGCTGCTGTACTATTCAGAACTTTATACTTCATTCATACTCAACACCCCCGAAGAACGTTATATAAAACTCCTCGAGGAGAATCCCGGTATTACTGAACGCATCCCTCATTATTACATTGCGACATATCTCGGCATAACCCCGGTTTCACTGAGCAGGATAAGGTCCCGTCTTGCAAAAAAATCTCTCCATTAACATATGATAATGACAGAATTAGTTTAACATGTTACTGTAATATTCACGGCTGTATGATCTTTACAATCATATCTGCCCGATATACTTTTCAGCATTCTAAAGGAGCAGAACCGGTGAGAAATCAATCGTTGAAAAACAGCGTTCATATCGAGAGTGATCCGGTAAAAGAAAGACGGGGACACAGAAACAGATGGCAAACAGCATTTATCGCTCTTGATACCCATAAATGCAAAGCATGCTGGAAATGCATCGATGCCTGTCCGCATAAGGTTTTCGGAAAAATAAATATTATAGTTCATAAACATGCTGTTATGATCGGCGGGGATAAATGCACCGGCTGCGGAAGATGCATAAAATCCTGCGATAACTCGGCTATTTACAGACTGGAAAAGAGGGGGGATCTCAATGACTGATGGTAAAAAAAAGAACAACGGCAGGGTACTTGCTTCAATGAGTATGCTTGTCACATTTATAATGCTTATACCGTCCGGTATAATGATGCATATGTACGATACGCCCGGAGATATTTCAATCAGGCATTTTGCAATGGGGATGCATAACATATGTGCAACAGCTTTCGTAATAGCGGGGCTGTATCATATCAAATATAACTTCCGTGCGATTCTGAAATATATGTCAACATATGCAAGAGAGTTGACTATTACTGCGGCCTTTACAGCAATCATGCTTCTGTTTTCGGTAATTCACGCGTTCCATTGATTCCGGTTATACTTCATAGAAGTATAGGCAGCAGATCCGTAAAAAATAAAGTTATGGCAGTCTCTTTACAGTGAGCTGCTCCGGAGTTGTACAGATAGTTTTCAGTAAATTGCGAAACAGTGGTTTCAATATTTACTGTTACAAAACCGGAAGGATTGATCCTGTTGTTATTGATCACAACGCTGCCGTAATTTCTGCTGCCGGACATATCTATCGGGGTAAGAACTGAAATTGAAACCTTGATCCTTTTTTCAAAAACCGTTTATTCAATATCCCCGGTTAGAAAGATAGGCGCTATCAGTGTCCATATTATAATCATTGCAGAACCGATCCACGGGACATAGAGATTCCAGTATTTGAACGGACCTCCCAGTGAATACATCCATATAACAAAAGAGATCGTCATAAACCATATCTGCGGTCCCCATTTGACCTTATGGACTTTTTCAAGATAAAACGGCATGATTACAAGCAGTATCACAGCAATAGCACTGTTGGCGATTTTACTCTCTTCGGGAACTATTCCGTCCAGGGCCATAAACGCTGCAATGATTTCTGACGGAATCAGTCTGATAAGTTTATCCTGATATCCGTGACCTTTACTGATCTGACGTGACATAGGCTTTCTCCATTATAAAACCGGAAGGTTTATTATACAAATTGAAAGGTTATCTGAATAGCTTGATATACAATTACTTTTAAAAATCAAGCTCTTTTATGGAGATGCAGGATAAAAATCGAAGCGTTTCAGAAACGGCGGAGTGAAAGCTGTTCCGGATTCTTCTAGATTTTTTCACAACTTCGCGAGGTTATCATTTTAAACAAACCTCTGCACAGAATTACTCAAAGAGCGATTCTATGTCCGCAACGATAAAGAACATAAAATGTCCCGTCAGATGAATGTATCTGTCACGGAAATTAATGAATAACGGATCCGTTGTAAGAAACAATACATATCAGAAACCGGCCTATTATACCTAATCGAGCAGCCAGTATTGTGATCTTTTTTTCCTCGCTTTAAATGCCTTATACATTTCTGACTGTCTTGTATCACCCTGCGGCGCTAGCTTAATCGCCTCAAGGTATTCCCTTTCCGCTGCAGGCAGGTCACCCGTTATTTCATAAACCATACCGGCCCTGTAATGAGCGAGCCAGAAATCGGGTCTTTCATTGAGCATTTTTCTGACAATCTCGAGCCCCTTATCGAACCTCCCGCTATACAGATAATTCGCAAGCATCAGCCTCGCGTAAATATTCTCATCAGAACCTGAAAAACAGTTCCCTTTCCAGTCCTGTGATATCAGTTTTTCAGCAAAAATATGGTGTTTCATCTTAATCTCTGAAGCCGCCTCAACAAATCTGAGCTCACCCCTCTGCGACTCGCCGAGACCTGTTTTATTCGCCCGCGCATAATAAATAGCCTGGGGGTAATTCCCTGCCGTGTAAGCTGCCCCGGCGGCCATATAGGCCACTTTACCGACTTCACCCCTCCCCTCTCTCAGAATCCTGTTGACATGATAATAACCGCGGCTCCACTGTTTTGTCTGAAAATAGAGACGGGCAAGTTCGTCACAGGTAACTATATCGTAGGTGTTGAACATAACGACAAATTCAAGGATCAGGGCTATCGCCTCCTTTTTCCTGTCCGCCCTGATAAAATCAGCCGCTTTAATCAGCTGGGATTTCTGATCATAAGTCACCCCCGGCATCTGCGGATGATCTCTCAGATATATCTCCTCTTTTCTTATGGCCTCATAAAGCGCTATATCCTTTTCCATCACTGGGCCGAATTTTTTTAGCCACGCTTTGTCTGTCACGGGAGACTTCAGGGCCTTTTTATAGAATTCTATTCCTCTTTCAAGTTCCCCCACTGCGTGATATGCCTCAACAATATGAGGATAATATATTGGATCAGGCTCTGTATACCCCCTGCCATCCTCGCCGAGGAGTGAAGGGAAAAGACCAAGGTAGTCCCTGTATTCACTCAGCTCAAAATGTACTTTCTCAGCGAGCTCAAATGCCGGACCGCTTGCTCCGGAACCGGCACAGGCATAAAGAAGATCGTCTGCGGCATCCTCCTTCCTGTTCTGTCTGTATTTAATCAGCGCGCTTAAATAATACTCATCTCTCTTATCCCGGAGGTCTTTCCCTTTTTTCTTCTCCAGCATCCCGTTTATTTCAGCCTCTGCCTCGGTGAACATTCCTGCATAAATTTTTGCCGCAAGAATTTCATAAACGCCGATACCCATATTTTTCGCCACCGGAAACAGACCCCATATTTTCTCCGCCGCAGCAGTGGTATTCTTAACATCCCCTTTCTGCGCGTACGCATTCATAATACCCTTATATGAGTCTACACAAAGATACTTATCCCCTCCATCATCCATCGCAAGAGCTTCGTTATAAACCGCTATAGCTCCGTCAAGATTTCCTTTCTTTGCAAGTGAAGCGGCCTGTTCCTGTTTTGCTTTAACTGCGGCTATCTGTGGATTCACTTCCTCGGAAAAAGCAGTAACGGATAACAAAATCATTATTAAAATGCCGGTTATTACTCTATTCACTGTATCCCCCTTGAAAATAAATAATAAAAAAACAGAATCAGGAAAACAAAGAACCTGGTATTCTGCTGAAATTCTTCGACATCGCATCTAATAATAAATCCGCTGAATTCTAAAATCACTGCGAATCTTTTTTATTAATCTGCTGTATATCAGTTTTCAACTTTTTTTACAATAAATAAAAATTTCAAAACACCATATTTTTTTAACCGGTCAGATTATCATTCTATCATTACCTGTAATTCCGTGATGTACTTATCAGGATTGCCTTTAAAAATCATTCCGGGGCCTTTATGATAGATTTCACGGCACGGAGCGAGGCTCCTGTATCTCTTTTCGTTTATATAGCTAAAAAGTTCTGTATAGGAATTTCCCAGGGTTTCGTACGCTCCGTAATGAGTCACCGTAACAGCCTTACCGCCTTTAAGAACACGTACATCAATACCTTTTACGTTGATTTTCCGCGACACAGGGTAGCCCCCTTCAATATCAGCATCGTTTTCCTTGTACTCCATGTCATAACAAAAACTCATCGCAGGTCCTGAAATATAACGCCCCGCGCCCCTGGCGACAGTTTTAAAAGCCTGACCGACATCCTGGTATCTCCCTTTGAATCTGTATCCTGCGAAAATCATATCATCAATATACTTCTCAAGCACCGCTCTGTTTCCTTCATTCATGTTATACTCCCTTGTCGTCTTCATAAAAAGCTCAATCTTATCAAGAGCTTCGTTGTATTTCGCGATCTTTGTGCTGATACACTCTCTCTGACGTGCAAGCACACTGACCAGATCGCTGTCTTCATTATACACCTTCATAATTCCCATGATCTCGTTTATGCTGAAATCCAGTTCACGCAGAAATGCAATCGCAGCTGCCCTCTGGACCGACGACTCCCGGTAATAACGGTATGAGCTATCCTCATCTATATAATCAGGCACGAGAAGACCCTCTTCATGATAAAAACGGAGTGTTTTTACGGAAAGTCTTGTTATTACCGAAAATTCACCGATCGTAAGCATGTTTATCTCCCGCCTTTTGCAAATTCTTCAAAAGTAGCATCACCGAGCATCTTTATATATTCATCGTGCGACATCACGTAACGCTGCTGTACAGGTAATAAAAATGAGAAAATAAGCAATCCAATTAAAAATCCGTAAGCCGGAACTTTAAATTTTTTCCCTGAAAACAGTTTTGCAATTATCCATAACGACGCCAGGGTCATAGCGATATGACCGGCCTGCGCATATAAAGATGTACCGCTCCACCCGAAAACAAAAAGCCCCCCGGTTCCGAAAAATATCAGAAACGGAAGCGACGCTGTCATGATATAATCTTTTTTTAAAAAATATCCGGTAAGATAAAGCGCCACTGAAGGAGCACATGCGTTGAACGCAAGCCATGCTTCCGGAGGGAAATGCGCCATCCCGAGAAAAAACCATGTCGAATTTACAACATTTATAATGTTGAATCCCGCAATGAATGCGCCTGCAGTTTTAAAAATTTTAGTTTCCATAGAAACCTCCAATATTATTTCTATGGTAACTAAACTCTCCCCTCCAGTAAGGGGAGAGTCAAGCTTTAAATATTTATAATCTTCCGTGATACAATCCAATAAACGATAATTACTGCAGGATTAATTATCTTTTCTCCATGACTTAATTACTATAGCGGTTTACGATTGAATTAGTACTCTTGATGTCATCCTCGCGAAGGCGGGCGACCGGAGGAAGAGCCCTGGCTGATCTAATCCTTATAAAAAAAGTGGATTCCGGCTCTCTACCCCAAGGGCACTTCTTCGCTGTGCTCAGGGCGCGCTTGCTACGGCTGGAATGACAATGATCTAATCATTTCGTAATTTGCTATAGTATCAATGATATGATTCAAAACTGCGGGCTGAATCGGCATGGATACTCTCTGCGGGAGCATGCGGGAAATGCTGCAGGCTGGAGTTATAAAAAATTAAAAGCTTTTTAAAATTTATTGATATAGAGTGATACTATTTATTTTCAATTATTTCTTTCACTGTATGCACAAGAAAATTCAGATCAAACGGTTTAGGGATAAAAGCATCAACGCCGAGAGCAATCATTTCCTTAATCTGTCTGGTATCCTTATAACCGGAAGAGAGTATTACTTTCGCATCCGGTTTTATCTCTTTAAATCTGCTGTAAATATCTTTGCCGGATAATCCCGGCATCGACATATCCAGAAGTATTGCATCGATTTCACGGTTTTTACTGCTGAATATTTCCAGGGCGGATTTTCCATCAGAGGCAGTTATTACGGAATAACCGCTCTCCTTCAAAGCGCCCTCTATTATTGCCAGCATGATCTCTTCATCATCGACAACAAGTATGACTCCATTCCCTTTATACTGAACTTTTTCAGTCTTGTCTGCTTCCTGTACACTTTCACTCTGCTGCGAAAGCGGAATATATACAAAAAAGGTTGTCCCTTTGCCATGTTCGGATACAACATCGATGAACCCGTCATACTGTTTCACAATACTGCTTACAATTGACAGTCCCAGCCCGGTCCCCATTCCATCTTTTTTTGTCGAAAAAAAAGTTTCGAAAAGAGTCTGTATTTTTGTCTGATCTATACCTACACCGGTATCGCTCACCTGTATTATATAATAGCTGCACCCCTCTCTCGCATCGGGATGCCTCCGGCAAAGATCTGAATCCGCAATACCTTTTTTTATTCCAATATGAAGAGTTCCCCCCTCCGGTTCCCCTGTGTCGCGCATTATAGTCATAGCATGTGACGCATTCACACAGAGATTCAGAATAACCTGTTCAATATGGGTGGGATCAGCCATAACGATGGCCGGTTTACTATTGTACGATACATTTATATCAATGCATTTAGGGAAACTGCTGCTGCAGATGTTGAATACATTCAAAATGGAATTATTGATATCGACAGGCGAAAGTTTTAATTCATGCTTTCTCGACAGTATAAGCAGCTTGTTAATCAGGTCAGATGCCCTTGTTGACGCGTTTTTTATTATATACAGATACTTGTCAATCTGTGCTGATTCATTAAGCTCCTCCCGGTCCAGTATTTTTGCGACCAGGTCTACGCTTCCGATAATTCCGCCAAGAATGTTGTTAAAGTCATGGGCTATCCCTCCGGCAAGCGTCCCTATGATTTCCATTTTCTGGATCTGTCTGATCTGTTCATCCTTCCTTACAAGATCCGTGATGTCAGTAATAAACCCTTCTATAATTGTATTATCACCTTTACCGTCTGTAATACCCCGGCCTTTGTCCCATACCCAGACTATATTGCCGTCTTTTGTTACAAGCCTGTATCTTATTTCAAAGGATTCCGACCGGGACAGGGCATCCTGAATCTGCTGTGATACAATACTTCTGTCTTCTTCATATATTATTTCATTGAAAGATATTTTATTATTACCGATTAAATCCTCTTCATTATAGCCGGTAATAAAAAAGCATCCGCTGCTGATAAACTCCATTGTCCAGTCTTTGTTATTAAGACAGCGGTATGCAATTCCTGGCAGATTTGCAATCAGTGTCGAAAGCTTGCGTCTGTTCTCATTTAACATTTCATTCTTTTCAACAACTTCACTCCGGGATTCAATCAGCTGATTGTTTGCTGATTCAAGCTGATTATTAATCACAGCAAGCTCCCTGTTTTTCTTTTCAAGCTCACTGTTCAGCTGGATCAGTTCCCTGTTTGCTTCTGAAAGTTCTATATTTTTCTGTTCAAGAAGTTTTTCGGCATTTTTTCGTTCCCTTTTTTCCTGTGCCGCCTCGAGTTCCCTCGCTATAGTGGGGGTCAGACGTTCAATGTTATCTTTTTTTATACAGTCATTGGCGCCGCGCCTCATTGCCTCAACCACCATCTCTTCAACGATAACTCCCGAAACAAGTATAAAAGGTATATCCGGATTTTTTTCCCGGGCAATCTTAAGTGCTTCGATTCCGGTAAAATGCGGCATTTTATAATCAACAAGTATTACATCCCACTGTTTATGCTCCAGTGCGTCTTTCATCCCATGCGGAGTATCAACCCGATCAAAAACAACTTCATATCCCGAATGCCTGAGCTCACGAGCAATTAGAAGTGTATCATCCTCGCTGTCATCGACTATCAGTGCACGGAGAGTTTTAATCATATTGTTTTTTCCTTGCTGGAGGTGCCTCATTCAAAACAAGCCAGTAGAGGCCAAGCTGCCTCACTGATTCACAGAACTGGTCAAAATCAACCGGTTTCCTTATATAGCTGTTTGCGCCCAACGAGTAGCTGTTGACAAGGTCTTTCTCCTCTTTTGAAGATGTCAGTACGGCAACCGGGAGGAGTTTTGTCATCTCATTGCCTCTTATCCTTTTAAGTACTTCAAGACCGTCGATCTTCGGCAGTTTCAGATCGAGGAGGACAATCTGCGGCATCTCTGATAAATCCCTCCCTTCATATTTTCCTGTACCGAAAAGATAATCTAGCGCTTCCACGCCGTCATGGGCCACAATAATTTCGTTCCCGATATTATTTTTACGCAAGGCCCTAATAGCGAGGAGTTCATCATCAGGATTGTCATCTACAAGGAGTATAATTTTCTGTTTGTCCATTTTCCTTAACCCGCAGTTCATTTAATAATATATAAAAGTCATGGAATAGTAAAATAAAAAGCCGCTCCCCTGTTAACTTCACTTTCAGCCCAGATTCTGCCTCCATGCCTGTTCAGGACTCTCTGAACTATTGCAAGACCGATCCCTGTACCGGGGAACTCTGTAACAGCATGAAGCCTCTGAAATGCGCCGAAAAGTTTATCGGCATATCTCATTTCAAAACCGGCACCGTTGTCTCTTATAAAATAAACCGTTTCCCCTTCGATCAGTTTTGTCCCCAGCTCAATTTTCGCAACATCCTTTAAAGATGTAAATTTCCATGCGTTACTCAGGAGATTTTCAAGAGCGGCATGTATAAGCTGCTGATCCCCATTTACAATTAATCCCGGGGTATTGATAAACTCAACCTTTCTCTCCGGTTCTGAATCTCTATGTTCATTTATAATTTCTTCCGCAATATCACTCAGGCAGACTGAGGTATATTTCATTTCATCTCTTGTAACCCTTGAGAGTTTCAGCATATCATCAATAAGCTGGGCCATCTTCTGACTGGCGCCCCTTATCCTCCTGATGTAATCTCTCCCCTCTTCATTAAGCTTTTCTGTAAAATCTTCAGCCAGGGCTTTTGAAAAACCATCCACTGCCCTGAGCGGGGCCCTGAGGTCGTGAGAAACAGAATATGCAAAAGCCTCCAGTTCCCTGTTGGCCGCAAGAAGTTCCTGCGTCCGTTTTTTCACTTCTCTTTCAAGGTGTTCCCTGTATTCCTGAAGTTCATCCTCAATCTTTTTTCTGCCGGTTATATCAGTAATAAATCCTTCAATTGAGATAACTTCACCGGTGTCGGAATAAACACCCCTCCCCTGTTCCCATACCCATTTTTCATTGCCTTCTTTTGTAGTTATGCGGTACTCGATTCTGAAAGGAATATGCTCCGGAAGGGATCTGCCGATTTCGGATTTTACCATGGTACGGTTTTCCGGATGGATAAGATCATTGTATGAAATTTCACGATTGCCTATAATCTCATCAGGTTCATAACCGGTGAGTGCTTTACAACCGCCGCTTGCGAACTCCATCGTCCAGTTATCATCATTCAGGCACCTGTAAGCCATTCCGGGGAGGTTGCTCATCAGCGTCGAGAGCCTGCGCTCGCTCTCAAGAAGCCTGAGTTCATAATATTTGGTCTCTGTTATATCTCCGATAAATCCTTCAAGAGCCAGAAGTCCGCCGCTTTCAGAAAAAACTCCGCACCCCTGTTCCGATACCCACTTTTCATCTCCGGACTTTGTTCGTATCCGGTAAGTCATCCTGTAGGGCCTCCGGTTGCTGACTCCGGCCTGAACGCTGTCCCAGACGGCATTCCGGTCGACTGCATAAATCAGATCATTATATGACAGATCCCTGTTATACAGAAGTTCATCCACAGTATATCTGGTAAGTTCTTCGCATCCGCTGCTTATAAACTCCATCGTCCATTCTTTATCATTAAGACAGCGATAAGCGATCCCCGGCAGATTGCTCATAAGTGTAAAAAGTTTACGTTCGTTCTCTTCAAGCTGTACAATCCTCTCTTTCAGTTTTGACATCATCCGGTTAAAACCTGCGGCAAGTCTCCCGGCCTCATCTTCGCTCTTAACTGCAATGGCGCTGTTCATATCTCCTTCGGCAACTCTGTCAATAGCTGCATGCATCCCGTTTAGAATCTGAATCACTCCCGATGAGACAATCCCCGCAACTGAAACTGCAGCAGTAAAAAAAATTATGAACAATCCAATGAGCTTAATAACTGTTATAAATAACTCGCGGTCATATCTGTCCTTAGCCGGAGTGAATTCAAGCTCCCCGATGAAAATGCCGTTTTTATAATATTTTTTTTTAACAGGAGGCTCTGCCGATTTCACATTTTTATCATGTAAATCGACAATTATCCTCCCGGCATTATCGGAAATTCTGATAACAGCGGCTTCCGGATTATCATAAAATGCCTTGCAGATTTTAATAACAGAGTCACTATCAGAGTTTGACATATATGTTATACTGCTCAATACAAGCAATTCGGCAAATCTCTCTGAATTATCACGGAGTGTTCTGATGTTTTTTGAATTCTGATCAAAAATCTGATATGGGATCAAAACAGCAAAACAGATAAAGATGACAAGACCTGCCGTCATCGAAAACTTTTGTCTCAGATCGAGTTTATCTATTTTTAAGTTTTTACGCATTTATTCCCCGTTCCGGTATAGAAAACTTTGCATTCGAAACTGTCTTACGTTTACCAGTTGAATATGGTGATATTCAGCGCCGCAGTGACACATAATCTGAGCAGAGTTCTTTCATCATAGCATTGATCTCCGGCTCTGATCATCCTGATCTTTTCATAAAGCAGCTGAAATATATATTAATGATGGAATAAGGATAGTAACGAAACTGAGTTAAAACAAAATTTTTTGTTTTTATCTGATTTAAAAAACGTAACTCTTCAGAAACATACCGGGACACTTATCCCCTCCGCTCCTGTTCAGCCTGGCTGATAAATTCAATTTGACTTAAGTATTCATATATTATAAAGATATCCGGAAAAGATCTTTATAATATATGAAGTTTTATTTAACCGTATCTGTAAAGAATCATATTAACAATAAATGACTCGCCGGGATTTGAAAAATCAGAACCGGTAAAACCGGGGATGAATAATTGTCCGTATGCAGTATTGAATATTCTCTTCTACATAAAATAGAAAATAATTTTCACAGATAGGGGGGTATTATGACCGTTGAATCAATAATCCTTGAGCAGAAAGGTAATGTTGCCCTTGTTACAATAAACAGACCGGAAAAGATGAATGCCTTTGACGAAACGCTTTTTAAAAATCTCGAATCCGTAACAGAAACGCTGAAAAACCGGCTCCCCCGCGCCATAGTGATAACCGGGGCCGGAGGGAGATCTTTCAGTGCAGGATTTGATGTAAATCCGGACAATCCGATGGTTAAACGGATTATGGACGCTGCCGCAAAGAAGGATACCGCTCCGGCGATAGAGCTTATCCGCACAATACGAAAAGCCGTCGACGGTTTTGTTAACCTTCCTGTTCCGTTAATCGCTGCGATAGAAGGTATCGCCTACGGCGGAGGGGCCGAGTTCGCGATGAGGTGCGATATCAGGGTGCTCGACCCTGAAGCTGTAATCTGTTTTTCAGAGACTAAACTCGGCCTTATGCCGGACTGGGGTGGCGGGACAGCTCTGATCGGAATTGCAGGCCCGTCCCGTGCAGCCGATCTGATTCTCACAGGAAGGAAAGTTGACGCTGCCGAGGCCTCTACCCTCGGTATTGCAAACCGTATCAGTGAAAAAGGGCGCGCCCTCGACGAAGCACTGTCGATCGCTGAAATGATAGCATCAAACGGTCCCAGGGCTGTGAGGAGTTCTCTTTCTCTTATAAGGAACAGATCTGAACTTACCGGCAGCGGATCTCTGGATATGGAGGAAAAACTCGCCGCTGATCTGGTTGCATCGGGAGAATGTTTTCACGGAGTAGCTGCATTTCTTCAGAAAAAGAAGCCGGTTTTTCCCGATATAGACTGAACCTCTCTCTCGGTATGCTGTTATTACTTAATAGATTACCAGCTGATCTGAATGTTGATCTGTGCGGTTTCATTCTCGGAAAAATTTGGAATGAAACAGATTCCTGAAATGAAAAATGATATGTAATACAGTTTTTGCGGCCAGATCATACAGCGCGGAAAACCTGCATTACAATAAATATGGTTTTAAGTAATCATCAAGACCGTCATTATCTGCCGGTCCTGATGATCTAACGATGACTGACTCAATAAAATATCAGCAATCAAAAGTTTTAGCTTTTTCAAATTCCTGCTGCATCTCATCGGAGGGTTCCGCTGTCAGCAGGGAAACCACTACTATGAATAAACAGGAAATAAGGAACGAAGGGCCGAGTTCATAAAGGCTGAAAACACCCCCAATCGGTTTGAGGACCAGTTTCCATATAAATACGCTTATACCCCCGGAAAGCATCCCCGCGATCGCACCATGGATATTTGTGCGTTTCCAGAATAGCGAGAAGAGCATTATCGGTCCAAATGTAGCCCCGAATCCTGCCCAGGCAAAAGATACCACTTTAAAAATAACGCTTTTTTCATCCATCGCAATAATCATTCCAAGAACCGTTATTGTAATAAGAGTGATACGGGTCACCATCATAACCTGTTTGTCTGTTGCTCCCTTTTTTATAACTCCCTGGAACATGTTCTTCGCCAAGGCCGAGGCGGCTATAAGCATGTATGAGTCGGATGAACTTATTGTTGCAGCAAGAATTCCTGCCATCGCAAGACCGGCCAGCAGAGGTGGCAGCAGGTTTGAAGACATTAAAATGAAAATACTTTCCGCATCTCCCGAAGTAGTCAGTGCTGCAGGATAAAGCGCCCTTCCGATTATACCTATCATTACAGCGGCAAACATGCAGATTACAGCCCAGCTTGTGGCGAGACGTCGCGATTTTTTAAGGTCATCCGCTTTCCTGATGGCCATGAAACGCAGAAGAACCTGAGGCATTCCAAAATAACCGAGACCCCATGACATTGTTGAAATTATTGTAAGGAGCGGATATGGTCCGGCCTGCCCGAATAACGCTTTTCCGTTTTCAACCTGCTGCGCGCCGTTTACAACTGCGGGCTGTGCCATTCCAAAAAATTCCCAGAATCCGGGTATGGTTTTTACGTTTGCGATGATCTGCGCAAAACCGCCGGCCGCTATTGTAGATACAGTAAAAATCGCTACAAGGGCTATTATCATTACGACAGACTGCAGAAAGTCAGATGTACTTTCAGCAAGGAATCCGCCAAGGAAGGTGTATATTACAACAAAGATTGCGCCCGCTATCATCATGCTGTGGTATGAAAAACCGAAAAGTGTGCTGAACAGTTTTCCGCATGTTACAAAACAGCTCGCAGTATATACGGTAAAAAATACGAGAATAAATACCGCAGCTATGGTCATCAGTATCTTTTTCTTATCATGAAACCTGTTGCTGAAAAAATCCGGTATCGTTATGGAGTTATCCGTAACAGCCGAATAACGTCTCAGCCTCTTTGAAACAACAAGCCAGTTGAGATATGTGCCTATAGCAAGACCTATCGATGTCCACGCTGCATCAGCAAGACCGCACCAGTATGCGACACCGGGCAGGCCCATCAGAAGCCACCCGCTCATATCAGAGGCCTCGGCGCTCATTGCTGCTATCCACGGCCCGAGTGTTCTTCCTCCAAGAAAATAATTTTCGGAATTCTCATTCGCGCGTCTTGCAAAATAGAGTCCTATTCCGATTACGATCAGCATATACGAACACATTGCAATTAAAATCTGTACTGTATCCCCTTTCATGAAATCGCTCCCTCTTTTAGATTTACCGGTTTACATTATATATTTTATAAACCATCAATTACAAAAATCCCGGGGCCATTATACATTTTGCAAGCAGTATTTTTTCATTTTGGAAAATGCCTTCAGTGATACTCTATAGACCTCCCCCTCTGCAGATCATTCCGTTAACGTAGAGTTTATTCTTTGATCTTATTAAAGTTGCATAAGAAAGAATGCAGTATATTTTTTTTACTATTACCATCTTGATCATTCAAATTATAATTTCAAAAAGCGCCCCGTATAGCTCTCCACACATGCTGCCACGGTTTCCGGGGTTCCTTCACAAACGATCATTCCACCCTCCGAGCCCCCTTCGGGACCCATGTCGATAATCCAGTCGGCCTGACTGATGATATCAACATTATGTTCAATTACAATGACCGTATTGTCCCTTTTTACAAGTTTATCGATAATCGAAATAAGTCTTTCAATGTCCGCCATGTGAAGTCCTGTGGTAGGTTCATCCATTATATAGAGGGCACCCTCCTTGTGCAGTTCCGACGCAAGCTTAATCCTCTGCGCCTCTCCCCCTGAAAGAGTGCTGAGCGGCTGGCCGATCTCAAGGTATCCCAGACCGACATCATTCAGCATTCGCAGACCCTTCAGTATTTTCCTGTCGCTGAAAAAATTGAGTCCTTCAACAACCGGCATTGTAAGTACTTCATAAATATTTCTGCCGCGGCAGGTCATCGCAAGTATTTCATCCCTGTATTTTTTCCCGCCGCACATGTCACAGGTTATAACAACGTCGTCGAGAAAACTCATTTCAATTGAAATGGATCCGCTGCCGCTGCATTTTGGACATGCCCCCTTTGAGTTGAAACTGAACAGGGAAACGTCACTCCCTGTTGCATCGGCGAATTCTTTACGGATATGATCGAAGATCCCTGTATATGTCGCGGGATTCGACCTGGGGCTTCTGCCGGCAGGTGTCTGGTCTACAACGATTGCCTCCCTGTATTTTTTACAGAAGACATCATGAATAAGGCTGCTCTTGCCGCTTCCGGCCACGCCTGTAACACATGTCAGTACACCTTTAGGAATCTTCACCGACACGTTTTTCAGGTTGTGGACCGACGCGTTTTCAACCATGTAACATCCGGTCCACTCCTTCCTGGCTGTTTTTACCGGTTTTCTCTTTTCAAGATATCTGCCGGTAATGCTCCCTGAACCGGTAATTTCCGCTGCAGGACCGGAAAAGACAAGTTCTCCGCCGCTGACACCGGCGCCGGGGCCGATGTCGATGATCCATTCTGCGGCGGATATTACATCGGGATCATGCTCCACCACAAGAACACTGTTTCCCTTATCTTTTAAATGATAAAGCATATCGATCAGTTTACGGTTATCTCTGGGATGCAGCCCGATTGATGGTTCATCAAGTATGTAGATCATATCCACCAGATCGCAGTCCATCTGCCTTGCCATTTTCACCCTCTGTGATTCTCCCCCGGAGAGTGTTGATATACCACGGTTTAGGGAGAGATAACCTACACCGGTATCTATCAGATGTGAAAGAAGGGTTCTGATTTTCCGTGCGATCGGTTCCGCCGCTTCGTGGTATATCCCGGATATAAATTTGTCAAGTACCGTCAGCTCCATTGATGAAGCGCGGTCGATGGATATTCCGTTGATCGTCACGCTTCGCGCCCTCTCGTTCAGCCGCGAACCGCCGCACACTTCACAGTCTGTGTATATGAAGTATTTTTCGTACGCATTCTTTCTTGCTTCGTTGAGAGAGGCCTCGTCCTTCCCCATATGGAGACGCTCAAGCTTGCGGGCGATGCCCTCGAAATTTTTAGTATAAGTCCCCGCGCCATGCTTTTTCTCTATTGGAATAGATTCTGCATAAAACAGCCTGTTCAGCTCCTCCGGCGGAAAGTCTTTAAGAGGGAGATCGTTGTTGAACAGTTCGATCCCGACGATTTCACGCCAGTTCCATCCGCCTACCTTGTAATCCGGGTGATTTATCGCCCCCTCTCTGAGAGTCATTTCCCTGTTTACCATCAGGTCAAGATCGATCCTGATCTGTTTGCCTGTCCCTTTGCAGTCAGGACACATCCCGTCAGGATGGTTGAATCCGAAATAGAACGACGGGCCGATGAAAGGTGTGCCGCACCTTGAATAGAGAAGCCTCAGGTGAGTATATATCTCTGTCGCTGTGCCCACTGTGCTCCTGATGTTGCGTCCCATCTTTTTCTGGTCTATT
This sequence comes from uncultured Leptospirales bacterium, assembly GCA_964439325.1. GTDB lineage: Bacteria > Spirochaetota > UBA4802 > UBA4802 > UBA5550 > WRGT01. The sequence continues at coordinate 27,232 of CAYTNW010000018.1, read as the reverse complement.
ACTATTGCTGTGGATATGTTCCTGATTTCATCAACATCAGGGCGCGACAGTTTGGGGAGCCTTGCGCGCGCGAAAGTGGAAAATGTTTCCACAAGCTGGCGCTGGGCCTCTGTATAAACAGTGTCAAATACAAGCGATGATTTCCCCGAACCTGATACACCTGTGAAGACGACCACCCTGTGTTTCGGAATATCAAGGCTGAGACCCTTGAGGTTGTGTACATGCGCGTTCTTGATAATTATGTTTTCGCGGGATACTGTGGATAAACTGCTCATACTACATTTCTCCTGTTGAATGATCTGACATTTATTTCAGCATAATTCAGGATAGATTGTATAAATTCGACAAAGGACCTTTACGCAGCAAAAAAATCGGAATGAACACAGCAGGTTCTGAACAGATCCTGCGGAGAGTATCCTGTAAACTCCCTGATCTCTCTAATAAAGTGCGACTGGTCATAGTATCCGCAATCAAGCGACAGATCTGTCAGACTTCCGCCGGATTTATCGTAGCTGTCCAGTACATTCTGGAACCGGACTATGCGCAGAAAATTTTTAGGGGTCATGCCTATGTACTGGCTGAACCTGCGTTCCAGGAATTTGTAGTTGATGCCGAAATTGTGACATATTGTATCGACCGTAATATCACCCCTGGATTCCTTTATGGCGGATATAATTCCGTTCAGCAGCGAAAAATCCCTCCGGTACCTGGATGTTATCCTGTTTTTTATGAATGATTCAAGAACCCCTATCTTTTCCATTGAAGAGCCGCTCGAGCAGATCCTCTCATAGAGCAGTTCCGAATCAAAGGGAAACATCTCCTTAAGAGATACGCTTCTGTTCAGAAGGCTTGCAAACGAGTCGTGAAAAAAAAGCGACGCGCCGGCCGGTGTGAAGAGCGCTGAGACGAGACGTGTTTCACCGGTCTGCCGGACATCGTAGAAAGTATTCCTCTGTCCGCATAATGTCATTCTCGGCGGCAGAGTGCCCGGTTCATCTCCGGTACACAAAAGCCTGTCGCCGTAATTTACAAGTAGCTCAGGGAGACCGGTTGGTATAATCCTCTGGACCAGGTCATCCGGGGAAGGGATCCCCTCAAGCAGCCAGTAGTATTGTATGTATTCTTTAAGATCGGGGGATGGTTTGACAATTTCAAGCTTCATGGAAATATATCTTAGAACAGAGGTTAAAACTTCAAGTAATTTTCTGAATTTTTTAGAGTAACCTGGTCCGGCCATAATTTGGGGGAGAGATAATACCTTACCTGTACTTGTCCGTTACAGTTCACCAGATTTGATACGGCCGGTAACGAAATCTCTGCGATGAGCTTCACCGCCGCTTTCTTTTTAATACGCTGAGAAAGCAGCTAACATAAATTTGCCTTTTAATCAATAATATTCATATGACCATGTTGTGATTTTTTTCAGCACTTTATCTTTTTTATCAGGCTTTCTTCCCTGTTCGTATTCATAATAATTTACCCTGCTCATATTCCCACTCTTGTCATATATGAATTCATCCGAACTTTCAAGCACTCCCATAGCTTTATCAGTGATCTCTTTGATCTCTTTAAAATGTTCTATCTTCAATAAAGTACCATTTTTATCGTAGGTATACCTGTCAAAAATATCTCTTGGTTCTCCACTTGTATGGTTTCTCTGCTGAATCTTTCTCCCTTTATCATCATATATTATTGACTGAACAGAACTTCTTATTTCCCGGCTCCCTTTTTTACTTTTCCCTCCGTAATCAATGTTTCCTATATCCATACCAAACTGGTGTTCTATCATATTGTTACCGGCATCGTATTTGTAGCTATGTCCCGATAAAAACGAACCATTATGATATTTTACGTTTTCAATTAAATTATTATGATCATCATATTTGTACGTGTCATAATCACTGCCTGACCAGAAAATGAAACCTTTCTTTTTTTCTTCATGCCTGATCCTGCGCCCTTGATTATCATACTCATAGATAATCCTGTAAGCGCGTGATCCGTCGCTGTATTTTATCAGTTTTTCTTCGAGTTCCCCTTTTTTATTATATTCATAGAGGGTTGAGTTATACGGTTTTCCTCTATAGGTTTCGTGCGATTCTATTACATTGCCAGCGTTATCCAGAATGTAGTTAACAGACTCTTTATGCGAACCATCCTCATCATATGACGATACTTCAGTTAAAAAACCATTAATATCATATTTTTTTATCTCTTTTTTGCCAGGTACTTCATTGATTTTACCTGATACAGATTCAACTTTTGAATCGAGTTTTACGACTGACTTAACTTTACCTTTTAATCCGTCTTTTTCCAGATCTGTATTTGTCTGCAGCTTTGTCTCTCCATGCAGATATGCAGACATAAAAAAAGCAGCTGCAATTATGATTAATGCTCGTTTAAACATAAGCTCCCCTGTATTTTTTATATTAAAATACCTGAACGTAAACTCTATTACGTTGTAAATTTAATTTTAACCGCCGGCTGATTCTATTTCTTCAGAGTCAGCTATTCTATTAGTACCCGCATACAACTTGATCTATTCTACATTAACAGAAAATAAAGACACGATAGTTTTACTTATCAGCTTTTTTGTTCTCTTTTACTATACCTTCTTTAATCGCAGCATTAGTAGTACGGATGAATTCATTAGAAAGCCATCTTTTTATCATAGCCCCGCCGAATGAAGTTTTCAGTTTTTTCTTTTTTAAAGTAATCTCAGCACTGGTTTTTATAACCGTTCTATAGGTGTCAGGGACAGCAAACTCATTCAGAGCTTTTACTGAGAAATAGAGAACCTCTGTATACTCCTCCTTTTCCAGAGTTGCCGCAATCTTTAAAGCCAAATCCCTTTTATCATCCTTATCAAGTATTTTGGCGTATAATATCCACGCGGCTGGAATTTTATATCGTATGTTTTCATCACTTTCATCGTAATATGCCTTGAAGAGCGGATCGATAAAATCACGGTCTGGCAGCTCACCCGCGACTGCAATACCCCCTTCGCGGATCTTTCCTGAACCGTTTACGATAGCGTCTATCACATGAGGCTTGGATTCATCTTTATTCTTTCTGATAAAGTTAAATGCTTCCTGCTGAACTTTTTTTCTTTCAGCATTTTCCCCCGTACGCTCTCCGCAGACCGATATTATACTGGAGTAGTCTTTATCCGCTTTGTATTGTTCAAGGGTTTTCATGCTGGTAGAGCATCCGATAAAGACCAGTAGTATGGTAAAAACATAAATAATTCGATTCATATATTTCTCCTTTTTTAAATCTTTTATCAAATATGATGAGCTTTATGCAATAATAGTTCTATATATAATTAACCGTCAAAGTAATGATAACAGATCATTCAGCGATTTGATAAGGTTGTCTATCAGTGAATTAATCGCATTTAAAGATCTTGAAACCGAATCGTACTGCATCGGAGGCATAAGCATATCAGGAAAACTTTTCCCGACACTTAAAAAGTAGATCCCCCATTTCTTCGGCAGCGACTCGTTATTCAGCAGTAATGAACAATTGTATGATTTTCCTTTTGAATCTGTATAATTGGCTATATTTGTAAAATCCAGTTCACCCTTCATATTAGTAAAATTCAACTTCAGCAGATCCATGCCGAGAGCGGTTATAAAAGACGTATCTCTTAGCCCGATGTAGCTGAGTTTACCGTCAGTATCTCCTGACAGTAAAATTCCCTTAACTTTCGCAACGCACTCTAAATATCTGTTTATCGCGCCGACAGTCTGTGTCAGATGAGCATCCCGCAGGTTTGAAAATCCCATGAACTGCCCGGCTATATTCTCACTGACAGATATTCCATGGTCCTGATAAAATTTATTGTTTACCCTCATTTTTTTTAAATCCGCAATTGTCTTTTCAACCTCGCTTCGAATTGACGCTTTCTGTTGTGAACTTATCGAGCATGAAAAGAAGAAAAAAGAGAAAACCAGAGCAAGAAACATCGATGCGGTTTTCACAGATAACAGATTTTTCCTGTTTGAAGTGTATCTCATAAAAATACTCCTGTTATTTGTTTTTTTTTCAAAGATATAAATAACAGCACAGCTAAAAGACCTGTCCTGTTCTCCTGTAACATAAAATCAATTCAGATAAACCAGTCAGCGTCAAAGACTGCCTGGTTTATCATTATCCTCAAGACTACAACGACGAATCTGTAAGTATTGTAAGACCACCCGAAGTGGCGGCATAAACTTTAGCACCGGAAACAAATACTCCATATACCATATTTCCGCCAAGTCCATTTACAGTTAGATAGTTTTCCCATGATAATCCGCTGTCATAGGATACCGATAATCCATAATAAGTTGCAACATATATTGCAGTATCAGTAACATACATATTGTAGACCATATTACTTCCAAGTCCATTTGATGTTGTGTAATTTTTCCATGTTATTCCATCATCACTTGAAACAGATAAACCGCCACTTGTTGCAGCATATATCGCCGTATCTGTAACATATACTCCATAAACACCAGAACCCCCAAGTCCATTTGATGTTGTATAATTTGTCCAAGTGACCCCTTCATTTTTTGAAACAGATAAGCCACCGCCTGTTGCAGCATAATATGTCGAATCTGTAATGTACACTTCATTGATTTCAGCATTAGGAAGCCCACCTGAAGTGTAATTTGTCCATGTCAATCCATCATTCCTTGAAATAGATAATCCACCTCCATTTGTTGTACCATAGATTATTGTATTTTTAACAAACACATCAAGTATTGTACTATAATAGGTTACAGTACAAATTGAAGGATAATTAATCCACGTTTCCCCACTGTTCTTTGAAACAGATAAGCCACCATCTGTTGCAGCATATATAGCCATACCTGTAACAAACACGTCATTTACAGAATTATGTCCAATTCCATTTACTGTTGTGTAGTTTATCCATGTTGTTCCTCCATCCGATGAAACGGAGAGCCCGCCCTCTGTTGACGTATAGATCGCCGTATCTGTAACAAACACATTATTGACAGTATTACTTCCGAGTCCGTCGGTTGTTGTATAGTTTTTAGTAACATAAAGTGTATCCCTCTTTACCGTCAGGGTATATGCTTTGCTTGTTATGCCGTCCTGCGCTGTAACAAGCACGGTTATTGTGTTCGCTCCGTTATTAAGGCTAACAGGCGCCGAGGGCGTACCGGACGCCACTACTGTGCCGTTGACCCTGATAACTGCCTGAACTCCGGCAGCTGTCGGAGTGATCACTATCGAAGAGAAGGAGTGCGCAACACGCACAGCATATGATGTTGTATCTGCTAAAAAAGACAAAGACCCGACAGAGAGTATCAGGTTTGAAAGGTTCGCGTTGCTGCCGTCAGAGGACAACCTCGTAACTGCGACTGTATATGATGATGTATGTATCCCGTCCTGCGCCGTTACAGAAACAGTTATGGTGTTTGTGCCGGTATTTAAATTTATTGCTCCCGATGCCGACCCGGATATTACGCCGGTGCTGTTTACGTTAATCGCGGCCCCGTCCCCCGAAGCTGTCGGCGTAACGGTAATTGACGATATCGAGTACGGCACCTGTGCCGTGTAAGACGTGACTGACGGGTCAAATACAGCGGACAGGGTGCCGTTTGACAGCGACAGCCCCGCGAGTGACGCGTCAGCGCTCGGTGCTGCAAGGCGGGTAACTGTTATCCTGTATACTTTTTCTGTTATTCCGTCCTGCGCCGTTACTATGACTGCTATCACATTCCTACCGGTATTAAGGTTTACAGCTCCGGACACTGATCCTGACGTCACTGTTATGCCGTTTACCGTCACTGCTGCGCCGGTACCGGCAGCTGTCGGAGTAACGGTTACTGATGATATGCCTGAAGAAACCTCGGCGGTATAAGAGGTCGTATTGACGGCAAATACCGGAGAGAGTGTCCCGTTTGAAATTGACAGTCCGGCAAGCGTCGCGTCTGAACCCGGTGCTGCCAGCCTTGTTACTGTTACTGTGTATGTTTTAACGGTTACAGTATCCTGAGCGGTTACCGCAACCGTTATAGTATTCGCGCCCGTATTAAGGCTTATTGATCCTGATGCCGACCAAGACGGCACAACCGTACCGTTTACCCTGGCTACGGCTCCGACACCCTCGACCACAGGGGTAACGGTAATCGACGAAACGGAGTACGGCACCTGCGCCGTATAGGAAATTGTATCAATAACAAACACCGGTGACAGTGCTCCTGCTGATAGTAAAAGCCCCGCGAGATTCGCGTCGCTGCTCGGCGCTGCCAGCCTTGTTACTGTTACCGTGTATGTTTTGACAGTTGTCATATCCTGTGCCGTAACTTTAACAGTTATCGTATTGGGACCTGTATTTAAACTTACAGATCCCGATGCCGTACCTGATTCTACAGCCGTATTGTTCACTGTTACCGTTGCGCCAATCCCTTCTACAGTCGGAGTAACGGTAATCGATGACACTGAGGACCCGACCTGTGCCGTGTACGCTGTTGTATTGACAGAAAACAGCGGTGAAAGAGTCCCTCCTGAGATCGAAAGACCCGCAAGATTGGCATCGCTGCTCAGTACATCGGCCATCCTTTCAATAATAACGGTATATGTTTTCGATGTTGAACTGTCCGGTGCCGTAACTGTTATATTGAGTTCATTCTGCCCGGTCTGTAACGCCATGCTGTAAGCGGAACCGGATGATATGTTAAGGTTATTGATTTTCAGCGTTGAATCAATGTCTGTGACCTCCGCTGTTATGTCAATAGAAGATGTCGAATTGTCAACCTGTACGCTGTAGGAAGTAACGTCCGATCTGAAAACCGGAGAGAGATTACCTTCTGAAACAAAGATATGGTTAAGATTTACATTATAACTGTTTATATAACTGTTGCTGCCGCCGCCTGAATTGCTGTCGCATGAAACTGCCGATGCAATCAGAACTAAATGAATAAAAAAAAGAGATAATAACTTTTTCATAAATAACCCCGCATTGAAAAATTATTTATATACCGTTAATTACTGGCTCAGCAATCAGGCGAAGACCATTAACCGGAGCTTCTTAACACTTCGCCTGTTCTGCCCATATTTTTAACAGCATCCGCAAATTTAAGTATTCTTTTTTGAAACCAACACTTAAATCGCGCAATTTATTTATCATTTATAATTTTTTTTCAACTCTTTTTCCTATACTGCTGAATGTGCTGCTTAAAGTTTTTTTAAAATTATAAATATAAACACTTTCGCTTTCAAGCCCTGTACTTCATCCAGCCGATCAGTCCCCGGAAGAAATCGTAGGCACCATACAGCATTGCCCCCCATGGAACAACATAGGTTCCTCCCACCGAACTTGGACTGGCTATACTGTAGGTAACAGCAGTAACCAGGAATCCGATTACTGCAATCGCAAGCCCTGTCAGCATTTTTTTAATATACTGATTCACAAGAAACGCGCGTACTGCATCGGAATCGATAACAGTATTTGCTGCGGAACCGTTACCTTCCTCCTGTTAAATGATATGACATGTATTTCAGTATAATTCAGGATAGTTAGTATAAATTCGACAAAGACCGTTTACGCAGCAAAAAACTGAATGAACGCTGCAGGTTCTGAACAGGTTTAAGTTAAATTATTTTTTCCTGGTAATAACAATTTCACAGCAATCAGCACCATGATTCAGGTTTTTAGTATGTTCAACATTTATCGTTATCTGTTTATCAAAAAGTCCGCTGGTTATCCCTTCGTACGTCTGAACTGTTACTATTCCGCAGTCTGCAACACCGGCTTTAGCAATAGCCCTCTGAGTTTCACAGTCTGTGATCCTGAAAATGATCCGGTCTCCGTTTATTGAAAGTTCCCTTCCCTCTATCCTTAAAACCTTACTGAAAATTTCCATGGCTTCGATAAAGCTCTCAGGCCATACCGGATCTTTGATATAATTTTTTCTGAGATTTTTACCGAATACATAAGAAAACTGTTTCCATGCCTCAACATCCATTTCCCATGCTGTCTGGACTCCGAATTTTTTGGCCAGTGCCATGAACCATGCCCCGTCCATTCTGGTGAATGAGTATTGTGCGATTTCAGTCATCTGTTCATTTGTTAAATTCATAATATTTTCCTTATATACCTAATATTAAATCATTGTTTTATAAAAGATCGTATCAGACTTACGGCTCTGATCTTTATGCCTGCACTGAACTGCTGTGACTTGATTAAAAATTGAAGACGGCAAAGAAATATGACTGATATAATTATTTACTTTTTACAGTGAAAAAATATAATATCTATTTCATTGTTCAGCGGATTAACTACGGCATTTGAAAATAAATTCCGAAAACCCGGTTTTTGACAGTTTATTTAACCAGTTCTATTTATTTATGAAGTTCTTGGAATTGATGCTTTTTCTCTATTAGTATTATCCTCACAGATATTTTTTAAGATCTGTTTCCCGCTGTTTGTCAATAAATTATCCCCAAAATTTATTTCTTTTTTAAAGAATTAAATGTGAAAAACCAGAGATTTTTGTTATGATTGATTTAATTAAATTTTATCAATGGAGCTAAACCGGTCATGAGCAGCAATAGTAAAGGTACGGATCTTACAGCAAGGCTGATAAAACTCGCGGAAGAAGATAAACGCGACGATATCATCCGCATACTCTGCTCTGAACTTACAGGTATAAGGCTTACTCCTGAAACTCCGGTACACTTCTGCAGCTGCGGCTATCCCCTTTCATATGGAAAAGAGACCATAAACCATAAAAACGAATCTGAATACAGCAGCGAACTTATCAAGGAGATCCTCAGAGAGGATGCAGACTTTGACCACTATCGTCTTGAATACTACTGCCCGAAATGCGGTGTTTTTTTAGATGAAGTTCAGTGCTGAGCTTGTTTATTATAAACAGCCCCGCTCTGTCCGGCTGACTTCTACAGCCCCGTCTTTTATCACAACCTGCCAGATTCTATCGGCGCCTGGAGTGCAGTAGCCTTCAGTAAACTCATCAAATAAAAGAACCTGCCCTTTAAACGGCGGGAATAGAGAGGAGTGAACCGCATACTGCATGCCGTGGGGCATCCCGTCAGATCCGAAAAGAAGGTCTTTACCCGGTACAAAACCTGCCCTGTCAATGAGCATTCTGAATGGATTGTTTAACCCGGCAGATCCCGCAGGGAGCCGGTCGGCATACATCACAGAGTCGAAGCTGAAATTCGGCTGCATGCAGAGGGATATCCCCGTGTCCCTGGCGGTGAATGCAGATTCTTCCGTTATAAACTGGGCATGTTCGATGCGTACCGGCCCGCCGCATCCCCTCTCCCTCCGGTTAAGTTTTACAGCGTTTACAACCTGGTCAACGGCCATGTCGCCAATGGCATGTACTGCAACCGGAATCCCCTTTTTCATGTAACCGTAAAGTTTTTCAGCAAACCCGCTGTTTTCCATCAGAAGTATCCCTTTTTCACCGGAAAGGTAGGGGCGTGACAGAGCTGCAGTTCTGGTTCCCAGTGCGCCGTCGGTAAAGAGTTTTACACCCTTTACCTCATTCACGACTTTCGGCGAGAGTGTGTCATATATTTTTTCATCCACCCAGGATTCAATTACAACCGGCAGTCCCTTCATTGAATCGAGCCAGTGTTCAGCGGGAAGACACATCTCCTCCATATTCGAAATGCCTGACCGTACAAGGGTCTCAGCATAATCGGTCAGGGTTCCGGGAGAGCGTTCTGCAATCGCCGAGATCATTCTGAATATCGATGTGAGGTTCTTCTCTGTCCAGCCGGAATCTCTGTAGTTCCGTACAATATCAGAATAGTCCGGCGCAAGAAACTCTTCAGCGGCCCTGTTCATCACCATTCCGTGCAGCGAAAGATTCATCACTATAACCGGCTTTTGATCACCGAGGTCTTCGGGAGCAATGTTGTAACGCGAGCTGTTCCATCCGAGCACAACCGTTACGCTACCGGTCTTCGACCCTCTTATTATTTCAAGCGCCATGCCTGAGTCTTCGACATCAGCGATTGACGGCATTGCCGCCAGCAGCGAGTACATTGTAAAGTGTGAATGGTGATCATATAGCGGAGGTATAAAATATTTTCGAATCGCGTCGGTCATTTTTCCATCCATCATTGCCAGATACTGATAAACCTTTCTTCGGCTTTAATGAATAATTTTTCAGACTTTCCGTAAAGTCAAGTATCTTTAAACATGAACCATCCCCTATTATAATACTCAAAGTTCTCAATAGCCGCTGATTTGTCTAGCTCATCAAATACTTAATCACGATATCATAATCCGCAAATAAGGAGCACTGATGGTTCTACAACATCTTTTTTTATTGATATATGTCAAAGGACACATATAGATTTCAGTGATTGAAAGGGTCTGTTCGAAGACCCTTAACAGTAAATACACCATAAATGTGTTCATCTTCAAAATTTTTTAAATGTATCCGGTTTAACTGCTCTGGCATAACTGGTTTTTTTAATGCTTTTTATTATCTCCTGTTTGTAAGGATTGTCGTAGTTGTTAGGCAAAACCGAAAATTTTACCATACTGACGAAATATAAAAAACAATCGATTTTGCTATGCTTAAAGTTTTGCTGTTTTATCAAATGTTTCGGGCACCAATATGCCGCTATCGTTTGTGTATAAACAGATAGGAAACGAAATACTTTTCGTAGTGTTCTGTGAACCAGAAAATTCTGAGTATTTTGTTGTGACGACTAAGTAAAACCTTATCTAAGATAAACACATCCAATCTGACGGAAGAATTAATTTACTAAAAACATATCACATCGTTAGTGTTGTGTCAGAGCATGTTTCATCCGCTGTTATCCGCATATATGATTATTAAAGGCAGCTCATGTTTGTTTTATGGCGTGATTAAAATAGCTGTTTTTTGCTTGAAATATTTACGTGAAGACCCTCTATACTTTTTCTTGAATAAATCAGACTGTTGCATACTTCTGCATATTACAGTAGGAGATTTTATGAAAAATAAAATAAATTTCGCTGCCAGGAATACCTCCGCACGAAGATTCAACCTCCATTTTACTCATGGAAAACTCTTTAGAGAACTATTGACATTATATCTATTATTTAACACTATTTTTCTCTTTTCCTGTTTCGGTAAAACTTCCTCTGGCGCTAATGACCGGTATGCCGATACCACCCCCCCTGTCATCATCCTGAAAGGATATAGCCAGATGAACGTATCGTTAGGCGACACCTTCACCGATCCCGGGCTGGTCGCATATGACAACATCGACGGCGATATATCTGATAATGTAATAACAGGCGGAGATATTGTGGATACTGCAACTGAAGGCACGTACGGGATCACATACAATATCACCGATAATGCGGGCAATGCAGCAAAAGAAGAGGTGAGAACAGTGATCGTCTCGTCATCTCCCGAACATGAAATCGACACAACACCTCCTGTAATAGTGCTTGCAGGGAGCGCTACTGTCAATATCAATGTTGGTGAGAACTATGTTGATGCCGGCGTTTTCGCCTATGACAACATTGACGGTGTAAAGACAGGTGATGTGGTGATAACCGGTGTCGATATCGACACGTCCGTAGCTGGTACTCATAACATCTCTTACAACGTTTCTGACAATGCAGGTAATCATGCGTTGCAGGTTACAAGAACGGTAATTGTTGGCTTTAACACAGATCCTCTACTAGAAACTCTGGATAGCTACACTCCGCGTCCAGCTGTGCAGTCATTCGACAGCCCCATAGTATACAATGATAAACTCCTTTTTTGGGATACTGGACTTTGTGAATATGATGGAACAATACTGAGTTACCCCTCTGCCGGTAATTCTGATTACATCAGTTACTTCCTGAATCCAATAATATACAATTCAAAAGTTTATTTCGATGGTTTTAATGGTTCAGTCTCTAAGTTATATGAATACGACGGTACTGAAATAAAGAATATTTTAACAGGTTCTTCTGATTGGGTTAGTAGTTTCGGTGATCCGATGCTCTATAATTCGAAAATATATTTTAGAGGTTACAACGGATCTTCCTATAAGATATATGAATTCGACGGTACTGAAATAAAGAATATCTCAACAGGTTCTTCTGATTATGTAAATGATTTTCCCGGTGCTGTGGTTTATAATTCAAAGTTATATTTTCAGGGTAACAATGGCACGTCGAATAAAATATATGAATACGACGGAACGGCAATAAAAAATATTTCAGCAGGTTCTTCTGATTATGTAAAAAGTTTTCTCGGTGCTGTAGTTTATAATTCAAAGTTATATTTTCAGGGTAACAATGGCACGTCGAATAAAATATATGAATACGATGGAACGGCAATAAAAAATATTTCAGCAGGTTCTTCCGATTACGTGAGTGGATTCGACACCGCCAGTATATATAATTCAAAGATTTATTTCAGAGGTTACAACGGATCTGTCTATAAAATATATGAATACGATGGAACCGCAATAAAAAATATTTCAGCAGGTTCTTCTGATTACGCAAGTGTATTCGAAAATATCTGTGTATATAATTCAAAGATTTATTTCCGGGGTTACAACGGATCTGTCTATAAAATATACGAATACGACGGAACGGCAATAAAAAATGTTTCAGCAGGTTCTTCTGATTACGTGAGTGTTTTCGGTGATCCAATAATCTATAATTCAAAAATATGTTTCAGAGGTTACAACGGATCTGCCTATAACTTATATGAATACAATGGGATAGAGATACAGAAAATCCCTAACAGTACATTATCAAGTAATGCTTCGTTTTTAACCCCGGTTGTATGCAATTCGCTTTTATATTTTATCGCTTACAATCGGATATGTATATATAACGGCACAACAGTTGTAACAAGAACGATATCCCCGCCTCCATTAAGTACAAATACTATAACTTTTACCCTAAGTCAATATTCCTGTTTGTTTCCATATAAAGATTTTGTGGTTGTATACCAAAGCCGCAATAACCCAACGTTTCTTTTAAATCCATCATTAATTGGTTACTTTCATTTTTATAATATATATTATTATCTGCCCGGAGCTTATCCCGCTGTCAAAGACAGGAATTATAACTATAATAATAGCATATTATTTGATAACGTACCGGCCCTTTTTAACGGATCGGGATTTACAGAATTAAAACTCAATTCCGGAACATCTGACTATTGCTGGGACTTTGATATTTCATTCGTTGCAGGATCAGATATTTATTTCCAGGGATATGACATTTACGGTCTCAAAAAACTATATATGTATGACGGTAGTGAAGTACAAAATATATCCTATGGAACATCTGATTTTCTGAACGGATATAAAGATTTTGATAATTATGTACTGTATAATTCAAATTATTATTTCAATGGTCACTATAACAATACTTCACGCTATAAAATCTACGAATGCCGCGGAATGGAAGTCCGGAATGTCTCTGCAGGAACTTCTGATTATGTAGATGGATTTACTTCTCCTATAGTATATAATTCAAAATTATGGTTCTACGGATCTAATGGATCCGCAGGAAAGATATATGAATATGACGGTACCGAGATAAGAAATATTTCTACAGGTACTTCTGATTACGTAAGCCTTTTCACTAATCCTGTTGTTTGTAATTCAAAAATATATTTCCTTGGTTACAACGGATCTGTCTCTATTATATATGAATATGACGGTACCGGGATAAAGAATATTTCAACAGGTACTTCTGATTACATAAGCGGATTCACTAATCCTATTGTATGCAATTCAAAGGTATATTTCAATGGGTCTAACGGATCTGTCTTTAAGTTATATGAGTGCGACGGTACCGGGATAAAGAATATCTCAACAGGTACTTCTGATTACGTAAGTGAATTTTCCTATCCGATTGTATACAATTCAAAGATATATTTCAACGGATCCAACGGATCTGTCTCTAAGTTATATGAATACGACGGAACTACGGTTAATAATGTAGGAAACTCGACCAGTGTTAACGGCTTCGAATCTCCAATACTATACCACGACAGGCTGTATTTTGCCGGAAAATATCGTTCATCAACAGATGCATATCCATCAGTATTCATATTTGACGGTGATGAGATCAAACTTGTAGATATGAAACTAAACTCCGATTATAAAATGAAATTCCAGAATCCCTTTGTATACAATTCCAAACTGTATTTTACCGGATACAATGGAACGCTGGACAGGATATATGAGATCAGCAACTGACGCAGTTTATTTATTAATACATGGCAGGGCCTGTGAACCATGCCCTGCCATGTGTTGTAAAAATACTTGTACTGGAAAAGCTCATCCACTGAATATCAGGTAAGTTCCTCACATACGCTGCTTATAAATTCAATAATCCGGCTTTTTCATTAAGATAAAAAGTTTACATTCATTCTCATTAATCTGGAATATTCTCTCTTTTATTTCTAAGGTCGTACTGTTAAATCGGCCGTAAGTTTGACTATTTCAACTTCGTTTTTTACAGTAATTGAGCTGCCCATATCTACTTCGATTATTCTGTCTATTGCGGCAAGCATCTCGTTTGGATATCGAAATACTTTTAATGAAAGAATCCATCCGCATAAAATTTAAATGCGGATGAACATCTCTAGAAGCTTAAGAAGCATTATAGATGTATTGTGATTATATTTGTCCCAAATTGAATTAAACCCGTGTTTCATAATAAAAATACTATAAAAGACCTCTTTCGGATTTTCAAATACTGATTTGTAAAATTTTTGTATTTTTAATTATAATTAAAAAAACCTTATCACGCGAATCCTCTGCGATACAACTTTACCAAAGTGATTTTCAGTATGAGTGGCATAATCCTGAAGCCAGGCTGAGTTTGCATTATACCGTGATACACTCCAATAACTTTCGTACAGAAGTTTGGAGTTTTTTTATTTTAACAAGTACTCTAAGAACTCCTATAATTCGTTCTTTGAAGGAAGGTGCCTGTCGCTTTTTCCCCCTGTAACAAAAAATTCTTGACTTTTAAAATAACACTGTTATATTAACGCTGTTATTTTAAAAGGGAGACAAAATGCCGAAAACACCGATGACAGCCGATGAGGTGGAAAAGATCCGGGACAGGATCCTCGATACCGCTCTCGAAATTATTATAGAGGAGGGCTTCAACAACCTTAGCGTCCGTAAAATAGCATCAAGGATAAACGTAACTGCCACCACAATCTATAATTACTACACCAACAAGGACGAACTGAACCTGAGGATACGCATGAGGGGTTTTGAAAAACTTCACGCTCTGCTGATGCAGGGTGCGTCCGGGACTGACGACCTTATGTGCCGGTTCAGGGGAATGGGGCGGGCATATGTGCATTTCGGACGCACGTATCCCGGCTATTACGATCTTATGTTCAGCCTTCACACTCCCAAATACCTGGATTACGTCGGTACGAACATGGAAACCACAGCATCTCTTGAAAAGGAAAAAGCATTGAGCTGTCTTTCTCTTTTTATTGCACCTGTCAGCGATTATATACCCGGCAGGGGAAAGAAAAAAGACCGGTTCGTGCTGTACCAGATAGTCAGATACTGGTCCGATCTTCACGGACTTGTGACCCTTTGCAACAGCCGTCTGTTTCACGAGGTCATCGACGATGTTGACCGGTTTGTCGAGAAGCGTATAGATGACATGTTTGAGCAGTTCGCTGAGCTGAAAAGGCGCGTGGATAACGGAGATGCGCTGTTTTAAACTTTTTTTAGAATATCCAACCGATCAGGAGGTAAATAAATGACCATCAGCAACACCATGACAAATCTGTTTTTGCGGTTCTTTGCCTTTAATTTCAATCACAGGAAATCTCTCAACAGATACCTGAAAACTGATGACGGATTTCTTGATTTCACCTTCGGTGTCAGAACCGAAAGCGGCAGCGTCAACCAGGCGCTGATTTTCAGTAACGGAAAGGTCAAGGTATCAGCAACGATCCCTCCCGGGCCGGATGCCATGCTCGTATTCAGGAATGAACAGGCGATGAAGGAAGCGGCGGTCGAGCCGCCTAACAGACTGATGCTTGCCCTGATGGAGAACAGACTGTTAACACAGGGCAACCTGGCGTATCTTCAGCTGTTCAATTTTTACCTCTCGCTTCTCCTTAAACCGGTCCAGATCGCCAAACTCAAAAAAGAAACAATTATTGAAAAAAGGGGTTACGATGCCGTTAAGGCTTCAAATGACTGCATCAGCTCACGCAGGCTCAGCCAGCTCGAAGCTTCATCCGTTGATCCGGGAGTACGCTTTCTCAAAGATCCCTACCTCTCTGACCTGAGCCTTGACGACTATCCAAGGCTGAAGGATTTTCTGAATATTCACCTCAGGACAAAACCCTCGATCTGTCATGAGAGGCCGGATATTCTTACAAGATGGTTCAGGGAAAACGGATTTGAAACAGACAGGGACGGCACGCCCCATGATCCGGAACTCCGCCAGGCGGGCGCATTCAAGTACCTGATGGAAAACAGAAAGCCCCTGATTCGTGAAAACGATCTTATCGCCGGAACCACAACAACAAAGGAGATCGGTGTCGTTTTGTATCCGGACGCCCACGGCACGATGATCTGGGGTGAACTCCTTACCGCACCGTACAGACCGCTGAATCCATACACGGTTGAAGCTGAAACAATAGATGCACTCCATAACCGGATTTTTCCCTTCTGGGTAAAACGTAATTTCAGGGAATGGGTAAGGGAGAATAAGGATTATCCCGACTGCCAGAAACTGGATGAACGATTTGCAGCCTGCTTCCTCTGGAAAACCGTGGCACTGTCGCATACTATTGTCGATTATCCGAGGGTTCTGTCAATGGGAACAAAGGGACTCAAGGCAGAGATAGTGCGTGAGATTTCAGAAACACCCGAATCCATGACTGAAAAAAGAAACCTTCTCAATGCGATGATACTCTGCTTTGACGGAATAGAAGCATATGCACGTAACCTCTCCGCTGAAGCAGCAAGACTGGCTGGCCTTACAAAAGACACGGCAAGAAAGGAAGAGTTGATCAGACTTGCAGATATATGCAGTAGAGTTCCGGAAAATCCCTCTGCCTCTCTCGATGAGGCTGTCAATGCAATGTGGCTGATCTGGGTAGGGATACACATGGAAAATACCAATGCCGGATTCTCCCTTGGCAGGCTGGACCAGTGGCTCCAGCCGTATTTCATGTCTGACATAATCAAGATAGAATCTGAAAGGGAGAGAGAAAACTATATCCGCCATGCCGTTGAACTTATCGGATGTTTTTACCTGCGCTGCACCGATCACCTTCCGCTGATTCCCGATATAGGCAACCATCTGTTCGGAGGAAGCTCATCTGATCAGGCCATCACCCTTGGCGGAGTGACCCCTGAAGGGGAGGACGCCGTAAACGACATGACCTATATATTCCTCAAGGTGACCGAAATGCTCGGCATACGAGATCCCAACGTCAATGCCCGCTATAACAGGGGAAAAAACAGTGATACCTATTTAAAGCGTCTGTGTGAAGTTAACGTGAACACGATGTCCACACCGTCTATCCACAACGACGAGGCTGTGATGGCGTCACTGGCTGATTTTAATTATCCGGCCGAACATCTCAGGGACTGGTCGGCCACCGGCTGTGTTGAACCTACACTTTCCGGACGGCACATAGGCCATACCAACTGCATGATGTTCAATATGGTAGCCGCTCTTGAAATGGCCCTGAACAACGGCCATCACCCGTTGATGCGATGGGATCTGGGGCCGAAAACCGGGGATGTTCTCGCAGGAGATTTTAACGATTTTGATTCATTTTTCAACGCCTTTGCCGAACAGCTCAGATTTCTGGCCGCACTCACCTGTGAATATAATAATTTTCTCGGAGAAGCCCACCAGGCTATACGCCCCACTCCCTATCTCTCTTCGCTGATTGACGGATCAGTCGAAAAGGGACTGGATGTGACAAAAGGCGGTGCCCGATACAATTCTTCCGGTACCGCATGTATAGGTCTTGCAGACATAACCGATTCCATGATGGTGATCAGAAAACTCGTTTTTGAACAGCAAAAAACATCATTTTCCGATCTTCTGACAGCAGTGAATACGAATTTCGCGAACCATCCGGCCCTTCTGGCGATGATAAAGAACAAGGTGCCACTTTTCGGATCAGGCGATGCCGAGGCCCTTGCGATGGCCAACCGTATCGCAAGGCTGGCCCACGACATCTTCTGGGCCCGTACCAACTACCGGGGCGGACACTACACGGCCGGATTCTGGTCCATGTCAAATCACGTGGCATTCGGAACACTGACCGGCGCACTCCCCTCCGGACGCCTCGCCGGCAAGGCTTTCACTCCCGGCCTGACGCCTGAGCCGCACGCATCGAAAAACATCCTTGCCAACCTTCGGGATGTGGCAAATCTCGATCCGAAGAACATGAACAACAACATCGCCTTCAACGTGAAGGTGGTGCCTGCCCCGGGTGAAAACCACACGCAGACCGTGGACACGATCACATCATATGCAAAAGCCTACACCGATATGGGGGGGATGCAGATGCAGCTTAACGTAGTGTCATCCGAAACTCTGAAGGATGCAATGGCCCATCCGGAAAATTATCAGAACCTGATGGTACGTATATCCGGATACAACGCCTACTTCGTGACGCTGAACCGGAAAATGCAGATCGAACTGATTGAACGGGCAGAATTCAGGGGATAGAATCCGCAACAGCACCGGATGGGTTATTATCATGGAAAAAACTCAAAACGGAACACCGCTTATCCTCGAAATAAAAGGGAACAGCCTTGATGACGGTCCGGGGATCAGAACTGTGGTTTTTTTTAAAGGCTGCCCCCTGTCCTGCGTCTGGTGTCATAATCCTGAAAGCCGGAAAGCCGTTCCTGAAATCGCCTTTGACGGTAAACTATGTGTTGACTGCGGCGAATGCCGGAAAACATGCCCGGAGAAAGCCCTTTCGAAATCCAATCCGTTTTACATCGACAGGAACAGGTGCTCGCTCTGTTTTATCTGTACCGGTGTATGTCCATCAGGTGCTCTGGAGCAGGTCGGAAAAACCATGACTGTCTCTGACATCATCAAAAAGGTGCTCCCCGACAAACCGTTTTATATTTCATCCGGCGGCGGTGTAACACTATCCGGCGGTGAGGCTACACTGTATATGGACTTCGCCTCTGCTCTTTCGAAAGAACTGAAAAAAAACGAAATCCATACCCTCCTTGAAACATGCGGCAGTTTCGATCTCAGGATGTTCATGGACCTTCTCTATCCTCATCTTGACATGATCTATTACGACATCAAGATTATGGACAATGAGCAGCATAAAAAGTACTGCAGGCTTTCTAACGAACGGATCCTCAGCAATTTAAAAGAGTTATCGGCAATCACAAAAAAAGATGGCAAGTTCTTGCTCCCCCGTACTCCTTTGATTCCCGGAATGACAGACAGCGAGGACAACATCAGGGCCGTCGGAGAATTTCTTCTTAAACTCGGCATCACCGAAGCTGCGCTCCTGCCATACAATCCTTTTTGGCATGAAAAAAATGCCAAGGTGGGGCTTGATGATCCGTACCGGAACGACAAGGCAATGAACAGGTTTATCCTGAAAGACGAACTGGAGAGGTTGAGATCTGTCTATAGAAATATGGGGATAAAGTTATCGGATTGATTGAGTATCTGAGCTGTAACACTACCTTCCGAGATAACCGGCTTGAGAGTTGCAGGCTATATCGTCAGATTGTATAATCATGATCGATCTTCAGCACAAACATGGCAGGTTACATAAACACAATGGTCCTGAATACGATCCACTTTACCGCTGGTACCAACCTGCAGCTGATCCAGTATTACTGCCTCAACACCTTAATTATTATAAACCAACTGCAAAACTATTTTAAAATGTATTCTTTTCTGATCAGATTACTTTATAAAAAATGCCGCATCCGAACCACGCTGAAGGAGTATTACCAATGAATAATCCCCTCCCTTCTAATTCTATACCTACACTTGAGAACAGAAGAGATTGATAACGTAATGACATTATCCATCCATAATCGCTCCCTTCAATCTGTTTGATATCTGATTCAATTGATCTATAGCACGGACCTATTCCCATACCGATATGATATGTTGCATTATTATATCGATTTACATAATAATATCCGTTTCCGGCAGAAATATTGGAATTGCACAGACCTGCTTCAAAAAGTGCTCCTGCAACATACTGATCGATATAATACGGCACCTTCTGCCCTCGAAATCCGTCTCTATAGGTAGTTTCCAGCCGCTGAGGATGTATTCCGAAGACCGACAATCCAAGAAAAAAAATCTTCCAGTTGTATGCACCTGTTACTTCCACCGCCGGTGCAAAAGATTTCGTTGTATCAAAGTTTATATATTTCCACTGGTATCCAGTTGCCGCGGAAGGTGCAACCTCGATCTCCTTGTACATGTTTAAGAATGCATTTGCCTGAAGACTTACTGTTAAACTGTAATCTTCAAAATAGTTTTCATTTGCATGCAGACCGACCGGCAATGATATGAAAAATAATACTGTAAAAAATATTTGATAAAATAATTTCATTAACTGTCTCCCGAATCCTGAAATTTAAACTACACTTGAAATTCATAAAAAGAATTTGATAATTCATATAATCAAACTTTCTTTAAAAAAAATATTTCAAAAGTCAATTAATATAATAATCAGCCAAACTCACTGAAGTTAAAAAATCATAATTAATATCACAGGTAGAACTCTTTATTAATGGTTTTGAATAAAAATGCGGCTGTCATAAACAGAGGTTTTTTTAATAATAGGGTCAAGCCTCACGGCTGATTAGTCATACTAAAAGATATATATGCTATATATAAAGTTTCTTTATATAATAATGTTTTTAATTATATTTATTTTTTATCATTGTACTCCTTAATATACCTGTTAATAGTCCGTATTTCTTCATCGCTCACCCTTTTACTGAAAAAAATATACCGATACTCCCCTTTTGGAGCATCGGAGAATGTCTTCACTTCTATCTGATTTCTGTCTACACCGGCTGATTTTATCAGGTATTCCACCTCCTCCTGTGTGGAAAACATATAGTCGCCTCTTCCTGCATTAATCATCTGTACCATCTTTACCATATCAACTGTTACTTTAAGGGTGTTAGTATTATATTTTTTTATCATTCCGTCAAAATCCTTACCGTAGGAATAACCCTCCTTGATAAGAAGAGTTAATTTTTTATCAGAAAGGAGCGAATTGAACGACTTAATTTTCTTCAATTGTTCATTATCCCTTTTTATTATTATAGTGGAAGGTTTATCCTGGTAAACCGGGATTGAGAATTTTCCGATTTTCTCCCTCTCGGAATTTTTAAACCAACCTGCCATCGCCACTTTTTCCTGACTCTCCTTCAGCATCACCATCATACGTATTGCCGGTGTTTCCTGCCATCTGAATGGAAAACCCGATTTTTTAAATGCATAATCTGAAGCTTTCCCAACAAAACCCTCAATCTTTCCCTCCTTGATATAATGATAAGGAAACCTGTCTACATAACAGACAATAAAACCCTCATCACCCATAAGACTGTCAGTATTGGTAGCAACAGATATTAATAAAATAATAAGTACTATAAAAATATGCCGAATCCTGCTGATTTGATAGTCATATATTTTCATAATAAGCCCCCTGCCATTTGATTGAAGAACCTATCATATGATACCCCGTCTTTTGTAATTTTCATACACGCAATCCGATGATGTTAATTTATAATAAACTAACAGACTCTTTTATATTTTCAAGTCGAGACTGACTCATACATTTTGGAAATACCATGTTTTTTCTTAATAAACATTGCTCCTTGAATTAAGCTTCGTTATAATAAATATAACAGTTTTCTCATATTTGTTATTATTTTCCGAATTTATCCGTTCACACTGTGATTTAAATAGATGATTAGAAATTAATATTTTCTAAGATATTTCTGAAGAGGATTATTGAATGCTCGAAATAGTTAAAAAAAGTCTTCTGTTTAAACTGATATTTACTTTTACAATTATATCCTTTCTAATCGGATTTCTGTTAATATTATATTTTAATTTTATCAATAAAAAGGAGATAGTTCGGAACCATCAGAGTCTTCTGAACAGCCACATTAACAACATTCAGAAAACCTATAGTAACTCCATTTATAATTTTGATACAGTCACCATTGATAACCTGAACCAGGCTGTATTGTTGAACCGTGATGTAATTTCAGTTAATGTTTTTTCAGAATATAATTTTATATCCGGTCTGCAGAAAAAACACTATAATGAAGCATACACTGACTTTATCGAACTTACCAAACCATTTATACAACAGGATAACGGGATTATTTATAAAACAATTTCGAGAGACCTGCTTTATAATAACCAGTATATAGGACGACTGGAATTATTTTATACAGATTATTTTATCAATCAGGAAATTAAAAAAACCGGGATAAGATTATTTTCAATTTTCATTCTTATCTCCATTACTTTTTTTTCATTTTTGTATTTCATATTAAACAGAACATTTATCAAACCTGTGATAGCATTGGCCAATACTACGCGAATCATTGATGAGGAACACAACTTCTCTCTGAAACTCGAAAAAACATCAGATGATGAAATAGGCCTCCTTTACGATAATTTTAATACCATGATTGAAAATATACATACTCATGAAACCGAAGTTTTAGATGTAAAAAATTATCTGCATAATATTATCGAATCAATGCCTTCTATTCTTATTACAATCGATGATCATCAAACTGTAAACCAGTGGAATCATGCTGCGGAGATTATCACCGGCATAGCTTCATCGGATGCTATCAATAAAAAAATAACAGACGTTACTCCTCTATTCAGCAAATTTCTAGAACAGGCACAGGAATCAATTTCTGAAAATAAAGCCAGATCTTTCTATCGATGCCATTTGGAAAGCAATGATCACTTCATGAATGTTTCAATTTACCCTTTAACATCAAACGGAGCCAGAGGTATTGTAATCAGGGTTGATGATATTGACGAACTGGAACAGAAGGACGAGCAGCTCAGACAGATCCAGAAAATGGAAACAATCGGCATCCTTGCAGGAGGATTAGCTCACGACTTTAATAACTATCTTGGCGGCATAATGAGCATACTATCTCTTTTAAAAATTAAACAGGATAACGATGTACTCGATAAAACCAGGCTTGATGAGTATATCAATACAATGGAGGAATCGACGATACGTGCAGCTGATATAGCAAAACAGCTTTTAATGCTTTCAAGAAGAGAGGAAACATCTTTTCAAATTATAAATCTGAAAGAGGTAGTACAGCATGTTTTAAAAATATGCAGTCGAACAATAGATAAATCTATACAGATAGATATTGAATTACCGGACGAACCTGTATTTATCAATGGAGACCATACCCAGTTAACCCAGATTTTGTTAAACCTGTTCATAAACGCCAGCCATGCGATGACAATTATGCGTAAAAAAAATGAACCTCAGGGGGGGAGGTTAACGTTTAAAATAAATAAAATGCCCGCGGATATACAGTTCCAGGAAAATCATCCTGAAGGAAAAAACAGCATATATTGGAAAATATCTGTCAGAGACACCGGCGTAGGAATGGATAATAATACTGTAGCCAGAATATTTGATCCTTTTTTTACAACGAAAGATATCAGTCTCGGAACCGGACTTGGTCTTTCTGTTGTAAATACCTCTATCAAAAAACATTATGGATTTATTGATGTTTATTCGGAGAAAGATGAAGGTTCCGAATTTATAATCTACCTTCCGATGGTAAAAAGTGAAGAAACCGTTCAGCCTGCAAATAGTAAATTTACCAAAGAGGGGCAAGGGCTTATTCTGGTAATTGATGATGAAGAGATTATACGTAAAACCACTAAAGATATTCTTGAGGAATACGGCTATAATGTAATAACAGCAGAAAACGGGTTTGAAGGGATAGGACATTATCTAAAAAATAAAGATCTTGTGAAGCTGGTTATTGTTGATATGATTTTACCGGTTAAAAACGGATTCGAAATCTGCCTTGAACTAAAAAAAATCGAACCTGAAGTTAAAATTCTTCTCAGCTCCGGCTTTAAAAAGGATGAGCGTATAGATGAAATAATCAATCTTGGAATAAACGGCTTTATTCAGAAACCTCATACTGTTGAAAATCTTCTAAAAGCCGTTTATAATATTCTTTACTCATAATAGTTTTAGATTACCTGAAGCTTGCGAACTCAAAATTCCCAACTGTAAAATCAGTTGCGGTTTCACTTAAATTGGATATAATGCATTTATATTTTTCCCCTGCTTCAATTTTTACCTCCCTGGTGTACACTTCACGGGAAACATAATATTTACCATCCTTTCTGTTTCTTCGTTATGCACCAAGGTACCTTGCGAAGAAAAAATCCGGTTCCTTATATGGAGAAAGTCTGTTGTGATTAACATCAACGGCGGTTTCTCCATCAGCAGATTTACTGTAAGAAACCCTGCAGTAAGAGATCCTCCGGTACGTACTGTTTTGATAAGAGACAATTCTTCTGACTTTATAATATTGTTAAAATCAACACCGTAAAAAGCAATTATAACAGCAAGAATTCCCTGTTTCGATTCACAAATGATCCCTTTTATTTATATGGAATTGTTTTCAATGGTTTTTTTCCGGTAATCCGTTTTTTATCGAGTTGATAAATCTGAATTTTCTATACAGGAAAATGCTATAAACACCGTTTTGTTTTTTTAATAATACTCGCTGAATATATAGTATCATAATGATACTTATCAGAATGTCAAACGATAACCTTCTTGACAAAAAGTATTCAATACAACCTGTTTAAATTGAATTTTACGTTCAACGATAAAAGGGAGATCATCTCTGAAGAGACAGTCGCTTCACCTGTCGTCTGCAGATGCAAGTCAAATATAGCATCTACCCTTTCACAAGTTGGCGTGAAGATAATGCTCGCTGTTAAGGTCTTCGATTCAGGAACGGGGTGCAGCGCGCATTATCACGGGCATGAGTTCAGACATTAAAATAAAACCGGAAATAAGGAGGCCATAAATGAGCAGCAAACCGCGATGTGCAACATGTCCTATGCGGGCGAAGTATGATGCAAAACCGAAATCTTTAGTCGGGCGTTTCTGGAGATTCCATATCAACTTCTGCCCCGGATGGAAGGGATACATGAAGTCTCTCTCCGACGCAGAAAGAGCAGAGATAAAGGCAAAGTATAGTCTTAAATAACCTTGACGGTGGCAGGGCCCGTTTTTTTTGACTTTACATCCTGTTTCAGTTGTATTGATCTATCTTACTGTAACAAATGAAAATATTCATGCAGGAGAGATATATGGAGATTCGGAAAATGCAGGAGGCTGCAGAGGAACTTGTTTTTGTCGGGATGACTCACCGCCTCGGAATATTTGACAAATTAAACTCCCGTCCTTCAACAGCGGAGGAGTTTTCAAAGGATATGAACTTCGACTACAGGTGCACATGGACGCTCCTTGAGGCACTTGTGGAGATGAGTTACCTCGACAGAAAGGGTGACAGGTACCACGTACCTGCCGATGTTATACCGCGCCTCGTGGACTCCTCAAGTGACATGTACGAGGGGGATTTCTTGCAGTTCCTTCTATATCTGCTTAACCCGTGGAGGTCACTCCCGCATGTGCTCAGAACCGGCGAACCCGACGTGAACAGCTATGCCGAACTCTCGCTACACGACTTTATCCGCGGCATGAATTCGCCGTGGAAAAAATCCCTTGCTCCTGAAATTGCGGAGAAGACCCTGCTCCGTGTTCCTGGAGCGAAGGTTGTTGCAGACATCGGCGGCGCACCCGGAACAATGGCACGTGCATTCGCAGTAAGGGGACTGAGAACAATCGTCTTCGATCTCCCTGACTGTATAGACGTCATGGCTGATGAGCTTAAGACAGTCCCCGGTATTGAAATTGTAAAGGGTGACGCGACAATACAGCTCCCCGAAGGCCCCTGGGACATCGCTTTCCTCGGCAATATATGTCACGGGCAGTCTCCCGAGGATAACGAAAAGATAATTAAGGGATGCTATGAGCGCCTCAACAAAGGGGGTGTAATAGTGGTATTCGACAACCTCCGCAATGAAGGGTATAACGTGGCACGAATTGCGCTGCACATGATTACACAGAGCGTTAAGGGGGATATATACACCCGCGAGCAGTACCTTAGCTGGATAAAAAGTGCCGGTTTTACCGGGGAGGAAGTGATCCCTCTTTCGGATAAAGCCTGGCATCTTGTGATAGCGAAGAAATAGACCCTCTTCCCGGCTCTTCGCCATTAAGCGGTGCAGGGGCCGGAAACCGGTTTGAGATAAGAAAATTTGATAACATTCAGAATGTTTAGACTCAGATATGTGGTTAATGGGCCATAATTAATATTATCGATAGAACAAATCCGTATTCTTCCTTGGCAAAAAAGTATTCAAATTCGTTCTGTTTAAATCGGGCTTAAAATATGGCGGATGCCCTGATATCGAAGCCGCACAGGAAATGTGACGTGCAGGATGCGCTAATGCCGACGCGTTACAGGATGTACAAAATAGCGTCGGCCAAATTAGCTTCGATCCCGCCAATTATAGCGTGAGTTCTAAAAAGCCATTTAATTGCATTATCAGCACGGAATGAATATACAATATCTTTAATCATATAGTTTAAAATAATCGGGGCAGACTTCCGGTTTTTTTTTGAAACGAATTTTCAATAGCCTTTGCCCAGGTACGTGATTCAATTTTTTTTATTTTTTTATCGAGCTTGTGAACATAGATGCCATAATACCGGATCATCTTTCTATTCTTTTAAGAAAGGAAAAACAGCATACACCCCATGAATAAATAAAGATTCATGGTTCTGGTTTTAAAACTTTTTTCCCGTGTACCTCTGTCAACCCAGCTTTTGATTTAAACGTAACCTTTTTCTTAACATGATCAACAGCGATGATTTGACTGTTATGAAAATATTCCGTAGCGATATATTCTGCCGGTCTGAATAGAACTTCATATAAAGACGTATAATACATAAAACTTATACGTCAGGATTTTCTTGATATTAAAATAAATTCTAATTTTAAAAGTTTACATCAGCAATAAACGACAATAAAGACCAGGCAGTTATTGCATAAAAATTTTAAGTTAAAAGTACCAAATAAAAAACCCTCTGGGGAA